>DATGIL010000088.1:0-148835 GCA_035295745.1 Bryobacteraceae bacterium | reverse complement strand
GACTTTTTCCGCGGAGGCTTGGCGGCGGCCGGCATGGTGACTCATCGTCACCTACTTCTCGGCCGTCCTTTTTTCCTATGCAAAGGTGAGTGGGTCGGTCTTGGCTAGCAAGTCTGGACTATTTCTCGAGAGCGCCGAAGTTCAAGACCAAGTGCTGCAAAATGCTGCGTTAGTATGCCCTGAACCGCTCCCGCATGCATCGTTCCCACTGCCCTGTCGAACGCTCCCTACTCGATATTAGTTAAACGCAAGAACACCGAGATCCTGATTGTGGTGCGGCGAAAGCCGTTGCGAGCCTTGGAGAGACGGCCGGTGTGTGGGAAGCCCCCCGGTCTTCTCGTCCCAGTGGCCGCCTTGGCCGGCGATGGTGCCTACACTCTATACGGGTGGCTGGCATAATCCCGTTCTGATGTCGATTCGGCCACACCCCGTTCGATTTATCAGCAGAAAGCCAGAAAGAAAGCGAGCAACAGCAATCCAATCGCGCTCTCAATCTGAGTTCAAGCCACCCAACATCGCTCAACCCAAAGGAGATTTCGCAATGCGATTCATGGTGTTAGTTAAAGCAACCGCAGAGTCAGACAAGGAAGGCGCCCTCCCCGATCCCCAGCTCATAGGCGACATGAACAAATACATCGATGAGCTCATAAAAGCGGGAGTCCTGATAAGCTACGAAGGGCTCCACCCCTCTTCCAAGGGCGCTCGCGTCCGCTTCTCGGGCAAAAACCACACCGTCACCGACGGCCCCTTCACCGAAACCAAGGAACTCGTCGCCGGGTTCATGCTCTGGAAGGTCAAGTCCCGAGAAGAGGCCATCGAGTGGGTCAAACGCTTCCCTAACGCGCAAGAAGGTGAATCCGAGGTCGAGATCCGCCAAGTCTTCGAGCCAGAAGACTTTGCATACGCCTTCTCGGAAGAAGATATTCAGCAGGAAAAAATAATCCGCGCTCAACTAGCTGATCAGGCAGCAAAGAGATAACCAATACTTGCGCTAAACGCATCCAAAGCTGGTGCGATCGGTAGCGGAGCCGCTGCCGATCCACACCGCACGATGGGCCGTCTGGCGCATTGAGTCAGCCCCGTTCATCGCCGGCAGCACCCGCCTCACCGGCAACGTAGAGATAGAGTCTAAACAGTTATTGCCCAAGAAGCATGGGGCCTCGCCGGGTAAACGTGCGAGATTTCGGATCTCGCAAACCGGCTGCGCGCGTCAGCGACTTCTCCTCCGCCTCTTTAATCGCCTGTTTTCAACGGCTTGAGGTGCCATCGCGAGACTTGTCGATTTTAGCCCTTCCCAATCGACTAAACGATGTGCCGTCAAACTGTGCGGCGCACAAGCGTACGAGGAGGTTCGAAAATGACGAAATTGAAGACCGCAAGCTGGCGTTCGCTGGCCCACCCGAGTTTTCGGGCAGGGATCGTGTCCAGGATAGTGGAGTCGCTCATCGTTCTGGCGGTAGCAGGTCACTGCCAGGCGCAGGGTGTTGGCGCCTCATACCCGAAAATGGCTGCGCTCGACCAGTATTTGATGACGCAAGACGCGGAGGTCGCCTTGGCAAGGAGCGCTGCGCCGGAGTCCATCTCGAAGGACGCGGAGATTTTGGTGTTAAACCAGCACGGCTACGGGACGGTGATCAAAGGTCGCAATGGATTTGTTTGCGCGGTGCAGCGTTCGTGGACCGCGAGTCTCGACGATCCGGGTTTCTGGAATCCGAAGTTGAGAGCGCCAACCTGCTTCAACGCCTCCGCGGCGCGATCGTTTTTGCCGCGAGTCATCAGGAGGACCGAGCTCGTCCTGGCGGGAAAAAGCAAAGAACAATTATCGAGTGAGATGAAAGCCGCGTTCGAAGCGAAGCAGATCCCCGCGATTGAACCGGGGTCGATCGCGTACATGCTCTCAAAGCAGGGTTACCTGGGCGACCAGGCAGGACACTGGCATCCACACATTATGGTCTTCGCTCCGGAAGGGGAACTGGCTGGGTGGGGAGCCAATATGCCCAGTTCGCCGGTCTTTGGGGGATCGGATCACACGGACCGCGTGACAACGTTGTTCATACCGGTCCTTCAATGGTCGGACGGATCGGCGGACAGCTCGTCGCATTAGTGCTTGAGGGAGAACTGGCCGCCTCCCGTACACTCAACAAACGAAGGTATTCCGCCATTCGCGAGGCCGGAGCGCAACCGAACGTCAATTAGATTCTGGAAAACTATACCTTGGGGGCGGCCAGCATTCGAGAGACCGGTCTGCTCATAATCCGCTGCGGCGACGGCCTCTTTTTAGGGGCGATAAAACCGCTGGCCGCTGGCTATGGGTCCAGCCTCTCCCAAAGCTTGCGCTCCCCGGAGTATGGATCGTCAACGACCGTACATTCCGCGTCGATCTCCATGGTCGAGCGTTTTTCGGTCGTGTAGGCCGGCCAGGCAGGTTGGCCCTCTGCCGCCGGGCGCCCCGTCCTGGCAAAGGTGCTCCACATCTCGCTCATGTTGTGGGCAGCCTTGATGCTTTCGGGACGGGAGATGGACATCAAACCCCCGCCACCGCCGCCTGTCTGCACGTTGTTGAACTTGTACGCAATCTCCATCGCGTGCGGCGTACCCATCTTGTGCTGTGTCCCAGGGATCAGTGCCGGGTTTTCGTGCTTAAAGATGTACATATAGGCGGGCGCCCCGTGCTGCGCATACTTGCGCTCGGCGATCGTCATGGCTCCGATGCCGATCATTCGCGCGGTCGTGATTGCGATGTAGAGGTCGGATGGGGAGGCTTCGGGCCGGCTCTTGTCGTACGCATCGTAAATCGGGTCCGCGTTTCCGGGGAATTCCGTTGCGAGCCGTGCCTTGAGGGCTGCTTCGGTGAGGTTGAAGACTTCGGTGTTGTGCTGCTGGTTGAAGAAGAATACGGTCTCATCGCGATTGTATCCGACCATGAGCGGCTTGCTCTTCGATATCGCGGGAGCCTGTGGATCGAATGGATGGTTCGGCAGAACTGAGCCGTCCACTACCGGCCCGAAGCCGCCTGGACGCGACCCGCCGCCCATGCCCTTGCGCCCGCCGTTCATGCCCAACGGTCCGCCGCCGGTCCGGCCGAGACCGGTTTGCGCCTGCAGTAGCTGATCGGCGGAGATCTCCAAGAGCTTCCGCCATTCGCTCTTTTCGAGCCCGAGATGCTTCATCACCATCAGTGTGGTCTCGGCCGCCGCGTCGCGTGGCATCATCCGGATGCCGGGTCCGCTCTCGATCGACGCTTTGTTGAAGAACCGCGACGCGGCAGGCATCGCGTAGAGGCAGGACGTCTTCGCACCCCCGCCGCTTTCGCCGAAGATCATCACGTTGCCCGGATCGCCGCCGAACGCTTCGATGTTTTCGCGCACCCACTTCAGGCCGTCACAAATATCGAGCAGGCCCTGATTTCCAGACGTAGCGTACTCCTCGCCGCCAAGATCGCCCAGATAGAGATAGCCCATCAGGCCGAGGCGGTGGTTGGTGGCGACAACCACCACGTCCCAGGTGCGCGCCAGGTTTCCGCCATCCTGATACGCCGCGCCGCCGGAGCCGGTGGTAAAACCTCCTCCGTGGCTGTAGAACATGACCGGCCGCTTGCGTCCGTCAGCGGCCGGCGTCCACACGTTGAGGAAGAGGCAGTCTTCACTCTGAGGCGGTTCGTTCCGGCGTTCCCCCGGCTGAATAGCGGGAGCGCCGAGCGCGATGGTGTCGCGCACACCAGTCCAGGATTTCAGCGCCGGGGCTGCTTTGAACCGGTTGGCGCCCGATACCGAACCAGCGTAGGGAATGCCCTTGAACGTCGCCAGACCGGCGCTTTGTAGACCACGCAATCGACCGTAAGCAGTCTTCACGTCGACATACTGCGGCTCCTCCTTGGTCTGCGCAATGGCCGAGGCGCAAGCCAATGCGGTCGGGCAAGCAGAAAGAATATCGCGGCGAGAGAGTTTCAAGGGCATCCTCCTGATCGTGGTGCGGATTCAAGCGTTCATAAATGCAGGCCGGGACTATGCAGGTCCGCCGCGCCCACCGCGGCCGCCGCGACCACCAGTGGCGGGGAGCAGCGACGCCAACTTGTCATCGTGCAGGGGGGAGCACTGGCTAACCGTGTCGAACACCATTGCCTGCGGATTATCCGGCGTATACGGCCTCCATTCGAGGCCCGGCTGGCTGGGATTCCCGGTCTTCGCGAAGTTGACCCATGCCTGCGAGACCTTGTCTTGTAGGGCCATTGCGACCGGGCCGCCACCGGTTGCCGTCTTGATCTGCGGCACGTTGAGCGCGTGGAAGCAGAACGCGAGCTCGGAACAATGGAAGGCTGTAACGCCGCCATTGATCGGGTATTCCCATGCGAACAGATAGTTGTAGACAGGCGCTTTGCCTTTCTCCAGCTTGCGCGCCAGCACGTTCTTGGCGCCGCCTCTGGATGCGCCGGCGTAGTAGAGAACGTCCTGTACTTTCTTACGCGGGAACGCCTGCTTGAATTCGGCGACGACCTGCTCCTTCTTGTCTCCGAACGTGGTGGTCAGGTGTTCGTCGATTTCCTTCTGCGTCCATTCGTTCTTACGGCCGTCACCCCTGGTGAGCGTACCCTGCATCTCACTGAAGACGGTGCCGGCGATGAGCGGAATGGTTTCGGCCCAGTCACAGAACTCGCGCATGACATACTGATCGTCCGCGATGGGGTTCCAGCCCCCGCCTCCTCCGGTACCGAGTTCTCTTGCCGCGGCAGTACCTGCCGCCAGCAGTTCCAGGTACGGAACGGTCTTGAGTTTCCCGATCTCGCTGCCAGTGAGATTCAGATTCTTGAGCGTCGCCGCGGCGAGCGCCTGCTGATTCTTGATGCTCGTGGCCGGATCCGTGTTCCGATAGTTGGCGCTGCCGCTCTGGGCAGACACCTTATGGAAGAGGCCCTTCGCAGCGGGCATGTGCATCAGGCGTACCACCTTGCCTCCGCCACCGGACTGTCCGAAGATCATGACATTGCCGGGATCTCCGCCAAAAGCTTCGATATTGTCGTGAATCCACTCGAGCGAGGCCACGATGTCTGCCATGCCGGTCTGGCGGGAGTTCGCATACTCGGGGCCGTACGCCGAAAGATCGAGCGTGCCCAGGATGTTCAGCCGGTGATTGATACTGACCACCACCACGTCGCCGAACTCGCTGAGGCTTTTGCCGTCGTACGCATACGATTCGATGGCAGAGCCATTCGTGAATCCGCCGCCGTGCATCCAAACCATCACGGGTTTCTTGACGGCGGGGCTTAGGTTCTGCGTCCAGACGTTCAGATACTGGCAATTCTCGTTCTGAATCCAAAAACGGTGCGGAAAGACCAGTTCGTCCCCACCGACCGAGCTCTGCACGGGAATCGGGCAGCATGGGCCCCAGGACTGAGCGTTCCGGATTCCCTCCCAGGGCTGAACCGGCTTGGGCTGGCCGAACCGTTCCGCTTCCGCGTAGCGAATGCCCAGAAAGGAGTACGTCTTGCCCTCCCTGATACCGCGGAGTTTTCCGCCTTTCACCGCAACTGCCGGCGGGCTCAGGTTGGGGCCGCTAGCGGCTGCCGGAGCCTTGGCGACGGCCCGAGCGGGCGCCGGCGTTTCCTGCGCGAATGCTACTCCGGAAATAGCGGTCGCGGCTCCGCCCATTAATCCGGCTGCTGCGCCCAGCATTTGCCGGCGATTGATCGCGCTCAGTCGCGCGTCCGAACGTTCTTTTGCCATGTTGCCTCCTTCGGGAAAACTCGCGCACTCCAGGCCGAGTATTCCTCATTCGCCTACTCTATCTGAAAATCCTCTACGAGAAGTGGTACAGGTTGTTCTGCCACTCCGTGGTGTCATGCGCGTTTCCGTCTACATTCCACACATGAGGCACCCCCTTCTCCTTCAGGTAGGCATGAACGCCCTGGCTGACGCGGAGCAGGCCGTCCTTGCTGCCGCACGCCACCCACAGCAGCTTCAACTTCTTGGGTACTTCGGGATCGGGCACGAGTTCGGGCGGACGCTTCTTGTCCGGGGCCGCGGAGAATCCTCCGACGTAGGCGAATGTCTCGGGGTGGACAATTCCAATGTTCAACGCCTGGCCTCCACCCATGGAGAGACCTGCGAGGGCGCGATGGTCACGGTCGGTGTACACGGAGTAGTGGGATTCGACGAACGGGATGATGTCGTTAATAAGGTCGGTCTCGAACGGCGTAAGCCACGGCTCCATGTTCATTCCTTGGCGTCCCCCACGCGCGGCATTGGCAGCGCCGCCGCCAGCCGGATCGCCGGCGGGATGCTGGGCGTTTCCTGGGTTCATTCGTGGCCCGCTTCCATTCGCCTCGATGTCGGCCAATGTCATGGTGGAATCGCTGTTCGGGAAGATCATGACCATCGGCGGTATCCTGCCGTCAGCGATGCTTCCTTCCGCCAGACATCAGCGGGCCACCATCTCCAGCGCAGCCGGTGGCAGCCGCGCTTCCTTGCATCTGGATCCCGGCGGCGCCGTGGCCGATCTCGCGCAGGTCGTCAGCCGTGAGCTCGATCCACGTCGCGCCGATGTTTTCCTCGAGCCGGTGGAGCTTTGTAGTGCCCGGAATCGGCACAATCCAAGGCTTCTGCGCGAGCAGCCAGGCCAGCGCTACCTGGGCAGGTGTCGCTTTCTTCCGGACCGCAACAGCCCGGAGCAGATCGACAAAGGCCAGATTCGCCTTGCGGGCTTCGGGCGTGAAGCGCGGGACCAGGCTGCGGAAATCTGATCCTTCAAAACTAGTGTTCTCGTCGATCTTCCCGGTAAGAAACCCCGCGCCGAGCGGGCTGAAGGGGACGAAGCCGATCCCGAGCTCTTCTCCTTGGTCTTCAGATTCCGGAATCGCGGAATATATCCGCCACCTCCGAAACCACGTCCGCCAGTCCCGCCGCGCGCTTCGGGCAAGACGGCCTGGACACTCTGCGTAATGTAGAACTGATCGTGCAGGTAGTGTCCCAGCGCGCCTGAAGAGTTGGCGATCCCGCTATTGAGCAGAATGCGCGTGCTCTCCAGGCACGATGCGCCCAACATCACGACGCGCGCCCTCACGTGCATCTCGCGATGCGAGTGGCGGTCTACGAAATTCGCGCCGTTGACGAGTCCGGTGTTCTTGTCTACCGCGATGTCGCGAACAACGGCGTTCGGCACGATGGTGAGATTGCCGGTCGCCATCGCATCGGGCAGCAGCAGATTGAACGAGCTCGCGAACGGCCCCTGCCCAAGAGACCGGCGCATCTTACGTGACTGGAATGCCGCGTTCTTTCGCCGCTTCCGAGAATTTCTTCACGGCCGCGCCATCGGGTGAGGTGTCCTCAATGAAGTTGCCGTCGGGAAGTTGCGGGAATCCTTCCTTGCGCCCGCTGACGCGGAAGATCGGCTCACGCGCGAGCAAAAGGGCGCCAGCTCATCATGGCTGATCGGCCAGTTTTCGCCGGATCCATCGTGATCCTTCGCCTTGAATTCGTAGTCGCTGAGCCGGAACGACATCCGCGCCCAGAAAAGCGATTTGCCGCCGATCATGCGCACGCGTACCCAGTTGTACGGCTTCTTGGAATCGTGCGTGTAGGGGACCTCTGTCTCGTCTACCCATTGGTTGGCGTTGAACTCGTTGGCCTGCACTACGTGCGGGAGGCGTCCCGGCTTGCCGAGCCCGTGATAAGGCAGATCGTAGACGGCCTTGAGGACGCGGTCGCGGCTGAAGTCCACTAGCGGGCCGCGTGAGCATCAGGCACTTGACGCCCTTCTGCGTGAGCGTGTGCGCGGCCATTCCGCCGGAGGCGCCGGAGCCGATGATCAGAACGTCGTAGTCTTTCACGGACATGCGTTCCTCGCTCAGATCGTGTTCCAGTAAAGTCCAGTGCCGCCGATTCGCCGGCCTCCCGACGCGGAGCCGGCGGTGTTCCACTCGCGCGAATTCATGGTCGCGGTGCGGACATCCAGTTTCGCGGTGACCAGAAAATGGGCCAGAGGATCGGTGGGCGGATCGTACTGCCAGGGCTGGCGCAGAGGAGCCAGCAACGCATCGGCCTGCGACGCGTCCAGCTCTGCAAAGGGCCGGCCATGCAGCTTGCGCGATTGCGTATTGAGTGCATCGAGGCCTGCGCGGTACAACTGCTGCCGGTCGGCCGGTGACTCGTTGATCAGGAAGTCGAGAAACTCCGGAGTGCCCACGTCCAGCGCACCCGGTGATCCGTTGAGTGGCGGCATGAGGATTCCGCTGAGCCTCTTGAGCGCAGCGAATTGTGCCCCGTTGAAGAAGCGCAGGACGGGCTCCGCAGCCTGTTCAGTCGCGGCGATCTCGAGTTTGGGAGGTTCCCCCTGCGAGGTGGAAAACCTTTGCGGAGCGGCCGTGCCCTGTGGAGCGGGCGCCTGCTGAGCCGAAAGGGCGGGTGCGGCAGGCGCCGCTATGATGGTCTGAAAAAAACCGGCGTTTCATACTTGGCGGAGTATACGGTACGCCTCAATAAATCATCTTGAGGCCCAACTGCACGGTGCGGTTCCCGTTGGCGCTGGTCACGATTCCGAAAGTCGCGGGCGCATTCACAGTGGTTCCCGGCGACGCCCACACGGGCGAGTTCGTAACATTGAAGGCTTCCGCGCGGAACTGGAAATTCAACTTCTCCACTGGCCGGAAGTTTTTGAACAGCGAGAAATCCAGATTGTGCTGGCCAGGTTGGCGAACGTTGGGCAGAAAACGTCCCACGTTGCCGAATGCGAAGTTGGGCGTCTGCGAGAAGACCGACTGGACGAAATACTGATTCAACCGATTGCCGATCGAGCCGGTCACCTGCGGGTTTTGGCCGTTGTCCGTGGCGCGGATTCCCGGACTGTTCAGCCCGGTGGAATTGCCGCCATTGCTGATCGCGATCGGGATGCCTTTCTGGAAGGTGGAGATGCCGTTGATCTGCCATCCGCCGATCACGAAATCCACCGGCTTCGGAATGGCGTTCAGGAAGTGCTTCGCCCGGCCCACGGGCAGTTCCCACGTGGCGCTGGTCACGAAACGCTGCGGCACGTCCTGTGCGGAAACCGACTTCTCGCACTTGCGGCAGTAGGTGTCCTGCTTGGAGCCGGCCTGCCCGATGTAGGTGACCACTTGCGAGGCGTCGTCGAGCAGTTTGGAAATGGTGTAGCTCGAAAGCAGTGAGAGCCCGCTACGGAAACGATGCTCCACCGAGAGGATCGCCGACTGGTAGTTGGAATTGGCGATGGGCTTGCGGAAGGCGCTCACGTTTGAATACTGCGGATAGGCATCGAGCAGAAGATTAGCAGCCACGGTCGGGTTGGCGTAGGTCGAAGTCGGATTCTTGATGATCCCGTAGAACGGGTTCGGCACTTGCGCGGTGAGGTTGGTGCCGAGCGGCAGGAACGACGCAGGCAACTGATCGAAGTTCACACTGCTCTCCCCGTCGGGCAGATGCTGGCCCTTGCTGCCCAGGTACCCCACCTGCACCAGCCAGGAGCTCTTGATTTCCTGCTGGATATTGAAATTCCACTGCTGAATCATCGGATTCACGTAATCGATGAAATAGCTGTCTTGAATTTGGCCGCCGATATCGGTCAACGCGCCGCTGATGGCGCCGGGGGCCGAGCCCAGCGGGCGAATCAGGCCGTTGGGAAACGGGTTGCTCAGGCTGGCAATGAAACTCTGGCCGCTGTTGATGGTGCTGTTAAGCGCGGTGCCGCCAGTGAACCCTTCCGTGCCGGATGTGCCCGAAGTGCCTGCCGCTTGCAGCATCGAGGGCGCATAGAGAATACCGTACGCTCCGCGAATCACAGTCTTGTTGAATATGTTGTATGCGAAGCCGATACGCGGCGCCACATTATTCATATCGGTGGGAGTCTGGTGGCGGCCGTATGCCGCACCCGAAGTTCCCACAAATTCCATCGCGCCCTTGAGGTTGCCGCAGTTCGGGCAGACAGCGCTCGCCGCCACCATACCCTGCAGCGGCGATGGGGCGTTGATATCGAAATAGCTCAGGCGGTTGTAGCGCTCCGTGCGTGGGATGTCCACGTCATAGCGGACGCCCAGGTTGAGCGTCAACTTGCGGCTGATCTTCCAGTCGTCCTGAAAGTACGTGCCCCAGTATGCGCTCGCGGTAGCCGCCGCAAAGGTGTATTGCAGATCGTTGCCGTTGTTGTTCGGCAGGCCCAGCAGGAACGTCGCGAATCCATTGCCCTGCGTGGTGGAGGTCCCGAGCGACGTATTCTGCTGTGTGTAGCTGCTGCCGAAGCTGTATTGCCCGTCGGGACTGCCCAATTGCGTGAAGTTTACAAAGAGTTTGACGAAGGTCGCGCCTGCCTTGAGCGTGTGCTTGGAGAGCACCTTCGTCAGGTCGGCGCGTGCTACGTGCGAATAGGGCCGGTCGAGCAACGTCGTGAACGACGCCTGGCCCAGATTGTAGCCCGACGTATTGCCGCTCGCCCCAATCTGCGGGAACTCGTAATTGTCCACTACGGAGTCGATCGCCGAAGGGAATCCCAGCGACGACGGCTTGGTGCCCTCGGAGAACGGGTAGCGAACCGAGACGTCACGGGCCAATCCGTAGTTGAGGTTCAGAATCGTCGTGGGGCTGAAGCTGTAGACTGCATTGATGGTGACGTTGCGATTGTAATAGGTCACCGGTCCGGAGCCGAACGAAGTCCCGGCGTTGCCGAATCCGTTGAAGTCCGTGTTGATGCCCGATTGATTCGAACCGCGAGCGAACATGCGGAACTTGTCCGAGAAGTTGTGGTCGATGCGGGCGTCGATCTGGTCGTAAGGATTGTTGGCCACGCCCTGCGTGCGCCAGTTGTTGGTCTGCAGCGCGGCGTTGGTGATACAGCTCGTGCAGTTGGGTTCAGGCCAATACTTCAGGAGATTCTTCGCCACCGGGTCGATTCGGTTTTGCGGGATCACATTGTTCGGGAACGGTTGGCGCAGGCAGTTGGGTTGCGCCGCGGGACAGGATGGGTCGCTGCCGGCGGTCAGCGGATCGTAGATGGTGATCGGCTGGCCCACACCGCCGCTCGCGCCGTTGGTCATACCGGCGAAAATGCCCTGCCGCATGGCGTCGGTGGGGACGCTCCCGGTATCGGTGACCGCGCTCGGAGTGCGCACACTCTGCTCGCTCACGAAGAAGAAGGTGCGGTTCTTGCCGTTGTAGACGTGCGGGATGTACACCGGCCCTCCGAAAGTGCCGCCGAACTGGTTGTAGCGCACGATGCCGCGGGGCAGGCCGTTGCGGTTGTTGCCCCAGCTATTGGCATTGAGTACATTGTTGCGGAAGAACTCGAAGAGCGTGAAGTGTGGCTGGTTGGTTCCCCCGCGGGTGGCGATGTTGATGGTACCTCCGCCCGTGCGACCGTACTCGGGCGCCAGCGAGTTGGTGACCACCGACAGCTCCTGCACGCTGTCTTCATTCGGAATGTAGCCGATCTGCAGGTGACTGACGTTGTTTTCGGGCACGATCACTGACGTGCCGTCGATAGTGACGTCGTTATAGTCGTTGCGACCGCCGCTGATCCACGGGCTGTTCGACCCGCCGCTCGGCACCACGCCCGGGACCAAAGTGACCAACGACATCGGGCTGCGGTTGCCGCCCAGCGGCAGATCCAGAATCGCTTTGTTGCTCACTGTCGTGGCCACCGTGGAGGACTCCGTCGACAGTTGCGCAGCGGCGGCTTCCACCTGCACGGTGGTGGTGACGTCGCCTACACGCAGGGGTATGTTGAGCGTAATGGTCTGTTCCACGTCGAGCAGGATGTCGTTCTGCAGGTATCGCTGGAAGCCGGCCTTCTCCGCCGTCACGTGATAGGTGCCTGGTTGCAGGTAGCGTTGATAAAAGCGCCCTTCGGAATTCGTCTCCAGCGAGAAGCGCACGTTGGTGGCGACGTTTTCCACGGTTACCTTGGCGCCCGGAACGGCGCCTCCACTGGCGTCGGTGACCCGCCCGTCTATTGTGCCAGTGGCATTTTGGGCCAGGGCGCAGCCAGTGATCATGAGAGCGGCGGCGACAACTCTTAAGAAGCGATACATGGGTTCCCTTCCTTCGCGGCACCTCCGGGTGCCACGCGTTCACTCTGATTTCGAAGCTGGAATGGGTGACCCCCATCCCCGAAGCATCCCGTTAGCGAAACTCCCCTGAGTAAGGCTCGACTGTATGCCGGGGCTTACGTTCCTTCAACGGGTTACACGGTGTTTTCACGGTGCAGAAAAGCACGGTCCTGTTACGTCCTCGCGTTTCATCGGACAAGTCTTGGCGTCTCTGGCGTTGCGGTTCCATGAAGTTCCAATGCCCTTGCTTTCCGATTACGGAAGTAGCAGAATCGTGGGAGTTGCACGAGGGGGATCCACGTTTCCATGTCGAAAGTTGTGACGGGCGGTCGTGAGGTGGCGGTGGTGACGAGTCCCCGTCCGGAGGAAATCCGCCGGCAGCTGCAAGTCATCCTGAACAGCCCCGCCTTCCATGGAAGTAAACGCTGTCAACAGTTCCTGGAATATGTGTGCGAAAGATCACTCGCCGGTGAGGCGGCGACGCTCAAGGAACGCACCATTGCGATTGAGGTGTTTGGCCGACAGCCGCAATCGGACTTGGGCGAAGACACCATTGTACGGGTGGGCGCTCGCGAAGTCCGGAAACGTCTGGCGCAGTTTTATGTGACGCCCGAGGGAGTCGCGTCCGAGATTCGCATCGAGCTGCACCCCGGCGCGTATGCTCCCGACTTCAACTACTGTGCTCCTTCCACGGAAGAGACAGCCGCGCTGCCCCCGGCTCCTGTGAGCACCGTCATCCCCACGGTGGATCACGACTTTCCGCTTATGCGGCGGAAATTTATTGTGGTTGCTCTGGCCGCCGCGGCCGTAAGCACTCTTGCGCTGCTTACTTTTCTGAAGTTTTCCGCCGGTAATCCAAATAATGAAGCGTTCAAACGTTTTTGGGATCCGGTGTTGCGGGCACCGGAACCGATGCTGGTAGCGGTGGCACACCCCATCGTCTACCACGCGTCATGGCACGCGATGAAGTTGAGCGAGGCGAGCCAGCCGCCACGGGAAACCGAGGCACAGCGCGCCATCCAGGTGCCGCCCAAGGAACTCGACGGTTCCGATATGATTCCGGTGTTCAATCAGTATGTGGGCTTCGGCGACATGGTGGCAGCCAACGAAGTGTCGACGATGTTAACGGGGCGGTCCAAGCCATCGCGCCTTCGTCTGGCCAGCGGGGTGGTGTTCGAAGACCTTCGGAAAACGCCTACCCTGCTGATCGGCGCGGTCACGAATCGTTGGACCATGGAGTTGCAGCAGGGATGGCGCTTCCGCTTCAAGTACACTCCCGAAATGAAGACCGTGATCGCGGACACGCAGGGCGAGCGTCAGGAGTGGGCGATACCGGCTAAGGAAGATGGGTCGGCGCCTGAGGACTATATGTTGGTCTGCCGCATCCGCAATTCGTTTACAGGCGGGACGCTGATGGTGGCCGCCGGATTGAAGCAATTCGGAACGGAGGCGGCCGGCCGCCTGCTGGCCGACCCCGAACAGTTGGGCGTGATCCTGCGCCAACTCCCGGCGCGATGGGAAAGCGGCAATCTGCAACTGGTGCTACACGCCCGCGTCATCGGCAACACTCCCGCACAACCCGAAGTCGTCGCCTCACACCTCTGGTAGAGGCCGTGTGGCCGTGGCGCAAACACCCTTGAAAGCAGGGGTTAGGGGTTGGGGGTTCGCGGCGTGTCGCCGTGGCCGAGCCTATCTGCCCGGCGAACGCGCTGGTTTCAATCGCAATCCATGGCGGCGAAGCAGCCCAAGCCCACTTCTATTTGCCGCGTCGAGACTCCTTTCAAAGCTTTTCGAGTGTCCACCTATCCTGGTTGCACGGCGATAAACGGGCGTCGTAGGCCACTTCGTGCCGCAGACTCTGAGCACACCCGAAAAGTCTCGACATGAGAGTGTCGAGACGGCAAACAGAGTGTTTGCGCCACGGACAGCAAAGCGGCGTACGTGCAATTCACCGTGATACACGCATGGAATTGTAACGAACGCTAAGATTCTCTGATACCATGCGGTTTAAATCCCCTCGTCGGGAGAGTGCATGGTAGTGCAATGGACGCCGATGCGGTGGCCGAACGCCTGGACGGACCCCGCGGCCCTCAGTCTTTTGCAGGGCACAGCGATCGATTACCTGCTCATCGGGAAGGGGGCAGACCTTCAAGCCGTCCGCGAACGCGCGCTCGCAAGCGGACTTCGCGTCGCCGATCTCGATTCCCCTCCTTCCGGAATTTCCATTCTCAAGGGCGAATGGCCAGGAGTGAAGATGCGTCGGGGCGGCGCCGCCGAGATCAACGCCGGGCCGACCGGCGTCCCGTGGGTCGATTCTAACGGATGGAACATTCGCCTGTCACAAGCGCTCAATCCCGAAACGTCCGTTTGGGTGGATGCTCCACCCGCCGATGATGCGCGCCTGTCTGCGGGCTCCTACCCGATCGCAATTGCCGACAGCGCCGCGCATGGTGGGCGATGGATTCTGTCTCTCGATCCCGCGCTCGCGAAGGGACTGGCGGGCCAGCGGCCCGAAGCCGTCGAAACGTGGAAACGCATCGCCGGTGCTGCCGGCTTCTTCGCATCCCACAAGGATTGGCCGGCGTTCAAACCGCATGCACTCGTTGGTGTAATCTCCGACTTTTCCGGCAAGAACGAGTTCTTCAGTAGAGAATTGCTCAATTTGCTGGCACGCGCCGGGCAGCACTACGTAATCTTGCCGAAGCAACATATCGGTAGCGGAGCTTTGTTCGGCCTCCGCGCGGTCATTTACCCTGACTCGGATGCGCCCGCAGACGCGCTTCGGAAGCAGGTCCACGACTTCGTGCAGGCAGGCGGCCTCTTAATCGGCGCTCCGCAGTGGGGAGGTCCTCCAGGTACGCCAGTCCAAAGTACGGAAGGTGACCGATACTCTGTGCGCAACCTCGGCAAGGGACGCATCGCGCTTTCCTACACCGATCCGGACGATCCTTATTTATGGGCGCAAGATTCGGTGCTCCTGGTGAGCCACCGCTACGATCTGGTGCGCTTCTGGAATTGCGGCTCGGCCTCGTCGTATTACGCCGTGTCGCCCGACGGCAAGCGGGCCGTTGTGCATCTGCTCTTTTATGCGAATCGCGGACCGGATTCGGCAAGCGTGCGCATTGCAGGCCGGTATCGTGAGGTAAAGGCCTCTACCATCGACCGGCCCCAAATGTCGAGGGTGGATTGCGAACTACAGAAAGACGCGATGGAGGTCCATCTGCCGCAGGTGCCGCAATATGTGGCTCTCGAATTAACGTAGGAGTTCAAGATGCATTGCAATCGCAGACAATGGTTAATCCACACCGGCGCAGCTTTCACCGGTGCGATCCTCGCAAGGCGCGCGTTAGCCGCTCCTACCGCACCCGTCTCCGTCGCGCGATGTAAGACCTACGAGCCCGCGCAACTCCTGCCCGTGATGGACAAGATGTTCGATCAGTTGGGCGGCCTCGCACGCCTGGTCCGCAACAAAACCGTCGCGATCAAGATCAACCTGACCGGCGCCCCGACCTATCGCGTCGGCTACCTGCCGCTCGAGGACACGCACTACACCCATCCCAACGTGATCGCGGCGGCCGTTCATCTCATGGGCAAAGCCGGCGCACGAAGAATCCGCGTGCTGGAGAGTCCGTGGTCGACAGCCGCGCCGGTGGAAGAGTACATCTTGCAGGCGAATTGGGAGCCGCGCGACATCCTGAACGCTGCGTCCAATGTGGAGTTCGAGAATACCAACTGGCTGGGTAAGGGCAAGAAGTATTCGCGCATGGTGGTGCCTCACGGCGGCCTGATGTTCCCGGCGTTCGACCTCAATCACTCCTACGAGGATTGCGACGTCTTCGTGAGCATCGCCAAGATGAAAGAGCACGCTACCGCAGGCATCACGCTCTCCATGAAGAACTGCTTCGGTCTCACGCCGTGCACCATTTATGGAACCGGCGCCGGCGTGGACGAGCCGTCACTCATCCCGAAGGGCGGACGCAGCCTGGTCCACGCGGGCGATCGCCAGCCGTCCAAGAGCGCCCCGCCTGAGAAAGATCCATCCACACCGCGCGAGGATACCTGGCGCGTGCCGCGCACCGTAGTCGACCTGGTCTCCGCGCGTCCGATCCATCTGGCGATCGTCGAAGGCATCAAGACGATGACGGGCGGCGAGGGCCCGTGGATCAACGAGGAACTCACTGGAGTCGCCCCGGGCGTGATCGTAGCCGGCACCAATCCTGTGACGACTGACGCGGTCTCCATGGCGTTAATGGGCTTTGACCCGATGGCCGATCGCGGAACACCGCCATTCGAACGCTGCGACAGCACCTTGCGGCTTGCCGAAGACGTGGGACTCGGCACGCGCGACTTGCAACGCATCGAGGTGATTGGCACTCCGATCGCGGAAGCGCGCTTCGACTTCGCAGCCATTCGTCAGAAGCGGCGTAGTGCACCGCCGCGTCCCATGGGAATCCGAGGATAAATCATGACGCATCCGGACCGGAGAGAATTCGCGAAAGCGGCGCTGGGCGGAGCGCTGGGCGCGGCGATGTTGGCCTCGTCCGCAGAAAGCGCGCCGGTGACCCACACTGTCCAACCCGGCATCAAACTCTGCGCACAATCCGGGCCCAAGCCCACCGACCAGGAATTGCTCTTTCTGCAGCAACTCGGCGCCGAGTATGTCAGCGTGGCCTCCAGCCCCGATCTGCGCACCGCCGAGGGCTTCCAGCAGATCAAGAAACGCTATGCCGAAGCCGGCATCACTGTCTGGAACATCGGCAACACCAGCGTCCACAACATGCCCGAGGTGACGCTGAACCTGCCGGGACGCGACAAGAAGATCGAAGAGTACAAGCAATATCTGCGAAATCTCGGAGCGGCCGGCATTTACTACACCACCTACGCACACATGGGCAACGGCATCTGGTCGAGTGGCCGGGCTACGATCCGCGGCGCCTCCGGCCGTGAGTTCGATATGGCCAGTCCCAACAAGCAGGGTCAATGGGACGGCGTCACGTTCAAAGAGCCGCTTTCCCATGGGCGCGAATTCTCGAAGGAAGAAATCTGGGAGAATTACACCTACTTCATCAAGCAGGTGGCGCCGGTCGCAGAAGAGGCCGGCGTGCGCATCGGCATTCATCCCGACGATCCTCCCGTCCCGGTGCTCGCCGGCGTACCGCGCTGCATCTTCTCGAACTTCGACGGATACCGCCGCGCGATGGAAATCGCCAACAGTCCGAATGTGGGCCTGTGCCTGTGCTGCGGCACGTGGCTCGAGGGCGGCAAGCAGCTTACAGGCAAGGATCCCGAGGAGATGATCCGCTACTTCGGAGCCCAGAAAGTGTGGAAGATCCACTTTCGCAACGTGAGCGCCCCGCTGCCCCACTTCGTCGAGACCTTCATGGATAACGGCTACTATGACATGTACAAGATCATGAAGGCGCTGCGCGACGTGGCGTTCGACGGGATCGTGATTCTCGATCACACGCCCAACCTGGTGGGCGGCGCCAATGCGCAGACGGCTTACGGTTTCGCGTACATGAAGGCGCTGTTGAATCGCGCCAACAGCGAGGCGAAGGCATAATTCTCGGGAGGAGAAACGAACCATGAAGATTTCCCGGCGAAGATTGATGCAGACGGCTGGAGTGGCGACGTTAGCCGCCGGGGAGGCGCCAGCGCAATCGATGCCCGCGCCACGCTATGAAGGCAAGGACACTCCCAAAATCTGCCTGGCGATTGCCGATGGCGGCGGCGCGTCCCCCGGAACCGCATCCTCCACGCCGCCTGCTCCCGGCACTGTTAACGAAGCGGGTGCCCGCCGCATTAAGCAACTTGGCGTAGATTATGTACTCTCCGGAGGTCCGCGTATTCCGTGGGAAGAGGGCCGTCTGCGCTCACAGATGGATGGCCTCAAGCAGCAGGGTCTCTCGCTTGCGAACCTCATGATCTCTGGCTTCGAAAACGCCATTTATGGCCGCGCGGGCCGCGATGAGGAGATCGAGAAGGTGATCGCGTCGATTCAGGTTGCCGGAAAGGTGGGCCTGCCCGTCGTCGAGTACAACTGGTATGCGCACCGCGCCATGGAGGGCTATTTCGAAGAGACCGGCCGCGCGGGCGCCGGCCTGACCGGCTTCGATTACGAGCTCGAGCAGACTGCGGCGCAGCAGTATCAAAACAAGCCCGAAGAGAAGGGGATGAAGTTCAAAGACCTGCCCGCGCTGCCGAATGAGGGCGCGCACAACCTCGAAGAGATGTGGGGCACCATCACCTACTTCCTCAAGAAGGTGGTCCCAGCAGCGGAAAAGGCAGGCGTTCGTCTCGCACTGCACCCCAACGATCCGCCCGCCCCTGTCAGCCGCGGCTCGCAGCAGATCATGGGCACCGTGGAAGGCTGGAAGAAACTCATCTCCATCGTCGACAGCCCCTCCAACGGCATCACCTTCGATTGCGGTGTTACCAAAGAGATGGGCCAGGACCCGGTCGCGGTGTGCCACTACTTCGCTTCGCGCGACCGCATCAATCACGTACACTTCCGCAACGTGAAGGTTAAGAAGCCTTACGAACGCTACACCGAAGTCTTCATCGATGAAGGCGAGAACAACATGTTCGCCGTTATGCGAGAGCTCATCCGCAACAAGTACACCAGGCTGATCTATCCAGAGCATCCCCGCGCTCTCGATTACGACCGCGAACGCGGCCGCATCGGTGGCTACCCTGGTGGCGGCGGGTATGCCGCATACGCGTTTAATGTAGGATATGCAAGGGCAATGATGCAGGCCGCTCTGACGGTCTGATCCCGCCCGCAAGCAAGGAGGTTCCAAGGATGAAGTCCAATCGTGATGGAGGACGGCGTTCCTTCCTGAAAGGTGCAGCCGCGGCGATCGGCGCCGGCTTCTGGGCAGATCACGAATTAGAGGCTCTGCCGCAAAATGTCAACACCAATTCCAAACCGTCGGCGTTGAAGATCACGGACCTGCGCGTGTTGACCATTGCACGCGCGCCCATGACCTGCCCCATCATCCGCATCGATACCAATCAGGGCATCTACGGCCTGGGCGAAGTACGCGACGGCGCCAGCAAAAACTACGCGTTGCTGCTGAAGAGCCGGCTGCTGAACGAGAATCCCTGCAATGTCGATAAGCTCTTTCGCAAGGTCAAGCAGTTCGGCGGACAGTCGCGCCAGGGAGGCGGTGTGTGCGCCGTCGAGATGGCCTTGTGGGATCTTGCCGGGAAGGCGTACAACGTACCGGTCTACCAGATGCTCGGCGGCAAGTTCCGCGACAGGATCCGCTGCTACGCCGACACCACCGAGTCGCCCGATCCGAAGGTCTTCGGCCAGCGATTGAAGGCGCGCCATGAGCAGGGCTTCACGTGGTTAAAGATGGATCTCGGCGTCGACCTGGTGGCGAATATCCCGGGGGCAGTTACGCGGCCCGAAGGAGTTTCGCTAGGCGGCGGCGATCGCACCCAGCACATGTTCACCGGCATCGAACTCACTCAGAAGGGCGTGGAGGCGATGGCCGACTACGTGGCGCAGGTGCGCGAGCAGGTGGGCATGGAAGTGCCGCTTTCGGCGGACCACTTCGGACACATTGGCGTCAACAGTTGTATCCGCCTAGGCAAGGCGCTCGAGAAGTACAACATGGCTTGGCTTGAAGACATGATTCCATGGCAGTACACCGACCTCCTGAAGAAGATCTCCGACGCTGTCGACATTCCGATCCTGACCGGCGAGGACATCTACTTGAAGGAGCCCTTCATGGAACTGTGCCGCGCGCACGCCGTCGACATCATCCATCCGGACCTGGCGACCTCGGGCGGCATTCTCGAGACGAAGAAGATCGGCGATGGCGCGCAGGAACTCGGCGTGCCCATGGCGATGCATTTTGCGGGAACGCCAGTGTCGTGTATGGCGAACGTGCATTGCGCCGCGGCGACGGAGAATTTCCTGGTAATGGAGAATCACTCGGTGGATGTTCCGTGGTGGGGCGATCTGGTGGAAGGTATCGAGAAGCCGATCGTCAATAAGGGCTACATCACGGTGCCGGACAAGCCTGGCTTGGGGATCACGCTGAACGAAGCGGTGGTGAAGCAACACCTGCTGGAGCCAGGCTACTTCGAGCCCACGCCTTATTGGGACGTCGACCGCAGCAACGACCGCCTGTGGAGCTAGACAGAATGAAGCGAGCCAGAATACTCATCGGCGCCTTCGCCGCCACGCTGCTGATGCCCGCCCTTTCCCACGCGCAGCTATTTACTTTCACCAAGGAACAACTGATCCAGTTGACCTCGCAGAATCCCTTCGAACGCTTTGCGGATGGACGTCCCAAGATTCCCGATGCTTTGATCGAGAGAGCGCGCGGCATGTCCGCGGAAGAAGTCTGGGCCGGCCTGAACATCGCCAACAGTAACGCCTCCGGCGGGCGCGGAGGCGGAGGGCAGTGGCGTAATCAGTATGAAGACGGCTTTCAGGTGCTGCATCCCAAGCTGAAACTGGTGGGCCGTGCCTTCACCGTGCAGTTTATGCCGGCGCGTCCCGATCTCGACTCGGCACTGGCCGCACAGCAGCAGGCCAAAGGCGCGGGACGCCTGTACAATCAGTACGCCATCGACATGCTGCAGCCAGGCGATGTGCTGGTGGTTGACCTCTTCGGCAAAGTCGATGGCGGCACGATCGTCGGCGACAACCTCTTCTACTACATCATGAAGACTACGAAGACGGGCGGGCTGATTGTGGATGGCGCGGTGCGGGATCTGGAAGGCATTTCCGAAATGGAGATGCCCGCGTATTTCCGCAAGACTCATCCCAGCGCGATTTCCAACGTGACGCTCACTGGCATCAATATTCCGGTGCGCATCGGCAATGTGACCGTGATGCCGGGAGACCTCGTGGTCGGCGATCCCGAGGGCGTCTACTTCGTTCCCCCGCAGTTAGTGCAGGGAATCGTCGACAACTCTGACGTGATTCACATTCACGACGAGTGGACCCGTAAGAAGTTCGATGAAGGCAAGTACAAGTCGAGCGATATTTACGGAAGTCCGAAAGATCCCGCACTGCAAAAGGAATATAAGGATTATCTGGAGAAGCGTCTGGCGGAAATTCGCAAGAAGTAATCGTTTGCTGCCGCGCGCGGCTCGTGATCTAGCTTATTTGCAGTGAGTTGCGAGCCCCGACTGTGTGAAGCTGTGAAAAATTCGGACATCGCTTGCTCACGCGCGCGGCTCGCAAGCACATATCGCATGGAACAGTAGTTTTACGAGCCGCGACCGTGAGGGAGCGCACGTAAGCCCCGCACCCACGCCATTATTTCCTATCGGACAAATTACCGAGGCGGTGTGGTATAGTGCTACACAAAGACCGACACCGAATCCTGTCCGGATACTCTTGGATCTGACCACCTCCAAGACGAAAAGCCGGGACGACTTGCCGGGGAGAGGAAATCCAGCTCCACGAGGCGCTGGTCTGGCAAGTACGTGAAAATTCTCTTATACAACCCTGATAACGGGGTGACGCAGAACTTTATGCCTCACCTCTGGATGTTTCTCCTGCAGTCGCTCACTCCACCCGGGCATGAAGTAATCCTGATCGATGGCAACACCCAGCCGATGGACGATGCCGAACTGGTGAGGTTCGCCCTGCGGTCTGAAGTCCGCCTGGTGGGGATCGGCGCGATGACGCGCATGATTGCCAAAGCCTACCGCGTGGCCGACGCCCTCAGGGCAGCAGGAATTCCGGTGGTGATCGGCGGCCCGCACGTCACGGAAGTGCCCAACGAGGCACTCGGGCGCGATGGCGGTGCCCGGCATGCCGACGCCGTCGCACTCGGGGAAGCCGACGAAACCTGGCCGAAGATTGTCGCCGATGCGGCACGCGGCCAATTAAAGGAAATCTACACTCCGGTAGATGCTTTTGGCCAGGAGCGGAAGCCGAGCCTGCAGGACTATCCGGAGATTCCCTGGCAATCGCTCGACATGGCCCAGTTCAATCGCATCCCAGCGTTTTTCCGGCCGATCATGGAGCATTTCCACTATAAGTGGGAGACCTTTCACATTATTCCCATCGAGTCCGGACGCGGTTGCCCTTACGGCTGCGAGTTTTGCACGGTCACGGGTTTTTTCGGCGACTCCATCCGGTTCCGCTCCAACCAGAGCATCGTGGACGAGATGTTGCGGCTGAAGGCCCGCGCACAGGGCAGCCGGGGCCAGATCGCTGTGTTCTTCGTGGACGACAACTTCGCCATTAATGTGAAGCGCACCAAATCGCTGCTCCGCGACATCATCGCGGCCGGCGCGCAGCTTTCGTGGGTCGGGCAGATCAGCGCCAATCTGTTGCGGGATGAGGAATTGATCGACCTGATCGCCGAATCCGGCGGCAAATGGATCTTCATCGGGATGGAGTCGCTTGACCCGGTGAACCTCGCCAGTGTCAAAAAGAGCTTCAACAAACCGGGCGAATATGCGGGCGTCCTGGAAAGTCTGGCCAGGCGCAATGTCTACGCCATCACATCATTCATTTTTGGGCTGGACCACGATCGGCCGGGAGTCGCTGAGCGGACCCTGGCTGAGGTTGGCAAGTGGCCGCCGGTTCTGCCCGTCTTCGGTCAGATCACGCCGTTTCCCGCCACACCCTTATACGACCGGCTGGCGAAGGAAGGCCGGCTGACACGCCCGAAACACTGGTTGGAGTTCGCTCCATTTCGGATGGCACACACGCCCCTGAACATGTCGATTGCGCAGGTCCAGGAAGAGGTACGGCACGCATGGACACACGCTTATAGTGCCACTGCGACGGAGAATGCCCTGAATTCCATCTCCGACGCGCCAGTTCCTTACAAGATCAGCCACCTGGCATCCCGCTTGTTCTTCCGTGGGATTTACTTTCCGCACCAAGGCCTGTGGAGCTGGGTGAAACTGATCGCAGAGAACCGCCGCTCCGTCGTTCGTATCATCCGCGAGTCGTTTACCCAGTGGCACGGTGTGCCCAATGCGTCGCGTGGCGCAACGCAGGCAGCGATGGGTTCTTCACCTGCCGGTGATTAAATCGATTGGACTGAAGTAGTACCGGTCAGCGACACTCCTGCTGAGAGTAGACGGCGCCGACCGGTTTGTCCCGAGAGCCGCTGTTACGGCGTCAACCTTTAGTTGCCGGCGGCGGGCCTTCCTTGAGTACGAGATCGAGCGCGGCGTTAAATTTTCCCATCTCTTCGTAAGTGCCGACCGTCACGCGCACCATCTGCGGCCACTCCTGCCAAACCCGGCCGATCATAACCTTGTGGGTCGCCATAGCGGCGTTGACCTGCTGTCCGGCCATACCCGGCACTTCCATCATGAAAAAGTTCGTGCCCGAAGGGATGTACTTCACGCCTACTTTCTCGAGATGCTCGAATGCCAGATCGCGATTTCTCTTGTTGATCAGCAGCCTTTCCTTCATCAGGCTGGGACCGACCTTCATGCTTGCCGCAGCGCATGCCGTGGCAGTAACCGGCATGAAGCCCGCACCGCCGTACTCACGAACCTTCGCGATCAAGTCCGGGCGCCCGTAAGCGGCGCCGGCGCGAAGACCAGCCATCCCATAGATCTTCGAGAAAGTCCGGAGCACCACCACATCCTTGTCCGCCCTGACCAGATCGGTGGACATATTCTCAGGGCCGGCAAAGTGGACATACGCCTCATCGATGATGAGGACGGCGTCCTTCGGCTTGTTCGCCAAGATGTACTCCAGGTCTTTTCGCGGAGTCAGCGTTCCGGTGGGATTATTCGGGTTGCAAATATAGAAGGCGCCGGCATTCGGGTCGGCCTTGATCATGGCCTCCACATCATGCGAATAATCCTTCCGCAGTGGGACCTTAATGGTCTTTGCCCCGATAAAACGGCTGGCGCCACTACCGTAACCGGGGCTGCCCATCACCCAGCTTCGAGTAGGAGAAGTGAAGGCGGCTGCACTGTTCGCCAGCGGAATGCTTGAACCCGGGAACGCGATCACGTGGTCCTGCGGAACATTCTCGGTGGTTGCCAGCAATGAGTTGAATTCCAGATTTTCGCCCTGGGGCGAGTATCGCCATCCAAGGGGCGCAACTTTATATAGAGCTTCCAAGCCTTCTTTGCAGGGTCCCATCGGGTTTTCGTTAGATGTGATGCGGACCACTTCCGGATCGTAGACCCCGCGTGCGCCACCACCGCCCATGCCTGATCGGCGTGCGGAAGCCGTGGCCTGCTGTTCGGCCTTTTGGGCCATGGCGAATTCATTGAAGAACGGAACGGCTGCCGCGGCTCCCATTGCGATTTTGCCGATTTGCCGCCGGGAAAAACCTCGTTCACGAAGCGATTCGGAAAGCTTGGACGTTAGCACGGTTAGTTGATCTCCTCGAGTGTAATCACTCTGTCTGACAGTCACTTAAGGGTCCAGATAGGGAGCCGGAGCCCCCCTCAAAACCCACAGGGCACGCAGCTTGGCGGGCGGTTTGCGGTGTTACAAAACTCTACAAAAGAGCTTAGCGGGATAGTACCGTCAACCCCTTTGCATGTCAAGCGAAAACTGCCTGAATGTCAGGAGCACCTCAAAAAGTCATCTTCAGCACGAACTGCTCCACCTCTTCCAGCACAATCAGTTTGATCGGATTGCACTCGTTCGGCGGGAGAGAGACCACCGTTTGATGTCCGACGGCATTGCGGATGTGGGGTTGGTCGCTATTAACCTGCTCGGCGTGGTTTCCACCTTAACCGCTTCACGCACCTCGGTGTGCCGCTGGTTGGAAAGGACGTTCGGTGCACTTTCGGCTCATCCCTGATGAGGCGCCTCAGGAGCAATCGAGCAGTTTCTTCTGACCCAGCAGCGGCTAATCGCTATCGACCGATTCATGACTGCGGCTTCGGGTGGTGGCGCGGGGAGTTATGCAGGAAATCTCGTAACTCCCGATCGAGATCGCGGATTTCGGCCCGTTTTCGCCTTTTCGCACTGATCAGATCGCAAAGCGTTCCGGTGGCAAGTCCGATCACCAGCACCAGCAGCGCGAGGCCGAGGGCGATATTGGTCACGGTGAGCCAGAATGTGCGCGGGTCATGCATCGGGCGCCACCTCCAGAAACGACTCGACCCAATCGGTTACCGCCCCTAATGCCTGGCGCAATTCCGGCCTCATGGGCCCTCCGACCGTGACACAATCGGCGGCCTCTACCGCAAAGATCCAGACGTGAGACGGAACCGGTAGCCCCAATTGCCGCGCCGCGGCCAGCACTTCGAAAAGACCGATGAAATGGGGCGAAGATCCAAGTTCCGGACGCGTATCCTGCTCTTCGAAGATCTGAATCGTTCCAGGTTTCACGCGGCCCGTCACGATGGTGTCCACCACCAACAGGAGCGGCGTATTCAACATCAGGTCGAGGAGATTGAAACCTGTCTCCGAACTCGTGACTACTTCCAGCTCATGCTCGAAGCGGCGGCGCACCTCGCGCGCCGCGATGATTCCGAATGCATCGTCGGCGAGGATCTCGTTGCCGAGGCCCACGAGGCGAAGACGGGTTTTACAGGCGGCGTACGGTGCCATCTCGTTCGCGCCTCACGTTGTATAACAGCCGGCCGGACCGGTCGTGGACCTCCAGCACCAGGGGCATGCTTCCAGGCAGCGAGTGAGTGGCGCAGCCCAGGCACGGGTCGTATGCGCGGAAGCACATCTCCACCATGTTCAACACGCCTTCATCCGCGTTCTCAGCAGTCACCAGCGCCCGCGCCACTTTCTCGACGCCCATCGAAATACGAGCAGCGTTGTGCTGCGTAGCGACGATCAGCCGGCAGTGAGTGATCAGGCCGCGCTCGTCCGACTGGTAGTGATGGAGCAGCGTCCCCCGAGGAGCTTCCACCACGCCGATGCCCTCGCGCGGCACAGCCGCGGCGAAATGCCTCGGCCGATGGACTTCGCTCTCCCGGCGACATGGCCAAGGCCCGCAAGATCGCGACGGAAGACCGCCGGCGGCGAAAGAGCGAGTTGTGCCGGAGGCGTTGTTCCTGTGTAAGGTGGCCCTGCATAACGTCGAATTCGCTGTCACCGTGGATCGCCTGCGATTTCGTACAGCGTCACTCTCGCCGAGTGGATGCCGCACGCCGCAGACGCCGGCGAAGCTTTGATCTGTTCGGGAGAGATATAGTGCAGCGAGCGAGCCCCATGCCGGTCATTATGAGCCGTAGCCCCGGATACCAACCGGTCGCAGCGAATCGAGTCGACGGCAAATCACTTCACTGTAAACGGCACCGACGCCGTGACGTTTTCCCACGCAATCTCGAGCTTGCCGTGAGTAGCATCGGTCCGCAAGAGCGAAATCTTAAGCGTTTCCACGGGAGTTACCGGTTTACCCATCGTCAAAGCAGTGCGGCCCAATTCGCTCGCCGGATCATCGGTCGTGCTTTCTCTAGAGTTCACGATGCCCCACAACGGCCGACCGCGCCTGGCTTCCACCAATTGCTTGTTCACGATCAGTTTCCAGTTGCCCTTGTCGAGATCGATGTAGAGCGTGTATTCGCCCTTGGCCACCGCCAGTCCTCCGATGTCCAGATCGGCATCGGTGTGCAGGACAGTCGCGTAATCCGCGCTCAGTCGCCAGATGGTCCCATCAGCCTGGAGCGCACCGGGGCCATTGAATATATGCCTTTTCTCCTTGGTCTTGGCATCGCTAACAGAGGGCGAGTAGTAGAAAATCCAGATCAACTTCCCTTCGGAGCCATAGTGGATGGCGGCTATTTCCTCCGGGCTGGTCTGGTTCCCCGTGATCAGCTTCGACAGGTCGATCTGGGCGAGCGCGCTGCCCACCATCCCTGCCATGAGCAGACCGGCGATTGCAATTCGTTTCACCTAACGTCGAGCCTCTTCGGCGAGTATACACCGCACGAAACGCCGCAGCCCGCTTCCCCATCAGGATGCCAACACACAGCCGTTTACCAGCCGGACTTACCGGCTGGCGGGCGGGACAATGCCGTTCATGCGCAGGTATTCCACGATTTGTCCGTAGTGATCGTAGGCGTGTTCGACGCCAAATACCGCCAGGCGCAGGCGAGTCGATTTGCTGTGCTCCGGGGGCTGCAGCATGTTGTCCAGCGTCAACATCGAAGCCGCTTTGTGGCCCAATGCGAAAGAGTCCTTCAGAAATCGCAGGATTGCGGTTTTGGTGGTCAGGTTTTCAGGACCGTTGCCGCCCAGGAAGTCCTTCGGGAACTGATCACCAGTGAGTGCCGACCAGATCGCATAGTTGGAAGCGGCGATGTGCCTCACCTCCAAGGCGAAGGTTCTCACACCCTGGTAATCTCCGCCCGCAATGTGCAGGTTCTCTGGAGAGAAGTTGTACTTGCTCTCCGGCATGGCTTCGGCTGCGTCCGTAATTTGCTTTTCCGCATCGGTGATCTCGCGGTCCACCGCGGAAGCAATGGTCGGGACCTGGCCCGAAGCGCTCATGGAACAAACGCCCAACGCCAGCACGACGGGAATTAGAACCTGTTTCATCCAGGGATCTCCTCTTCAATCTTCAATCGCTCAACGGCGCGATTCCGGCGGCACTAGATTGTTCGCGCGATAGTAAACCACAAGCTGGCCGAAATGTTCCGTGCTGTGCTCGATTCCGCTCATCCAGATATAGGAATTCCGGACTACATGGGTGCCAGTTTCCCAACCGAATTGCTGAGCGTTGTCGAGTCCCGCATCACCCTGCTGTTTCATTACCGCCGCGCCCTCGGCGACTGCCTGCTCGAGTAGCTTCACCACGTCGGCTTTCGTCTTGTACACCTCTCGCGACGGATTCTCGAAGTCCTTCCCGAAGTCAGGGCCCACCTTGGACCCCGAGACCTTGCCGATCAGGAAGTAATCGATTGCGGCGACGTGGAGAAGATTCTGCGCAAAGGTACGTTCGTCTTTCTGTACCTTGAAATCGTATTTGTCTTCGGGGAAATCTTTCGCCATGGCGATCAGCTTGTGGCCGATCTGGTTCCACCATTCGAGGGTCTCCTCCGCCCGGGATCGCGCCTGGGTCTGACCACAAAGGCGCGTACCGCCCGACGCCAAGAGAGTAAAGGCGATAAACACAGTCGCGAACCGATTTGAAAACCGTCGCACAAATTTCTCCTTCAATGCTTTGCCAGGAAACAGCAGGCTGTATGTGCCACTGTCTCGAAAACGCCCATCACCAGCACCGCAGCGAACGTCATGGCCAGCAGCCGGCTTGCGGCGCCCGTCCGCGGATGCGGCGTCGTGAGGCGGGCAATCCGCAGACTCAGGAACGAGGAGGCCATCGACTGTAGCAGGAAGGGCTGTTCCGGATTGGCGAGTTTGGCGAGTGCCGAAACCAGTTCATGCCCGCGAGCGCCGCGAATCACGGACTCGTCACAGGACAGCTCCCGATAGAGCGAAAGGCGGGCCCCGGTGATCCAGACCAGCGGGTGGAACCACAACACACAAAGCCCGATTTCATGAACCAGTCGGATCAGGTTGTCGCGCCGCTTTGCATGGGTGAGCTCGTGAATCAGGACAGCGTCGAGCTCTCCCTTGCTCAACAGCCGGTCGATGCCGCTGGGGAGAGAGATGCGCGGACGCAGAAGGCCGCTCACTAAGGGCGCTTGCGAGGGCCGGCCGAACCTAACCGGCACTCCCTGACTAAAGAAGGCCGGCTGCTGGTCATCGCCGCTGTGATCATCGAGCCCCGGCGCACTCCGCTCCGCCCGCAGCCGTAAACACAGACGCGTGAACATCAGCGCCACGCCGAGAAGCCACACCGTGGCGAGGACGGAGGCCAGCACTCCGTCTTCCGCGATCCGCAGTCCCACGCCGCCGATGACTCCTAGCGGCGAGGCCCAGGCAAGGTGGCGCGCCAGCGATTTGTCGGCAATCGCGCCCAATGGGAGTATGAAGTTGAGCGATGTTGCCACCCAAATCCAGTGTTTGATCGTGCCGCTGCCGCGCGGTATGGAGGTGAGCAGCCAGGCTGCGAGCCACACGATGGACGCATACATCAGATGAACTCCCAGGTAGTAGAGCGGCCGCGCGAGTTGCTCATGCATCGCTTTTTCTCCGTCGGCCGCCCTTGCTCTTGGTGGGCGCAGCGGTTTGAAGGGCCTTCAGATCCTGGAGTGTCAGGGTGCCCGTCTCGAGGAGGGTTGAGACCAGCAGGCGGGGGGACCCTCCGAAGAGAGCCAGGAAGTCTGTAATTAAGCCGCTGCGGAACTCTCGCCGATCGATGGCGGGCTCGAACAACTGGGCGTTGCCGATCTTCTTGACCTTACGCAGGGCGCCCTTCTGTTCGAGCCGGCAGACGAGGGTCTGAACGGTTGTGTAAGCAACGCGCTCCTCCTCGGGCAGGCTGTCGAGAATCTCACGGACGGAGCAGGTTCCGAGCTTCCAATACTGCTCCAGAATTCGCCTCTCGGCTTGCGTGAATCGCGCCTGGTTCATGTCTCCTGCTTACTCCGGTAATGCTACTACGAGCTCCGGAGGACTGTCAATCTCGCGGCCCGGTGCAAGGTTGTTAACTCTGGCCAAAAATAAAGCGGCTTTGTACTCCCGTCCGTGATTTGCAGGTTCTTACGGCTTCGCTCACGAGAGGACGGAACGCCCTTTGATAATCCAAACGAGCTCGTCTCCTGACGCCCTTAGTAAGAAAGCTCAGACCATGAAGGCTTAGGCGCACATCTACGATATTTACCACCCGCTTCACGGCGTCCTTCGAGCCCCGCGTTACGAGACCTTCCGCATCCGTCGCCGTCCAATAGCAGACAATACCAGAATGAGATTGTCTCTTCCCAGCATCGCCGTCGCGCTCGCCGCCGTGGCCTTCGGGGCCGAGCCCAAATGGCCGGGTTTCCGTGGACCCTCCGCCAATCCCAGCGCCAACGCCGGCAATCTCCCGGAAAAGTGGTCCTCTACCGAGAACATCGAGTGGGCGGCGGCGATCCCAGGTCTCGGCTGGTCGTCGCCGATCGTTGCCGGCAACACCGTCTTCCTCACCTCTGTGACGACCGAGGGCAAGGCCAAGCAGCCTCAAAAAGGCACCGAATACAGCAACGAGTACGTCGCCGAGTTGATGAAGCAAGGCCTCAGCGAAAAAGAAGTAGTCGAACGCGTGAACGCACGCGATTTCGAATTGCCGGCGGAGGTCACCCTTCACTATTTCCTGTATTCGGTCAATCTCAAAAGCGGAAGGGTGAAGTGGAAGCGCGAGTTCTATTCCGGTCATCCCCCCGGCGGACGTCACCGCAAGAACAGCTTCTGCTCGGAAACGCCGGTCACCGATGGGAAGAGGGTGTATGTCTACATCACGAACCTCGGCCTGTTCGCCTATGACCTCAAGGGCCACGAAATCTGGCACACCGCGCTCGAAGCGATGCCGATTATTCTCGATTTCGGAACCGCCAGTTCGCCCGCACTGGTGGGCGATCTTGTGATCATCGTCAATGACAATGAAAAGCAGCAGTTCATAGCGGCGTTCGACAAGAATACCGGCAAACAGGTCTGGCGCACCGATCGCAACATCCTGGTGCCCGGATCCGACCGCCGCTCCGGGTGGTCGACGCCTTACATCTGGAAAAACGCGAAACGCACTGAGATCGTCACTGTGGGCCCCGGGCTCGCCATCAGTTACGATACCGATGGCAAAGAGTTGTGGCGCATCGCGGGAATGTCCGCGATGCCGATCCCCAGCCCCTTCGCCCACGACGGCCTCTTATATCTGAACGGCGGAAAGGGCAAGGCATTGGCGGCAATCAAGCCAGGGGCCGCGGGCGATCTCACCACACCGGACGGCGCGAAGTTGAATGAGTACGTCGCCTGGCTACAGCCGAAAGGCGGAACCTATCTGCCGACGCAGGTAGCTTACAACGGTGGGCTGTACGTGCTCACCGAAACCGGAATTCTCAACCGTTACGATGCGAAGACCGGCGCTCTCAGCTACCGCGCGCGCATCGGCAGCGGCGGCGATTTCACTTCGTCGCCGTGGGCCTACAACGGCAATATTTTCTGCCTAAGCGAAGAGGGCAGGACTTTCGTGATCGCCGCCAGCGAAAAGTTCGATTTGTTGCACTCGAACGATCTGGATGAAATGGCCCTCGCGACGCCGGCGATTGTAGGCAAGCGTCTGCTGCTGCGTACGGAAACACGGCTGTACTCGATTCGAAAAAAGAAGGGCTGATTACAAGGGCCAGGCTAATCGACGCCTGGCGACAGGGCGGTGGCGGTGTGGACTCTGTGGTCAGCCAGGCGCGTATATAGATCGTCCCGAGCACCGAAACTCCTGGACTGGCAGTCTCGTGCCGCACCTGAGCCGGCAGGCGCGTTCCGAACAGCAAGGAGGCCCGGCGAAAGCCGCACCGATTTTGGGCGCGGTTCTGGCGGATTTCAATGACCGGTGAGAACAGACGCGGGGCGGGCCACCTTCCGGCGGCCCAGTGTCCCGCCCTCCCTTCAGAATCGATAGTGCAGCCCCAGTTGTACCTCGCGCGAATCGTTAAACGTATACCCGATCCGCCCGAACGTAGTCGAGTTGATGTTGAACCGCGCATCCGGGACCCCCGCGAAATTGCCGAATCCGTAGTTGGCCCCCGAGTAGAAGCTCGGGTGATTGAGCGCGTTCAACGCCTCCAGACGCAGTTCGATCGAGTGGCGTTCGTTAATCCGCGTGATCTTCGTCAGATTGGCGTCCAGATTGAACACCGAGGGATTATCGAACATCCGCCTCTGCAACGTGCCCACAGTTCCCGGGCCTGGATTGGAGAACGCCTGCCCGCTGAAGACCGGCTGCCCTTCCTGAGTCGTACCGCGACCGTCCCGCGGATTAATGTCGGCCGGGTTGATAAAGAACGGGCCGTCGCCGGTCATATAGAATCCCACCACCTGATCCAGTTGGCTGCCCGTCAGATTCGTGCTGGCCGTGTTCTGCGCCGACCGCACGCCGCTGCGATTCAAAGTCCCTCGCTCCGACAGAATCGAAAATGGCGCGCCCGATTGCCACGTCACGATCCCGCCTGCCGTCCATCCGCCCACCACCCTCGACAGAATTCGATTCTTCGAGAGCATCCGATGCCCGGTTCCAAACGGCAGTTCATACGAGCCGTTCAGATGGAACACGTGCGTCAGGTCGTACGGAGCACGCGCGCGTTCCAGCTTCCCGTTGTTGGCATCCAGGAAGGGCTCGAAGCGTGTCTGCTGATCTCCCAGAGCGTCGCTCAGGACCTTCGAAAACACGTAATTCGCCTGCAACTGAAGCCCATTGCGATAGCGATGCCGCACGTCTACCTGAAGCGAGTTATAAGTCGAGTTGCTGTAATTCGTGATCAGGTTCCCGCCCAAAATATAAGGATTGGCGAAGAAGTTGATGGGACCGTTCAGTCCGTTGGTCTGGTAAAGCGTCGCCAACGTTCCGGCTACTCCCTGGTCGATGTCGGCCCGCACCGTGCTGTTCGTCAGAAATCCGCCTCCGCCAAGTTGCGGAAATACGGTGAGCGGCTGGCTACCGTTAATCTTGGGGTTGTACGCCGGATCGAAGGTGCCCGTGGCGGCCCGCGCCAGGTTTCCGTTGTTTCGCGCGCGAATGAAGTCCTGCAGAAAGCCGCCCGCATTGATGTTCACCTGGTTGAAATCGAGCGCGCGCAGTTCCTTCACGCCATGATTCCCCACGTACGCCACGGTCAGCAAGGTGCCTTTGAAATCGTGCTCCACGCTCAGATTCCACTGCTGCACGTAAGGCGTCCGCAGATTTGGATCCACCAGACCCATCGCGTTGCTCGAAGGCGCCAACGCGTAGTTCTGATCTTCTGTCACCGGAACCTGGAACATCGGGGTCGGAATCGACGGCCGGTTCGTGCTCAGGCGACCGCTCAGCCCGCTCGCGGTCACCGTGGAACTCAGTCCGCTGTTGGTGGTGGAGCTGTTATTGATGGTCGCGATGGCGTTGTCGTCCACATAATTGATGCTGTAGCCCGCGCGCAGCGCCGTCTTGCCGTTGCCGAAGACATCCCAGGCCAGACCTACGTTGGGCGCGAAGTTGTTCAGGTCCCGATGATAGATCGGGCGCCCGCTGTTACCTCCCGCGAAGTTCAAAGTCGCGTCTGAGAGCAGCGTCGCGATGGGATTATTGTTCAACAGTTCCGGCATCAACACCAGCCCGTTGACTTCGTTCACCGGCGCGAAATACTCATAGCGCAGCCCCAACGTCAGAGTCAGTCGGGGCCGCAGCTTCCACTGGTCCTGCGCAAAGCCCGCATAGTTGTTGTATCGCCAGTTTCGCGCGTACGACGCGCCGTTCACGAACCCGGAAGTGCGGCCGGTGACATTGAACGTCTGGGTATACGAATCTACAAAGCCTCCCAAACTGGCCAGCAGAAGGTTGGCGTTATCCAGATCGGACGCGCCAATGCCGGGCAGGTCTGCGCCGGTCAATCCATTCTGTCCGGTCCCCATCGCCACGTTGTAGGCCGGAACCGTGCCGCCGGCGTTGTAGTCGTAGATGTGCAAAATTTGGAAGTTGAACCCGAACCGCAAGGTGTGCCGTCCGCGAATGTAGGCCGCTGTGTCGCCGATTGTGTAGGTGTTCGTGTTGCGGCCCTGCGGCAATGCCTCATTTATGGGGCTGCTCCAGATCACGCTGGCGTTGCTCTCGAAGAATGCCGGCGGCTGGCCTGAAACGTCGAAGTGCACCGGCGACAAATTGGCGCCGCCCCGCAATTCGTTCGTGATATTGGGCGTGGGATTCCATCGCCAGGAAGCCGAGATCAGCTTGGTGAACGCGTCGACGAAAGCCGGCGGCACCGGCTGAAAACCGTTCGAAAAGTCGGGCCGGTCGGTAGTCTCCTTCGCCAGATGCACTGCGCCCGTGAAGGTGTTCTTGGTGGAGTAGTTGTAGTCCACTCGCGCGCTCACCACTTGCCTCCGGTCGTTGGCGCGTTGATTGAACGCATACCCGGCAGTGTTCAACAGAAGGCCAGGGCTGCTATCCCCCACGTCGAAGTTGTTGATCGTGGTCGGCAACTGGTTGAGAATTCCCTGTGCCACCGGGTCGATTCCCACGCCTCGCAACGCCAGCACGTTGGCTTTCCGCAAATTCCCGCCCGAATCGATGTAACTGAAAATACCGTTGCGCGCATCGGGAGTCAGCACCACGCCGTTCTGGGCCAATTGCTGGTGGTCGTAGGTCCCTTCAAAAGCGCCAAAGAAGAAGAGTTTGTCTTTACGGATCGGACCGCCTGCCCGGCCGCCGAAGATGTTCTGGTTCAGAAACGGCTGTCTCACGCCTTCCTGATTGTTAAACCACTCGTTCGCGGCGAAGGCATTGTTGCGGTTGTACCACAGCGCTTCTCCGTGTAACGTGTTGCTCCCTGAGGGACTTACCATGTTAATTTGAGACGCGCCTCCGCCCATGCTGGTATTGGCGTTGGAAGTCTCCACCGTCATCTCCGCCACCTGGCTCGACTTCAGCAGATTGGGACTGAACCCCACGCCGTTCTCGCGTAAATAGTTGTCCTGAATGTTAATTCCATCCAGCGTCACGTTCGTGTAGGTGCTGCGCAGGCCGTTAACCACCGTGTCATTCCCGTTCGCCAGGCTGATCGGGCTGGCGTTCAGGACGCCGGGTTGAGTCTGCGCCAGCGTCAGGACATCGCGATCCAGCAACGGCAGTCTGTCGATCTGACTGGCCCCCACCGTGGTCGAGACCTCGGAGGTGGCCGTCTCGACCGTCTGTTCGCCCCCCGAGACATCGATCGTCTGGCTGACCGCCGCCACTTCCATCTTGATCTGCGGCAGCGAAGTCTCTCGAACCGGATCCACTCTGATTTCTTTGCGTACCGCGGTGACGAATCCGGCGGCATCCACGTTAATGTCGTAAGTCCCAGGCCGAACTCCGATGAAGGAATACAACCCTTCATTCGTCGTTTTACCGGAAATCACGGGCGTGGTTCCGCCGGGCAGCAGTAACTTAACCTGCGCGTTCGGTACCGCGGCCCCGGAAGCGTCTACTACTGACCCCGAGAGCGTCCCATTAACCTGACTTAACCCAGCCGAGGCAAAGCAGACGGAGAGTAAGATCACGGAAACTTGTTGTCGCATTTGGTATACCCCTTCAAAAGACACCCTTTGACTGACTTAGAACTTTTCAATTAGACGAAATAATTAGAGATCGGTTACCTGCGATGTGGCGCAAACACCCTGTTTGCCGCGTCGAGACTCTTCTCGACGCTTTTCGTGCGTCCACCAAGTCTGATTCCAACAGGGGGTCTTCGATAGCCTTGGACGGCGCCGTTTGCTCTTAGCCTTCCCGAATGGCAATCTAAGGCAATGCGCTGCTTGATCGCCCTCGCCCTGCTGTCCGCCGTTTCCTCCGCCGCCACCTACAAATTCGGCGCGATCTGGGACGGCACCAAAGTCTGGAAGGACTCCTGCGTCACCGTTCAGGGCGACAAGATCCAAAGCGTGGGTGCGTGCACCGGCACCGTCGTCGATCTCTCCAAGTTCACCGCCATTCCCGGAATGATCGACGTGCACACGCACATGACTTACGTACTCGAGAACCGCGTGAGCCAGGCCGGGCGCGGCGCCGCAGTCGTGTTCCTCGCCCAGGACAACGCCCGCAAGACCATCGAAACCGGGGTCACCACGGTGCGCGATCTGGGCGCACAGGATTATGCCGACATCGCCATGCGCGACCTCATTAATGAGGGCCGGATGGTGGGCCCACGCATGTTCGTCGCCGGATACGGCCTGCAGATTACGCGTGGGCGGAATTCCACGCCCAACACTGCGGATGGTCCAACGGAAGTGATGCGCGTCGTGCGGCAACAGGTGGGCGCGGGAGCCGACTGGATCAAGATGTATGGATCAACGGGTTCTGGCCGCGACGTCACTGGCTTTGAGACATTCACCTTTGAAGAGATGAAAGCGGCGGTGGATGCCGCCCACTCGCTCGGCAAAAAGATTGCGATTCACACCTACGGTCCGGTCGGCGCGCGCGACGCGGTGCGCGCCGGGGCCGACTCCATCGAGCACGCCACCGACATGGACGATGCCACCATCGCCGAAATGGCACGCCGCAAGATCTTCTACGTGCCCACCATCGATCACAATCGCTATTACGTCGATAATGCTCGCCGCCTGAACTATCCCGCAGGTGCGACCGACGACCTGAATGCCTACATCAAGAGGAACTTCGAAACCGCTCGCAAGGCGTTCGCCGCGGGTGTTCGTTTCGCCATGGGCTCGGATGCCGTCTACACCATGTTCGGCGAGAACACCCGGGAGCTCGGTTGGTTCGTGAAGGCTGGTATGACGCCTGAGCAGGCACTCCAGACCGCGACCACGGGCGCCGCGGAACTGCTGGGTATGGAGCAGACCCTGGGCTCGCTGCTTCCCGGGCACTTCGCCGACATCGTCGCCGTGGAAGGCGATCCGCTGTCCGACATCGACGTCGCCATTCAAAAGGTCCGCTGGGTGATGAAGGGTGGCGCAGTCGTAATCGACAAGACCAAATAGCCGCCCGCTTCCATCAACTATTAATTTTTTAATTGACAAGCCGCGGGAGTGCCCCTACGATAGAACTATTAATTCTTTAAAAGCAGGAGGGACACGATGATCAGCTCGATTTTAAGCGCTCTGGCGAACGGTGCGATTGTCAGCGTCGCACTCGCCGCCGCAGTCTGGTTGGCGCTCCGGGTGACGCCTCGTCATCAGTTGAATGCCGCCACCCGCTATGCCTTTTGGTGCGCGGTCCTGGTCGCGACACTCGCTCTTCCCGCCTTGTATCTGTGGCCCGTGCGGCCCGCTGATCCCGCACCCGCGCGCGTTGCTGTGCCCGCTTCCATCTCGCCCGTCGACGCGCAACTCGATGTGCACGTGGTCCCCGCCCATCGGCCGGCGCCCGCAGTCCACAAACCTACGCCATTGCGCGTCCGCCCCGAGTGGATCGCGTCCTGTTGGCTGCTGATCGCTGCGTTCCTGCTTGCCAGGCTTGCAGTGAGCTGGGTGTTGCTCGATCGCCGAAGCGCCCGCGCCGCGCATTTCCCGCGAGGAGAGAAATGGCTGGCACTCTGCCCCTCGCCCCGACCGGGCGTCCGAGTAGCCACATCGACCGAGATTACGATACCGATCGCAGTCGGACCGCGCCGTCCTTCCATCCTGATCCCATCACGCCTCGCTGGCGACCTCGCCGATGAGGATCTCCGCCAGATCATCCTTCACGAAGCCGCCCACCTCATCAGGCACGACGACTGGGCGCTGCTCTTCGAGCGCATCATTCAGGCACTATTCGTCTTCCATCCGGCGGTTCGCTGGATCACTCGACAGATGGACTTGGAGCGTGAGGTGGCCTGCGACGATATCGTGCTGGCTTCCACCGGGCAGCCCCGCGTCTACGCATCGTGTCTCGCCCGCATGGTGGAACTTTGTGGCGGCGTCCGAACATCGCTGGCCGGCGCGACGGCTGCCGGCGATCGCTCGCACCTGGCCTGCCGCATCGAAATGCTGCTCGACAAAGGCCGCCACACCGGCACGCGCCCGCTCAAAACCCGTTTGACCGCGATGATCGCATTGCTCGCCGCCGCTGTATGGACTGTGGGCCGGACACCGGCGCTCGTCGCATTCGCCATGCCGCTTCCACCCGCGGCGCCGCCGCAAGTTGCTGTTACTCCCGCACCCGAACCTCCGCCGATTCCCGCGGCGGTCAACCAACCGGCGCACGAATCGGCCGAGCCGCAGGCGCCGGCTCCGCGCCCGCTTCAGGCCGTCGCAGGACCGGAGCAGATCGTAGTTCCGGTCAACGTAATGGACGCAAAGGGCCGTTTCGTCACCGGACTCGACCGCTCGAACTTCCGAATCTTCGACAACGGCGTGGAAATGCAGATCGCGCAACTCTCGACGGATGATGCGCCAATCTCCGCCGGAATCGTCGTCGATACCAGCGGCAGCATGCGGAATAAGGTGGAGTCGATTCAGGCCGCGGCGATGGAGTTCCTGAAATCCGCGCGTCCCACCGACGAGTTCTTCCTGATTCCGTTTAACGACGAAGCGGCTCTAACTGTGCCCTTCACCTCCGACACCCACGCCATTGAGAATGGCCTCCAGAGTATCCAACCCCGCGGGGGCACGGCCCTGCGCGATGCTGTCCACCTGGCGCTCGATCAGCTCAATCTGTCGCACAACCGGCGAAAGGCGATCCTGATCGTTTCCGATGGAAATGACAACTCGAGCACCCGCTCCGCTGCGGAATTGGGGCAGGAACTGAGCGGCTCCGACGCCTCCATCTACAACATCAATATCTCCGACGGCCCACCCCCTCCGCGCGAATCGTGGATGACCGGTCAGGCCACCACGGTCGCCTCCGGCAATCTGCAGGAACTGCGCGATACCGCCGCCCGGTACGCTTCGTCCCTGCGGAATGGCTACATACTGTATTGCGTTCCCACCAGCGACAGTCACGATGGGAAGTTCCACGAATTCAAAATAGAACTCGTGACGGCCGTCGGCCTGCCGCCCCTCAAGCTTCGCTACCGTATGGGCTACTACGCGCGTTGAGGTGAGTGCTAGAAATTCTGCCGAACCGACGGTCGCTGTGAGACAGGGCCGCTTGGTCCACTCCGAAAATTCCCCGAGTGATACCAAGAGTCTCGCGTCGGCCAATCCCGTACTTGAACCCGCTCGGGTCACCCACGGATTCCCCCGACGAGGCCCAAAATAGTGCAGTTTGGCCGCGCGGCCCCATGCCCGGTGGTGTAAGTGTCCTCCCGCCAACTCGCAAAGGTCGTCCCACAACCTGGCGGTTGGCTTCAGGACCCCCGCGCCTGGTATCAACCGCATTCTTCCTAACCGTTTTGCGCGCCGGTCGTCTTATCCATTGTCCGCTATAGCGAACTTCGCTATAGTGAATTTCGTATGAGACCGTTCACCCTATCGCGCGATACGTTTCACATTCTGGTCGCCCTGGCCGGTTGCGACCGCCACGGGTACTCCATCCTCCAGGAAATAGACGAGCGCACCCGCGGCGAAGTCCGCCTCAGCCCGAGCACGCTCTATAGCGCCATCAAGCGCCTGCTCGCCGAAGGGCTAATCGAGGAACTTGACGAGCGGCCCGACCCCGAGCACGACGATGAACGCCGCCGTTACTATCGACTCACACGCGACGGCAAGCGCGCGGCCATCGAAGAGGCGCGCAAACTCGAGAAGTTGCTGGCCGATGCGCGCGCCACCGGCCTGGCGCCGAAGAGAGCCTGACAGTGACCTCGGCCCGCAAACGCGAAACCGGTATTCTGCGGCTCTATCGCACGTGCCTGGGCCTGTACCCGGCCGAATTTCGCGAGGAGTATGGCCGCGAGTTGTATATGGTGTTCGTCGATCGCTGGCGCGAAGTGCAATCGCCGCTGGGTATGGCGAGAGTATGGCTCGAATCGCTGCACGGCATCCTGCATGAAGCCCCCAAGGAGCATCTCCACATGATTCTGCAAGACTTTCGATACGCGCTCCGCATCCTTCGCAAAGATGCCACCATTACGGTGGCGGCGCTCGCCATTCTCGCGCTGGGTATTGGCGCCACCACGCTGGTCTTCAGCTTGGCCAATGGACTGTTGCTGCGGCCGCTTCCCTATGCAGATCCGGCCCGCCTCGTGGCCGTCGAAGAGTACAGCCCCAAAGACCCCAACGAGTCCCGCCAGATCTCCTTCCCCAATGCGGTGGACTTCGCGGCACGCGCCACTCTGATCCAGGACCTCGGCGTCTTTAGCGGCGGTTCCACGGTGCTGCGAAGCGATGGCGAGGCGGAAACCGTGATCGCCTGCGTGGCTTCGGATCGAGTCTTCCGTGCGTTGGGCGTGGCGCCCATCCTCGGCCGCACGTTCACTCGCGAAGACACAGCTCCGGGCGGTCCGAAGACTGTAATCTTGAGCGAAGGCTTGTGGGCCCGGCGCTACGGACGTGACCCCCAAATTCTAGGCAAAGGCCTTCCGATGGGAAGCGCCACGCGTACCGTGATCGGCGTTATGCCCGCGGGCTTTCATTTCCCCGATCGCGCGGAGTTGTGGGTGCCGATTCAGAACGATCCTGCGAAGTCGGCGCGCACCGACTACTTCCTCAGCGCCATCGCGCGCCTCAAACCTGGAGTGACGGAATACCGGGCCACCTCGGAGCTGGGGGCGCTGCTCGATCAGATCCATCGCGAGAATCCGGCGGCCAACAACAACTGGCTCGTACGCGCCACTCCGCTGCGCATCTGGGAGGCGGAAGGCTACCGCAAGCAGGTGATCGCGCTCCTGGTGGCGGTGGGCCTGCTGCTCGCGATCGCCTGCGCCAATGTCAGCAATTTGCTGCTGGTGAAGGCCTCGGCGCGCTCTCGCGAGATGGCGGTCCGTTCGGCGATGGGAGCATCGCGTCGCCGCCTGCTGCGGCAATTGACACTCGAGAGCGTCGTGCTGGGGCTGGTCGGTGGGGCGCTGGGATCGGGGTTGGCCTACCTGGGAGTTCCCGCCCTGCTCTCGCTGATTCCCATTGAACTGCCGCGCTGGATGTCGTTCGCGCCGGATTGGCGCGTGCTGCTGTTCGCGATCGGCGTGTCCTTCGTTACCAGCCTTGCTTTCGGATTGGCTCCAGCGGTTGGCTCTTCAGGCGTGGACCTCACCACCGCGCTCAAAGAAGGAGGCCGCACCGGTAGCGGCGGACAACGCCAGAGATTTCTTCGCAACGCCATGGTGGTGGGCGAAGTCGCACTCTCCATGATCCTGCTCGCCGGCGCCGGACTCGCGGTCCGCAGCTTCTACGCCATGCGCTCGCAAACGCTGGGATACAGTCCGGAGCACGTGCTGTCGCTGCAGCTTGCTTATCCGCCGGCCCGCTATCCGGACGGGCCCAAGGGGCGCATGATGGTGCAGCGCCTCACCGAAGAGGTCTCCGCGCTTCCGGGTGTCAATTCCGCGGCCTTCACCACCGGTGTGCCTCTGCACGACGGCTGGTCGCGCATCTACACCGTCGAGGGCCGGCCGCGTGACCTGAAGGACATGCCCTTCGTGAATCACGTGGTCATTGCCCCCGGATACTTCCGCACCCTGGGCATCCGCATGATCGAGGGCCGCGATTTCACGGAAAGCGATTTCGATCAGCCCCACATCCTGGTGGTCACGCAAGCCTTTGCGCGCGAGAACTGGCCCAACGAAAGCGCTGTCGGCAAGCGCCTCCGTTTCGGGCCGCCGGTGCGCAACGAGCCATGGCACACCATCGTGGGCGTGGTGGCCGACAATCGTCACGAGCAACTCAAGCAAGGTGGCCGGCCCGTCGTCTATCTGCCCTACAATGCCGATATCACTCCCGCTTCGATGCTGATCAGCGCCACCGGCGATCCCGCCAAGATGGCTTCGTCGATTCGCACGCGGATTGCGGCGTTCGATCACGACATCGCGATAACTCACGTGTTCACACTGCCGCAACTGATCGAGCGCGCCTCGTGGCAGGACCGCTTCCTGGCCGTCCTTTTGATGGCCTTCGCGGCGCTGGCGCTCACTCTCGCCGCCGTTGGCTTGTACGCCTCACTCTCGTACACGGTTTCGCTCGAAACCCGTGAGATCGGCATCCGCATGGCGTTGGGGGCTTCCGCGAGTAGCGTGCAGAGCCTGCTGCTGCGGCAAGGAGTCCTGCTGGCGGTTGCCGGATTGGGCATCGGTATTGTCGGCGCTCTGGGGCTGACGCGCCTCCTGCGCTCGCAGCTCTTCGAGATCTCCCCGATGGATCCGATTACTTACGTGGTGACGCCGCTCATCCTGATGGCCGTTGCCGCGGTAGCGGCCTTCGCCCCGGCGCGCCGCGCCACCCGCGTCGACCCGGTGATCGCGCTGCGCTGGGAGTAGCCGCTTCACGGACGGTGAAACGCCACCACCTCGACGTCGCCGAAGGTCCGGAATCGTTCGACGCTCCAGCCCGATCGCTCCGGGCGTTTGGCAAACCAGTCCGTCCAGAAGTCGACCTCGCCCTGTCCTCCGTACAGCACGAACCGCTGCGCCGGGAGCGTTCGGGCGTACTGCTCGGCCTCCAGAGAATCTTCGAACGGGAACAGCCAGATCTTGCCCGGAACCGGGTACACCGCAAGGTGCGCGTAGAGAAACCCGGGAAGAGGATAGTCGGGCCTCCAGACGGGCGGCTTGGCTTCAATGAACGGGCTCGGACAGATCACCGGAGTATCGGCATCGCCCACCAGTTCCGCGACTTTACGCGCGGCGCCGCGCCAGTCCGAATTGTGATGCCAGGGCCATGCCTGGCTCCACTGCCCGTTGAAGATCAGCACGCCGACTCCGAGAGCCGCAGCGGCAGGCCGCCAGTAAGATGACGAAACGAACTCCCCTGCTGCCCAGGTTGCCGCCAGCGCGGCTCCCGGCAGTGACAGCCAGAGATAGCGGGCGACGAACACGCTGTTGCCCGTCACCCAGGAGAAGGCGAAGAGGCAAAGCGGCTGGCATACCCACCATGCGGCGATCAACGCAAGGCCTTTGCGGCTGCGACGCTGCCATCTGCGCGACAGCAGCCAGCCGCCGGCGCCACACACCGCGATCAATCCGAGCTTCAACGACAAGATCAAGTCGCGCAGCGATGGTAACGCCACCACCACGTGCGCGCCGGCTTGCCGATTCAACGCCATTGCCCGCAGCAGAACCGGAACGAGCGTGAGCCCGAGAATGCCAAACGCGCCCACCGCCTCGTTCCACGCGACAGCCGTCTCGTGCCGCACCAACCGTGCCAACACGTAGCACGCCACCAGCAGATAGAAGGGCCAGAAGATCAGTTGCACTCGCCAGAGCAGCGCTCCCGAAGCCAAGAAAGCCAGGGCATCGGGCCACGACGCGGAATCCATCCAGCGCACCAGGAACCACAAGCATCCACAGGCCACCAGCGTGCCCAAGGCATACGGACGCGCATCTGCCGCCTGATAATCGAAGCCGCGCAATGCCATACAGGCGAAGATCGCGAACCAGCCGGCTTGCGGATCGATCAGCCGGGTAGCCAGGTACGCGATCGGGATCAGCGCCGCCGCCATCGCCAGAAACGACGGCAGCCGGTAGCCGAATTCCGAAAGTCCAAACAGCGCCTGCATCGCGCGCGGCAGCAGATAGTAGATGGATTGCGGTACCTGGGGAGCAACGGCCAGTGAGGGATGGTCCGCGCCCTGTTGGACCACGAAGGCCGTGCCCATTTCGTCGACCCAAAAGCTCGACCACATCGGCATCAGCCACAAGCGCGCCAGCAGCAGGAACAGAATCAGCGGAAGCAGGACACGCCAAAGGCTAGAGGCGCCAGCGGCAGGCGCCGCCTCGGGAGTCATCGACGATTTTCGAACAGAACCGGCGCCGCCGCATCCTTCTCCTGCCGCTCCGTGAACTGGAAAATAGGCGAATGCGTGAGGTTCCACTTGGCCAGGCGGAATTGCAGCGAGGTCTTCACGACGCCGAATCCATAGACGGTGCTCCGCCGGAAGTTAATCGACGAGGCCTCGGGAAAATAGCGGGTTGGGCATGAGATTTCGCCGATTTTCGCCCCGAAGAGCACGGCTTGCGCCAGGATCTGGTTGTCGAACACGAAGTCGTCAGAATTGCGAGCGAGCGGAAGCGCCAGCAGCAACTTCCGGTCATAGGCGCGGAAACCGGTGTGATACTCCGACAGGCGGGCGCCCAGCAGAAAGTTCTGAAAAATAGTGAGTGCGCGATTGGAGAAGTACTTGTACACCGGCATGCCGCCGCGCAACGCTCCGTTGCCCAGGATGCGCGAACCGAGCGCGAGGTCGTAGACCCCGTAGGCCACCATACTCGCCATCGCGGTCACGAGCAGGGGCGAATATTGATAATCCGGATGAATCATTACAACCACGTCGGCGCCGCGATCGAGCGCGGTGCTGTAGCACGTCTTCTGATTGCCGCCGTAGCCGCGATTCTGCTCGTGCACAACAACCTGGAGTCCCAGGCGTCGAGCAACGGCGACGGTTTGATCGCGGCTCTGGTCGTCAACTAAGATGCAATCGTCGACCAGCTCCGGAAGTTCCCGAACGGTGGCTTCCAGTGTCTTTTCCGCATTATAGGCGGGCAGTACCACCACAATTCGTTTTCCGTTGATCATTGGATAACACTATTATCCCGTATTCTGATAGTAATGAAACTTTTCAGTTTTGGTCGTAACGGGCTGACGCTACTCGCGCTGGCTCTATTCACGGGATTACCGGCGACGGCAGATATCCAATTTCGAGCCAGGCAGATGACTCGCAACGATGTGCCGTTCGGCAAAGGACAATGTGACATTCGCCTGCAGGTAGACGATCAGGTCGAAGTCTCCGTACATCGCGATCTGGTAGCAGTCCACCGGCTCTCCGGACAGGAAAGCCGCGACGATGGCTCGGAATGCAACCTTCCGCTGCCGGACCGCGATCTTCGCGAATTCCGTTTCGAGGTGGTGGACAGCCGCAATGAGATTCGGCTGGTGGAAGAGCCGTCGCGGCGCAACGATTTCACGGCGCGCGTGGCCATCCGTGACAGCTCAGGCGGCTTCGGGCGCTACCATTTCCGGCTGTCGTGGGCGGTTACCGCCACGAGCGAGATTCCACGCCGGGACGGCCCACCTGAATTTCCGCGCGGCGATCGCGATGGCGACCGCGATCATGGTCCAGGCGGCGGTGGTTTCGCCTGGAATAACGTGATTCACTTCGGCGGTCCGGGCCGCGGGGGCTCTACCCTTAGCGGCTACGGCACGCAGCGCCTCTTCGATGCGACGGTGGACATCGATCGTGGCGGCCGCATCCAGATCAGCTTCCGCACCGACACCGGCAGGCCCATCGCGTTTACCGGGACCGTCGTCGCTCGCGACGGCGATACGCTGAAGGCGGACGTGATTGCCGACGAGCGAATGCTGCGCCTGCGCGGCCCCATGTATCTCACTTTGCGCGGCCGTGAGGATGTGGATCGCATCTCGCTCGAAGCAACCAACGGAAGGGACAGTCTGCGGCTCAATTGGGACCGGCGATAGAGTCATTCGCGCGTGATAACGCACCCGTTCGCACCGCCCTCGAGCGGCGCCTCCCGCACGACTACGAGCCACGACCGTAAGGGAGTGTTGCCAAAACCGAATCCGCAACCACAAGTTCACTCCCTGAGACTTACCTGACGATCGTGGCTCGCGTTACGGGCGTTGCGCTGAAGACTCTCTTGCCACAGATCTCGACGCACGAAAGAAGAGCCTTTGCGCCAGGAGCGCGCTCGATGGGCGACAATGACTACTGTGAGCCGATTCCGCCTCTGCACCATCCTTGCGGCCGCGCTGACTCTCCAGGCGCAAGACCTCAAGGAGTTCGAGAAGAAAGTCACAGAATTTACACTTCCCAACGGGCTGCATTTCATCGTCGCCGAGCGGCATGAGGCGCCTGTGGTCTCTTTTCACACCTATGTCAACGCCGGTTCCGTAGACGATCCGAGCGGTGAGACGGGTCTCGCGCATATGTTCGAACACATGGCGTTCAAGGGAACCGACACCATCGGCACGAAGGACTGGGCGAGCGAGAAGAAGGCGTTGGACGCCATCGAGGAGATCTACGATCGCCTCGAAGCCGAGCGAAATCGCGGTCCGAAGGCCGACGAGGGCAACATCGGCGCGCTCGAAGCGAAGTTGAACCGCGCCATCGAAGAGGCCCAGCGATTCGTCGAACCCAACGAATACACGCGTGTGATTGAGGAGAGTGGCGGCGTCGGAATGAACGCCGGTACGGCCCTCGATTCCACCGAGTACTACTACAGTCTGCCCTCCAACCGCATCGAACTTTGGTTTCTGCTGGAGTCGCAGCGATTCCTGCATCCCGTGTTCCGCGAATTCTACAAAGAGCGCGACGTGGTAATGGAGGAGCGCCGCATGCGCGTGGAATCGAGCCCGCAGGGCAAACTGCAGGAAGATTTTCTCACCACCGCCTTCGCCGCGCACCCGTACCACAATCCTCCGGGCGGATGGCCGAGCGACATTGCAAGCCTTCGCAGTTCCCAGGCCAAAGCGTTTTTTGACAAATACTACGTCCCGTCGAACGTCATCATGGCGATTGTGGGCGATGTGAATCCGGCCGATGCCAAGCGCATGGCCGAGCGTTATTTCGGCCCTTGGCAGGGGCGCCCGCAGCCGCCCCTGGTACATACCGTAGAGCCGCCCCAACCGGGTCCCAAGACGGCGATTGTGGAATCGGCCAGCCAACCGATCGAACTGATCGGCTATAAGCGGCCCGACCAATACGACAAGGACGACGCCGTTTTCGACGTGATTCAACTGGTGCTTTCCCACGGACGCACGGGGTTGCTGTATAAGGAACTGGTGCAGGACAAGAAAATTGCGCTGGCCGCGCAGGTGATCGGCAACTTCCCCGGCTCGCGATATCCCAACCTGTTCACTTTCGTGCTGGTACCGTCGCTGGGTCACACTATCGAGGAGAATCAGAAGGCGCTGGAAGACCTGCTGTCGCGCTTCGAGGCGCAGCCGGTGGACGCCGCCGCGCTTACGCGCGCCAAGACGCAAGCGCGCGCCGGCGTCATCCGGCAACTCGGCAACAACTCCGGCCTGGCATCGCTGCTCACCACTTACTACGCTGCTTATGGCGATTGGCGCAAGCTGTTCACGTCGCTCGATGAGTTGAATAAGGTTACAGCGGCGGACGTGCAGCGCGTGGCCTTGCGCTACTTTGTCACCGACAGCCGCACGAGCGCGTACACGCGCCAGCCGGCGGCGGCGCCCGCGAGAGGAGCCCGCCAGTGAAAAGGACATTGCTTCTTCTGTTGCTTGCCGGTACTCTCGCCGCCCAGAAGCCTGCGCCGGCACCGTCGTACCGCGACCTGAAATATCCCGCCCTTCGCCCCATTCAGATTCCCGAAGTCGGCATCTTCACATTGCCCAACGGCATCAAACTCTATCTTCTTGAAGACCACGAACTGCCCATCGTCAGCGGTACCGCGCTGGTCCGCACGGGCAATCTCTTCGACCCCAAAGAGAAAATCGGACTCGCCAGCCTGACGGGAACCGTGATGCGCAGCGGCGGTACGAAGAGCAAAACCGGCGAACAACTCGATGAGCAACTGGAGAATCTCGCGGCCAGTGTGGAAGCGGGCATCGGAGAATCTTCCGGGTCAGTCACGTTCTCGGCTTTACGGGACAATACCGACGAGGTACTGGCGGTCTTTAAGGAGGTGCTTACCAGTCCGGAATTCCGCCAGGCCAAGATCGATCTCGCCAAATCGCAGATCCGCAGCGGAATTTCGCGTCGCAATGACGATGCCGGCAGCATCGCCCAGCGCGAGTTCACCGATATCGCTTACGGGAAAGACACGCCCTATGGGTGGGACGAAGAGTATGCCACGATCGACCGCATCACGCGCGGCGATCTGGTGGACTTCTACAATCGTTACTTCTTCCCGGCCAATGTGCTCCTCTCAGTGCGCGGCGATTTCAAAACGGCCGAGATGAAGGAGAAGCTTGAGAAGCTTCTCGCGGATTGGACCGTACACCAGGATCCCGTTCCGCCGTTCCCGAAGGTCTCTCCCCCTCCGAAGGGTGCGACTTACCTTGCGGTAAAGAAGGATGTGACGCAGACGTTTTTCACCATGGGCCAGTTCGGCGGCGAGTTCCGCGACAAGGACTATCCAGCGCTCGAGATCATGGGCGACATTCTGGGAGGCGGGTTCCAGAGCCGGCTGTTCCAGCGCGTCCGCACCAAGATGGGCAATGCCTACGACATCTCTGCGGGGTGGGGCGCGGGCTACGATCATCCCGGCCTGTTCGAGATTTCGGGCAGCACGAAGTCGATCTCGACGGTCGAGACCCTCAAGGCGATTCGCGAAGAGGTGGATCGCATCCGCACCACTGAAGTGAGCGAAGAGGAACTGAAGACCGCCAAGGACACCGCGCTCAACAGCCTGGTGTTCGCTTACGATACGAGGTCCAAGACCCTGGGCCGGATGTTGACGTACGAGTATTACGGATATCCGAAGGACTTCATCCAGCAGTACCAGAAGGCTCTGGCGGCAGTGACTCGCGCGGACATTCTGCGGGTGGCGAAGGAGCATCTCGATCCTTCGCAGTTTACGATCGTCACGGTTGGCAACCCGCAGGATTTTGGGCAGCCGTTGGACGCTCTCGGCACTCCCACGGTAGCGATCGATCTGACCATTCCGCCGCCCCAGGCTGAAGCCACGAAGTCGGATGCTGCCACGCTGGAGAAGGGCAAGCAATTGCTCCAGAAGATGCAGCAAGCTGTGGGCGGCGCCGACAAACTCGCGGCCATCAAGGACTACACCGAATCGGCCGAGTTCCAACTCGGTCCAGCCGCGGGCAGCGTCCACGTGAAGCAGACCGATCGATGGGTGGCGCCTTCCTCTTTCCGGCAGGAGAGCGAATTGCCGCAAGGTAAAATCGCGGCCTATTGGGACGGCCAGACGGGTTGGATTGTTGCCGGACAGCGATCGGGAATCCTCGCCGGGACGCAACTGAAACAGGTGCAGGGCGATCTGTTCCGGATCTATTTCCGGCTGCTCTTGAGCGATCGCCTGGAAGGCCGCAAGGTGAACGCGGTGGATGACGACACGGTAGAGATCAGCGACGCATCGGGAGAAGTGGCGCGCGTGGTGATGGGACCCAACGGCCTTCCGGCGAGCGTGCTCTACGACTCGGCGAATGTCGCAGGCCCGCCGGTTGCGGTGGAAGAGGATTTGTCGGACTTCCGCGAAGTGGGCGGCGTCAAGTTGCCCTACGTAGTGAAGATCATGCAGGGCGGGCAGAAGTTCGCCGATGTCACGGTGGCGGAGTATCGCTTGAACTCAGGGCTGAAAGCACAGGATCTGGGGAAGAAGCCATGAAGGGGAAGTGGGCGGCAATTGCACTGTTGGCGGGTTTGGCCTCTGTCGCGTTGAACGGTGCGGAAACACGGCAGGACCGTGCCAAACGCGTCATCAACGAAGCCATTCAGGCGCTGGGCGGCGACGCCTTTCTGCACATGCAGGATCGCGTGGAATACGGCCGCGCCTATTCGTTTTATCGGGCCCAGTTGAGTGGACTTTCCGTCGCGAAGATCTACACGCGCTATCTGTCGCCCGCGCCGGGCCAGTTGGGACAGCGGGAACGTGACTCGTTCGGTAAGGTGGACGCGCGGAGCAAGGAACTGGCCGAATCGAACGCCCAACTGTTCACTGAGGAGGGCGCCTGGGAGATCACCTTTCGCGGCGTTCGCCCGCTCGACGAGGAGCGATATACCAACTACAAAGACAATGTCCTGCACAATATTTTTTACATTCTGCGGCAGCGCATGAACGAGCCCGGCATGTCGTTCTACGCGCAGGACGCGGACTTTTATGAGCATCACCCGGTGGAAGTGATCGACATCACCGACTCTGATAATCGCACGGTGACGGTGTATTTCGACCAGAGCTCGAAGCTGCCGGTGAGGCAGTCGTTCCGGCGGCGCAATCCCGAATACAAAGATTTCGATACAGAGTCGAGTGTCTTCGCAAAGTACCGGGAGATCAACGGCGTGAAGTGGCCGACCAGCATTCTGCGCGAGCGGAACGGCGACAAGATCTTTGAGTTGTACTCGGAGAGCGTCGAGATCAATCGAAACCTGACGGACAACTTGTTCACGCTGCCGGCGAACGCCAAGATGCTGAAGACCGTGAAGTAACGGTCAAAACGAAGAGACACCGCAGGCTAGAAGGAAAGATGTCGAAGTGGGGACGTTGGGGGTTGCCGGCTGTTTCGAAGATATCCTCGCCCACAGGACACGGTTTCCTGTAACTGCCGCGCCTGATTGATCTTCAGGCGGCGATGTCTCTTCGGCCCGTTGCGTGGATCCACACAGGTCAACGTGTACACCTTCTCCACGTTTGATTCGCCGTCGGCTGCCCTCACCGTACGGGGCCAGGATGCCGCGAAGTCAGTGTCACGCTGATCGGGGCTCCTTCAGGAACTCAAGCGTCAAGGCGGGCCGGAATGTAGAGTTACCCCAGGTGAATGATGCCGCGTTGAATCGCCGCCGTGGCCGCCTGTGTGCGATCCTGCACTCCCAACTTGCTCAGAATGCTTTTTACGTGATTCTTCACGGTGTGCTCGGCGATGCTCAGCGAATAGGCGATTTGCTTGTTCGCCAGCCCCTGTACGATCAACTCGAGCACCTGAATCTCGCGCGCGCTCAGATCGGGGCGCGGAATCTGCGCCGCCAACGCCGCCGCCACCCCTGCCGGCAGGTACGTTTGCCCCGCATGTACTGCGCGGATCGCCTTCAGCAACTCGTCGTGCAGCACATCTTTGGTGAGATAAGCCTGGACACCGGCGGCCAATGCGCGCCGTATGTCCTCGTCTCCGCCGTAGGTCGTCAACGCGATCATGTGCGCGTTTGGGAACTCGCGGCGAATCGCCGTCGCCGCCTCCACGCCCGTCATGCCGGGCATCCGCAGATCGAGCAGGATCACATCGGGCTGATGCTTCTTGTACAACTCCACGGCCTGCTGGCCGTTGGACGCCTCCGCCACCACCGTCATGTCGGGCTGCATGTTGACGATGGTGCTGACGCCTACGCGCGCCACCAGGTGATCTTCAGCTACCAGTATCCGAATCGGCTCGCTCATGGCAGTGGTACCTTCACTTCCACCTCCGTCCCTTCTCCCCGATGACTCACCAGGTTTAACTCCCCGCCCAGGCGCTCCGCGCGCTCGCGCATGCCAATCAGGCCGAAGTGGCCGCCGCGCGAAGAAAACACGCCATCCTGCTCGAACCCCTGGCCGTTATCCCGAATCCGCAGGTACAGCTTGCGGGCTTCGGTGTTCAGCTTGATCCAGATTTTGCTCGCCCCAGCATGTTTCAGCACGTTGGTGACGGCCTCCTGCGCGATGCGCAGAAGGTGCTGCTCCATCTCACCGGGCAGCGTGCCGGGGTCGCCATCGACATGCACATCCACATCCACGCCCGAGCCAAGAGTCCACACACGCGTCCCCGACTGCAGCGCGGCCGCCAGATTCTGCCCCTCCAGTGCCGAGGCGCGCAGATCCATCACCGAGCGCCGCGCCTCCGTCAAACTGTGCCGCGCCATGCGGCGCGCCAGATCGAGAAACGTGCGTGCTGGGCTAGTCTGATCGGGCATGCACATCGCGACCGCATCCAACTGCGACGAGATGCCCACGAAACCTTGCGCCAGCGTGTCGTGAATCTCACGCGCCAGGCGGGCGCGCTCCTCCAGTACGAGCGCAAATCGCGAGCGAATCTGGCGCAAGCGAAGTTGATAGACGCCCCACGCCATCGCCACAAGCACCATCGCTGCCAGCAGACGAAACCAGGCGGTCTCGTAGAACCGCGGCAGCATTTCAAAAGCATACGACTGCTCGCTCGAAGGTGCGCCGGCGACCTCGGCCTTCACGTGGAATGTATAGTGGCCGTGGGGCAAGCTGTTGTAATCTTTCACGCGGCGGCTGCCGGCTTGCCGCCATTCCGTGTCCAGCCCATCCAGTTTCACGCTGTAGCGCACGCGCTCCGGAGCGCGCAGGTAAATGCCCGCATAGCGGATCTGCATGAGTTCAATGTTCGGCCCGAGCTTCGTGGTATGCGCCATGTCGACCGGGTGGCCGTCCACCGCGATCTCCATCACTTGTGCGGCCGGCGCCAGGAGAGGTTCTGTGCGTCCGGCGGGGTCGAACACCGCCAACCCGCGGCTGGTGGTGAACCAGATCTTCCCGTCCATAGTCCGGTATCCGCCGCTGCCAATCGGAAAGCTGGGGGAACAGGAAGCGCTTCGCAAGCCATCCTCCACACCATAGTTCACCGGTTCGAGCCGCGCCCTCCGATGTGCGGTGAAATCGCGGAGCTGGCGTTTGGAGATTCGGCAGATGCCCCGTGTGGTGCTGAGCCACAACGATTCGCCGTCATCCGTCACATCGCTCACGTTGTCGCTGAGCAACCCGTCTTTGCTGGTGAACCCCTCGAATTTGCCGTCCCGCAATGCGTTCAGGCCGCCGCCAAAAGTGCCGATCCACAGGGTGCCGTCCGGGTCGAGATAGAGGGACCGGATCTCGTCACTCGAAAGGCCATCGGCGGTGGTGAACTGGTGGAAATCACTTCCGCGGATCCGCCAGAGGCCTTTGCCGTACGTGCCCGCCCACACCTCTCCATTGCGGCCTTGGCACAGCCTCACCATGGAACTCACCAGCAAAGGTTGACTGGGAACCACCGTACTAATCTTCGTGCCCTGTAACTCGTCAAGACCGCCTGGGGTGGCAAGCCAGATCCGGCCCGTGGAATCCTCCATGGCGTCAAACACGTTGATCCGCCCCAAAGGGTCGGGTGGAATGAGCGTCGTGAAATGCCCGCCGTGCATGCGCACCAGACCGCCCCGCGCACCGATCAGCAAGTCGCCATCGCGAGTTTCGCGAATCGAAAAAACTTCGTTGTTGGGAAGCCCTTCGCGCGTGGTGAACACACTGCGGGCCGCCCCCGAGAACAGCATCAGGCCGCTATCGTGAAATCCCACCCACATGCGGCCCTGATGATCCTGGTATACGGCATTCGGCTCGTCACTGGGCAGACCTTCGCTCTTCCCGTAAACGGTCAGGATGTCGTCGCGATAGCGCGTGAGTCCATCGTTAGACCCCACCCAGAGATTGCCTTCGCGGTCTTCAAACAGGCAGCGTACGATGCTGCGGTTCATTTGGTCTTCCGGGGTTACGAAATGGTTACCATCCAACCGTGCAAGACCGAGATTGGTTCCGGCCCAAAGATTGCCGTCGCGATCCATCCACAGGGCGCGCACGAGTTTGTCGGGGAGCCCGTCGCGGACGCCATACCGGTGAATTTCGCCCGTGGGGGTTCGCCGGATGACGCCCTCCGTGCCGCCGATCCAGAAACGACCGTCCCGCCCTGCGACCATGCTCGAGACAATGTCGCCGTTCAGTTCTTTCGGATCGATCACCGTCGTGAACTGGGTCCCCGCCATCTTCACGATGCGGCTGAATCCGGCCACCCAGAGGTCGTGATGCTCGTCCTCGCGGATCTGTCGCACGGAGGTGACGGGAAGGTCCGCGTCAGGCGCGAAGTTGGTGAACTTGCCGCCCTGAAAACGGCTCAGATAGACTCCTGCCACGATCCACAGAACGCCGCCGTGGTCCTCGTAAAGCGAGGTGATGGCGTTGTCGGGAAGTCCTTGTTTGGTCGTATAGGTGTGAAACTGCTTATTGCGGTACTCGGTCAATCCGTTGGAGGTACCGATCCACAAGGCGCCGTCGCCCGACGAGGCCAGCGCTGTGATGGAATTGCCCGGCAGATCGCCCTTGGTCTTGTCGAAGACGACAAACTCGTAGCCGTCAAAGCGTGCCAGGCCTTCGTCGGTTCCCACCCAGAGATATCCATCGGTGGTCTGCGCAATGGCGCGGATGGTGTCTTGGGGGAGGCCGTCCTGCTGGGTCCAGGTGAGGCGCGAGTATTGGGTGAGGCTTTTGCGCGGATCGAGCGCTGTCGCGGGCGGGGGGAAGATGCAGAATAGAAGGGCTACGCTCCAGAAGGTCCGGCGATAGCGCGCGCGAGGTGTGGCCACTTACACCCTCAGTATAGCCAGGACAAGGCCAAGCTAACGCACACCCAGGGCGCTCGTAGAGCAGAAGCCCGACTATCTTGCGGCTTGTCGCCGATTAGCGCCTCGCTCTTCGTCGAGGCCCCGCGATACGCGGTGCTGCGGGAATTTCACGACCCGGGCACGTGAGTGGAGAGTGCTCGAGTAGCGTGGCGCGGAGACTCTTCTCCGCCGCGTCCCGACTCATCGGGACGCTTTTCGGCAGTCCATGGGTCTTGAGGCGCGAAAAGCGTCGATGCTGCACGCTTTCGAGGTCCATCATCCCGCCCATGGTATCTTGGCAGGTGCCTCGTATCCTCTTCCTCACCGAGCGGCACGCACCCGACCTGGGGGGCGTCTCTGCCAGCGCCACCCGCATCGCCCGATCTCTCGCCTCTCTGGGCGCCGATGTGGACGTGGTGGCCTGGACCCGCACGCTACAGGCAGGCCAAGTCGTCCGCGAGGACGGCAATCCCACCCTCTACCGTGTGGGACGCTTTCGCGAGTGGGACACCACCATGCCCCACACTCTCAATCTGCTCGACTGGCTGATCTCCATGGCCCCCTACCAGTTGGTGTGGGGTCATTACCTGTCTCTCGCTGGATTCCTGGCGGCGTGGTTCGGGCGTCTCAATGACATACCGTCCGTCGTGAGCATCCGGGGCAACGATCTGGACCGCGATGTCTTTCCTCCCGGCGATTTCGCACGGCTCCAGTGGACCCTGTCCCACGCCACGGGAATCACGGCCGTCACCCGGGACCTCGCCCGCAAGGCGCGCGCTCTGAGCGGCCGGGAAGACGTGGTGCACTTGCGGAATGTCGTCGACGCCGGACTGTTCGTTCCGTCAAATGAAGCCGGGGAGGCCACGCGCGCGGCGCTGGGAATCGGGACAGGGGAGAGCGTCCTCGGATTCTGCGGAGAACTGCGGGAGAAGAAAGGGCTCGCGCACCTGATGGATGCCTTCGCCGCCGTGCGCCGCGTCCGCCCCGCGCGCCTTCTGCTGATCGGTGAGGTCCGCCCTTCGGAGCGTCCTCGCCTTCTGCAGTGGGTGGGACCTGGCGGGATCGAAGAGCGCGAGATCGTGGTCACTGGTCAACTCCTCACGCCGGAGGCCGTCAACGCGCACCTGCAGGCGTGCGATGTGTACCTGCAGCCGTCACTTTGGGACGGAATGCCGAACGCTTTGCTCGAAGCAATGGCCGCCGGATGCGGTTGTATTGCGAGCGACGCCGGAGGAATCCCCGAGATCATCACCCCCGGCGAGAACGGCATCATCTTGCCGCGCTGGCAACTGCATCGACTCGGGGAGGCTGCGATCGAGTGGCTGGATGCCGGGCCGGAGCATCGCGATCGCATCCGCCGGGCAGCCCGGGAGCGCATGGTCGTCGACTTCTCGCCGGCAGCCGAGCGGCAAGCGCTTCAGACGCTGCTCGCCAGACTCGTCCCCAGTTCCTCGCAGACCGAAGCCAGCGCCACGCCCGCACCGTCCCAGGTGTAGTGCGCCACGATGTGCCGGCGCCCATTGGCGGCAATACTCCGCCACAGCTGCGGATCGGCATGCAACTCCAGCACGACCTGCGTGATCTGATCCACCGAGCCGGGCTTCACCAGCAGAAGGTGGCGGCCATGCTCGCCCAATTCGCGGACCGCGGGCAGATCGCTGGCGATCACGGGAACCCCGCAGGCCATCCCTTCCAGCACCTTCAACGGGCAGCATCCATGCTTGACGTTGCGATCGTTGACGGCGAGTGGCGCGAGTACGGCGAACGACCGGTGAATCGCGTCCACCAACTCCGCCTGCGTCACCGGGGGTGCGAGGTCGACCCGGTCGCCGACGCCCAGCTTGGCCGCGAGTGTCGCAATCGGATCGCGCTGCCGGTTGCCGCCCACTCCGAGAATCGCCAACCGGGCGGGAATTCGCGTGCAGATCTGTGCCAGGGCACGAACCGCCAACTCGACGCCCTGCCACTGCGTGAGGGTGCCGAAATATAGGAGCGAGACCTCGACCGGAGGGCCCGGCGTGGTGCGTGGGTGAAACAATCTGGTATCGACGCCGTTTGGAATGACGCGGATCTTGGCAGCGTCCACGCCGCGGCACTCCACCAGGTACCGTTCGGTGACCGCGCTCGGCGTGACGATCCGATCGGCGGCTTCCAGGCAGGCCTGCTCCTGGGCCATCAGTTTCTGCTGCAACTCGCGATCGTCCGCGGCGCGCGGGTAGCGGTACTTCAGTTCGATAGACGGCAGTCCGTTGACCTCGAAGAGAAGCCGTGGACGCGGTTCCATCCGCAGCAGCGGCATGCCCTCGAAGATGGAGCGGAACTGGATCAGATCGAATTGGCGGCCTGAGAGCCATCGTTCCAGGCAGGCGCGGAAACAGAGCACGCGATCGATCAGGCTGACCCCCAGCGCGGGCAACTGGGTGTGGAACACGCCTGGCCATCGTTCCACGCGCGCCTCGGGCGAGGATATCCCGCACACCGTCACCAGTTCGACTGCGCCGAACCGGCGCGCCAGCGCCTGTGTGAAAGCGGCAATGTGGATGGCCGCGCCCTTGGGGGCCGGGACGGTATCGAAGGAGACGTAGGCGATCCGCACGTTTGCGTGGCTCCACCTGTTAAGATAGCGAGTCGATGGCTGTCGATGAGAATCGGTTGCGTGCGGAAGGCTTGTATGAATGCCGGGAACCGGTCGGGAATCTGACGGCCGACCTGGATCAGATCCAGAGTATGGCTGCCGGTTGGCACCACTCTCGTAAGCAGCGCGGCATCTGGACGACGGTGCTGTGGATTGTGGGCGTGATCTGCTTCATGACGGGCGCGCTTTGGTGGCTGGGCATTATCCTGTTCGCGGCGGGCGGGTGGCTGTTGCATGATATGAAGAGCTATCCAAAGGCCGTGGCGAACCACGAGGAGCGGTGCACATTCGGCAGGTCGATGACAGCGATGCTCGCCGCCGATACCGACCCGACGGAGCCGATCGCCATACGAGTGGCCTTTGACGCCAAAGAAGAGACGATCTCGGAAGGCGCGCTGCTCGGCCGCAACAACGGCAAGCAGCGTCTCTATAAGGTCTCCTGGTTTTCGGTGCAAGCCAACCTGCACGACGGCACGACCTTCAGCGAAACCATCGACGATCTGGTCCGGCGCCGGTCGTTCACTAATGCCCGCGGCAAGTCCAAGGTAAAAGTTCGGACCAACAACGTGATCGCCATGCGCTTCGACTATCCTTCCGAGGCTTACGGTGATATGACGCCGTTCCGCCCGAAAATGGAGCAGGAGATCCAATTGCCGCCCGGAACCATCGTGCGTGCCGTGGAGATCTCGCCCAAGGCCATCAAGGTGAAAGCGCTGGCCACGCAGTCGGGGAGCGCCACCTATCTGGCCCAGGCCAGTTCGATGCTGGCGTTGGGAGTGTACCGGATTCTCAATCTTTCGCGAGAGATCGAAGCCCGCAAACGCGCGCAGGCCGGTCAAGGAGGGCGCCCGTGACCCCTCCTCCTCCTCCGCTTCCCCCTGGCTGGAAGTGCCCCCGGCGGGTCGGTTTCCTGTTCCCGCACGCCTGTCTCCGCACTACACCGGTAGGTTGTCCCGACTGCCAGAATGGCATGATCGAAGACCCCTACGCGTTACGCACCGATCGATACGGATACTCGCGGTACGACTACTATGCCGACAATTACTTCCTGGATCTGATGCCGTACTACGATCCCGGTGTGCCGGCGGCGCCGGTGGATTTCACCGAAGCGGACGGCGCCGATCTGGTGACTCCGGGCGACGACTTCGAGACCGACATGTCGCAGAGCTGAGGCCGGTGTGTGGCTGATCTACGCGCTGGGCGGGGGATGGGGCCACCTGACGAGGGCAGTCGCCTTGGCGCGGGCCGCGCAGCGGGATCGCCCTGTCCGAATTCTGGCCAACTCGCCTTACATCGCGCACGTCACTGACGGAGTCGATATCGTGTGCTGCGAGACTCGCGACTCAGCCCTTCGCGCGATCCACGACACTGCCCCCGACTGCCTGATTGTAGACACCTTCCCGCGAGGCATAGGCGGCGAGTTGTGTGCGCTGAGATCGGATGCCCGGAAAGTGCTGGTGCACCGGGATCTGAATCCAGAATACGTGCAGCAATTCGACTTAGCGCAGTTCGTTTCGTCAAATTACGACTTGGTGGTAGTGCCCGGTGCCACCGAGGGATCACAATTCCGGAGCGATATTCGGACCGCTCCATGGCTGGTGCGTTCGGCCCACGAGATTCCCACTGACGTTCCGGTGAAGCCGGGGACGGTGCTGGTCTGCGCCTCAGGAAGGGCTGAGGAACTCGCGTGGTACGGCGCCGTGATCGCCGAATTGTCGCGGCTCGATTGCCCGGCTCCGGTGCGTTGTGTGTCGGCCGATCGCCCTTTGCAATGTCCGGAAGACTTGTGGTTGCGATACTGGCCGGCGATCGATCTGTTGGGCGCCGCTTCTGTAGTCATCGGCGGGGCGGGCTACAACACGATCTCGGAGTGCGTGTCGTGGCAGGCTCCACTGGTCGCGCGCCCGTGGCCCCGGATGTACGACCGGCAGGAGTTACGCGCACGACGCGCCGCCGAACTCGGGCGGGTCATCGTTGTTGACACTCCCGAGGAAGCAGCACGGGCGGCAATCCGAGAGGCCGGGGAACAGACGGCGCGGACGCCAAACTTCGTCAACGGCGCCGAAGAAGCCGTCACCCGAATCGAGTCCCTGCGCCCGTGACGCGGCCGCGGCTGATGCGAGCCGCGACCGTGAGTCTGAGGGAGCTTCACCGCTCTCACGATTTGTGATCGCTTTTATGACTCGCGCGCCTCGTCAATGTCTTGCGAGTCGCGACCGTGAGTCTGAGGGAGCTTCAGCGTTCTCACGATTCGTGATCGCTTTCTGACTCGCGCGCCTCGTCAATGTCTTACGAGCCGCGACCGTGAGGGAGCTTCACCGCTCTCACGATTTGTGATCGCTTTTATGACTCGCGCGCCTCGTCGGTGTCTTGCGAGCCGCGACCGTGAGGGAGCGTCACCGTTCTCACGATTCGCGATCGCTTACTGACCCGCGCGCCTCGCCAATGTCTTAAGCGCCGCGACCGTGACCTGACGTGACATCGCTGACACTGACGGTCGCCTCTCGCATCCGTCCTGGCTTTCCTTTCGAAAGCCGGTCGTGCGTCATTGCGGTCAAGATACTTGTTAGACCCTGAGACCTACATGATCGCTGTTGGCGGTGCGGGCTCGTTCGGATCCCCGGCATTCGTCAGCGGAATCCGAATCAATGTCCACGCAATCAAACCCATGACCCCGATACCAGCCAGGTATGAGGGATCCTTGAATACCACCGGCAAAGGCACGCGGACGAAGTTGAACGTGGCGGTCACCAGGCCCGCCAGCGCCTCGCCTGCAATCAGTCCCGACGCCACCAGCACGCCCACATTCTCCACGCGCGCACTCTGCGCCTCATTGCAGCCCGCCCGTTTGCGCATCGAGTCGGTGACCCAACGAATCAGTCCGCCGACAAAGATGGCCGCGGTAGTGGCGATCGGCAGGTACATCCCGATGGCCACCAGCATGGGGCTCTTCACGCGGAACATGATCATCGCGATTCCCATCAGGATCCCGGTAATCACCAGTGGCCAGGCCATGTCGCCGCCCACGATGCCTTGTGCGAGTGACGACATCAGACCCGCCTGCGGAGCCGAGAGATGCGCGTCTCCGAAACCAGTTCCGCCGGCGTTGATGTTGCCCTGATAGAGAATCATCAGCGGGAAATACATCACCACGCTGGCGACGACGACCGCGCACAACTCGGCGATCTGGATCAGACGGGGCGTGCCGCCCAGAATGTATCCCACCTTGAAGTCCTGCAGAAGTTCGCCCGCCACCGCGGAGGAGACGCAGACCACCGCCGCTACTCCGAGTACCGCAATCACCCCGGGTGTGCCGGAAACTCCGAGCGAGACCATGAGCAGTGCGGCGATCACCAGGGTGGAAAGCGTCAGACCCGAGATGGGATTGTTGGACGAGCCGATCACGCCGACCAGGTACCCGGACACCGTGGCGAAGAAGAAGCCGACGATCAGCATCACGATTGCCGCCGCGATGCCGCTCAGCACTCCGGACAGATAGGCATACAAAACGCACATCGCGATGAAGGTGAGGCCTATCAATGCGAAGACTGTCTTGGAACTCATGTAGCGTTCCGTTCGGCCTACCGATTCGAGCTCAGGCCCCGAGCCTCGAAACTCGCCAATCGCTTTACCCAGGCCCGCGATCAAATTCTTGCGCATGCGGAACAGCGTGTAGCAGGTGCCCACCATCATGCCGCCCACCGCGATGGGGCGGACAATGTACCGCCACACGGCGTTGGCGAGGCCCAGCCAGCTTGCGTCCGGGTCGGCGTTCGCGGGAATGAAGTTCTGCAGCTGCGGACCCAGGAAGAAGATCAGCAGCGGGATCAGCAAACCCCACGCAATCAGGCTGCCCGAGAAATTCAATGCCGCCAGTTCGGGTCCGATGATGTAGCCCACGCCGATGAGCGCCGGGCTCACGCTCGGCGCCGCGCATGTGGACACGCCTCCTGCGCCCAATACCTGCGTAGTGGTCGGGCCGCCCAGACGAAGCTTGCTCGACCCGAGGTGCCCCACCGAAAAGAAGAAATCGCGGTCGGCGGCAAAGAGATTGAAGACTCCGCCCAGATAGATCGCGGCACCGAAGCCAATGTTATAGAAGAGATATTTGGCGGCCTTCGCGACGCCTTGTCCGGCTTTGTGAATTTCCGAAGCCGCGACCGATTCGGGAAACGGCAGTTCGGGATCCTCCACCATCACGCGCCGGATCAGCGACACGAACAGGACGCCGAGCACCGATCCGACGATCATCAATGCGGTGGACTTCAAGTAGTTCGGGTCGGCCGCCAGCGCCCACAAACTGCCCCAGAATCCGAGGTCTTTCGGAATTACTGGTGGCGTCCAAACGTGTGCCAGATAAAATGCGGGAAGCGTGAACACCGCACCGGCCGCTACCGATTCACCGATAGAACCCGCGGTTCGCGCGATGTTCTCCTCCAGGATCGAGCCCCGGAACAGGCGCAGCACCGCCATGCCGATCACCGCCGCGGGATAGGTGGCGGCAATCGTCTGGCCGGCTCGCAGTCCCAGGTAGGCGTTGGCAGCCCCCAGCACCGCGGTCATCACCAGCCCGAGCATCAAAGCCCGGCCGGTGAACTCCTTCATCTTCATGCTCTCGGGCACGTACGGCTGGAAGCGCCGGCCTTGGGGAGGCGTCATGAAAGTTTGGACCTCACTTTTTCGCTCAATGATTTTCCGTCTACAGTCTTGCCCTTCAACTTCGCCTGAGCGGCCTTCATCACCACGCCCATCTGTTTGAGTGAGGTCACCCCCGTCTCGGCCAGGGCTTCGGCGATCGCGCGATCGATCTCCTGCTCACCCGCGCCGGCAGGCAGGTAACTTTCAATCAGCAGGCGCTCTGCGTCTTCCTTGTCGGCCTGCTCGTTCCGTCCAGCCTTGCGGAACATCTCGGAGGAGTCCTGGCGCTGTTTGATGAGTTGCTTCAATATCTGCATTTCGACCGCGTCGTCGATCGGCTCGGGCGAATCCACTTTGCGCTTCATGAGCGCGGCCTTGATCATCCGAAGAGCGCTCAACCGCAACTCTTCTTTGCTCTTCATGGCCGCAACCATGTCCTTTTGCACCTGGTCAATGAGGGGCATATGATGTCTGCTATTCTAGAAGACTAACCCTCACGATGTACATCAAAAAACAACGTTTGTTAACACCTGGCCCGACGCCTCTCTATCCGCCTGCACTGCACGCGATGATGGCGTCGGATGTTCATCACCGCACCGAAGACTTCCGCAAGTCCTATCGTTCGTGCCTCGCCGACCTCAAAGAGGTGATGGGGACCACCAACGATGTGCTGATGTTTTGCTCCTCGGGAACCGGCGCCATGGACGCCACAGTTTCGAACCTGTTTTCAAAGGGCGACAAGGTGATTGTCTGCGTCGCCGGAAAATTCGGCGAGCGTTGGGCCGAAATCGCCAAAGCATACGGCCTGGATGCCAGGGTAATCACGGTGCCCTATGGACAGGCCGTGGCCCCCGAGCAGGTGGAAGCGGCATTGGCCGCGGAACCTGAGATCAAGGGTGTTTTCCTGCAAGCGTCCGAGACCTCAACCGGCGCCGCCCACGACGTTCGCGCGATTGGCGCGGCGGTCGCTCGAACCCCCGCTATTCTGGTGGTGGATGCGATCACGGGACTGGGCACGATGCCACTCGAGATCGATTGCTGGGGTCTGGATGTGGTGATCGGCGGATCGCAAAAGGCCTTCATGATTCCGCCCGGCCTGGCGTTTCTCTCGATCAGTTCCAAGGCGTGGAAGTTCGCCGAAACTGCCACTCTGCCGCACTTCTATTTCAATTTCAAGAAAGAAAAGAAGAGCGGCGACGCCGGCGAAAGCAGTTGGACTCCTTCTACCGCTTTGATTCTCGCCTTGGCCGAAGCGCTGAAATACGTAAAGCAGATCGGGATGGCGAAGCTCGTCGAGAACGCGCAGTTATTGGCGGAAGCCACTCGCGCCGCTATGAAGGAACTGGGACTCGAGCTTTTTTCGGCAGGCTGTCCGGGCTCTTCGGTCACGGCCGTGAAAGCGCCGGCGGGTATGGATTCCGGCGTCATCGTCAAGGAATTCAAGAGCCGCTTCGGAGCCATCATTGCCAATGGCCAGGGATCGATGAAGGGCCAGATCTTCCGTATTGCGCATCTGGGATACTTCGATTTCGCCGATCTCTTCGCGATGGTTGCGGGACTCGAGATCATTCTGAATGCAAACGGCTACGCTGTGAAGTACGGCACCGGAGTCGCCGCCGTGCAGGAAATCTACGAACGCGCCGCAGTCAAGCCGCAGATGGTGAACGCCTAGTCGAGGCACAGCCAGAGCAGCCTGCGGTACCACTATGAATGTCCTCATTGCCGAGCCTCTTGCGCCCGCTGGGATCGAACTGCTTCAATCCCAGCCCGGGTGGACCACCCTCATTTCGAACCCCAAGGAATTCGCCAAACACCTGCCCGAGGCCGACGCGCTGATAGTCCGCAGCGCTGTGATGGTGAATCGATCGGTCCTGGCGCAAGCTCCCAAGCTGCGAGTGGTGGGACGCGCCGGCGTTGGAGTGGACAACGTCGATCTGGATGCGGCCACAGAAGCGGGTGTGCTGGTGATGAATACTCCCGGCGGGAACGCCATCTCGGTGGCGGAGCACACGCTTGCGCTGATGCTGGCGATGGCGCGGCATATTCCGCAGGCCAGCACGTCCACGCGTGCCGGCAAGTGGGAAAAGAAGAAATTCATGGGCAATGAACTGCGCGGCAAGACCCTGGGTGTGGTCGGGCTGGGCAGCATCGGGCGCGAGGTGGTGAAACGCGCGCGTGCCTTTGAGATGTACATGGTTGCCCACGATCCCTACATCACACCCAAAATTGCGCAGGATCTGGGCGTGGACCTGGTAGATCTGCCGTCGCTATACGCTGCCAGCGACTACATCACGCTGCACGTCGCCGCCACTCCGGAGACGCAGGGGATGCTTTCGCGCGAGGCGTTTGCCCAGATGAAGACGGGCGTGCGCATCGTGAATTGCGCGCGCGGCGAATTGGTGGACGAGGCGGCGCTGCAGGAGGCGCTCGAGTCCGGCAAGGTGGCCGATGCGGCGCTGGATGTGTTCGCGGCCGAGCCGGTTCCGTCTACCTTTCCTCTATTTCGATCGGAATCGGTGCTGGCCACTCCGCACATCGGCGGGTCCACCGAGGAGGCCCAGGAGATCGTAGGGGTGCGCATTGCCGAGCAGATTGTCGAATACCTGACCCACGGTGTTGCCATCAATGCGGTGAACATGCCGGCTCTGTCGCCCGAGCGTTACCGGGCACTCGGTCCGTATGTCACGCTGGCGGAGCGATTGGGCACGTTCGTGGCACACATCGCGTCGGGAAACCCGCGGACCGTGCGGCTGGTCTATTACGGCAAGATCGCCGGCGACAACACACACCTGTTGCGCAGCGCCGCTCTCGCCGGGTTGCTGAGCCGTTCCACCTCGAAAAAGGCCAACTTGGTGAACGCGATGCAGATCGCCGAACAGCGCGGGTGGGCGGTAGCCGAGGCCCACGAGCCGCGTTCGGTCCACACCGATTCCATCCGGCTGGAACTGGAGACGGACAAGGGCGTCACGGTGGTCGAAGGCGCGGTGTTTCTGGAGAAGCCCCGCCTCACCCAGGTGGACGGTATCTTTTGCGAAGCAGCGCTGACCGGCTTCATGATCTTCATGAAGAATCGCGATGTTCCGGGCGTGATCGGCCACGTGGGAACGGTGCTGGGCCGGAATCGGATCAACATCGCCAATTTCTCCCTGGGGCGCAGCGATGCGCCGCCGTCGCCCAGCCTGCCCGCCGAAGCGGTCGCGGTGGTCTGTACGGACGGATTGGTGCCCGAGACGGTACTGTCGCAACTGCGCGAGAATCCCGCTGTGCAATTCGCGCGCTCAGTCGAGCTTTAACCGGCTGGTCGCAAAGGGCAAACAGGTCCCGCCTACCCACAGTTTTCCGGAACGAAACCGACCACTTAGACACCGACCACCCGAACACGAGGTTCGAGACCCTGCCAATCAACAGATTGTAGAGGATCAAAGTTCAGCGAATGGCAACGCGATGACCTTCGGTGCCAGTGGCAGCCGGACGTCCCCAGGGTGAATGACGAAGCCTTGCCCAGCTCTGTCGCCGAGGTCGGCCTGGAATGCCCGAATTCCACTTGCCATCGATGGACGAGGCGTTGCAGAAAGCTTCACCTCCATCGGAATCAATTTCCCGCCAGCTTCGACCACAAGATCGACCTCCATTCCTGCCGATGTGCGCCAGAAATGGACTTGCGGCTCTTCGCCGCGGTTGACGAAGGCTTTTACGATTTGAAGAAGAACGGCGGTTTCAAAGATCGGCCCGCCGAGCGGACCGGCCGCCGCGTGATCCGGATCCTTCAAACCCGCCAGGTAGCAAAGCATCCCGGTATCTGTGAAGTACACCTTCGGCGTTTTGACCAGGCGCTTGCTCACGTTGGCATGGTATGGCCGCAGCACGATCACCTGGAAGGTAGCTTCGAGCACCGAGAGCCATGCTTTGGCAGTATTCACCGCGACCCCGAGGTCGCGTGCAACGTCGGTGAGATTCAGCAGTTGGCCGCTCCGGGCGGCAAGTGCGCGCAGAAAACTCTGAAACGAGATCAAGTCGCCAACTTGGCGCAGCGAGCGGACGTCGCGCTCAAGGTACGTTTGAATGTAACTCGAATGCCACAGTGAGATATCTCGATCGGGTTCGGCGACAAGTTCCGGATATCCGCCGCGTATAAAGCTTTGCCACAGATCCGGCAGTGCCAGATGGGTCACCGCAGGATGGGCCTTCGATCCTTCCCAAGGCAGCGGGCTCAGCGACCTCCCGAATTCCTCGCGTTGTGAAACTGGCAAGAGCCGCAACATTGCTGCCCTGCCAGCCAACGACTCGGTGACTCGCTCGGTCAGAAGGAGGTTCTGGGATCCCGTCAGAAAGTATTGACCGCGCGTGTTACGGCGTTCATCGATGCTTTCCTTAATGTATGGCAACAGATCTGGCGCGTACTGAACCTCATCAAAAATAGCCGGCGCCGGGTGCAGCGCCAAAAAGCCACGCGGGTCGGCCGTGGCGGCGGCGCGCACGTCGGGCGGCTCCAGGGAAACATAGCCGGACGCCTCGCCGAAGACATGCTTCAACAGTGTGGTTTTGCCAGACTGACGTGGCCCCGTCAAGACCACCGCGGGGAACTGGGCCGCAGCCTTTCGCAGAACTGGCTCCAACGCACGCGGAATGTAACGGCGACGCACAGGGCGGACCTCCACTTGCAATTATGCATTACAACTGCACATTTGCAAGCAGACTGGCCGCCGTTGGAGGCCATCAAGGCAAGCTGGAGACGGAGCGAACTGCCGCAATTTACTCATGGGTTGTCCGCTCGACTTCGCACTTTCCGCAGCTTCGGTGCTCGATTACGAGCCGCGCGCGTCAGCAAGCGATCGCTACTAAGAGGGCGAGACGATCCCTCAGCAAGCGTAGTCGCGCTACTTTCCGCAGACGAAGTTCGCAGCGTCGTCGGTGCTGCCACTGCCTTTATAGTGCGCCACTTGCGGGTAGGGGCACAGAGGCCGGGTGCGGACCACGCCGCTTGCGGGATTGCTGCCAGTTTGATACTTGGTGGCGATGATCTCGCGGGGCGCGAAACCGTCCTCAACCCAGCGCTCCATGGCTCTTCCCGCATCGTGCTGCGGATCGCCCAACGGCACGCTGGCGCTGCCGAAAACGTTCGGGCCGGGACCGCCACCGCAATGCTGCATGCCCGGCACCATATAGAGCCTCATGAAGTTTTCGCTGTCCTTTGCCCCGATCTTGGCCACCACTTCGTTGTAATACTCGATGGTCGCGGCCGGCGGAATCGCGGCATCGCTCCAGCCGTGATACATAATGAGCTTCCCGCCGCGCGCGAGGAATGGCTTCAGATTCGGATCGGTTGCATTGAGAACCTTGGCCATCTTCTCGTCGGAGGCCTGCATGTCCCGGTCAACCGTGAAGGTGCGAAAATCCCAATCGGCCTTTCCATAGATCATGTTGGCGAAGTATGAGGTGCCGAAAGCGAAGGCGAGGCTCCGCTGCGGAGCTGCGCCCGTGGTCCACGCGGCCCACCCTCCTGGGCCGGTCTCGCCGCCCGGCGGGAAGCCCGGAAACACCGTCACACCTTTCGAATTCTGCGCGCCGGAGTAGATCTTTTTCAACGCCGCGATCTGCGGAGCCGTCAGACAGGCTTCCGAATCGGCGCCCGAACACAGCAGCTTCGACGGATCGAAGTGGCACTTCGAGGGATCGTCGATTACCCCGTCCTTGACTCCGTCGAGGGCATCGCACGCCGCCAGCGTGGCCGATTCGAGCGCCGGCAATTTACTCGCCGGAATGTAGCTGGCCGGATCGGCGAGCAGCGCTTGCGAGTTCCAGATAGCTTCCGTAAGCAAATGCGTCCAATAATAGGCCGGCGCTCCTGCGACGATGCCGTCGTAGTCGCTGGGGTACCTTTGCGCTTCCATCAACGCCTGGCGTCCTCCGTTCGAGCACGAATGGAAGTAGGAGTGTTTCGGACCGTCGCCATAGAATTTCGCGATCATCGCCTTAGCGGTCACGGCGGTTTCGTGGATCGCGCGATAGCCGAAGTCGACGATCTTCTCCGGATGCCCCAACGCCCAGGAAGCGTTGGTAGTCCCGGCCACGTGTCCGGTATCGGTGGTCGCGATCGCATATCCGTGGGAGACGGCGACACCGAGAGGATCAAACGCGATCGAGCCGGCGAATCCCCCGTTGCCGATGCCCTGCAAACGGCCGTTCCACCCCGTGTTCGGCATCCAGACTTCAAATTGGATGTTGGAGTCGCTGGTGGGCTTGAGCACTCCCGAGACCCGGCAAAAGGCGGGCAGATTGTGCAGCGGCGCGCCCTGCGGCGGTGTGAAGTCGCCTGCCGGCACGGCTGTCGCGGTGAAGGTGGCGTTGGGGAAGGTGGCCATGGAAAGAGCAGCACAGTCGCCGGCAGCGGCTGCAGGCAGAGCACTGCTCAAGCCGACAACAATCAGGGTCACGAGCGGCTTCATGATTCTGGTTCTCCTTTAGCAACGTGGCTTTCGTACATTTACGCAACGCTCCCTTACGGTCGCGGCTCGTACTTCATTGGGCCGGAGCGGCGGCGCGTCCGCCGCGACCACCCCCCGCGGGCGGCTGCAATTCATAATTCTGCGGCGGCTCGGCGCCTAGCAGATGCCGCACGAAATAGTCCCACCGCCGCCGTGTCATGTAATTGGAGTCCTCGCCGTAACCGTGAGCACGGTTGGGGAACATGATCAGATCGAAATCTTTGTTGGCCTTGATGAGCGCGCTCACTACCAGCAGTGTGTTGTAGGGCGGCACATTGTTGTCCATGGTGCCATGCGCCAGCAGCAGATGCCCCTTCAGATTCTTGGCGAAGTTCTGATTGGCCTGGCTGTCGTAATTCGTCGTGCCGTCGGGCTTCCGCTCGAGCAGTCCTTGCCACTTCTCCGCCCAGTCGTCTTCGTACTCGCGATTGTCGTGATTGCCCGATTCGGAAATGCCGACCTTGAAGAAGTCGGGATAGCGGAACATCGCGTCGGCAGTTGCGTAGCCGCCACCGGAGTGTCCGTAGATCCCCACGCGATCGATATCGATCCAAGGATACTTCTTCGCGAGTTCCTTCATACCGGCCACCTGGTCGGGCAGCGTGTTGTCGCCCATATCGCCGAAATAGGCCTCGTGAAATTTCTTGGAACGCCACGGCGTCCCCATCCCATCCAACTCCACCACGATGAAGCCCAGGTCCGCGAGTGACTGACAGTCGCCGCGCGCCACCGAAAAGTTCCGGCTGCCTACGCTACCAGTCTGAGGCCCGGGATAAATGTGGTTGACGATCGGGTACTTCTTCGATGGATCGAAGTTCACCGGCTTGAACATCAGGCCGTAGATGTCGGTCATGCTGTCGCGTGCCTTCACCGTAATCGGTACCGGGGGCTTCCAGCCCGTCGCCAGCAGCTTAGAGATATCGGCCTTCTCGAGCGAGGCGACCAGTTTCCCGTCCGCATCTCGCAGCACCGCAACTGGCGGCACGTCCGGCTTGGAGTAGCTGTCGACGAAGTAGCGGCCGGACGGTGAGAGCGCCACGTCGTGGGTTCCGTCTTCCGGCGTCAGCAATTTTTGATTCTTGCCGTCAAAATCCACACGATACAAACTGATGAAGTACGGATCGCGGCCCTTCTCCTTGCCAACCCCGAGGAAGTACAGCACGCGGGCCTTCTCGTCGACGCGAATGAGTTGCGTGACGTTCCCTTCGCCCGAGGTGATCTGATTCTTCAGCTTGCCGGTTTCCAGATCATAGAGATAGAGTTGTCCCCAGTTGTCGCGCTCGGAAAACCAGATCACTTCCTTCGAATTCGGCAGATAGTGCCAGTTCACGCGGCCGTTGCCGGACTCGAAGAATGTGGACACCTTTTCTTCCAGCACATCGCGAATGACACCGGTCAGCGGATTGGCTACGCGCAGCGTCTCCACCTTGTGATCGCGCGAGGTAGAGACGAAGGCAAGGCTGCTGCCATCGGGACCCCATTGCACATCGCTCCATTCGCCGCCGCGGCATGCGACATCGTCGCAGAGCGTGGAGCGGTGCTGGTCGGCCGGCATCTGGAGTCGGACCACGTGGGGGTCGTCCACGTCAATTACCACGCGTTGGATGGTGGTCACGACGTCGTCCCCGGGAAGCGGATACTTCCATTGGCGAAGTGTTGGGTGCCCGACCTTGGTATCGACCAGGAACATCTCGCCGACGCCTCTCTGATCCTGTTGGAAGGTGGCGACCTTTTTGGAATCGGGAGACCACAGCACGATGGGACGTTCGCTGCCGGTCCATCCGGCGTTGTCCGTTGCGTAGCCGAAGTCCTTCAGTCCATCTTTGGTGAGTTGCGTCTCTTTACCCGTGGCCACATCGCGATTCCAGAGATTGTTGTCGCGAATGAAGACAGCGCGTTTGCGGTCGGGCGAGATCGATTCCGCGCGCCCCCCGCCGCCACCTCTGCCGCCGCGTCCTCCGCGGCCGCCACCCGCCGCAGTCGAGGGGCTGTTGTCCACCGAGCATTGCGTGCCGGCGACATCGCATTTCCAGCGTTTGCCGCCGGCACTCACCGTGACGTTCGAGGCGTCAGCGGAGAATTCCAGCTCCGTAAACGGCAGGTGATTCGCGTCGTATACGGATCCGGCGGCAGCGGAGAGAGCACTGGCGAGCTTGGCGTGATCGAATGCGGGCTTGCGCGCGCCCGTGCCGGGATCGACCAGTATGAATTCGCTGCCGTTGGCGGTGGTGTTGCGATACCAGAAGCGCTCGTCGGGGAGCCACGTGGCACGCACTCCCGCGCCAAACATCAGCGGCGTCGTGTTATACGCCATGGACTTCTCGGCGCGCGCATAATCGGCTGCAGTGATGTGCGGCTGGGCGATACCGGGTATGGTTGCCGCCAAGGCAGCGGCCGCGATCGCCAGACGGCGTGGTGATAGTACAGACAAGTGCATGCAGGGTCCCTTCCGTTGTGGTCTAAGGCCGAATAATCACACTGATCCTGCCTGGAAGTCAAGCAGACCGGTCCGCCCGCGACGCAGGCGGGGTGCAGGAGAGGGGCTCACCGGGTTCGTTCCCCACGATCGAAACTCGACCCGGGGGTATGCGAGCCGCGCGCGTGAGTGTGAGAGTGTGAGGTGAGAAGCCGTGAAGAATCCGAGCGCCCCCACGTAGCGATGGGACATCGCTTGCTTACGCGCGCGGCTCGTAAGCGCACGTGCCGCGCGAACGTATTTGGGTAGCTTACGAGCCCCACCCGTGAGCATGCGTTGTGCTGCTCACCCCAAAGCTCCACCTTGGGCAGGTACGGACCAAACGAGCTTAACGCAGGATCCTGGCCGCAAACTCAAGGAGCCGTTTCAGGTAGACAGACATCGCTGACTCCCCGTCCTGCTCTTTCGCACTTTGGTACACCACCCGTGCCGTCACTAGCTCACGCCGGAGCTCCAGCTCAACCGAATCTTCAGCAAGCATTAGGGACACGTCCAACATATTCAAAGTCTAGCAAGGGAGCATAGGGATCTCATCGAAATCCGCGGTCAGACAGTCCTGGGAGAGTTGGATGGGATCTCTAGTACTAAAGTGGGTACAAACACAAGTGAGTCGATGCCTGATAAAGTCACCATCAGGCAGCCGTGCATTTGTAAGCAGTGACACGTTCCTTGAGCTCTGCTGAATTGATACATCAATCCGCTGACAGAACTCTCTCTTGCTGGCGACGGCTGTACCATAGTGGAAACCGGCGGATGATTTTCTCATGGGTCGGCGTACCATAAGTACCAAGCGCTGGTGCACTTCAGCGGAAGCGAGTTACGCAACCAACCTACTTCGCCACCCGGGAGACCGCGTTCACCAGTTTTCGATAGGGGATGTCGTCGCAGCTCTCGAAGCCGACCCACTCGCCTTCGCGCCAGGTCGAGTAGTACCAGCGCGCTAGAAGCGCCAGGTATTCCTGCCGCTCGCGCACGGTGAGTTTTTGCGGTGAAAGTGCGGCAAAGGTCTCGCGGAGCTTGCGATCGAGCGACACCGTCTTGCCTTCGCGGACCACGAAGTCGAAACGCTGCGGCTGCTGCCAGTTGCCGTCGCGAAGAAACCACATCTCCACCGCAGAGAGCGCGCTCGAACGGCAAATGACGACGCCATTCAGACGATCGACGTCGCGTACCAGATCATCGCGCAGCTTCAGCACTTCCTGGATGCGCTCGTAGCGCTTGTGCTGGCGGGCGGCCTCTTCGAACATCATTTCCTCGCTGAGGCGGTCCCGCGAATGTCCAATTGCCTCCAGCAGCGAGCGGCCGTCGGTCCGGAGAAACTCGACCACACGGGCGACTTCGTGGCCGTACTCTGCCGGACCCACCACCTCCTGGCAAGGGCGCAAGCACATGCCCATTTCTCCGTAAATGCATCCCGGATGTTCGGGCGAAGGGACCAGATCCTCCTGGCAGCGTCGGATCTGAAACAGGTCAAGGAACTGGCCTTCGAATTTCTCAGCCGACGCACGCGAACGGAACGGTCCGAAATAGAGTCCGGCGCTCCGCGTGAGATGGGTGGTGATGTGAGTGCGCGGAAACTCGTTGTTGAGGACAAGCTTCACATACGGAGGCATGCGCAGCTTGATGACGTCGAGGTAGCGCTCCGGGAAGTGGCGTCGCGCCTGCTCGTAGAGGAGCACGCTCGATTCGAATGCCGAGCCGGTCAACTGGTACTCGATGCGTCGCACGGTCTGCCGCAGATTGAGCAGGCGGGAAGGCTTCTCGCGTTCCTTCAGAAGCCGCAACAGGCGTCGTCGCAGGAGCGCGGTCTTCGACAGGTATGGCTCGCCTTCGCCCGCCCAGAGCAGGAAGACCGCGGGATTGTTGGGCAGGGCTTCGATCGCCGCATCCAAGTGCGCGAGATCGCCCACTTCGATCGAGGTCATCACCGGTAGAGTTCGAGGTATTGGCTGCGGGTGGCGGGCGCCACTTTGGCGACTCCCAGATTCTGCAGAACGTGCTCACGCCGGCCCATTCCCACCAATGCGACCGCAATCCCCGGCGTGGAGCGAGTGAACTGGATGGCACGCTGTGCGTCGTTCTCCAACCCGGGCAGCAACTCCTGGACGGCGTCCGGCATCTGCGAGAGGACGCGCGTCTGCAACAGCGTAGCGCTGGCGACGGCCACGATTCCGAGGCGGCCGGCGGCTTCGAGCACGCTTTCCGGGCGATCTACGAAAGCCTCCACCATCCCCAAATTGAAGGGAAGTTGAATGAAGCGGAAGTGATGTTCCGCGCCGCCTTCCTCGGCGGCAATTTCCGCGAGGCGCTGCAGATTCAAGGCGTCTTTGCGGCGGAATCCGTCCCAGGTGGCCACGCCGTACCAGCGGATCTTGCGGCGATCCACGAGAATTTCGAGTTGCGTGAAGGCGCGGCGAATGCGCGCGTCGAAATCGCTGCGGGTGCGAAAGCTGAGCTGCGTTTCGGGATTGTGCAGGTAGAACACGTCGACGGTGTCGACGCCCATATTGGCACGGCTCCGCTCGATCTGGTCTTCGAGAAAGCGCGGAGCCAGGGAGTGCATGCCGCCCACCACATCGTCAGGCTCGAGCGTAGGTACAGCGCCGGGAGTGAGGAAGCCGGCCTTGGTGCAGACCACGATCTCCTCGCGGCGCAGTTGTCTCAACGCGGAACCGATACAGCGTTCGGAGCGCTGGTTGCGGTAGTTGATGGCGCAATCGAAGAAGTTGATGCCACCCTCGGCGGCGGCGACCAGAGCGTCCGTGTAGTCGCGGTCGGCTGCCTCTGTGGCGGCTCCCAAATACGTGCCAATACCCAAACTGGAGACGTGCAGATCGAAGACGGCGCGGTAAAAGCCCGCCGATTGAAAGGCAGGACGGCGGCGAGTGTAGCGAGAAGTGGCATCAGCGGTGGCAGGCATAGTGGATCGTCCACGGAACAGGCGGGGTCCAAGCTTCATAGTACCTGCAAACTCGCGAGCCGGGGCGAAACGGGGAATCGAGTGCCAGTTAAGATGGGTGATGGAGTCCATATTTTGAAGAAATTGTGGTTGGTGCTGCTGGTGGTCATCGCAGCCGTGGTGGGGTGGGGAATTCTCCGTAAGAGCGAGCCGCCCAAGGTCAATTTCGCTCACGTGAAGCGCCAAACCTTGATCAGTTCCCTGCCGACCAATGGAAAGGTGGAGCCGTTCGAATGGCAGGCCGCCCGAGCTGAGACGGCCGGCCTGGTCAGCCAGGTGAGCGTACATGAAGGTGAGACCGTGGCCAAAGGTGCGTTGCTCGCGACCTTGACCGATCCGTCGCTGCAATCGGAAATCCAGGCCGGCGAAGCTAAAGTTGCGGAGGCGCGGGCGAATCTCGCGGCGTTGGAAGCGGGAGGCAGGCCGGCGGAGATTGCGGACATCGAAAACGGCATCGCCCGCTCGCGCTTCGACCTGCAACAGGCCACAAAAGAATACGACTCCCTGAAGCGCCTGGTAGAGAAGCAGGCGGCGACCCCGTTGGAATTGCAGGCGGCGCAGGCAAAAGTGCGTCAACTCGAACTGGCCATCGAAGGCTTGCAGCAGCGGCGAGCTTCGCTGGTTGCAATGCCTGACGTCGCTGCCGCGAAGGCGCGCCTGCAGGACACCGAAGTGGCGTTGAATCTGGCAAGGCAGCGGGCCTCGCAGAGCGTGGTGCGTGCGCCGATCGCCGGCACCGTGTACGGGTTGGCCGTGCGAACTGGCGGCTATCTCAATGTGGGCGACCTGGTGGCCAATGTGGGGCGCATGGATCGCTTGCGGGTACGGGTCTACGTGGACGAGCCTGAGTTGGGACGGGTGGCGGAGGGTGAGGCTGTGACACTCACCTGGCAGGCTCTGCCCGGAAAGAAATGGTCCGGCGTGGTGCAGCAGAAGCCGACTTCGGTGGAGGCGCTGGGCTCGCGGCAAGTCGGCGAAGTAGTTTGCATCATCGAGAATCCGGGTCGGGAACTAGTGCCGGGCACCAATGTGGACGCGGAGATCCGCACGGCGGTTGTCGACTATGCGTTAGTGATTCCTCGGGAGAGTCTGCGCCACGACGCCAGTGGCGATTATGTATTCGGAGTAAAGGGCGATATTGTGGAACGCCGTCCCGTCAAGACCGGCAACTCCAGCATTTCGCTGGTGCAGGTGACGGAAGGGCTGGCGGACGGCGACGCGGTAGCGCTACCGTCAGACAATCCGATCAAAGCCGGAGACCGCGTAACGGCGATGTAGAATAGCAGTTTCATGTCCCCAAACAAGACGGTCCCGAACGTTGTGGCGGACGGCACCAAATACGCCTGGTACCGGGAACTGAACGGCTACCACTGGTTCGTTTTGAGCGTGGCCAGTATGGGCTGGATGTTCGACACCATGGCCCAGCAGCTTTTCAACCTGGCGCGCAAACCGGCGATCCGGGAGTTGCTGGGGAGCGGCGCCAGCAACGCGATGGTCGATAAACAGGCGGCGTGGGCTACAGCCATCTTCATGGTCGGCTGGGCGATCGGCGGCGTGTTCTTCGGCGTGCTGGGCGATCGGCTTGGGCGCGCCAAGACGATGATGATCACGATCCTCTCGTACACCGTCTTCACAGGTCTGAGCGTTTTCTCCACCGGTGTCTGGGATTTCAATGTGTACCGTTTCCTGTGTGGATTAGGAGTGGGCGGGCAGTTCGGGATTGGTGTGGCGCTGGTAGCGGAGGTGGTGCCTTCACGGGCGCGGCCCTATGCTCTGGGACTGGTGCAGGCATCGTCGGCCATCGGAAATATGATCGCGGCGCTGACGGGGATCGTGCTGGGGCAGATGGAATCGTCAGGTGCGATCACCGGGGCGTGGCGGTATATGTTCCTGGCTGGCGCGATACCGGCTCCGCTGGCGCTGGTGGTCTTCAAGAAGCTGAAGGAACCGGAGCAGTGGCTGAAGGCGCGGAGTGAAAAGAAGAAGCTCGGGTCGTATGGCGAGCTGTTCTCGGATCCGCGGTGGAGACGTAACTCGATCGTTGGGTTCCTGTTGGGGTTCGCTGGGATCGTGGGGCTGTGGGGAATCGGGTTCTTCAGCTACGATTTGTTCCGTCCGGTGTTGGAGCGGACGTTCCGGGCGCAGGGACTGGTGGGTGCGGCGCTGGCGGGTAAGACGACGACGTGGATCGGCATGACGTCACTGCTGCAGAATCTGGGCTGCTTCTTCGGGGTGTATGCCTTCACCTATCTGACGCACTACACGGGTCGGGTGAAGGCTTTCGCGATCAGCTTCGTGGCCGCGATGGGAATGACGGCGTACACGTTTTGGAATCTGAAGCAGATCAGCGATATTTTCTGGATGATTCCGCTGATGGGGTTCGCGCAGCTTTCGCTTTTCGGCGGATATGCGATTTACTTCGCGGAGCTGTTTCCGACGCGGCTGCGGAGCACGGGGACGAGCTTCTGCTACAACGTAGGGCGATTCGCGGCGGCGACGGGGCCATTCACGTTGGGTTATCTGACGAGCGACGTATTTGGGCACTATGCGGAACCCATGCGGTACGCGGGAGTTACCATGTGCCTGGTGTTCCTGATCGGTCTGGCGGCCCTGCCCTTTGCTCCGGAGACAAAGGGCAAGCCGCTGCCGGAGTAGGGCTCCCAATTTGTGGAATCGTGCGGCGGCTGGTGGGCGATTAGCTGCCGGGGTTCCAGTAGGGCTTTCCGCCGGCATCCCGGAAGTAGCCGGTATCGGCGTCGCGGCGCACCTCGCGCACCAGGACAACCGTCCCAGCCGTTGTCTTTACCTTCGACCCCTTGATCTCCAGGCGGTCGCCCTTGGCGTACGAGATCTGCAGTTCCTTCAAATAGTGCATCGGCGCGATGTACACGTCGAGGTCGGAATCCTTATCGGTATCGACGATCAGATGGAGACCGCTGAGAATGCCGCCTTTGGGAACTTCGCGCAGTTCAAGGACGGTTGCCGAGAGCGTCACGACAGTTTCCGGGTCGTAGCGGGGCTCCTGTGCGGGAATGGTCCCGGTTTTCGCTGCATTCGGCGCCAGCAACGCCGCGATGCCGAGTAACACTGCAAAGGATCGGAAACGCATGGCGATTCCTCCCACACCTAATATTAGGGCAATCAGCTCTGTAACTCAAGAACTGCTTTGGATTTTGGATTTTTGTCTGGTTAAAGCGGCCATTTAGGACAGGAATTGAAGAATTCAATGGTTTAGCACGAGAATCGACGATGAACCCCAGGACCAACTCCCTCGCCAGAATCCGTAGACCAGTTCGCTGGATGTTCGCCGCTTTTCTGTTTTGCCTCGGCGCACAAGCCATGAGCGCGGCCACGATTCTTGCTACGACTTCACTAACGTGTTCGGAAACGACCTTCGGCTTTTCCCTGAGTTGCCGGGCGGACCATACGGCTTCGGTGACGGCCACAATCTCGGTGGTGGCGTGGATTTCTTCACTCAGAATCCGCAACCGATGGATTGGCGGGCCTGGGATTCGCATTGCTCGTGTTAACCGCATCCCGCTTGCGGAAATAGAGTCGAGGGAATCGCTCCCTCACGGTCGCGGCTCGTAAGCTACCTTCGCGGGATACGTGCGCTTGCGAGCCGCGCGCGTTAGCAAGCGATCTTGACTACTTTAGCGGGGTGGTGGCAACGCTCCCTCACGGTCGCGGCTCGTAAGCTACCTTCGCGGGATACGTGCGCTTGCGAGCCGCGCGCGTTAGCAAGCGATCTTGACTGCTTTAGCGGAGTGGTGGCAACGCTCCCTCACGGTCGCGGCTCGTAAGCTACCTTCGCGGGATACGTGCGCTTGCGAGCCGCGCGCGTCAGCAAGCGATCTGGCGACACGTTACCTAAGTTATTGTAAACACTAAAGTAAGATCCCGAGCCGCCTGTTATGGGACCCAAGTGCGCAGGAATTTCGCGGAATTCGCGCGGACGATGGGCTGTTCTCCTGTCTCAGGCATCAACCACACTTCACCAGCGCGGCATGACTCCGGCCCAATCGTAGCGCTGCCGTCAATGCAGATCCACAAGTGGCAAGTCTGGGGATCCGGACGGAATTCCTCACCGGATGCGATCCGGATCAGTTCCGTAACGAAGTATTGCGAGCGGACCAACTCTTCACGTCCATTCGCGATAGGCTTGGGTTCCGCCGCCCCCGGGTGAATTCCCAGATCGGCAATCGCCGCCGCCTGTTCGACATGCAGTTCCCGCGGCCGCCCGTAGTCCCACAACCGATAGGTCACGTCGGAATTCTGTTGGATCTCACATAGGACGATCCCGCCGCCAATTGCGTGTACCGTGTGCGCCGGAGTGAAGTAGGTCTCGCCGGCTTTCACCGGGATCCAGTTGAGCAGTTCCTCGATCTCGCGGGTGCGCGTGGATTCACGCAGGCGCTCGCGGCTGATCGGCTCGCGGAAGCCCAGTGCGATGGAGGCACCTGGGTCGGCATCGAGGATGTGCCACATTTCGGTCTTGCCGCGCGGCCCATCCTCTCCATCTTCAGGGTGGACTTGCACCGAAAGCCGTTCCGCGGTGAATAGCAGTTTCACCAGCAGTGGCAGTTCGCGGTCGGCCAGGTACCAAGCCTCGCCTACCGGATTCTGCGCATCGGGAAACCAAGGCTCCAGGTGCCGTTTGCCCCAGACTTTTTCCCGGAGGGAAGGCGCCAGGCGCATCGGATGTACCGTCCCATTCGAAAGCATGGCGCCTTTAGATGTCGTCGAAGAACTCACGAATATTGGACGACAAATTTATGGATTCGATCCAATCCTCGCTCCAGTTCCTTCATCGAAGTGGCGTAAGAGATACGAACATGTTGTTCGGTACCGAACGCTTCGCCCGGAACCACCGCCACATGCGCCTCCGACAGCAGGCGCTCGGAGAATTGCAGCGTATTCTGAATACCGCTTTTCCCGATCGCGACGCCAATATTGGGATACGCGTAGAATGCGCCGCGCGGCTCGGCACACAGCACGCCCGGGATGGCGCGCAGGCGCGACACCACGAAATCCCGGCGCTTGAGGTACTCCGCCAGCATCACTCCTACGGACTCCTGCGGTCCCCGCACTGCCTCGATGGCCGCCTTCTGTGCGATGGACGTGGGGTTGGATGTGCTATGGCTCTGCAGCTTGTTCATTGCGGTGATGATCGGCGCGGGGGCCAAAGCGAATCCAATGCGCCATCCCGTCATTGCGTATGTTTTGGAGAGCGAACCCGCCACCAGCACTGTTTCCTTCGCGCCCGGAAGCGAGGCGATCGAGTAGGGCTCGCTGTCATAGAGGAACTTGCAGTAGCACTCGTCGGTCATCAGATAGATGCCGCGATCCGCCGCCATGCGATAAATCTTCTCGAACTCCGCGCGGTCCACCAACGCACCGCTGGGGTTCGATGGCGAGTTGATGAGTATGAGCTTGGTGCGATCGGTGAGGTAGGGTTCGATCATCGACGCGGTGAGCGTGAAGTCTTTGGCCTCGTCGGTCTCGACGAATACGCACTTGCCACCCGCGTAATTGACAACGTCCTTGTACGTTACCCAGTAGGGCACAGGGATGACGACTTCGTCGCCCGGGTTGACCAGGGCTTGCGTCAAATTGAAGATGGCGTGCTTGCCGCCCACCGTAATCAGGCACTCATTGGGCTTGTAGGCGGTTCCGAAATCCAGCGCGTGCCGCTCGCAGATGGCCTTCTTGAGCTCGGCGGTGCCGCCAGCCGGGGTGTACTTGGTGAAGTTCTGCTCGATCGCGCGAATCGCGGCCTGCTTGATATTCATCGGCGTTGGAAAGTCCGGCTCGCCGGCTCCAAAGTCTACGACATCGACACCTTCAGCGCGAAGTTTTTCAGCGTCCGCCGACACTTTCATGGTCGATGACACGCTGATGGAAGAGATACGTTCGGCGATTGCGTTGGCTACTGCTTGCATGACGGTTGGTGGTGCCCCTTACTTTGAATTAGAAACAGACATCCGCTGGTGCATCCGTGCCTCGACGGACGGCGGCACCAACCCGGTGATCGTTCCCCCGAGCCCGAAAACCTCCTTCACCAGCCGGGAACTGATGAACGAGTAAGCCTCGTTGGCCATCATGAACACGGTCTCGATATCGGGTCGGAGCCGGCGGTTCATGAGCGCCATTTGCAGCTCATATTCATAATCCGAGATGGCGCGAATGCCTCGCAACAGCACCTTCGCCGAACGCGATGCGGCGTAATCCACGAGCAGTCCGTCAAACGAATCGACGTCCACGTTGGGATAGACCTGCACCACTTCCCGGAGCATTTCCGTCCGCTCTTCAACGGAGAAGAGCGGCTGCTTGCTCTCGTTTCGCAAAATGGAAACGATGAGCTGGTCAAACATTCGCGAGCCGCGCTGGATGAGATCCAGGTGGCCATTGGTAATCGGGTCGAACGATCCCGGATAAATGGCGAGCACGTTCAGCGGATTTCGCGACAAATCTTATTCTAGCGTGGCAGCCAACGGCTTTGGGACGCGTGCCGGGAGCTATTCCCAGACGCGCCGGGCGATGCCGCGATCGCGATCCTTCACGCGGTCGTACAGATAGAAGGTCGAGACGGTGCCCAGGGATTCGTTGTACAGGCTCTCGCGCCCCAGCGTCTCTCTCAGGTCCTCCTCGAAATTGTGGAGGCCCTTGAGTTCATCGGCCAATGCCGGCTTCTTCTTGCCGGCGGCAGTCTGGAAGAACTTCTGAAAGCCGCCGTCCACCAGGAAGCCGATCTCGTCTCCGATGAGAATTCCTGCCGAACTCGCGCTGTGGATGGCGCCGGCGCTCTCCGTCAGATCGATTGCGTAATTTTCGCGGCTGACGCGCACTTTGCCGCCCGATGGCGCAGACACGGTGAAGCCTGCCTTACGAAGATCGTCCAGGCGTTCTGCGAAGGTGGGATTCTTGGGTCGCTCCCGTCGAAAGAACATAGATTTATTATAGGGGCGGTGCCGTCGACATGCGACAGTAACGCAATCGGCCGCCGATGAAGGCGGATGAACACCGATCAGAAGAAGCTAGACTATGTTCGTGTTGCCTTATCGGCGTTGATCGGTGTTCATCGGCGGCTGATTCGCTTTTCGGCAGTTTTCCCCGTTCGGTATTCGGAGCAAGTCTACTCGGGGATGTTCCAGTTTTTGCCGCTAAACAGGCCCTTCATCATCGGAAACAATGTGCGGGTCTGAGCGGTCTGCTCTTTATCCAGCAACTTGTAGATCTTGGCGAACGCACCCAGTTCGATTCCGGCCATCTGGGTCTGCAGCGCAGCTTCGCTGTTGATCATTCCCTTCAAATCGTCACCGGCCTTGCCGCCTTGGATCGCGTCTCCGATCGCCAACTCGCTCTTCAGCAACTGCTCGTGGATCGGCGCCGCTTCCTTCTGGGCTTCATCGAGGATCGTCTTGACCTCTTTCTTCTGCTCCTTATTCAGCTTGAGAGCCTCGGAGATCTGATCCATGCGGGTTGTGGTTCGCGGGATGGCCATTCCGCCCTCACCGCCCATGTTGTTACCGCGGCCCACGCCGCTGCCACCGCCCATGTCGTCTCCACCACCGCCGCCCATCGCACCGCCGCCGCGGCCCTGTGCAAAAACCAGAGTGCTTACAAAAAGAATGGTCACCAAAAATTTGTGCAGCATGATCGATCTCCTATTGCCTGTCCCTTCCGCGCCCGCCTTGCCGTCCGCCGCCGGGCCGGTCCAACACTGCCACCATCAATTCATACGCCTGCCCTGCTTTGGCCTGCTGATTGGGTTTCAGGGACTCGTAAATCTTGGCGAATGTTTTGGTTTCGATGTCCGTAAACTGGGCTTCCAGCGACGTGTAGTCGTCCATTAACTTCTTGAGATCGTCGCCGCTCTTGCCTTCGATCAAGGCCCCGGCAATCTGCACGCGCTCCTGGTCTATCTGACCGCGAAGTTGCGTGGACTGCTCCATGGCGGCAGTCAGCATCTTGGCCACATCGTCCTTCTGTTCTGTAGTCAGCTTGAGCTTTTCGGCGAAGAGTTGGAGCTTGCTGGGGCGCGCCGCCGGCATGCCGGCACCGCCACTCATGCCTCCTCCACCCATCCCGCCTCCGCCTTTCTTGCCCTGAGCGGAAGCCAGCGAGGCCACGAGAACCGCGGCCAGCAACAGTCTTGCGAACATCAGATCTCCTTTAACGACGGCGGCCGCCCACTAACTCTGCGGACACACGGCGGCGCACGATCGCTTGCACCAAAGTGTTGGTTCACTCGATTAAAGCACGATTCGTGCCCTCGTGCGCCAGAGATCTGCCGCCATCTTTGGGTAATCCGAGGACCAGGATGTGGTCGACCGGTACCTCCTCAAACTCTACCGGGACCTGCTCCCATTTCTCAGGGGTTACGCGCCACCAGGCAATCAGCGCCGCGAGCGCCATGGAGAGTACGAGTTCCAGGAAAACCATGCGATTCTCGATCGCATACTGCTCGAACATCGCCACCCTGACGACGACCACCACCAGGACCGGGATGAAGATCCAGAACGGGTGAAAGTTCGTCTTCGCCGGAAGGTACGAACAGGCGAATGGAATCTTCTGAACGCCGCGAAGCGAGAGCTCCACGAGAATTACAGCCAATAGCCCGAGGATCGCCAGGTGTTGCAAGGCGGGACGCCACGGCCACAGCCACAGAACCAGCACGGCCGAGCCAGCCCACGCGGGCAGGGCGGCGAGTGCCCAGAAGGAACGGCGCCGCGCCGCCAGGCACGCCCTCCCGCCGCGCACCGGAGTTACGCGGAAGACCCAGTTGCCGCGCAGATCGAGGGGCATCGCAAACACCACGCGCGCTCCCGCTATCCAGAAGCCGAGCATCAGCACGTCGGCCGCCAGCATGGGCACATTCACCTGACGCCAGATGCTGGTGTCTGACAACTGCGCAAGGCGTGGGTCCGCCATGGCCGACCTGACAAGCACGATCGTCAGGGCGAATCCGATTCCCAGGTAGAAGGCCAGGATGACGCGGTGCAGGCGGCTGCGCAGCAGGGTGCGGATGCTGAACTGCACGATGGCGGTTTCGAGAGAGTTGCCGAAACGCGGTAGCCAGTTCCAGCCGCGCGTTGCGGGCAGGATGTCCGGCTCCTCCACGATCTTGCGGAGGGTGCGGTAATACGAGGCGAGAAACGCCACGCCCGTTCCCGCAATCGCCAGTGCCGATCCCGCCAACGCCCGATGCGCGAGCGGCGACAAGGCCGGATGCAGCGATCCGTTGAGCCAGTGGAACAGTCCCAAAAACCAGAAGGAAGGCAGCCAGTTGAGCAGCGGTGCATCCCACTGGGAGCTGAATGGATCCCCCAACGGCGGTTGGAGGAAGTACACGCAAAGAAAGAGGCAGAAGGATGCCAATTGCAGGAGCGATGAGAGACGCAGGAAGTAACGGCGGGGAAACTGTGCGGCCAGACCTTGCAGCGTCAACACCGAACCATATATGAAGGCTCCCGCGGCAAACATCGTAATCCAATATGCCAGGAGGGCCCGGATCACTCCGCCAATCCCACGCCTTGCGGGTATCATCGCGTTCGCCAGCGGCAGCACGGGTTCCCCGGTGAGTCTCTGGCGGATATGCTCTGCCAGCCGCTCCGCGGAACTGCCGACATTCTGCCCGTTGTTCATTAGAACGACCACCGCATAGTCTTCCGCCGGCTTGAAGAGTGCATAGCTGCTGTACCCGTTGGTCGCACCCTCCCGGTACCAGATTCCCTCGCCGATACGAGTCTTCCAGCCCAAACCGATCCCCACGCCAGGCGCAATCACGGCCTGCCTTTGCTGGCACGATACCAATGCCTTGCCGAACGGGGCGGGGAGATTCTCCGGATGGAGATAGGACTCCAGGTAGGTCAACATGTCGCCCGCCGTGGAGTGGATTCCGGCAGCTGGTGCGAAGGCGCTAAAGCCCCAGGCAAGAGTCGGACGCACGGTTCCCTGGTGCCCCACGATCAGCCTGTCCGCGAGTTCGGGCGGAAGCTCCACCACGGTATCGCGCATCCCGAGCGGGCCGGTGATCTCGTCTTGGACGAGCTGCGGGTACGCGATACCCGCGCGTTCGGCGAGAAGCTGGCCAAGCAACGCACTTCCCACATTGCTGTCGATGAAATGAACCTCGGGTGGCTTGATCGTTCCGCGCCTGAAGGCGAAATGGTGCAGATCCTCGACTCCGTAATCGGTCCGGTGATCGGACGGGTTGATGGGAGGGAGGTTGTCGGGCCACGGAGGGAGACTCGAGCGGTCGGTTGCGAGGTCGAGAAAGGTAATCGGCTGCCACGGCGATCGGACCGGCGTCGCTCGCGGGTCGGGTTCCCGCACCGGCTTGTCGAGGAACACTTTGCCATCGACTGCCATTCGGGCCAGGGCGAGCGTGGTGAAAGTCTTGGTAAGGGACCCGATTTCGAAGAGGGAGTCTGGCCGCGCTGTTCCGTAGCTGAAGACTCGCCGCACTCCCTGTTTGGAGACGCCGATAGAGACGCCCCACCCAGGCGGATGATCCTCCACACCCGCCATCAAAGCGCGCTGCCGGGCATCGTCGAGGTCGCGGCCGAGAACCGCCTCGATCTGAGTAGCGTCCACCGATGGCACCGCTGGGTCGAATCCGAGGGCCGGAACCGTCAGCGGGACGGACTGCCTGACAATCGCAAACGGCCACGCCATTCCGCACAACACATGCAGGAACGCCACCGTAAGAGTCAATGCCGTTGCCAGCGCGGCGACCTTGGCCAGGAACATCGTGCGTGCGCGGACGGGCAGTGGCGCCAGGACCATCACGTCGCGTTTGTCGGGGAACGTCGAATCCCAACTCAATACCGCAAACAGACCCACTACGAGCATGGTGGTGGCGATCATGTTGTGCTCGGAATTCCAGCCTACGATCAAGGCGACGGCCGGTTGCATCTCTCTCGATCCGTATGCCAGCGCTTCACCCGTCATTACCAGGCTGGTGAACACCAGGAGCGCGGCGAACTGCCCGAGTAGTCTCATTGTGTCGCCCTGCGCGTGAGCGGAGAGTAGTTCCAGATCCACCATCCGGAAGAGGAATTCGCGGTACAACACTCGAAATTGGAGTTTGTTCATGGCATCCTCACGCGCGGATGAGATCGGCAATCTCTCTCGAGATCGCGCCGGTGTCCTGCTCGACGGCGAGTTGTTGGAAGATGTCTTCGAGCGTGCTGAGCGCCATCAGCGAACGCAGATTGGCGATCGAGTCGTCAGCCACAATCTTTCCGCGGTGCAGAATGACCACGTGGGAGCACACCCGCTCGACGATCTCGAGATCGTGCGAGCTGAAGAGCACCACCTTGCCGCGGCGGGCGAGTTCCTGGATCAGGCTGCGCAATACCAGCGCGGTGCCCACATCGAGTCCGGAGAACGGCTCGTCGAGCAGAATGAGGTCCGGATTGTGGAGCAGCGCCGCCGAGAGCAGCACCTTCTGCCGCATGCCCTTCGAGTAGGAGGAGATCGGCGAGTGGCGGTCGCTGTAGAGTCCGAATAGGCGCAGCAGACCGTGGATACAGTCGGAAGTCGGTTTCGACGGCAGATTGCGCAACTGGCCGACCATGATGAGGTACTCGAGTCCGCTGAGATGCGAGTAGAGGTGCGGCTCCTCGGGGACGTAGCCCATCCTCTGCTTGTAGCCGATCAGGTCGTGTTGAATCGGTTCGCCGCGGAAGAAGATCTCCCCGGAGCTGGCCTCCATCAGGCCGGTGATCATCTTCATGGTTGTGGATTTGCCGGAGCCATTCGGTCCGAGATATCCGGTGATCTCGCCCGGACGCGCGGTAAAGCTGACGGTATCGACGGCGGGAATCCCGAGAAACTGTTTGGAAACGCGGCGGAGTTCCAACATAGGCCTTTATCTCCCGTACCCTATGTAGCAAACTACTTATTTGCTTGTCAAGTAGCATGCTACATAGGTATAATTTGGACGCATGCCAGCCGCGACCAAGCTCTCGCACACCGCCGCGATGATTCTGAAGGCGATCGCCGCCGGCCATGCTTATGGCTTCAGCATTATGGAAATCACCGGGCTTCCCAGCGGGACCGTCTATCCGGCCATGCGGCGGCTGGAGCGCGAAGAGCTTATCCGCTCGGAGTGGGAAGCCCAATCAATTGCCGATGCCGGGCAGCGTCCTCCGCGCAAGTACTACAAGCTGACACGCGCCGGCAAGGCCACACTTGAGGTTTCGGAGAAGCGCTATCCCTTGCTGTCGCGATTGATTCCCTCGGCGGAAGAGGAGGCCGTATGACGGTCGATCTCGCGATCCTTCGGCTGGCCGCACTTCTTGTGCCCGCGGAGCATCGCGCCGAGTGGCTGGCGGAATGGCGATCGGAACTCTGGTATGTGCCGCGTGCCCGTGTCCAGTTCTGTCTGGGCGCTTTTCCGGATGCGCTGTGGGTCAGACGGTACGCTCCGCGCCAGGCGGATGGCGGGCTTTTCCGCTGGGAGTCTCCGGTGGAATGTCTGCTGTTCCTGGCGGTCCTCCTGGCCGCCAGTCTGCTGATCGCTTATCAGGCGCCCGGCGGCCGCAACCTCCTGCGATCTGCCGATGCCGACACCCGCGGCGTTGTGATCGTCTCGGCACACCGTCCGCCATCGACGCCCGTGACCACCATCTCCTCGGGCCAATACCTCTCGTGGACACGAAGCGCGCAGAGCCGTTTTTCGGAGCTCGCCTTTTACCAACCGGTCCGTGTCCGCGCCACCATCGCCGCGCACCAGAGCGTAGATCTATCCATCGCCCGAACCAGCGCAAGTTTCTTCGAGATGCTGAAGATCCCGATCCCATCCGCGCGTCCGGCGTTGATTCTCAACCGTACCGCGTGGCGGAAATACTGGCGCGATGTTCCCAACCCGGCAGGGCGGATTCTGGAATTCCCCGCTTCGCGCGTCGCGATCGCGGGAGTTGTCGATGACTACACCTGGCGTCTCCCCGGACAGGTCGACGCCTGGCTGGTGGAGGACGATGCCCAGTCCGCGACCATCGCTGCAGACGCGCCCGGATTCGTATTGGCTCGACTGCACTCGCCCACGCTGCGCCGCGGCGGCCTTTTGCACATGTTGCTGCCGGATGAAGACGGAAGCTACACCGAGTTCGATTGTGTTTTCCTGCCCGTCAAGACGGAATCTCCGTGGTTCCCGCTGGCAGCGTTGGGGGTCGTTTCCTGGCTGGTGACGCGGCTCAGTCCATCGTTTTCCGGAGGGGGACTCGGGCGGCCGCGCCAGTGGGCGTTTCTGGTGGCAAAAATGGCTCTGGCCTTACCTGCCGTGGCGTTAGGAGCGTTGGACCTGGCCTCGATCCTCGGTGCGGTCGCGCATATTCACGTCGAAGCGCCGGCTTTGGGCGCCGCCTGGCTTATGGGAATCCGTTGGGTGTTACGCGATCAACAGCAACGCTGTCCGGTGTGCCTGCGGCTGCTGTCTAATCCCATCGGAATCGGCCAGGCATCGCAGACATTCCTGGGATGGTATGGCACCGAGCTGATGTGCGCCAAAGGCCACGGACTGTTGCACGTTCCGGAGATTCCCAGCAGCCCTTCGAGTCCCACGCGCTGGATTCAACTCGATCCTTCGTGGAGCGGGTTGTTCTGATCGAGTCACGGGTTCGCCGTGGCTTCGCAAGAGCCGCTTGTACCGCGACACTGAGGTGAGGTGAAAATGCGGAATCGCCTGCGATGGGACAGCGCGAACTTACGAGCCGCGACCGTGAGGGAGCGTTAGGAGCGCCGCTTATTGCGACTCTACTTCAAAATCGATTGACTGCGTGGCGGCGCGCTTCTCGTTTGATTTGTCCGTGACAATCACCTGCAGGACATAATCCCCCGGAACCAATTTTGGTCCCAGCTTCATCGCGCCGGCACACACGATGTGCTTGGGGTCCTGTTGACTGACGGTCTGCAGGGGGGCCGGTTTGCCCTCGTACACCTGCTGGCCATCACGGTATAGACGGGTGTGAAATTCTAAATCGTCGTGCTTCGCAGGATCGCTCTGCGCGTTCAGCACCTGGTAGACGTAGGCAAGGGAATCGCCGGGCTTGAAGACGCGAACGGCCGGATTTCCCTTCGGATCCATTTGCGCCACCTGGCCCTCACCAGTTGTGGCCGCCGGTTTCGACTCGGGCATCTCCTTCGCGACCATCAGTGACGACAACGTCAGGTTCTTGCTCACGTCGGGTACTTCGATGAACTGATTGGCCGACCCGACCTGTTGCGAACTCTCGTCGCGCACCGCTACGCGGAGTTGGTAGTAGCCCGGTGTTTTCACCGGATGTCTCAGTTGAAAGAACAATCCTTCATTCAGCGCCTTCTGATACGCGTCGCCCTTCAAGGTGATATTGAAGGATCGAGCACTCGAATCGACGGTCTGTCCCTGGTCGCCGAACGTCACGGCCACTACGTCGATGGTGCCTTTGTGCCAGCCATCGGGCTGGTCGGAGAAAGTCAGATCCTTAGCCTCGAAATGCAGCAGGCCGGTGATAAACGAGCCTTGTGCGGGAGCGTTGGTGAAGAGCGGTGTGAGCCGCATGTGAATGCCGCCCGAACTGAAGGGAGAATAAAGCGCGCGACGGATCTGCTCCGCCGGCGTGCGCGCAGGCGGCTCCTCCAAAGCGTCGGAGTGGTTCAGGAAGCCCGAGCGATAGCGCACCTTCATACCCGCGGTCTTCACATTGATTTTGACGTTGTGGAATTTAGGACGCCCGGTCTTGTTGTCGAAAGTATCAGCCGGAGGATGGTAGGCGATCAGGTAGTAGCCATCGGCATCCTTCACCGCTTTCTCGACATCGCTGAGCATGTCGTTGCTGTTTTGATAGAACACCCCGCCGGTGTCGTGCGCGAGCATCACCAACCCATCCTGAGAACGGAAGACCTGCGCTGAGCGGCGCATCTCGACGTGCGAGAGCTGACGCGCGTTCATGTGGCCGGTATCGTCGGCAGCGGTCAAACCGTAATACTGCAGGCCACGGGTATCGATGGTGTCGATCACTACGGACGCGCGATTGGCGGCATCCACCAGATTGCGCACGCCATCCATCACGCGCGGGTCGGGATCGTTGCGATGGAACAGTTGCAGGTTCTCGGAGAACAGCACCACAGTCTTGCGGCCGGGGAGTTCGCGCAGGCCGTCCACCACATAGCGGATCGCGCCCAATGTTCCGACCGAGAAAACCGACGAGCGCAGTTCCTCGATGCCGCGTCCTTCACCGCCTCCGCCTAGAGGAGCGAAGCTGCTCACGCCGACGCGGCTCATCAGTGCGTTGTACTTCACGTGATCGACCGCGGCATAGAGCATGCGCTTATCCGTGCTGAACTGCTGAAGCGAGCCCATACCGGCGCCAGTGCGGACGACAGCTACCAGATCGCCCGGTTGCACCTGCGTGTCGATGAACTTTTTCAGAGCGCTACGAACGCGCGCCATGTCTTCGAACGAGATCCCCAAATCATCTACTACGAGCGCGATGGTGCGGTGGATCTCGGATGGCTTCGGAATGAAGGGAGGGGGCGGGATCACCTTGCCCTTGGCGGGCGCCGGTGGTTTCGCCTGATTGGTCTGAGCGGGCCGAGTAGTGATGTACGAGAAATTGGTGATCTTCTGCGGCTTGCCGTCCTGCAAAATCTCGAAATCGTCTGACGTCAGGTTGTCCACTGGGTTGCCGTGAGAATCCGTTACCGTGGCGTCCATCTGTACCAGGTTGACGTTCACGTGGATGACGTTTTCGGGCGGCTGGGATTGCGGCGGCTGGGCGGCCGGCACCTGGCTGAAGGAAGCCGGAGCAACGGCGACGGCCGACGCGATAAGACAGGCAAGCAATCGCGTCATTCGTACTCCTGAGACAGAGGAACTAATATCATTCTCCCACGCAGGCAGATCCTGAACATCTAAACCCGCGAGCGGGACGGAAAGTCGCGTGGCGGCCGGACGGAACCGCACGGTACGCGAAGGGCGCGATCGTGCGATACACTGAGGCGCGTCATGGTCACCAGGCGAACTTTCTTGAGCGCCGCGCCGGCAGTTGCCGCCGCCCAGTCGCAGAACCAGGCCCAGCGAGACTCGCGCCCGAACCTGATCCTCTACATGGCCGACGAACTGCGCGCGGAGAGCATCGCCTGCTACGGCCATCCGCTGGTGCGCACCCCGAATATCGATCGCCTGGCCAGTCAGGGCACGAGGTTTGAGCAGTGCCATGTGCAGAATCCGGTCTGCGCTCCGTCGCGATGCAGCCTCGCAACGGGATGGCCAGTGCACGTGCGCGGACACCGCAGCCTGTACTACGCGTTGCATCCCGATGAGCCGAATCTGTTTCGCTATTTGAAAGAGGCCGGCTACGACGTGTATTGGTTTGGAAAGAACGATCTGCTGGCGGCCGAGACGTTCGCCTCGAGTGTTACACGGGCCGTCTCGCTGCCGGGATCGCCGAACGGGGCCTTCGGGCCGAATCCGTACCGCGAGAGCGATCCGCTTTTCTATTCGTTCCTGCGCGAGAAAGTGGCGGATCGGCGAGCCACTGCGGATTATGCCAATCTGCAGGCCGCCATCGAAATCATGGAGCGGCCTCCCGGCAAGCCGTTCTGCATCTTCCTGCCGCTGCTCTATCCGCATCCGCCATACGCGGCGCCTGAGGAGTTTCATGAGATGTATCGGCCGGGCGATCTGCCGCCTCTGCGGCCGCCGGGGCTGCCGAATCAGCCGCGATTCCATGAAGCCCTGCGCAGAAAGATGCGGCTCGACCAGCTTCAGGACGCCGACTTCCGCAAAGTGCAGGCGACCTATCTGGGCATGGTCAGCTACACCGATTGGCTCCTCGGGCAATTGATGCAGGCGCTGGAGAGGACCCGGCACGAGCAGGATACCGCGCTCTTCTTCTTCGCGGACCACGGCGATTATGCAGGCGATTACGGGCTTGTCGAGAAGTGGCCGAACGCGATGAACGATCCGCTCACGCGCATCCCGCTCATCGCGCGCGTGCCGGGAGGGAAGCCGGGACACGTGTCTCGCGAGATCGTGGAGCAGTTCGACGTGATGGCGACCTGTCTGGAACTCGCCAAAATTCCTGCCTCCCACACCCACTTCGCCCGGTCGCTGACGCCGCAACTGGCCGGGCAGGCAGGCGATCCCCGGCGCGCGGCCTTTTGCGAAGGCGGCTACAACACCGACGAGCCGCAATGTTTCGAACCCCTCGACCAGTTCAACAGTCCGGCCAATATGTACTATCCCAAAGTCGCGCTGCAGAACGAACAGCCCGACACGATCACCCGCTCCACTATGGTCCGGACGGCCGATCACAAGCTGATCTATCGCCCTGACGATCGCAGCGAGCTGTACGACTTGCGCGCCGACCCACGCGAACTCCGCAACGTCTACGGAGACGCCGGGTACGCAGCAGTGCAGGCGGATTTATCGCAGCGGCTGTTGACGTGGTAGGTGCGGACCTCGGACGTTGCGCCTAAACAGCACGATTCGCGGAACTTACCTGGGCGATAGGGCAGCCGGGCGCCAAGCTGTCCCTCACCTTCTTGCACCCAAATGGCTATTGCGGTAATCTCTATAGGTAAATAGGGATTAATCTCTATCAGGTAACAGGTGATTATGTCTACCGTCGTCCAGGAAGACCTCCAGCGCGCACAACTCGAGCAGCAACATGACCGGACAGTCCGGGAAGAGATCGAAACCTTCCGTCGTACTTCGCAGGCGTTCCTCGCAGGCGAAATGACGGAGGACGACTTCCGTCCTTTCCGCCTGAAACACGGCATTTACGGGCAGCGTCAGGCAGGCGTCCAGATGGTGCGCTGCAAGATTCCGGGAGGGCTGCTCACGGCTCCCCAGGTGGAGCAACTTGCCCGCATCGCAGACGAGTTCGGCGGCGGCAGAGGCCACCTCACCACCCGCCAGAACATTCAGTATCACTTCGTTCCTCTGCAGCAGGTGCCCGATCTCATGCATGTGCTGGCAGACGTCGGACTGACCAACCGCGAGGCTTGCTACAACACGGTGCGCAATGTCACGACTTGCCAATGGTCGGGCCTCACCCAGGACGAAGTATTCGATGTGCGTCCGTATGCCCAGCGCGTTGCCTACGCGTTTCTCCGCAAGGATCTCACCAGCAACCTGCCCCGTAAGTTCAAGATCGCATTCGATGGCTGCGCGAGCAAGGATTGCATTGCAGGTGCGATCAACGATATCGGATTGCGTGCAGTGATTCGCGACGGCCGCCGCGGATTCCGCATGATCATTGCGGGCGGATTGGGACCGTTGCCCATGGAGGCGCAGTTGCTTGATGAATTCCTTCCGGAAGAACATCTGCTGCAGCGCTGCGAGGCAGTGGTGCGCGTGTTCAATCGCCACGGCAATCGTAAGAACAAGAACATGGCCCGCCTGAAATTCGTGATGCGCGAACGCGGCATCGCATGGTTGAGGGAGCAGATCGACAAGGAGTTCGCCAACATTCTCGAAAACGGCGGCATTCCGTGGCCTGAAAGGGTGCCCGAAGGTTTCGGCGCCTATCAATCGAATCCGCAACCCCTGGGACAGGGTGCTCTCCTGCCGGTGTCTCAACCGCACGCTACCGGCGATCCAGCGTATGATCGCTGGCTCGAAACCAATGTTGTGGAGCAGCGGCAACTCGGCTACGCTTCGATCATCGTGCGCGTGGATCAGGGGAATCTGCAGGCGGAGCAGTTGCGAGGAATCGCGCGCGTTGCGGCGGACGCCGGCGACGGCCTGGTTCGCGTCTCGATCGACCAGAATCTACTGTTGGCCTTCATTCCGCTGGGTCGCTTACGGGGGTTATATCGCGCGCTCGACGAATTAGGGCTCGCCGACTCTGGAGCGGGACGGATCGAGGATGTGACGACGTGCCCGGGCGCATCCACCTGCAATCTGGGACTCACGAAGTCGATGAACCTGGGCGCGGCTCTACGGGACGAAGTACGGCATTTCGAGGATCCGCAGGTGCAGCGGCTCTCCATTAAGGTGAGCGGCTGCCCGAATTCCTGCGGCCAGCACTGGATCTCCGACTTCGGCTTCTACGGCAATGCGCGCAAGATCGATGGCAAGGAGATCCCGTATTACCAGATGCTGCTTGGTGGCGGATACGACGAGCAGGGGATCATGCGTTTCGGGCTGGCGGTGCAATCGATTCCCGCCCGGCTCGCGCCGGCCGCGGTTTCGAAGATCGTCAGGCACTTCCTGGCGCATCGCGCGGAAGGCGAGAGCTTCCGCCAATACGTGATGCGGCACCGTGTGGAGACCTTCCGCGAAATGACGAACGAGTTCGCCAAGCCCGCGGAACTTTTCCCCGAGATCTATCAGGATTGGGGCGACGACGAGGCTTTCTCGCTGCAGCTTGGCCGCGGCGAATGCGCGGCATAGAAGATCGCTGCATCTGCATGCTATCGTGCCTGTAGATGGGTAGAATCCAACGCGTTCTTCTCAGTGTCACTGACAAAACCGATGTCGTCGAATTCGCGCGCGGGCTCAGCGAGTTAGGCGCCGAACTGATCTCCACCGGCGGAACTGCACGCCTGATTCGCGAGGCTGGCGTGCCGGTTCGCGACGTCTCCGATGTCACAGGCTTCCCGGAAATGCTGGATGGCCGCGTGAAGACCCTGCATCCCAAGATCTCCGGCGGCATTCTGGCCATGCGTTCGAAGGCGGAACATATGCATGCTCTCCAACAGCACCAGATCGCCCCGATCGACATGGTGGTGGTGAATCTCTACCGCTTCGAAGAGGTCGCCGCAAAGTCCGATGCGCCCCTCGAAGAGCTGATCGAGAACATCGATATCGGCGGACCGACGATGATCCGCGCCGCGGCAAAGAATTATAGCGATGTAGCGGTGGTGGTGTCGCCGGGCGACTATCGCGGCGTATTGGACGAGCTGCGCAGCAATGCGGGCGAGTTGTCACTGGAGACGCGATGGCGGCTGGCGAAGACCGCGTTTCGGACGACTGCGGATTACGATGCCGCCATCAGTGCGCGTCTGGACCAGGTGAATGCCGCGAGCCCGCTGCCTTTGCATCTCAGCGTGCGCGCTCCCAAACTGATGGACCTGCGTTATGGAGAGAATCCGCATCAGTCAGCGGCGCTGTACGGCAAGCGCGGACAGGGGCTTGCGGGCGCGGAGCAATTGCACGGCAAGGAACTCTCCTACAACAACCTGGTGGACTTGGACGCCGCGTGGCAACTCGCCTTGGAGTTTGCCGATCCGGCGGTGGCGATAATCAAGCACACCAACCCGTGCGGCTGCGCGGAACAAACCACGCTGGCGGAGGCCTGGCGCAAGGCATACGAGTGCGATCCCGTCTCGGCCTACGGCGGTGTGGTCGGGATCAACTACAAGGTGGACGACGAGACCGCGCGCGAGATGACCAAGACTTTTCTCGAAGCAATCGCGGCTCCTGAATACTCTCCCGAGGCGCTGGCGATCCTCACGACCAGGAAGAATCTGCGCATTATGCGCGTGGCTCCGGGGCTCGACCGCCTCGTGGTGAAATCGATCTCAGGCGGCTTTCTGGCACAGACAGCGGACGATGGCAAGCTCAATCGCGCCTCCGCGGTGGTCAAGTCGAAGCGCTCACCGACCGATGATGAGTGGAAGGGGATGGAATTCGCGTGGAAGGTGGCGAAACACGTGAAATCGAATGCCATCGTTTATGCGCGTCCGGGGCAGGTGGTGGGAGTCGGAGCCGGCCAGATGAGCCGCGTGGATTCGGTGAAGATCGGCGCCATGAAGGCCCAATTGCCGCTGGCGGGCACGGTAGTCGCGTCGGATGCCTACTTTCCGTTCGCGGACGGCGTGGAAGAAGCCGTCAAGCACGGCGCGACTGCCTTCATTCAACCGGGCGGATCGGTGCGGGATGCCGACTCGATCGAAGCAGCCGATCGATTGGGCGCAGCGATGGTCTTCACCGGCATGCGCCATTTCCGGCACTAAATCATCAGTCCGGTAATCGCGAAGACGACCCCCGCCAATCCGGAGACTACGCCCAGGGCCGGAAACATCATCTTCTTCGAAATGAAATAGAGCGACGTCAGGACCAGGCCGATCTCCAGCAAGCCCTCACCGACGTCGTAGCGTAGGGCACGATGCTCGTCGGCCTCTGCCATCTCTCCCGCGGACGTGGCTTTGTCCTGGCTTTCCTTGCCCTGCGCATCGTACTTCTTTTTTTGCGTGCCGTAATCGGCCAGCATCTTGTCTGCGGCATCGTTCTTGGCATTGAGGATCGCGATCAGGTTTTCGCCCAGTTCGATGTTGTGGTACTTCACGCGGATCGCCTGGTAGTGCGACCATTCGTCGTTGGCATCAGACTTGTGGATGATGGCAGCCGTGTGCGTGCGATGAGACGCAATGGTCACCACGGCCAGCAAAACTGCCAGCACGGCGGCAAGGACACCCACTCTTTGTCCAATGGGGTCGATTGCGTGGCCTGATTCGTGGTGAATTTCCAATTCTGGCATAGTAGGCGGTTACCGTATTATATGCTAGTTCCGGAGTCGCTCTGACACGTTTATCTATCGATTCTTCCGACGAATTTTATATGCGGGAAGCGCTACTGCTGGCTCGGGAAGGGGAGTCACGTGGCGAAATTCCGGTGGGCGCGGTGGTGGTGGCCGGGGGCGAAATCGTGGGGCGCGCCTGGAACTCGCCGATCTCGCGGCATGATCCAACTGCACACGCCGAGATCCTTGCATTGCGCGAGGCTGCCGGATCGGCGCAGAACTACCGACTGCCCGGTACGGTACTCTACTCCACTCTGGAGCCGTGTGTCATGTGCGCGGGAGCCTTGGTGGCCGCACGCGTTGCGCGACTGGTCTTCGGCGCCCGCGATCTGCGGTTCGGCGGGGTGCGCAGCAAATTCCAGTTGGCCGATTCCGATTTGCTCAACCATCGCGTGGAAGTGGTGGAAGGCGTTCTGGCCGTGGAATGCGTCGAACTTCTGCAACGCTTCTTCGCAGACCGCCGCTGAACTCACGGCTTCGCGATAATCTTGCCGTCGCGCATCTGCACCGTCCGATGGCCATAAGCGGCAGCTTCCGGATTGTGCGTGATCATGAGAATGGTCTGGCCGAGACGCTCATTCAGGTCGCGTAGAACATCGAGCACCGCTTTGGAGTTCTCGGTGTCCAGATTGCCCGTCGGTTCATCGGCCAACAGAATTGCCGGATGATTCACGATCGCGCGCGCGATGGCAATGCGTTGCTGTTCGCCGCCTGAGAGTGCGTTGGGTTTGTGATCGAGACGGCTCTGGATGCCCAGCAGCCGCAGGGTTTCCTCGAATTGCGGATTGGGTTTGGGATCGGTCCCCGCGATGTAGCGTGCCACCGCGATGTTGTCGCGCGCCGTCAGGTTCGGCAACAGATTGAACTTCTGAAATACGAAACCCACGGTTCGCTTTCGCAAATTGGTGCGTCCGGCGTCAGTAAGCGACGCCAAATCCTGATCGGCCACGCGAACTTGTCCCGAAGTGGGAGGCGTCAGCCCGCCGATGATGTGGAACAAGGTCGACTTGCCGGATCCGGATGGCCCCACGATCGCGAGGAACTCGCCGCGCTGCACGTTCAACTCGACGCCGCGCAGCGCCGGGACTTCGACTTTTCCGACCCGATAGATCTTTCGCAGGTCGCGGATCTCGATAATGGGGCCGCTATTCATAAGCCAATGCCTCAATCGGGTCGTGACTCGCAGCGCTCAGACCGGGATAGAGGGATCCCAGCGTGGCTCCTACCAGGGTGATCGCCGCCGCAATGAGCCACCAACTGTACACAATCTCCACTTGGAAGGAAGCGGGCTTCAACGCCTGAATCGCATAGCGCGCGCCGAAACTGAGCAGTATTCCGAACACCGTGCCGCCCAGCCCGAGCAGCAGCGCTTCAGCCCAGATGATGCGCAGGATGAAGCTCCTGGAACCGCCGAGCGATTTGAGAATTCCGATCTCGCGGGTCCGCTGCAGCACTGCCATGTACATCGAGAGGCAGACTACCGCGAATCCGATCACCACACCGATCCCGATAATCACCGCGATAAATTCGTTCAGCCCCTGATTATTGACGCTCTCACGGAATTGCGACGCCACATCCTCCATGGACCAGATTGTGTAGCCCTGGAGTTGCTGCTCGAGCGACTCTTTCACCGCCTGTGTGTTGGCCTGGTCGTCCAGTTTCAAATACACCAGGGTCAGTTTGCCCTTGGCTTCGTCGAGCTCCTGCAGGGTTTTGATCGGCACCAGGATATGAGCCAGTTGACCGCCCTCCACGATGCCGCTAACCCGCCACGGGCGATTTAGAATCTGGATGGTGTCGCCGGCCTGCTTCTTTTTCTGCTTGGCGTAATACTGATCGAGAATCACGTCGTTAGGGCCCTGGAACGGGCCTCCCGAGAGGAAGTGCAGACCGCCGCTCATCTGCTCGAACTGCTGCAAATCGACGCCATTGACCGTGAGCGGAAGTTCCACCGCATGGGTCACGACGCCCATCACCGCCTTGACATGCGGCTGCTTCGCGAGGAAGCCCAGGAAGCTCTCGCTCATAGTGGCGGAGCTTCCGCTCAGAATAGAATTGGAGTTGCGCCCGCGCACCATGATATCGGCGCCGCTACCGCGCGCGCGCCGTTCGGCATCGTCCAGCATTCCGTGGCTCAATCCCACCAGCGTAAGAATCAAGGTGACAGGCACGCCGATCAGCAGGAAGCTCAGCAGACTTCGCATCGGCTTGTGTTTGAGATTCTCCAGAACGATTTTCGCGGTCACTGCTTGGGTCCTTGGGCAGGTGGCTGGCCGAGCACTTGCAAAGTAGTTCCTTCCGGTTGTTCTAGCACAAACTTATCATCCGACACGCTCTTGTTGATGTCCATTTTGACCACATCGATGACCACCGCCGATTCCTCGCGCGGCCAGTTGATTTCGATGTGCTTGGGGAAGGGCACATTATCGTAAGCGCGCCACTGGGAGTAGCGCGCGTCGCTCAGAATGTTGCCGGAGCCGTCGAAGATCAACTGGCGCGCGAGTTGAAGGTCGAGGCGGTTGAACCAGACCGTCCGGGTCAGGTGCAACTGGCCATCCGGCGTTTCGCGAATCTCGTGCAGGATGTAGAAGGCGTTGTCCTCATCGGTGAAGTTTTCGAGAAGCAGTTTCGTGGACTTGTCGTCCAAGGGCCGGACGACGAGGGCATCCAGAAACTGCTGCGGCCGGAGGTTTTCGAGTTTGTTCGGCGAAACCGCCTGGGTCTCATTTTGTCCCGTGATGAAGCGGTTCTTGGTCGGGAGGTAGAGGCGAAACGAAATGCCGTTCGAGACCATGTCGAACGCCTTGTTCCGCACCACGGGGAGCAATCCGATGATGCGGATTTCGGACGGATTCCGGAAGAGGATGAATGCGCGGACGTCCTTGTACTCGGTGATGTGGTTTTTCTCGGCGCTACCCTGTGCCGGCACCATGTCGACGGTGGCGTTAAAGTCATGAACCGCGGCGTACTGTTTGGTGATCACGCGAAGCAAAGTCTCGCGGTCGGCCACGAGCAGGGTTTGGGTGACCTTACCGCCAGGGCGGGTGAAGCCGCGGCGCCTCGCAAGACAGGACGAAGAGACCAGCGACGTCAGGCAGAGCACGAGCAGAGGAACCGTTACGAGCCTGAAGGCCATTACCTCATTGTAGATGGGGGCGAATCGGCGATGTGGGTTCGCGGAAGGAACGAGGTGTGGTATATATAAGAAAGATCACGACAGGTTGGGCCTGTGGCGCAGTTGGGAGCGCGCTTCCATGGCATGGAAGAGGTCGTCGGTTCGAACCCGACCAGGTCCACCAAACTAAACCCCAGTAAAACAAATACATATGATTTTGGCATGAGCGCTTCCATGCTACGGGAGAGGTCACTCGAGTCCACGCGGAGTCCAAGATGGCCGGAATTTTGCACTCCGTCAAAGAAGAACAGGATCGAGGCGATTTCTCAAACCACTTCGCTAAAGAGGATCTGACTGACCGCAGCGTAGTTCGCCGGCCGTGGCGCTCTAAAAGGCCTTCCATGCCGAGCGGGCGTCCAAAATCGCCATCCGCTAAGTCCTTTTGTTCGGGCCGACAGATTCCAATGGGTAATTGCATCTGAATGAAAGAACACATGGTTAGTGGACGTTCGATCATCGGTAGCCTCAATTCAGTTCATGGTGCCTGGCGGTGTCGGGCGGAGGCGCTGCAGAAGGCAGAGGAGTGCAGACAGACTTGCATTTATGGCCGTCGACGGTTCAGCATGGAGGTAGTCCCCCGGCGGAGGTTCTTGACATGGCTATGACTGAGCGTATTATCGTCGATCCGAAGATTCTGACAGGGAAACCGGTTGTACGCGGCACTCGCATGTCGGTCGAGTTCGTAGTCGACCTGCTTGCCGCCGGCTGGAGCCACGCCCAGATTCTTGCGAGCTACCCACACCTTTCCGAAGAGGACATTAGGGCCTGCCTCGCTTATGCCGGCGATCTCTTACGCGAAGAGAAGATCTATCCGCTCAAGTCCACATGACATTCGTGGCCGATGAGAATTTCCCGCGGCTGGCCCTGGCGGCGCTGCGAAATGCTGGCTGGGAGGTATTCTCGGTGGCGGAGGAATGCCCCGGCATCTCGGATGAGGAAGTGGCTGCTCTTTGCTCGGAGAGCCAGCGAGTTCTGCTCACCTTCGACAAAGATTTCGGTGAGCTTGTCTTCCGCCGAGGGCTTTCAGCGGGAAGTGCGGTCGTGCTGTTCCGCTTCATTCCCGAATCTCTAGAAGAAGTGGCAGACGCCGCCTTGGCACTGCTTCAGTCTCAGCCCGATCTCCGCGGGACTTTTTGCGTCATCACGCGTGAGCGAGTTCGAGTCCGGCCCATGCGCTCGGCCCCGTAGCGCTTGATCACTGGCGCCACGATGTCACAAAGATCTCCTATATGTATAGGGCGCACCGATTCTTTGTGCCACGACGAATCGGAAAATGCCGTGCGACCCCGTGCGCGCGAAGGCATGTGGGATGCGCTCCAAACTGGGCCGGTAATCACCCGGACTCCCCCTGGGCTCCGCTTCAAATTACCCAGCAACAGCGGAGTCCGGGCGGAGTCCAATTCGCACGGAAGTTCCTCCGGAGTCCAAATGGAGTCCAAAAACTCGACCCGCAAGTCTTTTGTTGCGTTCGACTCCGCTGCAAGTGATTGATTTCTCGACCACGGCGTGGAAGATTCGTCGCTTCGAACCCGACTAAAACATTTCAAACACTTACAGCCAAGCGCAACATCGGAACCAAGCCCTTGGTGCCAGTTTGGTGTCCAAAACGCAAAGTGTGGCTTGGGCAGCCTTGCGGGACTGACCTATGTCCTGGGGCTCGCTTCGCCTCAGTCGCGGATGTGTGCGGAGCGCCTGTGGCGATGCCACCCTGAGTTAGGTTTAAGCCCCCTTGATAATTGCTTCCCTGGTACCGCCTCGAACATCCACCTCAAATTCGAGGGACACGATGGGTGGACGGCTGTAATACCACGTGGCGCCGTGCTCCCCGGCGCGCCCCATGCGGGGCAGGAGTACGGTGCTCAGCAAGGCATTGAGGTCGTGCACCGTATAAATGTTGGTCACATGGACATGCTCCCAACTGACCCCGAGGCTCTCCATTCGTTGTTCAATCAGACCCAGCACGAACCGGGCTTTGGCCGCCATGCCTTCGCCGGAGGTCTCACCCGCACGAATCACATCAGCCAAATCGGATGAGCCATCCGGCAATTCACCAGCGCCTGAGACCACAAAGGAGGGCAAAGTACGAGTGCCGGGCGTGGCGTACGCAAAGGAGTAGAGTGACGGCTCGGCTGGCGGGTCAACCTCGGGTGCGACGTTAGTCCGGGCGACCGGGTTGATGCCATCCACCATGAGTTCCCATGACTTCAGAACGTCGCGATATCCGGCATTGAATTCCTTGAAGCCAGAGAACGACATTGGCTTTGGCGACCGTAACGCAATCGAACACAAAGCGGTTCGCGGGCGTCCCATCGCGGAAAGATGCGCGTCCACCAGTTCGAAACCACGCTTCCAGGGCACCGTTCGCGCAAGTCGAACGTGCTCGATGACGAACCCATCCATTGCTACCACGCCTGCGGAATACGCGCTGCCGCCGCGAACGAAGGAATATCCACCCGGAGACTTAGAAAGCATGACGCCAGTGTAGCTATCGACGGCCGGTCTGGCAAACAACGAAGGGCGCCAGTGGTTGCGAAGTTCCCCATAAGCTTTAACGCGAAGGAATAGAAGGTCCAGAACAGAAACGCACGAATCTGTCATAATACGGATGCCAGCAGAGTTGGCGCCTATGTCTGGAGACGACGTCTACGAATTGTACATCGACGCCTTCACTCCGGCGACCATTTCGATGTCCCGCTTGGCAGAATATATGCGGGATTTTGCTGAGATACTTGGCCACCACGAGCATGTTCACTTCGAAAAGCTAAAGAACGGAAGCTTCAGTCTGGCGACGCGTGTCGACCCGGTAGCCCAGAACAAGGTTTCTCACCGAATCGAGGAGATTCGTTACGGTGGCGGACCCAAGACTGCACTCAAGGCCAAGCAGTCTCTTGACGATCGCCTTGCGGAAGACAATGCGATCGGGCGCGTGGTGCACCGCGGGGCCAAGGTGATCGAATTCGCCGGCCGGACCCGCATCGTTGAAAGGAGCAGTGGTCCGGTCGAGCAAGCCGATTCGTTGGTAGGGGAAGTAATACAGATCGGCGGTCGCGACGAGACCATCAATATCCACCTGAAGATGGGGGATGAGGTGTTCAGCCACTGCGTCGCATCAAAGGCCGTTGCTCGCCGCCTGGCGCACCATCTGTTCGGCCCTCCGATCCGGCTGCGGGGGACGGGCGTTTGGTCTAGAACACAATCAGGCGCCTGGCGCTTGCACCGTTTCAACGTCGAGGACTTCGAAACCCTTGATTCCACTCCACTGCCAAACCTTTTCCGGAGTCTGCGGGCAAAGGTCGGAACCGCCTCGCAGAGCCGGGTGAATCCTATCCTTTTCTTGCAGCAACTGCGTGAGGAATAGATGGCTCTTGTGGTCTTCGACAACACGATTCTCTCGGTGCTGCTGTTCCCGGATGCAGATCTGCGGGAGGGCACGGAAGGCGTGCCAGTTGATCGCGCGCGCGAGCGTGTCGACGGCCTCGTTCAAGAGCTCGCGGAGTCCGGAGAGCAAGTGCTCATTCCGACTCCGGCTCTCGCCGAAGTGCTGGCGACTCCGGGGTGCGATATTGATGAGATCCTGAGCACGCTCCGCGTTTCGGCCTACATCCGCATCGGGGACTTTGATCTACGCGCGGCGGTGGAGCTTGCGATTTGATTGCGTGAAGCGTATGCGAAAGGCGACATTCGCGAGGGTCTCGCGATCACCAAAAGCAAGATGAAATTTGATCGCCAAATTGTTGCTATTGCACTGGCGAGCGGTGCTCGTGTTCTACACTCCGACGACGATGGTGTTCGCAAGTTCGCTGAGGGGTGCGGACTCAGGGCGAAGCGCACCTCTGATTTGCCAATTCCGGCCATCCAACAGGATCTGTTCGAAGCCAAAGCTGCACCACATGCGGAGACCACTGAAGATTCATCATCCGAACTGCCTCCTGAACCCGAGACGAAGTAAGTTTCAAGCGACAAGTCTCTGCGATGTCAGGATGTGCTCCTCTTTCACGCACTTCGATTGTGCCGTACACGGCGTGCGGATAGGTAGGTCGAAAGGTACCCACCCACCCAAGCCTCGAGGCATAGGTATTGGTTATCCTGCATTGGCGTGCGCGGTCATACCAGTTCGTGCGCGCGGCGTGACATAGCGTCTGGAAGTCATCCATCTCCGGCATTTGTACATTCCCAAGAACCAGACCGACCGCCTGATTACACAGGCAGGCGGGCCATGATAAAAAGAATTCGATTTTTGCCCATGCTTTACCGCTAAAATGAACCGTATGAGGTCTGTTTCGCGACGAAAATGGCTGGCTGCCGTGCCCGCCTCCGCCGGTTTGCTGGAGGCCCAGACCTCCTCGCATCCGCCTTCGGGTGCACGGGTCTACAACATTGTCGATTTCGGAGCAAAAGGCGACGGTAAAGCGCTGGACACGCAGGCTCTCCAGACCGCGATCGACGCCTGCACCCGCGATCGGGGGGGAACCGTGCTGGTTCCCGCGGGCACCTTTCAAATCGGAACCGTGGAACTGAAACCCAATGTGACCCTGCACATCGCGGCGGGAGGCACGCTGCTGGGCAGCGCCGACGGAAAGCAGTACCATGCCGCCGATGCGATTCCGCTGCGCGGCGACTCCACTTTGGGCGATGGCAATGTCGGCCTCCTCTTCGCCGTCGATGCCGAGAACGTAACCGTTGAGGGCCCCGGCACCATCGACGGCCAAGGCGCCCAATTTCGCAGCCCGAGCCGCGGAGTCCCGCCGCCTTCCGGGCGCGGCGGCGCGGACCGTCCCTATCATCTGCTGTTTCACCGCTGCCGGAATTTGCGGGTCCGCGATCTCACGCTGGTCGCCTGTGCCTTTCATTCCATTCGCGTCATTCAAAGCCACTACGTCTGGATGGATGGCATTCATATCCACAATCGCGTCAACGGCAACAACGATGGATTCCACTTCATCAGCAGCGAATACGTCCATGTGAACAACTGCGACGTCGAGTGCCAGGACGACGCGTGCGCCCTCTTCGGCAGTTGCCGGTTCGTCACCGTCGCCAACAGCACATTCAGCACCCGCTGGTCCGTATTCCGGTTCGGCGGCGGCAATCCGGAGAACATCACGGTCTCCAACTGCATCATTTATCAAACCTACGGCTGCCCGATCAAAATGCACCTTCGCGGCCAATCGAAGGCGCGGAACCTGGTGTTTTCCAACCTTGTGTTCCATGACGTGACCGGTCCGATCTCGATCAACCTGAGTGAGCAAGCCGTTCTGCGGAATGTCAGCTTCAGCGGTATTCAGGCCAGTGTCGTTTCCGAGGGCCGGCAGTTCGACGACATTGCCTTTCAGCAGAACTACCGGCCCGGCGAGACCCGCCAGTGCATTGTCTTGAACGCCATCGGCAACTCGGTTCTGCAGGACGTCTCTTTCCAGGATGTGCGGATCACTTACGGCGGCGGTGGAACTGAGGCTGAGGCGTCGCGCGAGGTGCCGCAAGTGGCCGGAGAGTATTTCGAGATCGGTACGCCACCCGCCTACGGACTGTTCGCTCGAAACGCGCGCGGGCTGAGCTTGAACAACGTCCGGTTCGATGTCGAAAAGCCCGACTTACGGCCGGCGATTGTATTGGACCACGTGGCCGATGGCGCGCTGAGTGGAATCAGCGTGCAAGGCAATTCTCAGGCAAAATCGGCGCTGCGGTTCGTCGACACGCATGGCGTGGTAGTGACGGCTCCCCGCGTGCTGAGTGGTGCCGCGGTTTTCCTGGAGGCAAGTGGCGCCTCCAGTCAAGCCATCGTGATCGATGGCGGCGACCTCTCGAATGCTGCAACCCCGGTGGCAGGTTCGGCAAAAGACGCTGTCCAATGGCGAGGCCAGTCTCGTTAGAATCGTTGCGGAGCAGTGTCTGGCAGCGGTAACCCTGCTGACGCGGCTTTCGCGCTTGCCCCTCCTCCCGATTTGCTGGTCGGTACATCCGCGTCGGCGATCGGGATGCCCCCGCGATTCGGCGGAATCCGAGCCGTAAAACTCACCCAGCGATTGTCCGGCGAGAACCGGCTGTACAACAAACTGGGAGGGACGCGGCGGTCTGCGATTCAAGGTCGGCGTCTGGCCGCTGGGCCATGGCGTTCGCTGCCACCTCGATCGCCGGGCTCTGCAGGAAGTTTCCCGCCGCCTCTTGGGAGGCCACCAGCGACCGCACTTCCCTCCCAGCGCTTCGTCGCCTGCGCACGCCTGCCGCAAGAACGCCGCGCGCTCGTCGGGCGGCCGCTCTAACGCGGCTTGCAGCAGATCATCGACCCGCGTTTCCAACGGTCGGATTCCATCACCCGTTCCGCAGGTCATTCGGGGTGATCTCACCTGGTGATACGCTCTCCGGATCGACAATGAATGATACCGCCCGCTGCGCCCCCCAGACTACAGCGGCATAGGCATGGTTTCCACGGAAGCTCTTCGCCTTCTCTCGTCATTTCGCGGCTCACTGCAGCTTGGCGTATTCCGGCTTGGCTTGCTGGAAGATCGGAGTGTCTTGGTCGGCGTCCTTCCAAAGTGCGAAGAAGTCCTGGAAGGCGATCCTCGCTTTCGCCGTGTTGCCCGCCATCTCCGAAGCCCGTGCCAGCCCCAGGTAGGAAATGGAATAGTACAGTCCCCAATTCGGATAGAGCCAGGTGCTGCCCCAACTGGCTCCCTTATGATCCAGGATCTTCTGGAACTCGGCGGCGGACTCCACGCCCTTACCGAGACGCAGGTACGCCAGGCCGCGCAGGTACACCGCCTCGGGATAAGCGCGCTCGTAAGGCGAAGAGGCTGACAGCAGTGCCACCGCCTTAGTGGGCTGCCCGCGCTGCAGTTCGATAGCTGCGCGAATCTCAGGCAGTTGTACCGCATTCCAGAGGGTTCCATTCGGGAAACGCCTGGAAGTCTCCGCGGCGAGTTTCTCCGCCTGGGCCCCATCGCCGCACATCGCCAGCGCCAGGGCCGGACACCCCAGTTGGCGCGCCGTCCGGCAGTTACCCGTCAGGGCGTCGGCACGCGCATCGGCTTCTTCGAAGCCCGCCGCGGCGTCCAGGAGCCCCCGGCGCAGCGCATTCTCCGCCGCTCGTTTGTACAATTTGCTGGACTCGCGACGCTGGCCGAGAACATTCCGATGGGCCGCCAGCAGGCCAAAGCTGATGTACTCTTCTGGCTTGCCCGCGTACCATTGAGTTTCCCGGTCGATGGCAGCCTGATCGCCCTCGATGTAGGCCATTTCGAGGAAGCGCTGGTGGATCCTCGCGCCGTCGATACCCAGCATTCGCACTCTCTCAGCGACCTTCTTGGCCTCGTCCAGCCGGTCCAGACACATGTAAGCGTCCATTAGCCGCCGATACGGCGGCTCCGCGTTCGGCTGCAACTGGGACGCTGCCTGGCCCTCCCTGAGGCCCTCGTCGAATTGCCCCAGGTCTATGTAAATTTCGCTGAGGTTGTTATGAAGTTCCCATGCGCGGGGATAGTTCCCGATACCCAGTCGATAGGCGTCAATGGCTTTGTCCAACTCGCCCGTCGATTCGTAATAGCCGGCTGCAATGTAGGCCCGCTCATTCTCGGAAACACGGTCGATCAACGCAAACGCCTTTCGATCGTAATCGAGCGCCCGGCCTTCGTCCCCGGCATTGTCGTAAGCGATCGAAAGGTAGTGGTAAGCCATCGCGAAATTCGGATCGAGCGCGATGGCTCGCTCCATCAACGGAACAGCAGCCAGGAATCGGCCATGGGCCGCCTCATCGAAGCCCGCCGTCAGATTCCGGAGAGCTTCGAGCGAACCCGTGGTCGCCTGTTCCAGCGGACGATTCAACTTCTGGATCGAGCTGCGCGATTCCCCGAGCTTGCCGCGCATGGCCGTCGCGGCGTTTCCCACTGCGTTCAACACGTGCTCCTTGCCGTCCGCCTGGACCTGCTCCCGGGCGAGCGTTGCGCCACCCTGGCAAGTGACCGCCTGGAGTGTGACAACGTAGCTCTTCCCCAGGGTGGCGATGGAACCGCCGATCGTAGCCGCCGCTGCATCGCGCACGCAGATGTCATGCGCGATCTGGTTGGTGATGCGCGCTCCCCGCGGCAGGCTCATCAGTTGCAGGTTCCTTTGTACCTGCTCATCGTCCGTGATTTTCAGAAAGGGGGACTGCTCGAACTCGATAGCCAGCGCCTGGCGCAGAGTGCCGTCGAAAACCGGATCGCCGGTGGTGTTGGTGAAGTCCGCGAGCACTAGCACATCTTGGTCCGTAAGCGGTTTGGCCTGCGTGCGCTGCCGCCAGAAGAACAGCCCGCCAGCCGCCAGAATGAGCACGGCAACGGCAGCGATCCCGTACCTCACCAGAGGGCTGCGCCTCCGGATCGTGGCAGCCGGACTCTGTCCTGTTTGCAGCCGCTTCAGATCGCCGCGCAGTTCCGCGGCAGATTGGTACCGCAGTTCGCGATCCTTTTGGAGAAGCCTGCCGATGATCCGTTCCAGACCGGCTGGGACCTTCGGATTCCGCTCGCGAACCGGTTGCGGCGTTTTGTTCAGCAGAGTGTCGAAGACAATCGCCGTCGTCGGACCGTCAAACGGCCGGGATCCCGTCACCATTTCGTACAGAACCACACCCAATGACCACAGGTCGCTGCGCGCATCCACCGTCTGCCCGCGCGCCTGTTCCGGCGACATGTAGGCGATCGTGCCCATGGCCGAGCCCGGCTCTGTGAGCATCTCAAGCGTCAATTCCGTGTCCGCCTGCCGGCTTTGCTTGGCTAAGCCGCAGTCCAGCACCTTGGCGTCACCACGTTCCGTTACAAAGATATTGGCCGGCTTGATATCGCGATGAACGATGCTCTTGCCGTGGGCGGCGTCCAGCGCGTCTGCCACCTGGATACTCAGCGCGAGCGCGGCCGGGATATCGAGAGACTTACTTCTGATGCTCTCGTGAAGGGTCTTGCCATCGAGCAGTTCCATCACGAGAAATGGATAACCGTTCGACTCACCCATGTCGAAGATCGAGCAAATATGCGGATGGTTGAGCGCCGAAGCCGCGCGTGCCTCCCGCTGAAAACGGCTGAGCGCACGAGGTTCCTGCGCGATCTCCTCGGGCAGAAACTTGACGGCCACGAACCGGTTCAGCCGGACGTCCTCGGCCTTATAAACCACACCCATTCCGCCCGCGCCCAACTTATCGAGGATGCGGTAATGAGAGAAGGTCTCGCCGGTGCGGGAACCGGCTGTGTCTGAGTCCTGCCTGCCGGCAGCGGCCCGCGCGGCCACTTGGATCGCCGGGCTCAGCAGGAATCCTCCCGCCGCCTCCTCAGACGCCACCAGCGACTGAACTTCCCGCTCCAGCGCCTCGTCGCCTGCGCACGCTTGCCGCAAAAATTCTGTCCGCTCGCCAGGCGGACGCTCCAACGCGGCCTGCAGCAGGTCTTCGACCCGCTGCCAACGTTCAGATTCCATCAACTCTTCCCTGTGTCAGCGCCCGCTGGAGCGCGACATCATCCAAATATTGCCCGTATCCTCGACGAGCGCCAATCCGATTCGGCCGCCGGCCACCGACCACCCCGCATGCCGAAAAGACACGCGTCCGTGAAAATGCTGCACGGCGAAAGGCTCGCCTACAGGCCGGTGAGAGCGTGCTTCCATCCGTTGCCCCCACAGGCAGCTATGTCCATCTCTCGGGGAACTAAAATACAGCGTCTTCCCGTCGGGCGACCAGTCGGCAGAATCGTCACCTCCCGTCTCCGCGATCGTGATCCAGGCGCTTTCGGGAATCGGCTTCGGTCCATCCGCGGGCGCGATCGCGATGAGCCCGCGATTCGGCGGAACCCGAACCGTAAAACTCACCCAGCGATTGTCGGGGGAGAACCGGCCGTACAACAAACTGTCAGTGTGATGCTTCAACAGCGGGGTCTGTCGATGCGTTGCCAGGTCGAGAACATCGATCTGATAGGGATTTCCGCCGAACACCAGGATCGCCTTCTCATCCAGCGACCAGCCCGTAGCGCGCAGGCACCCTCCACATAGCTTCTCGGGTGCTCCGCCAGACGCGGAGACGTACACCGCTCTCTGATCCTTCTCGTAGACCGAATAAGCGACTCGGGTGCCGGATGGGTTACTCAAGGGATACCGCTGCGCAAGCGATGAGCTGGCTACACTCAATTCCTTCCCGGACCCCAGTTCCCGCATCCAGATGTTCCCTCGACCCGCCCGGTCGGAAACAAACGTCACGTAGCGTCCGCTGTTTGGAAACGATGGCCATTCACTCCTGGCTGGGCCCTCCGTGATGCGCGCCAGGGGGCCTTCGGGCGTTCCACGGTCCAAATCGAACGAGAGCGACCAGATGTCTCGTCTGGTTTCCACGTTGGTAAATGTCAGGTCGCCGGCGAAGGTGCAGTCCGGATACACTTCACTCCCAGTGCCCGTTGTCAATCTCTTCGGCGCACCCGCCACTTTGCCGGTGTGTGGCGAAATGCCGATTGCCCAAAGATTCGAGGTATCGCCGCTCGCGATGGAGAAGATCACGGTATTCTCGGAAGCCGACCAACACGCCGGGGGTGGAGTGCCGGGGGCTGGGCTGGCGACGGTGTTGCTGCTTACTTGCAGTCCGGCGTGTCGCAGCGCTTCGTACGCGTCTGTCCTTACCGCATCCTCCCCATTGGCGCCGATCATCCACCAGTCGATACTGGAGCTATCGCCGGCTATCGCCGATGTGTATCCGACGAATAACAGGTGCTTCCCGTCCGGGGACCAGATCGGACTGCGGGCCGTCGTGAAGTTCGTCGCAACCTGCACCGGCTGGCCGCCGGCCGCAGGCACCACCCAGATGGTGCCGGTACCGGGCACCAAATGGGAGATGCTTGGCAGGCCGACCCAATAGGCCACCTGTGAGCCGTCCGGCGAAAACACAGGATTCAAACCGCCCCGCGCCAATAGCTGGGCCTCTCCGCCAAACGCCGGGATCTCGTAAATGCCGCCGCCATCCCGGCTCGACCGGAATACGATCTTACTGCCGTCTGGCGAAAACTTCGGCGACGTACTCGTGCCATCGAATGTCAAACGGATCGGCTGGCCCCCCGCAACTTGTTTCACATAAAGATCCTGCTCCCCATCCTGCGCGCGATCCGAACGGTAAACCACCAGCTTGCCGTCCGGCGATAGCGCGGAATCGGTCGACAGTCCTGCTTCGTTAGTCAGACGGGTGAGCTTCCAGGGAGACAGCGCGGACTGAGGGCGATAGAGCCGCCACCCCACGGCCAGCAAAACCACCACGCACGCAACGGCGGCCGCCAGCCACCGCCCGCGCCCCATGCTCAGCTTCCGCGGCAGCGGTTGGTGCATCGCGGAATCGGCGGCGGTCGTCTCCCCCTTTACCTGTTGCAAGTCGATCTTCAGATCACCCGCGTGTTGATACCTCAGGCTGGGGTCCTTTTGGAGGCATCGCGTAATGATCCTGTCGAGCGCGCGTGGAAGGCCAGGCGCGATCTCCGATGCGGGCTTCGGCTCATCGCGCAAAATGGCCGACAAGATCGAAGCCATAGAGTCACCACCGAAAGCACGCCTCCCCGTGATCATCTCGTATAGCAACGCGCCGAAGCTGAAAATGTCGGTCCGCGCATCCACCTTCCTCCCCTCGGCCTGTTCCGGCGACATGTAAGCGGCCGTTCCGACAATCATGCCCTCGCCGGTCTTGGGCGCCTCGGCGATCGTCTCGGTACGCGCCGATTCGGCCGTCCCGTCCGGCTCGGTCAACTTAGCCAGGCCGAAATCGAGCACTTTCACGCACCCGCTATCGTTCACCATGACGTTGCCGGGTTTCAGGTCGCGATGCACGATGCCGGCCGCGTGCGCCGCCGTCAGGGCGTCGGCCACCTCGATCGCGTACTTAAGCGCCTCGTTCAGCCGCATTCCTTTGCGCGGGATCAACTGGTTCAGCGCCTTGCCGGGCACATACTCCATGGCAATGAAATCGGTGCCATGCTCCTGGCCGATGTCGTAGATGGTGACGATGTTGGGATGGTTGAGCGCGGAGGCGGCCCTGGCTTCCTGGACGAATCGCTTCTTGCGCTCGGGATCGTTCATCCTGTCGGCTGTCAAATGCTTGAGCGCCACGAAGCGGTCCAGGCGCATATCGCGGGCTTTCCAAACGACGCCCATCCCACCCTCGCCCAACTTCTCGACGATGCGGTAATGGGAGATGGTCTGGCCAGTGAGGGACGCGGAGGTCTGCAACTCAAGGTCGATGTCCGGCCGCTGGGCCATGGCGTTCGCGGCCACCTCGATCGCCGGGCTCAACAGGAATCCTCCCGCCGCCTCTTCGGAGGCCACCAGCGACCGCACTTCCCTCTCCAGCGCTTCGTCGCCCGCGCAGGCCTGCCGCAAGAACTCCGCGCGCTCGACGGGCGGACGCTCCAGCGCGGCCTGCAGCAGGTCATCGACACGTCTCCAGCGCTCAGATTCCATCGCGCGGCGCCCCAGCCGGCCCACCGGTCAGTTCGCGGTAGAGCCACGCCCTGGCGGTACTCCAATCGCGCATCACGGTGACCGGCGAGATTTTGAGCACTTCCGCGGTCTCTTCCACACTGAGTCCGCCAAAGAAGCGCATTTCGACTACCTGCACCTTGCGGGGATCCTGCCGCGCCAGCGAGTTCATCGCGTCATCCAGGGCTACCAGGTCGGCAGCCCGATCGTCGCCCACCATGGCCGCTTCTTCCAAAGATACGTGCTGTACATCGCCCCCGCGTTTCAAATTGTGGCGGCGCGCATGGTCCACCAGGATGCGCCGCATCAACTGCGACGAGACAGCGAAGAAATGTGCGCGATCCTGCCACTTCATGCGCGTATAGTCCACCAGGCGCACATAGGCTTCATTTACCAGTGCGGTGGTCTGCAGGCTGTGGCCGGTGTGTTCCCGTTTCAGGTAGCGCCGCGCCAGCCGCCGCAACTCTTCGTAAACGATGGGGGTGAGCTTTTCGAGCGCGCTTTGATCTCCGCCGCTCCAGGCGTGCAAGAGCGTGCTGACCTCACTCTCAGGCGTTTCACCGGATTGTGCCCCCTGCGGCATTGCGCGTCCGTTGATTATACCGCCCCGCGAGTTTTACGACCCCTTCGGCACCCAGCAGGCTGGCATGGGGTGCTTACAGGCTTGCGGGAATTCTCGGCGCGGCTACGCGGACCGCACTCTGACTGTGCGTCGCATGGCGCACGCCTCAGTTTGCCCCAATCCCTGCAACCGTCTGACTCCGACGGGTGTCGCCTTTTAGAATCAGAGAGTTACAAGGAAAAACCGTCGGACTCAGACGGGTTCGAGAGGCAGCTTGCCCGAAAGGGTACGGTATTTGGGGCAAGCTGAAGGGGCGCTACGTCAGACGCCGCGGTGAGTAATCGGCAACCACGCCAGGCAAGCCCTAAGCGCCATGATAGTTTCCCGGCGCGCACTGCGCCTACTCCTAATGGAGGGAATTCATGAAGCTGATCGTAAGTTCGCTTGCCGCGAGGATTGCCGCGGGCGTATTGCTCGCCTCGCTTGCAACAGCGCAGACCGTACGCTACAACGTCACCGACCTCGGCACTTTTGGCGGGACGCTTAGCATACCATCCGGCATCAACAACGCGGGCCGTGTATCAGGCGGCGCCGACCTGCCCGGCGGGGAGCAACACCCCTTCCTTACGGGAATCGCTAAGACAGACGTGGGCACGCTGGGCGGTCCGAACGGCCAGTCCTATGGGCCTAACGGTGCGGGGGAGATGGCGATTGTCTCCGAGATGTCGAAACCTGACCCGCTGGGTGAAGACTTTTGCGGTTTCGGCTCTCACCTGACCTGTCTGGGGGCATTCTGGAACGGAAAAATGAGCGCGCTCCCCACCTTGGGTGGAACCAACGCTATGGCCTTCGCAGTCAATAACCGAAGCCAGCTTGCCGGGGTTGCCGAGACTGGCACCAAAGACAAACTCTGCACATCGCCTCAAGTTCTCGATTATCAGGCCGTGATGTGGGGCCCCGGAGGCGAGATTCAGGCGCTGCCTCCGCTCTCTGGCGACACGGTTGGATTCGCCACCCTGCTCAACGATCTCGGCCAGACAGTTGGCTCGTCGGGCGACTGCTCGAACACCATAGTTTCCACCGTGGGCGCACTGCAGGGGCCGCATGCCGTCCTCTGGGAAAACGGCTTGGCTACGGACCTGGGCAACTTGGGAGGTACGATGAACAACGTTGCTTACGCAATTAATAACAGGGGCGAAGTGGTGGGCGGGTCGAACCTTGCTGGCGACGCTTCTAGTCACGCCTTCCTGTGGACCAGGGATACCGGCATGCAGGACATTGGTGCATTGGGTACGGATGCCGTGGGCGCTGCGAACTGGATCAATAACAGCAGCCAGGTGGTCGGCGGATCTTGCGATGCCATGGGCGACTGCCGCGCCTTCCTGTGGCAAAAGAAAGTCATGATCGACCTCAACTCGCTCATCCCGGCGGACTCGCCGTGGTATCTGCTGTTTGCCTGCTCGATCAATGATGCCGGAGAGATTGTGGGCCCGGCCATGAATAAAAATACCGGCGAGATCCACGCATATCTGGCCACGCCGATTCCCGTCAAAGCCGGCAGCGCGAGCGCGGCTGCGGCTGCCCAAGTCGAACCCGGCCCGTTGGCCCTCCCCGAAAACGTTCGCAGAATGTTGCGGCAGAGGCTGCCTTTCGGCCGGCCCGAAGCACGGCCGCGATAACATCCTGGGAACTAACGTGAAATGCGCACAAGGCCCGGGAGGCAAGCCACCGCAGCTTGCCTGGGACCCGGGCCTGGCAGCGAGGGCCGCTCTATCTGCGCTTCAGAAGTTGCACACTGCTGGAGGTCACCTGGTCAGGGTACGCGATCTTGTGCCCATCGCGGGAGACCACAACAAAGGTCGCCTTCGAAGATTCCAGGAGCTTCGTCGTGTGGCCTGCGAGATCTGTGTACCACATCACGCCGCCCGCGCCGGTGTTGGTCGTCACGAACAATCCTTTTCCATCGGCAGACCACGATACGGAACTCAGACTGCGCATCCCGTCGAGCGTCACAAATCGCTCCTCCGATTGCGAGTCGAGGGGTGTGAGACGAATGATCGCGCTCTGCGAATCGTGATTTGGGCTCGCAATCACCTCTCCGTCCGGGGACAGCGACCAATCGAAGATCAGATAGGGACTGTAGGGTGTTCGCGCCAGGACCCGCCCCTTCCCCTTCACGGGATCCAATTCCCGTATGACGAATTGATCCGACTCAATCGACCGCGCCACACAGCGCGATCCGGGCAGCAGGCCGCAGCCCTGTTCTTCGCCTTTCATCCCGTCCATCGGAACGGTGGCGGGCTCTGCGCCTCCTTCGATCGGGATTCGCATCAGGCGCGCCACGAAACGCGATTCACCCTCGCGAAACAAAATCCATTTACCATCGGGGGTTGCCCTGGGCTGCACTGAGTCCTCAGGGCCTCGAAACAGCGGGACTTCGCGGGCGGTGGCGAGGTCGAAACGAAAGAGATCGAACTTCCCGTTGCGATTTGATTCGAACAAAATGCTCCCGCTATCGCCCGTCCAGGACTGCGGATAGTCCTGCGTGAGGCCGAAGGTCAGCCGGCGGACGTTGGCAAGTTCCGGCGAGGGGGCCGCTGAAAATTCGGCGGCGTAGATATTCACGAATTCACTCGCCGAGACCAATGCCATGAGGGACCCGTCGTTCGACACGGTGAGACTCGAGAACACGCCGTCCTTGGAATAAGGCATCGGAGTGCGGGTCTGCCCCAACACCTTGCCGGTGGAAGGATCGGTGCGGATCTCGATCAGTTCGCCGCCATGCGACGTCGCAGGATATGCCCACGGCAGGCAGAGAATCCGGCCGTCCGGCAGCGCGTTGGCAGAAAACATGGGCAATTCGTCAACTCGCTCGACGACCGCCCCCGACTCCACATCCGCCGTTTCGAAGACGAAGGAATACTTTGCCGGCGGACGCGCGACCTGTGTGAGCACCATGTAGGAAATGCGCTTGGAATCCGGCGACCACACCACGGAGTGGAAGGCCGCTCCGGGAGACGCCGAGCGCACCACTCGAGGATGGCTGCCGTCCCGATCGATCACGCGGATCGCGTTCCCATCGGTGCTGCGCAGGGCAATGCGCGAGCCGTCGGGCGATGGCGCCGCATCGCGGCCCTGATAGGGAATCAATTCCGGGTCACGGCCTGCGCGATCCAGGGACAACACCCAGAGGGAAGGCTTTCCCTCCGCCCCCTCGGTACCGCTGACGAGGATCTGCTTGCCATCCGCGAACCACACGAGCCGCGATGCTCGAATGCCCGGTACCGGCAGCGTCATCGTTCCGCCATCGCTCATGCGCCGCAGATACAGCGGCCCATCCACCAGCGCATATACGAGCTGCGTGCCGTCCGGGGACAAGGCAGCGGCGGTGACGTTCTTGTCGAGCAGGCGGGTGATGGGCTCGAGAACCAAAGGCACCTTCCTGACGATCCGGTCGCGCAAGATCCACACACCGGCCAGAATCAGAACGATTCCGGCGAATATCGCAGTCCTCAGCCAGATCCGGGGCGGTCGCGGTAACTGCGGCTGCGTCCCCAGTGCTGCCAGGCGGTGTTCCACTTCCGCGGCGGCCGGGCGGACGGCGGGATCTTTCGCCATCATCGCGTGCAACAGTGAGCTGATCCGTCCGGGGATTTCACTGCGGATCGACTCGGCGCGCTTCGGATCCTGATGCGCGATCGCGTAGGCCGTGTCGATCGGCGATCCGGACTGGAACGGATGGCGCCCGCACAGTAATTCGTAGAGCATCGATCCCAGTGAGAAGATGTCGCTCGCGGGCGTCGGAGAGTCGCCGCGTGTCTGCTCCGGGGACATATAGCTGAGAGTTCCGCCGAGACCTCCAAAGAGGCTCGACGAAAGCGAGGTCGACGCGCCGGGCAGCCGCGACCGTCGTGCCAATCCGAAGTCGAGCACCTTCACATACCCATCCGGACGCAGCATCACGTTCTCCGGCTTGATATCGCGGTGCACGATTCCGCGGGCATGGGTGGCCGCCAGCGCCTGGGCGATCTGGCGCGCCCAGCGAACCACGTTCTCGACCGGTTGGGGACGATCGCAAAGTTCGCGCATGGACTGTCCTTCGATCAATTCCATCGCCAGGGCGATTTCAGAACCCTGGCGTACTACGTCGTAGACAGTCACGATGTTGGGATGATTCAGGGCCGACGCCGCTTTGGCTTCTTGAATCAGGCGGTCCGCCGATCCGCCGCCCGGCGAGCCGGTCTGCCCGCTCAGGAATTTGAGGGCTACGACTCTGCCGAGTTCGGTGTCGCGGGCGGCATAAACATGGCCCATGCCGCCGCGGCCCAGCTTCGCCGTGATCTCGTAGCGGCCGATTTTGGAGCCAACGCGCGGTTCCTCTTCTGCGACGGTATCCAGCCCTTCCTCGGTGGCGTTTCGCAGCAGGTCGAAGACGATTGCCAGCAACGCCGAGTCGCCCGCGGCAAGGGCTCGTGCCAACTGGTCCCGTTCTTCTTTAGGCTTCTCCAACAGGTCGTCGAAGATCTCGTAGGCCCTGCGCCACAACTGGGCCTGGCCATCGTCCCGATCACCTGTGCCCATACGTGACGACGGCTTGCCTTCGCTTCATTTTCTTCAACTCCGTATTATATCGGGCGGTAGGGCGCGAGATAATTCGAAAAGGATAACTTCACGAATGCAATCGGCTCCGGGCGAAATTGCCGAATTGATGGACAGGCTCCGGACGGGGAGCAAGGAGGCCGCCGGACAACTGGTGGCTCTGTTCTATCCCGAATTGCGCCGGCTCGCCCGCTCGCATATGCGGCGCGAAGCCCCCGGCCATAGCTGGCAGCCCACCGTGCTGGTGAATCAGCTCTACCTCGAGTTGATCAAGATCAAAGCGTTGAAGAAGGATGAGCGAAACGACGCCAAGGACGATCGCCGGGCGTTCTTCGGACTGGCCGCGCACCTGATGCGGCGTCTGCTGATCCACCATTCCCGTCCTCTCGCCCAGCAGGTGGAGATGACTGACCTGGCGGATGACGTGCTGATCGGATCGGGTACGGACGAACTCGCGGTGATCGAGAATTTGCTGAATGGACTCGAACAGGTGGATCCCGAATTTCGCACGGTGGCTGAGTTGAAGGTGTTCGAGGGGCTCTCGATGGAGGAGGTCGCGGCGCAGTTGGATATTCCTCTGAGAACGGCTTACCGCAGGTGGACTTTCGCGCGCACCTGGCTCGCGAAACATCTTTGAAGTCTGACTGGTTGGCTGTTCGCGACGGTGTGGCGCCTTCTCGGCAGACACCACCACGGCGCTTCTTCCGGCAAGTGCGCGCGGGTTTGTCGACATCGAAGAATTCACGCGAAAACGGTAACGACTGCTCGCTGCGGCCCAGCGGCGGACTCGGAGGGATTCCGCGTTGATTGCTTGTCTCTACGGTGCGGGGATTCGGAGCGAGGCATTGCTTGGCGGGCCGGACCTCGTGAGTGGTTCGATCAACGACAAATACTTTCTTGGACAAAGCGAAGATTGGATCTGTTAACGGGTTGATCGCTAACCACCGTAAAATGTCGTTGGGTCCCATCGGGGCAAACTGGTCATCGCTAGCCGGAGTAACAGAATCATCGCTGATCGGCGGCGGCACACGCAGACTTGCACGACCAGTAAGGATCCCAGCGAAGAGTCACCGATGCCTGATCGATGCGCAGGCCGGAGCGAAAGGGCCTTGGCCCGCTCGCGCGCTCCTCCAGCAATAGTTCCGAGCCCCGCCATTTGCCGATCAGGTCGAAGTAACCGGCGCGTGGTTGTCCTATGCCGGCGATGGTTGGTTCGAGCAGACGCATGGTCATGAGGCTGCCATCGGTGCTCTGCCAGCCATCATAAATCGTGCCACTGAGTTTCAGGTATTGGCTCACACCTGGGGAAGTGCAGAGGCAGACGTTCCCTCGCACCCCGCCGGTGGGACGGCGGCCGTCCTGCCGGAGCCGCGAAAAATGAGCGGACGGGTAGAGCATCATAAACATCGGATACTCCATTCCACCTTTCGTCACGAGCTTGCCAGATCCCCACCAGGTGAGCACTGGAGTCCAGCGTCCACCGATATGAAAGGCCCACGGCATCATCGCCGCGCCGGCTGCAAGGAGGAGGATCCCGACAAGCAGCGCGGAAAGCCTGTGCTGCCGCCGAACCCGCATGGCCTGAGTATATCCGGTCGTTGCAATCCAATGGCTTCGCCGTGGCAGGTTCCTCAACCCTGCCGAAGATCAGGCGCGGATCCGGTAGAGTACGTGTGGCCGCAACGGATGACCTTCGGGCAGACGCGGGTGCTCGAAATCGTCGGCCGGATCGTAGGTCATTCCCAGCTTTTCCATCACGCGGCGCGATCGAGAGTTTCCTGTTGCAGTGAACGCCACGATCTCCTGCAGGCGCAGTTCTTCAAATCCGAAGCGTAGAGCGGCGCGCGCACCCTCCGTGGCCAAGCCCTGGTTCCAAAACTCCGCGGCCAGCCGCCATCCTATTTCGACGCCGGCATTGAAATGCGGCTCGACAGCCAGCCCGATAAACCCGATGAACTCGCCAGTGTGTCGAAGCTCCGTCGCGAAGAACGTGAAGCCGTGGTCCCGGAGGTGGGCCGCGGCGCGGTCGAAGAGGGCGTCGCTCTCCTCACGCGAAAGACAGGCGGGAAAGAACTCCATCACGCGCGGATCTGCGTTCATGCGAGCAAACGGCTCACGGTCGGCCTCGCGCCATGGACGGAGCACCAGCCGGGGAGTCTCAATCGGAATGGGCACTACGCCCAGAGTAGCGCGGCTGCCATCATTTTGAGGCATGAGCTTGTCCAGGGTATCCATTCCCGAAGCGGCGTCCAGGCGCGAAAAATGTTTTGCTCGATCGTGTCGATTTCGCCCGCCCTCATCCGTCATTCAAGTGACAGCAAAATCCGATAGAGGACAGGATGCAGACACAAAGAAAGTTCGTAATCACCGGCCGGGTTCCCCTGGCAAGCCTCAAATCCGCAGACGCGAAGCGCCATGCCGCCAATCACTGGCGCTTTCCTCCCACCCAGATCCTACTGTGGACCCTGAAATCGCTGGTGTGTCTCGCGGTAGTGTCCGTGCCACTGAGCGCGGCCGACCCGCAGATCTCGGCAGCGGAACGCACCCAACTGCTCAAATGGCTCGACGAATCGCATGCAGAGTTCTTCGCGGCCATTGATGGCGTATCCGATGAACAGTGGAAATGGAAGCCTGCGCCTGAGCGATGGTCTGTAGGTGAGACCGCGGAACATATCGTCTTGGCCGAGGCTCTGCTCTTGGACTTCGCTCGAAAGGCTATGGCGGCTCCCCCAAACCCGGACTGGGAGGAGCAGACCAAAGGCAAGACGGAACTGCTCGTGCGGGTGATGCCGTCGCGGCAAGGGAAGGCGGTGGCTCCAGAGCCGATCGTTCCGCACGAAGGGCTCTCGAGGGCGCAAGTTAAGGAGAGGTTTGAGAAGCAGCGCATCGACTTCGTAAACCTTGTTGGCAACAGCCAGGCGGCGTTCAAAGAACATACAGCCGTTCACCCGTTTCCAGTCTTTGGCACCCTCAACGCCTATCAGTGGCTCATCTATGCGCCGCTGCACACGATGCGACATGACCAACAGATTGCCGAAGTGAAGGCCACGAACGGGTATCCCAAGTGATCGCGTTGGGATCGAGATGGATCCCGGCACTCGGATAGCTGGGCACGTAGCGCCGCGATCCGTTCCTCACGCCGGCTGGCGGAGCAGATCGACGATAGCCTGGGAGAGTTTCGACTTTACGATGTTGCGCTGCGGGGCGCGGGTGATGTAGCGGACCACCACTTCCAGCCCATTGATCCCGGGGCGGAGATTGACGGCTGGCCCGGCGGAGAACTCGCGGGCCCCGTATTGATGGGTTACGCGCTGCCAATCCTTGGTTGCCTCGGCGGAGTCCGCAGAGGTTTCGCGCTCGACAATCTCGCGGATCTGGCTCACCGTCTGGTAGGGGTCGCCTGCCGGGGGCAGCGTGAGCTGCAACTCGTCCCATAGCCATTGATCGGAAGTCGAGAAGTTGAAGAAATGGCCCTCCATGGCGAAGCTATTGGAGAAGGCCACGCGGCGGCCCGTGGGGTGGCCGGTTTCGGTCCAGTTTCCCAGTTCGAGCAGCACGGTCTTCAGCAACCCGATCTCGACGACCTGTCCGGAAACGCCTTCAATTTCGACCCAATCGCCCACGCGGATGCCGTTCTTGCCCATGAGCGTGAACCATCCGAAGAAGGCCACGATAAAATCCTTCATGACCACGGTTAAGCCAGCGGTTACGAGGCCGATCAAAGTGGTGAGCTGCGTGGGTGGACCGAAGACGATCAGCAGGATCAGCAGGACCGCCACCACTTGCAGAGTGATGCGGGCGATCACGCGTAGCTGGTGGAGGCGGTGCCGGTCGGTGCCACGGAAAGCGTGGCGCACGGCGCGATTGAGCAGTACAGCCACCAGCAATATGCCGAGGATAGCCGCCAACGAGCGCAGCATCAAATGCAGGGTCGAGCGGCGCCGGCTTTCGACTAACGCGCTCCAGTTCTGGTAGACGGTAACGAGTTGTTTGGCATCCTCGAGGCGCTGGTCGAGACCGGTGAGCGTCTTGTGCTGTCCGGAGAGCTGCCGCAAAGTAGCCACGGAGGCTGACGCGCCGGGCTGGGTGGGCAGTTGACGCTCGAGGGTGTTGTGTCGATCGAGCAGCGCACTGGCATGGGCAGCAGCCTGTTGCGCCGCGATGTGCAACAAGCGATCGCATTCCCCGAGGGAGAGCCAGTTGCGGAGCTGTTCGCTCATCGTTCCGGTGGCGCCGGGAGTGCCGTACTTGACGGTCTGGTCGGCGATCTTCTCGGAAGCCTCGTGCTCCTGCAATAGGCGCTGGAGTCTCGCCCGCTTGTCGCCGCCCTCACGTGCAAGATCCTGCTGGGAGTCGTCCAACTCATCCTGATCGAGATCGAGCTGCGCGCGGGCCAGGTCCAGGGCATCACCGGCATCTTTTCCCAGTTCGTCGACACGTTTCTTGTCCGCCTCCACGCGCTCCTTGAGTCTGGAGATGGCGTCACTCAATTGCCGCAGGGGGCCTCCGGAAGGCAACGCGGCTTCCGCGTCGGCTTGTGCTTCCCGCAAAGCGGCGTCAAACGTGAGGTCGAGCTCGTGATCTGCCAGCCGCCAGGCTTCGTGCGCCTGACCCTGCTCGTCAGGCGTGGCGGCCAAAGGAGCCAGGTTCAGAGCAGCTTGCAGCAAACTCGTGTCCACCAGCGGCTGAGCGGTGGCTGCGGACTTCGACGCGGTAGCAGGCCCGGCAGAATCCCGCGTGAAGTAAAAAGTAAGCAGGCAGGCCACCAGCAGGATTGCCAGAACCACGGCCGACAGATTCTTGGGAGCCTTCATGAAGGTTGGTCTTATTCCAGGGTACACTTGACCGGCTGAATGGTGTCTGCGGATGGGGCAACAGCTACTGTGCGGCGTCACCTGTGAACTCGTGTCCACGTTCGCACTGCTGCAAGTGACTGATTCGTGGAGCGCGGCCGACTGGCCGGCGTCGTGCAAAAGCCAGTCGAACGGTTATGGCCACAAGAACCTTATTCTGTCTGCTCCTCTCCCCGCTGCTAGGCGTCATCGCCGGTGCGCAATCCGCGCCGGCCGGGAAGACCGCCATCCTGCAGGTTCAGACCGCGGTCCTCAACACCCGTGAGGGCCACCAGGCGTTTAGTTCCTTGAATAACAGGATGGCCGCCAAAAAAGTCGAGTTCGACAAGCGCCAGACCGAAATCGCTGCCATGCAGGACCAACTCCAGAAGGGTTCGGCCACCATGTCGGACGAGGCCCAACGCAAGCTCGCGCGCGAAATCGACAGGAAAACCAAAGCACTCAACTACGAAGCCGACGCGGCGCAAGCCGATTACGAGCAGGAGCAGACCGACGTCTCCCAAGCGCTGCTGAAGAAATTCCGTGCCGTGGTGGACAAGTACGCACGCGACAACGGATTCGGACTGGTGATTGACGTATCCAACCCACAGACTCCCGCATTCTGGTGGGCCAATGCCATGGACATCACGAACGAAGTTGTCCGCACATATGACGCTGCATACCCCGTGGCTGCCGGTAAATGAGGCCAAGAGATTTGCTCTTCAACTTCTGAAGACGCCGCCTTCGTACGGTCATCGCAATCGCCATCTCCGCCGATAACATCGTCAACGGCGTAGACGAGGGCTCCGCGTCAGCGACGCATTTCGACTGGGACCGAGCCGCCGGTCAGCCCGACATGGATAAGATTGAAACCGCGATTGAGACGGTCGCTGGAGGTCTTCCCAGGCTGCCGTCCATCAGACATGATTGCAGCCGATTCTCGAAGTTTTCTCGTCCGATTTGACCAGATCGCGTTGGCCTGCTTTGCTCAGGGGCAGCTGTTGGGCAGGTGCGCGCTAATGCCGGGGCGCTCCACTGCGGAACGACTCCCACGAAAGAACCCGCAAGAGCGCGCGATTTTTCCATGCGCACGTGAGGGCGATGCCGGCACCAATAAGTGATGCCGTTCCCGGCTCAGGCGTCGGGTTGGGAGGGCCCCCTGGTCCCGCCGAGGTCACCGGCGCATCCAGGCTGATCGGGTCGCCACCCCCCGCAGGCGAAATCGTGTTGTCGGTCGCGAAGAGCTGGATGGTTGGGTTGGAGGAATCGATGTCCATCACTAACTGCGAGTCGAAACCGAGAGTCGCGAAGCTGGTGGAAGGCAGCGCCGTGCCAGTGCTGTCCAGGATCTCAAACGCGAATTCGTCGGGCGTCCCCCCGCCATCCACATTGGTGGTGAACTGCAACGTAAAACTGAGACTGGCGCCGGGCACGAACGCTTGTGTAAATTCGCTGAGAAAGCTGCTGTCGGTCAAGGTAACGCCCGTCGAAGTGTCCCCCGTGGCGCCGCCGGTGAGCGACGGCAAACCCGATGCGCCGCCGCTATCGAACAGGAAGTCTGTGAGCGTGAACGTATTGTTCGCATCGCCCGTACCGGAGCCGTCCGTTAATTGAAAATCCAGCGAGAACGGGCCGGCTGGATGTCCTATGAGTCCGGATGTATCCAACGAAACGGTAAGCGCAGTGGCACTCGCCAACCCGCAAACGGCAGCCGCGACGATCAAAAGACGAAGCGTCATAGTGTCTCCTTATGAATTCTACGGAATGCCGGCGCCCAGAACGCGAGGCGTGTGCGTGATGCCGCCGTTTGTCGGGTTGGAGAACTGCAGAACCACAGTCGCGGTCTGGCCCGGCTGCAATTGCGGCGCGCCTCCGGAAAAGGAAACGAACACATATGGAGACCCCAGCGGAGCTGCGTATCGCGTAACTCCCGCCTGGTTGGCGAGCGTGGCGTTCGCACTGAGGTTATCCAAGGCCACCGTCAGCGGTCCGGTGATGGCGCTGTTGGTGGTGTTCTGGAGGGTGATCGTTTGGGTGTAAAGCTTGGACGCGCCGTCGTAGTGGAATCCGCTCAATTTCGTCGCGATGCCGGCAACTATTCCCGCCGAGGTGGGCGCGAAGAAGCCACCGTGTCCAAAGAATGTGTCCACTCGCTTGAATCCGCTCCCGACGTACCAGAACGCCGGGACAAGGCCCTGCAGAGATGCACCCGGCGCCACCGCGGACCTGATGTCAACGGAGCCCGGGTCGCGGGCGGGATCGGTTGCTGCGACTGTGACGGTTTGATCCGAAGGTCCGTTCTCGACCACCGCATTCGCGGAGACGAGCGTGGTCCCTGGAACCAGCGGGTTTCCGCCGCCGAATCCGGACCCGAAGTAAGCGCCCCATCGCCAATGGATGTGAATGCACTCAATGCACCCCGGGCCGGCATTCGGTCGGCCGGGAGTAAGGTCAAGGCCCGGCTCGCTTACCCCAGCGGGGTTAGAGGTTTGATGATAATTGTCCACAACTCCCGCACTGCCTCGAAAGATTGCGGTTGCCACATTTTCTGTCATCGGGTCGCCGAACAATGCATCCACCACAGGAAGCGGAAGGGGACTGTCATGATCATGGAACATGGCTGCCGTGTTCGGACTGATATGATCGGCCTGAAACTGCATGCGCTGGGCCGCGTCCATTTGCACCAGGGATTCGTTGGCTGCGTCCTCCGGGAGAAACTCATAGGTAACCATCGGATTGAAGCGGGCACAGGTTACCAGGCCGCTGGGCTCGCATCCCGGCCCGCCGTTGGCGTTTAAGACCGGGGCGAACTCGTAGCGCTGGGTGACGATCATGCAACTGCCGGAGTTGGCAGGAATGTTGTCCAGTTGATAAGTAGCCTCTACGGCTCCGTTTTTATTAGGGTCAAAGGCCAGCAGGCGAGATCGGCAGGAAGCATCATTGCTGTCCGGCTGCAGCTTGCAGGAAGTCGGGGAAAGCTTGGAGGTTTGCAGTTGGAGGTAAGGGAGGTTCATGCTCGCCGCCATGTAGCGGTTTTGCAGCATGACGTCGTCGAGTTCGAGGCCTTTATTTTGCGTAATCTGGTATTTGCCGCTCCATCCCTGGATCAGAAACGACCCGGAAGGCGGCATTGGCATTGCCTGCGCACCGCATCCGAATACGTGGATTGTCGCAGTTCCCACGTTGCCTTCGAGAGCGTTTGCGTTGATGCTAATCGTATACGTACCCGACGGCCCTATCGTCAGAGGCGGGGTAGTGACCTCTAGATCCACCGTCTGCGGGTTCGAGCTGCAGGATAGAGGGGCGGAGTAGGAAACTTGCGACGTGGGATCGTCGCTGACCAAGGTGAAATTTGCCGACAAACATCCAAACTTCCCCGTCGACCCCTGGATCTGGAATTTGAGAGTCAGCGTGCCCCCTGGGTTGACACCGGAAGGCAGGCCCTCCTGATAGTAATAGGAATTGGTGCCCGCCTGGGGTGCGAAAAGCATCGACGAATCGGTGAAGTTGGATACAGTAGCGGTGGCTACGACATTGCCTCGAGTGACAGTTGAGGTACTTACCCCCGACTCAGATGGCTGAATACCCTGACCATTTAAAAAACTGTTTACCAATTGGCCCTGGAACGGCGTGGTCACCGAAAGCGAACTGCCGATGGTGCAATTTGTAAGGGGTACCCCTTGTCCAAGCTTGGGGTTTGGGTACGGGTTGGGGACGGTACTTACGCAACTCTGCCCCCCACCGCTACCAGTGAGGTTATAAAAGCCGAAATCCGCCGAAGCAAAACCTTGCCCAAAGCCCGACTGAAACAAAGGGGGTCCCGGTTGCGCGAAAAGCGGTACCGCGAAGAGCAGACTGAGGAGTACCTGCGGAAGGAAAGTAGGGGAATTCATATATCGAGCCTCCTGGGTTTGACCACCGGTTTTCCGGGCAGTGGCAGTCCGTGATCGCACTACCTCTCGTATCTCATTGGTATTTAGAGGTGAAAGCATGGGTGCACCACTCCTGGGAAACCCCATTATACTTTTGCCCGAAACCTTCAGCCATTACACTTGCGGTACTATGGGTAACTCCCAAGGGCGCTGGCGAAGGAGGAGCGGGCCTGCTGCTCCCCAGTTTTGGCTGGTGCGCCCCGTTTACAGCGGCTGTTACGGTTTCTAGCCGACGCGGCGGTGGAGGGAAATGCCCCCAAAGAAACGGTCATTGGAACCGCCGTGTTCGATCGGCCGCCGGGCTACGACCCAAAAGCGGACTCGGTGGTACGCGATCGAAAGATTCGGATTTAGCCGCCGCGCTTCTTTCAATTCCCGATCGGCACCATTCCAATTCCATTGGGTGTAGAAGACCAATCCCAACGAGGCGTGAGCCTCTGCAGGGTCCGGGGATAGAGCCACGGCCCGACGGGCCGCCGCTTCGGCTTTCGGCACAACCTCGTCCGGGCTCTCCATGCTATTGGCCGCGAGGACGCTGTAAGAATCCGCCATGCCTACGTAGTCCCAGACGTAGTCTGGGACTATGGCAATTCCCTCCTGAAACAGCTGACGGTCCCATCATCCACGCCGACCTTGCATCTTTTGCGAATGCTGTGCTGATGTGTTCTGATTACTTCGTCCTCGAAGCGTCCAGTGCCGATTTGCCGTTGCGGCTCAGATTACAGGCCTCACGCAACTACAGCGGTGTATCCGGCATCGACATCGTCCGCCAAAAGTGAGCCACCGCACTGTTGTCGTTGCCGAGCCCTTCTTTCGGCTGTTTGAAGTGCCGTCCGATGATGTCCACGAACGGATCCATCGATACCTTGGCACTCGGGTCGAAGGCATACAGATCGTGGACAGTCACCAGTCGCGCCGCCATGTATAGCTTGTGATTCCGGGCGTACTGATAGGCCGCCTGGATGTGTGGCGGCGGCGTGTAATCTTCGCCGAACATCCTCTTATACAGATCGGGATACTCGTAGCCGGCTGCGTGATCCGGATAAAACCGCAACGCCTGGTGATAGCGGATGGCGAACGTGATCTTTTCCGATACGTACGGCTCGAACATCTGCGCACCCCACCATCCATGATCGGTCTTCATCAGCGTATGGACCAGATCGTGCAGCAGGCACGCTAATACAATGTCCTCTGGCTGGCCCTTCTTAAGCGCGTCGGTGGCGCTTTGCAGACAATGATTGACGGTGGTGAAGCGCAGGTTGAAAAAATCGGCCAATGTCGGCCTGGCAGGCATAGGAGGGAGTTTCTTCACGTTGCCGCCCGCGGAGATGAAGACGCCGCCCGCTCCCCGGCGGAACGGACGCTTCTCGATGTCCGCCTCTACTTCGGCCACAGTGGGAAACTTAGGCTTCGTGTCGTCGGCCGTGGTTCCCTCCCCGGGCGCTTCCAGCAGGTCCGACATGTAATGTTCGAGCGCCTCGGCCCGGGCTTCAGGATTCATCGACGCCACCGCCGCGGCGCCACCCAGACTGGCGATAAATAGCCTGCGATCGATTTCCATGGTGCCCCTCGCCTGAAGAATATACTTCAGATTCCTGGAGGATTCTACTGTTATTTTTCAGTCTGGTAGCTTCTCGGGCAGGGAGGGTAAGCACGCGGCAGCCGGTGGCCGGTTTCCCGCCGCCCACCAGCGATATGCGCCACCAGGCTTCGTCCCCCTTGGAATTCATCGGGGGCTCGATTAAAGTGTCGGCGTCCTTCTACCTGCCGATCATCAGAATGGTAAACGATCCCGGCACGGCAGTGCCTTGCGGCCCGCGTCCTCCCCCTGGCGGAGGCGGCGGCGCCGGCCCGCGCTCCTGGCTCATCGTCAAGATGTGGTTAGTCTTGCTGTCGAACGTGATGGTCCGGGCGCCATTCATCGTCTGAAGATTCTGTTCGACCTCAAAACTGGTGGGACTCTTCTCCTTGATCACGGTCAATGTGCCGTTGCCGTGCGTGCTGAAGGCTTCCATCGTTGCGGGGTTGAAAGCCGCACCGTCGGATCCGCCGGCCAGCGGCAGACTCGTCAGGATCTTGCCGTCCTTAGCGCTCAGAATCACCATCATTGGCTGCGCGGGCTGCGCCGGCGGGTTTCCGGATCGGCCACACGCCGCGAAGAGCACCTCGTTCTTTACATCCAATGCGAGTCCGTTACATCCTCCCTTGTCGACGAACGAATAGTGCCCGGTCGGCTTCATCGTCTTGACGTCAACGGCAGTAACACTGCCCACCGCGTCCTGCATGACGACGTAGAGCATACCCTTGCCATCGGCCACGCCTTGCTCCGGCACGCCCCCCAGATCGATGGTGCCAAGCACGGTGCCGTCCTTCGAGTCGATGACGGTCGCGTCCTTCGTCGGGTGGCTGAAGACGTAGACCCGGTCGTTGAAGCCATCAAAGAGGATGCCGTCCGGTCGTGCGGCGCCCACATCGATGCTCTTAATCAGGGTCAGTGTTTTGGTGTCGAACATCGATACTTTCGGATGGTCGCTGGTGAAGCCGTGGCCAGACTTCGAGTCGACCGCAGTACCATTCCCACCGACACCCTTAATCTCACCGACCGGCTCAAGCGTATCGAGATTGAAGATCGTCAGACGGGCGGGAACCGCCGGGACTGCGGGCGTCGTGTCTGTGGCAGGAATCTCGCGCGTCGCGCCCCGCGGAATATAGAGCCGGCGTCCCGCGGCGTCCGCATAAATGTAGTCCCAGCCGCCTTCTCCGCCGACCCTCGCGGTCTTAAGTACTTTGAACGGTCCAGCTTGTTGAGCCGAGCCGATCGCGAACGTCGCAATTGTCACCGCAAGCACTGAGCCAAACTGTTTCATCCGAGATCTCCCGAGACTCAGTATATTCCAGTAATTCCGGGCAAGCCTGCTATTGCGGAGGCTCCGCTTAGAAGTTGATCGCCCGATCACGACCGGCCCGCGGTCCGAAGCGATCGCCCGCAGGGCTGGCGCCGTAGTTGGGTTGGCGATGGAGTGGATACCGACGGCGGTTGGCATCCAGCCGGCCGGCGCGGACTGCGAGTGCGCATTGGCTATTGCCGTAAGCTCCCGGCCGATCGGCCCGTAGAGCGGCACCACTGGCCCCATACAGCCGAGAGCTTTATGGGTTTCCGTCTCAATTAGCCCACGATTAATTTCAGGAGTACCTCTGACGGCCGGGAGGGGGGCCGGTTCTGGCTATGATGATGTCGGGGCTACCGCCGGCCGACCTCAAATTCAGCACGGCATCCGCGGTCCACCCAAATCCCACGACGGTCGCTACCCCAAGTCTCGTTTTCGCGGCACGGCGAGCCGCTAATCTGGCGGGACAGGCGTACTCCGCCGCGCGTGTCCACCTCGCAGACCTTCCGACGCCCGTCATCGGATGAGCAGGTGATGATGGTGCCCTGCGGTCGATCTCCGTCCCGCTTTCGCCAGCGGCTGCCATATTCGCCCGAAACCCGGCGAAAGGTATAACGCTGGTTGGAGTCCCCGTTCGAGTCGTAGATCTGCATACGAACTCCGTCGCGTGCGGACCCATCGGGAAGATCGAGTGCCTTCCCATAGTAGTTCATGATGAGGGCATTACCGTCCTTGCCACGCTCGATGCGCCACTGCTGGCTGGGGGTCGCGTGGAAGGGAGCAGCCAGAACCACGGCGCTGTTCTGCCCGGCGGTCGGCTCCAGCGCATTTCCGTTGACGGCATTGCGGATATAAAAATATCCGCCTTGCGCGGGATCCAGGATCCAGACCTGATTCTCCGTGTTCTGGGGTGCGAATTGTGTGACGCTCGACTGGTCATTCATATCCATCGCGAGTCCCTTGCCGGATTTGAGGTTGGTGATCTGGTACCACCCGGGGCCGTCGAATCCACCCTGGGAGAACGCCAGGGAAACAAAGCCGACGAGGACCGTTACGACGCGGCACGCAGATGATAGGCTTTTTGTGCACATGGCATTATTCTGCACGCGCGCTCGCAGGCTGGCAAGCGGCTGATCATGTTCTCGGTGCCAAGAACCGCGTCATGGCAATTGGTCCTTGGATGTGCGTGAGTGCGTGGGGCGATCAGAATCAGAGCATTTCTTCAGCGGAGCGGCGGCGCAGCCTGATTGGCTCGGTGGTCGCCGCCGATCCTTTAGGGCACCGACCTGGCAGAGATTTGCTGCGCAACGTTCAGCCGAAGAATTCCCGCGGCCCAGCGACTTTCAGTTCCGCACGCCGCGTTCTCAACTCGTGCCGCTGAATCAGCAAGGCCGTCTCGGTTCCTCTGGTCCAGACGATCACACCCCTTGCGATCAATTGCAGGTGGACGCCTCCTTCAAGCTGGACGGGCCAATCGATGGCCACCTCGAGCTTCAAACCAGGCTGAAGTGAACTCTTGGCTTCAAAGCGAAGGCCAGAGCTGCTCAGGTCAATCGTACGGCCAGAGCCGGTCGCCACCGTGCCAGGCTGGTCCAGGATGACGTAACGGACTCCAAGGTTCAGGGCAAATCGGGTGTTGGCACGGCGATCCCAGCGTGCGCCATCACCACCTTGCACATGCCGTTCCTCACGCTTCATGAACAAGTATTGGACTGGGACGGGTCTTAGGAATAGTACCGTTGGTATCGGTTAACGTACCAGCCGATCGCTGGCCGAAAGGGAAGGACCGGCGCTTTGGCCTAAACGCCAAACGACCCAGAGGCGCAGCGGGCTCTGGGAACTCAAAGTCCGGCGGCTCACGAGTTGGGCATTTTGGTTCGGCCCCTCTGCGCAAAACGCATCTCCCTAGAAATGTTTTGACTACCGCCCGGGCAGGATGTATATTCTGGGTGAACCCGATGAAGACGTACACGATCTATACCCAATGCGATCATTGCGGCGTCTATGATCGGCACGCCCAATGGTGTGTGTTGTGCCAAAGGCCCAAGAACAGCAAACCGGAAATCGGGGCGAGCGATCCGATCGCCCGTCCACCGAAGGCTCAGGCTCGACTGGCGGCAAGCGGGCGCCGTCGATCATAGAGCGGTGCTGCTATGTTGCCGGAGCGAGTTGCATTCGAGGAGCGTGTCTTCCTGAGCGCTGACGTGGGCCGCATTGCAGGGGTCAGTCTACGACAACTCCAATGGTGGGATGAAGGTAAGCTGGTTTCTCCCCGCATCGACGCTCACCGGCGGATCTACGTTCCTGATCAGGTTCTGGAGATTCTCGTGATTGCCGCTCTCCGGCGCAAGGGGCTGTCGCTTCAAAAGACTCGCAAGATCCTGCGCTTGCTGCGCCGAGAGTTGGGACCAAGCGGTTTACTGCAGACAAAACCCAAGTCATACCTTGTCACGGACGGCAATTCTGCTTTTATCGGTGATCAACCCGCGGCTGTGCTTGGTCGGATCGCGGAAGCCACGAAAGCCGTGCACGTGGTGTCCCTGGGCGATCTGATGAAGCGCATCGCTTCCGAGGCGGTTCCTCGTCGATACCGGGCGAAACAGCTTGAGCTATTCTGATAGACCCCGGTCGAAGTGGCCATGACCTTGACACCGAAGGACAATTTCGGCCGCCTAGTCCCGGAACTCGAGAAGATTGACGCCAGATACCGCGTTTTCGGATGTCGGAAACATCCGGCTGGAGAGGCCGATTACTTAGGCTCTTCGCCTGTCCTCCACCATACCGGGAACTCCACGGCAGCGTAGCGGACCTCGTAATCCGGCGTGTGCGGGATCCAGATGCGCGCCAGCATGTGGACGACGTGGCCCGGCGGACACTCCGGGCGGATGGTAGGTAGGGAGTAGCGAACGGATGCGCCGGCGTGATCGTAGTCGTTCCAGGAGTCGTCGCCGCGGCCGGTGTCATCCACGCAGGCATCATTGGTAAACAATTCCGCCGCGCGATATCCGTCGCCTTCCGGCAACAGCACCGCGAAGCTCTCGCCGGGCGCGGCGTGCCCGTCTTTGTTGCCTTCCCCGAAGGGCACCTCGGCGATCTGCGCCGCGCGCTGGTAGACCTTGAACGATCGGCCATCGGCGATCTGGAAGTCGAGCGTGCTTTGTGCCGGAGGGAACAGAGGGACGTCCAAGCCTAGCCGCAGCGCGGTGCCTTGCACTGCAACCACGCGCACGATCGCTTGAGTTGGATCGGTCACGGTGAACGTCACCGGCACCACGGCGGACTCGCCCGGTTTCAGTGGAAAGAGCCGGCTCGACGGAAATTCGAAAGTCACGCCCGCGTTGGGACTCTCCCACTGGATAGTCGATGCGAGTGACGGCGTACCTCCTTTGTTCCAGAATTTTACACGCAACTTGACGGGTTTTCCGGCGGTCGCCCAGGCAGCATCGGCGACTTCGTAGGTGCCGATGGCGAGCGAGGCCTCCGGGGAAATGCCCACTTCATACGCATCGCCATCCAGGTCGAAATTCAGACGGCCTTGCGCATCGGCCTTCTGCGGAGTGCGACGCACGTTGCCATCGCGGAGGCGAATATAGGACACCAGGAGGGAACTGCCCGGCGGATAGCTGCGCGGCGGCGTAGAGATCGAGAGCTTGACTTCGGGAATGGCCGCGCCTCCCGGAATCCAGCCCCGCACCGAGGACCGAAAACCCTTGCTCGAAACGTTTTCGAGCACTGTGAAGCCCGGTTGTTTGCGGTCGGACACAACATCCCATCCCCACACGGCGAAGTTCGGATACACATCGGAATGAGTGAAGTAGGCCAGCTTGGGAAGCGGCGTGGCGAAGGCCTTCATGTGGAAATCGAGCGTGTGGGGGATTGCTTCTACGGCATGGTCGGCGTCGAAGTGCTCGGTGCTGTGGCCGCGGCGGGCGTACATCCAGATGCTGTTCATGCGGCGGTGGTAGAAAGCCGCGACGTCGGGCGCGCCAGTCACCAGGCGAGTCTGCACACCCTCATAATTATTGAACTGATCGTCCAGGTTGTAGTCGATTTCAAGGTCGCGCGGGCCGACGGTGGCTTGGGGTACGCCGTTAAAGCTCGAGGCGCTGGAGACGAGGTCGGGATACTTGCCGGCAAGCCAGAAGGCGAAGAAACCGCCGAGGGAGAAGCCGGTGATTGCACGATGGTCGCGATCGGGAATTGTGCGCAACGATTTGTCGACGTGATCCACCAGTTCGGGAAAGTAGAGCGGATAAGCGCCTTGGGTTTCGACGGGACCGGCATTCACCACGATGACGTCATGTGCGGCGACGTAACCTGCCGTCTCGGCGTCGCGCTCCTGGTTCGAACGCTCGTAGCCGTGAAACCAGTAGATAACCGGATAGCGCTTTTTCGAAGTGGCATAGGAAGGCGGCAGGACGGCTTGAAAGGTACGGTTGCCACCCAGGACCTGGCTCTCGTGGGAGAGTTCCTTCACGACAGCCGTGGGCGGCGCTGGACCCGTCTGTAAAAACCACGCAAGCCCGATCAGACCTAAATAAGTGCGCACTATTGAGTACGTACCACTTCGTGCCTTCTCCCGCAAGGTATGGCTCGCTGCTATTATGTATGGCGATGAACCTCGCAGTTGCATCCGACCATGCCGGCTTTCCGCTGAAGGGGCGGGTGGCCGAAGAACTTCGCAAGATGGGCCACGAGGTGACCGATCTGGGAACCAATTCAACGGAGTCCGTCGATTATCCCGATTACGCGAAGGCCGTCGCTGAAGCTGTGCTGGATGGGCGCGCCGAACGGGCGGTCCTGATTTGCGGCAGCGGAGCGGGCGCTTGTGTAGCGGCGAATAAGTTCAAGGGAATTCGCTCGGCTACCTGTCACGACAGCTTCTCGGCGCGGCAATGCGTGGAAGACGACGACGTGAACGTGCTGTGCCTGGGCGCGCGCGTGATCGGCCCGGAACTGGCGGTGGACCTGGTACGGGATTATGTCGGCGCGAAGTTTTCCGGGGCCGAGCGCCACCGACGCCGCTTGGACAAGGTCGCCGCGTTCGAAGCCGACTTCTGCAAGTAATGCCAAACCGGGGCAGAGGTTTGCCCCACTCTACGGGCCGATTCCATTGCTAATGCACCGTCTCCGTGGGTAGCATTGGGGACATGTTCCGCGAACGATTGCAGCGGGAGTTTGCGGCCCGGCGGGAGAAGAATCCACGCCACTCGCTGCGCGCTTTCGCTCGATTTCTGGGAACCGATCATTCCACACTCGCGCAGGTCTTGCGGGGAACCAGGCACGCCCCAGCCGGACAGATTCGTGCGTGGGCCCGGAAACTCGGACTCACGCTGGAAGAGGCTGCGGTGTATGTCGCGGCGGAACATGTGCCGGAAGAGGCGAGTGCGCAACGGCAGCATCAACTGCGCCACTGGACGGCCGAAGCGCTCGGCATCGTCACGCAACCGGCCCACTGGGAAATTGTGAGGCTTTCGCGGACAGAAGGCTTTCAGGCCGATTCCCGGTGGATCGCGGAGCAGGCTGGCGTGACCGTAGATGAAGTGAACATAGCTCTCAGCAGGCTGTTGCGCCTTCGCCTGCTGGAGATCGGGTCGAACGGCAAATGGATTGATCTTACGGGTGCGGCTTCGCTGACCGAGAAGCAGTTCCGGAAATTGGCGCTGGCAAAAGTCAGACAAATGGCAAAGGAGTAATCGAGATGGCAAATCCCGTCGTGCAGTTTCAAATTCTGTCCAGGAGCCCCGAGGAAACGGCCCGCTTCTACTCCTCGCTATTTGGCTGGACGGTGGATGCGAACAATCCGCTGGGCTATCGGCGCATTCAAACCGGGTCGCAGGAGGGCATCCAGGGCGGCATCTGGCCGGCTCCCCCGCAAGCGCTTAGTTTCGTGCAGTTGTTCATCGGCGTGGGCGATGTGGCCGCGGCGGTGAAACGCGCGGAAGAGTTGGGCGCCAAGACGGTGATCCCGCCCACGAGGCTTCCGGAGGGGGATGAGATGTCTGTGATGATCGATCCACAAGGCATGTCGTTCGCGGTCTGGCGGGCGGGCTCGTGATAGATTGGGAGTGTGGCTATCCATGGGGCAGTGAGGGGACTTATAGCGTTCACCTGCGCCGCGGCCGCGTGGGCTCAGGGCCCCGCGCCACCTCCAGCGGGCATTGAATCGGATTGGGAGATCGCGACGACTCTCCAGGGAATCGCCGCGCACGCGGAACGTCTTCTGCCGATGCTTGAGAAGATCGACGTTTATGCGTGGGTTGAGAAGGGTGCGTCCGATACTTACCTGGCGCAGTTGCAATCATCCAAAGTACAGGCGCGGGCGTTGTCGGAGGGTGCGAAGATGCTGGCTTCGAGTCCTTTGCGGCTTTCAGCTTCCTTCGAACTTTACCTGCGGATGAACTCTCTCGATACGATGCTGTCTTCGTTACAAGAGGGAATTCGCAAGTATCAGGGGCAGGCGGACGCGATGGCGCTGGCCAGTCTGCAAGCCCAGGATGGCGGCGCTCGGGAGCGTTTTCAGCGATACATCGTCGAACTGGCGGCGCAGCGGGAACGCGACCTGGAAGTGATGGACCACGAAGCCCAACGATGCCGGGCGGTGGTGACTCAGGCGACTCCGAAACCGCCAGTCAGGAAAGTAAAGTAGCTCATTCATGCCATTCAAGTGCAGTATTTGCGGAGAAGACTCCACACGAATTTGTGCGCGTTGCACCAAAGATGCCTGTGAGAACCATCTTTGTGAGAAATGTCTGCGGTGTAGCGATTGCTGTGAGTGCGAAGTGACTCTGTCTGACGTAGGCCGGGGGGTATCCGCGGGAGTGGCGCGTGCCAGTTTTCGGGCGGCCGCCGCAAGTTCGCTACCCGAACCCGAGCCACCACACCCTCCACCCGATCCGGATCCCGGTCCGATACCAGACGACGACCCCGAACCTTTACCTGGCGGCGCGGATCCTGTGACGGGGGGTTAGTTCAGCCACCCAGGGCTTGTAAAGCTGTAGAATCTTCCTGCGGAAGTCGGGGGCCAGACGATCCGTACCGGGTCCCCGTTTCCGAGGAACCACTGTCCCTGCCGGCAGTAAAATTCCGCAGCGTCGTCCCAATTTTGCATGGCCACCCGGAGCCGAGTACCTGTTTTCGCCAGGACAACACCTGAAACATCAAAGCCGGAACGGAAAGAGATCGTGATCTGCATACGCCCGAATAGTGCTCCTGCTTGTCTGATCATCTCATGAGTACTGCCAAAATGAGAGATGTAGGAGTACTGCAAGCACCATAACTGCGGTGGATTTACGGGAAAGAACAGGAGCTTCCCGTATTACGAAGCCTCAAATTCACGGCAGTCAGTTAATATCACTACAGGATATTACCGATTACTGTACGGTAAGGGTGACCGGCGGGCTCGAAATGCCGCCAATGGTAACCACCACCGGCTGCGGTCCTGCCGGCACTGCGTCTGGAACGATGAAAGTGACTTGAGTAATGCCGAACTGGTTTACCGCCAGATTCGCGGACTGCACAAAAACCGGAAAGCCTCCCACCGTAACGGCTAGCGGGAGGATAGGTTTGTAGACGGATGCAGCTGCAGGTGAGGTCGGCGTGTAAGCGGTTTTGAGTGCAGGAGAGACTTCGCCTGCACCGGTCAGGAACAGGGTCGCGATGGCTCCCTTTTTGGCGGTTGCGCTGGGGACCAGATTCCCGTTGGCGTCTGCAAAGACACCCGGTGCGGACGGCGCCACATCGAACTGAAATCCTGCGATCTGCCCGTTGTTATTCACGCTGAGGACGGCGGGGCCTGCCCCCACCGCATAAGGAACCTGGAGATTCAGTTGTCCCGGCGAAGCGTAGAGGATCGGCGCGGCGGAACCGTTGATCGTCGCTGTCACTCCTGCCGTGGAGTAAACAAGGGGATTACCTGAGGCGGTCGCGGTGGTGTTTGCCAGCCTGCTTCCAAAAACGGCCAGGGACATACCGGGGCTAGCTGTGGTCCGATAAGTCGCGGGGTTGGCGACAGAAGTGATCCGCGTTCCGGCGGTACTTGGGTTCAACAAAAACATCACCGGCACATTCAGGTACTGCGGCACCGCATCGGGCGATTGAATGACGATGGTGGCGTGATAAGCGCCTGGTTCGAAGCCGTTGCCCGACGCTGTTAAGGTAATTTGGCCGGGACCGGTGCCTGAGTACTGTGAAAGAGCCAGCCACGAGTTGGTGCGGTTCGCCGGGAAGACCGCTGCCGTCCACGATTGCATCTGATTGGAGGTTGCCACCGATAGCGTCGCGCTCGCAGTTTGGCCAGAGATTGCTGTCAGGACAAGACTCGCGGGGTCCGCTGTCAGCTTGGCCGGGTTTGTGGGAGGTCCCACAAACGAAACCGCAATCTCCTTGGTGACGCCGCTGCTCAAGCTGACCTGCACTAAGTCGCTGGCGGGAGGAGTTAGTCCGCCATAGCAGAGGGTGCCCTGGAGTGACCCGAGCGCGTCGAGCCGTTCCGTCCCGAAGATCGAGGGAGCCCTACTGGTTACATCTACGCCGTCGACAGTGAGGCCATCGATCAGATGTAAGTTGCCGCCCAGATCGTCGAGATTGATCTGAACCGCCCATTGGCAGGAAGGGTCGGCGGAGGGATTTTGGGTGACGATGAGGGGCGTGAGGGTGTAATGGAAGTCTTCACCCGGGGGCAACGGATTGTAATTCACAGAGAATTGGCGCGACCAGTTATGGCCGGTGGAGTCGATGCCCGAAATCCCGTAGGTCCGGCTGAGTGGAGGGGAGAGATTGCGAAACACGAGGCTGCACGTAACGGTGCCGGCGGCCGGGATATTGGGCGACTGGAAACAGACTGAGAGCGGCTGGGACGCGCCATCAATGGTGAAACTGGTGATCAGAGCGGGAACGCCGGCGGTTTCGCGCAGGCTGAAGGTGGTCTGCCAACTCAGACCCTGCGCGCTGGGGGACGAGGGCCAAACGGTGCCGGGCCAGGAAGGGATAATCGCCGCAATGGCGGGTGGAGAGGAGACCTGGATCGTGCGCGTGGCTCCTCCACTGCTGAATGCGGCATCGCCGGAGTATTCGGCGGCTATGGTGAAGTTGCCGGTCCCTTGCAACAAATAGACCGGAAAGTAGAGGTCGGCGACCGGCTCCCCATTACGCAAGGTGAGGGGAGAGGTGCCCAGCGGCGTACCATCGGCAATGAAGGAGATGGTTCCGGTGGGAGTTCCGCCGCTTGCCGGGAAAACGCCGGCCGTAAGCGCGACCGTGTCGTTGGGACTCGCCTTGGTAGCGCCTAACGAGAGCACTACCTTGACTGCCTGAGTCTGGGTGTTCCAAAGCGTTACCAGATTGTTGGCGTCCACCGAGCCGAGACCTGTGGCCATGTCGTAGCCTTGCCCCGATTGGTAGCCATAAGAGCCGGTAAGGCAGCCGACGCTGCCCTGCGCACAGGGTACGACGTTGTTTCCCGCGCTGATGTCGTGAAACACCGAAGGGGAAGTCTGGGCGAGGCGATAGAGTTGCGGGTTGATGTTGCCCAGCCCCGGTGTCTTTTCGAACCCCTTGGCAATCAGGTATTGATTGAGCAGGGCGATCAGACCGGCCGTGGCTGGAGTAGAAGCCGAAGTGCCGCTCACCGCATTCAACTGGCCCTCGAAATTGATGAGGTAGGCATCGTGTCCCGCCGCCGTGAGGGCGATATCCGGAACATGCCGGACAGAATCGGCGGGCATCCCCGGCGCGTTCTGCCAGGATGGTCGCGGGTAAAAAGCGCTGGCCCCGCCTCCGCCCGCAAGTATTCCTCCAGTGCCCGACTCATTCCAGGCCGCCTCGGGAATGTAAGAAAGGGCGGATCCCAAGGCTGTGGAGTTCGTGGAAGACCAGTAAGTGCCTGTTCCCTCCACAAACTGAGTGCCCCCGACGCCCGTAACTTCCGGGAGAACAGCAGGAAAGTTCACCGCCAGGCCCTGAGTCGCGAAAGCTCCCGCGCCGAAGGAATCGCATGCCGCTGGTCCCGCATCGCCCGAGGCGGCGAGGATCGTGATGCCTTGCGCGTTCGCCTGTTGCGCCACCGCTCGAAAGAAGGAAGCGGCCGCGTCAATTTCACACACAGCGTAGCTGATGGTGATGATGGGAGCGACGTTCAAATCGATGGCGGCAATCATGGCGTCGAACGGATCGGGTCCGTAGACGTAGGAGATGGTCGCTTTGGGTGCGATGGCGCTTGCCCATTCCAGGTCGAGATTGCCTTCGACCTCGGCTCCGTTGAAGCCCGGATCGGTGCCGCTGTAGAGAATCATTTTGGGATCGTTGGCGGGCAGGTTGAAAGAGGTACGAAAGGCGCGCAGATCGCTGAGAAGCACGTCGGAGGCGCCCACCACGGCGATGCTCTGGCCGGTGCCGTCGTATCCCGCTTGGTAAAGAGGCGCGATGTTGTAGATGGCGCTGAAATCTTCCGGCGCCAGGTAGTGGCTGTTTGACAGGTTGAAGTCGGGCTGCACCCGCGCCATCGATTTGGGATGAAAGTCGTGGAGCCCCGTGAATCCGTGGGTGACGGAGGCCAATGCTTCGGGAACGGATGGATCGGTGCTATTGGCGTAATGGATTTCTCCGTTTACTCGGAAGCGGCGGAGGGAGGTGTGGAAAGCCTGCGAGACTTGTCCGGCGGAACCGCTGAAGGCCACCCAATTTCGACCGCGTGCGGAGTCGCGCACCGTGAAACCCTGCGAGATGAGCCACGCGATTACCTTTGATTGATCGCCCGTACTCAGTCCGAAGCGGTTGGCGAAGTCTTCAGGAGCGAGCCATTGGTGAAATCGCGGGGAGGAGGGATTTTGCTGATCGGCGAGCAGCGTCTGGAGATCGGCCAGTTGCGCCGCGGATGGCTGGAAGAGCAGCCGGATATAGTCCAATCGCGTGGCGGGATCGAGTGGTCCCTGGTCGAATTGCGGCTGTGCGAGGCGATGAACGGTGCCTGAGACGACTTGCGTCCTGCGCGAATCGACGCGGCTGGTGATGCGGTCCCGCGGTGCTGCGTTTAGGAATGCGGGGATGAGGACAAATGGGAGAATCCTGGGGTAAAACACGGCACCTCCAAAACCGTCAAGGGTAGCATGCGCGGGTGGGTGGCCGTATCCGCGAACTTCAAGATTTGGCGGGAACCGCCCGCTGGATGGCCCGAACGGGCAAGATTTTACGCTTTCTCTATTGGAGCGGACCTGACGGCTTCGCTCTCGCCGGAGGTAATTGCAATGGCAGATCCAGTTGCGGTACCAGATGTGGTCGGCAAAGCTTTTTCTGATGCGCAGAAAGCAGTGGAAGACGCGGGCTTGAAGGTCGGCACGCTCACTAAAGCGAGCAGCCCGACGGTGCCCTCGGGAAATGTAATCAGCAGCAACCCGCTCGCGGGTTCTTCGGTCACCGCCGGGTCAGCGGTGAACCTGCAAGTCTCCACGGGGCCAGCGGGGGATGTCGCTGTCCCCGATGTGACTGGGTTGACGAAGCAGGCGGCAGAAGCTGTCCTGAAGAATGCCGGTCTTGGGCTTGGTCCCGTCACGAATCATTCCAGCGATTCGGTTCCGAAAGGTGGCGTGATCGGCACGATTCCGGATGCCGGAACGACTGTCAGTTCAGGGTCGAAGGTGGGGCTCAGTATTTCCAGCGGTCCGGCGACGAACTTCTGGCAGTATTTGCCGAACGTGCTGTTCACGGTCCTCGGCCTGGTGGTTTTGGGAGTGATCATCTACGGGGTTACTCAGCCGAGTGGAGTGTTCCTGAACAATTTGGGAAAGAAAGAGGTGGCGCGCGGCCTGATTACCTTTCTGATCGCCATCTCCACGGTGGGGATCGCGATTATCCTGTCGATCTCCACGCTATTGCTTCCCGCAGGCGACGACGGGGACAAGCGGTTTGATCGCGGGAAACAGGTATTGACGGTGCTGATCGGCGTATTGGGAACGATCGTCGGATTCTACTTCGGCTCGTCTACCGATACGCACTCTAATCCGGCCATTACCACTGCGGCATTGCCAGATGGTGCGGCGAACCAGGCTTACAATTTCACTCTGCAGGCGACCGGCGGCACGCAGCCGTTGAAATGGTCGGTGACTCCGGAGCTGCCGAGCCCCCTGAAACTCGATGCGGCCACGGGCGCAATCACCGGCACTCCGACTGCGGCCTTACCTCAAACCAAGTTTACTTTCACGGTGATCGACAGTTCCTCGCCCCCCCTCTCTTCTCCACCCACAGTTCTAACGCTGGAGATAAAGTAATGAGAGTGGCAAGACCGGGAAGGTCTCGACAAGTCTCTCAGTTCCTGGTGGACTTCTCTGTCTGACAGCCCGGTGCGCAGGTCCGGCACGCTGATCGCTTTCCGCCGAAAACGGGTACTCAAGTACCCGTTTTCACCCGTAAGCTACTGATTCCGCACTGGAAAACCGGTACACTAGCACCGGTTTGGGATGCCCAAGCGGCCGAGGGTTCGTATCTCGCACTTCTGCCCCGGGCCTACTTCATTGAACAGTCAGTTTGGCGGCGGGACTCGCCACTCCATTCACGGTTACCACCACAGGCTGCGATCCGGCCGGAACGGCAGGTACGAGGAAGTCGACCTCCATGATGCCCTGTTGCAGCGGGGCGATCCCGGTCGACTTGATGAAGGCGTTGACGCCGCCTACCGTCACCGTGAGCGGGAGTGCCGGCTTAAAGACTCCTGCCGCTGTGGGGCTCGGCACGAAGCCATCCGGCAGTCCGCCCGTGACCTCTCCCGCGCCGGAGACGAAGAGCGTCGCCGTCGATCCTGCCGACGCAGATGCCTGAGGCACGAGGAACCCATTGGTGTCGCTGAAAATGCCGGGCGCGGAGGGTTGGATGTCGAGTTGCCACGCCGCAATCTGCCCGTTGTTGTTGACTCCCAACACCGCCGGACCCACGCCTACTTCGAACGGAACTTCGATATTGATCTGAGTAGGCGAGACATACACCATTTCGGCGGCCATACCGTTCACGGTGACGGACACACCTCCAGACGAAAAACTAGTCCCGAGCCTGGTCGTGGCGGGCGAGAGGTTCGTGCCGTAGATGGTCATCAATTCTCCGGGGCTTCCGGTCGTGCTATTAGTGGCGGAATTAACGACTGCGGTGATGGTGGTTTTAGTGTTACCCGATCCGCTGCTGCCGAGCACGAACATCACCGGAACGTTGATCCATTGCGGCATGGCGTTTTGCGATTGCACCACGATGGTGGCCCGGTAAACGCCGGGTTCGAAACCGGCGCCCGAGGCCGCCAATGAGATTTGCGCAGGGCCGGTCCCCGAATACTGGGAAAGCGTGAGCCACGAAGTGGTGCGGCTCTGGGGAAATATCGACGCCGTCCACGTTTGGGTCTTATCGGAAATGCCCACGTTTAGGTTGGCCGAGGCCGGGTGGGCGGCGTCGGCGGCCGACAAGGAGAGCGTTGCGGGACTCGCAGAGATCTTCGAGGGATTCGCCGGCGGACCTGCAAAGGATATGGCAACTTCCTGAGCAAAACCGCTATTGAGACTCACTTCCACGTAGTCGGACGCGGGCGGAGTGATGCCCCCGAAGCAGAGTGTCCCCTGAAGCGAACCGTAAGGGTACAGGCGTTCCGTGCCGAAGATCGCCTGGATTCGGGAGGTGGCGTTGACACTGCCCAAAGAGAGATTGCTCACCGTGGTGGGGAAGCCGCCCAGATCCTCCAGATTCACTTGTACCGCCCACTGGCAGGAGGGATCGGCCGCGGGATTCTGCGTGACGATCAGCGGGGTCGCGGTTAGATAGAAGTTCTGCCGGGGATACGCCGGATTGAAGATGATCGGAAATTGGCGGGACCAGGTCTGTCCAGCCGCGTCGACGCCGCTGACAACGAATGTCTTAGTCACCGGCGCCACGAGATTCCGCAGTACTATGCTGTAGCTGTTGGTGCTGCCGGGCGCGATCTCGAGTTGCGGGAAGTATTGTGACAGCGGTTGTGCGACGCCATCGATAACGAAACTGGTGATGCGGGCCGCGACTCCGGCTGCTTCCCGCAAGATAAACGGCGCCGACCAGCTCAAACCTTGTGCATCGGGAAGGTTCGGGAATACGTTGCTGGGCCACGAAGCGATAATCGCAGCCGAGCCCGCGGGAGCGGCCAACTGGATCGCCTTGCTGGTCCCGCCGCTGTTGTAGACGGCATCTCCGGAATACTGTGCTGTCAATAGAAACGCGCCGGTGCCCTGCAGGAGATAGGCCGGGAAGTAGAGGTCGGCGACCTGCTGTCCGTTCCGTGTGATCAGGTCGGCGGAGCCCAAGGGTGAGGTCCCGGAAGCGAAACTGACGGTCCCGGTAGGCGCGCCGCCGCCGGTCACGGGATAGACGCCTGCGGTAAGCGCAACGGTATCGTTGGGACCCACTTTGGCTGCGCTCATGGAGAGCACCACGGTCACCGGCTGTGCTTTGGTATTGAAGAGGGTGACGAAATTGTTGGCGTCAATCGAACCCAATCCGGTTGCCAGGTCGTACCCCGCTGCCGCGGGATAGCCAAACGAGCCGGTGCTGCAATCGGGGCTGCCTTGCAAACAGGGCACGATGTTGTTGCCTGCGGTAATGTCGTGGAACGCTGTGGGTGTGCTCTGGGCCATGCGATAGAGCTGCGGGTTGATGTTGCCGAGCCCGGCCTGCTTCTGGAAGCCCTTGGAGACCTGATATTGATTCAGCAGCGCGAGGATTCCCGCGAATGATGGCGTGGCCGCCGATGTCCCGTAAAATCCGATATTGGAGCCCTGATAGACAATCTCGTAGGCATCGTGGCCCGCGGAGGTGAGCGAGACATCGGGCACGTGCCGATATCCGTCAGTGGGAACACCTGGCCCGCTCTGCCAGACTGGTTGGGAATTGTAGACGCTGGCGCCGCCGCCGGTGGAATTCAAGCCGGATGGACCGGATTCGTTCCACGCCGCTTCCGGAATGTAGGAGAGTGCCGACCCGAAATTGGGAGAGTTCGTGGTGGCCCAGTATGTCCCGGTGCCTTCCACGAATTGCGTTCCACCCACTCCCGTGACTTCGGGCACGGAGGCAGGGAAGTTCACGATCTTGCCTTTGGTGGCGAACTGGAAGACGCCCTGTGGATCGCAGATACCAGCGGCGCCGGAATCGCCCGACGCGTTTACGATGGTGATGCCCTGCGCGTTGCCCTGCTGCAGGATGGCACGATAGGCCGGCGTAGGCTCATCGACCTCGCACTGCAGGTAACTGCTGCTGACGATGGGGGCGACATTGAGGTCGACCGCCGCGATAATCGCAGTGAAGGCGCCGGGCCCGTACACGTAGTAGATCGTGGCGTTGGGCGCGATCGCAGAAGCCCACTCCAGGTCCAGATTGCCCTCGCCTTGATCTCCGGTGAAGCCGGGGTCAGTGGTGCTATAGGGCAACATCTTGGGGTCGTTAGCCGGCAGGTTGTAACGTGTCCGAAACGCGCGCAGATCGCTCACCAGTACGTCCGACTGCCCCACGACGGCGATGCTCTGCCCGGTTCCGTCGAACCCCGCTTTGTAGAGCGGGGCGATGTTGTAGATGGTGGCGTAGTCTTCGGGCACGAGGAAGTGCGAGGATCCCGAGTTGAAGCCGGGAGGCACCATTTTTGCCTGGCTGATCGGCTTGAAATCATCCAGACCGAGAAAGCCTCCCGCGACGTCGGCGAAGGCCTCGGGGACCGACGGTTCCGCCGCATTGGCGAAGTGCGCGACGCCGTTGACCTGATAACGGTGAATCGGCGTGTGAAGAGCCTTGGACACCTGTCCTGCGGTGCCGCTGAACGACACCCAGTTGCGCGCTCTTCCGGACCGGTTGAGATGAAGGCCCTGGGATGTGAGCCACGCGACCACTTTCGAATGATCCCCCGCGCTGAGGCCGAATCGGTTGCCGAACTCCTCCGGCGTAAGCCATTGCCGGAATTGCGGCGAGGAGGGATTCTGCTGATCGGTAAGCAGGCGGTCCAAATCAGCTTGCTGGGCTGCCGAAGGCTTGAAGAGGAGCACGATGTCGTCCAGCCGCATCGACTCGTCGACCGGACCTTGATCAAATTGGGGTTGAGCCTGACGGCGGAGATGGCCGGCTATTACCCGCGTGCGGTTCGCATCCACTGCCCGAGTGACACGGTCTGGCGCTGCAGCCACTAATGGCGACGACGCAACGAGAAGAACGATCGGAACACCGATTCTGAGTAGTTTTTGGCTCTGTAACATTTCAATCCCCGGCGAGAGTCAAGAGTAGCACTTTACCGCCAGCTTTTCCAGGCAAATTAGTACCGTGTCATTCGGGTGACGCGGCAACATAGCCGCAGGCAACTACGATCAGAAACACGGCGAGCACGGCACTGTCGTTCAGATTGACTTCGAAGAGGCCGCTGGCCATGATTCCAATCACTCCAGCGATGCCACCATGCAGCAGGAATCGTGCATCGCCAGGCCCCGGAGGAAGTTTTTGTAACGCACGGAAGAAGTCATACACGATCATTACGAGCATCCAGATCATCATAAGCATGGTGGGGATGCCCCGTTCGGCCGCGAACTGAAGGTAGAAGTTGTGTAAGTGCTGATAGAAGCCTGAAGGCAAAGGTCGTGGTGTGTCCGGCGGCAGGTAATCCAGGAAATGATACTTGGTTTCGTCCAACCCGATGCCCAGCAGCGGATGGGCTTCGATCATGCGCAGTCCCGTGCGGCGTGCGATGCTGCGAAACTCATTGGAGTCGATGTCTTTCTGCGGGTGGAAAATCGAGACGAATCGCTCGTGGATCGGTCCCGGCACGATCCATACCAACAGCACGAGCGCCGCGGGACCGGCGAGCGCCACCCAGCGGCGCCACCACCACAACAGCCAGAAGCCGCCCAGCGCCGTGCCAAGCCACACCGTGCGAGTCTCGTTGAGGACGAGCACGAATCCGAGCAGCGCCGCACAAGCGGACCACATCCAGACGGATCGGCGCTCCATCCGCGCGAAGAGTACCAGCGACGCGAGCATCAGGAGTACCAGCATCTCCTGGCCGGCGAAGGTCATCCAGTGGCGCATAGTTCCGGTCACGCGATCGGTCACATAGAACTGGTAGAAATCGACGTGAAGCAGGTGCGCCTGGCGCCAGCGCTGAACGAATTGCCCGATTCCCAGCAGCGCGATGGCGGCGGCAACGACGCTCCACCACTGAAACAGACGCCGCGCCACGGCGGCGTCGCGGATGGTGGAGAAGATGACCAAAAGCACTGAATAGACCAGGATCTTCTTCAACTGCACGAAGCCGTGTTGGGGTTCGGGGGAGAAGATCAGCGAGAGAACGGATCCGGCGACGAAAAGGGTCAACGGCAGCCAGATGCGCGGTACCCGCAATTTGGCGCGGGATACAAGCAGTGCCGCCAACGACGCAGCTAACAACGCCTCAGAGGCTGTCAAGTTCACCAATATGACAACCGCGGACACGAATGCCAGGTAGAAAGCAATGGAGGACAAGGGCAAAACGCCAGTATGGCAGAACTGGCCATGGCCGATCCGTGCCAGGACTAATCGCGCCGCGAGCCGTCCAATCGGCTACGGTGTAATAGGTATGAGGTTTCTCGTAATCATGACGCTCTTCTCGGCCGCTGCCGCGGCGCAGCCCGTCGATCCATCGTATGGCACGTTGACGGAGGGCCAGACCCTCAGCGGGTTCAGGGCTGCGGCCGTGTATGTAGACGACGGAGGCCGCGCGATCGGGGCACGGTTCCAGCATCTCCGCAGCGGATTCACGCTCGACCTGCTGCAGATCCAATCGGTGCCGCAGTCGTTCATTTGGGTGACTACTTACCCCACGTCGAATATGGGCGAGCCGCACACCCAGGAGCATCTGCTGCTGGGCAAGGGCAACAAGGGACGGGCACTCGGCAGCAGTGAGTTCATGTCGCTGGTCGGGTCCTCGGCTTTTACCGGTCAATGGATGACCTGTTACGACTTTTATTCGTCAGCGGGCGCCGACATTTTCTACCGCCACTTCGAGCGCACCATGGACGCGCTGCTCCATCCGGACTATTCCGACGAGGAGATCCATCGAGAAGTGCGGAATTTCGGGGTCAGCACCAATCCCAACGGATCGATGCGGCTGGAGGAGAAGGGCAGCGTGTACAACGAAATGGTCACTTCGATGGACCAGCCGGGGTCGCGGGTGTTTCGGGAGGCGGCGCTGGCACTCTACGGTCCCGAGCACCCCATGTCGTTTTCATCGGGAGGACTGCCGGAGGCGCTACGGGTGATCCAACCATCAGACATCCGGCGCTTCCATGCCGCGCATTACTTCCTGGCCAACATGGGCGCGGTGATCTCGATTCCAAAGGAGATGACATTACCGCAGGCGCTTTCCAATCTGGACGCGTCTCTGAACCGGCTCGAGCCGAAGCGCCCGAATCTTCCCGTGGTGTCGGAAGCGAAGCTGCCGGAGCCGCAACCGGCGCCTGCGGGACGGATTCACTACGTGGCCTATCCGCATCGCAACGACCAGCAGCCGGGGAACGTGGTGCTGCTCTGGCCTGCCGAGCGCAAGTTGAATGTGCGCCAGCAGAATCTGCTGAGCCTGTTCCTGGCTACTTTGGGCAATGGCCCCGACTCAATCTTGTATAAGCAACTGATCGACAGCCGTACCCGGCAGGCGGATTTCGGCGCCAAGGGAGTCGGAGCTTTTGTGGATAGGGATTTCCGCAATCCGATTTATGTGATCTTCTCGGATGTGCCCACGAGCAAGATGAATGATCAGGACCTCTCGGTGCTGCGGGCCAAAGTGGTGGAGGAGTTCGCGCGCGTGGCGAACTACGCGGATGGATCGCCGGAACTCGCGGAGTTTAATCTGCGGCTCAAGGGGAGGATTCAGGAACAGAGGCGGTCACTGGCGAAGTTCATCAATTCGCCGCCCGGTTTCGGGTTGCGCAATACCGGATCGGGCTGGATCGATCATCTATACCAGCTCAACAAGGAGCCCGGATTCCGCAAGTCGCTGACCGAGAGTGAGGACTTGGCGGCCATTGAGAAGCTGTTGGCCAGTACTCAGAACATCTGGCGTGACTATCTCAAGGATTGGAAAGTAATCGGAACCACGCCGAATGTGGAGGCTGCCAAGCCAAGCCCGGAGCTGGTCAAGCAGGAGGAAAAGGAGCGGGAAGAGCGCGCAGCGGCGGAAGTGGATCGCCTGAAGGAGAAGTATGCGGTAACCAGCGACACGGAAGCGATCCGCCGGTATCGCGACGAATACGATGCGGCGACGGCGGTTATCGAGAAGGCAGGCAAGGATCTGGCGGCTTCGAAATTTATCGACCATCCGCCGATGACCCTCGACGATCAACTCGATTTTCAGACGACTACTCTTCCCGGCGGAGTGAAGCTGGTGAGCTCGATGTTCGACAGCATGACGAGTACGACTGCAGGGCTCGCACTGCGCCTGGAGGCGATCCCGGAGGATCGACTGGTATACGTGTCGCTGCTGCCGCAATTGCTGACAGGCGTCGGGGTGATAGAGAATGGCCAGCCAGTTTCGGTGGATCAGATGGCGCAGCGGCTGCGCAACGAGATTCTCTCTCTGAATGCAACGTTCAGCGTGAATGCGGAGACGGGCCGGCACGAACTGGTGCTGCGCGGGGCTGGAAACAACGCGGTGGAGTCGCGCCGCGCGTTGGAGTGGATGAACCTGGTGCTGTTCCATCCCGACTGGCGTCCCGAGAATCTCCCGCGCATTCGAGACTTGGTGGACCAATGGCTGGGAGCATTGCGCAACACGACTCAATACCCGGAAGAAGCGTGGGTGAGCGACCCGGCACTGGCGTGGAGGCGGCAGGACGACGCTTTGCTGTTGGCGACTTCGTCGTTCATGACCAGGACTCACAATGCGCTCCGGCTGAGATGGATGCTCAAGAGCGGCGGTTCGCCTGCGGTGTACCGGTTCCTGTCGGATTTGGGCGCCGTGAAGGGCACTCGCGCGGAACGCAAGCAGATGCTGGCTGAAATCCGCGACGGCAAGTACGCGGGCACGGATAAGCTGAGTGAGTCGGAGCGAGCTTTGGCTATTGAGGCCGCCCGCGATCTTGACGCGACGCTCGCCGATCTGCCCGATTCCAGCCTCGCCGTGGACTGGACGTATCTGTGCGGCCTGATGGCGCACGGTCTGGAGCAGGGCCCGCAGAAGACGCTGGCCGCGCTGGATGAAGTGAGGCGCGCGATTCTCACGACCGGAGGGGCGCGCATGTTCCTGATCGGGTCGGCGGCGTCGCAGAAGTCGCTCTCGCCTGAGCTGGGGCGGCTGGTGGAGGCGCTCGATCAGGGGCCTGCGCGCAAAGCTACGTATCGTGCCGCGCGGTACGTCGATCGGCGTATTTTGGGCCGCGAGCCGGAAGCGAGCCATCCGGTTTTCGTCGGCCTGGTAAATGCCAATTCGCAGGGTGGTGTCTTTCTGCTCTCCGCTCCGGGAGCGAGCTATCATGATACGGATCGCGAGAAGCTGCTCGACTATCTGACTGCGAATCTGTTTGCCGGGGCGGGCGCGCATGGCATGTTTATGAAGACGTGGGCAGCCGGCCTGGCATACAGCAACGGACTGCGGCTCCGGCTGACGGAGGGGCGTCTTAACTACTATGCGGAGCGGACCCCGGAGCTTCCGCAGACGCTCCAATTTGTGATCGATGAGTTGAAGAAGGCGCGGCCCGATCCGGCGTTGGCGGAATACGCTATTGCGGGCGCGTTCTCCGGGACGCGTTCGGTGGGGAGCTTCGAGTCACGCGGTCAGGATATGGCGGCCGATCTGGCGGATGGGCTCACGCCGGAGGTGGTGACACAGTTCCACCGGGCGATTCTCGACTTGCGGAAGGATCCTGACTTGGGTGCGGAGCTGTTCCGCCGGAAGGACCGCGTGCACGCGGAGGTGCTGCCAGGAATGGGTGTGAAGGCAGACGAGGTGAAGGGTGGAGTGTACCTGGTGATCGGGCCGGAGAAGCAGTTGAGCGCATGGGAGCAGTATTTGAAGAAGGCGGATCGGCCCGACGATCGGTTGTGGAGGCTGTACCCGCGTGATTTCTGGTTGCCTGCGGAGTAAAGTTCTTCACAAGTCACGATTCGGGCGGTATAATGTGGCCTATGGGGCCGGGTTTTTGCGGCCCAGCCCCAGGATTAGGCTAACGGCGCTTTCGAACCGTCAGTTTCATCTTCACCGTCACTACCAGCGTGACGATTTTCAGCCACAAGGTGAGCATGAGGTCACCTCCCTCCTGCTTCGTGATTAGGAAGCCCGGGTCTCGATCCCGGGCTTTTCCTTTGAAGCTCGAATAGCTCGCCGGAAAACCGCACTTCTTCCTAATCTGGTGGACAGGAGCGTACCGCCGCTGTGTAGTGTGGTGGGGAGGCGATTTCTCTCATAAAAACGAAGCTGTCAGGACGCAGAGCTCCTGTGGATCAGCTCAACGATGCCGGTGTGATCGGGAGTCTGCGCACCCGCTTGCCAGTTGCCGCGAAGATCGCATTGGCAATCGCGGGCGCGACGGGAGGAACGGAATGTTCCCCGAAACCTCCAGGAGCCGCCGTACTCGGCACAATGTGGGTTTCGATCACGGGCGCGTGATTGGCGCGCAGAACTTGAAAATCGTGATATCCGCTCTCGATAACGTGTCCTTCTCGAAAGTGGATGCCGCCATGCAGGGTGGCGGACAGACCCCAGGTGATCCCGCTCTCCACCTGCCCTTCGATGCCGGCGGGATTGATGGCGAATCCACAATCGAAAACGCAGACAGCCGTCATTCCTCATCACTTAGTTAAATAAAGTGGAAGAACGCGCGCGGGCAACGACCCGTGAGCGACTGTGGGCTTGCACCTGATCGAGTCCGTGTCCATTCTGGATAAGTCGCGACCCTACCTCAAGTATCGAAAGGCGTCGCGACCTCGGGAGCCGCGGCTCTAGTACTACTGTGTTATAAAATACGCTACGTTTCGGCAAGCTGTTGGATCGGGTATTCTGATGAGGTATGAGCGGAGTTGGTACCCACCCTTCACCGGAACAGAGGTACGCTCTGGTCCGAGGCGCAGTGATTTCGAGG
>DATGIL010000087.1:0-50050 GCA_035295745.1 Bryobacteraceae bacterium | reverse complement strand
CGGCATCCTATGAATGCCTGAGGCGAGAGCTTTTCGGGAGAGCCGGATGCGGGAAATCTGCACGTCCGGTTCGGGGAGGGGGAGGTAGGCCGCTCTCTATCACCTACCTCTCTACTCTACCGGCTCGTCATCGTCTTCCGCCTCCGCCCCTGATGATTAGTGATCGCTTGCTGACGCGCGCGGCTCGTCATCGTCTTGCGTCACCGCCCCTATGATTCGTGATCGCTTGCTGACGCCCGCTAACGCCCTCCGCACATCGCTAAAGTCGGCCGAAAGCGCACCACTATTTGCTGAGCTCCACCGTGTCTCCGGTGGCGTGATCTTTGATCTGGAATCTCAGGAACTCGTGGACTGCGGCGAGCGCCTCTGCATTGGAGGTCGTAATGCGCACGCGGGCTCCCTTGTCGATCTCTTCGTAGCGGTAGCGCACCTCCGCCTTCAAACGCTCGAGAACCGGCACGCCTGGCGGTACCTGATCGTGAATTAGAATCGGCGCCTTGAAATTGCCCGCCGCAAACATCCCTGGCAGATGCGTCAAGTGCATCCGGATCTGGTCGCGGCTCTCATGATCCTCGGCGGAATTCGCCGTCACTTCAATCGCCCCACCGTCCGCGTATAGCCGGAAGTGATGCGTCGTTTTCTCGTGCGAGAAGCCCATCACGTGGTCCCCGCGCTCGTTCACCCCCTGGTGCGAATGGTCCTGGCCGATCAAGCCCGCGATCGCCCACAGAGAAATACCAATCAGTCGTTTCGTCATTCGTGCTCGTCCTTTCGGGCGGGCGGAGAAATCAGAGCATCCAGCAATCCGGCGCGCTGTCCCGGAGGAGTCCGTTCGATCTGCTCGCTCCATTGCGCTACGATCGTCTGTAACTGGCTGCGCAGCGCCATCATATCGGTGATCTGGCGGTCCAGCCTGGCGATCTTCTCGCTCGCCAGCGTCAGCACCTGCCGGCAGGGAGCGCCACCACTGTCGCGAACGCGCAGGATCTTCGCCAGCTCTGCGAGACTGAATCCGATCGCAATCGCGCGCCGCACCAGGCGCACCCGCTCGGCAGCTTCCGGCGGGTAAAGCCGGTATCCGCTGCGGCTGCGGGCCGGCTGCGGCAGCACGCGCACACGCTCATAATGCCGCAACGTGTCCGTGCTGACGCCAGTCAATTTCGCCAGTTCGCCGGATCGTAGAAAACGCGGCTGGGCTCCGATTTCCACCTCCCAGCATAGTATCAGGGGTGGAACCGGTTCCAGGGTCAAGCGAAATTTTCAGTCCAGGTGGGTTCCTGAAAACGCCATGGTCGAACTCGATAAGAAAAAATAAGAAAAGGATTGCACTCACTGATTCCTTCCGGTACTCTATATTCGCTTCAAAAGTGACTGATGCTTGTACTGGCCCAGATCGCCCGCTGGGAGATGACTTTTCTCCTGTGTGCCTTCGCGGCCGTAGTCGCATTTCAACTCCTGACTGGCCGCATCAATACCCGTTACCTGCTCTGGGGCACACTCGCTAATGAGAAGCGTTACTTCAGCCCCGAACGTGTGCAACTGCTGATCTTTACGTTGGTTACTGCTTTCCAAATCGTACAGCAGGTCTCCGAGAATCCATCGGCGGCGAAGCTGCCCGAGATCTCTCAGAAGTGGGTCGCGTTACTCGCGTCGAGTCATGGAGTCTACCTGGCCGGAAAGGGTATATCCCGATTTGTAGGAGGTCGAGACAATGGCTGAGTTCCAACATGCTCTATCGCTCGTCGCAGGTCTTCTCGTCGATCTCCTGATCGGCGGTTACGGAATCTGGTTGCTCATCCTGATGGTGCGCGGCAAGGTCGATCTTTCCCGGTTGATCAGCGAGCCGAATGGCGACGCCAGCCTTTCCCGCTTTCAGTTGCTCATCTTTACTCTGGTCGTGGCATTGAGCCTCTTCGTGATCGTAATAGGCAACCCCACTGCTCCCGCTTTCCCGGATATCCCAGGTTCCATCTTGTCTCTGCTGGGAATCAGCGCGAGCTCTTATCTGGTGAGTAAAGGCATTCAGTTTAGCGATCCAAACGGTGTCAAGGACCGGATTCTGGAAGTGACCCCGAAAGGCATCCAACTCGCGACCGGCGCCACTCAGCAGTTCACTGCGCGAATATCCGGCGATCCGTCCACTACGGTGACCTGGTCGACCTCGAATCCGTCCCTGGGGACGATCACTGCGGCCGGCTTGTACACCGCCGTAGCCGCTCCCCCCGCGGGCAGTTGCAACATCGTCCGCGCGGAAACCGCGGATGGCACGGTCGGCACCGCGGTTGTGCTTTGAGGGCGTCATGGCCAACAGATCCATTGCAAATGCTCTTGCCGTCGCTCCGCTGGCGATTGGTCTGCTCTCGAATACCGGAGTCAAACAGCCCGCCGCCGTGGCGCAAAAGGCATCGGCGGCGGTGTGTGCCGTGGATCTCGCTTCCTGCCCGGTTTCAGGTTGCGCGGACCCAAAGTCCGATCCCGCCCATGCCCTGATCAACCAGATGAAGCGCCGCGAACCTTCCGGCCCGACCAAGCCCGTGACTTTCGATGACTTCAGCGCGCTCCAGCGTCAGGCCGATCAGTTAGTGGGGCAGGACAAACCGCTCGACCGGTCCGCTCGCGACAAACTCAAGGACATGAAAGTGAGCGGTGGGCTGGTCGCCGAGGGCGATGTCGTGCAACTCACCGGTTTTCTGGTCGGAAGCCCGCACCCGAACGCCGGCGAATCGGTCAACTGCGAGCTCACGGGCCAATCCAACAACGATTTTCACATTCCGATCGCCGCCGAGGCGAGGGCCACCGAGTTCGAGGGCATTGTGGTGGAGATGATTCCGCAGGCCCGGCGCGACGGCTGGGATTTGGCCAAGCTGCGGAAACTGGCCGGCACCGACAAACAGGTTCGCGTGACCGGACAGTTGCTCTACGACAACATGCACCGCGTGAATAAAGATCCCGAGCACGAGGAACCCGGCCAACCCAAGCGATTCTCGCTTTGGGAGATCCACCGCGTGACTGCATTCGAAGTCTGCCGTCTGACCGAGTGCAAGACCGACCCGACCGCCACCGGATGGGACCCGTTGGAGAAGGTGGCAGCCGCCGATCTTCTCAAGGATGTCACGGCCACGAATGCACCGACCCCTGCGGCCGCGTCCCCATCGAAATAACCAGTTCCGTCCAGAGATTAGTGCGCGGCCAGGCCTTCCGTCAGCTCAATCCGCGTACCGTCCGGGTCCGTCAGGAACGCGATCTTCAGGCCAATTGCAGGCACATCGCGATATGCCATATCGAAGGTGATGCCCTCCGCCTGCAACTTCTGGCAAAACGCCTCCAGATTCTTCACTTCAAACCCGATGTGGTCGAGCGATCGTCCCTTGGTCGCAGCCGGCGCTGTGTCCACCTTGCGAAAATCCACTTCACCACCTGGAATCATGGCGGCCAGGAACGTGCCGCGGGTCCCGGGCTTCGCGCCGAACATCTTCACATACCAGGCTCGCAGCTTTTCCGGATCCATTGTCGAGTTGTGAATATGATGCAGCGCGATCGGCACCAGTAGATTCGCGTCTTCGGTGAATTCCACTTTCACCTTGTCCGGAAAAGTGACCATAAGCTGCTTGGTATTGGGATTGTCCGAAACGATCTCCAGCTTGGCCGCAGTCAATTTCGCCTTGATGTCGGCGTAACTCTTCACCAGGAAACCCACGTGGTTTACAGTGGATCCTTCCGATCCATCCGCCGGTGCAGTTCGCGCCTTGCCCGCGATGATGAAAATCCCCGGCAGTTTGAACATCTCGAGCGTTCCCGCGTGGGTGTCTTCGGCACCCAGCACTCCCACCCAGAGCTTCTTCTGCTCTTCGGGATCGCCGACCATCAAGTGGACATGCCCCATGGAGACGCCGCTTTCATTGGGGGCGGGAAGTTGAGCGGAAAGCGGAGCCGCCGCTGCCGCGAGCAGGATAATCCAGCGCATCGAGCGCTACTGTATCACGGAATCCGCGGAGCTCGTCTACGTTTTCAATTCCGCGACGATCTCTTCGGCGATCGCCCGCGCCCGTTCCAGTTCGCCGGGATCCAGGCTGATGGCGCCCACTCGCGCGTGTCCGCCGCCTCCGTACCGCTCGCAAATCACCGCCAGGTTGTGCTTGGGCACTTCGGGCGCCCACGGGTTCGAGCCCACCGAGATCTTGGTGCGGAAGCTCGAAGGGCTTACCGACACGGTGTAAGTCGAGGTCGGAAACAGGTAGTACGGAATGAACTTGTTGTAACCTTCCACGTCGCAGCCGGCCAGGTCGAAGAAGACTACACCGTTATCCTGATGCGCGCGGGCGCGGATCAGGTCGATCAAATCCACATGCCGCCGATAGAGCGGTTCATACAATTGCTGGATCTCCGGTTCTTCGATGATCTCGGAGAGCTGGCGCCGCTGCATCCACAAAATAATCTTTTGGACAATGTCCGAGCCCTTGGCCGCCTCGATCACCAACGTGAGCTTCATGGCGGGCGCCCCGAGCTCGACGGCGGTGCGCGCATCCGGATACTGCGCCCCGTCGATGATGATCGACCAATGAACCAGGTCGTCCAAGTCCGGCGCGTGGAAACCGAACCGGTCGGATGCCACCTTCTGAATGAAAGATGTGCACGACTTGTAACTCGGATCGTAGAGCTTTCTGCCGCTGGTATCGCGGCGGTAATGCTCGGCGTCCTCCGGAGTCAGGAAGGCGCTCTGGTGATGATCGAACCACCACGTTAACCGGGGGTCGCTCGAGTATTTGAAGTCTACAATGGCGTTCTCGTCACCATCGAAAACGGCAGGGTCGAAAAGCTGGGATGCCTTGTGGGCCATCCCAGTGTAACGAAATTCCGCATGAGGGTGAATTGCGCCCGCGATGAAGCGGCTGAAGTAAGCAGCAGAGGCTGCTCCGTCGAAACAATGATCGTGATACAGAACGCGTTCCAGCATTTTGCGTGGGAAAACCTATCAGCTTGCCTGAATGTGACAAGAAAAGCAACTAATATTTATGCGAAGAGGTATTTTTCAGGCGGCAGCGACCCGTGGGTCGCCATCGGGGCTCGTACAATGAATGACGGATGTCGTTCCTTTCCGGTACACAGCGGGTCTTTCTGCGGGCTGTCTCCCAGCTTGGATTCTGTAATCCTTTCCTCCCCGAACGGGTGGAATTTGAGAAGGCGGCGCTCGGACCGGACTTCGTGGAAGGCGAGCCCGTCTGGAGTTACCATGTCGATCAGCCCGGCCCGCGCGAGAACCACTGGCGCATCCAAAGCCGCGTGGAGCCGCTCGCCGAACAACTGCGCGAACGCCTGCAAGAGGGAGTGGAATCCAACGAAGCCGACCTGGTCCTCTACGAAGACACGGTCCTGACGCTCCTCTACACCCGTTACTACCGCGACTTTTTCACTGCCGGATTTGGCCCGTCGGCGCACAAATCCGATCCCGCCCGCTGGCGCTTTTACACACGCTTCCGCGACGACTGGCGTCGCTTCCTCGAAATCGAGGGCGTCCATTTCCCCACCGGCTACGATCCGCGCCATACCTTCGCCTGTTTCCGGCAGATCCAGCGCGCGTTCGAGCAGGTATTCCGCGATATCATCGGCAGCTCGATGCCGGCCGCGCGGCTGCGTGCCGCCGTCTGGCAATCGATCTTCACTCACGACATGCGCCGCTACCGGCGCACGCTCTACTCGCGCATGGGCGAATTTGCCACGTTGATCACGGGCCCCTCGGGCACCGGAAAGGAACTGGTGGCGCGCGCCATTGCGGAATCCCGGTACGTGCCGTTCGACGAACAGCATCTAACCTTTGCCAACGATGACCTGGACTCGTTTTTCCCGATCAACATCTCGGCAATGTCCCCCACGCTCGTGGAATCGGAGCTCTTTGGGCATCGTCGAGGGTCGTTCACCGGCGCGATTGCCGATCGCAAGGGCTGGCTCGAAACCTGTCCGGAGTCGGGCTCGGTGTTTCTCGACGAGCTGGGCGATCTGGACCCCGCCATTCAGGTCAAGCTCCTGCGTGTGATTGAGACGCGAACCTTCCACCCGGTGGGCGACACCGCAGGCCGCCGGTTTCGCGGCAAGCTGATCACTGCCACCAACCGGGACTTGCCGGCGGCCATGCGGAAGGGGCAGTTCCGCGAAGATCTCTATTACCGGCTCTGTTCCGACCAGGTCGTCACCCCGTCGCTCGGCGAGCAACTCACCGATTCGCCCGGCGTGCTGCGCGAGTTGGTGCACTACATGGCGCGGAGAGTGGCCGGGGCGGAGGCCGAAGAGCTCGCGGCCGAAGTGATTCGCTGGATCGAGGACAACCTCGGCATCGATTATTCCTGGCCCGGCAATTATCGCGAGCTCGAGCAATGCGTGAAGAACGTGCTGATCCGCCGCGATTATCGTCCCTCGCGCGTAGACGAAAGCGAGGGACCGCTGGAAGAGTTCTGGCGGGAAGTGCGCACCGGCCGAATGCTGGTCGAAGACTTGATCTCCGGATACGTCACGATGGTGTACAGTCACACCGGAAGTTACGAAGAGACAGCCCGTCGTCTGGGCCTCGATCGGCGCACGGTGAAGGCGAAAGTGCAGCCCGAATTGCTGCGGAAACTGCGAAACGGGAAGCCCCCGATCGTACACTAAAGAATATGGAGCCGTCGGACAAACACTCTTTTCGGCGTCCAGGTCCGTTCCATGGCACACCTTTCTGAAGCTCCTGGGCTGAGATGGAAACGGTTCTGGGGAGCGGCGTTGGGAATCAATCTGACTGCCTTCCTGGCGGTGCATTCTCTGCAAAAAGCGCCGGTCGCCTATGGGGCGGCATTTGACGTCGCCGTCACGGTACCGTTGTTGTACTTCCTTCTGGTGGTTCGTGCCGGACTGCAGCCGGCCATCACGCTGGTTCCCCTTTGCCTGGTCGCCTTCCTGCGCGCGACCTATCTCGTCCCTGGACTGCTTTGGGTGCGGCCAGCGCTTAGTGCAAGCGCAGAACTCGCCGTGACCGCGCTCCTGGTACTGCGGGTTCGACGGGCGATCCGCGTGCCGCACGAGGGTGACGTGCTCGAAAGACTGAAGTCAGTAGCGGCCGAAGTGGTGCCCGTCCCCGTAGCTGCGGAACTGCTCGCGGCTGAAATCGCGGTCTTCTACTTCGCCTTCCTTTCGTGGCGCACTCAGCCATTGGTACCGGACGGCAGCCGCGCGTTTTCGGTTCACGAACGCAGCTCGGCGGGCATGATGTTCGCGGCGTTAGCGGGACTCAGTTTGGTTGAGAGTGTCATCGCACATGTGCTGATAATGCGATGGAGCGCCTCGGCAGCATGGATACTGACGGTGCTGAGCGTCTACGGCGCGCTGTGGCTGGCAGCGATAGCCCGTTCATTCGCATTGCGGCCAATCCTGGTCGGACGCGGCCAGTTGACGGTGCGGAACGGAATGCTCGGCAGCTTCTGCGTGCCAATCGATCAGTTAGGGATAGTGCGTCGCGGGTCCGGCGAAGATGCGGACTGGAGCGCCCTTCCGCTCACATGCACCACCGTCGAACTGGAGTTATCCTCTCCCGTAGTCGTTGCTGGTATGTACGGCCGAAAGCGCCAGGTGAAGCGCATTGCCCTTTCCGTGGATGATGTCGCCGCCTTTGAGCAGGCGCTCGAGCAGTGCCGCCTTTAAGGCCTTTCCATAGGTGCGGTATATGCGATGGCGTCGATCTCGACGCGAGCGTCCTTCAGGGGCAGCGCGGCGACGATGATGGTCGTGCGCGCTGGCTTCGCCTCACCGAAAAACTCCGCGTACACTTCGTTCATCGACTTGAAATCGTTAGCATCGATCAGATACACGCCGCAGCGCACCACGGCCGACATCGAAGATCCGCAACCTTCCAGAATATTCTTGATATTCGTCAGCACCTGCCGCGTTTCCGCCTGGATATCGCCCGACACCACCTGCCCGCTGATGGGATCGATCGGAATCTGACCCGCCACATAGATGTAATCTCCGGCGCGTACTGCAGGCGAATACGGGCCGCGCGGCGCAGGCGCGCCCGGAGGGGAAATGCGCTCGATCATGAATTAGTGTCCTTCCGCTTCTAAGTAACGTTCAGCTTCGATGGCCGCCATGCAGCCCGCTCCCGACGCGGTGATCGCCTGTCGATAAGTCCGGTCCTGCACGTCGCCGGCATGGAATACGCCCGCGATATTGGTGCGGGCACCGCCCTTGGAGAGGATATACCCGTCGACATCGGTTTCGATCTGCCCCTTGAACACCTTGGTGTTAGGGATGTGGCCGATGGCGACGAAGAAACCATCCACATCCTGCTCCCAGATCTCCCCTGTCTTCAGATTGCGCAAGCGCACGCCCGTCACCATGTTCTGCGAAACATCGAATACCTGTTCCACAACCGTGCTGGGCATCCACTTGATTTTGGGATTGTGCCGGGCCCGATCCAGCATGATCTTGGACGCGCGGAACTCTTCCCGCCGGTGGACCAGTGTGACCTCGCGGCCGAAGCGCGTCAGAAAGTTGGCTTCTTCCATGGCGGAATCGCCGCCGCCGATCACCATGATCTTTTTCTCGCGATAGAAAAATCCGTCGCAAGTAGCGCACGAGCTCACGCCGCGGCCGATCAGTTTCTGCTCGGACTCGAGCCCCAGCCAGCGCGCGGAAGCTCCCGAAGCGATGATCAACGTGCGGGTCTCGATCCATTCCCCTTCGACATTCAAGCGGAAAGGGCGAGTGGAGAGGTCAGTGTCGATGACCGAGCCATGCACGAATTCGGCGCCAAAGTTCTGCGCCTGTTTCTTCATGTTTTCCACGAGTTCCGGTCCGTTGATGCCTTCGGGAAACCCGGGAAAGTTCTCCACCAGCGTAGTGAGAGAGAGTTGGCCGCCGGCTTCATGGCCGCTGATTACGAGGGGTTTCAGATTGGCGCGGGCGGTGTAGATGGCTGCGGTGTTGCCGGCGCAGCCGGATCCTATGATCACGACGTTTTGCATTGGAAAAGATCAATTTATCACAATGCGGTGCGACGCCATTAGTGTCATGGCGCAGAGATTCGCTCAAGCCGTCGCGTAATCGCCCGTAGCGATGTTGCCTGAGGTGAACTCCTGTGCCAATGCGTCTTCCAGGTCGCTCGCAAAGGTCGCGGTCGTTACCCCGCCTTTTCCCCATTCGATATGAATGTGCGTCTTGTGGGCCTCGTCCACATGGGGAAATCGAGCGCCCGCGCCGTTCCATTCCCAGCCGTTGTAGATCACGGAAATGAAGTTCATTTTGGCGCGCTGTGCCAGGAAAATCTGCACAATCCGGTCGGCGTACCCCTTCTCGGTAGGCTCCTTGGCAAACAAAATGATGTCAAGCGCCCGGCCCGCCACGTGCGGATCGGATTCCGACGTCCGCCACGCCCCTGGTGCGGACTGCAGTCTGCCCAACAGTCCCCCGACAGCCTTTCCTTTCTTGTCCTTTACACTGGCATCCCAATACTGCTGGGTGAGCAGCCCTGGTCCGAAATAATAAAGAGCCTTTTGCGTGGCATCCACGGCGGGTCCTGCCATGATTCCTCCCTGGGGAAATCGAGGATAGCGGGCCGTCCCGACTTCTCACTTGTTAAATACGAAGTTGGCGCCGTCGCAGGATGACCTGCGTGGCCAGTTACCGTGCGATCCAGAACCGAACGGGACAAAGAGGGTGCGTGACCGGCGTGCCGGCTACGATCTCGACGCGAAAGCGGAAGGCAATCCAACCCACAGCCAAGTCTGGCTCATGCCGCAGTCTCTTCCGGAGGATCCATTCAGGCTGAAGCCCACCGCGAGACGAAATCGCTTCGTGTATGAATTGGCCGCCGCAAAGAGCGGCCTCAAGCTTCCCCAGCCCTCAAGTGATTGCGTCGATCCGAATGCCGTCCCACCTCCCGCGCGGGGACAGCAGCCTCCCGGTCCGTGCGGCGACGCGACCGTGACCTTCGACGCGGCGTCGTTGCACTCTCCCACTCGTGTGAGTATAGCGTTTGTTCTGGAGACGGCCGCTTCGGGATAAACCCGAATCTGTAACCGCCTAAGCCCTTGCATTTACAGAGCGACGTGCGCGAAGGAGTGCTGCGCTACACTACCTCGCAGGGACCTGGATTGTCACCGGTGAAATTAACGTCGCTCACGCCGTTAGATTGTGTGCCGGACTTTTCTCCGAATAGCTTGCAGCTGGACGTTTTGCGTCCGATCACTCGGGCCCGGAGATACATGTATGCCCGTCGCAATGCAGAGGGGCACGTCAGTTCGCTCCGTTTCAGGGACGCGCCTGCCGGAGAATTCACACCCGGCCTGATGCAACGAATGTGCCCGTCGCCGGTTGGCAGTCAGGGCACCAATCGGATGCTCCTAAATCATTTTCATTGATCCCGGGAACTTATGAGAATCGCTATTGTGTGCCTGTGTTTATGCGCGGTTTCGCAGGGAGCCACGGGAGTGGCGGACCCTCGGCTAGCCGCGTTTGACGACATGGCGAATGGGATACTCGCCAAGTGGCGCATCGCGGGTGCGGTGCTTGGCGTGTCGCACAATGGGCGGCTGGTACTCGCGCGCGGATATGGTGAGATCGAGGGGAGGGCGGTGCAGCCCGATACGCCTTTCCCCATTGGGGACATCTCCAAGGCGATCGATACCGCTGCAGCGCTTTGGTCTTCCGAAGAGCAAGGCCGTCCAGGCGATTTGCTGGCAGTACTGGCGCAAGCCAGGATCTCGCGAGTGGCTTCCGTCGCGCACCTACTGCGCTTTGCGAACGCGCTGGATGGCCGCCGGCCGCCGGCACTCCTGAAGCTGGCCAGCCTCGGTGCAATCATGCCCAACAGACTCGAGGCAGATTGGTGGAGCATCGGCGCGTCGCCCGTTGCGACGGCGTTCCTTTTTCGTGAGCCCTCGACGGGAGTTGACGTGGCGGTGCTGTTTGGCGGGCGGCCAGCCGAGGGCGAGGCCTTTGACGCCGACGTGAAGGCAGGGATCATCGCGGCGGCGAGTTCCGTGCGGCAGTGGCCCTCGCGCGATCTGTTCTTTGAAGGTCCCGAACTTTTCGCGCGCGACGTTCTGAATTCGGCGGACTATTCGGGAGGCAAGGTCTCTCCGGGTGAGATTGTGGTGCTTTACCCGTCGAACGCCGGGCCTACGGAATTAGCAGGATCGCAGCTCGACGCCGAGCAACGCATCGCGACGGTCACCGGGGAGACGCGTGTTCTCTTCGACGGCATTCCCGCGCCGATGGCTTCGGCAGTGGAGGGGCGAATCGGCGCAGTGGTCCCCTACGGAATCGCCGGCCACAAGACGACTCAGGTGGTAGTGGAGTATCGCGGTGCGCGCTCGAGTCCCGTGGAACTTCCGGTGGTGGACAGTACGCCTGCCATCTTCACGCTCGACGGCACGGGCAAAGGTCAGGCCGCAATGCTCAACGAAACGGGATGCTGCAATTCCATACGCAACCCCGCTGTGCGTGGCAGTGTGGCCGCACTGTACGCGACCGGCGAGGGGCAGACAATTCCAGCGGGTATCGATGGCGACCTCTCCGGTCACGACCGCGATGCCGATTTGCCCAAGCCTCGACTGCCCGTGTCCGTCACCGTTGGCGGGATTCCCGCTGAGATCACCTACGCGGGTGAAGCGCCGCACGCGGTGGCGGGATTGCTGCAAGTGAATTTCCGCATCCCCGCGGATGCGCCGGTCGGAGATGCAGTTCCGCTGGTGCTGCACGTTGGCGCCACGCACAGTATCGATGGTGTGACCCTGGCGGTGCGCTCCCAGGTGCAGCGGGTTCTGATTCTCGATAGCGATGCCGCGATTCGCGATCAGCTCACCCGGATGTTGAAAGGCGCGGGCTACGAGGTCTTCACGGCTCGCGATCGTCTCCAGGCAGTGGAGCAGGCCCACCAACATGCGATCGACCTGTTGATCTGCAGTCTCGGTCTGCCCGAAGGGGAGCGGCGGGAGGCCGTCCGTTCCATTTTGACGGAACGAACTCGGGTGCGCATCGTGGCCACCGCAGGCGTGCTCGATCCGGCTGCGTTGAAGGCTGCCGATCTGCTGGGAGCACAGGCGATTCTCGTGAAACCACTGGCCGCGGCGACGGTACTGCGGCGCGTACGGGAACTACTGCTCTCGCGACCGTTCCCGTATGTTGCCGACGAGGAGACGATGACTAGTTTTCCGTCGGGCGCTCCACATGATCGATGACGTAGATTTCGATGGGCGCTTTTTGCGATTCCATTTTCAAGCCCAGGCGTTCGAAGATCTGGAAGATGGTCGGCGTTGCGGGATCGGAATAGGCGAGCTCTTCCGCGCTGGGAGTCGCGCCGGGCGCGGCGGGCGAAGGCATTCTGGGCCGTAGCGGTATCCATCCTTCCGTCTCGATCGCATAGAGTCCCTGGAGCCCGGTCTTATCGAGGAACGGACGATCGGTCCAATTCTCCACGAAGTCCACGGTGTCCTGCATGGTGGCGCCTTTGGCATGAAGTCCTCGCCCCTGCCCGCCATTGAAGGCATGGCAGCGCGGATCTTCCTCGCCGGGAGCCGGCGTTGCGGTACAGTCTTTCTCTTCGTACTTCGACTTCTGCAGCTTGGGGCCGCCTTTGCCAACCACCAACGCGTAGACGGGAATCTCGCGAGTCTGCCGAACTATCTTCAGGTGAAACCGGTCGGCCAGAATGCCCTGCAGCAGTCGTTCCATCCGCGCGGTGCGCTCGGCATCCGGCAGGTCGGCGGAGATGGCGTCCTTCTCGGCGATGGCCTCGATGTCGTAGCGCTCGGAGTGGATCCAATCCGGCCCGCCGGAAAGCCGCGGCGACTGGATTTGTACGTGATAGGCGCGCGCGATGATGAAATAGAGCGGCACTCCGCGGATGGTGAGCTTGCCACCCGGTTCACCTCGAAACATTCCGAAGCTGCGCTGATCTTCGGTGGTGTTGCGGCGGACGGAGACCACTTCGGCACGAATCGGCGGAGCGGGTGGAGAGGGCGCGCTTGCGGACTGAGCGCGCGCGAGAGGCAGATCGGCGATGCCAATGACGACGGGTACCGCGAGGGACGCCACGCCGGCGGATGCCAGAAGGAGAGTCTTGGCTACGGTCAATTTTCGAAGTGCCGGTTGCGTCATGATAGCTTCGATTCGTTTTCGCAAATCGGCGCCGGTCACGCCTGGCATGCAGGCGAGGGGAGACGAGAGATAGAGTTTGCAGACACTGAGGATTCCCTCCGCATAGGTCTCCGGATCGTGCGACTGGCGCAGCACCTCTTCGTCGCAGGCGCGTTCGCGCTCTTCCACAAGGCGCGATTCCAACCACCACACCAGCGGGTCAAACCAGAAGATCGCCTCCACAAGCATGTGGAGTCCCGCCGCGAGATTGTCGCGTCTTCGCAGATGACACATTTCGTGCGCCAGGACGGCATCGAGTTGCGCGCGCGTCAGGCGATCGGGAAGCCCTTGGGGCAACAGCAGGAGCGGCCGGAAGACGCCAAAGATGCCGGGTTCCAGTGGCAGGGAAGAGGTTAGCACCGGGATGGGCAGACCGATCGGCAAGGGAGTGGCTGTGCGAACAGCGGCTCGCACGCGACGCCAGCGATTCCACCATGGCGCCATGCTGGTGAGCATTCCGCAGCACCACACGCAGAGCAGAATGTAGGGCACTGGATTGGCGGAGGGCACGGCTGCTTGGACGCGGGCTCTTGCCGGTCTCGGTCCGAAGGGTTCACTGATTTGATAGGCCACGAAGGTCCAGGAACGGGTCGGCGCGGCTGCTGGGCGACGCCACTCCAACTGGCTGCCCAGCGACATCAGTAGGGAAAACGGCAGCAGGAACTTCAGGGACGCAGCCAGCCAGAGGCCATAGCGCACCGGCGCGCGGTCCTTGCGGAAGCAGAGGGTCAACAGGCCGGCCGCCGCTGCGAAGAGCGTGGTCTGCCACAGGTGATGAGCCAAAGGGAGAAGGTAGGACGGAATCATTGGGTCTTGTCCTTTTTCGCCAGTTTGCGAAGAGCCTGTTCGGCCTCTTTCACGTCTTCCAAGGTGAGCTTGCCCGATTGAATCAGGTGAGACATCACTGGTTTGGTGCGCCCGCCAAACAGCGCTAACAGATCGTCGATAAGGCGGCTCTGCGCCTCCTCGCGCGAGATGGCGGCGTCAAAGATATTCGCGTTGCTGATGCGTTTCACGCAGCGGAGGGCGCCCTTGCTTTCCAGGCGATAGACGGTTGTCTGGACAGTGGTGTAGGCGGGCCGCCCAGGTTCGGGAAAGGCCTCCTGAACCTCGCGGATGGAGCACGCTCCGCGGGTCCAGAAGGTCTCCATGATTTGCAGTTCAAGCTTGGTGAGTTTGGGTAGCGCCATAGGCACTTAACTATACGACCCATTCAGATTACTATAGGTATAGTCAGGCTCGCAAGAGCTTTTCGGAGGATCAACGGGGTGCGGTTGGAATCCCGGACGGATTCAGGTGCATGCCAACGCAGCGCTCGAGCGCGTCTCCGCTCAAGACCGAGACTGACTCATTCGTGCCGTAGCGCGGCCATTGGATCGATCGTTGTCGCGCGATGGCGGCAAAAATGCCGCAACCGCCCGTTACGACAATCAGAATTGCGGCAGTTTGAAGCGAGCGGGCCCACATCGGTCGCAGCCGGCGGGGTTAGACGCAACAGAATTACTACGAGGCAGGATCTCACAATCCCGGAATGCATTGGCGCAGCGCCTTTGCACGCCGTTCGCCGACTTGAATCTCCGTGTGAGCGGTGTCGTTCATGACCACCAGAAATGTGCTCTTCAGGAACGGGCGCACCTCTTTGATGCGATAGAGATTGATCAGCGTCGAGCGGGACGCCCGAAAGAACTCCGCCGGCGGTAGCGCTGCTTCCAATTCCGCGATCTGAAAATCGCACGAGAATGCTTCCGTCGTAGTAAACGCGCGCGTGATCCCTTCGTCGATTCGAAAGAACACGACATCGGCCGGCCGCAGGAGCAGAAAGCGTCCCCTTTGCCGCACCACGACCTGGCGCATGGGCGACGACAGTGCTGCTGCGACGCGAGCCGAGCGCTCCCGGTCATCGGCTAGCTCCTTAGCTTGGAAGCGCTGGAGCCTCTCCACGACGTGAACCAGTTTTTCCTGCTGGACCGGCTTCAACAGATAGGCGACTGCGTCGGCCTGAAAGGCAGCGAGCGCGTGCTGATCGAACCCGGTCACGAAAACAACTTGGGGCGGTGTGACATCTGGGGGCAAGCTCCTGAGCATTTCGAAACCGCTCATGCCGGGCATCTCGATATCCAGAAAGACAACATCCGGCTTGATTTCGACGATTTGGCTGAGCGCGGCCAATCCATTTTCCGCCTCGCCTTCGATGGTGACCTGCGGGCAGGCAGCCAATTGACGGGCCAGCCGGGAACGCGCCGAGGCCTCGTCATCGACAATCAGAGCGCGCACGGCTGAGGCTCCGCAATGAGAATGGTCACCCGACATCCCTGCACATCCGGCGATTCCATCTGGACCGTCGCGTGCTCGCCGTAAAGCGCATGCAGCCGTTGCCGCGTGTTGGCGAGACCGACTCCGGTGGATCTCGTTTGGGGCTGGCCGGCCCCGTTTCGATGCAAACCGACGCCGTCGTCTTCCACCGTTAGGCGAAGTCCTTTACCAGTGCGCATCGCCGCGATGGATAGGTTGCCCCCCGCGATCTTCGGCGCGAGACCGTGTTTCAGGGCGTTCTCCACGATTGGCTGCAGAATCAGCGAGGGCACGCGCATCTCGGCCGCGGCTGGGTCGAGATGGACTTGGACGCGCAGTCGCTCACGAAATCGGGCTTCCTCAATCTCCAGATATCGCCGAACGTAGTCGATCTCCTGCTGCACCGTGCTGGTGGCGGTCTGGCTGTGAGTAAGGATATAGCGAAAAACGTCCGACAACCGCTCTGTCATGCGTTCTGCCTTGTGGGCGTCCATCGCAATCAGATCGGCAATGGTGTTGAGGGCATTGAAGAGGAAGTGGGGATTGATCTGCGCGCGCAGCGCTCGCAACTCGGCTTCGGTTTTTTGGTGGCGCAGAGTGGCCTCGCGCCGGTCGCGCTCGTAGTTCTCCCGTTCCACTCGCATCGTCTCCAAGCGCGATGACAAGAGTCCCGCGAGCCCAGTGAGGAACGATACCTCGGACGCGAGGAACCCACGTTGATCCCGTGAGCGGACGATTGCTACGGCGTGCGTGAGCCGCCGATTTTGCCGGACGGCTAGAAGCGCATCGGCTTCTAAATGGCCGCATGGAACCGTACATGAGCCGGACTGAAATTCGAGGATATCGTGCGCGGCCAACTCGCATTGCAACCCGGGCAACAAGTTTCCGCCGCCGACGATATGCGCGTCCACGAAACCGAAGAGACGGATCAAAATCGATTCGGCGTGCTGGAAGACGTCCGGCTCACGTGTCATCTGGCTGAAAGCGTCTTCGAGCCGATGGAGTTCGCCGTCGAAGTCCGGCTGTTGGAAGATTCGCTTCGTCAGACGCCGGATCGACCGGTTCACGACCGGAGTCAGTAGCACTATGGCGACTATCAGCACAATGGTGGAAACCGCCAGTCCGGCAGGTTCGCGAACACTGGCCGGCAAGGTGGTTCGAAGGCCGCGCAAACCGAGCCAAATAGCAAGCCCCCCGGCGATTGCGGCAAAACATTGCAACGCCCTTTCGAAAAGTACATCGGTGTAACGCAAGCGAGCTAAAAGGATGAACGCGGCCACCACAAGGTAGTTGACCGATTGTTCCTGGTAGGCCGAAATGGCGGCCCAGACCGGACGCGGAAGCAGCGGAAAAACTGGTATCAGCGCGAGTGCTGCTAATGGTCCGAGAACGCCGAAGCCCGTCAACCCGGCACACAGGCGCGCGGTTCGCGGTGGCCGGCTGGACACCGCCAGACCGACGCCCGCTAGCACCAGAACAAAGAATGCTGCCTGCGCTGCCACGCGAATTCCCGTCCGCGATAGAGGCGCGTTCCATCCCAGGGCGTCGATCCAGAGGCAGGCCGTGATCGCCAGTCCGGACGCAGCGGCGAGCGCTTGCAGGCTCTTGTGGATGCGCCGTTGCCAGCGTCCTTGGACCGACAGCCTCCAGACGTCGAGAAGCGCCCAGGTCAGGAAGGTCAGGCCGGTGAACCCGAAGGCACAAACGAGTTTCGGCGGGCTCGACCGGTAGTCGAGGCCGGCAATAATGAAGCCCGCATTCAAGAGGCCGCCCAAGTTCCAGACCAACAGCGCGCTGCTGAGCAGGATGCCCGGACGGCGCTGGTTCAAAAAGCTCCACGAGGTTCGCACGAGCTGGATGAGGAGAACCGAAACGCAGAGGCCGGCGAGGCACCCGATCATCTGGCAAATCAGGAGCGTATCCGTAACCTGATACAGGTTATTCATCAGTGAAAACACCCAACTGGCAATTCTCATCATCGCACTCCGGCCTCAAATCATGGTCGCGGCTGGATCGCGCCGCGGGCTTGGCCGCGCGCTGCGCGAACCGTATCCCATCCGAAAACTGAAGACGCCATGCCAACCGGAGTCCGGCGCCAGGGCGGCTAAATCGCGTGAGAACACCGGGTCGATGCCGGTAGTAGCTTCGCGGTCGATCCGCTCATGAATCTGGTTGAGCGGCTGCATGGCGATGCCGCTGACGGTGGCCCAGAGATGCATCCGCTGCCAGAGCCGGCCGGCCCGGGCCATGTCGGCCTTGCCGGCCCGAGTTTTGGCGAAGATGGTCCCAAAAACTGCGCCGGGGCCGCAGTAGATGTTCTTGACGTTGTTCACGAAGACCCGGTCCGCCATAGATCGGGACGGCTCCGGTAGCAACTTTGCCAGGGCCGTCAGCAAAGGCGACATCCCCTGAGCGTCGAGCGTGGTGCCGTCGCGGTATCGCTCGACGGCGGCGCGGGTTCCGCGATACCAACGCGCGCTGTCGGTGCTCTGCTGCCGATCCGCAACGACAGCTTCGGCCGCGGCAATCGACAATTCTCTCATCTTCGAGTGTTGCGCGCCCGTCCAGAGCTGCACTTGTAACAGCTCGGGCTCCGCATTCAGTCCTTCCAGATCGCGAATCCTGTAAGCGGCGATCTGCCGGTTCGCGAGGTACGGCGAACGATTGGTGTGGCGATGCGGGATGGCGCCGTAGAGCGGGGAATGAACGGGCGTGCGCGGTTCGAACGCAAGCGATGCAATCAGATCCGATTCCGGCCGCTCGTCATAAAGAAAGTCGCGGATGCCCAATCCGTTGGCCTCCGCCGCGATCAGTAAGTTCTCCAAAGCGCAACCGGTCCCGATGTGTTGTTCGCGAAGGACTGGGTCGATAGTCCCGATGGTTCTGCTCCTGTCGCCGAACAAATCGAGGCGATCGGCCGTGCAGCGGAATTTCCAGGCTTGCGTGTTGTGCGGGCTGGCTCCGAGGATGGCCGCCCGTACGGCGCGCGGCAGGCCGAACCCCTCCTCCCAACGACTCCAGGGGTCATAAGCCGCGCCCGGTTGCCTGGCCTGCCCTACCGCGCCAAGGGGTCGCCGGGCTAGAAACGCCGCCCCGATGCCGGTGGCGGCGGTACTCTGCAACAGTTGTCTGCGAGTCATGGCATTCTCCAGTATGCGAAGGAGCCCGGAATCCAGGCTCCTCGTCCGGCCTTGCGATCTATCGCTCTCCACCGCCGGCGGCCAGCGTTGTAATCTGCTCGGGACCGAATTTGGCGCGCAGGGCGTCGAGATTCTTGCCGGCTTCTTTGGGCGCTCGCGTGAGTGCCTTGCGGGCGTGCCCCACTGCCTGCACGCTGGGTATGAAGTCGTACGCGCGTCCGCGTCCCCGAATGGTCATCTCAGCAAGAGGTTCGCCGCTGTCGCGGTCCAGCAATTGAATTCGGGCGGTGGCGCCGCCGAAGCTGAGCGGCGCCTGGATCGCCGCAAGGCTGACTATGTTCACAGCGCGATTGGACAGTTCCACGTTCGTGACGGTAGCGCGCAGCACCAGAGTACGGCCCGTCTCGGCGCCTTCCATTTGCTGAAACCGGCGCTGTAGGGAGGTGGTGAGCGCGTCCCGCAACTGCTCTGTTTGGCGTTCGCTAAGGTCCTGCTTTAAGTTCGAGGGGGCGACTTCCACCGGGGCAATCTCCAGGCGCCCATAGCTCTGCCAGTCGATGTCTGTCTTGGCGCACACAAAGTTGTTTGGTTTGGCGGTCACCACTTGCCAGGAGCAAGCCGGAGCCTCAGCTTTCTTGTTGGTGAGCGCACGAACCACCGCCGGAGTTATGATCGCGACGGGCGCGACGACAAAAATCTGGGCTGCGGATAAAGTCGTCCCTGCAGCGCACGCGGCCAGGGCGATGACGTGAACAATCGATGAGTTCTTCATGTTTTCTCCTCCGCCCTAGGCTCGTTTTTGCTTTCGGGCTGATTCGAGCTTAGGGCGGGTTTGCCGACATGAGGGAGAGAATTCGAGCGAACATAGAATTCAACGTCTGAGTGTGGAAAGTTGGTCCCCGAAGCGCAAGGTGAAGGGCGCGGGCGTCCATAGGGGCCACCGCCAGCGGTTCTGTTCCTTCTCGTCGCTGAATCGAGCCGATGCCCCGCGGAGCGTTTTCCTACAAAGTCGGCCTTCATTCCATCGCGACGCTACCGATTGGGTGCCTACCGGTGTCTTCAACGACGACGAACAATCCATCGCTCACGTAGTCGTCGAGCACGTGGGTGACGGCGCTCCCATCTATCTGCGCGATCCTGTGCATACCAACCGCGGGTAGAGTCCGGACTTGCGACCGATGCTGTGTGACCAACGCGGGGTTGCGGTAATCAGAAAACGTAGATTCTTGAGCATTCGCCGGTGGAGCCGCAGCGGCTGGCGCAGCGATCGGGTAGCTGCTGAAAGGCCCGCAGTCGCCATACGAGCGAAGGGTCGCGGCCGCAGGATCGGCCCGCAGGTCAGGGCTCCACAATGCCCGTTCCCCGACGTGGCTTCAGCCGAGCGCGCGATATCAGCACCGAGAGCTCAAATGGCATTTTTGCCATTCACCAGATCCACCAGGGAACGTCCCCAGCGATCCAGGCGCCAGACCACGACGAGATCAATGTCCCGCCAACGCGCAGATTGGCGACTTGTCGGGGGCAAAGTGAGAAGTTCCTAAATTGCGTCCCCAAGCTTGTTGCAGGGCCTGCCCGGAGCCATGCTTTTGCTGGAACCGTCGCAAGGCCGCGATGTTGGCGGGACTATAGTCCGGTCCGGCCAGGCGGAGCCGCCTTGGCCTCGTCCGAAGCCCAACCATTCGCCGCTGGGTCCGCCCAACCCGTTCTGAGGATTGCCGCCCAGGATCGACAAATCGCTTTCCCCGCCCGGTGTCGCTTGGCAGAGCTGCCTTGTAACTTCCGACTTCCGTGTCCCGCAAGGTACATCGAGGGCTCGAAGTGCATGGCCCTTTTGGACTATGATGTCTTTGCTGGCAACGTGTCAGAGCCGGCCGTACCCAGGCCCCGATACCTTAATGTCCCATCTGTTCAGGATCGCCGCCGTTCAAGCATGCCCGGTATACATGGATCGGGAGGCTACGATCGCCAAAGCCTGCCACCTGATTGCCGAGGCCGGAGCGGCGGGCGCGAAGCTAGCCGTGTTTCCCGAGGCCTTTGTACCAGGCTATCCGCTCTGGGTTTGGTTCATCCCGGCTGGTCACACCCATCCACTGCGGGAAGTGTATGCGGAGTTCGTGGCGAACGCTGTTGCCGTTCCCGGCAAGGCGACTGCCCAACTCTGCGAGGCAGCCAAAAAGGCCGAGGTTGCCGTAGCTATTGGCATCAACGAGGTGAATATCGAGGCGAGCGGTTCGACGGTGTATAACACGCTCTTGTATATCGCAGCGAACGGCACAATCCTGGGTAAGCATCGTAAGATGATGCCTACCGGGGGCGAAAAGCTTGTATGGGGCATGGGAGACGGTAGCGACCTTGAGGTTTATGACCTGCCCTTCGGGCGCGTGGGGGGGCTGATTTGTTGGGAGAACTACATGCCGCTGGCGCGGTATGCGATGGCGGCCTGGGGCACAGAGATCTTTGTTGCGCCCACCTGGGACCGCGGAGAACCCTGGCTCTCCACGGTGCGCCACGTAGCCAAGGAAGGGCGATGCTACGTGGTCGGCTGCTGCGCGGCAATGCACAAGGATGACGTGCCCGATCGGTTTGCATTCAAAGAGAAGTACTTGGGCGCCGTGGAAGGATGGATTAATCCCGGCGACAGCGTGATCGTGGACCCGGACGGAAAGATGGTGGCGGGCCCCGCCAGCCAAAAAGAAGAAATCTTATATGCGGAGTTGGACCGTGCAAAGATCACTGGGCCCAGATGGCAACTGGATGTAGCCGGACATTACGCACGTCCCGACATCTTTGAATTGATCGTGCATCGCAGGCCCAAGCCGCTTCTTAGCGTCTCACTGGGTCAAGATAGTGATGACCGCAACAGCGCCCGTTTGGGCGACATCAAGACAGCAAGCCAACAAGGCGAGGAAGCGGACGTCCGTCAACGGCGTGCGTAGCTTACTGACGAAGGGTCAGTTTAGGCAGGCCAACCTGCCGCCGACTAGCTCATGCTCCTGAGTAAAGTAACATCCTGTCACTGATCGATTCGTTGGAAAGATAACCCGAATAGCGGACCGGAACAGTACAACATGGATCGGCCGGCAGTGGTCGCCGCTCGACCCCTACCACTAGGTCCGAATCCTCCCTATGAAGTCCGAACTGCAAAGTGCCGTTGCGCCCTGGGCTCAGTGACCGCTGTGAGCTTCGAAGCGTCGCCTGAAGTGTCATCGACACCCGCAACAAGTGTGAAGGAATCACAGTTAGGACGCATACTGTCGCCAAACCGGCAAGTTTATGGGTCCAGTCACAAGGAGGCCCGGAGTCGATATCATCACGTGCATGGAGCGGGCCGCGGTTTTCTGCTTGCCGCGATTCGTCTGCGCGCTCGAACATCTTCGCCGAATGGAGTACGCTGTCACCATGGTAGGTGCCCTCTCTCCGTCGATGACGCTGCGTGATTTCGAGAACGGCTATTGGTACCTGGACCAATTGAAGAACTTCGCTGTGAGTATCGGGATTCCCGCTGCGAAGAAGCTGCGCAAGGACGAACTCGAAAGGGCCATTGCGAGGTTCCTGCGCACGGGTAAGGCTGCGTCACCGACGAAGCGTTCATTGCGCCGGATCGGCGTGAGGGACGCGGACTGCGGCCTCGACCTGAAGCTCCGAATCGAGCACTACAGGGGCAACCGTGAAACCAAGGAGTTCATCGTCGAACAAGCACGTCTGATGGTGCCGGAGGTTCGTGAGAAGCCTGGAGTCTGGTATCGGCTCAATCGCTGGCGAGAGGAACAGACCACGAGCGGCAAGCACCCAACATACGGCGAGCTCGTGCGGCAGTACATCGCCCTGAACAACCAGGAGCGCTTCGAGAAGATCCCTCACTGCCGCTACATCAACTTCGTCGCCGAGTTCCTCGCCGCGAATCCGGGTGTGACCCGTGCAGAGGCAATTGCTGCGTGGACAGAACTCAAGAGGCTCGACGTCCCGAAGAACTATCCGTCATGGGTCAAGGCACGAGCCAAGGGCAAGGGAGCGAACTGGTGACGACAGGTGCTCCATACTTCTGTCTAAAGGCGTTCCTGTCGATCCGCTGCAGCTGTCATGGGTCAGTGCTGACTCGCGCCGAAGGCGGTGCGGTGCCACAACGCCTCGAATTGGATAAGGTTGTGAAAGGTTTCCACTAACCCCGTTACGCCGAAACCCACCGCCGCACTTATCGAAGCGGGGGCCGCGACCGCCACTTCCATCTTGCGATTGAACTCGCGCCGATGTCCTCTATCTGTGAAGGCTTGAGACGTGTTACCCGGACTAGCGCTGAGCAATATTGCACACGGTGAGTTCCAGCCCCTATCGTGATTCTTTCTCATTGCTTACGTTGGATAAGTTGGGGTATATTCCTGGTAGGAGTATTTGGAGGCCACATGGTTCCGAATCACCAGGAAAAAAACAGAACGATTCAGGAGAACGAACTGGAACAAAAGTCCGTCAGCCGGCGTAAAATCGCGAAGTTGGCCTATGTCGCGCCGGCAGTGCTTGCCGTCATTGCCGCCAGCGAACGGCCGTTGCTTGCTCAATCGCCACAATCGCCACAATCGACCGGTTCGACACCAGCGCCAGCAAAGCCACCGCTCTCTTTTATTCCGTAGCCCTAGAGCCTGGGAGTGCATCTCTATGTCTTATCCGACTCGCCGGGATGACGTTGAGGCTCATAAACTACCCGATCAGAGTGTTCTCCTGTTCGAATCCGCCGGAGGCGCGGCCGTTCCCGTGAACGAGTCTGGGGGCAGAATTTGGGATCTTTGTGACGGCAAGCATACGATCGAAGAGATCGTCGAGCAACTGTCGCTTCTCTATGAGGCTCCCAACGGCCAGGTGGACCGCGATACCCGCGAATTTCTCGCCACCTTAGCGCACCACGGTCTACTGAACGGACAGTCTGTGTGAGTCTCCAGCCTAACTTGCTGCCATTCACTGAAGATTGCTTTTGCGTCCATGGCGTGCCGTTTCGTCTGAAAACCAATGTGCCGGATGCGCGGAGTTGCTTCGGTCGGCTCTACGGGCATTTTTACAAATCAGGATTGACCGAATGCGAATTTCAGGCAGAATTGGCACTGTCTGCCAGCGGCACATTCCATTGGACCTTGGCGGACCGAACAGGCGAGGCATCCACGCTGAATGCAACGTTGTGGAATCTCGAGTCCATTCTCTGCGAAACGATCATCCGCTCCCAGCGGCGAAATATTGCGATCCACGCGGGTGCGCTTGCTTTCGGCGGCTCGGCGGCTCTCATCGCCGGGAGGTCAGGCGCCGGCAAGAGCACGCTTAGCGTGGCCATGGTTCGGCGGGGCTTTACGGTTGGGTCTGACGACGTGACGCTGGCCGATCCTGACTCGTTGCACGTCTTCCCCGTCCCCAGATGCTTTCACTTAGACGACCAGAGCCTCGCGCTATTGCGAACCGATGGACTTGAGATTCCCCTCGCTCCCCCGCGCCCTCCGTTTATCGTGCCGGGCGACTTCATGCCCGGGCCAATCCCCGCGTGTCGGGCCCGCATTCTCATTCTGATCTCCGGGCAACGCGTGACACAACCACTGCTGACGCCGATGCCGCAGGCCGAAATGGCTGCTCGCTTGCTACAGGAAACCGGACTCGGTCCCCTGAGTCACGGAGAAACTATGGGTGTCCTTAGCCGGCTGGCTGCCGGTGCACGCTGTTACGGCCTGACTTTAGGTCCTCTGGGTAGAACCGCTGATGCCGTAGCCGAACTGATCCGCGAAAGTGCCGGGACCGCCGCCGAGCCTCAGGCTGCGGCGACGAATTCCAGGTAACCGGTATGCGGACGAATTTGCAGGCACGGCCGCGCTCTGAAATGCAATTCCTCCAGCGGTTGCTCAGCGGCGGGGATATCGTCCCCGATAGTATCCCGTCGACCGACAGTGAGTGGCAGGCTGTCGCCGATGCGATCCTCGATCACCGGTTGATTGGGGTGGCTTATCGTGCCCTCCTTTCTCTTCCCGAGAACTCCGTCCCCGAAACCATCCTTCAACGTCTGCAAGCCGCCTTCTATGAGTCGTCACTGAGCAACTACCGCCTCGCTCGAAATCTGGTCCTTTTAGCGTCCATATTAGAGAAAGAGGGGATCCCGGTCCTCGCGATGAAAGGACCCGTTGTAGCGATGGCCGTCTATGGCGACTTGGCGTTGCGTCACTACACTGACCTGGACGTGTTAGTTCATTTGCGGGATCTCACTCGTGCCATGGATGCGATGATTCGAGCGGGATATCGGGCCGAGCCAGAGTCGTCACCGAAAACCCCCGGAGACCTGAAGAAGCTTTACCACGTTACATTTCGCGCTTCTGACGGGTCCCATTTTGTGGATCTTCACTGGCAGCTCATTGACCAACTCTGGAGTTCGTATTCCCCGGATGTCGAACTGTTATGGGACCGCGCTCAGTTCGTGAAACTACCGCACGGACGAGTCTCAACAATGTGTTTCGAAGATCTCTTTCTGGTACTCTGCTTCCACGGAACGAAGCATCGGTGGGACTGTTTGAAGTGGCTGGTGGACATCGCGGAAATGCTGCGCGGAGCGCATGCCTGGGATTGGTCGCGCATCAATCAAATGATTGCGACACGCCCGGGAGCGGGCGCCGCGGCAGGCCTTGCAGTGCTCCTGGCGCGAGACCTTTTCGGTCAGCCCATTCCTGCTGGGGCAGCCGGGATCCTGCCCCTCACTGGCCGCGTCGCGGCAATGGCCGAGAGGATTTCCCGCGAGATCTTGGCTGGAGGCGCACCGGTGGGGGCGGCCGTCTCAGTCTTCTGCGGATGGCCATGGGCGACTCTGCTCGGATTGGAATCACGATTCACGGCAAGGATGAGATACTTTTGGGGGATGGAGTTCGTCAGAGACCCATTCCGGTGGACTCGCATGGTCCTTCATGTGGGTGACGAAGACAGAGCTTTCATTACACTTCCCAAGTGGCTCGACTTTCTTTATACTTACATCCGAATCGTCCGGCTGCTGGCAAAATACATCGTACGGGGAGTTAACACTCTCTGGCTCATGGCCTGGCGAATTCCATTCCGCAGGAATTACTCACTCCCCAATCATGTGCAACAGAACACTCCGCCGGTGCGGTGACGAGAAAAAGGTTTACCTGCGGCGGCGGCCACTTGATCTTGCATTTTGGCAAATGGGAGTGCGGTGCGGGACGCGGCGTCAAAAGAGACCTTTATGTCGCGATAAGTCCCGGCATCAATAAATACTCAGACAACTTTGTTGTTCCAAGCAGCCTTCTACAAACATGACGTTGCTTCCTTTGCATCGGCAATCTGCTGTTCGTGGAGCCCTGGTCTCGCAAGAACTCTGACGGCGCAATCCCCAAATCACGGCCGTCCACGCATTGTTGTGGCGACAGAATTCGATCTCCGGGATGGAGAAGGTGGCGCTTGGAGAACGGCGATTCATGCGAAACACCTGGTAGATGGAATCGCCATTGCGGATATTCTGCCGCGGGTCGATCGTCAGGCGGTCCTCAAGATCGCCCGTGTGGAAGCGGACGCGGCGGCCGGTTCCGGGGAATCCGGATTCGGCGGTCACCCAGGCTTCGAGCAAGTATGCGCTGCAGAGTCGGATGGAGCGGGCCTTCCTCGGCCTCCAGGACGGAGTCGGACAATGCTCGAGGCGCTGCGCGAGGCATAGGAAATTTCCAGGTTATGCGATGGAGCTTCTCAAGCGTATGCACGACCGCGTATGCAGGACCGATGGACCACCGTGCCCGATTTCGTTATGCTCCTAACGGAAGTCAACCTGAAAAGTTAACGAAATGCCTATTGCGACCTATAAATAGCGCGAATATCCTCGGATACAGTGGGAGGGTTCGTATGAAAAGCGGTTCTCTCGCAAAGAAAGCAATCACCGCGGCTCCCCGAGTCGCTGTTTTTCTGGCTGGTGTTGTGGCGGGGGCATGCAGCCTCCCTCGCAAGCCGGGCTCGCCCAAAGCTTCCGCCGATCTGCGCGATCTTCGGAAGGTGGTGACTGACCTGGAAGGGCGGGTCGCCGCGCAAGAGGCGGCTGCGGTCACCCGATTTGTGCAGATCGAGGCGCGACTCGACGAACACGCGGCAAAATTGGCGGATGTGCCTTCCACTACGCAGATCGTCGCCGCCATGGAACAGTTGCTGGTGAAGACTATGGCGGGCCTGGAGGGCCGCCTCACTGACCAGGCGCGCTCGATTCAGACGTTGAAGGTAACGGTCTCGCAAACCGACAGCGTTCTGGAGCGCATCCTCGAATCGCTCGACACCTTGACCGATTCCGAGCAGCCGAAGCCTACCGAAGCGGAACTTCTCCAACTGACCTCGTGAGCGGCGCCCACGCCAAAAAAGTTTGCAAGGATCGACTCGCTCACGGCATTTGAGTGACAGCCGGGCACTCAGTTCCAGGCCGTACGAGGAGAACCTACATGAAATCGAACCGGATACGTGTGTTAACTGGCGTAGCAGCCGTGGCAGCTATCGGCATCTACGCTGAAACCAGGCTCGCGGGTGACAGTAGTGTGCCCAAGAACGATCCCGTGGCGATTGCCGTCCAGAAGGGCGCGCGGTGGCTGGCGTCGGTGCAGGGCAAAGATGGGGGATGGGGCCAGGATGGCGGCGAGACGTCCTACGTGCGTCAAGGCGAGAATCTGGAGTCGACTGGCAACGACGTTGCCAACACCGCCGTCGCTGCGGAAGCGCTCCTGCACACCGGCAGCACTCCGACCAGCGGTGAATATCGCGACAATCTGCAGCGGGCGGTAAACTTCATTCTGAAGAACGTGGAGCAGAGTCCCATGGAAGGGTTGGGCGTCACCAATCGCAACGGAACGCAGATTCAGCGCAAGCTGGGGCCGTACATCGATACCTTCCTCACGTCGAAGCTGCTGGCGGAACTGGACGGTACGATGGGCGATCCGCGCTCGAATGCGCGAGTGCGGCAGAGTCTGGAGAAGTGCGTCGCCAAGGTGCAGAAGAATCAGCTCCAGGATGGGAGCTGGAATATCGCGGGCGGCTGGGCGCCGATCCTGGGGACGTCAATGGCGTCGCGGAGTCTGTTCCTGGCGCAGCAGAAGGGTGTGCAGGTGTCGGCGAACGCAATGGCCAAAGTAACGGACTACACGCAGCAGGCCGCGACTCCGGTGGCGGGGGGCCCGGGTTCCTCGGCGACCGCGTCCGTGATCGGAGGGAGGCCGGCGATGGCCGACGCTTCCGCGGGGGTGTCGCTGTATCAGGGGGCGCAGGCTCTCGAGCAGTTGAGCCGCACCGAGGAAGATCGCCGGAAGAATGCCAAACAGATCGATGCCATCAAAGGTCGGCTGTCCGACACACGGTTCGTTACCGGCTTCGGTTCCATGGGGGGCGAGGAATTCTTCTCGTACCTGAACATCAGCGACAGCCTGCATCGCACCGGGGGGCCCGAATGGGTAAAGTGGAATACCGACATCAAAGCCAAGGTGCTGCAACTGCAGAACGAGGACGGCACCTGGGCGGGTCACCACTGCATCACCGGCCGCGTGGCGGTGACCAGCGCCGCGATCCTGACGCTTCTGTCGGATAAGGACCCGGTGATTCAGTCCACCAGCCTGAAGAGGAAGTGATGCGGCGGCGCTATTTCCTCGGCGTGCTGATGGCGCAAGCCGCCTGTGTCCGGACAGCGCAAACGGCAGTGGCGAAGGCGGCCCGCTGGCTCTGGAAGCAGCAGGCCGGCGACGGCGGATGGCACAGTCACACCTATGGACTGCTACGCTCGGGGCAGTCCCTCACGCCGTTCGTCCTGGATGCGCTGCTGCAGGTCCCGTCGAGCGAAGTGCCCGTGCCGGCAAGCCAGGTGGATCGCGCAATCGCGTTCATTCGACGCAATACACGTCCCGACGGCTCGCTCGGGATGGCGGATCCGGGAATTCCCGACTATCCCAACTATTCCACCTCGCTGGCCGTGAGTGCGATGTGTCGAGCGGGACGCGTCGAGTTGGCGCGGCCGATGGTGGAGTATCTGCGGCGGCATCAGTTTACTGAGCAGGACGGGTGGACGAAGTCCGACGCGGCATACGGCGCCTGGGGCATGGGTGGCGAACTGCGTACGCCGCCCGACACCGGGCATGTCGACCTCTCGATGACGCGCTACGTGCTTGAGGCTCTGCGGGCGGCGGGAATTGGGGATGGCGACGCGGTATTCGAACGGGCGGGTGTTTATCTGTCGCGCCTGCAATCGCCGGACGGGGGATTCTTCTTCTCGACGACGGAGTTCGATACCAACAAGGCAGGGCATGATGGGCAGCGCTTCCGCAGTTACGGCACGACGACGGCGGATGGAATTCTGGCGCTGCTGGCGACGGGGCGCGGTCCGCAGGATGCCGGGGTGATGGCTGCACGGAGTTGGCTGGCGGCCCGGCATCACGATATGGCGGTGCCGGGATTTATCGGCGAGGCATATCAGAGATGGCCGCGCGGTCTGGCGTTTTACTATGCGGCTGCGAGTGCGTCCGCGTTTCGGGCGCTACGGATCGACGGCGGCAAGGGGGTGGAGGAAGGTCTCATGCGAACGCAGCGCGGGGACGGGTCGTGGTCGAATCCCGAGAATCTGGTGAAGGAAGACGATCCGCTGATCGCGACTCCTTTCGCTCTGCGCGCCTTGGTGTAAGAGGTCTGGGGCACGTAGCAGAATCCCGGAGATCTGGGGACAGGCTACGCAATTCCCTAATTCCGCGAATTCGGGAGTTACGTAGCCTGTCCCCAGAACTCGGCCGGATTTGTAGAGGATTACGATAGTTCTGGGGCGGATTCGGATCCGCGAGACTATTTGCCCATGCGGAGCAGTTCGGTTTCGGCGCCGACGAAGCCCCAGGTGATCCAGACGTGGCCCTTCAGGACCCGCCGGAAGTACTCGCGAGCCTTGTCGGGATTGCCGTGATACAGGTGCCAGTTGCCGATCCCGTAGGCGACCGTATCGAATGGCAGTTCGACCTCCTGATCGGTGTTATCGGCGGGAGGCTCGGGCGGGAGAGCGTCGGATTCGCTCATGCGTCCTTGAAAGAAGCGGACCAGGTTCAGATAAAACTTCGTGTGCGGCGACTCGTTGGTCATCTCGGGCGGCACCGCCTCGAGCGCCTTAGCCGCTTCTGCAGTCTTTCCCGCACGGCTCAGCGCCGCGAAGAGCCAGTTCGTGGAGTTGATGCGCTCATCGGTATTGGGCGCCGTCTCCACCGCGCGCTGGAACGCTTCCGCCGCGGGCGCGAATTCCCCCAGAAAGTAGTGCGCGAGGCCAAGGTGATAATAGGCCGCCATCTCTTTGGGATTCAGTTCGGCGGCGCGGGACAAGTCGGCACGCGCCTGCTTGAACTCCCGCAGAGGCAGTTCGCGATGCCCGCGCTCCAGATAGAGGCTGGCATCTCCGGGAGAAATCGCCAGCGCCCGAGTCAGCGTGGCGACTGCTTGCTTGTCCTCCCAAACGGAGATCTCCGCCTGTGCGAGTTTCAGCATCAGTGCGGGACTCTTGGGATCGCCGGCCAGATTCTTCTGGGCGTCTGCGACTGCACCCTTACCGTCGGCCACAGAGTAGAATTTGGTGCCGAGTTTGGAGGTGACTTGCAGTTTGGTCTGAGCCGATGCCGCGTGGGCGACCAGCAGCAGAACCGTCAGAAGACCGAAAGCGCGCGCGAGGATCATGGGACGGTTGTATCATAGTCCGCGAGAGAAGAACATGAATCGATTTCTGCTGCTCGCCGTGTCCGTGGCCCTGAGTCTGCCACTGGCCGCCCAGGATCGTCCACGGAACCAGCCGCCCGACGGATTCACCGCGTTGTTCAATGGCAAGGACCTTTCCGGCTGGCGAGGGCGTCAACCGAATTACGACCCGCGGGCCGAGGCCGCGCTTCCCAAAGAAGAGCGTGCCGCGAAACAGGCCGAGTGGAATGCCTCGCGCGATCAGCATTGGCACGTCGATACGGCCAAGGGCGAGATTGTTTCCGACGGACAGAGCCCGCACCTGGCCACTGAGCGCGACTATGGCGACTTCGAAATGTATGTGGATTGGCTGATGGTGAGCCACAACGGCGACTCGGGGATCTATCTCCGCAGCTATCCACAGGTGCAGATCTGGGACGTGGACAATCCGCGGGAGGTCCGCAACGGGGCGCCCAAAGGTTCGGGCGCGTTGTGGAACAACAACGCCGACAATCCGGGCAAGTGGCCGCTGGTCAAGGCGGATAATCCCGTGGGTCAGTGGAACACCTTCCACATCAAGATGGTCGGTTCGCGGGTTTGGGTCTGGTTCAACGACCAGTTGACGGTCGATGGACAGGTGCTCGACAACTACTTCGATCGCGCGGCTCCGCTTGTGTCGAAAGGCGCCATCGAACTGCAGACTCACGGGTCGGAGATTCGCTTTCGCAATCTCTACATTCGCGAACTTCCGGTAAGGTGAGCCGTTGCGCATCTCAAAACGCAGCACGGCGACCCCCACCGAGTCCCATCGCCCGAAGATTGGCAGAAAATCGCACTTTTCGAAGTTTTGCAAGCATTTGCACCTATCCCCCCGCTCTGCCGAATGTTTCGCAGTGCGAACTATGCTGGGCAATCCGGGAAATTCCTTGTCAAGCGGCTCGATCCGCCGGTATTCTGGGAAGTTCCATGCCACGCTGTGCCTTTAGACTCCGGATCAAGAAGGACGCGATTGAAGAGTATGAGCGCGAGCATACTCGTGTGTGGCCGGAATTGCTGGCCAAATTGAAGGAGGTCGGCATCTCCGATTACTCGATTTTCCGGCAAGACCAGGACCTGTTCTTGTGCATGCGGGTGGATGATTTCGATCGTGCCTGGGACGCTTTGGACAGCGATCCTGTCAATCAGCGTTGGCAACAGGCCATGAGCCGTTTGTTTGAGCCCATTCCGGTTCCTCCGGGCGAGCGGTTTTCCATGATGAAGGAAGTCTTCTTCCTCGAATAGTCGCCGTTTGGCATTGCAAAACGCACTAAATTGGTTCACAAGCGCTTACAATCCGCCTGCTGGCCTCCAATTCGAGCGATAAGTATCTGAAAATTGGGCGACATGCGCGCCCCATCCCGTTTTTGCCTCCATTTTGCTATGTAAAACCCACCGGTCCCAGGAAATTGACTTGCGCGTTTTACCCGGCTCGCATAATATTCCCCAAGGTCTAAGGTTTCGCTCACGTCACGGAAGGGGTTCTACATGCATCGCTACGTCGCGATCTTCGCAATCGGGATCGTGTCACTCTACGCACAAACGAATCGGGGCGCCATCAGTGGAACGGTCACCGATCAGACAGAAGCCACGGTGGCTGGCGCGATCGTCACTCTCACCAATATTGGAACGAACGAAGTTCGAAAGCTCTCTACATCGCAATCTGGCGCCTTCGCCTTCAACGACCTGGAGCCTGTGTTGTACCGGGTGGAAGTGGAAGCTCCCGGCTTCAGCAAATCGGTTGTGGAGAATGTGAAGGTCGATACCTCCACTACCGCCACCGTCAATGTGTTGTTGAAGGCCGGCTCGATCGACACCAGAGTCACTGTGTCGGCGGAATCGGCGATGGTGAATACCCAATCCGGAACCACGAGCAACACCATTACCGAGCGTCAGATCCAGGATGTACCCCTGGTGAATCGTAGCGTGCTCGACCTTGCCCTGACGCTGCCAAACGTGTCGGGAGACGCGGGCTCCGAGAATCCCAGCCTTGTCACCGTGACCACCTGTCCGGGCTGCAACCTGAGTGTGAACGGCGGACGCCCCATGAGCACCCTGCTGTTGGCGGACGGAACCAACAACACCGGCGTCAGCCTGGCACGCACGATGGTCAGTTTCTCCCCTGAGACCGTGCAGGAGTTTACTGTGATGACCACCGCCTACTCCGCGGAGTACGGCACCTCGGGCGGGGGCGTAATCGCGGTCACCACGAAATCGGGCACCAATTCGCTGAGCGGAACGGCATTGTGGTACAACCGCAATCCCGCCTTCGCCGCGTCCCCCTTCACGCAGGCGGCTTCCAATCGTCCGGTCTCGACCTTGAAGTACAACCAGTTTTCGCTGGCGGCCGGCGGCCCTGTCTACATTCCGAAGGTCTACAACGGGAAGAATAAAACCTTCTGGTTCGCGGCGGTGGAGCCGTTCTATCGCCGCGACCATCTTGACCAGTACGGCCTTCTCCCCACGGACGCCATGCGGTCCGGCGATTTTAGCGGAGTCGTGAACACGCCCAGCGGCTATCTGCCACAGAGTGTGGTCAATCAGTTTCAGAGCACCGCGCCGGGCGCCGTCACCGCGAGCGACAGCGTGATCTACGACCAGTACAACGTGGTGAACGGGAATCAGTTTACGCCCATCACGCTCGCCTCAGGTCAGACCTACGTACCGTTCCCCGGGAACGTAATTCCCAAGAGTCTGCTCGACGCCACGGCACAGAAATCTCTGCAGTATATCGTGCCGGCGGGGCCGTACTACCTGAACAGCAACGGCCTCATCTCGAACATCGTGACGCCGCGCGTACTGACTCAGGACGAGCAGCGCTACACCGTCCGCATCGACCAAACCATCAGCGCAAGCAATCACCTCACCGGCCGCTACACCGCCACGCCTATCGTCAAGACGCAAGGCACGCCGATCAGCCCGACCACCAACGCCGCCGAGTACAGCGCTGCCTACCAGGTGATGCTCGCCGACACGCACACGATCTCGGCGACGATGCTGAACGATCTGCGCCTCAATTACACGCGAGGGCGCTTCAGCAACACGGCGGCGCCGCAGTTCGATGCGACTTCCGGAGAGAACCTGAACACCATCCTGGGACTGCCGAATCTCACGAAGGGCGGGGTGCCGCTCTTCAATTCGCTGTTCCCCGGCTCCTCGCTGGGCGGCGGAAGCAGCACCGCCACGGGACTCGGGTCGGGGGGCTCGACGAGTGTCGAGGACCGCGAGGAGCGCTACGCGGTAACCGACATTTTCTATAAGACCGCCGGCAACATGAGTTGGAAGTTCGGCGTGGATATTTCGCATTCGCTACAGAATGTGATTCCGCTTTTCGCGGCGTTGGGCGGGTCGTACACATTTTCCAATCTGCAGACCAACTCCACGGGAGCTTCGACTGGCACCGGGGGGAGTCCCTTCGCCAGCTTTCTGCTGGGCGTCGCCAATGGGAACGTCACGCTGCGCAACACCGAAATTCCGTACTACTATCGCTGGAACGCCTACGCCGGATTCGTGCAGAACGACTGGAAGATCAAGCGCAACCTGACCCTGAATCTGGGCGTGCGTTACAACCTGCAGATGCCGCGCACCGAGAAGTACAACAACCAGGGCGTGTACCGTCCCGACCTTGCCCAATCGGTTCCGCTGCCTTCGCCACTCACTCTGCAGGATGGCGAAGTTTTGAATTCGGTGCTGGTGCCGCCCTTCGCATTCGCGGGGCGCGGCGGAAACTCGCGTTATCTGACGCCGGTGGACTACACCGACTTCGAACCGCGCTTCGCCTTTGCTTGGAGCCCCACCCGTTTTGAGAAACATGGGCTGACGATTCGGGGCGGCTATGGCTTGTCGCATTCCCCCATCAGCGGGGCGACACGCCTGCCGAATCCTGATTTCGGAGCCACTACGAATTTCGCCACCACGGTTCCATCGACCACCGCGAATCCCACGTATGTGATGCGCCTGGGCGAGAATCCGCCGATCCTCACTCCGCAGACGCCGACCCAGGCAGTCAATGCCCCCTCGAACGGACTGGTTACGACGAACAGTCTCTACTATCAGGGCATCGGCGGATTCGCCATTTCCTCCAACTACCACACGCCGTACGTGCAGAACTGGAACCTCACGCTTTCGTGGCAAGTCGATCCTGCCACCACGCTCGAACTCTCGTACGTGGGATCAAAGGGCACGCACCTCTTCATGCCGCATGAGGATATCGACCCGAAAGATCAGGCGCTGTTGAACGCGCAGAACGCCGCGAACGTGAACACTACGGCGACCATCAACGATCCGCTGGGACGCATCAACCCGGTGACCGGAAAAGTACTGACCGTGCAGAACGGCAGTCTCGGCAGCCCGTACCTGGGCTTCTCGAGCCTCTATCTGCTATACGACTCGTCGGCGGACAGCATCCGTCACGCCGGCTACATCAACGTGATTCATCACACGACGCGCGGCCTGACATTCATTTCGAATTACACCTACGCCAAGTCGATCGATGACGCTTCCAGTTCGGGCGGCGACAAGAACATCCTCTCGCCGGTGGGCGGCCAAGTGGATGGTCAGGTGGCATTCGGCGGCAGCCGCAAGCTCGATCGTTCGGTTTCGACCTACGACCAGCGGCACGTCATCAACAACACGTTCATCTACGATCTTCCTTTGGGGCGTGGGAGGCACTTCCTCAATCACGCGTGGAAGCCCGTGGAACTCCTCGCGGGCGGGTGGACGACCACAGGCATTTTGCGGTTCAATAGCGGCTTCCCGTACATTCCCACACTGGCGGACACCAATCAGCTCGGCGATCTTACCCACACGGCGCGCCCCGACATCGTTCCCGGAGTGCCGCTGATCAATCCGTTCTGGAGCCGGAGTTGTCCGACCGGTGCGGGCTGCGAGCCCTATCTGAATCCGGCGGCATTCTCGCGGCCAGCTTTGGGCGAGTTGGGAACCGCGCCGCGCACTTTGGATGGTGTCCGAGGACCGTGGGATCAAAACTTCGATATCTCGGTGCAGAAGAACTTTAATTTGGGAGAGAGTGGCAAGCGGCGGATTCAATTCCGAGTGGACGCGTTGAACGTCCTGAATCACCCAACGTTCCGCGTCTTCCCGAACAACGCGGGAGGCACCGACTGGAATGCGAGTGCCGCACCCAGCACCGCGGCCTTAAGCGCGTCCGATTACAACACCTGGGCGACCGCGAACAACCAGCCGCTCGCCGCTACCACGCAAGGCACCGCCATTCTGAACAATATCAACGCCATGGTAAACGCGCAGAAGAATGCGGCCGGCGTCTTGCCGGTGAACTTCTTCTCCCTGCCGGTGCCGACCGATTTCTGGAAGCTGCAACCGGGTAATTTCGATGTCACTACGCTGCAAGGATTCAAGCTGTTCCGCCTGCGGCAGGCATACAACACGTCCTTCGGCGATCTGTATAACAACGGTCAGCCGCGCTTTATTCAGTTCGGCGTCAAGCTGTACTTCTGAACGGTCAGATCAGTTGTAGCTGCTTGAGGACAAACTGTGCGCGGCTGAAGGGTGCGAGACGGGGCAGTTCGATCGTCTCGTACCCGCATTCGCGATACACCTCGACCAGTATCTCGTAGGTGCGGGATGCCTCGGCAAAGTCCTGTTTGCGCTCGGTATCGGTAGTGTAGATTTCCGGCCAGGGTGGCGCTACGAAGACAGGCGAGGCATACCGGTAGCGGCGGCATGCGTCCTCGATGTGTTGCGTCTCGGGCAGCGCGATGAGGCGCGCGTAGCAAAGGGTGTCTGGGATTCCGCGGTCCGCAAAGAGAGGCTGCGACGCCGGCGTGTGCTGCTCGAACGACTCGATGGAGCGTCGCAGCATCAGCTCGGTATAGAGTTCGCGATCCATCCACGGTAGCGCCTACCCTCCGGATTGCATTTGCTCTTGAATGATCTGACGGGCCACTTCCGGGGCGAATGGAAAGCCGAGCTTCGCCAGTTCCAGAAGCGTAGTCGTTTTGCCTGCCCCGGGTCCCCCGGATACGACGAACAGCTTGGGATTGCGCAGTACCGCGGTCATACTTCCATTATCTTGGGGCAGACGTGGCGCAAACATGAGTGTTTGCGCCACGTCTGCCATGGAGCGAGATGAGGGCGTTGCGGCCGGAGCCTCAGCCCTACCTAACTAAGCAGGCGCATACTGAAAGAGATGAGTCAAAGTCCGGAGCCCTTCGAGCTAGCCCTTCAGGTGAGGCCCGAGGACATCGATGAACTCGGTCACGTCAACAACGTCTCGTACCTGCGATGGGTCCAGGACGTCGCGGTGGCGCACTGGAGAGCAGTGGCACCCCTGACGGACCAGGCGAAGTTGCAGTGGATCATCCTGCGCCACGAGATCGACTACAAGCGGCCCGCTTACCTTGGCGACGAGATTCTGGCCCGCACCTGGGTCGGTACCGCGACGCGGATCCGGTTCGAGCGCCACACCGAAATTGTGCGCGCCTCCGATTTCACATTGCTGGCCAAAGCTCGCACCTTGTGGTGCCCGATGGGCGTGAAGACCGGCAAGCCGGCTGTAGTGAGCAATGAGGTGCGCGCCTGCTTCTCGGTTGGACCGGCCCCCGCGGCGCAGTAAATTATTCATCAAACCTTCGCGTGTTCCATCCGTCAGATTGATCTATGCGATGGATTCGACTCCTGTCTCTGGTTGCGATGGCGATGAGACTCTCGGCTGCCGGAATGACGGCGGAAGACCGCGAGCACCTGTTGGTTCACTTTGAGATGACCGGCCAGGTTCTGGCTTCCGAAATTCGCGGCCTTTCGCAGGCGCAATTGGAATATCGCGCGGCGCCGGACCGATGGTCCATCCGGGAGTGCGTTTCGCATCTGGCGGTGGCGGAGCCGGATTACTGGCGGGATCTGAGGAACGCGGCGAAAGCCGCGCCCGACATGATGAACAAGAAGTCCGTCAACAGTGACGCGGATATCATGTGGTACGGGATCGACCGCGTGGAGCATACCAAAACCGGCGGTGGCCACGAAAAGGTCGAAACCTATAAGGACATTCAAGAAGCCATGTCCAGGTTTCAAACTCTCCGCGCCACCATGATCGACTACATCAAGACTACGAACGACGACCTTCGCGCGCACAGCTTCGGAAGAAACCAGCCGATCGATTGCTGGCAATGGATGCTCGAAATTTCCACTCACTCCGAGCGCCACATCAACCAGATTCGCGAGATCAAGGCCGATCCGAATTTTCCGAAGCACTGATGACCGCGCGACTTTATGTCTGGCTGGCCGCTGCGGCTTTCTGGTGCACCGCCAAAGGATAGGTGGGACCGGGGAACGCGCTGTCGCCGAGGACTTCGCTGATCGCCAGGTTGGTGTCGAAATAGACTTGCCAGTAGTTCTCGTTGTGGGTGTAGGGCCGAACCGCCAGCACCGGGCCGAACGGCGTGAAAGTCAAGATAGTGGCCTCCGGCGGGGGCGTCTTGCAGACGTTTGGGATGGTGGCAATGCGCTCCTTGAGGCGCGCGATGGCGAGTTTGGGGTCCGCCGCTCCGGAAATCTGAGCCGTCAATTCCACGCGCCGATACGGGTTGGCGGTGAAGTTCTGGATGTTGTCTGAGAAGATCTTGTTGTTGCCCACGAACGTGAGCACGTTATCGGGCGTGTTGAAGCTGGTCACAAACAGACCGATCTCATGCACCGTGCCCGTCACCGAGCCGGCCGTAATGAAATCGCCCACCTTGAAAGGACGCAGCACCAGGAGAAAGGCACCCGCGGCGAAGTTGGACAGAAGGCCCGCCCAGGCGGACCCGATCGCCAGGCCCATTGCGGCGATCAAGGCGGCGAACGTCGTAGTTTGCACGCCGAAATAGCCCAGGATGGCGACCACCAGGGTGATGTTGAGAGCTACCGACAGCGTGTTGCCGACGAATCGGCCCACTGTGGGTTCGATCTGTTGGCGGGTCAAAATGCGGGCCACTGCACGGACCAGGAAACTGATCAGCCAGCGCCCGATGACGTACAGCACCAACGCGCCCAGGATCTGCAGGCCTACGGCGGCCGCCTGGGTTTGAAGAAATGTCAGGATCGTCGTCCAGTTCATAGCTTTTGCTCCTTTGGAGGTCCGCCCAACCAGCGCGCCCTCAGCGAACGGTTCTTTCGTTCGGACCGCGAGCATAATTCCGCCTCGCGGTTTCCTGAAATCTTATCAGGTGCCGCTGGCGGAAGGACACGGATAAGGCGGGTTTCGTCCGGAACTGTACGAATTCGGGCTGTAGCCTTCCCCGGAATTAGACCGGAATTGGGGAATTCCGCAGCAGGTGCTCGGCTTGTGCTGCAACGGCGACCAGGGCGTCGTCCCGCCCCCAGGCGGCGTTGAGCTGTAAGCCCAACGGCGCTTCCTCTACCGACATCGGCACTGTGATGGCCGGAACCCCTAACGCCGTCCATGGCGCGTTGCTCGAAGGGTCTCCGGTCGATGACAATCCCAAGGGAGCGGGCCCCATGGCGGCGGGGCTGAGGATCGCCGCGTGCTCCCAGAAGATGCGCGACAGCTCCAGGCGGGTCTGGTCTAGTTGCTGCAGCGCCGACTGATACTCTTCCTCGGGGACTGCTAGTCCGCGTGCGACTAGTTGCGAGAGGCGAACGCCGATGCGCTCTCCAAACTCGGCGAATCGCGCCGCATGCGTGCGCGCGCCTTCGTAATCGTTGATCAGGCGTGCCGCCCGCGTAACGTCGCCCCATTGACGTGGGATTTCCATCTCTTCGACAGGCACTCCGGAAGCGCGGAGACGGTCCACCGCGTTCGACACCGCGATCGCCATGGGCTCCTCCACCGGTATGCGGAGGTAGGCGGCGCTATGCAATTCGGCCGTGGACTCTCCTCCGAATCCGCGCGACCACAGGCACTTCATATCGGACGCGGTCTCGGTGAAGAAGCCCAGAGTATCGAGTGAGGGCGCGAAGGGGAGAACTCCATCCATCGGAATCAGGCCGAAAGTGGGTTTGAATCCGCAGATTCCGCAAAAGGAGGCCGGCCGCAAGACCGAGCCGAGCGTCTGCGTTCCGATTGCGAAGGGAACCATGCCGGCTGCGACTGCGCCCGCCGATCCCGAGGAACTGCCGCCCGGAGTGCGTCCGGGTGTGCGGGGGTTGAGTGTGGGCGCTGGATCGAAGGAGGCAAACGCGGTGGTGTGAGTCTTTCCCAGCAGCACCGCGCCTTCCCCACGGAGCTCGTTCACCACGTGCGCATCGCGCTCGCCCTTGCGACCCGCGTAGAGCGGCGAGCCATATTCAGTTGCCATGCCGCGAGTCTCGATGATGTCCTTCACGCCGAACGGAATGCCGCGTAGCCGCCCTTCACCATGCGGCTGCGGACTGACTTCCACCCAGGCGTGCAAGGTCGGATCAGCGGCGGCGATTCTGCCGAGGCACAACTCCAGCAGGGATTGTGGCGTGAGTTCCCCGGATTCGAGGCGTTCCAGAAACTGGCGTAGCACGAAGGCGCAGGACTTATCTTACTTCGCCTGCGACGCGTTCCACACTCCGTCGTCGACAGCCGCGCTGCCATCCACCGTGGTGGTATGGTAAACCCCGTCGAATGCCTTACCCTTCAATTCGCCGGTGATGTGCGAACGCAGCGCGTTGCCCATCAGGTCGAAGTCGTAGGCGGCATCTAATTTCGACTGATTGACCTTGACCTCATGCATCTGCGTCTTGACTTCCGCTCCGGCATAGGTAAATACGACCTCGCATTTCCAGGTCCCGCCGGCCGTGGCATCCAGGTTCAGGCGGAAGGAGCCGCCACCTCCGGCGCTGTTGCTCTTCCACTCGCCGGAATAGTGGCCCGCCAGATCGCTGTCGGCGCCGCTCGCGGCCACCAGGAATAGAAAGAGAATGGTGAAAAATCGCATGTAGACTCCTTTCGTCTAGTCGTACTTTTTCAGTTCCAGTTTCGCGATCGATTCGCGATGTACTTCGTCGGGACCGTCGGCGAATCGCAGGGTTCGCGAGTTCGCCCAGGCGGCGGCCCACTCGAAATCCTGCGAAATGCCGCCACCGCCATGGGCCTGAATCGCGCGGTCCAGCACCCGCAACGCGAGATTGGGCGCCACCACTTTGATCATGGCGATTTCCGCCCGCGCCGCCTTGTTGCCCACGGTATCCATCATGTGCGCCGCCTTCAGGACCAGCAAGCGTGCCTGCTCGATCTCAATGCGCGAGTTGGCGATGTCCGCCCGGATGGTGCCTTGCTCCGCGATCGGTTTGCCGAACGCGACCCGCGATCGGACACGCCGGCACATTCCTTCGAGCGCGCGTTCCGCCACTCCGATCAGGCGCATGCAGTGATGAATCCGCCCCGGTCCGAGCCGTCCTTGGGCGATCTCGAACCCACGCCCTTCTCCGAGCAGCAGGTTGGCCGCCGGCACGCGCACATTCTCGAAAAGGATTTCGGCGTGGCCGTGCGGCGCGTGGTCGTAGCCGAACACCGTCAGCATGCGCTTGATCGTTACGCCCGGAGCATCCATCGGCACCACAATCATCGACTGCTGTTTGTGTTTGGGAGCGGTAGGGTCCGTCTTCCCCATGAAGATGGCCACCTTGCAGCGCGGATCGCCGGCTCCGGAGATCCACCACTTGCGGCCATTGAGCACGTAATCGGCGCCATCGCGGCGAATCGCGGATTCGATATTGGTAGCGTCAGATGAAGCGACCTGCGGCTCGGTCATGGCATAGCAGGAGCGAATTTCGCCCGCCAGCAACGGCTTCAGCCACCGCTCCTTCAACTCCGGCGAACCGTAACGCTCCAGCACTTCCATGTTCCCGGTATCGGGCGCGGAGCAGTTGAAGACTTCCGAGGCCATCGACGAGCGGCCCATAATTTCGCATAGCGGAGCATACTCGAGGTTGGCCAATCCCGCGCCGAGTTCGCTTCCCGGCAGGAACAGATTCCAGAGCCCGGCAGCGCGGGCGACAGGCTTCAGCTCTTCGATCACCGGGACGGCCTGCCAGCGGTTGGGGCCGTTGACGTGCTCGTGGTAGCGCGGCTCATTGGGATAGATGTGCTCATCCATGAACGCGCTGACGCGCCGCTGCAAATCTTTCACTTTGTCAGAAAACTCGAAGTGCATTCCGTTCCCATCCTCGCCCAATCGTCGCGCTACCCGTATTGTTCCGCCAGACGCGCCGCCTGACGTGCCAGCGCCTTCGCCCGCGCTCCGAAATTCTCGAAGCGCACATCCTGTGTCTGCCCGCGATGGAAACGGCAGTAGATCTGTTGGATGATCACTGCCAGCTTAAAGACGCCGAGCACTTCGTAGTATCCGATGTGCGCCACGTCGCGGCCGGTCTGTTGCTCGTAACGTTCCACCAGTTGATCGCGCGTGTACCATCCGGGGCCCGCAGTCAGAGCGGGGATGCCCGCCACGCGCAGGTCCGGAGCCGTCGCCCACGTCCAGTAACAGAGCGTCAACCCGAGATCGGAGAGCGGGTCGCCGATCGTCGTCATCTCCCAATCGAGCACCGCCTCCACCCGGTCCGGTGCGCTCAGCATCACGTTGTCGAGTTTGTAATCGTTGTGTATCAGCGATGGCGCTTGAGCGCGCGGAATATGAGAGGCCAGCCAATCCACTACCTGGTCCAATTCGGCGACAGTCTCGGTCTCGGCACGCTTCCAGCGATCCGACCACCCTCGAACCTGCCGCTCCACGTAGCCTTCGGGCTTCCCCAGCGAACTCACCTCTCCGCTGGTGACGTCGATGGCGTGGAGCCTCACCATGGTGTCCAGGAAAGCCTCGCTCACCATCGCCGCGTAGTTCGGCGTGCCGGCAATCGATTGAGGAATCTCCTCACGCAGCACCACGCCTTTCCGTCGTTCCATGACAAAGAACGGGGCGCCCAGGATGGCGGGATCCTCGCATACCAAAAGCGGCCGGGGAGCCTCCGGAAAGTGGGGATGTACGGCGCGCAGCACGTGATACTCGCGCACCATGTCGTGAGCTTTGGGCGCTACCGGACCCAATGGAGGCCGGCGCAGCACATACTCGCGGCCGCCGGCGCGCAGCAGATAAGTCAGGTTCGAGTGGCCGTTCGGGAACTGCTCCAGCTCGAGTCCGTTCTCGGCCCCATCGATCCGCACACGCAGGTAGTCGCGAAGAGTCTCCAGGGGAAGACTCTCGCCCTGACGCATCGCAATCGTTTCAGAACGCGCTGCCATCGTGCTCCTCAGAAATAGATCCGCACCAGCCAATCGGCGGCCAGGGCGGGCTTCTCCTGATTCTCGACCTCCATCACCACACCCCACGCGATTTCGGTGCCGCCCTCGACATCACGAACCGCATTCGGCGTGACATGCGCGCGCACGCGGCTGCCGGAACGAACCGGGGCAGGAAAGCGCAGCCGGTTGAAGCCGTAGTTGATGCGCATCTGGCAATCGGCTTCGACCGTGACCGCCTGGCTTACCAGCCTACTCAGTAGCGCCACGCTTAGAAATCCATGCGCGATGGTGGCGCCGAACGGCGATTCGCGCAGAGCCCGTTCGGTGTCCACGTGGATCCACTGCGGGTCGCCGGTAATCGCGGCGAACTGGCTGATGAGTTCCTGCGTGACTGGAAACCACTCGCTGACGCCTGCCTCGTGGCCGATCGACGCCCTGACCTCGTCAATCCGCATAGTTGCTCGCGGCGACCAGAGCATCGCGCCTCCGCATGTCCGCGCGGATAGTCTGCGCTCCGCAGTAGAGCACTACGGCCAGCAGCAGCGAAAGCACCGGCATGACGAACATGGCCTGTTGGAGACCAATCGCCTTGAAGGCTTCGGTCAGCACGGAGGATCCCGCGGCATCCGCCGCACGATGCGCCATCATGTCGCTGAGCTTGCCGGTGAGCAGCGGCCCGAAGGACGCGCCGCACATATACATCGCCATGAAATAAATCGCCATGGCCGTTCCGCGCAGGGATGGCGGTACGATGTCCTGAATGGCCGAGTAGACCAGGCCGTAATATGCATTCAACGTTCCGTAGGTCACGGTGATCAACCCGACGGCCAGAAAAACATCGCCCGCTCCTATGCCCAGAAAGCCAGTGGGCGCTCCTATCGCCGCGATCGCGGCGGCGGTGAGCAGCCTGCCATTTTCGCGGTCATGGATGACACGGTCGCCCAATCGCCCTGCCAGCAGTCCTCCCGCGATTCCTCCGGTAGCAAAGACGATTCCTGTAGCGATGCCCGAGCGTGCCAGGCTAAGGCCATGAATGCGGCTGAGAAACGCCGGCAGGAAAGTGCCGATCGCGTACATATTGAAATTTAACAGGGCACCCGAGGCGATAATCCACCACATGGTCGGGATCTTGAGGATCGCCGCCATCGAGCCCTTCTCCAGATTCTCGCGATGCAGTTCGGCGGCGCCGCGAACCGGCTCGTACAGGCGGAGCAGGATCGGGATCAGCACGATGGCGGGGACAGAGGCGAGCACCATCGCCGTCCTCCACCCGTAAGCCTGCGCTACGGGTCCACTGAAGAAATAACTCAACGCGCCGCCCACGGGAACTCCGAGCATGAAGAGCGCCAGCGGACGGGAGCGCGCATGGGCTGGGAACAGGTCGCCGATCCAACTGGTGGCCGCCGGCGCCACCACGGCTTCGCCCACCGCGAATCCCAGCCGTGAAAACAGGAGCATGGTATAGTTGGTGGCTGCCGCGGCTACAGCGGTGAGGGCGCTCCATACGAGCATGCCGCACGCCAGCAGTTGCCGCCGGCTCCAGCGGTCGGCCACCCTTCCCAGGGGCAACCCGACCAATGCGTAAAGCCAGATGAACGCCGAGCCGAGCAGTCCGACTTGTGAGTCGTTTAAATGAAACTCCTTGCGAAGCGGTTCCGTGAGTGCGCCGAGAACGTGCCGGTCGTAGAAATTCAGGACGTTGACAGCCACCAGAACGGCGAGTGCGGTCGTGGAACCCGTAGTCCTGTTCATGGCGAATTATCCTACCACACGTTCGGTAGGTCGCTATACCCGTGGTACCCTTCTTTCCGGTGAGATATGCAGGAAGCGTGTGGGGAAGGACAAACGCGCATGACCGGTGCTGAGTGCCTGCTGCGAACCCTGGCAGCTAACGGAATTGATACTTGTTTCATGAACCCGGGGACCTCGGAGATGCACTTTGTGGCGGCCCTGGAACGCGTGCCTGCAGTCCGGGGTGTGCTCTGCCTGGTGGAAGGCGTCTGCTCCGGTGCGGCCGATGGATATGGGCGCATGCGCGGCACACCCGCGGCGACCCTCCTCCACCTTGGCCCCGGTCTCGCCAACGCGCTCTCGAATCTGCACAACGCACGCAAGGCGAGGACGCCCGTCGTCAATATCGTGGGAGAGCACTCGACCACGCACTTACGCTATGACGCTCCCCTGACCGCGGATATCGAGGCCTTTGCGCGGACGGTGTCCAGCTACGTGCGCGTGGCGAAGGACGCAGCGGACGTGGCCCACGCGACCGCGGAGACGATCCAGGCAGCGATCGCGCCACCTGGGCATGTGTCCACACTGATCGTGCCTGCGGATCTCTCGTGGTCGGACACAAATGCGCGTGTCCCGGTGATCACGGCGGCGAAGCGTGCCATGCCTCCGGCAGAGAGGATCGAGGAGGCCGCCCGTTTGGCGCAACTGCCGGGGACGGCGTTGCTGCTGGGTGGCACCACTATCAACGAACGCGCCCTCGCCGCCGCGGGCAGGCTGGCGGCGCGTACCGGAGTGCGTGTTCTGGCCGATCGCAACGCCCAGAGGATCTCTTCGGGCCGCGGCAGATTTCAGCCGGTGACCGTTCCTTACTTTCCGGAGCCGGCGCTGGCCGTGCTCGCCGAGGTGCGGAACCTGATTCTGGTGGAGACGCAGGCCCCCGTCTCTTTCTTCGGATATCCAAACACGCCGAGTTATCTGTTGCCGGAGAGCAGTACCGTTTCCGTGCTCGCCGAGCGCAGTGAAGATGGCACCGGCGCGCTCGAAGCACTCCAGGACGCATGCGGAGCGCAGAAATGCGCGATACCGCTTTCACCGCCGGCTGCCGTGGCGACGCCTGCAGCCGGACCGCTAACGCTGGACTCAGTCGCAGCGACCTTGGTACTTCGTTTGCCTGAGGGAGCCATCCTCGCGGACGAAATGGTGTCCGCCGGCGCGGTAGTAGTGCCGCATCTGGTGCACGCTGCACCGCACGATCGGCTGCCGGTGACGGGCGGCTCCATCGGTCAGGGATTGCCGGTGGCTCTCGGTGCTGCTTGTGCCTTGCCCGATCGCAAGGTGGTGGCGCTGGAGGCGGACGGAAGCGGGATGTACACGCTGCAGGCCCTGTGGACGATGGTCCGCGAGAATCTCGACGTGGTAACGGTGATCTTCGCCAATCGGCGATACCAGATTCTCGAAATCGAGATGCGGCGGACGGGCGCTTCGCTCGCACGCGGCGCGGCATACGATGCGATCGATATCTCGCGGCCACCGCTCGACTGGGTTCAGTTGGCGAACGGAATGGGCATGCCGGCGAGCCGGGCTACCACTGGCGCCGAATTCGACGCGCAGTTTCGTGCCGCCATGGAAGAGCGTGGACCGCGATTGATCGAAGCTCTCCTGACCGCCTGAAATCGCGCAATCTTAGCTTAGATGGTCGAACCGCAACAAATGCAAACACCTTCGCAGTTCGTGTCTTCCTTTCGGTAACTTCCTGTTCCCTGACGCATTCCAACCAGTCTCACCGCACGAGGAGACCGGAACCAGGTAAACCCAAAATAGAACCGGTGCCTCAAAGGTAGGAACATGCAAACAACAACGCGCTTTCAGAAGTTTCTGGTGCTCGCGGCAGTGGCGCTTACCGCCACCTTCGCCGTGGCTGACGATGGCGGAAAAAACGGAGTCAACAATAACAACAACGGAGAAGTTCGTTTACGGGCGAAACTCTCCGGTCCCGCGATCCAAAACAAAACGCCCGAAGGGTCCGCCGATTTTCGGATGGACGACAAGGGCCGCGCTCGCTTGAATGTGGAGGTGGAGAACGTCAATCTTCCCGCCGCGAACGTGTTAACGGTGGCGATAGTGCATGCGGGCGCTTCTACCACTGCCGGAACCATAACCCTATCGGCCACCGGATTCGGCGAACTGGAACTCGAGTCGCAAAACGGTGCGATAGTGCCTGCCGTTCAGGCGGGAGACATGGTGACCTTCTCGAACGGCGCCACGGTGGTGCTTACCGGCATCTTCGCCTCGATGTCGTAGCCGAAGCAGACAGGCATGGGGGAAGCGAGCCTTCCCCTTTGCTCAACGGCCTGTAAATGCGGGTGCGCGCTTCTCCAGGAAGTAGGCGACGCCTTCCTTGAAATCGTCACATTGGAGACTCGCGCGCATCTCCAGGGTGGCCGTATCGAGCGCTTGCCCCAGCGTCTGGAACATCGCGTCATAGACTTGCTGTTTGATGACTCGCAGCGAGCGAGGGCTGACCTTCTCGGCGAGCTCGTTGGCATACCCGTAGACTCCGTCGATGAATCGATCGTGGGGGAGGACTTGATTGACCAGTCCGATACGCAGCGCCTCTTTTGCATCGAGAATGCGGGCGGACAGCAGCAGATCCATCGCGTTGGCGTGCCCGATTACGCGCGGCAGCAGCCAGGCGAGCCCATACTCAGCGATCAGTCCGCGCCTGGCGAACGCGGTGCCGAACTTCGCTTCCTCGGAGGCGATCCGCAGATCGCAGAACATGGCGATCACCAGGCCCAGTCCTACGGCGGGACCGTTGATAGCGGCGATGATGGGTTTGGGAACGGCGGGGAAGTAGGAGTATTGGCGCTGGAAATCGTCGCGGACACCGTCACCACCGGTGCGGCTGTCGACGGAATCGGGCAAAGGATGCGTACCTCGTTCGGCAACGCTCTGCAGCAGGCTCATGTCGGCGCCGGCGCAGAATCCCCGTCCCGCACCCGTGATCACGATGACGCGCACCCTGTCGTCCGCAGCGGCTTCTGCGATGGTCTGCCGGACCTCGGCTTCCATGTTACGGGTCCATGCGTTGAGCTTGTCCGGGCGGTTCAGCGTGAGAGTGGCGACACGACCGGAGACATTGTAGGAGATCTCTTGATTGGTCATTTAGCACAATTGTAAGCCTGGGTCGCGGACCGGTGTCCAGCACGATCGACCACGTTCATACAGCCTCTCCTCTGAAGCCGGTGAGCCGGCAACCGTTGATATAGACTGATCTCGCTACGCAAAAGTCGGAATACGAATGGTTCAGTGAAAAGCTCGGCAACTTCGAAGAAATCCTTGAAGGGTTCGGAGAGCAAGGCTGGGAGTCGATCAGCGTCGTAAACGACAGAGATTGTCTGAAGTTTTTTCTAAACCGTCCCAAAAGTTAACGCCGCCCAGATCCTCAGCGCTTCCCAAATAGCAGGTGTGATCCGTTTCCGCCGGATCATAGGTCCGAACCAGATCCAGCCCCTCTATTACACCGTTCGGTCGGGCTCCGCTGGCCTGCACGAGGCATCCAGGCGTTTATGTGCGCGATCCAGAATGCAAAACCACCATCTTCGTCGCCAAGAAGAATCGATCGAGTGCGGCCCGACAGTCACAATGAGGCCGCCTCCGATACGGCACCTTGCCTGATGTGTTCAGGCAAAGTGCCGCGCGATGATGGCGCTTGAGATTACTCCGCGGCACCCGCAGTTTTCACCAGAGGCTCCGCCTTCTTGACCACTCGGCAAATGAAAGGATAGTGGGTGTCGTCGATGATGGGCTGGACGCCAAAGAAGTCGTTCAGCACGGACTCGGCAGTACAATAAGCCCCTTCCACCCATGCCTGATCGTTGGAATAGGCTTCTCCCACGATAAAGATATTGGCGTCCGCGCCGGAGATCATCTGTGACGGTTTGCGGATCTTCTGCTGCACGTCGGCAATGTCATAATGTGCAGCCCAGGCGTGATACCCCGCGTTGAACGGCGGCAATGACCAGTCGATGTAGGCCGCATCCTTCGGTTCGGGCACCATGCTGTAGTCCGAACCCGGCCCGTAATGAATCTCGGCCAATTGCTTCCGGAGCATCTTCACCATCTTCGCCGGGACTTTCCGCGGCCCCTTCAGCGGCTGGTCGTCCTCCGATATCGGAATATGGCGCTGCTCGTTTGGCCCTAACTCCAGTTCCTGCCAGAAGGTGGTGAAGGTCTCGTCGTCGTAGCTGGCGAGAATTCCATAGATCGGCTCGCCACTCTGATCCTGCGCGTTGTTTCCAAAGTAAACCACCTGGCGGATCGGCGTGTCGGTGACGCTCGGCCCGATGGTGTTGCGCGTCGCCGCCGCTGTCAACTGGTCTTCCTGCTTGATGGTCAGCCGCTCCTGAATCAATTGCTGCACGTCCGCAATCAGACCTGTTGCGGAAGCGTAGGGCGTTCCCGCGATCTTCTCCAGAGCCTTCAGGTAGCTTTCCGGGAAGCCCTCCCGCCGCAATTGGGAGATGACGTCCGTCGTGACTACATACCCTGTCAGTGCCGGCGCATACGTCGCCTTCGCCCACCAGGCGGTTCCAAAAAACATTCCCACCTTATACGAAGGCTGCATGATCGCGGCTTCGAGATACAAGCGGACTTTCTGGTCGTTCAGGACATCCAGCCCGCCGGTCCTCTGGTAGCGCGTCGCCTGGGCGACCAGTTCGAGCGCGTGACGCGGCATGGCCAGCCAAGCGGCATCCGCCGTACGCGACCCCGCGGGATGCCATCGTTCCTCGCGCGTGGCATATGTGTAATGGATCTTATGGTCCTTCTGCACGATGGAATGGAGCCGGGTGTTGGGGTAGTATGCGAACTCGATGCCCTTGTGGGTGGCCAGTCTGACGATTTCATCGAACAGCGCCGTGAACATGCCCGAATAACCGGTCGTGAGGGTCTTGTACTGCGTGCCTGGCGTGAACTCGTTGTTGGCCTCGAAGGCAACCGCGGAATTCCAGTTGATGACGTTTGACGTGTAGCCGTTGCCGTCCGCCGAATAGTTGTAGCCTTCCGATCCCAGTTGATCGTACATCAGGTTCCAATACCCGATGTCCTTCAGCAATTCCCCTTTTTGAAATACCGACGACTCTGGCAGATCGGCCGCGATGCGTCCATGCTGATAGAACGCGTCCCACTCGGCTCGCGTCTGCGGACCCGAGGTGGCGGTAACGGCGATGTTCTCCACAATGGAAAAACCCTGGTCCGGCTGAGACGCCGCTCCATACTGATTCACGTGATAGGGTGCCGGGTTGCTCGAAGAAAAGTCGTTGAGATACATATTCTTCGTGCGCAGATAAAACAGGGGGTTGGTCGATTCGTTAAAAGGGACGGAATACTTCGTCAAGCCCAGTTCTTCAATCACCGTGGTGACCACCCGGTGGCCGGTGGCGAGTCCGCCGTTCGCGTCCTTGGCCTTGCTATCCCAGTCCGAGTAACGCATGCCCCCCAGTTCCAGGTAGGACTTGTTCGGATCGTTTTGGTAGTGCCACGTGCAGACACGCGCGCCGGGTTCGCGGGTGCCGGGGTGCGCCTTGGAAAAATCGTAGCGGCCCCAATCGTATAACTCCAGTGTGTCGCCCTTAACGGGTAGTTTGGCGCTGTCTCCGCCGCTTTTCGGGCTGCCGATTAGTACTACTGTGTTATAAAATAGCATTTTGATGTAGAATTGTTCTCGTGGGCAAAACCTCTGCGCCAGGCCCACAGCAGAAACGCTTTGCGGCATATTTTGAGGGCCTGGCGAAAGCCGCAGGGCACGTAGACCGGATTG
>DATGIL010000086.1:0-14844 GCA_035295745.1 Bryobacteraceae bacterium | reverse complement strand
GGAGGTGGAAGAGGGCATGACGGTGGAACCAAACCACGTCTACGTCATTCCCCCCAACAAGATGATGGGCATCAGAGACGGGACACTCCACCTGATGGCTCGGGGGGAGCCGGGGGCGAAGCACCTGCCGATCGACTACTTTCTTCGCTCGCTGGCCGAAGACCGGGGCAAGCGGGCGATTGGGGTGATTCTCTCCGGAACGGCCTCAGACGGAACCATGGGACTGAAGGCCATCAAAACCGAGGGTGGCATCACATTCGCCCAGGACACCAAGAGCGCGAAATACGACGGCATGCCGGGTAGCGCCATCGCCGCGGGATACGTGGATTTCGTCCTGCCGCCGGAGGGCATCGCGAGCGAACTGGCGCGCATCGGCGGGCATCCGTATCTGGGAATCGAGCCACTGGCGCAGGCTGACGAGAGTGACGACGAACTGCAGAAGATCTTCAGGGTTCTGCAGAGGGCGACGGGAGTAAATTTCACTTATTACAAGTACAGCACCATCCAGCGGCGGATCGCCCGCCGGATGATGTTGCACAAAGTGGAGAGTTTACAGCACTACCTGCAATTCCTACACGACAATCCTGCCGAGCCAGCGGCCTTATGCGAGGATATCCTCATTCACGTGACGGGTTTCTTCCGGGAGCCGGAAGCCTTTCAGGCGCTGGCGGAACAGATCTTGCCGAAGATTCTTGACAGCAAGAGGCCGGGCGAGTCGATTCGCGTTTGGGTCCCGGGCTGTTCCACCGGGGAAGAGACGTACTCCATCGCCATCATCCTGCTGGAGCGTCTGGGTGATGGCGTGAGCAGCGTTCCGATCCAGGTCTTCGGCACGGATATCAGCGAGTTGTCCATCGATAAGGCGCGTGCCGGTGTGTACAGTGAAAGCAGTCTCAGCCAAGTCTCGGCGGAGCGCCTGCGGCGATTCTTCGTGAAAGTGGACGGAGGTTTGCAGATCGCCAAGCCGATACGGGAGAGATGCGTCTTCGCGCGGCAGGACCTGGTCCAGGACCCTCCGTTCTCGCGGCTGGACCTCATCAGTTGCCGAAACGTGCTCATCTACATGGGGCCGGTCCTGCACAAGAAAGTCCTGGCGATCTTCCATTACGCTCTGAAGCCTGGCGGATTCCTGATGCTGGGAAAGTCGGAATCGATCAGCAGCTTCACAGACTTGTTCACGGTGATCGATCGCGAGCACAAGATCTGCGCGAAGAGGCCTGGGGAACCCGGCCGCGCTTCTGGATTGTCGATCGCTGCGGGGTACGAGAAAACGGTGGAAGCGGGCGCCGTGAAAGCGGCGACGCAGGCGCGGTTCGATGTGCAACGGGAAGCGGACCGAATTGTCCTGAGCCAATACGCGCCGGCAGGACTCATCATCAATGAGAATTTGCAGATTCTCCACTTCCGCGGGCAAACCAGCCCGTACCTTTCGCCGCCGCCGGGCGAAGCGAGCCTCGGCCTGCTCCGGATGGTTCGACCGGAATTCGCGGCGGAACTGCGCTCGGCGATTCATCGAGCAAAGAAACTGGAGATTACGGTTCGCAAGGAAGGGATCCGGGTCCATCGCGAGGGCCGTCTCTGGGATGTATGCCTGGAGGTGATTCCGATCCATGGCGATTTGAGCGAGCGTTTCTTTCTGGTTTTGTTCCGGGAAACGCCGGTGCACGAACCGGCCGGTCCGGAGACCACAGGCCGGACGCGGGCTGGCGGAAGGCGCGTGCCGGAGGACGCCCAACTGCGGGTAGAATTGCAGACCACCAGAGAGAACCTCCAGTCGATCATCCAGGAGCAAGAAGCGGTCAACGAGGAGCTGAAGTCCGCCAACGAGGAAGCCCTTTCCAGCAACGAGGAACTGCAATCGACCAACGAAGAACTGGAGACCGCCAAAGAGGAATTGCAGTCGACGAATGAAGAACTGGTGACCGTCAACGAGCAGCTGCAGAATCGTAACTCAGAACTAGGGCAGCTCAACGACGATCTCACCAACCTGCTGAGCAGCGTGAACATTCCGATGCTGATGTTAGGCGGCGACTGGAGAATCCGGCGTTTCACACCGCAGGCCGAAAAGCTACTGAATTTGCTGCCTGGGGACGTGGGGCGTCCCATCGGTCATGTGCGGCCGAACATTGATGTGCCGGACCTGACGAGCCTGATGGCGGAAGTTGTCGATACCATGAACGTGCGCGCGCGGGAAGTGCAGGACTTGGAAGGCCGCTGGTATTCCATGCGGATCCGGCCGTACCGCACAATGGACAATCGGATCGACGGCGCGGTCGTGACATTTTTCGATATTGATGAAGCCAAGCGAATCCATCTGGAATTGCAGCGGGAGCAGACTTTTACGGCGGCGGTGCTGGAGTCGGCGGCGGCCCTGGTGATGGTCACTGACCTGGAAGGGCGCATCGCACGCTTCAACCTCGCCTGCCGCCGGCTCAGCGAGTACTCCTTAGAAGAAGTAGTAGGAAGACGCGTTTGGGACGTGCTCGTGCCACACGAGGAAATCGGGGCCGTCAAACAGGTGTACCAGGATCTCGCCGAGAGTTCCGCTGCGCAGGAACACGAGAATCACTGGATGGACCGAAGCGGCGAGCGGCATTTGATCTCGTGGTCCACGACGATGGTTACAGAAGCTCAGGACGCGACCAGGCACCTGGTCTGGGTCGGCGTGGATGTCACCGAGGCGAGGCTGGCTGAGGAGGCACTGCAACAAAGCAAGATCCTGCGGCAGAGCCAGGGGGAATTGCGGGCATTGACAGCCGGGCTGGTGGAGGGCCAGGAGGAGGAACGGCGGCGCATCTCGCAGGAACTGCATGATGACATCAGCCAGAACCTGGCGGCGGTGGCGATGCAAATGGAGGTGTTGCATCGGGACCAGGGAATCTCGCCGGAAGAGCTACAACGCAGACTGGCGGGCTTACAGAAGCAGATGGAGACGGTCTCGGAAGATCTGCGCCGCACTGCTCACAACCTGCACCCCTTCGCATTGACGCATCTCGGACTCGCGGACGCCCTGCGCGCGTACTGCGAAGAGCTTTCCAATTTGCGGCAATTCACGGTGCGGTTCAGGGCGCGAACACTGCCCGAGACAATCCCCAGCGGGGTGGCGCTGTGCGTGTATCGCGTGGTCCAGGAAGCTCTCGGGAACGTCGTCAAGCATGCTGGAGCTACGCGCGCCACGGTATCGATCTCCGGCCGTGACGCTGCTTTGCATGTCGCCATTCGCGATGACGGGCGGGGATTTGACCTGGACCGTACGAAAGGGAAGGGTCTCGGCTTGATCAGCATGGAGGAACGGGTACGGCACCTGGGTGGGACGTTTTCGATCTTGCCAAAGCCCGGCGACGGCACCCGCATCGAGATCCGGATTCCTCTCGAATCCGGCCTGCCCGCGACCGCAGCGGAATCGAGCACCCCATGAACAAGCCACGGCTGTTGCTTGCCGACGACCATACCATCCTGCTCGAAGGGCTGAAAGCTCTGTTGGGAGCGGAATTCGACGTGGTGGCGACGGCCAGCGACGGGAGGGCGGTTTTGGAAGCGGCCGAGAAACATCGTCCCAACCTCATCGTCCTCGACATCTCTATGCCCGGCTTGAACGGCATCGAGGCCGCGCGGCGACTGATGGAATCCGACCCCGACGCGAAGGTGATCATCCTCACCATGCACGCGGACCTGAGTTTTGTGACCGCGGCTTTCGAGGCGGGGGTATCGGGATACGTCTTGAAGCAATCGGCGGCGACGGAACTGATCACGGCGCTGCACGAGGTCGACAGTGGACGGCGCTACCTTAGTTCGATGATTCAGGCACACCTCGGCTCCCAGGTCCCGGCCTTCTTGCAGCGAACGGCGCTCTCCGCCGATCTGACCGCCAGGCAGCGCGAGGTGCTCCAATTGTTGGCGGAGGGACGGGTGCGCAAAGAGATCGCACAAATTCTCGGCGTGTCGGTGAAGACGGTGGAATTCCACAAGCAGAAGATCACCGAGAAGCTGGGGATCCACACCGACGCTGCCCTGACGGCATACGCCATCCGGCACGGCATCACTTCGGGCGAATAGGTTCGATGCGAATCACGCGGCGGGTTCCAAGTTGAGCTCTTGGATCCACTCCAAGAGACCCGTGTTGAAGGCAAGCCATAGTGGCACTCGATTCAGGTACTGCTGGGCGGGTAAAGTGACGATCGCATGTTCGGCCCAGCCGTCAGGCTTGGCTGGGAAGCGCGCCCAGCCGGTCCCGGGTATACGCACGAACCAGTGCTCCAAGTCCCGAGAGTTCCGGTAGAGATTTACCAACTTCGACCGCCTTTCAACGTCGGCAACCCTTCGTGCCGCAGACTTTGTGGACACCCGAAAAGTCTCGACAAAAGTGTCGAGACGGCAAACAGGAGTGTTTGCGCCACACAGTTCAGATCACAGGCTCTCGTGATGCCCTAGACTTTGTGGACACCCGAAAAGTCTCGACAAGAGTGTCGAGACGGCAAACAGGAGTGTTTGCGCCACAGAGTTCAGATCACAGGTCTCGTGATGCCCTAGACTTTGTGGACACCCGAAAAGTCTCGACAAGAGTGTCGAGACGGCAAACAGGAGTGTTTGCGCCACAGAGTTCAGATCACAGGCTCTCGTCGGCGGCGGCCACGGCGCGGACGAGTTGGGGCGCTCTTGCCGCTTGCGCCCGCATTTGGCGAAGAGCGACGTGGATGATGCCATTTCTCTTCACCAATTGCCTGCCGCAACGACAGTCCCAGATCGATTGGTGAGAGTGGGTCCACTTCGCTCCGCATTCGCACATATAGACCATCATCGGATGGACCGACTCTTCGGGCGATGCGTTCTCAGGAAGAACCTCACGCAAAATTCGCGACATTTTGAATATTCTCCTTCGGCGGCCAACAAAGACACCCGGGGTTGCGTTGCGCTATCCTGAACGGACCGATCGTGTGCATGCACTTTCTCCAAGTATCCGGCGATCCCAGGAACGCAGACATTCAACCCTTCTTGTAATCGTCGTCTCGTCAGGGGCATCAGGTCTACTAGGCAGTCGCCTAGTGTTCATTGGTGCCAGGAATCGGCCCGCCGATTGCACAGATTTACCGGACCCGCTGTCCGTGCCACGGATCACGAAAGGAACGATGTCCTAATGGAAGTAGTAAAAATCGATGCTGTCCTGCGGTTACAGGATTTTGGATTGGATCAACTCGACCGGGATCGAGCCATCGTAGGATTCGCAAAGCGGGCAGAGGCAAGAATCGCTCATCGACTCGACTTCTCTACCGGCGCACTGTTGATGTTGATGGTTCCGGGGGACCCGGAGTCGGGCTGTCTGTACATCTACGATCCCGGCCGCGAAGCGTTCTACGCCCTAGCGCTGCCGATCGATGGCAGGTTCGGCGGCTTCCGGGAAGACGAATTTGATGGACTGTGCCAGACGTTTGGCCTGAAGGCGCTCGCCAGCGATCCGCGACAATTGCAAGTCCGCTTGCCGTAGCCCGCGAGACGCCGTCATAAGCGAACCCCATACCGTGGTCGCGAGTGTTTTTGCACCATCGTGGAGACGCCCTGTGCACTCGACCCTCGCGTTCCTCAACTTGCATTGCTCTGACCACCGAAAAAACTCCTATTTCGGTTTCGGGTGCGCGGCGGCCTTCGCTAGCCGGGCATCCTGAATCGCGACTACAACAAGGGCAGACAACACAATGAGAAGCACAAGGCCATACGAAGCCCATACCCGGCGCGCCGGAGCCAATTTTTGTTCTTCCATAAAACCTCTGCAGCTGCCTTTGGGATCATTACACCCAACGTTACTTACCGTTGAGAGTTCCCGCCACTGGTGTGCGATCCTGGACGATCGGGGCTGCGATCTCCTTCGAGCCATTCAGCACCTGGGTGATGGAAGTGATCAGGTCGATCGGCAGGGGAAAGACGATGGTGGTGTTGTGCTCGGCACCGATTTCCACCAGGGTTTGCAGATAACGCAACTGGATTGCGGCGGGCTGCTGCTGGATGACCGCCGCGGCCATGGCCAGTTTTTCCGCAGCCAGATACTCGCCCTCGGCGTGGATGACCTTGGCGCGGCGCTCGCGTTCGGCCTCGGCCTGACGGGCGATGGCGCGGATCATCTGCTCCGCCAACTCTACCTGCTTCACCTCCACCAGGGTGACCTTCATGCCCCACGATGCAGTGTGTTGGTCGAGGATAGACTGCAGGCGCAGATTCAATTTGCCCCGCTGGCTCAATAGCTCATCGAGTTCCGCTTCCCCCAAAACACTGCGCAGCGTGGTCTGGGCCAGTTGCGAAGTGGCGTAGAGAAAATTCGAAACCTCGAGCACCGCCAAACGCGGATCGATCACACGGAAAAAGATCACGGCGTTCACCTTCACCGTGACGTTATCGCGCGTGACCACATCCTGAGCGGGCACTTCCAGCGCCTCGATGCGCAGTGACATGCGCACCAGGCGATCAATCGGCGCAAAGACCAAGACGATGCCGGGGCCTTTGGCTTGGGGCAGGACGCGGCCGAGCCGAAACACAACGCCACGTTCATACTCCCTGAGGATTTTGATGGACGACAGCAAGTAGATGACGACAAAAACCGCGACAATGATCCAAGCGTTAATCATCATGGAACGCCTCCAACGACGCCGCTCAGCGATGCGGGGGCGGGGGCCGCAAGCGGCGTGCCGGCCCCCGGATTTGGTTCGCGATTACTTCACTGCGGGCGGTCCGCCGATATCCGTGCCAATTATGTCGCCGGAAATCACCAGTTCCACTCGACGATTGAGCTGACGGCCCTCGGCGGTGTCATTCGATGCCACCGGCTGAGTTTTGCCGAAGCCTTTCGCCGTGACGGAATTCGAGGCCATTCCCTCCTGCGTCAGGTAGTCGCGCACGGAAGCGCCTCGCTGTTCCGAGAGCTGCTGGTTGTAGTCATCGCCGCCGACACTGTCGGTGTGACCTTCTACGTCCAGCCTCAGACCGGGATGCCCTGAGACGATCCCTGCCACTTTCGCCAACTTCTCGCGAGCGAGCGGCCGCAAGGTGAATTTTCCAGTGTCGAAGAGGACATCGGACATGTTCACGATCAAGCCGCGAGCCGTGTCGCGGGTTTCCAGAACGGCGTTGAACTGCTTCAGCAGGAGGGCCCGCAGTTCGGTCTTCTCGGTTTCGGCCTGTACCTTGTCCTTTGAGGCGCGATCGAGATCGGCCTGACTAGCCGCGCGCTGCGCGTCATTTTCGTGCTTCAGGCGTTCGGCCTCAGAGGCGGCAGTGGCCGCGCGAGCGTCGTTCTCCATTTTCAGGCGTTCGGCCTCAGTGGCGGCGGTGGCCATGCGGGTATCGTTTACCGCTTTCAAACGCTCCGCTTCAGTGGCGGCATTGGCCGCACGAGCATCGTTCTCCACTTTCAACTGATTCGCCTCAGTCGCGGCAGCCGCCATGCGCGTATCGTTTTCGGCCTTCAGGCGATCCACTTCTGCCGTGGCAACAGCCATGCGGGAGTCATTGGTGCGTCTGAGGCGATCGGCTTCGGCGAGAGAGAACGCGTTTTGCGCATCCTTTTCGCGGTTCAAGCGATCAGACTCGGCTTGTGCCCGGATTCGCGCCTGCTCGGCGTCGCGGGTGACCCGATCGGTTTCGGATTCCGCGGCAGCGCGACCGCTCTCAGCACGCATTTCGCGACCGACGGACTGTTGCCGCTCGGCGCTCAGAGCCTCTTCTTCCTGGCGTTTGACTGCGATGGCTCGCGAATCTTCGGCCATCTGCACCGCTTCTCGGGCGCTCATGGCTACGGGCTTCCTGCCTGCCTTGCGATCCTGGTCGGATTCGGCTTCAGAGAGGCTTTTCTGAGCCTTCTGAAAAGTCTCCGTGGCAAAACGCTCGGCACCCACGGCGCGCGCGATCTGAACGGCGTTGCGCGCTTCGTAGAGTTCCAGCGGCAGCTTCTGATCGAGTTTCAGCGCCAAGGGATTCGACAGGCGCTGATATTGACCGCGCTGCAGGAGCTCGTATTTGGCATCGATTTCCTCGATCTTTCCCTTGGTATCCGGCCGTACCACGTTTTCCATAACAATCAGATCGCTTGGACGAGTGACCGCATAGTACGGTTCCGCGGTGACGACCAAGCCAAACACCTGAAACTCAGTGGTTACGTCGAGCTTGCTCCTGGTGCCATTGAGAAGAATCTCGCCCAGGTTGGCGGTTCGGCCTTCAGGGGTGATGGCCCAGAGAACATAGGTCAGGTATTCGGATCCCTGTTTCGTCGCGGGCTGTAAACCGTCGAATTCCACTTCGATCTCGATGTAGCCCTGCTTGCTCTCCACTTTGGCCTCACCACGAGCAATTGGCATGAGGTCAGTTCCGCGGAAATCGATCTTGGTTGCGCCGCTGCGGTGCCGGTAATTGATGGCCTTTGCAGTGCGCTGGGTCACGGTGACGCGATAGAGGGGCATTTCCCCCGCGGCCATCCGGGCTGCGTTCTCGGTTGGCTGCTGAACCAGGTTCGGAGCCGGCGGCGCCTGAGCCGCCATGAGTCCACATACCGTCAAAAAAGTACCGATAATCTTCATTGTGTCCTTTAAGTGATTTCTTCCAGGGCCTCTCAGCGCTCTCGCGCCGAGTATTTGTTCAAGAGGACCATCAGGGGACCGGCTGCGGCGGGCGCAGGCCTCCCGCTGGTCACGATATCCCGATTCTCCAGTTTCGAGCCGTAGAGGGTCGCGTTGTCATCCAGATCCTGCCGCAAGGTGGCCCCTTCCAGGGCGAGACCGGCAAACAGGCCCTGGGAGCGCGACCAGGAGAGAATCTCCGCGTGCATTTGAGCGTCGGTTTGAGCCGTGATGGTCCGTCCCACGGGACCCGCCGCGGCGGAAACTTCGGCGCCCAGAGTAAACTTGCTGGAAAGCAGTTTATCCGCACCGCGTTCCGTCATGACCAGCATGATCAGGTCCGTCGAAGATCCGCCAATCTGAAAGCCGACGCTGCCGCCTTCGATGCGAACGGTAGCGGGCGCCGACCAGCCAGAACCGTTCTCGCCGCGGCAGGAGAGATATCCCTTCCCATACTTACCGCCGACGATGAAAGCTCCTGTCTTGAGGTCTGGCACAATGACGATGCAGTGCGCCTTTTCGAGCAGATCCTGCGGAATCCCCTTGTCGGGAGTCGCCATGATTTCGGAAAACACCGAGGCCGCCTCGCCTAAGCGGTTGGCAGGCTCTTTATCGATTGCCCATAACGACGTTGTGAGGGCCAGTCCGGCCACGATTATTAATCTCATCTTCGTTGCCTTCTCTTGTCGCAAGACATCCATTGCGACTGCTTAGTTAGTGCACGGGGGGCACCACCTCAGCGGTCTGGCCTGGGAAAGGGCGGCGATTGTGCATGCAAAGGGTATTTCGAGAAAACGCAGCCGGCGCGTCCGTTTTACGGGGTCTGGAAGGACATCGAAGCGGTCTGCGGCAGATGCAGGTTCTGCTGAAAAAGTGCAGGTTTTGTGATTCTCGGTGTTGTAGTGCGTATTCCATCGCTGCGAGGAGAATGGTCGCAGCTGCATAATCCATTACAATGAATCGATCCAGGAGGTCCCGTGAAACGCATCGCTCTGGCCCTTGCCGCGGCCGCAATGGCCGCCGTTTGGGCGCTGGCGCAACAAGCGCCGTCCACCATCCCCAAGGTCAAATTCACCGATACATACCTCGACAACGGCCTTCGCGTGATTATTTCTGAAGACCACTACGCTCCGGTTTACGCGATCTGCGTCAGCTATAAGGTCGGGTCCAAAGACGAGCGCAAGGGACGCACCGGATTCGCCCATCTTTTCGAACACATGATGTTCAAGGGTTCGGAAAACGTCGGCGTCGGTGAACTGGACTTCCTCATCTACACCAACGGCGGCAATTCGAACGGCACCACCAACACCGACCGCACGTCCTATTACGAGACTTTGCCGAAGAACCAGCTCGATCTCGGTCTATATCTCGAGGCCGATCGGATGCACGGCCTGGTGATCACGCAGGACAACCTGGAGAATCAGCGGCAGGCCGTCAAAGAGGAGCGCCGTCTGCGCAACGACAATCAGGCGTACGGGCAGACGTCCGAGAAGCTCGAGGAACTGGTCTACGACAACTTCGCCTACCACCATCCCGTGGTCGGTTCCATGGAGGATCTCGACGCCGCCTCGGTGGACGACGTCAAGCAGTTCTTCAAGACTTATTACGCTCCCAATAACGCCGTGCTGGCGCTGGTGGGCGATCTCGATACCAAAGAGACTCTCGCCAAGGTGAAGAAGTATTTCGGCAGCATCCCTCGCCAGGATCCGCCGAAGCCGGTGGACCTCGCGGAGCCGGCCAAGACTGCCGAGCGGCGGGCCACGTACGTTGACCCACTGGCGCGGCTGACTCGTGTGGACATAGCGTATCGCATTCCCGCGTCGGGCCAGCCGGATGCGCGCGCCCTGTCAATCGCGGCTTCGATTCTGGGTGGAGGCGGTGGTGGATTCGGGGGACGCGGCGGTGGCGGCGGAGGAAACAATTCGCGCCTGTACCAAAAACTGGTGGTGGAGAAGGAAGTGGCCTCGCAAGTGAGTTGCTCCACCGACCGGCGCGCGGGCCCGGGCACGCTCCACATCTCGGCGACCGTGCGCCCTGGCAAGACTGCCGAAGAGGTGGAGGCACTGATCTCCGAGGAGATCGCCAAACTGCACTCCGAGCCTGTCACTCCCAAGGAATTGGGACGGGTGCGGATCGCGCTGCGCCGCAGTGCCGAGAATCGTCTGACGGCACTGAGCCGTGCACAGGCGCTGGCCGATGCGGCGGCCGTCTTCAACGATCCCAACCGCGTCAACAGCGAACTCGACGCGCAGCTCGGCGTGACCGCGGCCGATATTCAGAAGGCCGCCCGTGCCGATCTGCTGATGGCGAATCGCGTCGTCCTGATCACACAACCCGGAGCCACCGGTCGCCCCGGAGGGCGGCGCGGCGGGCAGGAGAACTAAGGATCGAGCCATGAGAATGCCCATCGTTTTCTGCATCGTGTTCGCCACTGGCCTTTGGGCGCAGGAGCCGGACGCCGGCTTCCGCGGCATGGTCCGTCTGAACCGCGCTCCGGTCTCGAACGAGGTTCTGAAGGTTAAGCTGCCGCGTCCCGTGGAGCGTCAGCTATCGAATGGGATCAAGCTGGTGATTCTGGAGAGCCACCGCGCGCCTACCATCGCGCTCAACATCTCGATTCCGTCGTCGCACCTGCGCGACCCCGAGGGACTGACCGGCGTGGCTGAGGCTACGGCGGCGTTGATGATGCTGGGGACGACCACCCGGAACGCGCGTCAGATTTCCGAGGCACTGGGCGACATCGGCGCCACGATCTCGATTACCGCGGGAGGCGGAGGAGGCGGGGGACGCGGCGGCAATGCCGGCGGCGCAGGCGGTACCGCTACGATCTCGGTCAGCTCACTAACCGAGAACTTCGATGCGGCGCTCGCGGTCCTCACGGATATCCTGCTGCATCCAGCGTTCCCTGCCGATGAGTTCGAGCGCTGGCGGTCGCGGCAGAGAAGCACACTGGCGCAAGCGCGCACCTCGCCGGCGTCGTTATCGAACGAGGAGTTGATGAACGTGCTGTATCCGAGCGATGCCCGCCATTCGCGCCTCACGGTGGCGTCGTTGGACAAGATCACGCGCGAGAATCTGATGGAGCATTACAAGCGCTACTACGTGCCTTCGGGCGATCTGGCCGGAATCGTGGGCGATATCAATCCGCGCGAGGCGGTGGCGAAACTCGAGAAGGCGCTTGGCGGATGGAAGGGCGGACCGGTCGAACCTGTCACTTTCCCCGTTGCGGCTCCGATCGCGGAGAAGAAGGTATGGCTGATTTCGCGTCCGGGCTCTGTGCAGACCGATCTGGTACTGGCCAATCGCGCGATCGACCGCAACAGTCCTGACTATATTGCCTGCCTGGTGATGAATCAGGTGCTCGGGTCGGGACCGGCGGCGCGCCTGTTCCGCATCATTCGAGAAGAGAAGGGCTACACGTACGGGGTGAGTTCGAGCTTCGCGGCATCGCGGTACACGCAGCATTTCAGCTCGTCGATGTCGGTGCGGACGGAAGTCACGGAGGCGGCGCTGGCGGACCTGTTGAAGGAATTCCACGAGATTCGTGACGTCACGGTGCCGAAGGATGAACTGGACGGCGCCAAGCGCACACTGGTGGCGAGTTTCGCCCTGGGGCTGGAGAATCCGGCAGGCGTGTTGTCGCGATGGTTGCAGCAGCGGGAGTTCGGATTGCCCGAGGACTACTGGGATACTTATACGGACAAGATCATGGCGGTGACGGCCGAAGACGTGACGCGCGTCGCGAAGAAGTACGTGCCGTACGACAACGTGCAGATCATCGCGGTGGGCGACGGCGCGCGGATTCGCGAGCTGTTGAAGAAATTCGGGCCGGTAGAAGAGGTGGCCGCCGAGTCGAATTGATTGTCGAATCGATCAAGGCAGCCGGGCGATGACTTCGAAATTGCTGCCAAAGCGGCGAAAGAAGCGGGCGCGCAGCAGGCCGTTATCGAGGGCGCGGGTAAATCGGTAGCCCGCGCGCCACCCCGGAAACAGGCCGGCCATGGGAGACGAGCCGAAGTCGTACATCTCCGTGCGTGCGTCGTAGCCGGCACCGCGGAACAGAGCTGCCGTGGCTTCGGGCTCCAGTTCCCGCTCGTCAGGACTCTGATATCGCTTCATCAGGCGCGGGATGAGCAGACGGCCGACGGCGCCGGACGCACGGCGACAGCTCGGATCCAACGAGTAGAAGACGCCGGCCTCGGCCAGCATGCCCCTGAGAGTGTCAGGCAGCCCGGCGAGCGCGTCATCGGCAAGGTGATGCAGGAAGAAGATCGCAATTACGGCCTCGAAGCGGCCAGACGCGCTGCTGCCTTGCTCGAAGTGCGCATTGGCAATTCCCAATCGGGATGCGTCGGCGCGGGCCTGCCTCACGGCTGAGGGGGAGAGGTCGACGCCTACGACTTCTTTGACGTGGTGAGCCAGCAACAGCTCGGTATCGCCGATACCGCATCCCAGACTCAGCACTCGCGACCGGGAATCGGCGCACGTCATCGCCAGGATTCTGGCCACCATGTGCCGGCGCAGAGCGCGGACCGCGGGACGTGCAAAATGCGATTGGGCGAAACCGGAATAGAGCTTCTCGTGATAGGCGAGTTCGCGATCGAGGACGCTCACACCATCATCCGGCGCTTCTGGAAAGCCATCCAGGTGAGCAGGAGCGCGCCCGCGAGCATACTGCCATCGCGGAGAAGCGTCCATGCGGAGATGATCTCGCCTGGTCCGAAACAACCGCAACTGATCTCCTTGCCCTGCGTGAAGGCTCGCACCATCAGGCCGAAAAAGACCAAGAGTAGCGCTGCGGTGGCCGTCGCGGAGACTCGCAAACCCCAACCGGCGAGGAGCATCACTCCGATGGCGAGCTCGAACCATGGCAAGGTGCGGGCGACGAGTTCCACTGCTTTCAGGGGCAGAATGTCATAGGAACTGATGGCGAGCGCAAACAGCTCCCATGGTTCCATTCGGAGGGGCCAGCTCAGGTGAGGGCCGAAAAGTTTCACCCAGGCGGCGTACACGAACACCACGCCTAAGACGAGGCGAAGCGCCACACGCAGGATCTTAGCGGGTGATGAGGTCATCGATCAAAGCTCGAAGAAATGGATAGTTCCCCAAGTCGGGACCGGCGTACGGATAGCGTTTCTGCCCCTTGCTGATGTAGATCGTGGGGGTCTGGTTGATTTTGAGGGAATTCCCGTAGTCTACGTCCTGCTGGATCTGTGCGAGGACGGAAGGGTCTTTGGCCAAAGACTGCACTTTCTTTTGTTCGGTGGGATTGAGCACGCTGGCCACGGTGTCCCAGACCTTGCCATTCGTGCCCCAGACAGACTGCGAGTGGAAGAGGGTGTCGGCGACCTGCTGATACTTGCCGACCTGTGTGGCCGCTACCGCATAACCGGCTGCTTCGCGGGAATAGGGATGCATATTCAGCGGAAACTCGCGCGAAACGATGTAGACCTTGCCTTGGCCGACATAATCGCGGATCAACACCGGCAAAAGGGTTTCGTGAAACACCTTGCATGCGGGACACTGAAAATCGCTGAAAACGTCGATACGTACAGGAGCGGAGGGGTTCCCAAATGACTTAGCTTTTTCGAGGTCTCCCAGGGATGCAGCCAGACAGGGAAGCAACGCGGCGACCGCGAGTGCGGAGAACTTCATATCCCCATTATAGGGCAGAGGTTCCGGGCCTCTCTTGTGAAGTTTCTTGGAGAGGGAGGAGCGAAAAAAGGAGCGGCCGCAACCCTCTGGCCGCTCCGGAGGGAGTAAAAGCGTCCCGGAAAAAGAAGGACCGCCCGGAGCACTCTCATAGGGAGCGCTGCCGGGCGGGTTACCGATTGGTCAGCTCTCCCGGGTCATATCGATCGGCGGCCGGCGATGAAGGCCACCAACCAAATCACCAGGAAGATGAAGAACAGAAGTTTGGCAATTCCCGCAGCGGCGCCGGCGATTCCGCCGAAGCCTAATACCGCCGCGATGAGTGCGATTACCAGAAATACCAGTGACCAGTGGAGCATTTCTTAAATTCCCCCCGGTGTGGTTAGAGCACTCGGTATGCCGATGTGAGATGCGTGACGCTCCCTTACGGTCGCGGCTCGTGTCGATCGAGGATCGTGGTGCGGTCGCGGATCGTGTCGGTCGCGGATCGTGTCGGTCGCGGATCGGTGTCGATCGAGGATCGTGGTTGCGGTCGCGGATCGTGTCGATCGAGGATCGTGTTCGGTCGCGGATCGTGTTCGATTGCGGATCGTGT
>DATGIL010000085.1:0-4354 GCA_035295745.1 Bryobacteraceae bacterium | reverse complement strand
CTTTCTGGCCCGCCTCTTTCTGGCCCGCCTCTGCCTGGCCCGCCTCTTTCTGGCCCGCCTCTGCCTGACCCGCCTCTTTCTGGCCTGCCCCTGTCTGGCCCGCCCCTATCTGGCCCGCCTCTGTCTGGCCCGCCTCCTTCTGACCTACCTCCTTCTGACCTACCTCCTTCTGGCCCGCCTCTTTCTGGCCTGCCTCTTGCTGGCCCGCCTCTGCCTGACCTACCTCCCTCTGGCCCGCCCCTGTCTGGCCTGCCTCCTTCTGACCTATTTGACCCTTCTGGCCGATGTGGCGCAAACACTCCTGTTTGCCGCGTCGAGACTCATCTCGACGCTTTTCGCGCGTCCACTGACTCCGCACCCGTCTGGGAAATTGGAGTCCTCTATGGCCCTCACGGCGCTCCCGATTTCTTCACTCCCGAAGATATCGAGACCTTCTTCTCCACCTCCTGGAAAGTCCACCACAATTCCGATCGTACCGGCGTCCGTCTCATCGGACCCAAGCCCGTTTGGGCTCGCAAGGATGGCGGCGAAGCCGGCCTCCATCCCTCCAACATCCACGACAACGCCTACGCCATCGGCACCATCGACTTCACCGGCGACATGCCAGTCATCCTCGGCCCCGATGGCCCCAGCCTCGGCGGATTCGTTTGCCCCGCGACCATTGTCCAGGCGGAGCTCTGGAAAACCGGCCAGCTCAAGCCCGGCGACCTGGTACGCTTCCGCGCCATTTCCCTCGCCCAGGCGCGTGCCATGGAAGACGCGCTCGATCGTTTCATCGATACACTCCAGGGCGATCCTCCAACTTTGCCCGCAGCGCCCGTCCGCGAAGATCCCATCTTGCGCACCGCACCTGTCTGCCGCGCCGATGGCGACCGCTACCTGCTCGTCGAATACGGACCCAACGTGCTCGACCTGAATCTCCGCATCCGCGTGCATGCGCTCGAAAGCCAACTCCGCGGCGCACAACTCCGCGGCATTCTCGACATCACCCCCGGCGTGCGCTCTCTGCACATCCATTACGATGCGCGTTTCCTCTCGCGCGAAGCCCTCATCGAGGCGCTCGACGCTTGCGAGCAGCGCATTCCCGATCTTGACGATATCGTCGTGCCCTCGCGCGTCGTCCATCTGCCCCTCTCGTGGGACGACCCCGCCACCCAGTTGGCCATTCGCAAGTACATGCAGGGCGTGCGGCCCGACGCGCCCTGGTGTCCCAGCAATATCGAATTCATCCGCCGCATCAACGGCCTCGACTCCCTAGACGAGGTCCGCCGCATCGTCTTCGACGCCAATTACCTTGTCCTTGGTCTCGGCGACGTCTACCTCGGTGCTCCCGTCGCTACCCCCATCGACCCGCGCCACCGCATGGTCACCACCAAGTACAATCCCGCGCGCACCTGGACGCCCGAAAATGCCGTCGGCATCGGCGGCGCCTACCTCTGTGTCTACGGCATGGAGGGCCCCGGCGGCTATCAGTTCGTGGGCCGCACCGTGCAGATGTGGAATACCTGGCGCTCCACCCGCGAATTCGAACCCGGCACGCCGTGGCTCTTGCGCTTCTTCGACCAGATCCGCTTCGAGCCGGTCTCGGCCACCGAACTTCTGGAGATCCGCGACAGCTTTCCCCACGGCCGCTACCCGCTCCGCATCGAGCAGCAGGATTTTCGCCTGAAGGACTACCACGCCTTCCTGGCCGCCACCGCCACCGAGTCCGCCGCCTTCAAGCGCCGCCAGCAGGAAGCATTCGACGCGGAGTGCGAGCGCTGGGCACGCGCCGGCGCCAACAGCCCTATCCAACCTGCCGACGAATTCATCGCTCCTCCCCTGGAGGATTCCGTACCCGAAGGCTGCCGCCCCGTCTGCTCGCCTGTCACCGCCAGCGTCTGGAACATCGCCGTGGAAACCGGCCAGCGCGTGGAGGCCGGACAGAAACTCCTCGTCCTGGAGGCCATGAAGATGGAGATCGCCGTGGCATCTCCTGCCGCCGGTACCGTGGAACGCCTCAACTGCATTCCAGGCGCGCTCGTCATGGCTGGCCAGCAACTGGTCACCCTGCGCCAGGAGGTCAGAACATGACATCGTCGCTTCCCCTCGACCTGGCATCGCTCCGTTCGCTCTATCAATCGCGCGTCGCCAAGCCCACCGACGTCGTCGCGTCCGTCTACGATCGAATTGGCGCCGGCTCGCTGGCTCCGGTTTGGATTTCGCTCGTGCCTCGGAAGCACGCCATGGCGCAGGCCCGCGAACTCGAAAACGATCCGCTCGCCGCTGCACGCCCGCTCTACGGCATTCCCTTCGCCATCAAGGACAACTTCGATCTGGCCGGACTCTCCACTACCGCCGGATGCCCAGCTTATGCCTATCAGCCCGCCCGCTCGGCCACCGTCGTGCAGTTGTTGGTCGACGCCGGCGCCATTCCCATTGGCAAGACCAACATGGACCAATTTGCCACCGGACTGGTAGGCACCCGCACACCTCATGGGGCATGCTCCAGCGTCTTCAGCCAACACCACATCTCGGGAGGATCGAGTTCCGGCTCGGCCGTCGCTGTAGCGCAAAACCTGGTGAGCTTCTCCTTGGGCAGCGATACCGCAGGCTCCGGACGCGTCCCCGCGGCCTTCAATAATCTCGTCGGATTGAAACCCTCCCGCGGCATCCTCAGCACTCTGGGACTCGTCCCCGCCTGCCGCACACTGGACTGCGCCTCGATCTTCGCCCACACCTGCCACGATGCGTGGACCGTCTGGGAATCCGCGCGCGGCTTCGATCCCGCCGATCCCTTCTCCCGCGTACCATCCGCCGGACAATCGGCCGCTCCCTGGGCGGCCGGAGATTTTCGCTTCGGAGTCCCCGCGCCGCAGCACCTCCAGTTCTTCGGCGACGACGAAGCCGCCGCCCTCTATCAGAAGGCCATCGAGGCGATGCAACACGCCGGCGGCTGCAAGGTCGAGATCGATTTCTCGCCCTTCCGTGACACCGCCCAGCTTCTCTATTCCGGTCCCTGGGTGGCCGAGCGTTATGCCGAGTTCCGCAAATTTATGGACAAGCACGGCGGCCAGATGGATCCCGTCGTCCTCGAGATCATCCTCGGCGCCAAGCGCTACTCCGCAGTTGACGCCTTCGAAGCCGAGTATCGCCTTCGAGCCTTGCGTCGCGCCACCGAAGCGCAGTGGGAACAGATGGACCTCCTCATGCTGCCCACCACCGGCACCATCTACACGCACACCGCTGTGGCCGCCGACCCCATCCAACTGAACACCAATCTGGGCTACTACACCAACTTCGTGAATCTGCTCGATCTCGCCGCCGTCGCGGTGCCCGCAGGGTTCCGCGCCAACGGCCTGCCATTCGGTATTTCGCTCGTCGGCCCCGCGTTCTCTGACGAGGCTCTGCTCGCGGTCTCCGATCGCTACCATCGCACCTGGGCCCGTCTGCCGGGCGCCGCCATCGACATGGGAGCCTGTCCGCCCGGCTGCATCGCCGTAGCCGTGGTGGGCGCGCATCTCAAAGGGCAGCCGCTCAATCGACAACTCACCGAACGCGGAGCCCGCCTGCTGAAGACATGCCGCACCGCCCGCGGTTATCGCCTATACGCACTCGAGCGCGTGATGCCTCCCAAGCCCGGCCTCGTGCGCGACGAAGCCTTCGATGGCAAAGGCATCGAAGTCGAAGTGTGGGCAGTGCCGGAGGATCGCTTCGGCGGATTCGTCGCCGAAGTCCCGCCGCCGCTCGGCATCGGCAATGCCACCCTCGATACCGGCGAAATCGTCAAGTGCTTTATCTGCGAGCCTTACGCCATCAAAGGCGCCACCGAGATCACCCACTTCGGCGGATGGCGGAATTATCTGAAGTAGTACTCGGTTTGATACATCATCAGGGGAACCATCGATCGAATTCAATCGGAAATCTAATTTTTGATATCAATACCTGATTTGTGTGGATTTCTCAAACGTATTCGAAGGTTAGCCAGAGCTTCGTTATAACGCGGATGTCTTTCGCGCTGCAGCCTGCCGAAGCTATACTCCAAATTCGCAGACTGAACTCTATGGGGACGACTCAATTGACACCAATTCAGAACTTCTTAGCCGATGAGCAGGGGCAGGATCTCATCGAATACACATTATTGATGGCCTTTGTGGCTCTGGCGTCCGCCGCGCTCTTCATCGGCGCGGGCGGCAGCGTCAAAGGCATCTGGGGCGCTACCAACAGCCGCCTCGTACTACTGTGTTATAAAATACGCTACGTTTCGGCAAGCTGTTGGATCGGGTATTCTGATGAGGTATGAGCGGAGTTGGTACCCACCCTTCACCGGAACAGAGGTACGCTCTGGTCCGAGGCGCAGTGATTTCGAGGCGGC
>DATGIL010000084.1:0-68182 GCA_035295745.1 Bryobacteraceae bacterium | reverse complement strand
CCCCAACCCCCAATTCAATTAATATGGAGCTTGTCTTCAAAGGCCGAAACCGGTGCGTGCTTACTGGTCCATGTGTAAGTCGATCGTCCAGGTCGCATTGCTCGTCTGCTTAGCGAGCGGCGCACTTCACGGGCAGGTGCTCGTCTCACTGGGAGAAGGGTCGGGCTGCACCGCTCTGCAGGGCGGCCAGACCTGTACGCTCACCGCGCGCGTCACCGGGACCACGAACTTCAATGTGAACTGGACGTTCAGTCCCACCGTTGCGGGTGCCGTGTTGGGAACCCCTACCGTGCCTGACGCTACCGGCCTCTCTAGCGACACCTTTAAGGCGCCGAATTTCATCAGCACGCGCCAGACCGTGATCGCGACGGTGACGAGCGTAGTCGACCCGACGGCTGCGGCTTCCGTCCAGATCTCCCTGGTCCCCGTGAGTGTCACCGTGCTGGTCACACCCACTGCCGTGACGCTCGGCGCCGGACAGTCTCAGCAGTTCTCGGCGACCGTTACCGGGATCAGCCAGACGGGCGTCAGTTGGAGCATCAATCCGCAGGTCGGCAGCATCGACCCGGTCAGCGGATTCTACACCGCTCCCGCCTCGGTTACTGTCGCGCAGAAGGTCTCGGTGATTGCCACCAGCACGTTCGACCCGGTTTCCACGGGAACCGCAACCGTCACCTTGCAGGCTCCCATCATTCAGGTTGCCCCCTCGGCGGTTACGCTCTCGGTGAATCAGACGCAACTATTCACGGCGACCGTGAGCGGCACGCTTCCCAGCGTGACCTGGAGCATCAGCCCGCAGGTGGGCAATATCGATCCGAACAGCGGCCTCTACACCGCGCCGTCCACGCTTACGGCGGCCCAGCGGGTCACGGTCACCGCGACCAGCACCATCAATGCAGGTGTGACCGGAACCGCGACCGTGACGCTGCAGGCGCAGGCCGCCATCACGGTCACGGTTTCCCCATCCGCGGCATCACTGACTGCCGGCCAGACACAGCAGTTTACAGCCACCGCGCAGAACTCGACCTTGGGGGTCACCTGGAGCCTCAATCCGCTGGTGGGATCGATCGACGCCACAGGCCTGTACAGTGCGCCCGCGACCGCCACCGGCTCGCAGAAAATCACCGTCACCGCGACGAGTGTGGAGGACACGACCAAGTCCGCGACCGCAACCATCACCTTGACGGGCACTACGATCACGGTCAACCCGTCCACGGTTTCGCTGAGCAATGGCCAGCAACAACAGTTCAGTGCTCTGGTACAGAACGGCTCGGGCGGCGTCTTGTGGTCGATCAGCCCGCAAACGGGCACTATTGATGCGAACGGGTTGTATACCGCCCCTGCTCTGATCACCGGCAGCGTCAAAGTTACGGTGACAGCCACACTGGTGTCGAATACCAGCGTGACGGGAACGGCGGCCATCACGCTGGGAACCCTGACGGACGTGGGCGTGGGAGCGCCCAACAATCTGGTGCAGGCGTTCGTAACGGCGTTCTACCGGAATAACTTCGATCTGCTGGTTTCGCTGCCGCCCCTGGGGAATGTGAAGGCGCTGGGCAGCACCGGCTACGTGCAGGAGTTTTCGGATGTGGCGAAAACGTCCGGTGTGAAACTGGCGTTGGCGACGATCAGTTCGACAGTGCCGCCTGCCCCTGATGGAACGGCGACTCCGGTGGTGCAACTCTTCTCGCCCTTGTATGTCTATTACAGTTCGGTGGGTGCGGGCACGGCTGGATATCCGTTGTCGGATTCACTGATCTGCCCGCCGTTCGACCCCGTCAATAGCTGTGGATACGATTTCTTCGATAAAGGATACGCGCTGTTTGCCTACGCGAACTCCTTGTCCACGGGACAGAATTTTTCGATTGCGGGCGCCTTCTACACGGAGTGGACGAATCTGGGCGGTTTGAGCGGACCCGGACGGCCGGTGGATGTGCAGACAACAGTCACGGCGTCCACCACGACCACCGCCACGCAACAGGCATTCTCTTCGGGAGCGATCTACAGCATCACTTCAGGCGTGAATAAAGGGAAGACATTCGGAGTCGTGGAACCTCTCTACGACTTGTATGTCGCGCAGGCCGGACCAACCGGCAAGTTGGGGTTGCCCACCGGGGAGGTCCAACTGGTTTCCGCGTCGGGCGTGTACAAGCAGAACTTCGAAGGCGGCGCGCTGCAATACACGTCGGCAGGAGGGCCCACCGTCCAATTGCCCGTAGTCGCCGTCACGCTGACCGGAACCGCTGGGGGGGCTTTGACACTGAGCCTGGGGCAGACACTCACGGTTACAGCGGTTCCGAGCGATTCCAACGGATCTCCTCTGACCGACCGGGCAATCTCCTGGAGCACGACGAATGGCAAGGTGATTTCGATCCAAGCCACGGGGCAGAGTGCGGTGCTGACGGCAGTAGGCGGCGGAACCGCCAGTGTGACAGCTTCCAGCGGCGGCATCACCAGCCCGAAGTTGAATCTGACGGTAAATGCTCCCTGTTGCCAGGTGGGGCAAGGGGCGCCAGTCTCGGTGCAGCAGGCGTTTCAGGACGCGATTACGCGGGACAAGCTGTCCATTATGCTTCCTGTGCCCGCCGCAGCAGTGCGCGTGGGAAGCGGATACGTACAGATGATCCCTTCGAGCGATCCGTCGACGCCGGTCATTTATATGGTGGCGCAGGCCGACCAATCGGGCACCGCGTACGTCGTGTTTGGTGCGATTCTGGCGCAGTATCAGACCCTCGGGGGTCCGACGGGCGCCTTGGGATATCCAGCCAGCGACGCGAGCACGGGAGGCACCCAGCGGTTCGTCAACAATGCGGCACTGGCGGGCAGCCCGGTCCGCCTGGTAATCGGCGGAATTCTCACGAAGTGGGCATCGCTAGGCTACGAAACGGGTGTGGCCGGACCTCCGGTTGCGGATGCCACCGCCTTTTCCACATTCGGTGCGAATTCCGGAAATCAGCAGAGCTTTCAAGGCGGCGCGATCTACAGTGCCACGGGGGGACCACGCGCCGGGTCGTCGTATTTCGTCAGCGGCCTGGTTTTGACTCGATATTCCGCATTGGGCGGAGCCTCGGGCGATTATGGTATGCCCACCAGCGACGAATTCGTGACAGCAGGCCTCCATCAGCAGAATTTTGAGGGCGGCAACATCACGTATTCGGTGGGCGACGCTGCGGCGGTAGAGCATCCAGCAGCGAAAACGCCTTCGGTGATTGTGGCGCCCGCTTCGATCTCGGCGGGCGGTCAGGCGCGGCTGGCGGTTTCGGGATTTCCGGATAACAGCACAATCCGCGTCTCAGTGTCAGGAGCGCCCGATTTCCTCGTGACGAGCGTCAATGGTGCATACAGTTGGGTGATGCCCGTCCCCTTGACGGCCAAAAGTGGGACGGTCGCGATTCACGCGGTGGATACTCGTGGGACCTCCACGGCGGACGGCACCCTGACCATCAAGGGTTTCGCGGATAATCGCGTGGCCATCACCATGGTGCAGGGCGACAATCAGACGGGCCTGCCAGGAGCGACGCTGCCAATGTCGTTGCGGATCGCTCTTAAGGATGCGTCGGGCAACCCGGTGGTGGGCGCGCCAGTGGTATTTCAGGCCTCGCCGGGAGCACAGATCTCCGTCTCGACTGCGGTTACGGATGCTTCCGGACAGGCCGAGACCTGGCTTCGTCTGCCTGCCAGTGTGGGGATCACCGCAGTGACAGCGGATGCGCCTTCGATCGCGCAGAATCCTATCTCCTTTTATGCGCGATCGGCAGCTTCTACCCTTTCGGGCTTTCCCCAGTGGACGGAGGCGGGCAACACTCCGCTGGGCCGGGGCTCGGCTACGATTGGACAGAAGGGCGCTTTGTTGACGGCCGCGGCGTCAATTTTGCGGTATCACCAGAATCGCGGCGCGTTACCGGCTCCGAACGGCACTGTAGATCCGCTCGCGTTGAATCAGTTCCTGTTGAGCGATTGCGCCGCGAATCTGAATGGACCCCCGTTGTGCGACGGGTACCTTTCGATCTCCGACTCGGGAGAGCAGATCGTCAATCTCTGGCGGGCCGCGGATTTCACTGGAGGTGTGGATGTTCGGGCGCTTGCTCCGTCTTTGCCGGGGATCGCCGACCTGTTAGCGCAGGGGACGCCTGTCCTCCTTTCCCTGGGGCTCTCCTTAAATAATGTGGCTGCGGGAGGACATTATGTAGTCGCGACGGGGATTTCCGCCGATGGTTCTATCGTGATCCAGGACCCGAGTCCTCTGTTCGCCCGAAGCAGCCTGAACGATTATCTGAACGGGTTCACAGTGGCAGGCGGAAATTGGAAAGGCATCCTGACGGGAACGGTCGAGTTTGCGATTGGCAATCCGAGCGGCACCAGGTTTTTGGCGACGGCGTTGTCCCAACCTCCGGATCTGATGTCGAAATTAGTCCTGGATCTTCAATCGCCGGCTGGACCTTGCGGATTGCCGGTCGATTTCTGGGATGCGGTCGATTCGGCCGGGCATCCCGCAACTGGAGGGTTGATCTCGCGATTTCAGGTCTGCGACGGTTTGCAGCCGGTATACCAAATGAGCTTGGGCGCGGATCAGCCCTACCGGGCCTCTATTACCGACTTGGCGTCAAATGGCGCGATGACCGACCTATCCGGGAATATTTCCAAGACATATCAAGCTACGCGTCCACAGCTAGCCCTGGATATAGTCGCGGAGCAGTTAAGTTTGCAGCCGGGGGCGGCGGTCAATAGCGCCACACTCACTGGCGGACTGGCGCCGGGAGGGGCGATGACGGTTTTCGGCACAGGTTTGTCCGGCGCCGGAACAGCCACCACTGCCGACCTCGACGGATCCCCGGTGCTGATCACCTCAACGACAACCTTTCAGCTCAATGGCGTCATCCCGATCGATATGCCGCCGGGCACCCACACACTCAACATTCAATCGGCATTCGGCAGCGCGAGCCAGAGTGTCTCGATCGCTGCTGTGGCGCCAGCGGTTTTTCTCGTCGGAAATCCCCTCACTGGGGCAGTCGCGAACCAGGACGGGAGCCTGAACGGTCCGGCAAGTCCGGCGGCACGTGGGAAAGTGGTGAGCATCTACGCCACGGGTTTGGGAGCGGTAAATGGACAGACTGGGCTGGCACAGGTGGGCACCCCAGTTACAGTGGTGCTAAATGGACAGGAATTAGCGGTCGATTTCGCTGGGCTAACCCCCGGAATTCCCGGCGAATATCAGGTGAACGTCCTGATCCCGTTGACCACGCCTCCAGGGTTGGGAATTCCGCTTACCCTCAAACAGGGGGGATACCTGAGTAATACCGTAACTCTAGCATTGCAGTAGCGAAAAAATGAGACGATTCGGTGTGAAACTATTGACGCGGGCGCTCGGAACGTGGTTAAATCGGGCAGCCTTGCATAATGAGAACAGGCGAGCAAAAGCTCCGTTCCGCGTTGAAGGGAAAGAATTTCTCTTGACACTGGGCGTGCAATCAGTTATGAATATCTTTACCGCGTTTGGTTTGTAGTGTGCAATCTTGTGTTTGTGTCCAACGAGCACAGAAGACAAAACTAAAGCACTAAGCATGTGCCGTTAGGACAAAGCTTCAGTAAGGCCCGGTGGTCGGCTAAACGACCGCTGGAAAGTTACTCTCCGCCCGACACGGAGAAGTTCCCTAGGTAGCTGAACAGTTTTTTTAAGGTTGATTTGAGGCTCAGGTTGAAAAAGAGAACTTCGACCGATTCAATTTTGCAATTTACAAGGAGAAGGAAATGGTAGATTTTCGCAGATGGATTATTGCGGCTGCTGTGCTCACCCTTTTCGCCGGGTTGGCCAGCGCGCAAGTCCCTAGTGGTGGCGGTGTTGGTTCGTTGCAATGCACCGCATCCGTCGCAGTTCCCCCACAGCTCCGTTCGGAAGGGCTGACGGAACTGATCGGCGACATCGTGCTGAGCTGCACTGGTGGCGCCCAACTCGCGGATAATTCAATTGTTCCCACGGCTAACATCACGGTTAGTCTCGGTGCCAACGTAACGAGCCGTATTTTGACGACTGCCAACCTGAATGGTGGCCCGACTCAGAATATCTCGGAAGGCGTGCTCTTGATTGACGAGCCGGGTTCGGGTCTTACCCCGACGATCCCCGGCACCGGTCCGGCTCTGGCCCAGAACCCCTGCTTCTCGACGGGCGGCTTCCTGGCTGGTGCGGGTCCTGGTGGTTGCATTCAGACCGTCAAGAACACCTTCGTGAACCCCGCGAATCCCGCGGCCGGCACGATTCCGGTGATGTTGAGCTGCACCACGGTCTCCGGCAGCGCCTGCACGGCGACCGCTCCGGCGGCCAACCTGTTCCTGGGCTACGTGAACGGCAATCAGATGACCTTCCCCGGTATTCCGGTTCTGCCTCCGGTCACCTCTGGTTCCAGCCGCGTGTACCGCATGACCAACATCCGTCTGAACGTTAGCGCGCTCGGTGGCGGCCTCCTCAATGGCGTGACCCCGGCCGTGGCGTCGGTCTCGATCAGCGGTTCCACCTCGCTGCCCGTGAACAACCCCGTTCTCAATGTTGGTTTCATTCAACCTGGTCTCAGCACCGCGTTCTCGGCTGCTGCGAATAGCAGCGTCACCAACACCTTCCTGCAGTGCACCAGCGTTTCGCTTGGTTCTGCTAACGGAACTCTCGCTGCCGTAGGCTTCCTGCGGTTCTCCGAGAACTTCGGAACTGCGTTCAAGACCCGCGTGTTCCCGCAATCGGCGACACCGGGTGCTGGACAAGCTTCGACGTTGCAGAATATCCCCGGCGTCATCTACAACTCGGAATCCGGATTCATATATCCGATCACGAGCACCGGCCTCACCGGCGGCGTTCCGACCTCCTTCACGGCAGTTGGTCTTGCCGATTACGGCACCCGTCTCAAGGCTGTCTTCAACAACATCCCGACTGGCGTACACATCTACGTTACGCTGTTCAACGTTACCTCGGTCGGCGGCGGCAACAGCGCCACCTCTCCTGGCAACCCGGCCCGTCCGAACGGCAACAGCGCCACCTCGTTCGCGGCTCTCGTTAACGGCGAAACCACCCCGGATGCCAACGGCGCTGTCGGCGCGGCTCCCGAGCTGACTGCCACCAACTCCGTCGGGCCCAACGGGACCCCCACCGCTCTCGTGGAAATCCTACCCGTCAACGGCACCGCCGAAGCGGTTTGGGAAGTTGAGAACACCAACCCGGCCGCAACCGAAACCTTCAGCTTCGGTGTGTGGACCAGCTATACCGCGAACCAGAACGCCAATTCTCCGGCGACTGGGACCGTGACCGCCAACATGAGCTATGCTCCGACGCCGCCCGCTTTCCCGGCGACCACCGGTGCAGCCGCTTCTTCGAGCCTCACGATTCCGCGGTTCGCTGACACTTCCACTCCGAAGAACCTGTTCAGCATCACGCTCTGCCAGACTCTGTTGCTCTATCCGTTCGTCACCAACCAGAACGGCTTTGACACCGGTCTGTCTATCGCAAACACTTCGACCGATCCGATCGGCACTTCTCCGCAGGCAGGTGTCTGCAAGTTGAGCTGGTATGACGGCACCGGCAAGTTCCCGGCGACCGGCATCAACGGAACGGATCTAACCAAGGAAGCTCCGGTTGCCACCGGAACCGTCGCAGTCAACCTCGCTTCGGTTCTCGCCAACGGATTCCAGGGTTATGTGTTCGCCCAGTGCAACTTCCAGTTTGCTCACGGGTTCGCGTTTGTCAGCGATCTCGGCGCACGCAACCTGGCGATGGGCTACCTGGCCCTCGTGGTCACGCCTGGCGGCGTCACCCGTGGTCCGGTATCCGAGACTTTGGGCAACTAACTTCAACACTTAGAACGCTGTAAACAAGAGGGGAGCTTCGGCTCCCCTCTTGCCTTTTGGTGCAGATCTTTTCTGTGCTACACTGAAGCTCTTCCGCGTCCTTCCAATCTAACCATGTTCATGCATCGCATGACGGAGGTAAGTAATCTTGCATAGCTTCAGGTCTCTATCTTTGGCGGCGTTATTCGCTGCTTTTGTCTTCCTAACTTCAGCTTCGGCACAGAATGTAACGATAGTCTCTGGGAATGGGCAGGTACTCGGCGGCGGAAACTTCCAGCTCAATCCTCTGGTAGTCCAGGTAACGGACGCCACCACCGGCAATCCCGTGGGTGCCGGTGTCGCAGTGAACTGGACAGGATCTTCGCTGAACGGAGTTTTCCTGGCGACCGGAACCAACCAGGCCCAAACATTCACAGACGTCAACGGACTGGCGACTGCGTATTTCAATCTCCCCGCGAATGGGTTCTACCAGAACGTGCTGACTCCCCTGGTTCAGAGCACCGTTACCGCCACCGCCGGTGGAAACGTAGCGACCTTCAACCTGACCCAGTTGGTCGCTGCTCCGAATCTCCAGGTCGCGCCATACATCATCGTTGTCCCCGTGAACATTCCTGTCGGCACTACACTCACCGGCGCCGTGGGCACGAGCGTGACTCCTCCAATCCAGTTGGCGGTCGAAGCCAGCAATGGTCTTTCGGTACAGATCCTGCCTAACGCCGCAGTGCAACTGCTCAACTTCCAGGATCCAACGCAAGGGCCTGTCATCGCCTGCGCGAGTAGCCCGGGCGCGGGCTTGAATACCGTGTTGACCGACGCCAACGGTGCCGCAACTTGCACGCCGGTATTCGGCGGACAACCAGGTTTTGGCCGGTTTGTCGTCACTGTGGGTGGCGTTCAGGTCGTCAACTCGTCTCCGTCCGGCTTTTGGTTGCCACTTCTCAATCCCAACGATCTGAGCAGCCTTCCGACCGTGAATACCGCCTGGCAGAACTTTATCCCGATCAACATGCAGGTATCCCCGGGCGCTCCCGGGAACATCAAGATCATTTCGCCCGCGGGCGGCACACAGTCCGTACTTAGCGGCGGAAGCGTTTCGTTGACGGTTGAGACCGACAATACTTCGGGTCTACCGAATGGTGGATCGACCGTAAACTGGAAAGTCGTGTCGCCAACAACTGGGGGCGTCAATCTTTCCAACTCCTCGACGACCACTGGCACTAACGGGCAGTCCACGAACCTCGTGACGTTCTCGAGCGGTTTCGTCGGCGCGGCGCAGATCACCGCCACCCTCGGCAGCGACTCCACGAAATCTGTGACATTCACGATCACAGCGACGCCACCGGTGAGTGTCACTCAATTTCAACTGATCTCCGGTAGCGGCCAAAGCGCAGTTGCCAACACGGCATTCAGCCAACCGCTGATCGTGAAAGTCAGTGTAAGTGCCGGATCGGCTGCCAACATCCCAGTGCAGTTCTCCGTATTTAGCGGATCCGCAACATTATCGGCCTCCAGTGCCAATACCGATGCGAACGGTCTGGCGCAGGTGAATATCACAGCAGGTCCGAACAGCGGACCGGTGAGTGTTGTTGCCTCCACCGCAGGCGGGCCGAACAACGTCACATTCGCGCTCAACGTCCTCGCTTCGGCTCCGACGCTCACCGCGGCCAACTTTGTCAATGGCGCCGACGGCCAGCTAAACTCGCTCTCACCTTGCAGTCTTGGCGCGTTGGTTACGGCTCCGGGAACCTTGGGGATCCCCGACATCTCGCCCACTTTCCCCGGAACCCCGGTTCCCTCGACTCCGATTCAACTCACCTTCTCGAACATCGTAGCTCCCATTCTGAGTGTTGGGACCAACGCCTTCCAGCAGCAGCAGGTCCTCTTTCAGGTACCGTGCGAGGTGACGCCGGGCAGTGCGGTGCCGGTTACCCTATCCGCTGGCGGTGCAAGCACCAACCTGAACCTGAACGTGCAGGCTGCCAGTCCCGGCATTTTCCAGACGAAGATGTCTGACGGATCCTTCCGCGCAGTTCTGATTCGTCCGGACGGCTCCTATGTTAGCCTAACCAATCCGGCCCGCCAGGGCGAAATCGTCGTGTCCTATGTGACTGGACTCGGCGCCACCACGCCCGGTGTGAGCACGCAAACGGTGCCGGCTCCCAGTAACAGCCCGACGTCCGCTTCCAACGCGGCAGTCGCTGGTACAGTGGTGCCCGGCATGAGCGGTTCGGGAGCCTCGCTGGTTTACGCAAAGCTCAGTGAAGACCTTCCGGGTGTCTATGTCGTGGCGTTCCAGATTCCCACCAGCGGGCCCACAGGAAACGATATCAGCTACTCGGTTTCCGTGATTCCGTTGGGAAGTAACACGCCGATCAGCAGCGGCTTGTCAAAGATTCCAGTTCACCAGTAGTACTCCTTCCTTCTCCGGGGCCGGGAAACATCCGGCCCCACCTTCTTTTCCACAACTGCTACCATGGATTAAAAGAATGGCGGCGAACCCCGGCGCGACCTTCGTGAGCGTAGAGGAGTACCTCGAGCGCCAACGCACATCCGATTCAAAGTGCGAGTACTTCAACGGCGAGATCTTCCCGATGTTCGCCACCACGCCTCATCATGCCCTCATCGTGAACAACGTTGGCGGAGAACTTCGGACTCGTTTGAAGTCGGCGCCTTGTCGCGTGTATACGAGCGATTTGATGGTAAGGGTTACGGCAACGGGGTTGTATACCTACCCGGATGTAACCGTCATCTGCGGCGATCCTCAATACACCGAAGGCCGGCCCGATGGCATAACCAATCCGTCTTTAATTGTGGAAGTGCTTGCGCCATCCACCGAAGATTACGACCGCGGGAAAAAATTCGAGCATTATCGGACTCTGCCCACCCTGATCGATTACTTAACCATCGCCCAGGACAAACCCCACATAGAATGTTTTACCCGCCAGGCCGAAAATCGCTGGCTTTTGATCGAATTTGCGGAACTTACACAGAAAATTGAACTTACGTCGATTCAATGTGTGCTTCCTTTAAGCGAGATCTACGACAAGGCCGTATTCCCATCCCCCGCCATCTAATCGGACATTCTTCTCTCTTCTCTTTTCCTTCGCCTTTTGATCTACATATAGTATGTCTCCGTACTTGTGTAGATCTGCTGGTATCCCCGTTAACCCCAAAATAATCAGAGACATCGGCTGAAAAACCTCTTGCTTTGGTTCAGTCGATCTGCCACTATTGGTGGTGTGGTTAAGAAGTGGTCTAAACGGGGCTAAATTTAGATCCTTTCTGGGCCAAATATGGAATCTGGGCAACTGCCATCCCCCAAAATCGAACCGCCACGCGGAATGTACCCGGCGCGCATCGATGACAAGGGTCGCATGAAACTGCCAGCCATATTTGTGGAGTACTTTCAGGCATTGGCTTATACCGGGGAAAAGAAGTTGTTTGTGACGAGCTTAGACCGGCGAATTGCACAGATATACCCTCCGTCGGTTTGGCGTCAAAACGAAGAATTCTTTGATAATTACCGCGAAGATCCGGGTCTTGCTGAAAATATTGCGTTTAACGCGGCAGACCTGGGATCCGAATCGGAATTGGACGGGCAGGGAAGAATCAGCTTCTCGCCGGAACTGCGGCGCGAGCTCAAAATCGAAAATGCCCCCGTCCACATTTATGCCTACAAAGGCCACATTGAAGTTTTGAGCGAAGACATCTACAACGAGCGGAAGCAGCAAGCTTCCCAAACGCCGCGGGAGGATGTCAAGAAACTGCAAGCGGCGGGGCTGAAATGACGGAGTATGCACGTTCCTGTCATGCCGGCCGAGTCGCTTGCTCTCTTGGCAGTACGTCCGGATGGAATTTACCTGGACGCAACTTCGGGGTTGGGGGGCCACACCGCTCTGATCGCGCAGCAACTCGAGACGGGCACGGTAATCGCGAACGACCGCGATCTGCTCTCGATCGAGAAGGCACGGCAAAACACCGAAGCGTGGAAGGATCGAATCCGCTTCCATCACGGCTCCTTCTGTACTTTAGCAGAAGTGATTGCCGGGGGAGCGCAGGGACAGTTCGACGGAATCTTGGCGGATCTGGGCGTGAGCCGTTATCAACTCACCGATCCGCAGCGCGGTTTTTCGTTTATGTCAGATGGGCCTCTGGATATGCGCATGGATCAGTCCACAGGCATGACAGCAGCCGATCTAGTCAATTACACCGACGAAAAAACACTCGCCGACCTGATCTATCAGTTCGGCGAAGAGAGGAGGGCGCGGAAAGTAGCCAGAGCAATCGTCCGGGCACGGCCCATACGGAGTACACTCCATCTGGCCGATGTAGTGTTACGGGTCGTGCCTAGGACGGGACATCTGCACCCGGCCACCAAGACCTTTCAAGCCCTCAGAATGCAGATCAATCAGGAATCAGGACAATTGGATTGCTTACTCCAGATTGCACCGGACCTGCTGAAAAAGGGCGGTCGTATGGTCGTCATCAGCTTTCAATCGTACGACGACAAAAAGGTCAAAGAGAGATTCAAGGTGCTGGGCAGGGACGGGATAGCCACCATACTGACAAAGCACCCGCTCCAGCCAAGTGAAGAGGAAACGCGGAGGAACCCAGCGGCGCGCTCGGCCAAATTGCGCGCACTGGCGCTGAATTAGAGAGGGATAAGTAAAAGATCATGGCGACGATGCCTGTTTTTTTCCGTAGAACCGAAGCGCCGGCATACCCCGAGGCAAAGCGGCCGGTGCCTGTGCGAGCAGAACGAAGCCCGTTCGAACTGCGCGCGCTCCCACAAGAAGACGTGTTCTTCTACTGCAAGAAAATCGACAATTCGCGTCTGGTCCGGGAACACGACCCCAAGGCCCATGCGTCCTGCTGGTCCGCAGTCGGAGGCGCTGCTGTTGTTCTAGCCCTGCTGGGCGGTGTGCTGTTTCCGAACGTAGCATCGACATTGGCCGGGTACAAACTGGAATCGCTGCGTGCCGAAGAGCGCCGCCTGTTGGATGAGAAGCGTGAGCTGGAATTGCAAGAGGCGGAGCGGCTCGGCCCCCAGCGGCTGGAGCAGCTGGCCCAAAAGCGTAACCTCGTTACGCCGGGTAAAGGTCAGGTCTTCCACCTGGACGGCAAGACCGATGGCGCAGTCGCCATGCGTCGATAAAGCGATATGGGGGGCGTGATTCGCAACGCAACACGTCATGGCAGATCGTCGTCTCACCTGGCTCGCCGCGATCATTGTCCTTTGGGGCGGCCTGATCTTCGGCAAGCTGATTTCCCTTCAAGTTCTACGTCATAAAGAGTTCACGAAAGCTGCGAAGGCCCGCCAGGAGGTCACGGTGGAGCTCGCCGGGCCTCGCGGCACCATCTTCGACCACACCGGGAGGCCGCTCGCGATGAGTGTGCCGGCGGAGTCGGTTTACATCAATCCCTTGAAAGTACCGAACCTGGAGATGGATTCGGATCTGCTGGCCCGAGCTCTCCATCTGGACCGGGCCGAGCTGTACGATACCATCAAGCAGGCTCGCGAAAACAAGCGCGGTTTCCTCTGGGTGAAGCGCAAGATCGACTACTCCGAAGGGCAGGAACTGCGCGGCCTCAAACAGGAATGGATCGTCATTCAAAGCGAAAGCCAACGCCACTATCCCAATGGCTCCCTGGCTGCACACGTATTAGGCTCAGTGGATTTCGAAGAAAAAGGAACGGCCGGCCTGGAGAGAGCGCTCGATGAGGAACTCCGCGGAACGCCGGGCCAGATCCGCGTCTTCACTGACGTCAAGCGGCGCGGAATCGACTCCCAGCTCGCCACACAAGCGAAGCCAGGCGTTCCCATCACTACCACAATCGACGAGCGAGTTCAGTTCGTAGCGGAGCGGGAACTGGCCGCCGCCGTTGGTCTGCACCATGCCTACAGCGGCAGCGTGGTGGTCATGAATCCCTCCACCGGAGACGTGCTCGCCCTGGCCAGCTATCCGACCTACGACCCGAACGTCCAGGCGACGCCACGCGAAAAGTTCGCCCGTCAGAATCATGCGGCTGCGGTTCCCTTCGAGCCGGGATCGGTGTTCAAAGTGATCACTCTGTCCGCTGCGCTGGAGACTACCAGTCTCAGTCCGGATAGCTTGATCAACTGCCACGGCGGAGCGATTTCGCTGCCTGGCCGCGTGATTCACGACTCGCACGCAGGTATCGGAATCATTCCGATGTACATGGTGCTGGCGCGATCCAGCAACGTTGGCGCGATCGAGGTCGGCATGCGCGTCGGAGCCAGGAACATGTACGACTATATGCGGAAATTTGGCTTCGGGCAAAGAGTCGGTCTCTTCCATCGGCTCGAAGATTCGCCTGGCCGGGTGCGCAAACTGGAACGATGGGGCACCACGTCACTGGCCTCCGTCTCCATGGGGCAGGAGGTCAGCGTGACTACGCTGCAACTGGCGCAAGCAGCTTCCGTGATCGCCAACGGCGGCATGCTGGTTCGCCCCCGTCTCGTCTCCAAGCGCGGTGACAGTCCGGTTCCGATTACTCCTCCCGTTCGTGTCATCCGGCCTGAGACTGCGATCAAAATGCGTCACATGATGGAAGAAGTGGTGACCAATCAGCTAGGCACCGGCAAGCGCGCCAAGCTGGACGGATATTCGGTGGGCGGAAAGACTGGCTCGGCGCAGATCTACGATTTTGCGGCGCGGCACTATACCCACTCCTATAACGGGACCTTCATGGGGATGGCGCCGCTCAACAATCCGGCGATCGTGGTGGTGGTGACGTTGAACGGTACTCACGGCGAGGGCGGATTCGGCGGCGTCGTGGCGGCTCCGGTTTTCCACGCGGTAGCGACTGAAGCGCTGCGAGTCTTGGAAGTGCCCAAAGACATGCCTGATGACGCCCCAGTGGTTACCGAGGTAGCATCCAACCGTGACGTGAGCGATCTTGCAGACGCCGGCCCGGGAGATGACAACATTCTGATCGAGCCGGACGAGGACGAGAAACCCGCGGAGCCCGTCACGCGCGCGGTGATCGGCCCCGCGCCGCCTGCCGTCCTTCCTGCGGTGGCAGTGGCGCCGCCGAAACGAGAACCACCTTTGCCGAGAGTGCCGAATTTCAGAGGTAAGACGATGCGTGCGGTGCTGGCGGAAGCTTCGGCGAAGGGACTAACGGTAGTTCCGGATGGCAGCGGTATCGCGCGAGTACAGAAGCCACCAGCGGGGGCAATCCTCCACCCGGGGGACAAGATCCGCGTGCAGTTTGAACGATGAGTTGGCAGTTGTGGAGGTATACACTGGAGGGCGAAAGAGTCGAGACTTGTCTCGACGCGGCAAATCGAGGCGCCTGCGCCGCATCCGGTTACGAAAATGACTCTGGACGAGATACTTTCGGGTGTAGCGCTGACCCAGCCGATCTCGCCTTCACTCGGCCAAACGCCAATCGATGGTATCGAGTACGATTCGCGTCGAGTCGGCAAAAACTTCCTCTTCTTCGCGTTTCCCGGGAGTCGCGCCGACGGGCGCCAGTTCGTCCAGGACGCTTTGGCGCGAGGCGCCGTCGCGGTGGCGAGCGAATCGGAGGCACCGGGCCCAGGGGGCGGCAACCTCTTCACCGCTCCCTGGATTCAAGTCAAGCATGGCCGCCAAGCTTTGGCTACCGCGTCAAAGAATTTCTACAACAAGCCTGACGAACGGCTGGGCCTCACAGCGATCACCGGCACCAATGGCAAGACGACTACCTCTTATCTGATCGACTCCGTCTTGCGCGCTGCGGGCCATACCACGGCCCTGATCGGCACGATTGAGTATCACCTTGCAGGACGTGTATTGCCCGCCGTCAACACCACGCCCGAGTCGCTGGAATTGATCCGCATGCTCGCGGAATTGGAGCACGAGGGTGGGACCCACGCGACCATGGAAGTCTCGTCGCACTCGCTGGCACTTGGCCGCGTTTACGGCATTCACTTCCACACCGCGGTCTTCACCAACCTCACACGCGATCACCTGGATTTTCACGGCACCATGGAGGCCTATTTCGCAGCTAAAGAGATGCTATTTGCCGGCACGGGAACCGCGCCTCCGCCTTTTGCCGTGTTGAACAGCGACGACGAATATGCGCGCCGCATCAGGCTGCATCCCAAAACAAAGACCTTCTGGTATGGTCTAGGGCAGGATTCGGACCTGCGTGCCCGCCACATCTCCTCGGGATTCCAGGGATTGCGGTTCGACGTGCAGTTCGGCAAGCAACGATTTCCGATCGAATCGCCGCTAATTGGCAAAATCAATGTCTACAATATCCTGGCGGCTTGCGGCACGGCACTGTCCTACGGCATACCGCCGGAGACGATCGCTCGGGGAATCGCACAGCTTCCCGCCGTGCCGGGCCGCTTCGAGCGTGTAGACGAGGGTCAGCCCTTCGTCGTCGTGGTGGACTACGCCCACACTGACGACGCTTTGCGAAACGTGATCGCCGTGGCTCGCGGACTGAATCCCAAGCGCGTGATTACGTTGTTCGGCTGCGGTGGAGATCGCGACCGGACCAAGCGCCCCTTGATGGGCAAGGCCGCCGCGGACGCCAGCGATTTTGTAGTGCTGACGAGCGACAATCCACGATCCGAGGATCCGCTCGCCATCATGAACGACGCGCTGGTGGGAATACGGCGCAAGGATGTGCCCCACATCGTGGAGCCTGACCGAGCTACGGCGATCGCTCGCGCTCTGAAGGAAGCCCGGGAGGGCGATATCGTCATCCTGGCGGGAAAGGGCCACGAAACTTACCAGGTCTTGCGTGACAAGACGATCGCGTTCGACGACCGCGCGGTGGCGCGTGACGTGCTCCGTGGTTTTGGGTATCAGAAGCCCCAGAAGTCATGACCCTGAATCTCCAGGACGTTGCCCACGCGATGGGTGCCGGCGGACGGCCCGACTCCATTTCAGTGAATGGGTGGAGCGTGGACACACGAACACAGAGTGTGGGCGATCTTTACTTCGCACTGCGTGGTGTAAACCATGACGGACACGATTTTGTCGAAGCGGCTCTCGATAAAGGCGCGGCTGCGGTGGTTGTGGAGGATCGACCCCCGTTGGAACATCCGTCGCGGATTCTGGCAGTGCGCGATACTCTGTGGGCATTGCAGAAGTTGGGGGGCTGGGCGCGAGAGAAGTGGGACGGGCAGGTAGTGGGAGTCACAGGCAGCGCGGGAAAGACCACAACGAAGGACGCTATCGCCCATCTGCTTGCGAGCGAGTTCGCGGTGGGTAAAACTATCGGCAACTTCAACAATCACGTAGGCGTGCCACTCTCGATTCTGCGTCTTCCGGACGACTGCCGTATCGGCGTGCTGGAGATGGGAATGAACCATGCGGGCGAAATCCGCGACCTGGCCGCTATTGCGAAGCCGGACGTCGGTGTCGTGACCAACGTAGGCTATGCGCATGTAGAGTTTTTCGATTCGATCGAAGGCGTTGCCGCGGCCAAGCGTGAATTGATCGAGGGATTGCCGCCGGGCGGCGTGGCGGTGCTGAACGCCGACGATGCCAGGGTGCTTCGTTTCCGCGAAATACATCCGGGACGCTCCGTTACGTTCGGGTTTTCGGACGACGCCGATGTGCGCGCGGAAGCGGTGGATTCGAGCGATACCGGCACGCGTTTTCGCGCCTTGGGCGTTGATTTCGAGACGGGTCTGACCGGAAGGCACGCGGTCATGAACCTTCTGGCAGCGATCGCGGTCGCGCAGGTATTCGAGATTTCGCCGGAGCGTTTGCGGGAGCCGGTCCGCACCTTCACCATCGGAAAAATGCGGGGAGAGCGCTTGGAACATCACGGTGTGGTGGTGTGGAACGACTGCTATAACTCGAATCCCGAGGCGGCGCAGGCGATGATCGACGTGCTCCGCAAGACGCCGGCATCGCGGAGGATCGCAGTGCTGGGCGAGATGCTCGAACTCGGCCACGCCTCGGAGGAGTTGCATCGCAGATTGGGCCGGTACGCGGCGCAGAACGGAGTCGACGCGCTGATTGGCGTGCACGGTTGCGCCCGAGTGATGGTGGAGGAGGCGATTGCAGCGGGTTTGCCCGAAGAGAGTGCACGGTTCTATGACGCGCCCGCGGAAGCGGGTGAAGTGGTCCGCGAGTGGGCACGGCCCGGAGACGCGATTTTGTTCAAAGGTTCGCGAGGAGTGCGTGTGGAAAAGGCGCTGGAGAAGTTCCTAGGGTAGCGATGCTTTATTTCTTACTATACGAAGTACTTCACAAATACGTCAGCCCGTTTCGAGTCTTCAGCTATACGACCTCGCGCACGGCGTTTGCCAGCCTCACCGCTCTGTTCCTGTGCATCGCTTTGGGGCCTTGGCTGATCAATCGTCTGCGCCAGTTTCAGATCGGACAGTATATTCGCGAGGAAGGTCCCAAGTCTCACCAGAAAAAAGCCGGTACGCCGACCATGGGCGGTGTCCTCATCATCATCTCGATCGTGATTCCAACCCTGTTGTGGGCCGACTTGCGATCGCTTTATGTCTGGGTCGCACTTATCTCGCTGCTGGGCTACGGCTGGATCGGCTTCATGGACGACTATGCCAAGGTGACGCGCCGGCGGAATCTCGGGCTGACGGGCCGGCAAAAGCTGATCTACCAGTTCACGATGGGTTTTTTATTCGCGGCGGTTCTCCTGGTGATGCGTTCGTACGGCGATTTCTCGACCACCATGAATATCCCGTTCTTCAAGGGTTACCGGCCATCGCTGTTGATGGAATCTCTGCTGAAGAATCCGTGGACTTACATCATCGGCGTCTTACCGTTCTGCATTTTTGTGGCGCTGGTGGTGGTGTTCATGTCGAATGCCGTCAACTTGACGGACGGGTTGGACGGTCTTGCGATCGGTCTGATGGTGGTGGCGGCAGGGGCGCTGACGGTGCTGACTTATGCGGGCGGCCACGCAACGTTGGCGGAGTATCTGCAGTTGGCACGCAATCCGCGCACCTCGGAGTTGACGATTTTCTGCGGCTCGATGACGGGGGCCAGTCTCGGCTTCCTCTGGTACAACGCGCACCCGGCGGAGATTTTCATGGGAGACGTGGGTGCGTTGGGACTGGGTGGTGCGATGGCGGTAGTGGCGGTGCTGATCAAGCAGGAAGTGCTGCTGGTGTTCATCGGCGGCATCTTCATACTCGAGGCGATCTCGGTAATCCTCCAGGTCGGGAGCTATAAGCTGCGGAACGGCAAGCGCATCTTTAAGATGGCTCCGTTGCATCATCACTTTGAAGCTCTGGGCTGGACAGAGTCGAAGATCATCGCCAGGTTTTGGATTGCGGGGCTGGTGTTGGCGCTGTTCGCGCTGACGACTTTGAAATTGAGATAGGCATGCGTTGCACGTTGGTGGTCGGAATGAAGAAGTCCGGGATGGCCGCGCTCGAGTTACTGTCGCGACACTACGCGCAGCACTCGAACGATTTCGCTATGCTGCGCGCCACGGACTTGAAGCCGCTCGACGAGTTGCCCGAAGCTCGTGCGTTGCTGGAGCGTTTGCATGTTCCGTTCACTCAGCAGGCCCCAGATGTTTTTCAAGGCTGCGACACGATCGTGCTTTCGCCGGACGTACCGGCCGATCTTCCACCCCTCGAAGAGGCGCGTCGCCGGGGTGCCCTGGTCATCGGCGAAGTGGAACTCGCGGCCGCGTTCCTGCGTGGGAAGACGATCGGAGTCACGGGGTCGAACGGGAAGACCACGACGACCAGCCTGATCGGACACATCCTGCGCGAATCGGGTGTCACGGTGCAGGTTGGTGGAAATATTGGGACCCCGGTTACTGCGATGGTGGACAGTTCGCGCGAAGAGGGATGGAATGTGCTGGAGCTTTCGAGTTTTCAACTCGAGACGATTTGCGATTTCCACGCGCATATCGGGCTGGCGCTCAACGTCACGCAGAATCATTTGGATCGGCACCACACCTTCGAGAACTATGCGGCTGCGAAAGGCCGCCTGTTCGAAACTCAGCGTGTCGGCGACTTCGCCGTGCTGAATGCCGATGATCCCGTGTGCGTTTCCTATGCGGATCGAACGGCTGCGACGGTTAATTGGTTCAGCGGCTCCCATAAAGTCACGCCCGGCGCGAGTTTGTGCGCGGACAAGCTGATTCTCGATGGCAAGCTCCTGATGGAGGCGGGCGAGATCCCGATCCGCGGGCGTCATAACGTCGAAAACGTCCTGGCGGCGGCGATTGCCGCGGCGCGCGCCGGAGTTGCCCGCGAGCAGATTGCGGCGGCGGTGCGTACTTTTCGCGCCGTGGAGCATCGGCTGGAGTTCGTGCGCAAGCTCAACGGCATCGACTTCTACAACGATTCGAAGGCCACCAGCGTAGATGCCACGCTCAAGGCCGTGAATGCGTTCGAAAGTGGTCTATGGGTGATTCTCGGAGGCAAAGATAAGGGCCTGGACTACCAAGCCCTGCGCGATCCGCTCTCTGCCAAGGCGCACGCGGTGTTGCTGATCGGCGCGGCAGCCCAGAAGATCGCCGGCCAATTGGAGGGCTCCGTGCCCCTGGTGGATGCGAAAACGCTCGACGCCGCAGTCGCTCACGCCTTTCGAAACGCCAGCCCCGGCGATACGGTTCTCCTGGCGCCGGCCTGCGCCAGCTTCGATCAGTTCAAAAGCTACGAACATCGCGGCGAGGTTTTCAAACAGATCGTGAATCAATTGGAGTCGAAGGATTAGTCTATGTCGCAACGCCTGAAAACTGACTGGATCCTGTTCGCCACCGTGCTGGTGATGGTGACGTTCGGTTTGCTGATTCTGTACAGTGCTTCGTCTGTGATCGCGAAGATGGATGACCGGTTCCACTCGAGCTGGTACTTCGTGATTCACCAGGGAATGTGGGCGGTGGCGTCGGTCGCGGTGATGATGGCTCTCAAGAAGATGCATTATCGCAAGCTGAACGATCGCGCCGTGGCGTTCACCTCGCTGGCTATTACGCTGATCCTGCTGGTCCTGGTGTATTTTGTGGATTCCGGAAGCCATCGCTGGCTGCGTCTTGGGGGCGTCGGCCTGCAACCCTCCGAATTGGCCAAGCCGGCACTGGTGGTGTTTCTGGCGTTTTTTGTCAGTTGGCGGGCGCCCGCCATCAACAACCCTCGATATACGCTGGTCCCGGCGGCCCTGCTGGTCGGCCTGGTGATTGTGGGGGTCGTGATTCCCGATCTCGGTACGGCTGTGGTGCTGGTGATCGCGGCGGCCGTGATCTTCTTTGTGGCTGGTCTGCAGTGGCGTTATTGCGCGATGGTGGCGGGCCTGGCCTTTCTCGGCATCGTTGTCTCGATCGCATCCAAGCCCTATCGTCTGGCGCGCGTGGTGCAGTTCTTTGACCCGCAATTCAAGCTGGTCGACCGGTTCGACCGCTCGGGCAAGATCAAGGCACAGATGCAGAACTCCCTGGCTACCCGCGATACCAATTACCAGGCGGATCAGTCGAAGATTGCTGTCGGCGAAGGTGGTCCGATGGGGCTGGGGATCATGAACGGCAAGCAAAAGCTCTATCTGCCCGCCGCGCATACAGACTTCATTTATGCAGTAGTCGCGGAGGAGTTGGGGCTGTTCGGCGCGGTGGGCCTGTTGATCGGCTTTGGCATCATTTTCTGGCGAGGTCTGCGCGCCGCCTGGCTGATGCACGACGACTTCGGCCGCTACCTGGCGCTCGGCGTGACGGTCGTAGTCGTAGTGCAAGGCTTCATCAACATGAGTGTGGTGCTGGGGATGATGCCCACCAAGGGCCTCCCGCTGCCCATGATTAGCTACGGCGGCAGTTCGCTGCTGAGCACGCTGGCGCTTTTGGGAATTCTGATGAATGTGTCGGAGCATTCGGGATAAAAAGACAGGGGTTGGGAGTTGGGGGTTGGGGCCTCCGGCGACGTGCCGAAGGGCGGAATTAGTTAGAGGGGGTGTGAAGGGCGGATTGTGTGGGCAGGATCAGCCACTTTCGGGACTTACGTGTTTGGCAGCATGGGATGGATATTGTGGAGGCGGTATATCGCGTGACGGGGATATTTCCGAAGTCGGAGCTATACGGGTTGACCGCGCAGGTTCGGCGAGCCGCCGTCTCGGTCCCATCGAATGTCGCCGAGGGCCACACCCGCGAATCGACCAAGGAGTATCTAAATCACCTATCGATCGCGCAAGGTTCACTCGCGGAGGTTCAGACGCAACTGGAGATCGCCGGAAGATTGGGATACATCGAGTCAGCGGAGTTGACCTTGCTCCTGTCGCAGTCCGCGGTTCTGGCAAAGGAACTACACGCACTCCGCAACGCCCTGGCGGACCCGAAATGACCGAGCGGAGCGAGGGGCACAACCCTAACCCCCAACCCCCAAACCCCAACCCCTGCTTTCTCTTCGCGGGCGGCGGGACTGGCGGGCACGTCATTCCGGCGCTGGCAGTCGCTCGCGAACTGCGCGCTCGCGGGCGAGGCGTTGTTTTTGTGGGAACGGAGCGCGGGCTCGAAGGAAAGCTCGTGCCGGCGGAAGGGTTTGAGTTGAAGAAGATCGAGATCGGCGGACTCAATCGGGTGGGCATGCGGCAGAAACTCGCGACGATCGTCCAGTTACCGCTCACTACGCTGCGATGCGGCGACCTGGTGAGCCAGTGCTCCGCTGTGTTCAGCATGGGAGGGTATGTCGCCGGGCCCCCGGTGCTCGCCGCCCTTGTCCGCAATGTGCCGGTCGTCGTAATGGAGCCGAATGCCGTCCCCGGATTCACCAATCGGATCATTGCCAGTAGTGTGTCGCGGGCGCTGATCTCGTTTCCGGAGACGGCGGCGTTTTTTCGCTCAGGCAAGACCGAAGTCACCGGATTGCCGGTACGTAATGAGTTTTTCGAGATTCCGCCGAAACCGCGCGGCGACGTTCTCAGCATTCTGGTTACTGGCGGCAGCCAGGGGTCTCGGACATTGAACCGCGCTTCTGTCGAGAGTTGGCCGCTGTTTCAGAAAGCGGGCCTCCGGGTGCGGATTCTACACCAGTCCGGACGGGCCCCCATCGACGCGAGGAATCAGGATTTGGACAGGTTCGGTCTCGAAGGGGAGATTGTGGAGTTTATTAAGGATATGCCCGCTGCGTTTGCGGCAGCCGACCTGATCGTCAGCCGGTCGGGTGCGGGCGCCGTTTCGGAACTCGCGGCGGCGGGCAAGCCCTCCATTCTGGTGCCGTTTCCGTTCGCCGCTGACGATCACCAGACCCGCAACGCCGAAGCTATGGAACGAGCCGGCGCCGCGAAGTTGATCCGCGATTCCCAGATGAATGGCCAGGCTCTAGTTGACGCGGTGATGCAGTTGGCAGCCACCTCCGGGACACTGGAACGCATGGGTGAAGCTGCGAGGCAGTTTGCGCATCCGGGCGCCGCACGTCGTGCGGCGCACATTCTCGAGGAGGTGGCGCGCGGCTGAACGTGAAATTTCAATTGACACCAGCGCCGCGAGCCGAAACAATACGGTAAGTAAATGTTTTTCCGTCCCCAGCACCTACATTTCGCGGGAATTGGCGGCATCGGGATGAGCGGCATCGCCGAGGTTCTGTTGAACCTCGGATACCAGATCAGCGGGTCCGATCTGAAGCTCTCGCCCATCACTGAGCACCTGGCGGCCATGGGCGCCCGGATCTATGAGGGGCATGACGCCTCGAATGTCGCCGGCGCACGCGCGCTGGTGGTGAGTTCCGCGGTCGACGAGCAGAACCCCGAAGTGCAGGAGGCGCGGCGTCTGCAGATTCCGGTGATCCCGCGCGGCGAGCTTCTGGCCGAACTGATGCGCCTCAAGTACGGCATCGCGGTGGCGGGAAGTCATGGCAAGACTACGACCACCTCGATGACCGCCACGATCCTGAACTACGCCGGTCTCGATCCGACGGTAGTGGTGGGCGGTCGCGTCGGCACGATGGGCGGAGCCAATGCCCGTGTCGGGCGGAGCGATTTTCTGGTGGTGGAATCGGACGAGAGCGACGGGTCGTTTCTGAAACTTGCGCCGATCATCGCCGTGGTCACGAATATCGACCGCGAACATCTGGACCACTACCCCTCACTCGACAAAATTCGCGAAGCCTTCATCGAGTTTGTCAATAAGGTGCCGTTTTACGGTGCGGTTATCGTGTGTCTGGACGATGAGAACGTGCAGAGTGTCCTGCCGGCGATCAAGCGCCGGACGATTACCTACGGAACGACGGCGCAGGCGGACGTGCAAGCCAGCGAGATTGCCTGTGGGCCCTTTTCCGGCGATTTTCGCCTCAGCTACCGGAATCACGATCTTGGCAAGTTTCACCTGGGGATTCCGGGGCGTCACAACGTATTGAATGCGGCGGCGGCGGTGACGACGGCTATGGAACTGGAGGTCAAACCCGACACCATCCGCGAGGCGCTCGCGACGTTCAACGGCGTTGACCGGCGATTTCAGGTTCGAGGTAAGGAACGCGGTGTTACGGTCGTGGACGATTACGGCCACCATCCAACCGAGATCCGGGCCACGCTCGATAGCGCCCGATTGTGCGGCTTCCGCCGCGTCCACGTGCTGTTTCAACCCCATCGCTACACCCGTACGTTCCATTTGATGGACGAGTTCGCGCGCTCTTTTCACCAGGCTGACAGTCTGTTCGTGATGGACATCTACGCGGCCTCGGAAAAGCCGATCGAGGGCGTCTCGGCGGAGATGTTGGTGGAGCGCATCCGGCAGTTTGGGCATCGCGGGGTGGAGTATGTGGGTACGCTCGATCGCGGCGTGGAAGCGCTCTGGAATGCGGCGCGCGATGGAGATCTGGCGCTGACGTTGGGTGCGGGCAGCGTCTGGCAAGCCGGCGAAAAGCTGCTGGCGCGGCTGAAAGGTGAGGGGTAGGCGTTGGGGAGCGCGGAATCGAAGACGGGGGAAGTTGGTTAGTTATGGCAAGGGAATCCAGGAAGGCGCCGCCGAAGTTCCGGTGGCGGGTATGGCTCGGGGTCATTGTGTTCACGGCGGTGTTCGTTTCGTCAGCCATGGCAGGGCTGAAAGTGCGCCTGTTCGCGCTCACTGACCCGCAGTTCGTTTTGTCGCGCGATCACAAAGATGCTCTTACGATCCTGGGCATGAACTACACCTCACGGACCAAGGTGCTGCGGGTGTTCTCTTCCGATTTCGGGCATAGCGTATTCTCCGTACCGTTAGGGGAACGCCGGCGTCGATTGCTGGCCATCGACTGGGTGGAAGACGCTTCGGTCTCTCGCATCTGGCCCGATCGGCTGGTCGTGCGCATCAAAGAGCGGACACCGGTGGCGTTCGTTTTCTTCAACTCCGGGGTGCTGCTGATCGACTCGAAGGGGATTCTGCTCGATCCGCCGCCGCAATCGCAATTCACCTTTCCGGTGTTGAGCGGCGTCAAGGAAGACGAAACTGACGAGCAGCGCCGCGAACGGGTGGCCTGCATGGCTCGGGTTCAGGAAGACCTCGGCTATCTGGCGAAAGATCTGTCGGAGGTGGATGCCAGCGATCCCGACAATATTCGCATTGTGGCGCAAGTGGAGCAACGCGCGGTGGAGTTGATCATGGGTGACAACAATTTTGGCCGCCGCTACCAGAACTTTCTCAATCACTATCCGGACATCCTCAAACACTCACCCAACGCCAAACGATTCGATTTGCGGTTGGATGACCGCATTACGGCAGAGGATTAGGGTGCATGGCAGTTAAACCGGTATACGCAGTCGGTCTCGACGCAGGCAGCCGCAAGACGCGGATGGTGATCTGTGCGTTGGAGGATCGAAGGATTCGTTTTCTGGGCTACTCGGCGGTCGATTCTCAGGGGTGGAACAAGGGCAGGATTGCCGATCAACAGGCGGTCACCGAATCCGTGCTCGCGGCTCTGCGGGAAGCAGAGGCGATGGTGGGGGTTTCGGTTGGGTCGGCGGTGGTGGGTATGGGCGGTCCCACGTTGCGCGGCGCGAATGGGCGCGGCGTCGTGGAGTTGGGACATGTGCGGGAGGTCGAGCAGCGCGATGTAAACCGAGTGGTAGAGCGGGCGTCGCGCGTGCAGTTGCAGGAAGACCGCATGATCCTGCAGATGTTCCCGCAGGATTTTGTGGTAGACGACCATCCGGGCCATCGCGATCCTCGCCGCATGCTGGCATCGCGTCTCGAAATTAATGTCCACGTAGTGACAGGTTCGATTCAGGAGCACAATTCGCTGGTAGGTGCCGTGAATCAGGCGCACCTGTTGGTAGAGGAGACCATCTTCGAAGCTCTCGCCGCGTGCTATGCGGCGGTCCTGCCGGAGGAGCGGCGAGAAGGTATCGCGGTGGTGGACATCGGGGCGCACTCCACGGAATTGGTGGTGTATTACGGTGACTCGATTTATCTCGCTTCCGCGGTCCGTGTCTGTGGAGATCACTTCACTCGCGATCTGGCGCAAGGTCTCTGTCTCAGTTACGAAGACGCCGAGCTGGTGAAGATGGAATACGGCGGAGCCCTCGCGGAACGTTCGACGGAAAACGCCATTGTGGAATTGCCCACGCCGGATAATCGCGAAGCTCGCCAGGCGCAGCGCCGCTTCGTGAATCAGATTATCGAGGCGCGGGCGCGGGAGTTGTTCCGCTTGATTCGCACGGAGTTGGCGAGGGTGGGAATGGACCGTGCACTGATCGGTGGCATGTTTCTGACTGGCGCGGGCTCGCGCCTGCCGGATCTTCTGGATGTTGCCCAACAGGAGCTGGGGTGCCAGACACGTTTCGGTCTGGCGTTCGGGATACAAGACTGGCCCGATCACATGAACGATCCGGAGTGGGCAGCGGCAGCGGGTTTGGCGATGTATTCGGCGAAATTAAAGGCTCAGGACGAGCAGCAGCGCGAAACGGCCGGGTGGTTGGGAAAGCTTCTGAAGTAAAAGATGTGGCGCGGACACTCGTGTCTGCCGCGCCGGCACTCCTGCCGGCGCTTTTGGCCCTGTACAAGTATCTGGGGCAGATGGGATGAGTGTCCGCAGCCGGCAGGGTCATGTCCAATCCGTTGGTGGCAAGGGAGGTAGTGTATGGGGTTGATCGATTCGAATCTGGACGATTTGAAATACGAGATGGAAGAAGAGCGCACCGGCGCCCGATTCAAGGTGATCGGTATCGGCGGTGGCGGATGTAACGCGGTTTCCCGGATGGTGCAGGAGGGCGTGGAAGGCGTCGAGTTCTATGCCATGAACACCGACCTGCAGGCGCTCTCGGCCTGCAACGTCCCGAACAAACTGCAACTGGGCACCAAGGTGACGAACGGGCTCGGCGCCGGTTCGAATCCGGATGTCGGGCGTCAGGCGGCCCTGGAGAATACCGACAGCATTGTCGAGATTCTGCAAGGCGCTGATATGGTATTCGTGACGGCTGGTCTCGGGGGCGGTACTGGTACCGGCGCCGCTCCGGTCGTGGCGTCCCTGGCCCGAGAGTTGGACGCGCTCGTCGTGGCTGTGGTCACGAAGCCATTCACCTTCGAAGGGTCGCGGCGCAGGAAAGCGGCGGAACTGGGCCTCGCCCAACTGGCCGCCACAGTCGATTCGGTAATCGCGATCCCCAATGACCGGTTGTTGTCGCTCGTCCCGCGCGGCACCAGCATCGGCGAGTCCTTCCGGGTCGCCGACGAGGTGTTGCGTCAGACGGTGCAGGGCATTACCGACATCATCATCACGCCCGGCCTGATCAATCGCGACTTTGCCGACATTCGCGCCACGATGGTGGGCATGGGCTACGCCATGATGGGTGCGGCGATCGGACGCGGCGAAACGGCGGCTGCCGACGCGGCGAAACAGGCGATTAGTTGCCCACTCTTGGAAGAGACCAGCATCGCAGGGGCTCGCGGCGTCTTGATCAACATCACGGCCTCCAGCCGGTTGGCGCTGCACGATGTCGACGCTGCCTGCGCCATCATCCGCGAGGCCACGGAGTGCGAAGACGTGCAACTCAACTTTGGCGTGACCATCAACGAATCGATGGCCGATACGGTCAAGGTCACGGTCATCGCAACGGGATTCAAGGGCGAGATCGCGTCGCCGGCGAATCGATGGGAAACTCCACAGATCCGCATCCAGGCGCCGCCGGAGCCCACTCCCGCGCCCGCGCCAGCCCCCGCGCCGATAGTCGAACCGACGCCCGCCCCTGCCCCGACTCCTTTCTTCGAGCCGGAACCGATCCTGCAATTGGAACCGGAAGCGGAGCCGGAACCGGTCCAGGTGGAAGATCCCGAACCGATCCTCGATATGGATGACCTGGACACGCCGGCCTATCTTCGGCAGGGCAGATTGTTGAACTAAACACCCTAGCCCCAGTTCCCCGCAGGTTGGGGGCTGGGGCAGCATATCCATCCCCACCAAAGTTATACGGGATACCCGTCCTCCAGTTACGACCGTACTGTGAGTTAGCAGGTACGGTTACTAATCCCTCTCCGCTAAGCGACCCGCTATGTTTAAGTCGTGAAGAGCACGTTTCTAATCGCGTTAGCCTTGGCTGGAGCCAACGCCCACGCCACGACAATCATCGCCCTGTTCAACGGAGAGGTAAGTTCGGAGGCCATTCAGCGATTCATTGTGAATGACCCGACGAATCCGGGATGGGTTGATACGACCACCGGTGAGTTCACCTTTACACAGACCGGGGCCACATACTCGGGCCTGGCCGCTACGTTCGTCGCTTTCTGTATTGAACCGCGAGAATTCGTGTCCGGTGGCAGCACCTACACATACAATCTTGTTCCTCTCGATCAAGGTACGACCAATATCGGCGGCATGGGGGCCGCGAAGGCAGCTCTTCTGGATGAGTTGTTCGGACGTTATTACCCGACATTCGGAGCACCTCTCGATGCCGAGCATGCCAGCGCCCTGCAGATCGCGACCTGGGAGATTGTGCGCGAACTGCCGGCCAATCCGCTGAACGTGAGTTCGGGGAATATCTCATTCCGAAACCCCCAGGATGCGCCCGCTTTGACCTTGGCACAGACTTATCTTTCGTCGCTGAATGGCCAGGGTCCAATGGCCGCGAATCTCGCGGCGCTGGATGAGGTCGGAGCCCAGGATGTCGTAGTCCAGCTTCTTCCCGGACACGCCCTGGCTGCTCCGGAGCCCGCCAGTTATGCGACGGCAGGTCTCGCGCTGGTCGGACTGAGCCTGCTGCTGCGACGGCGCCGTGTTCATGCCACGGCCGTTGTATCAAGAAGTTAGTTTCTCGCGGGAAGCTATCAATCGGATCGGCGATAATTCGTGGCACCGGGATATTGCTCCGGTGTCACTTTTGTTTATTACGGACTTACTAACTCGATCGGCGGCGTCCGGCGGATGCCGGAGTAGAAGGTTCAGCATTTCCGGATCTGCCGGTCCCTGCTCTACGGGGCGGCGCCAAGGCCCAAGCTTTTTTGCAGCCCACCAAGCCCTCCAAGCCCAAAATGCAGAAGGGAAATCGGCCATGCGCATTACGCCATCTATGGGGCAATTTCGCTCCAGTTTGGTCGTGCGATAATCGAATTTCCGATGAAAGCCCGAGTCTTGGTTTCACTCAAGTCTACCGTTCTCGACCCGCAGGGGCAGACCGTCCGATCCGCTTTGAACGGGCTCGGCTATCCCGGCATCCTGGACGTACGCCAGGGTAAGTGCTTCGAGATTGCGATCGACGACGGCATGAGCCGCGAGCAGGCGCAGAGAGATATCGAAACCATTGCTCACGAGGTGCTCGCCAACCCGGTAATCGAGGAGTACCAGATCGAACTGCTCGACTGACCCTTCCGCCCAGCCGCGTCCTATTCGTACTACTGGTGAGCAGATTTGTACGGACCGTCTTTTTCCCGCCCATTATAATGATGAAATGTGTGGAATCGTCGGATACATTGGACCGAATCGCGCCGTTCCCATCATTCTGGAAGGACTGAAGCGACTGGAGTATCGCGGTTACGACTCGGCAGGACTTGCCGTTTTCTGCGATGGCGATCAACTGGAAGTGCGGCGCGCCAAGGGTAAGCTGCGCAATCTGGAAGAAGCCGTCCGGCTCAATCCGGTGGACGGAAGTTTTGGCATCGGCCACACGCGCTGGGCGACTCACGGGCGTCCTACCGAAGAAAATGCCCACCCGCACCGCGACTGTCGCGGCGACATCGTGGTGGTGCACAACGGGATTGTCGAGAACTACCTGAGCCTCAAGCACACCCTGCGTACGGAGGGCCACGTCTTCACGACTGAGACCGACACCGAAGTGATTGCCCACCTGGTGGAGAAGCACTTCAAAGGCAATCTGGAAGAGGCCGTGCGAGCTGCGGTGAAGGAACTTTCCGGAGTGTTCGCGCTGGCGGTGATTTCGCGCTCCGACCCGCAGAAAATCGTCGCGGCGCGCTCCGGGCCGCCGGTGGTGATTGGCATCGGCGACGGCGAGTACTTCGTGGCGTCGGACGTGCCCGCGATACTTACGCACACGCAGGACATGTTCTTTCTGGCCGACGGGGACATGGCGATTCTGACTCGCGATGGAGTGCGGCTGAGCGATTTCGAAGGCCGTGTGGTGCGCCGGCAGGTTTCGCACATCCTGTGGAATCCCATCGAGGCGGAGAAGGGCGGCTATCAGCATTTCATGCTGAAGGAGATCTTCGAACAGCCGCGCGCCATTCGCGACACCACCTTAGGCCGCGTGGGGCAGGAGACCGGACGCATTTTTCTGGACGAGATGGACATCGCGCCGGCCGAGTTCGCGCGATTCAAGCAGGTGAAGATCATCGCCTGCGGCACCAGTTGGCACGCGGCGCTGGTGGGCAAGTTCATGATCGAGAAACTGGCTCGCATCCCCGCGGAAGTGGACTACGGCAGCGAGTTCCGGTATCGCGATCCCATCGTGGCGCCGGACACGCTCACCGTGGTGATCTCGCAATCGGGCGAGACGGCCGACACGCTGGCGGCGCAACGCGAGGCCAAGCAGAAAGGCTCCAAAACACTCGCCATCTGCAATGTTGTGGGCTCGATGGTCACCCGTGAGGCGGCGGGAACGATCTATACTCACGCTGGCCCCGAGATTGGCGTGGCATCTACCAAAGCTTTCACGTGCCAGTTGACCGCCCTCTTCATCCTGGCGATGAATCTTGGGCAGGCCAACGGTGAACTCTCCGAGAGCACTTCGCGCTGCCTGGTGCAGGAGTTGCTGCGTCTGCCCGGTAAGCTGGAAACAGTGCTGTCGAACGACGCCCTATACAAGTCGATCGCCGGGCACCTGCACCATGCCAAAGATGCGTTGTTCCTGGGGCGCGGCGTGCAGTTCCCGATTGCGCTCGAAGGCGCCTTGAAGCTTAAGGAGATCTCCTACATTCATGCCGAGGGGTATCCGGCGGGTGAAATGAAGCACGGACCCAACGCGCTGATCGACGAAAATCTGCCCGTGGTGGTGCTGGCCACGCGCGATCCTGGTAGCGAGGACAGCCGGCTGCTTTACGAGAAGACGCTGTCGAACATCCAGGAGGTGAAGGCCCGCGAAGGCATCGTCCTGGCGGTCGCGACGCAAGGGGACGAAGAGGTCAGCAAGGTTGCCGACTATGTGATGGAGGTTCCCCACACCACCGAACTGCTTACGCCGATTCTGTCGATCGTGCCGCTGCAGTTGCTGGCGTATCATATCGCGGTGCGCCGTGGTTGCGACGTCGATCAACCGCGCAATCTGGCCAAGAGCGTCACCGTTGAGTAGCGGGACTCTCGGTCAGTTTTCGCATCGCTTGCAGGTGGCGACTCGCGGCAAAGGGCTCTACGAGATCACCGACCAGATCGCGCGATGGGTGGGCACTTGCGAGGTCCGCGAAGGGCTGTTGACGGTGTTCATCCAGCACACCTCGGCGTCGCTGCTGATTCAAGAGAACGCCGATCCCGACGTGGTGCAGGATCTGAACACGTTTTTTGGAAGGATCGCTCCCGAGGATGACCGGCTCTACCGCCACACCGTCGAAGGGGCTGACGACATGCCCGCCCACATCCGCACCGCTCTGACGCTGACGCAGCTTTCGATTCCGGTGCAGCAGTCGCGCATGGCGCTCGGCACCTGGCAAGGTGTGTATGTCTTCGAGCATCGCGCTTCGCCGCACCGGCGGTCGGTGCTGCTTCACCTGATCGGCTCCTCTACATGATCGCGAATCGCGCGCGCCACGATCGCAAGCAAGACACTAACGTGCCGCCCGCGTAAGCAAGCGGCCTTGACTGCTTTAGCGGCGTGGCGGCAACGCTCCCTCACGGTCGCGGCTCGTAAGCTACGCAAATACATTCGCGCAAGACGTGTGCTTGCGAGCCGCGCGCGTAAGCAAGCGGTCTTGCCTGCTTTAGCGGCGTGGCGGCAACGCTCCCTCACACTCACGGTCGCGGCTCGTAAGCTACCCAAATATGTTCGCGCGATACGTGCGCCTGCGAGCCGCGCGCGTGAGCAAGCGGTCTTGACTGCATTAGCGGCGTGGCGGCAACGCTCCCTCACGGTCGCGGCTCGTAAGTACCCAAATATGTTCGCGCGATACGTGCGCCTGCGAGCCGCGTGCGTGAGCAAGCGGTCTTGACTGCATTAGCGGCGTGGCGGCAACCTTCCCTCTCACGGTCGCGGCTCGTAAGCTACCCAAATCCGCTCGCGCAAGACGTGCGCTTGCGAGCCGCGCGCGTGAGCAAGCGGTCTTGACTGCATTAGCGGCGTGGCGGCAACGCTCCCTTACGGTCGCGGCTCGTAAGCTACCCAAATACGCTCGCGCGATACGCGCGCTTGCGAGCCGCGCGCGTCAGCAAGCGATCTTCGACCTTGTTCCGCAGGGCTACTTCGGGAATAGAACCGCCAGTGCCGGATCCGCGGTAAACATGCAGCGAGCATTGTGGCCGCACATGGGAACCACCGCGACTTTGTGCTGCGCGCCGTATTTCTTCTCGATGTAGCTGGCAAATGCCTGGCCGCGGGCCAATCGTGACGGGCCTTGCGCCATCGCCGAACAAGAGGAGTCGAAGCCCGCGAGCGGCAACGTATCGAGTTCGCCTAGCAGGTAGACCACCGGGCGCGCTGCCAATTGCTTCTTCAGGAGATCGTCCGAAAGTCTTGCGGTGTAGCCCGTGCGCGCCTGCAGTCCATACGGCCAACGGTCGAAATTCGGACACTTCGTTTTATCCGGTTCTGCGGGCCGGATCGGATCCAGGTAAGCGTAGCTCGAGGGATTCGAGACGACGTAGGTGACCGGTACGCCTAGCGCGTCGTGGACCTGATTCGCCATCTCGTAGCGGGTCACGAACTGCCCTCCCGCCGAATGCCCCGCGACCACGATCGACTTCAGGTTGGGAAAGGTCCCCTTGCGAGCCAGCTTCCGTAGGATTTCGTCCATCAGATTGTACGAATTGAGGCCGTCGCCACCGAGAGACAAGCCTCCCGAACGCCAGCTATCGCCGGAGCAACTCCAGTTGATTTCGTCGGACGCCAGCGTGTCGCGGCAAGTGCGCCCATCGTTCGACGCGAAGCGCGGTGAGATGACCACGGTATCGTCCAGCGCTCCACCGAGGAAGGCCGCCGCCAGCGCGGTCCGGAAGTAGTTATCGGCATCGCGGCCCGCTCCGTGGACCATAATCACCGCGCGAGTGATCGATTCATTTCGCTTGTCGAGCGCATAGGTGCGATAGACCAGCGACCGGGCCCCCTTGGCGCCGAGCCCCACCCACTCGGTGCAGTCTGGGGTCGCCGTGGCACAGGGTGCGGCGAAGGCAGGTAAGAACGCAGCCAAAAGAAGTAGTGGGCGCCAGATCATCGTCCTCCCGGTATACAACGTTCCGGGGTGGCGAGACAAGTTCCGGCTACTGTACGACGATGTCTACCTGGTCGTGGACCGCATTCGGCGTCACCAGAGCCACCGGCAGATTTCCCGGAAAAGGAATCACCGCGGGCAGGGTCACGTTCATCTGGTAGAGGCCGGGGAAGCCGGGCGCGAGTCCGCTATAGAGGACCGTGCCGGGCTGGCCGCCGATCAACACGCTGATGGGAGATGCGGTCGTCTTGCTCAGCGGATTCGAGCCGCCCGCTGTTCCGTCAGCGACTGTGGGACTCACCGGTCCCATTCCTGTCAGAAAGATGAGGACGGTCTCACCGGAAATCGCGGGCTTGGCCGCATTCACCACGCTGTAATCGGCATGCAGGATGGCGCCCAGTCCGCTGCCGGACTGGTCCAGCGAGAAGATCCCAGGGGCGGTGGCGGCCACGGGCACGGACACCGAGTTCGAGGACGCGCCGCCATTCTGCACCACGACGGTGGCGGTCGGCCCTTGCGTCGAGTAGGGCACCAGGCAATCGATTTGGGTTGCGCTGACGAAGTATATCGGAGCGGGCTTGTTATTGATCAGCACCGTCACGCCATTCAAGCTGGAAGGGTACGGCGGGGAAGCCACCTGGGTGCTCTTGGCCAGTCCCGTGCCGAACAGCGCGACGAATTCGCCGGGCGAAATGGGGCTCCCGGCAGGGGCGAATCCGGCCGCGCTGATCACCCTCTGCGGATTGAGGAAGACACCAGAGCCGCTCAGGGAGGACATCTGCACGCCGAGGAAGATTTCGTACGCGCCGGGGTCATCGGCGCTCACGTCGACACCGGCCATGGCCTTGCCGGAGGCTCCCAGGCCGATCTGATCCAGTTCGAGCGAGCCCGAGCCATCGGCGTTCAGTGAATACGCATTGATACCGGTGAAATCGAAGGAGCCGTTGCCCAGCGATTTGTAGCGCTTGCTCCACGTGAGTTTCCCGAGGCCGCGTGCCGAGAACGAGCCGGAAAAACCGCTGACCTCGGCGGGCGAAGCCGACGGATTGAAGCGCAGTCCGGCGCCCCAGAAGTCGCCGTTCCAGGTGGAATTGCTGGCGCCAGAAATGGACTTCACCCCGATGACGATGTCATGCGATCCATTGGCGGTAGAGGCTCCGAGGATCAGATTGCCATCGGCGGAAAGGTAGATCGTCTTGCTGTTGTTGAGGAGGGCGGCGTTGCCGGTGGCGCCGAATCCGAAGCTCAGGGTTCCGGTGCCATCGGTGTTGAACAAATACGTCGCGCCGGTGACCTGCTGAGTCACTGGAGCGCCGGCCGATTGGTTGGCGGCGTGGCCGTTGGCGGTGAAGTCGGCCCACTTACCCGCGGCGGCGGAAGTGAGTGTGAAGATGGCGCTGCGTACGTTGGCCGCCGACCCGCCTGGAAACTCCAGTGTGACGGTTCGGTAACTGCCGGAGATGGTCGGAGCGGTCGAAGAAACCGCAGGCGCGGGAATCGCCACGAAAATGTCAAAGGTGTTGTCGGTGGATTCTGTGCTGGAGCCGATCAGGGCCTCGGGGCCGAGCCGCGCGTTGACTTTGGCGCCACTGCGCAGCGGGCTATCGAGCGAAACGAACCCCGCCGGGTCCACCGAGTAAGCGCCCGACCCCGTCAGGGAACTGGCGGCATTGTTGCCTTGCACCTGCTGGCCGGTGAAACTGTAGCGGCCGCTGCCATCGAACGTGACAGCCCCGGTCAAGCTGCGCGGATCGGTCAGATTGCCGGAGGAATCGGTGCCCAGGGATAAATGGCGAAAGAAATACTTGCCGGATAAGTCCTTATTTGTGAGGGTTTGCGCGGAAATTGAGCCGCTCCACAAAATCGCGGCAATGGCGAATCCCCACCCCGTTGGTCGAATCATGTTCCATCTTAAACCCCGCTCCGTGCGTTAAGTCCCGGCCTCCCGAAGAATTGTCGCGAAAATTTGGAACTTCTCCCGATGACACGGGTTAAACTGTCATTAACCAGTGCGCTTCTACGGGCGCAAGAGGGGGAAAGTAGTGAAAAGGCCTCGGGTTTTGTGGATTTTGGGTGGAATTACAGTTTTGGCCTCTGCAGGTTTGCTGATTGGCCAGTCCTTGGATGATCAATTATCCGTCGAACATGCGAATTGCAGTTATTTCGGCAGCCAGCGGGAGCGGTATGTCGATCAGGCGCTAAAAGCGGCTGGAGTAATCTCGCGCAGCAGCCATCAGTTGAGCACGCTCACCGAACAGGTGTCGACGATGCGTGCGGTAGTCCCTGGCGGCAGCCGCACCTACGACTACAATCAGCAGCACGCGGCGGGCTCGATCGATTCCTATATCTGGGCCGACTTCCAGGCGAATCAGATCACGCCTGCGCCCCGCACCACCGATTGGGAATTCATCCGGCGCATCACTCTCGATCTTACCGGCAGAATCCCAACTCCCGACCGGGTCATTACTTTCGTCGCAGATACCACGCCCGATAAGCGCGCCAAGCTGATCGATGAGTTGCTGGCAAAGCCGGAGTGGGTCGATAAGTGGACGATGTATTTCGGCGACCTCTACCAAAATACCCAGACCAAGTCGAGCAGCCTGAACCGCTTCCCTCAGGGGCGCAATGCGTTTTATCAGTGGATCCACGATTCGCTGGCCGCGAACACTCCGTACAACAAGATGGCCACAACGTTGATTACGGAAGCGACCACCAATACCTACAACGACGGTCCCGGCAACTGGATGCTCAATGCCTACATCACCGGTGGCCCGGCGCAGGACATCACGGACCAGGGAACGGCATTCGTATTCGATACGTTCATGGGTCTCACACACGTGAACTGCCTGTTGTGCCACAACGGACGCGGCCACCTGGATCAACTGAGCCTCTGGGGCAGCCAGACCACCCGTTACCAGGCATGGCAACTGGCGTCATATTTGTCCCACACCCAGTTAGCACGTACGCCAGTGGACCCGAGCAACACGAACATCTATTACTGGTCGGTGCAGGATAATACCAAGGGTTACACCCTGGATTACACTCTGAACACCACCACTGGGAATCGTCCCGCGCGTGTCGCACCGAGCGGCTGTAAGTCAGGCCAGCCTTGCTATTATGTGCCACCCCAGTACATCTTCGATGGCGACGTCCCCAAGGCGGGTGAGAATTACCGGGAGGCACTAGCCCGGGATATCACCGGCGACTTCCAGTTTGCTCGCGCCACTGTGAATTACATGTGGGCGTACTTCTTCAGCCAGGGAATCGTCGATCCGCCGGACACTTTCGACCCGGCACGGCTCGATCCGGATAATCCGCCGCCCGCGCCCTGGAGTCTGCAACCCTCGAATGCCAGGTTGCTCAACGCCCTGGCGCAACATTTCGTGGCCAACGGATTCGATCTGAAGGCGCTGATGCGCGAGATCACGAATTCCGATACCTACCAGCTTTCCAGCCGCTACAACGGCACGTGGAACGCCGCCTGGCAGCCCTATTTCGCTCGCAAGTATGTGCGGCGCCTGTGGGCGGAGGAAGTCCACGACGCCGTGGTGGAATCGAGCGGCACCTTCCCCAGCTACAGCATCACCGGATTTACAGATCAAGGCTACAACAAGCCTAGTTACGCCATGCAGTTCCCGGATACGGTGGGCGGCCCGGACGGCAATACCAACGCCTTCCTGGATAGCTTCCTCCGCGGCAATCGCGACGATCAGCCTCGCAAACAGGATGGATCGATCCTGCAGGCTCTCAACCTGATGAACAATTCGATCGTGGAGACCCGTATCAAAGGCACGGGATCCACTGCCAGCCAGTTGATCGTGCAGAATTTGAGCAAGAACAACACCGATCTCGTCAATATCCTCTTCCTGAACATACTCTCGCGCTACCCCACTAGTGACGAAATGAGTAAGTCGCTGGCCTACCTTCCGACGGCAAGCGGCACCCCTCGCACCACGGCTGTACAAGACCTGGTGTGGTCGATCTACAACAAGGTGGATTTCGTTTTCAATTACTAGCGCGGAGGAATGTCATGAGCCGGGAACAGGAAAAGATCAATCAGGATTTAAAGAAGTACGGGTGGAGTTACAAGACGTTCTTCAATCGTCCGCACTGGACGCGGCGGCGTTTCTTCGAGATTCTGGGCGCTGGCGTGGGCGGAGCGTTTCTGGCGCAGCGGTACGCCAAGGCTGCCGACGTGACCAGTAGCGGCGCGGTCACCAAGAACACCGCGCAGAATGTCATCTTCATCCTGCTGGCGGGAGCGCCGAGTCACACCGACACCTTCGATTTGAAGAACGTCTCCGGCGTCACGCCCGCGAGTTTCGCGCCGCAAACCGTGAACGGCGTCCTCTGGCCCACGGGACTGCTGCCCAAACTCGGCAACTCGCTCTCGGATATCGCGCTGATCCGGTCGATGCAGTCGCACGCACTGGTCCATTCCTTAGCGCAGACGTGGTCGCAGATCGGACGGAATCCGGCTGCGGCATTGGGCAACATCGCCCCGAATATCGGCAGCGTCGTGGCAATCGAGAAGGACAAGCTACGGACTCCGGGACAAGTGTTTCCGGCCTTTCTGGCGCTCAATTCGGGTGGCGGCGTCGGGGCGGGATACCTGCCGGCAGTCTACGCTCCGTTCAAAGTGACACCGGCCACCGGCGGCATTCCGAATACCACCAATCCCGATGGGCAGACCACGTTCAATAACCGCTGGAAGCTGATGCACTCGCTGGACGACACTCTTCGCATCAACTCGCCCAACGGGACGCCCCTGGACGACTACAACGATTTCTACAGCGCTGCCGAGGGCATGATGTACAACCCGGTAGTGAACCAGGCATTCAGTTACACCGCGGCCGATAGCGCACGCTACGGCACCACCAGCCTGGGCAATGCCTGCCTGGTGGCGAACCAGGTCCTGAAGGCCAATCAGGGCACGCGCTTCATTCAGATCACCTCGAATGACGGCTGGGACATGCATCAGAACATCTACGCCGCCAATCAGCTTCCGGCCAAGGGCAAGATACTGGACGATGCGGTGTCGGCTCTGATCGGCGATTTGAAGGCTAATGGGCTGTTCTCGAGCACGCTGGTGGTGATGGTGGGCGAGTTCGGTCGCACGGTGGGTCCGCTGACGGCTGCCGCAGGACGTGACCATTGGCCGCAGCAGTTCGCTTTCTTCGCAGGCGGTGGAGTGAAAGGCGGAACTGTGGTTGGCGCCACGAACGCAACCGGGTCGGACACGGTGAATTACGGGTGGGCGCAGAATCGCTACGTGTATCCCGAAGACATCGAAGCGACCATCTACTCGGCGATGGGAATCGATTGGACAACGGTGCGGCACGACGATCCGCTGGGCCGCGGCTTCGAGTATGTACCTACTACTGGCCCGGTCCAGTTTTATCCCGTGAACGAGCTTTGGGGGTGATGCCGGCGCGGTAGTGCCGGCCGGATTTTGCACATCCTTCGGGCAGAATTGACCCGAGGCTATGTGGACCGCGTCATCCGATGTTCCTCGTTCGTCGAGATCGCGGACGGCTAATGCATGTGGCGCAGAGACTCTTCTCTGCCGCGTCCCGACTCTTCGGGACGCGTTTGCGCCCCTTCTACCGCTTCTCAAGTACAGCGAGAAAACGCCGCGATGAGGGACGTGCGAGGCGCCGCAGATTAGTAGACACGCCGAAAAGCGTCGAGATGAGTCTCGACGCGGCAAACAAGAGTGTTTGCGCCACGCTTCGTCAGAACTTCAACAGGCGAGTGATCGCTTTCCCATATACCATCTGGCCCCGCGCGTCGCGGACGTACATCATGATTCTCGCCCCCACCAGGAATGCCAACGTGTGTATCGCCAGAATCAGCAACGCGCAGTGCGCGTCGCCAATATTATTCTGCAGCACCGACTTCATGGACCGAAAGACCCAGAATCCGCTGATCGCGACATGCGTCTTCGGTGCGCGCCATCGCGGAGGAACAGGCCGGTGGCAGTGCCGGCCAAGACCCGACACCACCATCGAGACCCGCTTCAATCTCCTCCCGCGCCGAGTAACCCGGTCACTCCGCTCGCCAACAATCTGACTCCATTTCTGATGAGGTGTAATTCAGTTCGACGAAGCGGCGCGTCCCACCCCAGCCGGTTCGCGTACCAGTAAGTACGATTGGCTGACGCGCGTTGCTGAGACAACCACGCTAACGACGCAACCCGGCGATCACATCACGCATTTTGGCGGCTTGCGGCCAGTCTGGGTGGTGCAGCAGAAAATCCTCCATGGTGGCCGCTGCCCGATCGCGCTGGCCTCGGCGCAAATAGATCTCGGCTAGAAAAAGTTGCGGATGCGAGAAATGAGTGGGGTCGATGCGTTGCGCTTCGAGGAAGTGTTTCTCCGCCAAATCCAAGTTCCCCTCTTCAAAGTACGTCATACCGAGTTGGGAATTCGCGAGCGCATCGTTGGGACGCGTCAGCACCGCGTAGGCGTTGTACTTCCAGGCTTCGTCCAACTTGTGGAGATTCACCAGCACGCCCCCCAGGTTGACGAGAGGCTCGTAGGATTGCGGATCGGCCTCCAGGGCCGCGCGAAAGCACTCCTCCGCGCGCGAATAGCGGCGCGTCTGGTACGCGACCGTTCCCAGATTGTTCCAGGCGGCGGAGAATTGCGGCGCTATTTCCACGGCGTGCTCCAGACGCTTCACGGCGGACTCGACGTCGTGTCGCGACAAGTCCTTCTGGGCATCCTCATACTCGCGGATCGCCTTGTCCGGGACCGCCAGTTGACGGGCCGGAATGGTGTGCTCGTTGCGCAGGGCATCCGCAACGAAACTGGATTCCCTCAAGGTCAGTGTGACGGAGACTCTGCCTCGCGAGTCGGCGCCAGAGGGCCCCACTTCCACAGTCTGGCGGGCTTCCCCGCGTCCTGGAACGAACACCGCGACAGTGTACGCTCCGGGACTGAGTTTCTTGAAGCTGAAATGTCCGTCTTCGCTCAGGGTGGTGGCGGCGAACGGAGCGGCTACACCGTAGAGAGAGACCGACGCCCGTCCCTCCGGCGTGAACTTGCCGGAAAGCTCGTATTGAGTCTCGCCGGCCAGTGGCGACACCACCAGCACGGCGAACCAAAGCAAACGCAACATGCGCCGCTTCGATTGTACTCGGAAAACGGGAGCGTCAGTAGGCCGTTTTGTCGCTCTTGCCTTTCCACTCCTCGAAGGGACGCAAGGTGTTGTCGTCCGCGACGTGGAGGGTGGGGATTCTCCGGCTGGAGAGCGGTACCTGGATTTCCTGATAGATGAACGAATCGTCGAAACCAGCAGCCGCCGCTTCGTCCTTGGTTGCGGCGAAGAAGATGCGCGCGGGACGCGCCCAATACAAGGCTCCCAGGCACATGGGACACGGTTCGCAGGACGAGTACATGTCGCAGCCGGAAAGCTGGAAATCTCCGAGCACGCGGCAGGCCTCGCGGATGGCGACGATCTCGGCATGGGCGGTCGGGTCGTGAGTGCGTGTGACCTGGTTGGCGCCCGCGGCGATCACGACGCCATCCTTGACGATCACCGCGCCGAAGGGGCCGCCTCCGCGGCGGACATTGTCCACCGCCAACTCAATCGCCTGCCGTAAGAAGGATTGATCCATGGAGAAATTACTAATCTGCCTCTAATAGACTACAACGATTCCGCGGCAATCCGTGCCAATGTCATACTGCCATTGAGCAGCAGGATCCCGGAGGCTAAGGTGAATGCTGAAAGTCGCCCTTCCCCCGGGAACGGCCCGCACCGCCGTCGGTGAAAGCACCGGAGCCCGTTACCTGCAACTTCGCGTTTGATGACCGTTGGCCGCTGCTGAACGAGGATCTTCTGCACTCCTGGGGGATCAACTGCACTGTGTCGTCCAGCGAGAGTCTAAGAACCATCGCCCGATTGATTGCAGTGGAGATCAGACAGGTCCCGCTCACTGAACTGACACTGATCCGGACGCCCTTAGCATATTCTCATCGAAGAATGAGCCTGGAGCAGGACGGGAATGGGATTGGTAGCTGAGATTCCTTTCTGGTGATGTGTGGCCGCCTCGACCCCGACCAACGGAAGGCCCTCGGGTCTATCAACGCTTCTTGGCCTTTCCTTTAAAAAGGAAAGGTCTTGAGATGACGTTTTCACGATCAAGCTTGCGATCGCATTTTCCAAGCGAAGGATGACCCTGAAAAGGGGTTTGGTTTCCAATACAAGGTGATCGTGAAATCGAGCGAGATTGGGGACGGTGCGGCGGGGTTCCTTTCTGGGAGTTTCGAAGTTCACGATGCCGACCAACGGGAGGCCTTGGGTGGAGTTGGTTTTTGGGTTTTCCTTCATAAGAAGGTTTTGAGTTTTGGTTTTGTCTTGCTTTTCCGGTCGCCCGATCTGCCTATATACATTGAAGAGCTTACACTCTTCTTTACTGTATCCCGTTGCGGCGTCGCGTCTTACCGCTGTTATGATCGCTGGAAGCCCGCGAATAGCTGGCGCTTGGCCTCCTGCATTGCAAACCCGGCTTCCGTGTCGGTTTGCCGCTGCGCCAACTCCTCTAAGCGGGCCAGCGTGACTCCCGGTCGCAGACACGCCGGACAGTGTGGCGACTCCTTCAACAGTTCCAGCGGTGTCGCCCATCGCTCGTAGATCCGTTTCCGCTTGCCGTTGGCGGCAGTTACCACCGTGGGCACTCCGCATGGACGGTGAAAGTTCACATACGGATTCAGGTACTCCTGGTGGTAGCGGTTCATCGCCTCGGCGTGCCGCGCGTCGATGTGTCCGTGGCCAATGAGCTTGCGAATGATGGCTCCGTTCTTGGCCTCCACCAGCCCGTTGTCGCCGCTGTGATACGCTCGCGACTTGGTCTGCTCGATCAGCAGTTTGCTCAGCAACCCGGCCACGTTGTAGTTGATAAATTCGCTGCCGTTGTCGGAATGGAAACCGCGGATCACAAAGGGGAACTGAAGGAGTACCGCCTCCAACACTGGCATTAGCCACAATTCGGAGATTTGCGGGACGGCTGCCGCGATGTCCCATTGCGTCACCTCGTCGACCGCATTGATGTGATACAACCCTTTGCGGCCAGCCTGATCCCCTTGGTGCACGGTGTCGATGCGCAAGTACCCCGGCGCTCCGTTCGGTTGGGGCTTGCGGCGCTCCCCGATGGGAATCAGGGTGGGCTTGGTCGGCTGGTAGGTGGTGTTGCGTTGGCGGTATCCGGAGGTATTTCTCAGACGGTAGAGGTGCGCCACCGAGATCGTGGCTAACCGTTGGTAGGCTGCCTGACCGTATACGAGGTACTCCCGTTCCAGGATGCGACGCGTGGCTGGCCCGCTGAGGTTCGCATGCGCCTGGTCGACGTAGGCCAACAGATCCAAATCGGCGGGCGTGTAAATCGTGGCGAACCGGGTGCGCTGATAAACTGCGGCTCTCACACGGCCGGTCTTGCTGTAGGCGGTGAGCAACCGGGTGACCTGGGCCCGGCCTAAGCCCACCATCCGTCCGATGTACTGTCGCAGCAATCCTTTCTCGGCCCGTTTCAGGCTGGCGTATTGGTGTCGAAGGAGGGTTTGCTCCACCCAAAGGTACATATCCTCGCGGCGCTGGCCGGCAAACCGCATTTCGCCGCTGCCCGCCAGGAACGCCTGGATCTGTTCCAGGCTGGTCGTTTGTGAATCGTCCATGCTGATGATCAACTCTCAGCATCCCGTGGTTCCCCTTCGGGCTCATCTTGCGTGAGAATTCGACTCCCCGTTCAGGCTCATCTTGCATGAGACAAGAGTCCTTCTCCGTTAGGCATAGAATAGGGAGCATGATGCTGGTCTCCTGGGTTGCCTGTCTGATGGTTTGTTTCGGTAGTCTCTCCCAAGTGGTGGCGCAAAATGGCACGGTTCCGAACGGGTCCGAAATGTCGACTCGTGACGAACAGGCGTCCTTCAAATCCAAGGTGAACCTGGTGATGGTGCCTGTAGTCGTCCGCAACTCTCACGGCGATGCCGTAGGCGACCTCACCAAGGAGAGCTTCCAACTCTTCGACAAGGGCAAGCCCCAGGAAATCGCCCGCTTCAGCGTCGAGAAAACTACGATCTCACCAACGGAAACTGGCGGCGCTTCCCATCCATCAGCCGGGGAAGGGGCCGACCCAACGGTGGTCACCCCGGAACGATTCGTGGCTCTCGTGTTTGACGACATCCATATGCAGATCGACCGGCTGGCGCCCATCCGTCAGGCTGCCGAGCGATTCATCGACAACCTCCTGCCCACCGACCGCCTGGCGATCTACTCCCTATCCGGCGAAGTCAATCTCGACTTTACGGACGACCGCGTCAAGCTGCGTGTTGCGCTGGACCGGATTCGTCCAGCGATCATGACGCGCGTCGGCGGGCTCAACGACTTCGAGCAGGCCTCCCTGGCAGCGCTGAACAACATGAAGGCCATCGCCAAACGGATGAGCGTGGCGCCCGGGCAGCGCACCATGGTGTTTATCACGTCGGGCTTCAATACACTGTCACCGCTGTACACCGAGGTAAAGGCAGCCATCATCGAGCAGGCTATCCGTTCGAAAGTGATTATCAACGCAATTGACCCTAAAGGTCTGTACACCGATCCGCGATTCAACGCGGCGCCGGGTGGTGGCCGCAGCTTGTCGCAACTCTACATGCAGGGCAGCATCATGGCAGAACTCGCCTCCGGCACAGGCGGCACTATGGTGGAGAACACCAACGGATTCGACGAGGCATTTCACCGCGTGGCGGCGGCGCCGGAATACCTCTACCTGCTCGGATTCTCGCCGCAGAATCTGCGCTCCGACGGCAGCTTTCACACGCTGAAGGTGAGCCTGAAGAACGTCCCCGGCGATTCCGTGACGGCGCGCCACGGATACTACGCGCCCAAACGCACCGACGATGCCGCCGAGACGGCGCGTCAGGAGATCGAATCGGCGCTCTTCTCACGTGATGAGATGCTTGAATTGCCGATCGCCATGCACACGCAGTTTTTCCGCACGGGAGAGATTGCGAAGCTCTCCGTCATGGCGCATCTCGATCTGAAGCAGTTTCGATTTCACAAGGCGGAGGGGCGCAATCGTAACGAAGTGACGCTGGTCTCCGGCATTTTCGACCGCAACGGAAATTATCTTCAGGGTGTTAAAAAAGTCGTGGACCTACGGCTGAAGGATGAGACCCTCGAACACCTTGGCAACGGAGTCACTGTGAAGACCACGTTCGATGTCAAGCCGGGAACCTACCTTGTGCGTCTGGTTGTCCGCGACACCGAAGGCCAGGCGCTCTCCGCCACCAACAACGCCGTCAATATCGAGTGACCGGCAACGAATCGCTGGACGAAGCGGGTCAGCCGCGAACGGCCCAACGCATCAGTTCCGGGAGCGACGGAGTTTTGCCCTGCATGAGAATTCCGATGCGGAAGATGCGTGCAGCGGCCCACGCGACTGCCAGCGTCCAGGCGATGGTGCCGATCAAACCGGCGAAAGGCTGCCACATGGGAATGCCGCTGGGCATCGCCTGGCGCATCATCATCAGCACCGGAGTGAAAGGCGGAAAGAGCGAAAGGCTCAACGCGAGGCCGCCGTTGGGCTGTTGCATGATCGGGGTGAGAAGGAACATCGGTATGAGCACAGGGGCGAAGAGCAGCATGGCGAGATGCTGTGCATCGCTCGGACTGGCGCAGGCCGCACCGAGCGCCGTGGCCATGGCGCAGAGCACCGTCACCTCCGCGATCACGTAAATCAGGAACCAGGGGATCAGCGATAGAGGCGCGAGTCCCATCATGGCCATGCCCTGGAGGACGAAGAGCCCGCCGATGACATAGACCGCGGAACTGGTGAGTGAGAGGCCCACGGAGGCGAGCACTTTCCCGACGATCAATTCGAACGGGGTGGCGGATGCGAGCAGCATCTCAAAGACGCGCTGCATCTTGTCTTCGGCTACCGCTCCGAGTACGGGACCGACGGCAAAGAGCACGATCATGACGAGCAGCATGACGAAGACGAAAGGCACTACGAAACCTTCCAGTTCGCTCTTCTTGCGGGCTTCCTGAATGTCGCCGGTCTTTTCGTCCTTGACGATGAGGCTCATGGTCTGCAGTTTGGTGGAGCCGAGCACGTCGGAGAACTTGCTATGGTCCACGCCGAGTTGAGTGAGGCGGGCGCGCCGCAGGCCATCGTTGACAGCACCTGAGATCCAGGAGAGCGATTCGTCAATCGCAGCGCCGTTGGAGTAGTAGTCGACGCGGCTGGACTCCGGCATCTTGTCCGGATTGTCGACCTTCACCGGGTGGAGGGCATCGCTTCCGATCTCGACAAAGGCGAACAGCTCGCGGCGGCGGATCCGGTCGGAGAGGGCCAGTCGCAGAGTGTTGGGATTGGCGTCGCCGGGCGCGGCTGTTTCGAAAATGTAGCGCGGCCTGACCTGGCGTCCGGTGATCTTGTCGAGGAGGTCGTCGCGGTTCCGTTCGGCGGCGGCTTCGATCACCGTGGCAGCGGCGACTCCGGTGCGGTCGACAATCACCACGCGGCGGTCCTGAATATCGGGCTTGGCTTTCATGACGGCCAGCCCAAGGAACGACCCTCCTCCAATGATCGGAGCTGCGATGAGCGCGAAGAGAAAGGCCTTCGAGCGGATTGCCTGCAGGTAATCGCGCTTGGCCACCAGCAGAATCTTACGCATGTTGTGCGGCCTCCACTTCGGTTTCGTGTCCCGCTATGCGAATGAAGATGTCGTGGAGGGAGGGCTTGGTGACCGAGAAGCTGTTCACGCGGGTGCGCGCGACTAACGCGCGGAGCAAGTCCTGCGGGTCGCAGCCACGGGCCATACGGATCTCCTGGACATGGCCGAGATCGCGAATGGTCTCGGTGCCCGGGAGTTCGCGCAAGGACTCGATCCCGGCGGCGGTGGAGACACGAATGGTGTCGTTGCCGTACTGTTCCTGAATGGACTCGAGAGTGCCGTCGAGGACTTTCTGGCCGCGATAGATCATCAGGATGTAGTCGCAGAGGCTCTCGGCGGTGTTCATGTCATGGGTGCTGAGGATGACGGTGACGCCGCGGCGGCGGAGGTCCAGGATCGCGGCGCGGAGGACCTCGGCGCTGACGGGATCGAGACCGGTGAAAGGTTCGTCCAGGATGAGGAGTTTCGGCTCGGGCACGACGGCGGCGATGAACTGCACCTTCTGGCTCATGCCTTTGCTGAGGGTCTCGACCTTGCGTTTGGCGCAGTGCGAGAGTTCGAAGCGATCGAGCCATGCGTTGACGTCGGCGGTAACGTTGCGGCCGCCGCGCAGTTCGCCGTAGAATTCCAGCAGAGATCGGACTTCCATGCGGCGATAGACGCCGCGCTCTTCGGGAAGGTAGCCGATTTGACTGGAGCGATCTCCGCCGACCTCTTGTCCGAAAACGCGGACTATGCCGCTGTCGGGATAGAAGATGTTGACGATCATGCGGAGGGTGGTGGTTTTGCCGGAACCATTTGGTCCGATGAAGCCGTAAACGGCGCCTTCGGGAACGCGGAGCGACAGATCGTTTACCGCTGTAACGGTCCCGAAGCTTTTAGTTACGCCTTGGATTTCGATGGCGTCCATCGGGGAATGATAGCAGTTCGTACAGCGTGCACGGGCGATGGGATCGGAGGAGGCGGTTACAGCGCGAGTTCCCAGATCTGGCCGACCATCGGAATGCCGAAGGCGCAGTGCGGCTCTTCGCGGACGAGGCGGAAGCCGGACTTCTCGTAGATGTGCTGTGCCGCTCGGAGGATGTCCTGGGTCCACAGCGTGATCATGCGGTAGCCGGAGTCGCGCGCAAAATCGATGCACTCGGCCACGAGGTGGCGGCCGATGCCAAGGCCGCGCGCGGAGGGGTCGACGATCAGCAGGCGCAGCTTGGCCACGTCGTCCGAGTGCTTCACGAGGAATACCGATCCGACCACGACACCATGCATCTCCGCGACCCAGCAACGCTCGCGTGCGGCATCGAAGTTCTGAATGAATTTGGCGGCGATATCGGCGACCAGGGCTTCAAAGCGTTCCCCCCATCCGTATTCTCGGGCGTACAGAAGTCCGTGGAGATGGATGATCGCGCCTATGTCGCCCGGTCGATGAGCGCGGAAGGAGTACGCGGGCTGGGCGTCTGGCGGTGCGCCGGAGAGGGTTTCGATGGTGCGCATGGCGTCCACCAGGCGGGCTTGTTCGGTTTCGGGGAGCCGCTTGAGCATCGCAGCGGCCTGCTCGCTGGAGGCGCGATCGAGCGGTGCGAACGCTTTGCGGCCAGCCCTCGTCATCAGCAGATGACTGCGGCGGCCATCGGTCTTGGAAGGACTCCGTGATACGAATCCGCATTTCTCAAACTTTCGGAGAATGCGGCTCAGGTAGCCGGCGTCGAGGCCGAGGTCTTTGACCAGCTCGGTCGCGGAGGGGCTTTCGCGATGGGCGAGTTCGTAGAGGACGCGAACTTCCATGAGAGAAAAGGGACTGTCGAGCAGGCCCTCGCGCAAAAGGCCGATCTGGCTCGTGTAGAAACGATTGAAGCGGCGCACTGCATCCACACCGGATGACATGCGACCAGTGTGCGCCATTTAGTTGACTCTGTCAAGTATCTAAGGCGGCCGGCTTTAGATTCCTTACAATCGCGGCTCGTAAGGACGTCTAGAAATTCAATTTGGAGATGTACGCAAAGCTCTGGCGCAGGCTCTCGATGGGGTCGCCGGGCGTCTGATCCTGCTCCACGAAATAGTGCTGCACGCCCGCGGAAGAGGCGGCCGCCAAGACCTTGGGCCACTCTATGACACCGTGCCCGACCTCTTTGAATGCAGTTTTGGGAACAGACTCCTTGTACATGACTGGCGTTCCGCGCTCCTTATCCTTCAGGTGCAAGAGGGGCACGCGTCCCGAGAGCTTGCTGAGCGTCTCGACGGGATCGTGTCCTGCGACGCTGACCCAGAAGACGTCCATCTCGAGACCAACGAGCTTGGGATCGGTGTGGTCCATCATTACCTGGAAAGGTGTGGTGCCCTCCATGGGCTCGAACTCGAATGCGTGGTTGTGATAGCAGAATCGGAGCCCGGCGGATTTAGCCTTCTCGCCTGCGTGATTCAGCTTGTCGCAGAGCTTCTTGATCACGTCGAGTCCGCCCCGTTCCGCTGGCGGCAGGTAGGGGAAGACGGCGAACGAGAATCCGCGATGGCGCAACTGATCGAGGGTGCGGGCGATCTCGTCATCCGCTCCCTTGGTGACCAGGGTCGAATCGAGGTGGATGCTGACCGGCTTGAGGTGCGTGGCGACAAGCGCATCCCAGATTTTGTCCAGGCCGGCGAAGGTGGCCTCGACCTCTTCGAAGCCGATCGACTCGATCGCTCCGAGAATCTCAGCCGGCTTTTCCGGCAGCACCGTGCGCACGGTGTAGAGCTGGACGCCGACCGTGCGGAGTTGTTTCCCGCTGGCGGCGGCAGACATGGCGGCGGCCAGAGTACTGGTCTTCAGGAAATTGCGTCTCGAAGTCATCGCTCTTATTATGCTCCTCAAGGCTGGGTGGGGGCGGAACAGACGAAATTCGCGGCATCGTCGATGCTCCCCGAGCCTTTGTATTTGGCGACCTGGGGATACGGGCACAAGGGCCGCGTCCGGTCGACGACACGATTGCTAGAGTGGGAGGCGATCATCTGATTGGGTGCGGCGCCATGCTCCACCCACTCAGCGATGGCTCCCAGGGAGTCGAACGAGTTGGGGCCGGGGCCGCCGCCGCAGTGATTCATGCCGGGTGCGAGGAACAGGCGCGCAAAGGTGCGGGTGCGGTCGGCGCCCATCACGGACTCGACTTTTTCGTAATACTCGATGGTGCGAATTGGGGGAACGACGGGGTCGGCCCAGCCGGAGTAGAGGATCAGCTTCCCACCGCGCTTTTGGAAGCGGGACAGGTCGGGATTGAGGGCGTTGTGGATCTTGGCGAGGTCGGCGACCTTGGGGAGGTCCTTATCGAAATCGAAGGTCCGCCAGTCGTATGCGGCGTTGCCGGCGCGGAAGCCTTCGTACTTGAGGAACTGTTCCTGGAATTCGAATTCGAGCGCGGCGACAGTGGAGTTTTGAATGTAGTCGCCGGTGTAGGTGAGCGTACCGCTGGGAGTAGCGGTGGGCGGCGTGTTGCCGAAGATGTAAGCAGAGTAGTTGGGCGAGTCCTCGTGTCCGATCGGCATGCCGGGATAGATCTGGCGGCCGGATGAGGTACTGGGGCCGGCGTAGAGTTTGCGCAGGGTGTCGACTTGGGCGGCGGTGAGGCACTCCTTGGCTTCGCCTGATTTGCAGAGCAGGGTGGCGGGATCGAATTTGCATTTTCGCGGCTCGCTGATCAGGCCGTCGGTAAGACCATCGCGGGCGTCGCACTCGGCAAGGACGGCTTTGGCGATGAGAGGAAGCTTGGATGCGGGGATGTAGCTGGCTTCCGATGCCAGCAGCGCGCGCTGGTTCCACGAGAATTCGAGCATGAGGCCGGTGAAATCTACGGCGGGCGCGCCGGCGACGATGCCGTCGTAATCTTCGGGGAAGCGTTGCGCTTCCATCATCGCCTGACGGCCTCCAGTGGAGCAGCCGACGAAGTACGACTTGTCGAGGGGCTTGTCGTAGAAGGCGTGCGTGACGGCCTTGGCTGCGACGGTAGCGACGTGGATACCGCGATAGAAGAAGTCGACTTTTTTGGTGAGGCTGTTGTTGGCCCAGGTGGCGTCGAAGGCGGATGGATTTTCGTGGCCGGCGTCGGTGTAGGCGGACGCGTAGCCTTGGGCCATGACCGCTTTGTTGGAGCGGCCTGCGACGAATCCGCCTCCGCCGGCGAAATAGAGCTTGCCATTCCATCCTGAGGTGGGCAAGTCGACTTCGAATCGCACCTGGTTGGCGGGCTCGCCGTGGAGTCCGGGGGTAGTGACGAATCCTTTGGCTTGGCAAAAGGCGGGGATCTTGGCTTGGCCTTGAGTGGCAGCAGGCATTTCGGCGGCGCTGGTGATGGTGACGGCGGGGAATTTGAGTTGTTGCAGGTCCTGGCAGGTGGCGGCGATCGCGACGGCTGAGGTGAGGAAGAAAAGGAGATATCGGCGCATGGATGGGATCATTGTACAAGGGCTCGCTGCGCTCGCGGGGCCGGGGGCCTGGGGCGGGGGTTTGGCTTCGCTCGGACCTCCGGAGGTCGGCCGTAGCGTTGCGGCACGAGCCCCAACCCCTAACCCCGAACCCCCAACTCCCAACCCCGCTTTAGTGGAAGGTGATGTTGCTGGCGGCTTCGAAGTGGCGGTGATTTTTGTATTCTTGTTTTGCGAGACGTATTTCGCCGGTCGAGAGGACGACTTGAATTTCAGCGGAGATGGGGAGCAAATGCGCCGCATCTCCGATCTGGACGAAACCCCAGTTCACCTGCTTGTCGATGGAGGCGATTGGGAAGGCATCGGGGAAGCCGGAGGCATGAGTCTCCAGTCGCATCACGTTGGCGGCGTGTTCGTCGAGCAGAATCCGTCCAGTCTTGGCTGGATAGAACTGCTCATAGTTCTGCCAATAGAATTCGCATCCATTCGAAGGTGACTTGTATTGCACCGCGATCAGAGTTGTTCCATCTTCGGTGACCGGCGTCGGGCCTTCGAAGGACGTCGGGCAGTCTTCCGCGAAGAGGTATTTCAATTGGGAGCCGAAGGCGTCGGTCCATTTGAAGCCCGTGAGGGCGCGGTAGCCGCGATTCCAAGGCGTGCCGTTGACTTCGATGTGACTGCGCGATACCGCGTTTCCTTTGAAAGTAATCTCCGACTGAATCGTATCGACGGGACGCCAGTCGGGCGGATGCGATGTGCTGACATATCGCTGAGCGACTTCATCAGCGACGAAGTTCGGCATCTCGGCAATGAATTGCAGGATGTGCGTGCGGATCTCGTCGAGTGGCGGTGAGAGGCTTGCGGCTGCTGCCTTAGCGGGTTGCGATTCGGATTCCAGAAGGTTCGGCGGCTGACGCCAGGCTTTGCACATCAGGGACTGCGCGCGCTCCTCGGGAGCAGGCTCTCGAACGAATCGCAGTTTCTTTAGCTCCAGAACGAGACGGCGACCGATGTGTTCATCGAAGACTCCGGGTATCGGCTCGCAGGTGATCTCGACCACATCGCCGACCTTGTAACGCTTGGCGAGGCTGTAGGGCGACAGGTCGCCGTGAGCCGCAGCAGCTCGTGCTTCGATGATTCGGCCGTCGGAAAGCCGGATCGAGATGGAGCCGTCCGTAAGGCGTTGCATGTCGCCGGTGAAGGTCAGGCTCCGGGGCGCACTGGAGGCTGCCACGGTCAAAAACAGCAGAAGCAATCGCGCTTTCGAGAGTCTGTGACTCATACGGTGCCCCCTATCTTGATTGCGATTATAAACGCGGGAACACATGCCAGACTCTACTAAAAAGGGCTATCGCAGCGTAAGTAGCTCCAACGAGGGATGTTCGCGGACCGCAAGTTGTTTAGCATCTGAGACAGGGTACTTTTTGCGATGCAGTCTTACGCTACTCCGGTTCTCGGGACGAACTACCTTAAAGGTGGTATCGCCAAATTGCGTCATCCCGGAGTAATATCGAGGCATCATGAGGCTCCGTTGTTTGAAGGAGGGGTGCTATGAGCAAAACCGTGCGATTGGCTGCACTTTGTGCGCTGGCCCTGGTGCTCACGTGCGTGTGCCTGGCGGCACGGCCGGGTGTTCCTCACAGACTCCACCATTCGGTTTGCGTTCCCAGGTGCGCGCATTATTGCAGGGCGCTCGGGCTGCTGGCCCACCAAACCTGTAAGGTCTGCTACTGTTACTCACCCTCGCCCGGCGGAGGCGATGGTGGCGGGTGCGGTGGCGGAGGCTGCGGCGGAGGTGGCTGCGGAGGCGGTGGATGCGGCGGCGGCGGATGCGGAGGCGGTGGTGGTTGTGACGGAGGAGGCGGCGGCTGTGGCGGTGGTGGCGGCTGCGGCGGTGGTGGTTGTGGAGGCGGTGGCGGATGTGGTGGTGGCTGCGGCGATTGACGTGATGCTCCAGCCGAGTCCGGTAACCGAGAGGTGAAGCAATATGACGAAGCTCGAAACCGCTACCCACGTCGCTGTGATTGCTCTGTGCTGTCTGGCCGGTGGCCTTTTGATCGAGCAGCGTTTCTTCTCCACGGCGGATGATGGCGAATCGCCGTCTCGCAGCCTGGTAGGCCGCGAAGTGAAATTGCCGGGGGCGGACTGGCAGTCCGCCCCGGTTTCGATTCTCTTGCAGATCAGTTCTACGTGCGATTACTGCAACGAGAGCATGCCGTTCTACAAGCAGTTGATGGCCACGCGGGAGGCGCAGGGCGCGAAGGTGCCGGTGATTGTGGTCTCCCATGATGCCGTCGACGTAATGCGCAAGCACCTCGCAGACCAGCAGGTGGCGGTCGACAAAGTGCTGCACTCGCGCATGGATCAGTTAGGCACCATGACGCCGACCATCTACGTCGTCGATTCGAACGGCCGCGTGAAGCGGGCCTTCGTGGGCGAATTGGATGCGTCGGGCGAGAAACAAGTGCTGTCCATCGTCGAGCGTGGTAGGGTTTAGCGGTTTGTTTCACGGGCGTGGGATCCGTATCGCGCTCCTGTTTTCGTGGCTGGCGACCTGCGCCTGCCACCACGAAAGCGCGGGGAAAACGCCGGCCCGGGCCATGCTGTTCGAAGGGATGGGAGCGGTGCACCATCCGATCAAGACTTCCCAACCAGAGGCGCAGAGATTTTTCGATCAAGGTCTGGCATTGGTGTACGCATTCAATTTCGGCGAAGCGATCAACTCCTTCCGGCAGGCGGCCGAACTCGATCCGAACGCCGCCATGCCGTACTGGGGCCTCGCTCTGGCCAATGGGCCCAACTACAATTTGTGGCTCATCAATCACGATCGCGAGCAGGCGGGCTTCGACGCGATCCAGACCGCGGCGGGGCTCGCACCGGATGCCACGGAAACGGAACGCGAGTACATCGGCGCGCTCTCCCGCGAGTTTTCGGATGAGGCGAAGCCTGATCAACCGGCGCTGGAGCGGCGGTACGCCGAGGCGATGCGTGAGATTTATCATCGATTGCCGGACGATCCGGACGCGGCGGCGCTTTTTGCGGCAAGCCTGATGAATCTGAATCCGTGGCACCTCTGGACGATTGAAGGAAAGCCGGGCGCGGATACGGCGGAGATCGCCGGAGTGTTGGAGAAGGCTCTCCAGCGCTGGCCGGATCATACCGGGCTGAATCATTTTTATGTGCACCTGATGGAAGGTTCGGGGCAGCCCGAGAAGGCACTCGAAAGCGCGCACCGCCTGGAGACGCTGGCCCCCGCGGCTGGGCACCTGGTGCACATGCCATCGCATATCTACATGCGAACGGGTGACTACGCGGCCGCCGTGCGCGCTAATCAGGAAGCGCTCGCGGCGGATCAGAATTACCGGCGCCAGCAGCCCTCTCCGCCGGCGGGCGCGGTGAACTATGCGAATCACAATCAGCACTTTCTGGCGGTCGCGGCTTCGATGGATGGCGATTTTGAGACGGCGTTGAGCGCTGCGGCGGCGGTACAAGCTCACGGGCATAGTGAAGCGATGCAGGTGATGTCCACGCTGGTGTTGATGCGCTTCGGGCGATGGGAGGAGGTGCTGCACGTGCCAGCGCCCGATCCAAAGATGGCAGGCGTCAGCTTCTTCTGGCACTGGGCGCGCGGCTGTGCGTTCGCGCGCACGCGGCGCCTCAAGGAGGCAGCGGCGGAGCGGGCGGCCATGGATCAGACGTTCACGAGGCTGCCGGAGGGCCGCGCGTTCGGGACCTTTTTCAACGACTGGAGCACGCTGCATACTCTCGCTGTGGAGACGCTGGCGGCGCGCATGGCGGCAGGCGCGGAAGATGGCGAAGGGGCGATCGGACATTGGCGCCGCGCTGTGGCGGTGCAGGACGAGATGAATTTCGACGATGTACCGGATTGGTATTACCCGATCCGCGAGTCGTTGGGCGCGGCCCTGTTGGCGAGGGGAAAAGCCGGAGAGGCGGAGCAGGTTTTTCGGGAGGATTTGCAAAGGAATCCGAAGAATCCGCGGTCACTATTCGGGTTGTGGAAGGTGCTGGAAGCGGGAAAGAAGGCTCGCGAAGCGGAAGCGGTGCGTCAGCAGTTCGCGGCGGTTTGGAAGGGAAAAGAAACGCCGCGAGTGGAGGATTACTGACGTGGCGGCGTGGCGCAAACACTCCTGTTTGCCGTCTCGACACTCATGTCGAGACTTTTCGGCTGGCGAGGGACTCCGAAGAGACGCTCTGGCAGACCTGGCAAACACCCGAAAAGCGCCGGGAAGAGTCTCGACGCGGCAAGCAGGAGTGTTTGCGCCACGCGGGCTTGACTTGATCCTTCTCGTTCTTCTTCCGTTGGTGGGGATGGCGCAGCCCGCGTTCCAGACTGCGGAGATTCATGGCAGCACGGCTGGCGCGATCGAGAGCAGCGGATTCCTTCCCGACGGACGATTCGAATGTCGCGGGACAAGCTTGCTGAAGCTCATCGCCATCGCCTACAACGTGAATACAGATGCGGTTGTGGGCGGCCCGGATTGGCTGGGCTCGGAACAGTTCGACGTCGCTGCGAAGGCCGCTGTGCGTCAGTCCTCGACAGCGGCGCTTCAAGTTATGCTGCAGACTTTGCTCGCGCAGCGCTTCGGACTCGTGATCCATCGCGACCGCAAAGAGTTGTCGGTCTACCTCCTGGAGGTGGGAAGGAAGGGCGCGAAACTGCACAAGACGGCCAATCCCGGCATTCCGCAATGTCCCAGCGTCGATGGGCCTCCAGGAATGAATCATCGGGCGTGTCGGGCGTACACGATGGGCGACCTGGCGCGACTGCTGCCGCAGATCGCTCGCAATTACGTCGATCGCGCGGCTGTGGACCATACCGGGCTCGAAGGCGCTTACGACTTTTCCCTGGATTGGATGGGCAAGCCCGGGTATCTCGCGGCAAGAGATAACGCCGAAGGTCCTGGGGCCGTGTCGCTATATGATGCGCTCGACAAGCTTGGTCTGAAACTCGTACCGGGGACGGCTCCTTCACCAGTGATCGTAGTGGATTACGTGAACCGCTATCCCCTCGAGTACGCGCACTCGACTCCCCTGGAGTTTGAGGCTGCGGAGATCAGGCCCAGTAAACCGGGAGCACTGCCGAGCCTCACGGCGCAAAACGGACGCCTGGAGATCAGAGCGTTCACCCTGCAGAAACTCATCACGATGGCGCTCGACACCAAGGATGACCTGGTGACAGGCGGGCCGAAGTGGTTGGACGTCGACCGGTTCGATGTGATCGCCAAATCGACGGACGTGACCTCGCCGCACGCCCTGAGCGCGATGTTGAAGGCGATGATCGTGAAGCGCTTCAAGCTGGAGACGCACCAGGAAGACCAACCAGTAACCGTATTCGCATTGACGGCCGGCAAGCACGCTGCCAGGTTGGAGGCGGCGAACGGGCCAGTGCACTCCGATTGCAAATGGAGTCTGGCAGACGGCGGGATGACCTGCACCTGCCGGAGCACCACCATGGCGCAGTTCGCGGAGCATCTGCCGGCGATGGCGGGAGCGTATCTGAACCACGCCACGATCGACCAGACCGGGCTCGAAGGCGCGTACGACTTCACACTGACCTGGACGCCGAAAGCGCGCCTCTCCGATCCGGCAGGCTGGCGCAGCGGAAGCGCGGGCCTGTCGATCTTCGAAGCCATCGACAAACAAATGGGACTGAAGCTCGAGGAGCAGAAGCACACCATGTCGGTCTACGTGATCGATCGGGTGGAGCGGGCTCCGGTAGAGGAACCATGACACGTGAGAAGGTCGGACGGCGGGCCGCAATGGCGTTCATCGCGTTTCACGCTGTGGCGATTACGCTGTGGGTGATTCCGTTCAACGATACACTCACGGCGCTGGTGCGAAGGTACGTGGGCCCGTACTTTTCACTCCTCGGACTGCACCAGGAGTGGTCGCTGTTCGCTCCGGACCCGATCGCAACCAACTCATACGTCGACGCGGAAGTGCTGTTGCGCAACGGGGAAATGCGCGTCTGGAACTTACCGAAGTTGGAAGGCCTGGGGTTCCAGGAGCGATACAGCAAAGCGCGATATCGCAAATTTACGAACTGGCTCTATCGCGACTCGTATTCCTATGCGTGGCCCGATGCGGCGCGTTACATCGCGCGGCAATTCAAAAGCTCGCCTGTGCGGCCGCTGACGGTGAGCCTGGTGAGGCATTGGGCAAGGATCCCCGCAATCGACGCGGGGGACGATACACCGCCGGAGTGGCATCGGAGTGTGTTCTTTGTCTACCAGATTCCAGAGGTGGATCTGGAATGATCGAGCGATTCTTTTTCGCTCCGCAGCGTCCGACGGCGTTAGCCGTTTATCGAATTGTTTTCGCCGCAATCGTATTGTTGAATCTCTTCCTGTCGTACTCGGACTGGCTGGTGTGGTTCGGCTCCGGCGGGATTCTCACGCTGGATTCGCTGCCGGGTCGGAGCGCCAGATTCGGCGTGTTCGCACTCTGGCCGCACAGTGACGCGGCGGTGATGCTTCTGTTTTGGATCATCGCCCTCTTCGCGGGCTTTCTGCTGGTGGGGTTCCTGAGCCGCACCAGCAGCGTCGTGGTCTTTCTGGCGCTGCTTTCGCTGCACAAAAGGAATCCGATGATCCTCTCGGGAGGGGACGTTCTGCTGCGCCTGGATGCGTTCTTCCTGATGTTCGCGCCCTGCGGCGCGGCGCTATCCATGGACCGCTGGATTCGCCAACATCGCGTGGGCCGCGTGCAGGAGCGGATGCTCATCGCGCCGTGGGCCGTGCGCATGATCCAGATGCAAACCGCGTTGGTTTACCTCTCCACGTTTATCTGGAAACTGCGCGGCCACACCTGGATCGACGGGACGGCGTTGTATTACGTCCTGCATCTCACCGAATTCAAACAGTTCGCGGTACCGGGATCGGACAATGCCGCGATCATCAAGCTGATGACCTGGTCGGCCCTGGCCATCGAGTTTTCGCTGGGCACTCTGGTGTGGGTGCCGCGACTCAGGTATTGGGTGCTGCTGGCCGGTGTCTGCCTTCATGCCGCGATCGAGTATGCGCTGAACATTCCACTGTTCAGCTTGACGATGATCGCGACCTATCTGACATTCGTTGACCCAGGAGACCTCGACTCCGTTGGGGCCTGGCTGCGCCCGCGTTGGCGCGCGTTGATATCGCCCATGCTGGCACCTCAGAGGAACCTATGACTCTGCATTTCCGGAAACCGCTGTTTCTTACTTCGCTCTGTTTGGTTTGTCTGTTTCCGGCCGCTGCCCAGCAGCAGCGGACCTCTCGTCACTACGCCGTGATCCTGGAGGATCCGGCCGTGGCCGAGCGCTTTCCCACGCGGGACGCCGCAAGCTCGGTCGAAGCCCAGAACTATCGCGGTCAGATCCGGCAGCGCCAGTCCAGCCTCAAACAGGAACTGGCGGTGCGCCGGTTTAACGTGGTGGGATCGGTGGATACATTGTCGAATGCCATTTTCGTGGCGACGACGCCGGATCGCGCCGCCGAGTTGACGGCGATGCCAGGCGTCAGAGGCGTGATCGAAATGCGGCCGATGAAGCCGCGCCTCAGCGCTGCAACGTCGCTGGCGAACGCGCCGGTGGCGTGGACGGCGCTCGGAGGCCAGACCAATGCCGGCGCGGGAATTGAAGTCGGCGTCATCGGCTCGGGCATCGATCAGAATCATCCGTCATTTCAAGACTCGTCGCTGGCAATGCCGGAGGGATTTCCCAAGTGCACCGACAACTTTCCCGAGGACTGCAAATACACCAACAACAAGGTGATCGTGGCGCGCAGCTACGTTCGGGAATTGTCAGTCGGGAGCAGCAGTGATGCGACGGCGGTGGCGAACGACTCGGGGCCCGACGATTACTCGCCGCGCGACCGGTCGGGCGAAGGAACCGCAATTGCGTCGGTGATCGCGGGAAATCTGGTAAGCGGGCCTGCCGTTCCCTTCTCCGGCATGGCGCCCAAAGCGTGGCTCGGGAACTATCGCGTGGAGAGTTCGCCAGGGATGCCGGGGGGTGCGGGTCAGAGCTTTGAGCACGTCTATGTGCAGGCGCTTGAGGACGCGGTCAACGACGGAATGCAGATCGTCAACGTGTCGGCGGGAGTGATCGCGACCTACGGCCCACTCGATACCGGCTCCGTCTGCGGGCAGGCTCCAGGGGTGCCTTGCGATTTTCTCGCCTACAGTTTCGAAATGGCGGCGCAACTGGGAACGCTGATCACGGTGGCCGCTGGGGACGATGGCGAGAACGGATACGACTTCTTTAACACCGGCCAGACCGGCTACCAACTCATCAGCTCGCCCGCGACGGCGCCCTCGGTGATTGCCGTCGGCGCCACCATGAATTTGCACGTGATGCAGCCGAGCGTCAGCGTAATGGGAGCGCCCTCGTCACTACAGCATCTCGCGGCGCAGATGAGCGATGCTTATTCGGCCGATATCGCCGCGGGAGACTTCTCGGGAGCATGGAACTTCCCGGTAGTGGACGCGGCACAGGCAGGCAACGACGGATTTGCGTGCGCGGCGCTGCCTTCGTTCGCCCTGTACAACGCAATCGCGATCATTCAGCAGGGCAAGTGCAGCTTCAACGCAAAGGCAGCGAACGCGGCCAATGCCGGAGCGTTGGGCATTATCTTTTATATGAGCGCGGGCGCGGCGGTCCCCGTGGAAACGCAGGATGCCGCGGGAAACGTGCCGCTGTTCGGGCCCATCGTCATGCTGTCGCAAAGCGACGGGCAGAACTTGAAGAGCTATGTGGATGCGCATCCCAGCAGTTCGGTGACGATGGACCCGGCGGGCGCGGAGGCACTGCTGGTGACCTACAATCAACAGGCTGCGTCGTTGTATTCCCCGGGGTTCCAGCCACCGTTGGCGGCGAATCAGTTGCTCGGATTTTCATCGCCCGGGCCTGTTCCAGGGTCGCTGGCCCTGAAGCCCGACATCGTAGCCACGGGCGGCGCGGACGTGGATGACGGCCCCACGACCTATGCCGATGGTGTGGGGCTGGAAGATTTCCTGTTCTACGGCCCGAACGGGCTCTACATGGCCACCCAGAGTTTCGACCAGTCGAGCGCGATGTATAGCGCGAACGGGTACATTGCGGCCTCGGGCACCAGCTTTTCGGCGCCGCTGGTGGCGGGTGCGGCTGCGCTGCTTATGCAATTGCATCCGGGCTATCCGGCAGCTCACATCAAAGCGCTGCTGATGAATACAGCGTCAGAGGACACGGCCACGATGGGTGACAATTATGGCGACGATGTAGACGCTTTGAATGTGGGAGCCGGGCGGCTGGACGTGGGCGCTGCCTCCAAGAGCACGCTGGTGGCCCAGGCGCTGACTACCGATCATACGAATCCCGTGTCCATCTCCTTCGGTGCGGTTCGCAAGCTGCCGGTGTCGGGCCAGATTGTCGTGACGAATCCGGGGACCGCGCCGGTCTCCATTACTTCGGCGGTCAGCGTGCCACGGGACGTGTTCGGCACGACAGCGACGGGCGCGAGGATCACCGTGGGACCGGCGAAAGTCACGATTCTTGGAGGGACAGCGGCGGTGTTCACGGTGACGATCTCGGGCACGGTTCCTCCGGCCGATGAGTATACCGGTATGGTTACGATTACCGGAGGCGCGGTGCCGCTTCGCGTGCCCTACGCGATGCTGGTGCCGAGCGGCGTGGCGAACGATATGCAAGGCATTCAGTTTGGACAGATCGCGCCGTTTGCCGAAGGCTCGTTCGAAACGGTGGTGAATGGCGATGGCGGCGCGTTGCAGGTCAGGCTGATTGACGCGTCTGGCGCGCCGGTGGCGAATGCGCCGGTGTCGTTTGCAGTTGCGCCGCGTAATGGCGCTGCGTTGAAGAGCGTCGGCGGGCATCCGGGGTGCTCGCCGGATAGCAGTGGCAGCGCTGTGACATGCAATACGGACGCGTATGGAATGGCGTGGGCGGAAGTGTTTGGGGGAGCGTCCACGGGATCTCCCACGGTGACGGCGAGCGCCGCTGGTATGTCAGTTTTGTTCGACGGCTTTGTGATCGGTGTTCCCAAGGTAACTGCGGTTAGCGAGGCGGCGACGGGCAGTTCGCAGATTGCCGCCGGTTCGTACATCTCGATTTATGGAACGAATCTGGTGAGTGCGGGATCGGCGGGCAATGATACGCTGCTGGGCGGCGATGCTCCCGCGTTTCTGCCGTATCCGATGAATCTGGATGGGGTGACGGTGAGCTTCGATGTGCCGGGTGCTTACGATGGTACGCCTGCGCATTACAACGGCTTCCCCGGGTACTTTACGTTCGTCGGGCAGGCCGGTACGCAGCTCAATGTGATGGTGCCGTGGGAATTGCAGGGTGCGAGCTCGGCATTACTGAAGGTCACGGTGGATGGAGTCGCGGACAGTAACGTCTTTACGATTCCGCTGGCAGCGTTTGCGCCGCAGTTGTTCCAAAGCAACGGCATGGTGGCGGCCGTGGACGCCACGACCTATACTGCGAATCCGGCAGCCGTGTCCGAATCGAATCCGGTGCACGCGGGAGATTCGGTGCAACTGTATGGCAATGGTTTGGGTCCGGTAAACAATCAGCCGGCCAGCGGAGCGGCGGCGACGTTCAATCCGCTGCCCAGTACGAAGACGCCTTGCACGGTAACGGTGGGCGGACAGAATGCGACGGTATCGTACTGCGGGTTGGCGGGATACCCCGCGGAATATCAGATCAACATCACAGTGCCTTCGGGCTTGCCGGCGGGTGATCAGCCTGTGGTGCTGACGGTGGGAGGGGCGAGTTCGAAAGCGGCGAGTTTGCCGATTGCGGGAGGACGCTGAGTTGGCGGAGCGATGCCGAGTCGGAGGGCTGGCGCTTTGGGATGGCCGGTCGGAAGGGACGGTGGATTTATCGTCGAGACGCAGAGGCGCCGAGATTAGGGCGGAGGAAAGAAGAAAAGGCGGCAGAGCGCGGAGACGGCGGAGGTAATCGGACGGCTTGCGGCGAGGTGTCGGGGTTGACCGCGGTTTCCGCACTTACCGGCCACCGAATTCCAAGATCGCGAGATCCGTAAGGGCCAGTCGGGCCGGATTTGCAGAGGAACTCTGCGAGTCGATGTAAACCCCGCGCGGAATCGCTCGCGGACCGGCGTTGGAGAAGGATGGTGGCTCTCAGCGCGGATCAGAGGGTCAGTTGGTAAACGTAGAAGGCGGTGTCGCGCTTCCAACCCGCCTTCTCGTACAGAGATTGGGCGGTGGTGTTGGTAAGTTCGGTGGAAAGCGTGAGGCGCACGGCTCCAGACTGGCGGGCGTAGTTCGCGGCGGCGGTGAGCAGCGCCTCGCCGGTTCCGCTCCGGCGCGCCTCCGGCGAGACGAACAGGTCGTTCAGGATGAAAGTCCGAGCCATCGAGAGAGACGAGAAGCTCGGGTACAGTTGGGTGAAGCCGATAGCTACGCCGCTTTGGAACGCGAGGAAGATCACGGAGCTGCGATGTTCGAAATGCTCCGACAGGAAGCGGCGCGCCCGCTCGGGATCGCTGGGCTGGCGGTAGAACTGTCGATACGCGTCAAAGAGCGGAACCAGCAGTTCCAAATCCCCCGCGGTCCCCTGCCTGACTTCTAGGCCTGAGGTGTCCATGCCGTGTCAGACCGCGTTCAGCAGGCTCTCGGCGAACGGCCACTGCGGATCGATCCACTGGGCGGCGAGACGGAAGCCCGCGGCACGCCCCATCGCACAAATCTGCTCGGGACGGAATTTATGGCACGCCTCTGTGAAGATGGTTTCATGCGCGCGAAATTCCACGGTCACGCGGGCGGCATCCACGCGGACCGTCTGCGCGATCCGCGAACGGAGGTGCATTTCAATGCGCTGCAAAGTGGAGTCGTAGCGGATCACATGCTCGAACTGGCGCACCCGGAAATCGGCGCAAAGTTCACGGTTGATGCGCGCCAGCAGGTTCAAATTGAAGGCGGCGGTCACACCGGTGGGATCGTCATAGGCCAGTTGCAGTTGCTCGATGGGTTTGACGAGATCGGTGCCGAGCAGCAGGGCGTCGCCGGGCTGCAAAAGTTGACGTACGTCGTACAGGAGATTGATCGCGGCATCCGGCTCGAAATTCCCGATGGTGCTTCCGAGGAAGAGCAGCAGCAGCGTCTGGCCGGGCTCGCGCCGCGCCACCACTTCGCGCAAGCCATCGAGATAAGTGCCTTCGACCGGGAAGACCGCGGCGCACACGCTCAGATCTTGCGCGCACTTCTCGAGCGCGGTGAAGGAGAGGTCAATGGGCAGGTACCGGACATTTTGCCGCTGCCCGAGGCGCTCGAGAATCGTACGGGTCTTTCGCCCGCTGCCGCTGCCCAATTCGGCCACCAGGACGTTCGGCGGGAGGCAGTCGACGAGGTCCTCGGCGTGAGCTTCGATCACTCGCGCGTCGGCGCGCGTGAGACCATATTCCGGCAAGTAGGTAATTGCCTCGAAGAGCGCCGACCCGACTTCGTCGTACAGAAAGCGGCACGGCAAAGTTTTCTGATCGGAGCGTAGCAGGCCCGCGCGCACTTCGCGCGCGAACTCATTGTCGAGAGTGGGCGCGTACATTATGATTCAACCAGTCGGAACGTGGAGTATAGATATGGATATTCCGGTCGGAACCAATTGCGGAACGATGGCCGCAAGAAACAGGAGGCGGTTTGTGGAGACGCCCCTTTTAAAACATAGTGGTCGCCATCGAAAAAAGGCGCCGAGTAGTTGGTGTAGAACGGGAACGGTTCAAAACCTGGGAACGGCGCGAAGACCGTGGAAGTCCACTCCCATCCGTTGCCATACATCTGTTGAGGGCAGTCCGCATTTGCAGGGTTTTCCTGCGCGGTGACGGGAATGGGATCCCAGTGACGAAAACCGAAGTTACCGGAAGCAGGCGGATCGCCGGCCGCACGATGAAATTGCGCTTCAGTAGGCAGTTTGGCGCCGCGCCATTTCGCATACCCGTCGGCCTGCTGCCACGTCACGTAGACCGGGCAATCTAGCGGCAGAGGCGTCTCGGCGAACATACCCCGATAAAACCAGCGCCCATCGCGCTCCACCCAGAAAAATGGTGGTTCGGCACCACTCTTTACGAACTCCAGGTAGTCGCCGTTAGTGACCTTGTACTTGGCGATCGAGAAAGGCGGCACGTCGACGGTGTGAGCGTAGAATTCGTTGTCCCAGCCGAAGCCGTCGTTGGCCTCACGGCCGAGTTTCGCGGAACCACCTGGGACATCGATCCAGCGCGATAAAGGACGCCCCGCCGCCTCAGCGTGCGCTGACGGCTGCCCGAACTTCTGTGCGTAAGACAGATTGTGCATGATGTATGCAAAGGTCTCGGCGTGCATCAGGCGATGTTCGATGGCTACATGACACAACTGCTCTGGCACTTCCGAAATCAGATCATCGATCTCGTCGCGAGTGCGCAGATTGTAACGCTCGACTTCGGCGAGAGACGGCCAGTCCGAAGGCTGATCGCACGGGAGTTGTCCGGGAGGCGGATCGATACCGAACGCGAAAAGACGGTCGAATTCGGGTTGAAAGGAACGGATGTCGAGAGCATAGCGGCCGATCAGGTTCCAGTCGAAGGCCTCGAGATGCCCCAGATAAAATACAATGCGATGACGTTCCGGAATGGGCCGCTCGTAGAGAGAATTGGGACGAATGAGCCGGAACAACTCGTCCGTCTGCTCGCGCGCCGCTGAGAGCGCGCTCGCCAGTTCGGTTTGCGTCCGCATAGAAAAAACGTCCTTTCAGTCTACCTAAGAGGCGGGGCCTTTGCTGTACGGATGTCCACAAAGATCGGCCAATACGAGAGTGGCCGCGAGCGTTGCGAGTTTCTGATCCTGCGTCCACGGAGGGCCCAAAATGCGGCCCTGCTCTGCGATCTTCCGGTCGACGCGTGATTTGTTTTTGCCGAAAAGTGAGGCGGCTCGGGCGTCGAGGTCGCGTTCGCGGATACCGGTCACCGCGATAGCTAGTGTCTCGCAGGCCTTGCGAATGACTTGCCGGAAGAATTCTCCTTCGGCGGTGTGAATCAACGCGTGCGACGCCAGGATCCCTGCGAGGTCGGGCAGGGGGCGGCCGGCCGCTAATACGATGGCACACGCTTCCACGCGATGATCGGTTGTTCGCAATTCTTGCTGGACTGCACCGATAGCAGTCACAGCGATACGTTCGCACACAGTCACGCAATTGTTCAGATACGGTTCCGCGTCAGAAAGTTGCAGGTTCTCGGCAAAATGATAGGGCTGACTGGCGCCGATGACGGCGGAATCTACGATATTGATGCGGCGTCGATCGACGACTTGAGGCGAGACGGGGTCACCGGAAACGGCGACTATGGCAGCCCATCCGGAGTGTACGCGAGCGCCCAGTACTACGCGATTCATGCCGGTGAGTTACAAAATACCATGCCGGCACTGGCGGCGTGAACCCCTATGAGGCGTTGACAATCGACAAGGCGTCCGCCGAGAGCATGCGCTGCAGATTCGCCAGAGAGACTCGCATGCTATCGATGCCATCCCGTTCCGGGGTGACGCCGCGTGTCATTTTCGAGAGCACCTTGCCATGTAGCTCCAAGAATACCTTCACGATGCGCGGATCGCGCCAGCCCCGGTCGGTCTCCCGATGGATGATGTCGAGCGCCTGGTCGGACGTGCACGCGGGTTTGTAGGGACGCGGGTTGGCCAGCGCGTCGTAGATATCGGCAATCTGCAGAATGCGGGCCAGTAGTGGGATCTGTTCGCCGCGCAGGCCGTCCGGATAGCCGGAACCATCCCAGCGCTCGTGGTGATGGCGGATAATCGGCAGCACGGGGGTCAGGGATTTCATGTGCCGGCAGATCTCTTCGCCGCGGGTGGTGTGGCTTCGCATCGTGACCCACTCCTCGGCAGTCAAGGGACCGGGTTTGAACAAAATCGAGTCGGGGATGCCGACCTTTCCTACGTCGTGCAGATAGCCACCGCGGTACAAGGCCATGACTCGATGGCGAGCTAATCCCATCGCGATTCCCATGGCCATGGCGATAAAGGCGAGGCGTTCGCAATGCCCGCCGGTTTGCAAGTCGCGTTGTTCTACCGCGAGAGCCAGTGCGAACACGATCTGTTCAGTCTCATCGATCGTGAAACCCGAAGCCATGGCAGACTCGGGCTCGGCGGTCTCTCTGCTCCCCAACAGCAGCAAATCGCGCCATTGGTCACGGCCGCAAGCCGGAACGGCCTTGCATGAATGCCGGAGCTTATGATTGAAGACCTGTTTTTCCGTTTTGCGTTCCATGTACTAATGGGTATATCGGTTGAAGATCGAGATTCTGTAGGGCGCTAAGACGAAATCCTCTCGCAACTAATGGCGGACGATAGTCACGGAGCGCCATGCGGAGTTGCCCGCGGCATCGTATGCGCGGATCGTAACCGCAGTGCTGCCAATCAGCAAGGGCACCTGTGCAGACCATGCCGTGGTACCGGATGCCGTACCGGAGTCCCCATTGGAGGTAGTCCACTTGACTGACGTCACAGCCACGTTGTCGCTCGCCTTACCGGCGATCTGCACGGTCGCCGCAGAGGTGGACGTAATCGTCGAGCCAGGCGAAGTGATCGTTAGAGAAGGCGGCGTGGTGTCCGTAACCGGAGGTTGGGACGGAGGCTGTGTTGGAGGTTGCGAGGGCGGCGTCGGCGGCTGGACAGGCGGTTGGGACGGAGTGGGGGACGGGGAAGAAACCGCAGTTCCGTAGAGCGCGCGAATCCCCGCGATATCGTCGTCTGTAAGTCCCGACGAGAATCGGTAGTAAGGATACATCACCGCGCCGGGGTTACTCGAATGTCCGAGGCCCAGAGCATGACCCATCTCATGCAGCGCCACCGAGAATATGTCGGTATTGGTGCCCACGTGCCAGGATTCGTCCGCGTCGAAATGCATGTCGCCCGCGATCGGCTCCGAGTTCGGCGGATTGGGGTAGAACGTGTGCGCCAGAACTCCCCCAGGCCCATCAAAGGGATAAGCATCGCCGTGCGCGCCATGAGCGAACTGGATCACGATCGTGCGGGCCGCCGTCGCCTGGTCCGCCGGCGACAAGGTGATTTGGGCGTACTTCTGCCATTCGCCGAAGGCGCGCTGAATCTCGCCTTCCACAATAGCGGGGTCCACCTGATTCGTAAGAGATTGGAAATAGTACTGCAGGGAGATGTTGCCGGCAGCATCCGCGGCCCAACCGCTGCTGGTCGCGACGTACTCGCCCAAAGGACCGGCCTCGGTGAGCGGACCGGCACACCCCATGACGGGGTTTCCCTCGATCAAGTCGGCGGATGCAGGGAGGATATAGGCGACGAGATCGGAATCTGCCAGCCCGGCGACATTGCTGCCGCCGGTGAGAAGCAACTGGGCCGGCAGCAGATACGGGTTCTCCAGAATCTCGAAACCTAAGGACTGGACCCAGGCGCGGATCACCGCCATGTCGACATCCGGCTGAAAAATCACGAGATACGCGCCGGGTGGCGCGGCATCGAGGGCGGGGCTGATTTTGTCTGCGGCCTCCAGAGGGCCGGACCACGTCACGCCAAGGCCATCCAGGTTCGGGCGGCCTTGGCTCGATACCATCAGGGCCGAGTCCGGGACGTAGCCCAGGATTCGAATCTGGCGCCGCGCCAGTTCGGCGCGAATTGCAGGGCCGGGGAAGGCTCCGAATAGCAGGATATAGTGCGCGCCGGCGGCAGGAGCTTTCGCGAACCGGGTGATGTGATCAGGCTGGATTACGCGGTTGCGGAGACGGATGGGCCCTTGACCAGAAGCGCTCGATGCCCACAACAGCGCGACTAATCCTGAAATCCGAAGCAGCCTCATGGAAAGCTCCAAGTATTCTCTTCGATCCAATCGACAGCTTTTTTAGCCCGAAGGAACTTTCTGGAATCGGTGCGGGGTCGCCACCACGCAACGTTGCGTCGAGGCGCCGCGCGGCTCTCGCTCTCCCCCTCGGATCTACGGGTTGGTGAGATTGTAGTACGGACCGCTCAAGACAATAGCATCGAGAAACCGTTCAATTTGGTCGCAGAATGAGTTCTGCCGGAATAGGCAGTCGACGCCCGCCCCGTTCCATTGTTGACGTGGTTTACCCATGGCAGGCTTACAAAGGTAAACGGTCTATTTTTGAGCCGCGGACCCTATTCTGACAAGGTGGTAGACGGAGGAATGACCCTTTGCTCGAAATGCGGACAGCAGCAGCTTGGTAGGTTTTGTGCCAATTGTGGAGCACCAAACTCCGCAAATCCGCCAACACCGCCCTTACCGCCACCTCCGCGACCACCTACAACAATCCCGTCGCCACCGCCGCCGAGGGGCACGCTCAGTGTACGTCTGCTCTGTCCGAAATGCTTTGCGCCGAGCGACTACCAAATCACCGGCGCGCAGGTAGTTTGCCCCGCATGCAAGAAGCCGTTTCATTCACATATTGTCAAGCTCGACTTTATCCCATTGTTGAGAGCGCGATAACGGCAAAACAAGAGGAAAAGCAGACCTCAATGGGATTTTTAAATCTCGTCGCTCGGCCCTTACATTAGAAATTGTTGAAAGCGGTGTCGGCGTATTATACGTTCCA
>DATGIL010000083.1:0-127671 GCA_035295745.1 Bryobacteraceae bacterium | reverse complement strand
GAGCCACGACCGTAAGGGAGTGTTTTTCAGGCGATCGGGCATCGCTTGCTTACGCGTGCGGCTCGCAACGAGCCACGACCGTAAGGGAGTGTTTTTCAGGCGATCGGGCATCGCTTGCTTACGCGTGCGGCTCGCAACGAGCCACGACCGTAAGGGAGTGTTTTTGGGGCGATCGGGCATCGCTTGCTTACGCGCGCGGCTCGCAACGAGCCAGGACCGTAAGGGAGTGTTTTTCGGGCGATCGGGCATCGCTTGCTGACGCGCGCGGCTCGCAACGAGCCACGACCGTGAGAGAGTGGTTTTGGGGGAGCGATTGGGACATCGTTTGGTGAGGGAGCCGTCCCCGCCCTCTGATGGGTGGTCGCTTGCTGACGCGCGGCTCGTAACGAAGTGGCGCTAACGCGGCTGAACGTATCTTCACGCGGGAGGTGATATGAATCGGACGTTGTTTCGGATCGCGGCATTTCTGCTCGTAGTCTCTGGCGTAGGTTTGGTCGTCTTGGCCCAAAGCACCAAGCCGAGACGCCCGGCGTCTTTCGATTACTACCTGCTGGTGCTTTCGTACGCACCTGACTTCTGTGCGGAAGGCGGCAGCCAGAAGGACCCTGAAGAGTGCGGCGCCAACTCGCATGACGGATTCGTAGTCCATGGCCTCTGGCCACAGGGAGAGACCAGCCGCGGTCCCGAGAATTGCGCGCCTGGGGGCCCACTCCCTGCGGGCCTGATTCCTCCAATGCTAAAGTACTTCCCTTCAGAATCGCTGCTGCGACACGAGTGGAAGGCTCACGGCTCCTGCACCGGTTTGAGCGCCGCGGAATACCTTGCGGCCATCAAGAAGGGGTGCGATTCGGTGAAAATTCCAGCCGAGTTGACACCAGCGAGCCGGGAATCGATGTCGGCGGCTGAAATCGAAGATAAAGTCGCCCGTGCGAATCCATCCTTTCCGAAAGCGGCATTCCGCACTTCGTGTTATCCCGACCGCGAACTGAAGGAGATTCGCGTCTGCCTGAGTAAGGACTTGTCTCCACGTGCGTGCGGCATCAGCGCCGGCCGCTGCTCGGCGTCCTCGGTGACGCTATTGCCTGTCCACTGACACGCTATAGTAGTCACACAGATGTTCGGTGAAATTCGCATCGCCCTGCGCACTTTTCGGCGCGCACCTGTCTTCGCGTTATCGACGATCCTGATTCTCGCACTGGGCCTGGGCGCCAATACCGGTGCCTTCTCGGCGCTGCGCTCGCTGCTGCTGACGCCGCTGCCTTATCCCGAGCCGCAACGGCTCGTCGCGCTCTACGAAACTACGGCAGACCGCAAACCACGCGGAGTCGCAGAGGCCAACGTGCTCGATTTCCGGCAGCGAAGCAGCGCCTTTGAGGCCATCGCCGTGTACCAGCCACGGTCATTTGGCCTGACTCTCGGCGACCAGGATGCCGTGACGGTCATTCAGACGGGCATGGTCATGGCTGAGCTCTTCCACGTGCTCGCGGTGCCGCCCGCGATGGGGCGGACTTTCAGCGAAGAGGAAGAATTTGCGGAAGCTCACCTGATGGTCCTCACCGACCGTCTGTGGCGCGTGAATTTCGCCGCCGACCCTTCGGCGATCGGGCGCAAGATTTTTCTCAACGAAGAGCCGTACACGGTGGTCGGCGTGATGCCGCGCGGCTTCGAATTTCCCACGGAGCGTGCGCTCCCTGATGCCTTCATTCCACTGAGCCACAAAGACTACTGCTGTGGGCGATTGGGATCGCAAGCAGGCATAGCGCGCCTTCGCTCTGGCGTGAGCCTGTCGCACGCGCGATCGGAGCTGGAAGCCGTAGCTGCCCAACTTGCCGCCGCGTATCCCAGCACCAATCGCGGGCGTAGCGCCGGGCTGCAGATGCTGGATGAGGCGATGACCGGAAACCGCCGCGAGCCATTGCTGCTGCTGCTCTCGGCCACTTTCCTGCTGCTCGCGATTGCCTGCGCTAACGTAGCGGGGCTGGTGCTGGCACGCTGTCTGGCCCGCTCGCATCAGATCGCGATTCGTGCATCGTTAGGGGCTGGAATAACACAGATCGCGCGGCAGTTTCTCGCCGAGGCGGCGGTCCTCGGCATCGCAGGCGCGGCCGGGGGACTGCTGGCGGCGGATCTGGTGCTACGTGTGGTTCCTGCGATGGTACCCGGCGCCGGGCAAACGGAGCCGCTCCGTCTGGATGTTTCCGCCTTCGCGATCGCATTGCTGCTCGCCATGGCGGTGACGCTTCTGCTGGCCGCAGTCCCCACGTTGTGGGTGCGCGGCAAAGATCTCGCCGGCCTGATCAAAGCCGGGGGACGGCAGAGTTCGCGCGGATCCCGCGGCGCTGTTCGCGGTGTGCTGGTGGTCACGCAGATTGCTCTCAGCGTGGTTCTGTTGGCGAGCGCAGGACTGCTGCTGCGCAGTTTCTTCCGTCTGCTTGCCACCAGTCCCGGATTCGAAACCGCGCACGCTCTGCAGTTTGGAATCGGGCTGCCGGGGAAGCGCTATGACACCACCCTGAAAGAGATCGCTTTTCATCGCGAACTGACGCGCCGCCTCTCCGCCATTCCCGGCGTCGACAGCGCGGGCGGTGTCGCCCGTCTGCCGTTGCGCGGCGGTGCGGTGAGCGGCGGCGGATCGTTTCAACTCTGGGGCGCGAACATTCCGCTGCCGGTGCGGCCCAAAGCCTGGATCAACACCGCTACCCCTGGGTACTTTCGCGCGATGTCGATCCCGCTCCAGGAAGGGCGCGACTTCTCCTGGCAGGATGACCAACCCGGCTTCCATCGCGTGGCGATCGTGAACCAGGCGTTCGTCCGCGCCTTTTTGACGAAACGAACTCTCGGCACGTTGTTGGATGTGCACTGGGTCAGCGACTTGAACCCGGAGGGGGTCCCATGGGAGGTGGTGGGGGTGGTGGGCGATACACGTCAGGCCGACCTCGATCGCGAACCCGTCCCGGAGATCTTTCTTCCCATCCCGCAAGTCGGCATGGATGGCGGGGGCTACATCATTCGCGCGAATCACGACGATCCATCGTTGGCGCAGGCGGTTGCCCAAACAGTCGCCGGACTCGATCCGCGCATCCAACGCGTGAGGGTTCGGCCGCTCGAACTGGTGGATCGCGTGTTGGAGCGGCGTACGGCGGCACTTCGCCTGATTGGCGCATTTGGCGGGCTGGCGCTGTTGTTGACGGCGGTAGGAGTGTACGGGATTGTGGCGTTTCGTGTCTCCGAGCGATCGAGAGAGCTCGCAATCCGGATCGCGTTAGGTGCTACCGGGCAGGAGATTCAGAATCTCGTGATTGGGCATGGAGTCCGCCTGGCGGCGATGGGGACGGCTGCAGGCTTATTCCTGTTTGCTCTCGCGACTCCACTCTGGAAAGCGCAACTTTATCAGGTGAATGCGTCGGATCCTGTGACGATGGGCGCAGTCGCGGCCGTGGTTCTGGCAGTTGCGATCGGCGCATCGTTAGGTCCTTCCCGGCGCGCCTCGCGTGCGGCCCCCGCAGATTTGCTGCGCGAAGGCTGAATTGCTACTGGCGCGATTATGAAACAATCCGCGCTATGGTGTCCCAGAATTCGGGGAAAGAGACGGACGCCGCTTCTGCGCCTTCGATCACGGACTCCCCGTCTGCCGCCAGCGCCGCTACGGCGAAGGCCATAGCGATACGATGGTCGCCGAAGGAATCGAATTGCGCGGCGCGAAATTTTTGGCAGCCAGGGACAATCAGGCCATCCGGCAGTTCCTCAGCCTCCACTCCCATGCGGCGAAGATTGTCGACAATCGTCTGAATGCGATCGGTCTCTTTGATCCTCAGTTCCGATGCGTCGCGCACGATGATGCCATCACGCGTCGCGGCCCCGAGCACGGCCAGCACGGGAATCTCGTCGATCAGCGCTGCAGTCAGGCCGCCGTCGATCGTTCCGCCGCGGAGAGGGCTGTGCTCCACCAGAATCTCGCCGACCAGTTCGCCGTTAATCGTCTCCAGATTCGGAATGCGCAGCCTCGCCCCCATACCCGCCAGAAAATCCAGCAGTGCCGAGCGCGTTGGATTCAGGCCAACAGCGCCGATCGAAAGGCGAGATCCGGGCACCAAAAGCGCGGCCACCAGAAAAAATGCTGCCGAGGAGATATCGGACGGCACCACGACTTCCCGGCCCGTCAGAACGGGGCGGCCCGTGACGGTGATCTTGCGGCCTGCAGAATTGCCGGGGATACCGGCACTCGCCAGATCGGCGCCGAACTCGCGGAGTGCAATTTCCGTGTGATCGCGGGACCGCACTTTTTCGGTGACCGAAGTTTCGCCATCGGCGAAGAGGCCCGCAAATAGGACGCAGGTCTTCACCTGCGCACTGGGAACCGGCAATTCGTAATCGATGGGCCGCAGCGAGCCACCCTGAATTTCAATCGGCGGAAATTTGGCGTCGCGCGCTGTAAGCGTCGCGCCCATCTGGCCGAGCGGCGTCATGATCCGTTGCATGGGACGGCGCGATAACGATTCGTCGCCGACGATGCGCGACCGAAACGGCTGTCCCGCCAGGATGCCGGATAACATCCGGATGGTCGATCCGGAATTGCCGGCGTCGAGATCGCCTGCCGGCGCGCGCAGACCCTCGGGTCCCTTGCCGTGAATCACAAATTCGGTTCCTTGCCCTTCAACTTCAAGACCGAGCGCGCGCACGCATCCCAGGGTGGAATGACAGTCGGCGCCGGTAGAGTAGTTGTGAATACGAGTGGGTCCCTCTGCGATCGAAGCGATCATAGCGTACCGGTGCGAGATGGATTTGTCACCGGGCAAGGAGACGGATCCGGAGATCGAGGAAGCAGGCGAGATGCTTTTTTGCATGTGGTGGAACTTCCATTTTAGCCGCAGAGCCGCACCGGCGACTTGTGGGACGATAAGACGATGAATCGCCACGGCCCGATCGCTGGCCTCTTTTGCATGCTGTTGACCAGTGCCGCACCGGCTGTCGCGGAAGATCTATCGAAGTACTTCGCGGGGTTGCACGGGACTTTCGTGCTTTACGACGCGCAGCGCCACTCTTACATCCGCCACAATGCCGCCCGCGCAGCGGAACGGTTTCATCCCTGTTCCACCTACAAGATTCCAAACTCGCTGATCGCGGTGGAGACGGGCGTCGCGACGGACGCCAATTTCCTGATTCCCTACGATGCCAGACGCGACCCGCAGCAGCCCGGCTGGCTTCTGGATTGGCCGCGCGACCACACGCTGCGCTCGGCTTTCAAATACTCGGTGGTCTGGTATTACCAGGAAATTGCCCGGCGTACCGGCAGGGATCGGATGGAACGGTATGTCCGGCAATTTCAGTACGGGAACCAGGACATTTCGGGCGCAATCGACCAGTTCTGGCTTACTGGGCCGCTGCGAATTTCGGCCGATGAGCAGGTGGCCTTTTTGCAGCGCCTCTACGAAGGCAAACTTGGCCTTGCGCCACGCACCACTGATATCGTCAAGGACATCATGGTGGCCGACCAGGGACCAGGATGGAAACTCAGCGCGAAGACTGGCGCCTGCGGCACCGATGACGTGCCGGTGGTCTGGTACGTGGGTTTCGTGGAGAAGAATGGCGGCTTGTACTATTTCGCGCTCAATCTGGGTGGCTCGCCGATCAGCCAACTCGCTCCTCTGAGGATTACCAAAACGCGCGAGATCCTGAATGGTTTGGGAATCATCCCGGCTCCGGAATCGCGGTGAACCGGCTGGAATTGTGTGCCGTATCGAAGACGTACCGTAGTGGAGACCAGGCGGTCGAGGTGCTGCATGACATCTCGCTGACAGCTGCCGCCGGAACGGTCACAGCGCTCCTGGGGAGGAGCGGCTGTGGGAAAACTACGATGCTGAACCTGGCCGGAGCGATGGACTTCCCCAGCAGCGGCGAAGTGCGGATCGACGGGCGTAGCACCCAGTCTCTATCGGAAAGCGAGTTGACGGCGCTACGCCGGAAGCGCGTCGGGTTCGTTTTTCAGTTCTTCCAACTGCTTCCTACCTTGACCGTGCTGGAAAACATCGAATTACCTCTATTGCTGGCACATGCTCGCGGCTCGGCGGAAACGGCGCGCGATCGCCTGCGGTGGGTGGGGCTGGAAGAGAAGGCGGCGAGCTTTCCCTATCAATTATCGGGCGGACAGATGCAACGTGTAGCGATTGCGCGCGCGCTGGTACACTCGCCAGATCTGGTGATGGCAGACGAGCCCACGGGCAATCTCGATACGACCAGCGGCGACCAGGTTCTCAAGCTTCTGCGCGAGAGCGCCAATCGCTTCGGCGCCACCATCCTGATGGCGACGCATAGCGCGGAGGCAGCGGCCATTGCGGACGTGCGAGTCAATCTGCGGGATGGACGAATCGTCTCCGTCGAGCGGCCATGAAATTGTTCCGTTTGCTCATCCTGAGGCCATTGCTCAGCGATCTGCTGCGGACTGCACTTACCGTGCTGGCAGTCGCGCTGGGCATCGCGGTGGTGGTGGCAATCGACTTGGCAGGCGACGCGGCGACGGGATCGTTTCGATCTTCACTCGAGACACTGTCTGGAAAGGCGGATCTCGAGATCACCGCGAACGGCGGCGTGGATGAGCGTTGGATCGGACAACTGGCGGCGCTGCCATTCCGCGCGCAATTTCGTCCGGTGATCGAGACGCAGGCGGTGATCGAAGGCGCCGGCGCGGTGCCCGTTTATGGGCTGGATCTGATCGGCGGGGATGTGTTTGGTGGGCAGAATTCGGCGGCCACGGAACAATCCGGAGGACTTCCCTTTGCGGCGGTGTCGCGCGGACTTGCGGATCTGCTGCGGGTTCGAACCGGCGAAGAGATCGGATTGTCGATCGATGGCCGCACGCGGCGCTTTCACATCGCACAGGTGATTGGGCAGGACCGCACGGAGTTCCTCGTGATCGATATTGCGGACGCACAACAGGCGCTGGGCCGCTATGGGAAGGTGGATCGCATCGAGACGGCCGTTTCGCCTGGAGAAGACCCCGGAGCGGTCGAAAGAGCCGTGCGCGCGGTGCTGCCGTCCGCGTACCTGATCGGTAAGCCTGGCGCGCGCAGCGACGAGAACCAGCGCATGCTGCGCGCGTTTCGGTGGAATCTGCGGGCGCTGAGCTACATCTCGCTCGTGGTGGGAGCGTTCCTGATCTACAACACGATCTCGGTGAGTGTCGTGCGGCGCCGCTCCGCCATCGGCATTCTGCGGGCAGTGGGCGCGAGCCGGTTCACGGTTCTTATGCTCTTTCTGGGGGAGGCCCTCCTTTTAGGAGTGGTCGGCGCGGCGTTGGGGATCGCCCTGGGCAGGTTATTGGCAGGTGGAACCGTCCAATTGATCGCGGGCACTGTGAATGCGCTTTACACCACTAGTCGTCCCGCGCCGGTCGAGTTGACGTGGAGCGGGGCCTGGATTGCGCTGGCCACGGGCACGTTCGTGGCGTTCCTTTCCGCATGGGCGCCCGCGCGCGAGGCGATGCGGGTGCCGTCCACTGAGGCAATGAGCCGAGGGGCACATGAACATCGCGCCCGTCTGCGATGGCGCCGCGGACTCGCGGGCTCGGCACTCTTAGGGGGTCTTGCGGTAGGCGCTTCGCGAGCCGGACCAGTGGGCGGTTACCCGCTGTGGGGATACGCGGCGGCGATCCTTGCCATCGGCTCGGCAGCTTTGGCGGCGCCGGCGGTGGTGCTGGCGGTGAATCGCGCAACGCGGTTTGCGGTTCGCCGTCGCGTGGCCGGATTGCTGGCGTCGCGGAGTCTGACCGCGTCACTCTCGCGCACTTCAGTGGTAGTGGGAGCGCTGGCCACGGCGATCGCGATGATGGCGAGCGTGGGTATCATGGTGGGAAGTTTTCGCGAGACGGTGGCGCTCTGGCTCGATATCCAGCTTCGCGCCGACCTCTATGTGGGGCCCGCTGCACCAGCGGGCGCCGGTTCGTATCCGCCGATCGCCGACGAGGTGGTGCCGATCCTGCGTTCGATTCCCGGTGTTGCGGCGGTAGATGCCTTCTATGGCCTGGAGTTCCACTACCACGGCGAGCGAGCTACGCTCGGCGCGGGCGACATGCGGGTGGTGCGGCGCTACGGACGGCTACGTTTCCTTCCCGGCGAGGATCGCGACGCGATTCTGGAATCGCTGCCCGGAAATGATCGGGCCATTGTGAGTGAGCCCTTCGCGAATAAGCATGGCGTGCGCGCGGGAGACCTGCTGTCGCTCGCCATTGGCGATCAGGAGGTGACGTTGCAAGTTGCCGGAATCTACTTCGAATACTCCAGCAGCCAGGGATACGTGATTGTAGACCGCTCGACCCTGCTGCGATACCTGCCGCACCAGCCCGCGACTAACGCCGCGGTATACGCCGCGCCGGGCGCAGACGTGGAGGAGATCCAACGGCAAATGCGAATTCGGACCGCGGGGTATGGCGTTGCCGTCGTGCCCAACAGTTACTTGCGGCGGAACGCGATCGCGGTGTTTGACCGCACCTTCGCGATTACCTGGGCGCTGGAGGCGGTCGCAGTAGTGGTGGCGATGCTGGGGGCGGCCAATTCTCTGCTGGCTCTGGTGTTGGATCGGCGTCGGGAACTCGGCCTGCTGCGTTACCTGGGAGCATCGGCCGCACAGGTGCGCGGGATGATTCTGACCGAAGCCGCCTTCCTCGGATTATTAGCCGCGTTGCTGGGACTCGTCCTGGGCTTTGCGCTGTCGCTCCTGTTGATCTTCGTGGTCAACAAGCAGAGTTTTGGGTGGACCATTCAGTTCCATCCGCCGGGCGGATTGCTGGCAGGTGCACTGCTGCTGGTGTGGACCGTGACCGTCTTGGCGGGACTGTACCCGGCGCGGGTGGCATCGCGACTGAATCCAATCGAAGTGACGCAGGAGGAATAGCGAGTGCGTTACTTCGGCGCGATGAGCGAGACACGAAAGCGGCGCAGTTCCACGTGACTCTGGGTGGTTCGAAAGCCGAACCGGCCACGCGTGTACGGCGCTTCGTCGTGGAAATCGAAGATCAGCCTGCCGTCGCGGTAGTACTGAATTCGGTTGCCAAGCGCCACGAGTTGCACGGTCTGCCACCGGTTCGGCTCCAGCAGCACGTCATGGCTACGCAGATCGTGCTCCGGAAGTAGGGGGCGATCAGCCGCATCGCCGATGTAGCGGCGGAAGCGCGTGGTGGTATTCGAGTTCCCCCCTTGCCCCACATAGTAGGCGCGAAGCTGGTTATAGTCGCTGAATGCTCCGGAGCGATGGGTAGCGAAGAGGTCTGCGGGCGAGCGCGCGTCCCTTGCCATCCAGAAGGCATTCAGGTCGGAGACCCGGTCGTGAGGGCCGCCGGCTCGCACCATGCGTGCTTCGTATTGAATTTCAACTGGCGATTCCAGTTCGGGACGGAACCAGAGCGTGCAGCCCGCCGGAACGTCGATGGCCAGAACGCCGTGGTGGGCTTCGATTTTACCGGGCTGTTCCAGTTCGGCGGTCCAATTCGAGAGACCGGCTCGGAAGTCGTCAGAGAAGAGAGTGCGCACGCGAGTGAAGGGCAGGTCCGGCGCCGCGCCGTTGAGGGACATGAGCAACAGACCAGCCGCGATGGCTGAGCGGCGGATCATCAGCGATGGACCGCGATCACGCGCGGGATGCCGGCGAGGTCAGGCTCGATGCGGCCGCCACGCCAGTCGCGCACCAGGTTGGCGACGTGCTCGTGGGTGCCGAATCCCAGTTCCATCATGAGCCACCCTTCGGGACGAAGTACTCGCGGCGCGTCCGCTACGATGCGATCGTAAAACTCGAATCCGCGTTCGCCGCCGAAGAGCGCAACGTGCGGCTCATAATCCCGCACCTCGCGCTGCAGCCCTTGTTTGTGCACCAACGGCACGTAAGGCGGGTTGGCGACGATCAGGTCGATACTGGCAGGCGCGATCGCCTCCATCAGATCGCAAGCGATGAATCCGACTCGTGCGCCGAGCCGCTGGCTGTTCTGCGCGGCGACTACGACTGCGGCCGGGGAGATGTCCGTAGCCCAGGCGGCAGCACCGGTCTCGAGTTGCAGGGTCACGGCCAGCGCTCCCGATCCCGTGCCGATATCAAGGATGCGCGCGGCGTCGCGGGCCAATCGCAGGGCGGTCTCCACGACGTGCTCGGTTTCAGGCCGCGGGATGAGGACGTCGGGCGTCACGCGGAACTCCCGTCCGTAAAATTCCTGCCGGCCCGTAATGTATTGAGTGGGCTTGCCCTTGAGCCGCTCGTGCAGATACCGGCCGTAATGCAGCCATTCGATCTCGCTCAGTTCCTGCTCGGGATGCGCGTAGAAGTAGACGCGCTCGCAGCGCATGGCGTGCGCCAGCAGCACTTCCGCAGTCAATCTGGGAACGGCAATGGCCTCGTCCTCCAGAAGACGAGTTCCCTGGAGCAGAGCCGTTGCCACGGTCATCAAAGGATCCTAGTCGGCTGCTGCGCCCTGGCCGCCCTGATCGCCCTCCAGCTTGCGCGTGCGGTAATAGGTGATGAGCGCGTCGATGATCTGGTCCATCTTGCCATCCATCACGAAATCGAGCTGATGGAGGGTGAGTCCGATGCGGTGGTCGGTGACGCGGTTCTGCGGGAAGTTGTAGGTGCGGATCTTCTCGCTGCGGTCGCCGGTGCCTACCATGCTGCGGCGTTCAGCGCCGAGCGCGGCCTGCTGCTTCTCGAGTTCGATTTCGTAGAGACGGGAGCGCAGCACGCGCTCCGCCTTGGCACGATTCTTGATCTGCGACTTCTCATCCTGGCAGGAGACCACCAGCCCAGTGGGAAGGTGAGTGATGCGAACCGCCGAGTAGGTGGTGTTTACCGACTGCCCGCCTGGACCCGAGGAACAGAACGTATCGATGCGAATGTCCTTGGCCTCGAGCTTGATTTCGACGTCGTCCGCTTCGGGCAGCACCGCCACCGTGATGGCGGAAGTGTGCACGCGTCCCTGTTGTTCGGTGACCGGCACCCGCTGCACGCGATGCACGCCGCTTTCGTAGCGCAGCTTGCTGTAAACCTTGTTGCCGCTCACCAGGGCGATGACTTCCTTCAGGCCGCCCACAGAGGACTCGCTGCTGGACGTGACTTCGATCTTCCAGTTCTGCGTCTCCGCATAGCGCGAGTACATGCGGAAAATCTCGTCCGCGAACAGCGTGGCTTCGTCGCCGCCGGTACCGGCACGGATTTCGAGCACAACGTTCTTCTCGTCGAGCGGATCGCGCGGCAGCATGAGGATCTTCAATTCTTCCTCAATCTGGGCGAGCTTCGGCTCCAGGTTTGTGACCTCTTCCTGAGCCATTTCGCGAAGCTCGGGATCCTGATCCTGCAGCATCGGGCGGGCCTGCGAGAGGCTGCTGTTTACCTGCTTCCACTCGCGAAAACGGGCTATGATTTCGGACAGCTCGCTGTGAGCCTTGGTGATTTTGCGGTATTGGTCGGCGTCCGCAATTATGGCGGGATCGGCCATCTGCCGGTTCAGCTCTTCAAAACGCTTCTCGAGCTGCTCGAGCTTCGATACAAATTGCATATAGGATCACGCGATGACTAATTGGCCGCCCTGGGACTCTTCGAGAGACATGGCACCTTCCAGGGCACGGATGGCGACGGCGGCCTGCTCGTCCGATGGCGGCTTGGTGGTGATGCGCTGCATCCAGAGGCCAGGGGCCGCGAGGGTGGCCAGGAACGAACCGCGGCGCTTGGCTGCGAAACGGATCAGTTCGTAAGAGAGGCCGGCGATCACCGGGATGAGCAGGATGCGCGCGATGAATTTGGCCGCAAACCCGTCAAAGGGAAGCAGGGCATAAGCGGGAATACAGAGGAAGAACACGACGAACAGAAAACTGGTTCCGCAACGGGGATGGAAGGTGGTGAACTTCTGCGCGTTGTCGACATTGACCGGCTGTCCGGACTCGAAGTTGAAAACTACCTTGTGTTCAGCTCCGTGATACTCAAACACGCGGCGAATGTCCTTCATGCGCGAGAGCACTGCCAACAGTGTCAGCAGGATGGCGAGCCGGATGACCCCGTCCACCACATTGAAGGCGAAGTGGTTGCCGAGAATCGGATAGATTGCCTTCAGTTTGGTAGCCAAAAAAAGCGGAACGAACTTATAAGCGAAGATGTAAAACAGAAACGAGAACAGCACCGGAGCAGCCACCGCCCACGCCGGAACTTCCTTGGGCTTCTCCTGATTCTTGTTGAACGACGGATCGTCGAGGGCCACATTCTCCGCCGAGAACTTCAGTGCCCGGCCGCCCAGCTTCAATGCCTGGTACAAAGTGCCCAAGCCGCGGAAGATCGGGTACTTGAAAATCTTGTACTGCTCCGACATGCGGGGCAGAGGCATTTCCTGGGTAATGATTTCGCCGCTTTTGCGGCGCACCGCGACGCAGTAGCTGTGGGGAGCGCGCATCATGACACCTTCCATGACGGCCTGCCCACCGACCAGAGTCTCCTCACCACTTTCGAGGATCGGCAACATCTGCATGTGAGTAAAAAGACGGAAAAAAGTGCGTAGGGACACAATACCTCTCAGTGCGTACACATCCATTATAGCGGGCCTTCTGGGGGTCCGGTTTGGGGATTGGTGCGGAAACCCGGTAAACGCCGCTTAGAATGGGGGTTGCGGGATTTTCTACTTCGGGTTGTCGTGGCGATTGTAACGATGACCGTGGTTCTCACCGAACTATTCAGCCCGTTCCATCTAATACGGCGAGGACCACTGATCGCGGCCTGGGGGCTGATCGGTGCCACCGCCGCCTGGTACGGGTACCGGTACCTGCCCACTTGGAAGGGCCCTGCTTTTCGGCCATTTGAAAGTACAATCAGCGCCGTCGTCCTGTCTATTGTGATGCTGGTGGGAGCGGCTGCGACGCTATGGCATACCATATGCCGCGGGTGGTCTATTGGGCGCAGTCGGGCAGCGTGGCATTCTTTCCGACCGCGTATTTCAATCAAATCTCATTGCAACCGGTCGCCGAGTACATGATGCTGCACACTTACGTGCTCACGGGCGGCGACCATCTGGTGAACCTGGTAGCGTTCCTGGGATTCGTCGGAAGCATCATGACGGTATCGGCGACTGCCGGACGGATGGGCCTTGGGACCAAAGCGCAGGCATTCGCCGCTCTGTTCTGTGCGACGCTGCCGAATTTCATTTTGCAGGCGTCAGGAGCCAAGAACGATTCAGTACTGACCTTCTGGATCCTGGCGGCGGTTTACTTCGCGCTGCGTCGCGACGCGCTGTTTCTGGCGTTGTCTCTGGGGTTGGCGCTCGGCACGAAGGCGACTGCTTACCTGTTCGCACCGCCCCTGGTGATCGCGGCGTTACTCGTGGGTGACGCGATGCCGCCCGGGTGGTGGCGAAAATTGCCTGCCTTTCTACTAGGCGGCGTGCTGCTGGTGAACGGACCCCAATATTTGCGCAATCTGCAGCTGAGCGGGATACCCTTGGGGCCGGACTCGGCTCAAGGCGACGGCTTCTTTCGATGGCGAAACGATCATCCAGGCGTGGGGCCAACGGTTTCGAATGCTTTGCGGAACCTGTCCGAACAGCTTGGAGGCCGCAACCCAGCTTGGAATCAGGCGGTGTTCCGAACCATCCTGGGGATCCATCGATCGTTGGGGCTGAATCCGGACGATCCTGAAACGACATGGCCCTTTGCACGGTTTGAACCACCGCTGAATGCCAATCATGAGGCCAATGCCAACAATCGCTGGCACTTGTTGCTTCTCGTGGTAGCCGCGGCGGTCGCGCTGGCAAGGCGCCGATGGGAGTGGGCGCTGTACGTCGCCGCTCTGGCGTTAGGATTTCTGGGGTTCTGCTTCTATTTGAAGTGGCAGCCGTATCTATCGCGGCTGGAGTTGCCGTTATTCGCGGCGGGCGCGCCTCTGGCGGCAACTCTTCTGGATTGGGGCGGTGAATGGTCTCGGGTGTGGCGGATGAGCGGGACGGTTCTCTCCGTGCTGCTGTGTTGCTTCCTTGCCGATACGGCGCGGAGGCCGGCACTCGAGAACTGGACGCGTCCGCTGAAGGGTCCGCGAAGTCTGCTCGTCACCGCTCGCGACGACAACTACTTCTCGGACATGGTGCTGTGGAACAACCAGGCGTCATATGTGGAAGCAGTGGACCGAGTCGCCCGCTCGGGGTGCCAGTTCGTCGGTATCGACATCGGGCAGAATCAGCTCGAATATCCGTTCCAGGCGCTCTTGCGGGAACGCGACCGCGCCGTTCGTTTCGTTCACATGGGCGTCGAGAACGCGTCTGCGCGCTATGCCCCGAAGGATCCGCCGCGTCCGTGCGCGGTGCTATGTCCGGACTGCGCGGGAATCGAGAAGAAGGTGGAGATGTACCAGTGGCTGGGGCCGCCGATCGTTATCGGGCACTTTCTTCTGTTTCTGAGCCGGTGATTCGTTCGCGGATCCACTGTCGAACCGAGCGTATCCACGCAATCGCGCTCATCTGGCCATTCCGCTCCAGAAAGAGCGTGGCCTGAGTGGCAGTCATCGGCGGCAGAACAGTACTCTGCTCAATGAGTGAGTAGCCGCGCTGATCGTTGAGCGCGTAAAAATGGACCCTCTGACCGTCGTATCGCCAGATCTCAGAAACGCCGACGGCTGCGTAGAGCGGGAAATGGACGAGGGAGGAACTGGTGATGTCCACCTCGATAATCAATTCCGGCGGCGGATCGGCCGCGAGATCGGTCCTAGGTTTACCACGGACTGCGCTGGCGTGCCGGAAGTAGAAACTGGAATCGGGTTCGAATCCCTTCTTCAGATCTTCGCGCTTACAGGTCGAACTGCCGGTATCCACGAAGTCCCGCTCGGTTTCCTCGGCGGTAATCTGGGCCAAATACGCAAGGGTGCGGTTTGGCGTTTCGTGGCCGGCGTAGACCACCATGATTTCAAGATTCCCTTCGTTGTAGAAGAAGCGCGTGCCAGTCGAGTTGACGTTCTCCGACAAGAGGCGCTCATACGTCTCCCAACTGATGTTGTGGAGCACCACCCTCTCTTCGGCGGGAGCGGCTGTAGCGACCATAAGTAATCGCCCCATTCTCTCATGTGCTACAAGGTATGGATGACCATCTTCCTCCGCATCGCACTCGCCGGCGCGTTGGCAGCGACCCTGTTCGCACAGGCTCCGGGCCGCCAGAAACGCACCGTGAGCGATGCGGAAGTCATGCGCGTCCACCAGTCCGCGATCCTCATCGACACACATAACGATGTCACCAGTTCCACGGTCGCCGGCATGGACATTGGCAAGGCGAATCCCGAACATATGACCGACATTCCTCGCATGAAGAAGGGCGGGATGGGCGCGCAATTCTTCGCTGTGTATGTGTCGGCGACCTACGTGGAAGGCAACCACTCGGCCAACCGCACGCTGCAGATGATCGATACCGTGCGCCACGACATCATCGAAAAGTACCCGAACGAATTCCTGTTTGCCACCACCGCCGAAGACATCCGGCGGGCGCACCAGCAGCACAAGATCGCGGCCCTGATGGGGATTGAAGGCGGGCACGCGATAGAGGACAGCCTGCGACTGCTCCGCGACTACTACGATCTTGGCGTCCGTTATATGACACTCACCCACGGCAACAGCAATCACTGGGCGGACTCCTCAGGCGACCCCAACAAGCCTAATAACGGGCTTAGCGCGTTCGGCAAAGAGGTCGTGCACGAGATGAATCGCCTGGGCATGATCGTCGACATCTCGCACGTGGCGGATAAGACATTTTGGGACGCGATCGAGACCAGCAAGGCGCCCATCTTCGCGTCGCACTCCTCGTGCCGCGCAATTTCGCCGGTTCCGCGGAACATGACTGACGAGATGATTAAGGCGCTTGCCAAAAAGGGCGGCGTGGTGCAGATCAACTTCTCCTGCGACTTCCTGAATCCGGAGGTGGCGAAGGCTAACGAGGCGACTGCCGAGAAGCGGCGGGCCTTACGCGATCAATTGGCCAAGAAGTACGACAGCGATCCCAACGGCCTGCAGCGAGCCATGCAGGAGGCGCGCACGGCGGTGGGCGGCAGCGAGAGCCGCGCCACCCTGGCCGATGTCGTGAAGCATATCAATCACGTGGTGGAGATCGCTGGTGTGGAGGCGGTCGGACTGGGCAGCGATTTCGACGGGATTGGATGCGCGCCCGAAGGTCTCGACAGCGTGGATAAGTGGCCCAATCTCACGCGCGCCCTGCTTGAACAGGGCTACACGGCAGAGGAGATCCGCAAGATTTACGGTGAGAATACGCTGCGTCTGATGTCGGAAGTGGAACGCGTAGCGAAATCGCTGCGTTAGATGTTCGCTATATCCCTCGCGGAAGAAGGTCGGAGACGCTTGGTGAGGTGAGGTGAGTGTGAGTTTGACGCGCGCGGCTCGCAATCTTGGCTCGCTACGATCCGCGCGTGAGCAAGCCATCCTGGCGATACGTCGGCGGACTTTCGAAACCGCAGACTCAGCGAAACCACGACCGGTAGCGTATCTACACAGCGTTCCGCTTCAACTGCCCGCACGCAGCGTAAATATCGAGGCCGCGGGGCTTGCGAACAAAGCAGGGCATTGACCGGCGTACGATCTCGTGAAAGCTGGCGACCCGCGCCGGATCGGGAGTCTCATATGGGATCCCTGGCCCCGGATTCAGCGCAATCAGATTCACCTTGCAATTCAGATGGGCCAGCAGTCTCACCACGCGCCGCGCGTCGGCATCGGTGTCGTTGACGCCGCGCAACAGCACGTACTCGAAAGTCAGCTTTTCCCACGTACGTAGCGGGTATGCCTTGCATGCGGCCAGCAGATCTTTCAGATGGTACTTACGCGTGATGGGCATCAGTTCCTGCCGCATCTCTTCGGTGGAGGCATTCAAGGAGATCGCTAGTTTGGGGCGCACCGGCTCGCGGCCCAGTTGCTCCATCTTAGGGATGATGCCGGCGGTGGAAACGGTGACGCGACGGGGGGAGAGGCCGAAACCGGCGGGATCGAGCAGAATCCGCGTCGCTTTGACGACGTTGTCGAGGTTCAATAGCGGCTCGCCTTGCCCCATCATGACGATATTGAGGCGGCCACCGTCGCGGCGCAGTTGATTCTCACGCGCGACCAACAGCACCTGGCCGACGATCTCGCCTGCGGACAGGCTTCGCTCCAGCCCCATGAGCGCCGTCATACAAAACTTGCAATCCACCGGACAACCCACCTGGCTCGAGATGCAGATGGTATCTCGGTCTCCCTCGGGCATGAGCACTGTCTCCACCGTGCGGCCGTCCTCGAGACGGAGCAGGTAGCGCCTGGTGCCATCGCCGGATTGGTAAAGGCGCTCGATTTCGGGCAGTCCCATGGCATGACGCTGCGCGAGCTCTTCGCGCATGCGAGAGGGGAGGGTCGAAATCTGTACCAGGTCGGCCGCTTCCCCCCGATAAATTGCATCGTAGAGTTGGCGTGCGCGATAGCTGGGTTGGTCCGGGCCTAGAGCCTCGCGAAGATCGGCGAGTTCCATGCCCACAAGCGGTAGGGACATCCTCAATCCTAGGTTACCAGACCCGCTCTGACTCCTCGTGGGAGAATGTTTCCATTCGGTACGATGCTCAGTCTCACGCCCCGGTTCGTGCGCTATCTCTTGCTGCCCGTAACTTACCTGGTCTTTCTGACGGGCTTTCTGATTTCAGGCGCCATCTTCTACCGCAGCAGGCCGTTCGATGTGAAGGCGGCAATCCTCTCCGACCTGCAATCTCCCGACGACAACCCGCATGGTTACGGGGCCGCGGCTGCAGGCACAGCCATTTCCGCCATTCTGTTGACCCCGGCTGTTGCCTGGTTCTACGGCCGACTGCGGCAGGGTCATCCCAAGCTGGCACTCGCAGGCGCCGCGATGTTCGCGATGGGTTTGGCCGCGGCCGTGGGGATCGGAATTCTCGCACCGTTCACTCATGGCTACACGCCACTACACATCGAACTGGCGTCGGCGGCATTCATTGGGATCTCGGCGGGCACCTGGATTCACCTTCTCGCCGCGCGGGCCGCGCGAGGAATCCTCATTTTTCAGCTGGGGGCACTGATCGTTTTGGTGTTCCTGTGCTATGGTCCAGTGGAGTTCGATAACAGCCGGCTCTTCACCAGTCTGGCATTTTGGGAGTGGGTACTGTGCGCGAACTGCGGGCTCGCCTTGTGGACATTGACCGGCGCTTGCGCCCCAAGACTGGACTAGTCGAATTATTTCGACGAATCGTGATCGATTCGCCTGATCTTTTCCGCCCGTTCAGATGGTAGAGGAGTGATCGGACATGGCAAATTTCCAACAACTGGGTAGGGACATCTCGGGACAACGGGTGAACGTGTCTAAATTGACGCCTTTGACCGTTGAGTTATACGGCCCGCTGAACACTTATGCGTCGCCATCGCAGGAGTTGGAGGTGGTCGCCACACCTGCCTCGAATGTCAAGATCGAGCGGTCGCTTCTGCCGATTGCCAACAGCGTCCGCAAGTGGCAGATTACCGGGCGGGCTTCGGGACCCGTCCGAATCGAGGCGAAGGCGTGGGGCAAAACGGAGACTTGGTCCTGGTTCGAGCTGAATGTCGAACCCGGATTCTACAAATTCTTGACAGCGGAGAAGAAGAAATTCATCGAGGATCTCGCCAGGGAGGGCAGAGCAAAGGCCAAGGAATATGGCTACCCCCTTTCGGCGATGCTCGCCTGCGCCTGCTCCGAATCGGGATATGGGACCAGTGATATCTATCTCAAGACGAATTGCCCGTTCAATCTGCAGCGTCCCGCCGCATGGACCTATCCGAAATGCGAGCTTTTGGCCGCCGACACCAAAGGCAAGTTCGGCTCGGATGACGCGCAACCGGCGACGTTCTGCGTCGCCAAGAGCCTTAGCGATGCCGCGCGGTTGTGGTGCGAGTGGATCGCGTACTACCCGGGGCCGGACGGCAGACAGACCCTAAACGGCGGCAATTCCGGCCTGATGGGGTTCCGAGGCAATCCCAGGGCCTTCGCCACCAATCTGTATCGGGTGGCATTCGCAGACTCCCAGAGTTCGGAAACGGCGAAGTACGGCGACCGCTGGGATCAATGCGAGTTGTCCCGGTTCGATTGAGCGGAACTTTCCCACGCTCGCGGGTGTCTACCTGAGCGAACGTATGCGGGCGAGGCTTTTCATCCAGGCACTCTCGCTGGCGTTGCCAGGTTTGCTGCTCGCACACAGCGAGCAACCTCTAAAGGTCGATGAACTTGCGCAGGAACGACGAGTGGTTCACGCCCCTGCTCCTGTCTATCCGAAACTGGCAATCCAGGCTCGCATTCAAGGCACCGTCCGGCTTGCGGTGTTGATAGGCAAGGACGGGGCAGTGGAACGGATCCGGCTGATCAGCGGGCATCCGTTTCTGGTGGGCGCTGCGATGGACGCGGTGAAGCAGTGGGAGTATGAACCCATCGTATGGTTTGGACGGCCGATGAAGGTCGCCACCACGGTCAGCTTGCGGTTCAGTCTATCCTCGGATGACCGCCCGCTGCGCGGCGAAACGCTTGTGGCTTCTGCGTCATCGGACACGGCCGGTAAGCCCGGCGGCGAAAAGGCGGTCGTCTACGCGGCGGCGGTGTGGAACTAACCCCGGGGGAAAAATCGGCGTGTGGGGGACGGTGCAAAGGTACTCGGGGACCGCCCACGGATCGTCTTCGGACGTCATCCAATGGATTGGGTCGAATCTGGTCAGATTAACCGGCCGAGAGTAACCACGCAAGGTCTTTTCCTTTCTGGTGTTGTAATAATGCTCCAGGTAGGACATCACTAGTTCGCGGAGCGTCCGATACACCGGTTCCCGGTAACGTAATCCTGCATAATTCGACTTGGCGGCGGCCCCCCAGTGGCCGCGAACGCGGAAGATCGCCAGCACATGATCGTCGTCTCGGACCGCTTCGAGGTCCAGGAGCAGAGGTGGAAAGCCCAACTGCCGCAGTGCGGCGGCGGCGAACAAGGCGCCCTCCATGCAGTGCGCCTTGCGGTCCCTGAGAACCCGGCGAGGCGAACGGCAGGTGCGCCCGTGATCGTAGGTCAATTCGTCCAGAAATCGCTGGATTTTCTCGGGCGTCCGAAGGCGGCGGAACACCGCGCGCTCTGCGGCGGTAAATGCATCGGGGGGCATTTTGCTCAAGATTAGCGTAAATTGTGCGGGCAGATCACAACTTTCGCGATCTGCCCTTTGAGCATCAGTGCCCAGGGTGCTCAGGAAGCTATTTCCGGAGCGCGATGGCTTTGTGGATAAATCCCCACACCTCCTTGTCCATGAAGGCCTGGGTCTGTTGCTGGGCGCTTGCCGGCCAGTTGGACTGGTCTGCGTAGAGTTTCTTCAGTCCCTGCGTAACGGCCGGATCTCCACCGGTGAATCCTTCCACAAGTTTGAGCCAGCGATTCGCCAGTCCCTGGACGCGCTCGCTGGCCGGATCCTCGTGAAGCGCCGCCCGTACTTCAGCGATCAATTCCATCCATTGACGGGAGCACTCCGCCTGCTGGTCTGGAGTCCACTCCGCCCCTCGCGCGGCGATTTTCGCCTGGGCATCATCGTCGTAATACTTCATCATCCAATCTGAGTTGTTTTGCATCTCGATCACCTCAATAATCTTCTTCAGAACCGCAGCGTCAGTCTGGTGGCCGGGCCGCACAGACGATTCCGCTTCTCGAATCACCTCTATGGCACGGTCCAGGAGGCAGCGCTTCTGCTCGAGGACGCTACGCTGCAGGCGAAGCGCCTCCGGCAGGGCAAGCGCCTCCCGGTCCAACAGCAACTGGATCTGCTTCAAAGGAAGACCGAGGAATCGCAGCGCGACGATCTGCTCCAGGCGCTCCAGATCGGCAATGCCGTACACCCGGTACCCGGCGCTGGTGCGGCGGGGCCGGAGTAGACGGATGTGGTCGTAGTGATGCAGAGTGCGGACTGTAACTCCGGCGAGCTCCGCAAACTCCTGGATTCGATACGTCTTTTCAGAGCTGCCGTTCTTCACGGTTTCCTTCCTGGACCATCTTCGGGCCTCACGTTACGTCAGGGTCAAGCACGATTTTGAGGCCTGGGCCAGGGGCCAGGGGCCAGGGGCCAGAGTTGCGGGTTTCGGTGTGCCAGTCGCGGTGGGGCCTTTTTATAGTTCCACACGAATTCCGCGGCCCGCCTGCTGCGCGCGCCGCCACGCGAGGTCAGCGGCCACCAAGTCTTCGATTGCCTGCCCCAGGGACTTGAACAAAGTGACTTCCGTGGCGCTCGAGCGGCCAGGTTTGGTGCCCGCCACGATCTCTCCCAGTTCCGCGCGAACATGATCCGCCGAGAATAAGCCATTTCGGATCGGGATGACGATATCCCCGGATTCCTGCAGCGCCGCCGCTTTGGAGTCGACTACCAGATGGGAACGCGCGACCAGCTTGGGGTCGATCTCCTGCTGCGTCGGACGGCAGGCGCCCATGGCGATGATGTGAGTTCCATCCGCAACCCACGAATTATCGATCGCAGGAGTGATGGCATTGGTCGCGAGCACCACGACGTCGGCGCCGAGAACCGCGTCGGCCGCCGACTGCACCGCACGGACTGGCCGGTGAGAGTTCTCCACGAACTGCCGAACGTGCTCCCGGGTCGGACTCCAGACACGAATCTCGGCGAACTCGCACACCAGCGGCAGCACTTCCAGATGACTGCGCGCCTGAACGCCAGTGCCGAGGATTGCCAGAATCCGAGCGTCCGGGCGCGCCAAATGGCGAACTGAGACGGCGGAGGCGGCGGCAGTTCGCACTTCAGTAATGTAGCGGCCATCCATCACCGCGGCCAATTCTCCGGTCTCGGGGTCGAAGAGCGAAATAGCGGCAAGATGCGTCGGCAGCCCTTTGGCAAAATTCGCCGGTACGACGCTGACGAGCTTCGCGCCAAGAATGGCGTGCTCCCGATCGAACGCGGGCATCAGGGCGAAGAAGGTTCGATCTGCCATTTCCAGCGCCGTCCGCACTGGCTGCACAACGCGACCCGCCGAGAGCGCGGCGAGGGCGGACTCCATGGCATCGATCAGTTCGGCAGGAGACAGGACGGCTCGGACGTCGGATTCGGAAAGCCAGAGGGGCATGGTGGGCTTGCTCGCCCTATTCTACTAAGTCCGTGATTTCAAAAGCCCGCCGGCCTATCGCCAGACAGCTTGCTAACGCGCGGCTCGCGACGAGCCAGCACCGCAAAGGTGGTTCGTGCCTGAATAACGGGCGTGATGCTTATTCGCTTCGCAGCGCGATCATGGGGTCCACTTTCGTAGCTTTCCGTGCTGGAACTACGCAGGCCACGGTAGCCACCAGCGCCAATACGGCGATCACGGAAATGAAGGTTCCGGCGTTGGTGGGATCTACGCTGAACAGGATCCGCCGCAACAGGTGGGCCACACCGAGGCCGGCGCCAAGACCCACCACACTCCCGCCGAGCACCAGGATCAGGCATTGCCGCAGTACCAGACCGAGAATGCTGGTGTGGCTCGCTCCCAGCGCCGCGCGAATCCCGATCTCACGCGTGCGCTGATTCACCGTATTCGCCACTACCCCGTAGAGTCCGATTGACGCCAATGCCAGACCTAACAGACCGAACAGACCGCTGAGTGCGCCACCCAGAATGATCGTCGAGAAGGGATAGCCCTGCTGTAAATGCTCCTCCATCGTCTTCACATTGAACACCGGCAAGTCGGGATCCAGAGTGCGAATCTCCTGCCGCAACGCGGCTACCAGATTCGCAGGAGTCCCAGAAGTGCGGACGTGCAGAATCGTCGGAGACCCGTAATTCTGCAGGAACGGGATGTACAGATAAGGTCGCGGCTGCTCCGCCAGAAACGCGTATTTTCCGGTCTTCACCACGCCGATCACCTGTAGCATCTCTCCGCTGACGAGACGGATTCTGCGGCCGAGCGCGTCTCTCGTGGGCCACAGACGCATCGCCAACGCCTCGTTGATCACCGCAACACGCGGCGCTGAGCCATCGTCGTGTTTATTGAACTCGCGTCCTTCCAATAGCGGAATTCCCATCACGGCGAAATAATCGACTCCTACCGTGTTACTCAAGACCGAAAGAGCGTCGGAAGGCTTCGTGGCCCCCTGTTCGTCGCTGAATACAGCTTCCCCGCCTTGCATGTCGAACGGAATATACCTCGCGAAACTCACACCTCGTACACCGGGCATGACCTCGACGTCGTCCGAGATCCGTTCAAGGAACTGCGTCGCGCGTGTGCGATCGTAATCGCGCTTCGATAAGTCGACAGACAGCAGTTGCAGGTGAGACCGATCGAAGCCCAGGTCCGACTCCTGCGCCTTCTGCGCGCCGCGAATAAAGAGCCCCGCCACAATCAATAGAAGCATCGAGACGCCCACCTGCGCACTTACCAGGAACGACGTCAATCGGCGCCGGGACCCGGTGGATCGTCCCGAGCCTTCCTTCAGCGTGTCGGACACACTGGCGCGTGAAATCTCCAGAGCCGGCATTAACCCGCAAAGAACGCCGCACAAGATGGCGATCGCGGTGGTGAAGAGGAGCACCTGCGCGTCGGGACTCCAGTCCATATGTACCGGGAAATCGACGCTCGACGGGCGCGAGTGGATCGCGCGGATGGCTCCATGGGCGACCAGAAATCCCGTCGCGCCGCCGAGCGTGCCCAAGATCAGGCTTTCAGAGAGCAGCAGGCGGACGATGCGAAAGCGATCGGCGCCCAAGGCGGTCCGCAGGGCAATCTCCCTAGCCCGGCGGGTTGCGCGTACCAACAGCAGATTAGCGACGTTGGCGCAGGCGATCAGAAGTACCAGCGCGACGCTCCCCATGCTGAAAGCGGCAATGGCCGGCACATTTTCGGACACTTGGGGCTCCGGCCGGGCATAGGGCTCGGGAATGGCGATCACGGCGACCCCCTTGTTGGTGTCGGGGAAGTGGCTCTGTAGTTGAGAAGCCAACAATCCGGTCGCAGCCCTCGCCCGCGAGATAGTGGTGCCCGGCGCGAGCCGGCCGATCACCCGCAAGTCGTGAGCGTCGCGCTTTTCGAGCCGTTCTAATACGCCCGCCGCGGCCAGGGGCGCTTCCAACGGAACGTAAATGTCGGGACGCATCGAGACCTGCGTGCCTTGAAATCCCTCGGGTGCGATCCCCAGCACTGTCACCAGACTTCCATCGAGACGGAGAGACTGGCCAATCACGGCAGGATTCCCGCCGAACTTCTCGCGCCAGCACGCGAAATCGAGCACCCCCACGAGTTGCCGCGCCTCGCCGGGCCGGAACGTCCGCCCTTGCGAAGCGCCGATCCCCAATACCTCGAAATAGTTGATGGAAACTGCGTCGACCCACAGCCGCTCGGTCTGATGGTCCCGCTTCCAATTCGCTGCCACGGGGAATTCGCGGCGCGCCAGCATGCCGGAGAATACGGTGAGCGCGCGGTAATCGCGGTAGTCGGGGAACGACAATCCGTGAGGGACCTCGGTGTGTTTGTCTCGAGTGGCGAGAACCACCAGTTGGCCGGGATCGTGAACCGGCAGAGGACGCAGCAGAAATGCGTGGATCACACTATAGATCGCGGTGTTGAACCCGATGCCGAGCCCCAGCGTCAGGATCACTACGGAGGTGAAGCCGGGGCTCCTGCTCAGCGACCGCAGGCTGTATTGCACGTCTTGCAAGAGAGATCGCACGATATTCTCCTATTCCGTCTTCGAGACTGGCGTTTTCTGACTCTGGCGTTCCAAAAGTTCGCGCAAAAGGCGTACACCGTCGATGACTTGCTGGCGCTCGGCAGGAGTCGCACGGCGCAGCGCATCGGCGAGGGGATGCCGCTCCAGCGAAGGCATGGTCTCGCGCACGTATTCCAGGACCACATCTGATGCGGCGATCTTGCTTACCCGGCGATCGGCCTGGTCGGCCTGCCGCTCCACGAGTCCCTGCTTCTCCAGGCGGTCGACAATCCCCGACACTGTGCTGTGAGCAAGACCCAACTCCCGGCTGAGATCTTTGAGGCTTTTGGCTCCTCCCGTGATGAGCACCTGCAAGGTGTTCTGTTGCGGGCCGGTCAGACCTCCGCGGGCGATGTCGGCTTCGAGCGGCTGGCGGAGGATCTGCCGGATGGCGCGGAGGTCCCGGTCCACCTCCCCGGCGATACTGGCAATTGGTCGCATGCGATGCGTCGTATACGATGTGTCGTATACGACATAACTATATGGCAGGAAGGCACGCCTGTCAACAAAATTCTCCTCTGGGGCGTGATTGAATCGCCGTCGGATTTGCGCCCATAAGATTGGCGGGCAGTTGTTCCCGCGATGGAGGCGATAGTTTAGTCATGAATCAATCCGTGGTTCAAGGTTTCTCAGCGTTCGACCCGCAGGCCGGCGTAGATCGCGCGGCCGGCGCCCGTCTTTGCTACTTCCCCACAGACTCCTCAACTCTGATCCTGCAACACAAAGATTGGATCAATCGATTCTTCCTGCCCAAGATCCGGCAGTATCCGAATGCCTGGATCGACGTGATCGGGAGTGCCAGCACGCGCGGCAACGCGGTGCACAATATGCAACTTGGGCAGCGCCGCGCCGAAGAAGTTCGCAACTACATCCGGATGCAGTATCCCGGATTGAATATCAACCGCGTATATTCCGAAGGAGCCACCGAACCGGCGAATACGTTCCGCTACGACGGATCGAACAACGACGGATTCTGGCGGGCGGTGTTGATTCGCTGGTATGGATTGCCCGATTTGCCGCCGACTCCGTACATTCCTCCCCCTCCTGATGACCCGAGCCTTCGTATTCTCGTGCGGAAGGCACCTCCCGGTTGCTGGTGCATCGTCGGTGTGAACACCTTCGGCATACCCCTGAAGGCAGGTGTAGCGGCGGGCAAAGTGGACATCACGCTGCTGAATGACAAGGGTGAAAAGTGGGTGCTGCACGGATACGGCGGAGGCCTCGGGGCGGGACCGAATATCGGGCCTGAGATCGCTGAGAAGGGCCTGAAGATCGTGCTGAAGTCCTTAAAGGAGATCGGCACACACGCGGGCGATCTGACCAACATAAGCGATAAGCTTTCCAAGATGAACATCACGGGGCCCAGCGATACCTCGGGGGGTGTCTTCCGGCGCTTCACGTGGAAAGCCGATTTGACAATCAAGGACATCACTGCGGCCGGTTTCTTCACTATCGCTAGCGGCGAGACGCATATCGTGGCAGCGGGCCTGGATGCCGGCGTGGTGTTCTTCGGAAACTTCGATGCACTCGATATGTTTAAAACACCATGGGGCTTCTTTGTTGGCCTCGGATTGGGCACGATGAAGGCGGCGTTGGGAGTGAGCGCGATCGTCTATAAGCTGACTTCCTACGAGCTCCAGAAGTAGAAACTAACCTTAGTTAACATCACCGACCCGCCATTGGCACATTGCCAGTATTGACTTTCCATAACTTCCCTCTAATACGTTCGGATCGTTGTTCAGAGCCCTAGGGTGCGAATGCAGGCACCCTAGGGTGCCATCCTAATTGAGCCATTTCCCGCTTGCACTTAAGGTAGTACAAAGGTCGCGGTGGTACTTCCCGCGGCCTCCGGTTATCAAGAGATGTTTCAGCCCAGGAAAGGACGAATTGCGGAAAACCACAGTCCTGATCGTCAGCTCACTCGCGCTCTCGCGAGTGATTGCGCATCTCTTTCGTGGGCGGTCAGATTACGAAGTAGTAGGCACATTGAGCGATTTCGGGAGCTTGGAGCAGCAGGCCGAACGGCTTCATCCCGAACTGATTGTGGCGAACATAAAGCCGCTGAGTACCCGGATTTGTCGGGCAGTCGCTTCCATCAAGCGGTCGAGTCCGATATCCAAGCTGATCCTGATCTGTCCAGTGGGAGATCTCGTTGCCGCGGCTCGCAAATGCGGCGCTGACGCCTGTCTACACGAAGAGAAGTTGGCTGGACATCTCTTGCGTACAGCCCATACGTTAACCGAGCGGCGGAGGCTCATGGCCGCCGGAAATTAAGATTTCCGGTGCTGTAACTCGGCTCTCAGGATTCGACAAAACAACGGTTTAGACCCAAAGGAGAACCTCGTTGAAAAAGCAATTGTTACTAACCGCCTTATTTGCGGGGACATATATATTATTCGGCTCACTGGAGACGGGATTCGCGCAGTTGTCTGTCGGAGGATTGGAGGTTCCGCCCAACTACAATACCTTCGTTCCGCCTTCTGTGGGCGGCACCTACGTGGACCCGGTATTCGGCTCCACCATCAAGCGCATCTCGAACGCCTTGTCCACGCCTAACGCCGACGTCGGCGGACTCCTGACGTGGATTGAGAACGAATACGCCACCATGAGCCCGTTCAACAGCGACAACTCCAGAATCATTTTGGTCCACCAGAGCTACTTCGGCCTTTATGATGGGTCGGGCACTTATCTTCACGATCTGCCGCTCGAGATCGGGGCCTCGAGCGAGCCGCGATGGTCGCGAAAAGACGATCACACCCTTTATTACGTTCACGGAAATCAGTTCAAGTCGTACGATACGACCTCCGGCGCCATCACCATCGTTCACACCTTCAGCGAATACTCCGCCATCAGTGGGAATGGCGAATCCGATATTTCGCTCGATGGAGACCATTTCGTTTTTGCCGGCGATGCCCGTTATATTTTCATCTATACGATCAGCACGAATACCAAATCCGCGGTGTTCGATGCCAGTGGGCACTCTTTCGACAGCATGTACATCACTCCCAAGAACAACGTCATCGTCTCGTGGGGGCCGAGCGGCACGGTGCGCTTTACCGGCCAGGAACTGTTCGACAGCAATATGAACTACGTGCGGCAGATCAGCCGCGCTGACGGCCATAAGGACGTTACCACCGATACCAACGGCGATGAGATTCTGGTCTGGACCAATTCCAACGACCCCCAGCCGATCTGCAACAACGGCATCGTGAAGATCAAACTGGCCGACGGATCGCAGACCTGCCTGGCAACGTTGGACTGGAGCCTGGCGGTGCATATCTCGGCTCCGGACGCGGCGGGCTTCGTCTATGTGGAGACCTACGCTCCCGCAAATCCGACTACAACCAGCGGCTGGGTAGCCTATACCAATGAACTTCTACAGATCAAGCTCGACGGTTCTCAGGTGCTACGGATTGCTCACCATCGCAGCCGCCCCAGCGGGACGAACACCTACAACTGGCAGCCCAAGATGGCTTCGAGCCGCGATGGAAGCCGGGTGGTGTACAGCAGCGATTACGACTTGCAGGCGATCGACGGATACACCGCGCAGTACGGCGACACTTATCTGATCGTGGTGGGAAGCGCGCCCGCCGGGTCTGCTCCGCCGCCGACTTCCCCGGCTCCTACGAGCCCTGCACCGACTCCGACCCCGACTCCGACCCCTCCGGCTCCTCCCGCACCTACGCCGGCTCCCACCAGCGCGGCGGTTCGGTATGAGCAGAATAACGCCGCCGTGCAGACAGTCGGCACCTGGTATCCCAACAACGGCGCATTTAATAGCGGCGGATCCTCGATCCTCGCCATGGATGCCGGCAGCCAGGCGAAATTCACTTTCACCGGTACGGGCGTCAACTGGATCGGTTATCGCGATCCGTGGTCGGGAATTGCCCAGGTGTATGTGGATGGCGTTCTGAAGTCGACCATCGATACCTATTCCGCCAATACGCTGTCGCAGACCATCGTCTATTCCGTGAACGGCCTGACCAACGCCAGCCACACCTTAACGATCGCGGCGACGGGGAGTAAGGACGCTGCTTCGGGTGGCGACTGGGTTTGGGTCGACGCGTTCGATGTGACGGCGCCGTCAACCACCCCCACTTCCACAACGACTTCGCCATCCTCTTCTCCGAGCAGCACACCTCCGCCATCGTCCAACGCGTCGGCTACACCAGTTCGCGTGCAACAGAACGCTTCTACCGTTGCCGAAACCGGCGGCACCTGGTATACGAATACATCGGCGGGGTGCAGCGGCGGATCCTGCATTTTGGCAATGGATACCAATGCCCGCGCAACTTTGACCTTCACCGGCAGCGCGGTGAAATGGATCGGCTATCGCGATCAATGGTCGGGAATCGCCCGCGTATACGTGGATGGCGTCTTGAAGGCCACGGTGGACACCTACGCGTCTCCCTCGCAAGCCCAGGCAACGCTGTACACAGCCACCGGATTAACCGAGGGTGTACACACCATCGCGATTGAAGTGGCAGGGGCGCACGATTCCGTATCCGGCGGCAGTTGGGTTTGGGTGGACGCGTTCGACGTGACACCGTAAACGCGAGAAATGGCGCTGAATTGCCGGGTGGTCTGCTTTCGCACCGCACCGCGGCCGGGCAGACCTCCCTCAGTTTTCGATTTGTAAGAGTCGAAGTTTATACTGAAAGAAAGGGGTAACCAAGCCTTGGACGCTTCGACGTCTCAACCGGCTCCGCATCGTGAGGGGGTTCGGGAAACCATCCTTCTGGTGGAAGACCATTCGGCTCTTCTGAAATTGGTCAAACAGATCCTGGAAGACGCGAATTTCAAAGTGATCGCGGCGAGAAACGCGCGGGAAGCAATGCGCCAGGAGGCGGAGCATGAGGGCCCCATCGATCTGCTGTTGAGCGATGTCCGCATGCGGGGCAAATCGGGGCCGGAACTCGCGGAAAAACTGACGGAACGGCGTCCGGGAATGCGGGTAGTGTTGATGTCGGGTTATCCTGGCGGGGTTTCGCTCACGCAACACGAGGGATGGCTGTACATTCAAAAGCCCTTCGGCCCAGCAGCTCTGGTGGAGAAGATCAGAAGTGCGCTCAAGGAGGGACGGTCTACGCACTCTCCAATGGCATTAGGGTCTTCCATCAGCTGGCCTACTTAAAAAAATGGGGCAGCCCCGACGACTGCCCCAACCGTGATTCACATCGACAATTGGCCGATCGCCGCGCGCCCTTCAGGTCCGGAGGAATGAGGCGTGAGGTTGGACAGGTGAGACGTTCCTTCGCGAAGTACCACATTGAGCAACGAACGCCGAACCTTCAAGACATCGCTGTTGTCGAGGTAATCAATCAGGCCGAGCCTGCGAAATTTGTTCATGAAGAAGCTGACCCTGGATCGCGTGGTGCCCACGATCTCCGCCAGCGTCTCCTGGTTGATTTTCGGGATTACCGCTTCCGCCCTATCTTCGCCGTCAACCTTACCCAGTTGCAGAAGCAGCCGCGCTAAGCGGCGCTCACTCGTGTTGAATAATTGATCTACGAGATCCTCCTCCATCTTCATATTTCGGGAGAGAAGATTATTGAGGAGTAACTCAGACACGGCAGGGACGTCGCGGATCAGGCGGATGGCGGTGTGCTTTTCGATCCTCACGATCGTGCACTCCGTCATCGCGGCGGCTGTGGAGGTGCGTAAGGGCTGACCCGAAAGGCACCCCTCGCCGAAGAAGTCGCCTGCGCCGAGGATGGCGACAATTCCTTCCTTACCCCAGCTCGAGACCACACGCAGAATCACCGTGCCTTCCAGAACGTAAAAAATAGCGTCGGCCGTAGCTGCCTGGGAAAAGACAATTTCACTTTTGGAATAATGCGCGACCCGCCTGCCCACACCACCAGTCGCAAGGGAGACAAGGGGATCCGATTGTAAGTCATGTCGCGGCTTTATGGAACTTTGGGAGGGCGCTAGTTGAATTGGCATCGCGTAACACCTAAGTGCACGCGTCGGACCATCTCGTCGCGCCACTAGTAAGTAAGGCAGGGAGTTGGTGAGAAGCAACCCAGACGTCCCGCCTGCTCTCGGCAAGGGGCTCGTACGCCGGTATGCCAGGACACGGCAGGTCTAGACCAAGGTAAGTCCTCGCACCTATGATCCTGTGCAGATACTACGCGCGCGGCACTGAAAAATGCCATACGTCGTGGAGCGCTGGTCCGAAATTCTAGTACTTTCGGCTGTCTACGGCTGGTACCTTTCATATTGCGTTGTGGCTTTCTTGTACTTGTTTTTCTTAATGTAGAACAAGCGTGTGTCTTAGAACGTCTCGAAAGTACCTTGGCCTTCAGATTTTGCACTACATATTTTGCACGCTTAGATAAATCAAGCGGATGCGGGTTATTCGCCTGTTCGAAATCGTACAGCAGCAAGCCGAGCCTCCCCAAACACGAGAATAACGGCAGAGAAGCCCACCCGCGCGGTTGCGTTCCGCTTGAGCAATTCGATACAGCCGTGGGTTCAAAGCGCCGATATACTGAGGTTAGTTGCTCCGGGGATTCCGTCATCTTATGGCTCTCTCTGAAACTATTCTCGTTGTGGAAGACCATTCGGCACTTCTCAGACTCGTCAAACACATTCTGGAAGATGCCCACTTCACGGTGCTCCCTGCCAGTACCGCAAGGGAAGCCAGCCGCTTAGAAGCAGAGTATCCTGGCACCATCGATCTGCTGTTGACGGATGTGAGAATGCGCGGAACGTCGGGTCCCACCCTCGCCAAGCGGCTACAGGAGAAGCGCCCACAGATGCGGGTGATGCTCATGTCCGGGTATCCGGGCGGCGCTTTGCTGGTCCTGGATTACGGGTGGCACTATATCGAAAAGCCCTTCGTGCCGGCTGCACTGGTAACTAAGATCAAGGATATTCTTCGCGGCGAGACGCGCGAGCATGCTACCTTTCGCAGCGAGCGTTCTAAAGTGGCGAGGCGGCGGCCCATGGGACGAGTCGCCACTGCGGCGGGTTTTCGGGCCCCCATCATCTCCGGCGCCCAAGGTAGAGGTTGATTACTGTTCCGTGGATGAAGTGGTTTCGGCAGGAACCTTCACAGAAGGCAGGCGGATCAGCTTGCGTTGAATCGCGTATTTAATCAGCTCCGAGCGGTCGTGCAGGTCCAGTTTCCGCATCAAATTAGTCTTGTGAGCGTCCACTGTTTTCACACTGAGCACAAGCTGCGCAGCGATATCCTTTAACGCCAGCCCGTCGGCCAATAGTTTCAGTACCTCGCGCTCCCGGTCGCTGAGCCGCTCATAACCCGTGGCAGTGGTCCGAACGCCTTTCACATACTGTTTGACCACCTTCTTCAGCGCGCGGGAACTCATATACTGGCCGCCCTTATTTACCACGTCGATGGCGTGTACCAGGTGCGCCCGAGGGGCGTCCTTCAGAACATAGCCGGAGGCTCCCGCGGCGAGGCAGCGGTCGATCACTTCCTCTTCCTCATACATCGTCAGGATGATGACCTTGGTCTTGCTGTTGGTCTGCAGAATGCGGCGCGTGGCATCGAATCCGCTGAGATCGGGCATGGCGATATCCATCAGGATCACGTCGGGGTGAAGCTCGCGTGATTTGGCCACGGCCTGCCGGCCGTCCGACGCCTCTCCGACGATCTCGATGCTGGGCTCGTCCCTTAGAATCGCCTTGATGCCCTCGCGAAACAAGGTGTGATCGTCGCAGAGCAGGACTTTGATTCTCTCCTTCACGTGATCTCGCCATCCTGCAGTGGCAGGTGGGCCTCGATGGTGGTGCCGCGGGCCTCGGCACGCAAACGCGCAGGACGGGAGGTAAAGTGAACGGCTCCGCCCAAAAGTTCTACGCGTTCCCGCATGGCCCTCAGTCCATAGGATTGGCGCGGAACGCCCATTTTGCGCCCCACATCGAATCCTCGGCCGTCGTCTTCGATTCTCATGGTCACGGAGTCTTGCCCACTCGCCAAAGTGATTTTAACGTTATGCGCGTCCGCGTGCGCGACAACATTGGAAAGAGCGCCTTGCAGCACTTTGTAAAGTGCGGTTTCACACCTGGTGGGCAACTGCGCCCGCATGCGAGCCGCGTTTAGCTTGACGCGAATTCCGGTCCGCTTGGCAAACTGCCTGGCGTACAAACGCACTGCGGGAATAAAGCCCTGCTCGTTCCAGACGGCCGGCCCCAAATCGAATGTCAGGTGCCGAATGCTCTTCAGCGCGTGCTGGATCAGTCCGACCGACTCCTTCAATTTGCGCCGAAGCTGGCTGATGTCGCCTTTCTTCAGATCGAGCGCGATCACCTCGGTGTAAAGCTTCAACACAATCAGGTCGTGCCCAATCTCATCGTGCAGGTCCTGAGCGAGGCGACGCCGCTCCTTTTCGTACGCCTCACCCAACTGAACGGAGAATTCCTGGGAGCGTCGTTCCGCCTGGCTGACCCGCTCTTCCAAGGATTGCCTCGCAGCCGCTTCGTGCCGCGCGTAGCCCGTGAGCAAAAAGAACTGGTAAACCGAAGCCCATCGCGCAAACGCCTGAGTCCATTCCGTTTGTTTGGGCTCTCCCGTAAGCAAGTAGGGCAGACAGGTTTCCACGTAGAGTCCCACCGCGATGCCGGCACACTCCTGCGGAACAGCACGGTTCGCCAACTCCCATCCCTCGCGCTCGGACTCTTTGCGATAGTTTTCCGGGTCCGATAGGAAGAGTTCGACGCGCTGCGGGGCGACGTGCAACCCCAGGAGCGGCGGCACAAATCGAATGCAGGATTTGTGCGTTCGCAGAAGCGCACGCCACGACGAGAGGATCTTAGAAGAGTGCGGAGCCAGGCAGGCCACGGCCGTGTGGAGGGGTTGCTTGACCTCCCTCACCATCCGAGTCGTGGCTTCGCTTTGCATCTACATCATTCCGCCGGGACGGGCCGCCGCCCGATCCAGCGCGTCTCCCAGTTGCTGGCGTACGTTCAGAAACACTTGCGGACGAGACTCCCAAAGGTATGGCTTCTGTACGATCCGACCCGCGAATTGCTCGGCCGATTCCCTGCCCTCCAGCTTCGCGAGTAGTACCAGATACTCGTAATCTTCCATGCCCTCACGAATGAGCTTTAAGCGTATGCTTTCGACCGGAATGCCGGTGCGTCCACCGATTCTGTCGGGAAGCCCGGGATAAAACAACGTGCCGTCTCCGTTACCGCCAGAGCGCAAAATGTTCGTCCAAGGGTCGTTCTCCGGACCAAACGCTTCGTTCATGCTGTAATACAGCTCACCTTCCAACCGGTACTTCCAGGCCACCCATTGCATTACGCGATTGGCGGGTCCTTGAATGTCGATCATGTAGTTGGGCCAGCCCGTGAAGTACGAGCCTCCGACAATGTTGCAGCCATGGCTCGCACAGGACTGGTAAAACCACAAGCTGGTGCCTGATGGTGCGCCGTGGGAATAGATGTCGAGCGGCGGGGTGCCTTGGCAGTAATCCGCGAATCCGGGGTTGGGCTCCAGGCAATTGACGAGAGGCGCCCAGATCTGCACCACGTCCTGCAGCTTGGCATTGAAGGGCAGCGTGATCAGGCTGCGCAGTTTGGGATCAACCCGCGCCGCTACTTTACCGCGCTCCAGAATCTCCGGAAAATCGTGTGCCGTAGGCTCGTCCCAGAGATACAGGAACAAGCGATCGTCCCAACCCTTATTGTGAAAATGCCGCGTCCACTCCGACCAATACAGCCTCTCCTGCTCCTCGCTCGGGAAGGTCTTCTGCGTCCGCACCTCGGCGGACGTGGCACGCGCTCCGTAAAGTGGATCTCCCTTGGGAATCGCGGTGCCATCGAGGAAGGGGCCGACCTCAGCATCGTAGGCGCTCCAGTCGACGTGCATCTTTCCGCCTTCGTAGATGAACTTGGGAGGCTGCATACTGCCGCCGTTGGTGGTGATGCGGTGCATCAACGCTGCCTGTGTGTAGAGGCGGACGATGGACTGGAGATCTTCGTCATTGGTATATCGGCCGCGGTGCTGCTTGAGCGCCTTGATGCCGCTCAAACCGAAGGACGACTTCAGGCTCGCTGTTGAGGGCAGGGAGAATCGCCAGACGATGAGGCTGATGGGCACGGAGAACTGCTCTACGCCGGCAACGGTCACCCGAGCCGAAGCCGTATACTTCCCGGGCTGCGCCGTAACAGGGATAAAGACTTCCACCCACAGCGGCTGATTGCGGCCGCGCGGCACGGTGAACGGGAAGGCGTTACGCCGCTCGTTGGAGTATCGATCTATTCTTGGAATCAGAGGATCGGGCCAAGGACCGTCGGCACCCTCCACGGACGAGGCGCGTTTGAGGTCCACGAAGCTCTCCAGATAGACCGTCACATTCTGGCTGGAAATCGTAGCGCCTTCAGCGCTGCGAAAGTCCGAAAAATCGATATCGACTCCGGCAAGATCTTTGGTCTGCGATCGCAGGACAATCTGAAATGGCTCGAATTCGTTCCGGCCGGCACGTAACTCCGCGCTCCTCACGGGCTCGGCTGGAACTGGATCGAGGGGCCTCACCTTGGCCAGGTCGTCCGTGGTCCACCAGACAAACGGTAGAGGCGCCGCGGTGGGCGCGCTCACTGCGAAGAGTACCGTTACCAGCGAAATTCGCAGCGCGCCGGATGTCATAGAGCTTCCATCAGGCGACCCAGGTCGCCGTGAGACGGCGATCACTGGATGCATTGGCGGCATCCAGGCTGTTGACAATCTTGCTCAACTCTTCGACTTTCTGGTCCCACGACTCGCGGTCCATGAGAGCCGAAACTGCCGGGTCCGGTCCACGTCGCCCCTCTTTCAATAAGTCCTCTATCTGGTGCAGGAAGTCCGAAGGCGTCTGCGCCATGCGTACCAGCGGATGCAGTTTCATGACCTCCGGCAGCGGCGTGGCAACCACGGGCAAACCCGCTGCCAGGTATTCGCGCAACTTCAGGGGATTCGCCGCCACCGTCAACTCATTAACCACGAAGGGCAGAATCGCGACATCGAATGCCTTGCAATAGGCCGGCAGCGACGCATAGCCGCGCCTGCCGAGCAGATGGACGTTGTGCAGATCGCGGAGGCCCGATATGTCGGTGTGAACTTCTCCGATCATCAGGAACGACCACTTGGGACGGGATACCGCCAGATACCGAATGACCTCGAGGTCCACCCAATCGGCTACGAGTCCGAAGAATCCGATGACCGGCGATTCGAGCTTCGGCATATCAGCCGGAGGAGTGACGTCGCTCTGGCAGGCCTGCCGGAAGTGTGCGACATCCACACCATGAGTGACGAGGAACGTATTTGGATTGTGCGCGGACTTGGTTTCCAGCAACCGGCTGGACGAGACCACGACCAGGTCTGCTTTCTCCATCAGGCGCTGCTCCATCTGCGAAATGGCGGACTCGTCGGTGCCGGTGAATTTCGAATACTCGTCTACACAGTGGTAAACCACCATTCGCTCGCCCAAGGTGCCCACGACGTCTCCCGAACTCGGCACGAACGACCACGTAATCGGATTGCGGAATCTCAGCTTTCGGCAGGCGCGGCGGAGACTCCACCGCAGAAGCCCCCGATTCATCCAACGTGCAATGCGACTCCCATGGAAAGGAATCACCAACGGAGAGAAGACCGAGATATTCTCCGCCACTTCATGACAGCCCTCGCAGAATTGCCGGAGCTTCTTCCAAGCCCTTCGCAGATCGCGCACCGACGCGGTGGGATTGCGATTGCCCGTGGAGTTGACCCACAACACGCGATTCTTTCGTGCCAGCCTCAGGGCGATGTGCTTCTTGCTGAGGGGATCGCCATCCCAGTCGTTACTGAAGCAGATAATGTCGTTACCTTCGATCATGCACTCTCTCCGCAGCTCGGTTGCCAGGCCCCGGCCAGATTGGACTGTCGGGCATCGGCGGGACGCGGGCGGTCTTGAATGAAGTGCCGATGCCAGAACTCAAAGACGAGCAGCGTCCAGATCTCCTGCGACCGATCGGCCCCGCCGCGCTCGTGTTCTTGCACGAGTCGGGCCGTTTCCTCACGATTCACATACTGGCTCGCGGCGGAGTCCGGCGCGAGCAGATAGTCACGAGTGAACGCTCGCAAAGAGGTGCGTAGCCATGAGGCGATCGGGATGGGAAATCCTTTCTTGGGACGATGCAGGATTTCGTCCGGGAGCACGCCATTCATCGCGCGCCGCAGCAGCGATTTTCCGGTGGATCCTTGCAGCTTCGCGCTGTTCGGCAGCGTGGCGGCGAACTCCACCATTTTGTGATCGAGGAAGGGAACGCGCAGTTCCAATCCGTTGGCCATGGTCATCTTGTCGGCCTTGATGAGCAGGTCATCCGGCAGCCACACTTTGGCGTCCACGTAAAGCATGCGGTCCAAGGCGGAAGCTTTCTGCACACCATGAAAATATGCGCCGTAAATCTCACTCAACTGCTCGTTGGATCGTTGGAGCCGATCGGGACCGACCAGCCGCCGCATGCCGGCGGGAGTGAATCCGCGTGTCACACCTCGATATCGATCTTCGAGCGGTTGACCGCAGAGACGCACATAATGGCGGAGTTTCTCCGATGGAGCCAGGTGCGAAACCAGTGGCGCAAGCCGGGCCAGAGGTCCGGCACTCCGTCGCATGCGCTCGATCGCGAGCATGCGACCGTAGATTCCGTACCCGGCGAGCAACTCGTCCGCACCTTCGCCCGATAGCACGACGGTAATGTGTTGACGGGCCAATTTGGAAATGAAGTAAAGCGGCACGCAACTCGGATCCGCGAGAGGCTCGTCAAGATATCGCACGAGTTCCGGGACAAAGTCGGCCAGCCCGGCGGCGTCGAGGCGATACTCATGGTGGTCGGAGCGAAAAGCGTTCGCGGCCAGGCGCGCATATTCGAACTCGTTATTTGCCTGCTCCTCCGCGGTGGTGGCCTCGTACCCCACGCTGAAGGTCTTCACACGAGTGCCGCCCCCGAGCTTGCTCATGGTGGCCAGAATCGCGCTGGAATCGAGACCCCCACTCAGAAAGACGCCAAGCGGGACCTCGGCGATCAGGCGGAGGCGCACACTCTCGTCCAGCAACTCGCGGAACTGCTCCAGTTGTTGTTCCGGCGACTGCGTCTGCGCGTCGGAATATTGGATGTCCCAATATTGCCGGGTACGAACGCCTCCCTGGTCTGCGATCAGGATATTTCCGGGCTGCAGGCGAAAGATGTTCTTGAACATCGTGCGCGGCCCGGGAACGTATCGCATCGCGAGGTACAGATCGAGAGCTTCGGGATCGACCTCGCGAGGCACAGACGCGATCTCGAGCAGGGCTTTGATTTCCGACGCGAATGCCAGGAAGCGGCCGTTTTGATAGTAATAGATCGGCTTGATCCCCAGGCGGTCGCGCGCCAGCAGCAGGCGCCTGCGGCCACGATCCCAAATCGCGAAGCCGAACATGCCACGCAGCTTGTGCACACATTCGTCGCCATATTCTTCATAGGCGTGGAGGATCGTCTCCGTATCGGACCGCGTTCGGAAGGTGTGACCGGCTGATGTGAGGTCGTGAGCGAGGTCGCGATAGTTGTAGATCTCGCCGTTGAAGACGATGACAGCAGAGCGGTCTTCGTTGTAGATCGGCTGGTGCCCGGCGCTCAGGTCGATGATACTCAGGCGTCGATGACCCAACCCGGCCTGGCCCTCGACAAAGTAGCCGCAGTCGTCCGGCCCGCGATGGGCCAGGGACGTGGTCATGCGCTGCACCAGCAGCCGCTCTACGGGCTCGGAGTCGAGATTTACGATGCCGCAAATTCCGCACATAAGGTGTCTGGTCTCGTTTCGGCGTCGAATACTCGGAAATACGGCGCCTCATTGGTTGTTCGGACAATATTCCGGCCGGCGCGAGTGAGGCTGCGTGCCCGAATGGCCAGGACTTGCTTCAGTACGCCTCGTTCGAGCCGAATCCAGCAAAACTCGCCGGACATCTGGAAGTCGGCAAAGCAGAGGTCAGCACTGGAGGTTGAAAGAGCAGCAATATCCGTGTAGTCGCCGTGCTCGCAGGCACATGCGATGCCGGTCCCGTTTTCGATGGTGTACTGCTGAGTTTCAGCCCGCCGCGTGCCCGGCATCAAAAAGGTGAACGCGGCGGCCGGTGTGGCGGCTCGCAGCGTGGTGCGCCTTGTGGTGCAAGGCTGCTTCTCGCCATATGCGCGCGACACCCACCCCTGCTCATCCGATACGAGTCGCGCGCGTGAGCCAGTGCCTTCTGCCATGCTGACGAAGTCAATCTGCAGCAGCTCGCCGGCACCCGGCGTCAGGTGATAATTGAATTCGAACTGGTGCTCGCCCGACCCCCGAAAATCGTCCGCGACGATCCAGCACCCGGGATCGGCGTAGAGAATGCGCCGGCGATGCGTCACTCCGATGCGAGAGTACCCGTCGTGCTCGCCTTCCACATAGGTGACTCCGGCCGCCTCAAACTCTTCGCCCTTTCGCGCATCCAGCCTCGTCGTCCAGCGGAAGGTGCCTCCCTGCTCCGCCTGGTCGCGGCCGTCGACGCGCACCGTATTGTGAGCGGCCGTAGAGCGGAAATAACTGCGCCACTCGGGAGCGCAGTTGTACACGAAAGTTCCCGGATCGACGAGCAATTCGCGGCCATCGCAAAAGAGCGTGAACGAGAGAGCATCGGCATGCGCATGGCCGCCGGTGAGGATCCCTAAACCGCCGCAGTCGAAGACCAGGTGGCTGGCGCGCGCGTCCCAACCGGATCGGACGATCGTATACCCGGCTTGGCCGTACGTTGCGCGCCGCTTACCGGGCTCTTTAGCCGGCAACTCACGATAGACATTCCAGGATTCTTCGCCGAGCAGCCAGAACGCCTCTTCGCAGAAGGTCCCGGCCTGACGCTTGAAGTCGCCTCTGCGGCACACGATCGCGCCCACGCACAATCCATCACGGTAAGAGCGATAGTCGCGCTGATCGAGAGCCAGCGCTCTGCCGCCGTCGTCATCCCCCAGGGAGGGCAGCGTTCCATCCGGCCGCGTGAGGAACATCAGGTATTCGAGCATCCCGCCTACTTTGTGCGGAATCGCCGGGCCCAGATCAAACCCATTCTGCGCGGCCAGTATCATTGCCTGCAGATAAAAGTCGAGCGCGTAGCAGTGATAGTAGGACGACAGCTCGCCGTACACGGCGTTGTCGAGAACCTGCTTCTCCGCCGACTCGGACAGCAACAGCGCCGAGCCGTGAAGCCATTTGGCCGCTGGTTTCTGGTCACGGAACACCAGCCCTCCAATGAAAAGTGCGGCCGCTTCACCGATCAGATGCGTGTTGGGACTGCTGTAGAGGGAAGTGAACCGGTAAACGTGCTCGAGTTGCGCAAACAGCGATTCGCCTACGCGCTGAGCCGAAGCCGCATCGAACGAGCGGGAGGGCAAAAGCAGGAAAATCGTCCACATCCATGATGTCGCACGGATCGCGATCTCGAGGCTCGACTGCCAGTTGATGCCGCGCCCCGGCGGATTCTGGTCGATCCAACTCAGAAGTTGCGCGACGGCCTCGGAGGCGTAGCGCTCGTCGCCGGTAAGCCGGTATGCCTTTGCCAAACGCGGCAGATGTTGATGGCGATTCAGCTCATGGATGATCTTCGGGTCACGCCCGCCGTGATGGTGTACGAGATCGTAGTCCGCCCAGAATCGACGCTCCCAAGTGCGCCCGGTCACCGGGTCGCGATGCCAGTCGATGGCCGCGCCCAAATGCACCGGCGGGTAGCCCAGAAGGGCGACTTCATGCGCGCAGTGCGTCTCCGCCAGGCCCGCGGCGCGACCGATCCATTCCGGAAAACTGTCGCGCGCGAAACCCGCTATGTCTTGCTGGTGACTGCAATAGAAGCGACTCGCGGGACCGCCCGCCAGGTAGGCTTTGAACGATGACGGTGGCTTCGGACAGGAGGAGGCTATACCGACCCGCTCGAGTTCCGCAGACATCTTCTCGCAGACCCGGTGCGCGACCTCGCGCGGACGCATGGCGCCCAGCCGCTGAAGTTTCTGCCTGGCATTACCGGCGATCAATTCAGGCATAGCGTGCCTTCGGAACCGTCTACCTGTCGATAGATTTCGAGCAGGCGAGCCATACAGCCGGCGTTCTCTGGAGCGGTCTGCTGCCGCACGGAGAGCGCGTCTTGGATTCTGGCGAGCATCTCGTTGACGTCGCCTGGCTGAAACAGAATCGCGCCTGGCGGCCGCGTGCCGACGCGACTCGCCACCACCGGGACGCCCATCGCCAGGGCTTCACGCACCGAGATCGAATCGCCATCCTCCAGGGTGGCGCGTAGAAATACATGACTGCGGGACATCAGTGCCACACAGGCATCGTGATGTACATCGCCGATCAAGAGCATGTTCTTATCAAGTCCGGCATCTTGAATTCGCTGCTCTGCCTGCGCGCGCTGTTCGCCGCTCCCCATCACCAGGCAACCGAACGACGGATATCGACGCTTCATCCGGGCCAGGCCATCCACCAGCAGATCGAATCCATACTCGGGACGGAAGAAGAGCACCGTCGAAAATACGGGGCGGTGCCGGTCCAGCCATTTACACAATCCCGGCTCCTCCAGGGCTTCGGCGAGTTCCGTGCCGAGAAAGGCCGGCAATACCTCCATCGCTTGAGCCTTCGGTGTGATCGTCCGTAGCGCGCTGCGAATCTCGGGACTCACGCAGATCACCCGCGTATACAACTCACAGGTTCGGCGAGCGAGAACCTTTCGCAATCTCGATGCCGATTCCAGATAGACCGGCACCATTCCGGAGTGCAAGGTGAGGATGGAACCACCGCGAATTCTCCCGGCCAGGCCGCAGAAACAGGCAAGCAGCCAACTCTTCTGGTTGTGCCCGTTGGTGTGAAGATGCAGTGTCCATCCGGCAATCGCGTAACGCAGCACGGAAAACGCAAACCCGAGTCCCAGCTTTCCTTTACCAGTGTCGAGGACCTGGGATTTGATACCGCATGCGTTCAGTTGACGGTGAATCCCCGCGACGTGCACCGAGATTCCTCCGTGCGGCGGTGGAAAGGGGCCAATCAGGAGCACTTTCATACGTGCCCTTTGGCCTCGACCAGGCGCTCATACAGGTGCTCGGTCTGATGCACGGAGCTTTCGATGGAGAACAGTTCGGAGACTCGCCGCATACCGGCTTGACCGAGGGCAGAGGCCAGTTGTTCATCCTCCAGAATCCGGCCGATAGCCGCGGCGAGAGCGGCTGAGTCGCGCGGAGGAACCAGCAGACCGCTCACTCCATCCTCGACGACTTCGGGATTGCCTCCCACCCGGGTTGCAACCACCGGTACGCCTGAAGCCATGGACTCGAGCAATGTGTTCGAAATGCCCTCGCTGAGCGACGGCAGCACCGATACGGCAGCTTCCGAGAGCAGGTCGGGAATGTCGCTCCGGAACCCAGTGAATACGATGCGGCCGCCGAGTCCCAACCGCGCGGCTCGTTCCTCCAGTTCCGGGCGAATCCCGCCATCACCCACGACTAGGAAACAGACATCCGGGAGGCGCTCCGCCAGGACCTTCGCTGCCTCCAGAAAATACTCCACGCCTTTCATGCGATTTAGGCGCGAAAACACCCCTACCAGGCGCGCCGCTGCGGGCAGGCCCAGTTCCTGCCGCAGAATCGCGCCGCGCTGCTTCCTTTCGAATCGCGAAACCGTAATGCCATTGCGGATGACTACGATGTTGCAGGGGTCGTATCCCTGCTGGATCAGGCTCTCGCGAATCGCCTCCGCGTTGACGAGGACGCAGTCGGCCAACTTGCACACCATCTTCTGTACGCGACGCTGTATGGGAGACAGGATGTCGCCCGTGTCGCGGATCGATGCCACGACAATCGACGCGCCGGCCATGCGCGCCACCGGCACCGTGAAGACGTTCGGGTAGAAGCCGTAGCTGTGCACGATCTGGATCAGGTTCCTTCTCACGTACCGGGCCAGCCGGATGCCTTGCCAAAACGTCTTGGGGCTGTATAGCGGTCCAATGCGAAATTCTTCGCGCGGCACCCGCAGCGTCTCGAGTTCCGTCAGCAATTCGCCCGAGTTGCGCAGACAGGCCAGGTGCAGATCGAAGTGCGAGGAGTCGATCCCGAGCGCGAGATTGGCGACCTGTCTCTCGGTCCCACCGATGTGGAAGTTCGTGAGCATCTGCAGCAGCTTGATTTTCTGTGAGCGCATGGTTTTCGCCAATCAGGCAGCCTCGCAGGCGCGCTTTCCCGCGCCTCGATCCAGGAACACGCGGGACCAGAGTTCGAACGAAATCAAAGTCCAAAGCTGCAGATCCAGGTTGCGCCCCTTCTCATGCAGCGCCACCAGGTTCTCGATGTAGGTGCGGTTGAAAAGTTGGCGGCTGCCCGCGCTGTCGCCCAAAAGCAGATCGCGGACATAGCTGCCGAGCTTACCGCGGAACCAATATCCGAGCGGCACCGCGAATCCCTGCTTTGGCCGGTCGATGATCGAGTCGGGCAAAATGCCGCGCATCGCCTGTTTCAGCACGTACTTGGTGGTGCCGTTGTGAAGGTTCATTTCCGGTGGGATCGTCGCGGCAAACTCCACGAGCTTGTGGTCGAGTAGCGGCACACGAGTTTCGATGGAGTGTGCCATGCTCATGCGGTCGACCTTCGTAAGAATGTCGAGCGGCAGGTAATTCTTCACGTCCAGCCGCTGCAGCGCCGAGAGCCAGTTGCCGTTGCCAGACTCCATGCACGCCGCCTTGGAGCGCCACGGCTCGTAGGGCGCGACCATCTCGAAAACCTCGGGCCGGAATAGCTTCTTCAGATCTTCGCGACGGAACAGCGTGCCGGCATCCAGATAGCGCTCCGCACCCGCCATCGACATGTGGCGCAGCAAATTGCGGCCTTTCATCCCATCCGGCATGCTCCGGCTGACCGTCGCCAACAGGCTGCGGGCGAACGCCGGTAACTGGCGGTACGATCTCTCCTTCTGCTCCACCAGATATTTCTCGTAGCCGGCAAATAGCTCATCGCCGCCATCGCCCGAGAGTACGACCTTCACCTTCCGGGCGGCCAGCTTCGAGACCATATACGTGGGAATCGCCGAAGAGTCGCCAAACGGCTCGTCGAGGTGCCACGCGAGCGTCTCCAACTCGCCCAGTCCTTCGGGTCCCAGAGTCAACTCGTGATGGTCCGTACGGAACTTGGCTGCCACCGCGCGGGCGTGTTCGAGTTCGTTGTACTCGGCCTCGCGAAATCCGATCGAGAAGGTCTGGAGCGGTCCTGCCGTGTGCCCAGCGGCGGTCGCTACCACGGCGCTGGAATCGATTCCGCCACTGAGAAACGCACCCACGGGCACATCGCTAACCATGTGGAGGCGCACCGATTCGTCGAGCAGTTCACGGGTGCGGCTGACGAAATAGCCGAGGTCACGCCCCTCTTCCGGCTCAAACCGCACGTCCCAATAGCGCTCCACCACCGGCGTTCGCCCCGGCGATGCGGTCAGAGTATGCCCGGGCTCGAGCTTGTGGACGCCGTCCAGAATCGCTTCTGTCGGAGGCGTGGAGAGATAACTGAAAAGGTGCGACACGGCGCTCCAGTTCAGCTTGCGCTCCACTTCGGGCATTTGCAGAATGGACTTGAGTTCGGACGCGAACAGCAGCCGTCCGCCGGCTTCGGTGTAGTAGAGCGGCTTGATGCCCAGGCGGTCGCGCCCGATCAGCAGTTGCTTTTTCCGCTGGTCCCAGAGCGCGAAGGCATACATACCGCGCAGATGATCCACCAGTCCCTTGCCGTATTCCTCGTACAAATGGACAATCGCTTCGGTGTCGGTGTGTGTGTAGAAGACATGGCCCCGAGCTTCCAGGTCCCAGCGCAGTTCGCGGAAATTGTAGATCTCGCCGTTATAGACCACCCATACCGTGCCGTCCTCATTGCGTACCGGTTGCCGCCCTGAGGCGATGTCGATGATGCTCAACCGCCGCATGCCCAGACCCACCTCCGGCGTGACGTAGTAGCCGTGGTCATCCGGTCCCCGGTGAGTGATGGACGTGCACATGTCGCGCACTTCCTGTTCGAGAACCGGGCGGCCTTCCAAACTCATCATTCCGGCAATTCCACACATAGTTCTTGCCCGCTAAGCCCTTTCGTAGCCCCACGCCAAACCAAAAGCGATCCGCTTGCGCCGTACCCAGCCGGCAATCGCCAGCCGTTCGCTTTCATGCAGCAGATCGAATCGCCAGACCAGACCAACGTACGTGATCGAAAACGCCGTGAATGTCGCCATGATCGTGGCAAGCGGCGCAGTGTGCACCAGTGCCTTTACTCCAATCACGACCAGCGCGGCACATGTGGATGCTGCCGCCAGAGCGCCAAGACTTCTCCACGGCAGCAGATCGGCCGCTCCCACACCCAGCAGACGACGCATCCGCATCATCGCGCCGATCTTGAAGAGCAGAGTCGCCAGCACCGTCACCAAAGCTGCACCGAGCAGATGGAACCGGCCCAGAGCCCAGTAGATCGATCCGCCGATGATCGCCAGGCGCATCAGATTCAGCACCAGCAGGAACCGGGTCTGCGCAAAGACGCGCATCACGCCATCCACCTGCAACGCGGTCAGCAGGATCATTGCCGACCAGACGACAAAAATCGGAGCGCTCGCGGCGTATTGCTGCCGGTAGAGTAGTACGATGATGTCCCGCGAATCCACCATCAGGAATGCGGTCAGCGGCACGAACAATAGTGCCAGCTTCCAGGTGGTGTCGTGCCAGATTCCGAGCACTGCGCGATTCCGGCCCGCCGCTCGGCACTCCTGCATCTTCACCATCATTACGTCACTGGTTGGCGACGCCGCGAAGTCCACGAGTGGGATCTGCAGGCATCCCACCGCAAAGATGGCGAAGGTGGCCGGATCAAAGAGATGCGACACCACGTATTGCGGCAGGCTGGTCTGCGCGATTTCCACCAGCACCGCGAGACCAAACGGAAGGGCATACGCCAACTGCTCCTGGAGCAGCGCCCGGTCGGGCCTGAAGCTGCCTCGGAATTCCTTGCGGAAGTAGAGTAGGGTGACTACTGCCCGGATCGCGGCCAGCAGTACAGCACTCTCCAGGAGCAAATCGAGTTGGCGAAACAGCAGTGCGGGCAGGATGAAGGCTGCCGCCCGCAACAAATCGGAAACTGCGTAGGACGTGGAGGCCCAGAGGTAACGGCCGCGCGAGATGAGCACGATCTCGAGCGCCATCGAAAACATCATCAACGCGATGTAGAGGCCGATCCACGGCAGGTACCGGGAGAGTTGGCTGTTGCTCATCCACGCATTGAGTTTCGGCGCGGCGAAGGTGAGCGCGGCGACGCAGAATCCCCCGGCGCCCAGCATGAAGAGCAAACTGTTCGCGGCATAGGAACCGGCCCGCTGCGGAGAACGCGGAAGAAAGTAGTAGAGACTCTGCGCCATGCCCATCTGGCCGATCGCGAAAACGGTGCCCCAGATCAGGAAGAGCTGTTTGTAAGTGCCGAACTGCGCCTGGTCGAAGACTCTGGCCAGCACCAGGGGGATGAAAAAAGTCGCCGCGAAGGCGATGGTTCGCCCGCACATCAGGAACAGCGCCGGCTTGAATACGGAGTCTGACTGCAGTGCCGGTGAATCCTCGGCGATGAGCGGGTGAGCGGTAGCCATCAGACTTCCCCTGGAATCTGCCGGGCCGCAGCCACCATCCCCAGCAGAATGTACGGAAACCACGTCAAGACGTACCCTCCCGAAAGTCCACAGACGACGAAGCCCCAAACCGCAATCTCGAGGCCGGCGCCCAGCTGCGACATTCCCTCGCGAGATCGATTCAGCGCGATCTTGCGAGCGTGCCAAATACCGAATCCGATGAGGAGTGCGAACGGAACGAAGCCCAGGATTCCGGTTTCCCCTAGGGGCTGAATCACGGTATTGTGCGTGACCAGCGCGGACCGCGAGTACAGGTCGTGGGGCGCATAGAGCGGCCACGCGATCAGCGAACATCCCAGACCTACGCCCGTCAATGGATGGTCAGCGAACATGCGGAGACCCGCTTCCGAAGTCGCCAGGCGCTGCCGGAAGCTGACATCGCCATTGAGGCTCGAGAAATTTTCATCGCGAGACCAATACTTTTCACCGAACGAAAGACCCGCCACCACCAGGAGCACCAGAACAATTTGTAGCCAGAGACTGCGCCTGCGCCATGCGTACAGCACCACCACCGCGCCCAGGCCGATAAGTCCGCCGCGCGAGAAGGTCACGAAGATCGCAGCCACAAAGACTCCGCCGGTTCCCAGCAGCAGCAACCTTCCGGCGAAGCCGGTACGAATCGCCAGGAACGCGGCGATCGGCAACAGGATGACCAAGCTGTACGCGACTTCGTTGGGGTTGGCGAAGATGCCCAGCCACGAGGCTCGGCCTTCAGCCAGATGGCCATCCAGATAGTTGCGCAGCGTACCCGCGGCGGGGATCAGACCGCAGATGACGATCGTCCACATCACTCCGCGCAGGCGCCGCTCGGTATCCGCGCAGTTGGCGATGAAGAAAAAGACCAGCCCCATCTTCACCAGGTCCGACAGAGACTCGGCGGCCTGTCGAGGCCATAGCGCCGTGAGGCACGACAGCGCCGCCGCACCCACGAACGCCACGAGCAAAGCGCCTTCGGGCCACGCAAACGTGAGCACCCGACGGCCCATGAGCACTTCGGCGAAAATCATCAAGAGAGCCAGTCCGCCTACTACCGCCGCGGGCCGAAGGGCATCCGCGGCCGGCAACACGAATGGCAGGTTCGCATACAGAAGGACGAGAAACGCGAGTAGAAGCCAATAGGAAGCCGGAGCCGGAGCGGAATCGGCACTCTCCCCCGCCGAGCGAAACGTGGGCAGTCCGGAGGGGAAGAACCGCGGTGCAACACGCGAGTGGTTATCGCTGAGCACTTCGCATCTCCTCTCCGGCAGCGTGGCGCTGCTTGCACCCGCCGAGCATGCCGAACGCACGGTGGACCTGGCAGCTCATGATCGAACCCGAAAACGAGCCTCGAAAATCGCGGCAGGAATTCTCCCACAGCAGCGTTCTCGGCACCGTGAGCCTGGGATATGCAGCGTCGCGGTGGTTGCAGACGGTGTACGCAAACTGGTATCCGGCATCTGCCACGGCGGTCACCGCCGGGCCGTTGAACTGACCGCTGGGGTATGCAAAATGGCGCACGCCTGTGCCCAGTCTTCGCTCGAGTTCGCGGCGCGAGTTGCCCGCTTCGTCCGCCATCCGCTGCGGGCTCTCGTTGGCCATCAGCACATGCGTCCGGGTGTGCGAGCCGACCGTCATGCCGGCGCGGTGCACGGAATCCACCATTTCCCACGTCATCGAATGGAATGGCTCGAAAACCCGGTCTGGAATCGCCGATTCCGATTCCAGTGCGGCGGTCACCCGTTGCAAGCCCTGGTGCGAAATACCTTCGAGCAGTGCGCGGGTGGCGTGGTACGGCGTGCCGGGCACACGGATGCCGAGACTCGTCAGCAACTGCTGGTACTTCCCCTGGAGTCGTGCCAGCAACAGGTAGAGCTTGTCGTGCAACTGCACCTGCGTGGTACCCACCAGATCGGTCACCACAAACACCGCGGCAGGGACGCCTTTATGTTTCAGGACCGGGAGTGCCAGCTCGTAGAAATCGCGATAACCGTCGTCAAACGTAAGCGCCACGACCGGATCGGCAGACGAGTCGCTTCCGTCAAGCCGCGCGCCCACTTCGTCCAAGGAAACAAATCGGAATCGCCGGCCGAGCCAATCGATGTGGCGCTCCAGCATTTGGCGGCTGATCAGCATCGAGGGAATGGAGGTCTCGGCGCTGGCTTGGAAATCCTCTACTACCCGGTGATAGCCGAGTACCACAGCGCCAGCGGTCCATCCAGCGAACGAGCCGACGGCTTTGTCGATGCCAGTCCTGCTCAGGGCGCCTGCCGCCTTAGTCTTGATCCAGCTTCGAATCATGCGAGCCATCTCTGGAGCGAGCGCCGTGCCAGCTTGCGCGCCCCGCGCTCCCATTGATTCGTCTTCTGCGCCAATACTCCGCGAAAGCTCCCCGGGTAGAGCTGGAGGCGGCTCAATTCCCGGCTTTCGCGGCTCCAGTGCGATTTGTAGTCTTCATTTCCGTGCAGCAGGTCGTACTCGATCGCGCCGTCTTCAATTGCGCTTTGGATCCCGAGCCCCATCGAGACCAAACCCACGCTCATCTTCTGGTAGGCCGGATCGAAACCGGACTGATAGAAGTAGAAAATGCGGTTGTACAGGAACCCGTACAGGCATGCGGCCGGTTTCTCATCCACCCGCAAGGTATAGAGCCGCAGCCAGCCCCTCCGCAAAGCCAGCAGGCAGAATTCCCGGTGAAATTCAATCAGCGCCTCGGTGTGAAACGCATCCGACTTCCCGTGTTCGCTCCATCGTTTCCTGTGTAGCTGTATGGTGAGATCGACCGCTTCGCGGCACTCCTCTTCGCGGTCGACGCGATGGAATATGACGCTGTGGTCTTTGTTGAGACGCTTCCATTTCCGATTGAAGTTGTACCGATGCTCCGATCCCAGGCTGCCCAGATACGATTCCCATGTTGCGCCCGAGAGCGGAATAAAAGGACACGTGTTTGAGATCGTCTCCACCATGCGCCAGCCACAATTTGCGAGCGAGGCGGCCACTTTGCCCGCGAAATTGCCCATCTTCCGCATTTGCGCGAAATCGATCACTTGCCCGCCAGTTGCAAGAGTACTTTCGAATGCTCGTTGCGCCTCGGCTTCATAACCTCGGCGTACGATGAAGTCCAGATAATCCGATCCCACCCACCCGGTGCCCAGGAACTCGAGAACGGGCAATGGGCGGCGGCCGAGGATACTCACGGACCTGGCGCACAGCGGGGCTAACGCGATCAGCAGACCGCGAGAGCGTACGGCGATCATGGCTAAACGCCGGTCTCCCGCCAGGTGCCTCCACCAGGTGCGGAGCCATTCCCAACTCAAGAACAGGCAATCGCCGTCACTGGCGGAGAGAAGGTCGCTCCAATCTTCCCGCAGGGCATCAAGACCCGCGAGATCGTCGATTCTCTCCACCGTGATGAGCGAGGACTGCTGTAACGTTTCTAGTGAAGTGGCTGTCATGTAAGACCAATCGGTGAAGGCGTGCGCGAACGCCAACCCGGGGTGTTACGTTACGTATGCTTCACTGCGACGGGATTCCAGATACCTAGAGGACGGCCCCGCAAGAAGTAATACAGGCCTGCTACCGGCGCCCAATTCATGAGAACGAACGTATACGGAATCAATATGATTTTCTCGAGTGTCTTTGCCATTTTCTCCTCTACTCCCGCGCCATGCCGAGCTGCGCCCGGCGTACTAAACTACGATGCGATAGCCAACCACCAATGCAGGCCATCATGTACCAGATCACCTGCAGTATCATGACCACGCGATAGAGGCCGTCCAACAGGAACAGGTTCGAGATGAACAGTGCCACCAGGCAATACGGCACGAACAAACGGCCAAACTTGTGAGAAATCAGCTGCACGAAGATCGGATTGCGCCACGGAACCAATAGCTCAGGTATTTCCGCAACTAGCTGGTAGTTTCCGGTGAGCGTCCGTTTCTTTTTTTCAAATTCGTTATCGGGGCTTTGCGTCACATGTCCATAAGCTCGCGCCGATGGGTCGAAAATCGCACGTTTCCCCGTCAATACAATCCGCATGGGAGTGACTACATCATCCAGGATGGTTCCCGGGGTAAGCGGCGTGTACAGCCGGCGGCGAATCGCGTAAATTGCGCCTGTGGCGCCCGGCAGGGAGTGAATATCGCTCTCCATCGCGCGCAATTTCTTTTCGTACCGCCAGTAAAGCCCCACCCCATCGGTCGCTTCTTTCTCTTTTGAATCCATCAAAAAGAGCTCGCCGGAAACTGCTCCCACCGTCGGGTCGGCAAAATTTGCCACTAATTCACGAAGTGCACACTTCTCCAGGCGCTGTTCCGCGTCGCCAAAGACGACGATCTCGTTTCGCGCCTCTTCTATTCCGCTGTTCAGAGCCTCTGCTTTGCCCCGCCGCACAGGGCAATGAATCACGTTCACGCCCTGATCTGCATACTCTTGCATCAGCGCGTCAGTGCCATCGGTCGGCGCGTCAAGAGAAACAATGATCTGCAATTTCTCTGCGGGATAGTCGAGATCGAAGCAATTTTGCATCTTGGCGCGTACGTTCTGGCGCTCATTATGCATGGCAATGACCAAACTTACCGTCGGTTCCTGATACACTTTTTGCACCGGCCGGAAGAATAACTTGCGCCAAGCCGCTAATAACAGCGGGTAGCCTGCGTAAACGTACAGAATGCACGTTAATGAGATCCAAAAAATAATCAGCGCCATGAGTGTCTCCCAGTGCGATTCCGTCCTTTAGCGACGGCTCATATAATGCCGCTGATAATATCGGTAAGCGTAGGCATAGCGGGTATCTCCGTACTCCACATCGTTGAGAACGGCGCCAAGGATGTTAGTGGGCCCGAGACTCTCCACAGCCCGCTGCAGGAGTTCGCGGCGCGTTTGGCGCGCGCGCACGACCATAAGTACGCCGTCCGCCAGTCCCGCAAGAAAATGACTATCCGCGATCGGCACAATTGGAGGACTGTCGAGAATAATCACCTGATATTCCTCCCTCAGCCGCGCAAGAATTTCACGGGTGCGGCGCATCGAGAGAATTCCGCCCTGGTCACCCAGTTGGCTGCCGCCCGTCATCACATACAAATTGCCCACCTTCTGTATGAACGGGAACGTATCGCAGTCGTGTGTCGCCAGCAGATCGGTGAGGCCCTGCGGCTTCTCGAGGCCCAACCGCTCGTGTACCTGCGGACGCCGCAAATCGCAGTCCACCAGCAGTACTCGGCCGTCCACAGCTCCAGCCAGAGACATACTGAGATTCAGGGCCGTCAGCGACTTACCTTCGCCGCCCGCAGCACTGGTCACCACCAGGACGCCGCCGCCAGTCTGTTCCCGCCATCGCAGAATCTTCAGTGTCATGATGCCGTACTGTTGCGAGGCGATCGATTGCGGATCGGCGATGACCGTGAGCCGATGCGCCTGGAAACGCCGGCGCTCCTCAGGACCAATTCCGCCATCACGCAGTTTCAGCGTGTTCAGCCCACTGTGCCCATTTCCATCCTTGGGCAGCCGAATTCTCGGCAGGTGGTTCGTGATGCTCGGAATCGCCGCCAGTACCGGGATATTGGTGAACTGTTGAACCTCTTCGGTGGTCTCGAACGAGGAATCCATGTGTTCAACCATTAAAATGGTCCCGATTCCAAGCCCAAGACTCGCCAAAAACGCCAGCAGGATCATCCGCTTGCGTTGCGGACTAAAAGGCGCCGTAGGTACCTGAGCCGCGTCGACCACCTTAAACGCCGCGTGTTTGCTAGTCGTCTCCGCCCGCCGATCCAGTTTCTCAGCCTGCTGCTTGGCGAGCATCGTCTCGTACTGCGTTCTCGTCAGAGCCGCGTCCTTCATCCGTTCGGCCAGCGTGCTCTCGAGACCAGGCGATGAGTTGATCCGCTTCTCGTAGGAACCCATCTGCGCCGACAAAGCGGCGCGCTCCTGCTGGTAGCTCTTAATGCGCTGATCCAGCGAAGTTAGATCCGCCTGGAGCCCCAGGTACCGCATGTGAAATGCGGAGGGTTCCGTGCGCGGGCCGAGTGGAGTTCCCATCGCCTCCAGATCTCGCACCTCTTTCTGCGCTCGCTGGATCTCGGGATTCTCGGAGGTGTAGCGGGTCTGGAGTTGCCGCAGTTTGGCACGGGCATCTTCAAGCGCAATCTCGTTAGAGGTCTTCTGCCGCGGCGCGGCTTCGAGTGCACCCTGGTTTTCCATTGCCAGGATCTCGTTCACTAGCGCTGTCCGCTGAGCCTGCGCATCGGCGATCTGGTCGCCCTTGTGCTGGGCCTGTTGTTGCAGGTCTTCCAGTAGACGCAAATTCGTCGACAGGCGGTCCGGAAGTGCCTGCGCCATACTTTCCTTATAGCTACGCAGCCCGTCTTCCTGCGCCCGCAGTTGATTTCGCAGCCGCTCGACCTCCGAGTCCAGCAGATTATCCACCTGCGCGGCATGCTCGCCGTGAATTACCGTCGTCCGATCGACAAAAAGTGCAGCCAGTCGATTCGCCACCTGCGCCACCTGCTCAGGCTGGTCGCCTTCGAACCCGACATAAAAAGAATCGGGGCTGTCGACAAGGATGTTGATTCTCGACTTCATCTGCTCGAGTGCATGATCGAGTTCCCGCTGGGTCGCGATGTCGTAGAGTTTGAATTCCTGAATCACGCTCACCAACACCGGCTGGCTGAACACCACCTCGCGGATCGTGCGTAGATTTTCCTGTACGTTGACTGCGCCCGCGGTGTCGGGCCTGTCGTGCAGATACGGAACTGGCGAGAATGCTTCCGATGCGATCAGTGTCTGGGCGCGGTATTTTACCGGCAACTTGCCCGAGTAAAACGCCACGGCGAGCGTGATCAGCGCCACGGGGATCAACAGATAGAATTTCCGCCGTTTCAGTGATTTCAGCAAAGTGAATGCCGATTGCCGGCGGCCGTCCCTATTACTTTCCATTGCCTATCGATCCTCCTGGGGGTGTCCGTCTCCACGATCGGCGTCGGCATCCGGCGAGTCTGGCGGCGCCGTCTTGCGGCGATGCGGATCATCTGTCAGTTCCGGCGCGCGCGATAGAGTAAACTCGAGACCGGCAAAGTAGCGCCGGCGCGACATCGGGAAGTTCTGAAACTCGCTGACATTCTGGCCGTAAAATTCCGTACGCGTGAAGAAGGTAACTTTGTCGTTGATCTTGTAATCGAGACGGAGTTGCAATATGACGCTCTTGATACCGCGATTGTCAGTCGTAACTCCGTTCAGCGCTCGCTGCACATTGCCTTCCATCCCGAAGCGCTTGGTGATATGTCCCCACGCGCGGATGGCGACCACCTGGTAGATGGAATTGGAGGCGAATCCTGTACCGAAAGGCACCGGCGCAACAGGGGTGGCTGTTGGAGAGAGGCCCCCGAGGAAGGCCAGATATCTCTGATAACCGGCCGAGAGCCAGACGTCGCCGACCTTCTTGTCGACCGCCGCGGAGCCGGTAAATGACGATTGCTCAGACTGCGTCACGCCGCCTGACGCGCGCACGTTCAATCCCGGATTTACCGTGTAAACATATCCCAAAACGACGTTATGGGCGGTCGTATTGATTGTGCCCGGCACCTCGTCGAGCGGGTGGACGTCGAGGAACGAGTAGCTACCCGAGATCGCGTGATGACTATTGAACGAGTGATCGATGGCCAAGGTCGCGCCAATCCCCACCCGGTTGAGGCGCCCTTCCAGGTCGATCGGCAGATCCATGTTCGTGTACGCGTTATCGAAGCGTGCACTCAAGAGGGTCTTGCGATCCAGACGATACGCCAGGCGCGTATAGAACGAATTCTCTGTATAACGGCCGCGCGGCAACAACAGCAGGCTGTTCATCAGGCTGCGGGTGGGATCCATGGTCGAGAGAAACGATTCGGCGCCGTCGATGCTCCATCGCGGGCTGAAGGTGTGCCGGAAGTGCACGTTGGCATTGTGGTTCCAGGCGTCCTCATTGGTGTTGTGGGCGAAGATTTCAAACTCGGCCTGGTAGTCCACTGAGAACATGCTGCGGTGTGTGCTGGTGAACCATGCGATAGTCGGGGCCGTCAGGATGCTGACAGCGTCATCCAGAGTCCGCGACCCAGCTACAAAATTGTCGTCATAGCCCGAGCTCAAACCCAGCGGCGAAGTGAGAAACAGCCCGTTGGGCCGCTCCTGTGCGTACGCGGGAATGATCAGGCTGAGGGCAGAGACGAGGCTGCACACGAGCAGTAATGACCTTATTCTCATTTGTTGTTTGCACCCCTGAGGATTATTCGGCGTAAAGCCGTGCTGCGGCGAAGGCGTCCCCCAGCAATCGTTTATTCAACGTAAACCGTATCGAGAGCCTGCAGATAAAACGGCGCCGAGCTTTCATCGGCGACGTGCTTTTTGATGTCGATTTTGATGCGCTGCGGACCCGAAGGAGTGTTGCGGATCACGATCACCCGGGTCGGCTTTGCCAGATCGGTGAAGCCGCCCGCCATGGCGATGGCGTCCAACACCGTGATTCGATTCTTAAAGCGATACACATCCGGCTTCCGAACCTCACCCAAGACCGAAATCTTGAGGCTGTTCACCTGCTTTACCATCACATTTACGGTCGGTTTTACGATGTACTTACTCAATCGGTCAGTAATTTCAGCGCTCAGCTCAGCCCCTGTCTTACCGCTGGCGTCCAGCTCATTTACTAATGGCAGTGAGATTCTTCCATCGGGGCGAACCGTAACGGTCGTCGACAGTTCCGGTTCCTTCCACACGAACACTTCGATCACATCTTCGGGTCCAAGTCGATACTCAGGGCCGGCGGGATTGACAGTGGGAGTCTTGACTGTGTCATCTGCTATTGCGAATGCGGCGCCGGCCGCCAGTAAGAGAGGCAAAAACAGAGCGAGTTGCCAAGTTGATTTTTGGGTCATATCATTCTCGTGATTCCGGCCTGTTGATGCCACCGAAAATCGCATCTGAGCCAAGGTATCAAGCCAGGCTACGGAGTGTCTGGTCAAAAGTGATCAAATTGGAAAGGCGCCGGCGGCTACCGGTACCTGAGTCTTTGGAAACAGTGCGTTTCGAAGGGTTGGCGGCCGTGAACCGGTGCTCCCTCGCACCTTTACCAGGCGGTAATGGAGCGATTAAATGCGTTTCTTTATGAAAAGAGGAGGGCTCCCTGTGCCGAGCGAAGTGAGGATCAGCACCTATGAACTGCGCGGTAGAGTGAAACAGAACGTGGTGCCGGGACCGGGTGCAGGCTCCACCCAAATGCGACCTTCATGGCGGCTGATAATCTTACGGCAGATCGCCAGTCCCATGCCGCTTCCGGGATATTTGTCGCGAGGATTCAGGCATTTGAAAATGCCAAATACCTTTTCGGCATACTGCGGCTCGATTCCGATTCCATTGTCGCGGACAGAAAAGAGCCAGTCGCCTTCTCGCGCCACTGCATGAATCGAAATTCGGGGGGATTCCTCACTGCGGTATCGCACCGAATTCACCAGCAGATTTTGAAACAGGCGCGTAAGCTGCACCGGATCGCCCACAACCCACGGAAGAGATTCGTGCGAGACGATAGCGGCATTCTCCTCGAAGAGCGTGCCCAGATTGCGCATCGCGTCGTGCAGAACGTCCTCGCAGCTCATCCGCACGAAGAAGTCGGTCCCTCGCGCGTCCACCCGGGAAAAATCGAGCAGGTCGTGAATGAGTTGCTCCATGCGCCGCGATCCGTCCACGATGAAGTCGATGAACTGATCGGCATCTCCCTGCAACTTTCCGTTGTAACGCTTGGCCAGAAGCTGCGCATAGATAGATACGGTCCGCAGTGGTTCCTGCAAGTCGTGGCTGGCCACGTAAGCGAACTGCTGCAGCTCCTCATTGGAGCGCATCAACTCCTCAGTGCGCCCCATCACCCTGGCTTCCAGCGTGGCGTTCAACTGGCGGATCTGTTCTTCGCTCTTCCGGCGTTGGCTGATATCGCGGATCGCGGTTGTGATCACAAGCCCTTCATCGGTCAGCAGCGGGCTGACGCTGATTTCCACAGGGAACGTGGATCCGTTCTCGTGGACCGCTAACAACTCTTGACCGAACTTCACGGGCGGGCGCACGGAATCGTCCGCTCCCGCCCATGAGGATTCATGCGGAAACGACCAATTGGGAACCAGCGAATGGATGTCTCGCGAAACCAGGCGATCCCGGCCGCACCCAAATAACAGCTCCATCTGTGAATTCACCATGATGATGTCGCCGTTTTGGCGACACATCACCATCGCGTCTGGCGCGGCCTCCAGCAGCGAGCGGAAGTTCCGCTCGGCTTTCTGGAGCACCTCGGCCTGCCGCCGCAGTTCGTTGGCCTGGTCTTTCAATTTCCAGTTGCTGCGGCTCAACTCAACAAAGACGGCGACCTTCGAACGTAGCACTTCGGGCACGATCGGCTTGAACAGAAAATCCACCGCGCCCAGGTCATATCCCCGAAATAGATGCTCCTCGTTCTTATATCCCGTCAGGAACAGAATTGGAGTCTGGCGCGATCGCGGCCGGCTGCGAATCAGCTCCGCCGTCTCGAAGCCGTCCATCTCAGGCATTCTGACGTCAAGCAGTATAGCGGCGAAATCCTCGTTCAACAGGTGGCGTAGCGCCTCCTTGCCCGAGGTCGCCAGAACCAATTCTTCTCCCAAGCTCGACAGCGCCGCTTCCAGGCTGACGAGATTGTCCGGAGTGTCGTCTACCAGAAGAATCTTGAGGCGTCTTTCCACGGATTCCGTGTCGGTTTGTAGGCGGCTGGCAGTTGCCGACATAGCAATCTATCCGGCTGCGGTCAGGGAGGAATGCGATGCATCCTGGCCCGCGACCAGCCACACTCGCAACACCGAAAAGAGCTGGTCAAGATCGACTGGCTTTGTGATGTAATCGGATGCCCCGGCCTGAATGCACTTGGCGCGGTCACCTTTCATCGCCTTGGCCGTCACCGCGATGATCGGCAGTGTGCGGAACTCTGGTATTTGCCGTATGGCGCGGGTAGTTTCATACCCGTCCATTTCGGGCATCATGATATCCATTAGAACACCATCGATGCCCGGCGTCTTCAAAAGCATTTCTATGCCGGCGCGCCCATTTTCTGCGTGAACTACCTGCAAATCGTGCTCTTCCAGCACGCTCGTCAAGGCGAAGATATTGCGGACGTCGTCGTCCACCACCAGCACTTTCTTGCCGGCGAGTGGGGCATCGCTCTGCCTCAGACGCGCCAGAATTTCCCTTTGTGTTTCTGTAAGATCCGCGTCTGCGCGGTGCAGAAGGAGAACTGTCTCTTCCAGCAACCGGTCACTAGAATCGACGAAACGGATGGCGCTTACCCGCGCCAGGCGCATGACCTCCGACTCCACCTCAAAGCCGGCGCCCGGCCTGCCGTGGAGAATGATCGGGGGCGTCACGGGAGCCGTGGCATCTTGTATCGTATCGATCAATTGCTCGACCGGCACTTCCGCCAGTGCGAGATCGATCACAATCCCGTCGAGTCGTAGCCGCTTCACTGCCGATAGCACATCTGCCGTGGTCTCCGCCGAGGAGATCTCCACGTCGGCCCCGCCCAACGCCGCATGCCAACTGGCGAGTCGGGATTCCTGCGCCGAAACGATCAGCAGCCTTTTGCGGCGCGCCTGGAGCGACTGGCGAAACCCTTCGAAGGCCGCCGACAGATTGTCGCGCGTGATGGACTTATCGAGATAGGTCATCGCGCCCAAGGCGAGACCACGGCCCCGGTGTTCGTCTGCGGTGATGACGTGCACGGGAATGTGCCTGGTCACCGGATCGTGCTTAAGCTGATCGAGAATGGTCCAACCCGCCATGTCGGGTAAATTGATATCAAGGGTAATTGCCGCGGGCTTGAACTCGCGCGCGAGTGGGATCGCCGTGGCGCCGCGCTGCGCCACCAGCACGCGGATTCCGCGATCGTGCGCCATCTCCATCAGAATGCGGGCGAATGTGGGATCGTCTTCCACAATCATCATCACCGCATCCCCAGGCTGAATCAGATTCCGGTCATCGTCGATTTCAACTTCGCCTACCATGGTCGACGGCTCTACCGCCGAAGCCGGCAGAAGGATATCCAGCTTCTCGTCCGCCTCCACGCCCGAATCGCCCGGCAGGATCACGGGGCGCGCTATCTCAGTCCGCAACGTCGAGACAACCGGCACATAGGTTTGTGGCAGGTATAACGTGAAGGTGCTGCCTGCCCCAGGCGCGCTTTGCAAACGGATGGTGCCTCCCAGAAGGCGGGTCAGCTCACGGCTGATCGAAAGGCCCAGGCCGGTTCCGCCATACTTGCGGCTGGTCGTACCGTCTGCCTGTTGAAACGCCTCGAAGATGATCTTCTGCTTGTCCTGCGGAATGCCGATGCCGGTGTCTTCCACCGAAAACGCGATCACCGATCGCGTCCGTCCCAATACCGCATGATGCATACTCCAGCCGGAAGTAGCGCGTTCGACGCGCAGCCGCACAGAACCGTGCTCCGTGAACTTCAGCGCGTTGGAGAGCAGGTTCTTGAGCACCTGCTGCAGGCGCTTGGCGTCGGTCACGATCGACTCCGCCAGCAGCACCTCGCTGAGTTCCACCGAAAACTCCAGCCCCTTGCCATCGGCAACGTGCCGGAACATTCGCAGGCAGAAATCGCGCAGCTCGTTGAAGCGTACGCTTCCCACCGCAACTTCCATCTTTCCGGATTCGATTTTGCTCAGGTCCAGAATGTCGTTGATGAGGGCCAGCAGGTCCGTTCCCGAGGAATGAATGGTCTCGGCATACTTCACCTGCTTTGACGTCAGAGTATGCTCGCCGTTCTCCGCCAACATCTGAGCCAGGATGAGCAGGTTGTTGAGAGGCGTCCGCAGTTCGTGGCTCATATTGGCCAGGAATTCGTTCTTGTATTTCGAGGTCAGAGAAAGTTGCTCGGCCTTTTCCTCGAGTGCGGCCTTGGCCTGCTCCACTTCGTGGTTCTTGGTTTCCACCTCGTTCTTCTGCTCGGCCAGCAGGTGCGCCTTCTCTTCCAGTTCGGCGTTGGTCTTTTGAAGTTGCTCCGCCAGCGCCTGGCTCTGCTTCAGCAGCTCTTCCGTCCGCATCGTGGCCGCGATCGTGTTCAGCACGATGCCGATACTTTGCGTCAACTGATCGAGGAACGCCAGGTGGATGTCGCTGAAGTGATGGAACGATGCCAGTTCCACCACCGCTCGCGCTTCGCCCTCGAACAGCACGGGCAGCACGACTATGTTGAGCGGAGTGGCCTGTCCCAGGCTCGACGTGATTTTGATGTAATCGGCCGGGACGTCCGTGACGAGCACGCGCCGTTTGGTCAATCCACACTGGCCTACCAGCCCCTGACCCATGCGAAACGTTCTCACCGTGCAGGCCGGATCTGCGGCGTAAGCGTCCAAAAGCTTCAGCACCGGTGGATCCTCAGTCGAGTCCGCGATGTAGAAGGTGCCATGCTGCGCGCCGATTAGCGACGTCAACTCGGTCAACAGGAGCTGCGATACCGTCAACAGGTCGCGCTGTCCCTGCATCATGCCCGTGAACTTGGCAATGTTCGTTTTGAGCCAGTCCTGGTCCGTATTCTTGCGAGTCGTTTCGGCCAGGTTCACGATCATCTCATTGACGTTGTCCTTGAGCGCGGCCAGCTCACCCTGGGCTTCCACCGTGATCGATCGCGTCAGGTCGCCCTTGGTCACGGCCGTCGCCACTTCCGCGATCGCGCGCACCTGCGTGGTCAGATTGGCGGCAAGCTGATTGACGTTGTCCGTCAAGTCGCGCCAGATGCCGGCCGCCCCGGGCACCAGCGACTGTCCACCCAATTTGCCATCGATACCGACCTCGCGCGCTACGTTGCTGACCTGGTCGGCGAACACCGCGAGCGTGTCGATCATGCCGTTGATCGTGTCGGCAAGCTCGGCGATCTCTCCCTTCGTCTCCAGCACCAGCTTGCGCTTCAGATTGCCATTCGCAACGTCGGTCACCACCTTGGCTATCGCGCGCACCTGCGTGGTGAGGTTCGCCGCCATGGAATTCACGTTGTCCGTGAGACCTTTCCACGTTCCGGCGACGCCCCGCACCTCCGCCTGCCCGCCCAGCTTGCCTTCGGTACCCACCTCGCGCGCCACGCGTGTCACTTCCGATGCGAAACTGTTGAGCTGATCCACCATCGTGTTGATGGTGTTCTTCAGCTCCAGAATTTCGCCCTGCACATCCACCGTAATCTTGCGCGACAAATCGCCATTGGCAACCGCGGTGGTCACTTGCGCGATGTTGCGGACCTGCGCCGTAAGGTTGCCGGCCATGGAATTCACCGAGTCGGTGAGATCCTTCCAGGTACCGGCGACGCCTCGTACCTCAGCCTGCCCGCCGAGTTTACCTTCCGTACCCACCTCGCGCGCCACGCGCGTCACTTCCGCTGCAAACGAACCGAGCTGGTCCACCATCGTATTGATCGTGTTCTTCAGCTCCAGGATTTCGCCGCGCACGTCCACTGTAATTTTGCGCGACAGGTCGCCCTTCGCCACGGCGGTGGTCACCTCCGCGATGTTGCGGACCTGCATCGTAAGATTGGCCGCCATGTAGTTCACGGAATCGGTCAAGTCCTTCCAGGTGCCGGCGACGCCGCGCACGTCCGCCTGCCCGCCCAGCTTGCCTTCCGTACCGACTTCGCGCGCCACACGTGTGACCTCGCCGGCGAACGCATTGAGCTGGTCCACCATCGTGTTGATCGTGTTCTTCAGCTCCAGAATCTCGCCGCGCGCATTCACCGTAATCTTGGTTGTCAGATCGCCCTTCGCCACGGCGGTGGTAACGCCTGCGATGTTGCGGACCTGGTTGGTGAGGTTGCTGGCCATCGAGTTGACCGAATCGGTCAAGTCCTTCCAGGTGCCGGCGACGCCGCGCACGTCCGCCTGCCCGCCCAGCTTGCCCTCCGTTCCCACCTCGCGCGCCACGCGCGTGACTTCGCCCGCGAACGCGTTGAGCTGGTCCACCATCGTGTTGATCGTGTTCTTCAGCTCCAGAATCTCGCCGCGCACATCCACCGTAATCTTGCGCGACAAGTCGCCCTTCGCCACGGCAGTCGTCACCTCGGCGATGTTGCGGACTTGCGCCGTCAGATTGCCCGCCATCGAGTTGACGGAATCGGTCAGATCCTTCCAGGTGCCGCCGACGCCTTTCACGTCCGCCTGGCCCCCGAGTTTCCCTTCCGTGCCGACCTCGCGCGCCACGCGCGTCACCTCGCCCGCGAACGCGTTGAGCTGATCCATCATCGTGTTGATGGTGTTCTTGAGCTCCAGAATTTCACCCTGCACATCGACGGTGATTTTGCGCGACAGGTCGCCATTCGCCACCGCCGTCGTCACCTCGGCGATGTTTCTCACCTGATTGGTGAGGTTCCTCGCCATCGAGTTGACGGAGTCGGTGAGATCCTTCCAGGTCCCGCCGACGCCGCGCACCTCCGCCTGGCCACCCAGTTTGCCTTCTGTGCCGACCTCGCGCGCTACGCGCGTCACTTCTGAGGCGAATGCATTCAGCTGATCCACCATCGTGTTGATGGTGTCCTTCAGCTCCAGAATCTCGCCCCGCACATCCACCGTAATCTTGCGCGACAAGTCGCCCCTCGCCACCGCCGTCGTGACCTCAGCGATATTGCGCACCTGAGCCGTAAGATTGCCCGCCATCGAGTTGACGGAGTCGGTCAGGTCCTTCCACACACCACCGACGCCCTTCACCTGTGCCTGGCCGCCTAACTCGCCCTCGGTACCGACCTCGCGCGCCACGCGTGTCACTTCCGATGCGAATGCGTTGAGCTGATCCACCATCGTGTTGATGGTGTCCTTGAGCTCCAGAATCTCGCCCTGGACCGCCACTGTGATCTTGCGCGACAAGTCGCCGTTCGCCACCGCGGTCGTGACTTCCGCAATGTTGCGGACTTGGCCGGTGAGATTCCCAGCCATCGAGTTCACACTATCGGTGAGGTCCTTCCATACACCGCCGACACCCTTTACTTGCGCCTGTCCGCCGAGTTTTCCTTCCGTTCCCACTTCGCGCGCCACACGCGTCACTTCCGACGCGAACGCGTTGAGCTGGTCCACCATCGTATTGATCGTGTTCTTCAGCTCCAGAATCTCGCCCTGTACATCCACCGTGATTTTGCGCGACAAGTCGCCGTTCGCCACCGCGGTCGTCACCTCGGCGATGTTGCGGACCTGCGTAGTGAGGTTCTCTCCCATCGAGTTGACGCTGTCCGTGAGATCCTTCCACACGCCGCCGACGCCCTTGACTTGCGCTTGTCCGCCGAGTTTCCCTTCTGTGCCCACCTCGCGCGCCACGCGCGTCACTTCCGACGCGAACGCGTTGAGCTGATCCACCATCGTGTTGATCGTGTTCTTCAGCTCCAGAATCTCGCCCCGCACATCCACCGTAATCTTGCGCGACAAGTCGCCGTTCGCCACCGCGGTGGTCACTTCCGCGATGTTGCGCACCTGAGCCGTCAGGTTGCCCGCCATCGAGTTCACGCTGTCGGTCAGGTCCTTCCACACGCCGCCGACGCCCTTTACTTGCGCCTGGCCACCCAACTTCCCTTCCGTGCCCACCTCGCGCGCCACGCGCGTCACTTCCGAGCCGAAACTGTTGAGCTGGTCCACCATCGTGTTGATCGTGTTCTTCAGCTCCAGAATCTCCCCGCGTGCATCCACCGTAATCTTCGTCGAAAGATCGCCCTTCGCTACCGCTGTCGTCACGCCTGCGATGTTGCGCACCTGATTCGTCAGGTTGCCCGCCATCGAGTTCACGCTCTCCGTCAAATCCTTCCATGTACCCGCCACACCCCGAACCTCAGCTTGACCGCCGAGCTTACCGTCGGTGCCCACCTCGCGCGCCACGCGCGTCACTTCCGACGCGAAAGCGTTCAGCTGATCCACCATCGTGTTGATCGTGTTTTTCAGCTCCAGAATCTCCCCGCGCGCGTCCACCGTAATCTTCGTCGAAAGATCGCCCTTCGCCACTGCCGTCGTCACACCCGCGATGTTGCGCACCTGGTTCGTCAGGTTGCCCGCCATCGAGTTCACGCTGTCTGTGAGGTCCTTCCACACACCGGCGACACCCTTCACTTCCGCCTGCCCGCCCAGTTTCCCTTCCGTGCCAACCTCGCGCGCCACGCGCGTCACTTCCGACGCGAACGAGCTAAGTTGATCGACCATCGTGTTGATGGTGTTCTTCAACTCGCGAATTTCGCCCTGCACATCCACCGTGATCTTGCGCGAAAGATCGCCGTTCGCGACCGCCGTCGTCACCTCTGCGATATTGCGCACCTGGGACGTGAGGTTGCCGGCCATCGAGTTGACGCTGTCAGTGAGATCTTTCCAGACACCGCCCACACCCTTCACCAACGCCTGCCCGCCCAACTTGCCCTCGGTGCCCACCTCGCGCGCCACGCGCGTCACTTCCGACGCGAACGAGTTCAACTGCTCCACCATGGTGTTCACCACCCGGGCGGTGTGCAGGAACTCGCCCTTCAGAGATCGCCCATCCACCTCGACCGCCATGTTCTGCGAAAGGTCGCCCTTGGCGACCGCGCCAATCACCCGGGCGACTTCAGTCGACGGCTGAACCAAGTCCCCGATCAGGCTGTTAACCCGATCGATGCATTCCGCCCAATCGCCGGAGGCAGCTCCCAAATTCGCACGCTGCCCAATCTTGCCCTCTTTTCCCACGGCGCTCGCGATCCGCGCAAACTCGCTCGCCATGCGTCCGTTCAATTTGAAAATGTCGTTGAGGGTGTCCCAGATCTTACCCTGTACCCCGGTTCGATCCACGGGGAGGCGAACTGAAAAATCGCCATCCCGAAATGCCATCAAAGTATTGAGCAGAATGCTCGAGTCCAGAGCAGTCGCGTCTATCTCAGCGGTCATGCGGTCCTCAGCCTCAGTTTCGCGATAGCCGGCGGCTCAAAGCCTGACCGAGCCCGCGTACGTTCCGTCCAGCAACTTCTTCAAGACCTCTCCCAAGGCCAAAAATTGATCCAGGGAAGAGGGTTTTCGCAAGTAGCAGGTGGCCCCCAACTGGTTGGCGATCTTCTGGTCGCGGGGCGAGTCCGACGACGTTAACACCACTACCGGAACGCGAGCCAAAGTGGCCGAAGTGCGAAGTTGCTCTAGGATTTCGATTCCATCATGCCGAGGCAAGTTAAGGTCCAAGATAATCAGGTCGAATCGCGGAACCGCTGCCCCCGCCGGGTCTGGACACACCAGACTCAAGACTTCGCGGCCGTCAGCCGCCACGCGCACCGACGCATCCACATCGTGCTCGTGCAATGCTTCGCGAATAAGATACACATCTGCGGGGTTATCTTCCGCAAGCAAAATGGCGGGCATGGTTCTCCTTTTCACGTCGCTTTCCTGGATGCACTTCTTGCACGGTAATGCAAACTTGGCGCCCGGCGCAACGCTACCAGAGCTCAACTTTAGTCCGGACTCACTCAAATTTCAGCCCCAGGCGTAACATTCATTACTAAATCACCAATCCCTGCAAGTGCTTGTCCACTTCAAAAAATACTTGGTCCTTTTTTTCACCTTGGTTTCGACTTAGGAATACTCCGGGCTCTTACGTGCTTGAGAAAACGTTAGCGCTCCCCCAATTTGTACGAAGCGGCTTGCTTGGAGAAATGAGGTTTTTCGCGGTGGCCGACACAATCCTGCTAGTGGATGACGAGGCCTCGGTTCGTCAAGTCATGCGACCCGCCCTGCAAAGTGGTGGTTATACTGTCCTGGATGCAGCAACTTACGAAGATGCACTGCGGACTTCAGAGCGGTACGAAGGCGTGATTGCCCTGATGATCACGGATATCTCACTGCCCGGCAATAATGGGTACGAACTGGCCGCCCAGGTTTTGGCGGCGCGCCCCCAGATGAAAGTAATCTTTACTTCTGGCCAGGCCGGCCGTGAACTCTGTAAGTTTTATAACATGGCGGAGACGGACTCACGGCTTCTCAAGAAACCCTTTGGAACCGAAGAACTACTTCGTCGGGTGGAATCCATGATCGGGCCGGGTTGCGCGAAAAAAGGCAGGGCGAACTGCTGTTAGCCCAATCGGCACTCGACGGATCGCCTGCCACTGTGCTTAGAATGGTCGCATACGAGGGGAGTACATGCCTGCGCGAGTTCTTGTAGTAGATGACGATTCTCGGGAACGGTCTGACCTGGCGGAGATGGTCAATGCTCTGGGGTTCCAGGTAACGACGGCTGAGAACGGCCGCGAGGCTCTCGCCAGGATGGCGGCGATGCCGGTTACTGTAATCCTGACGGACTTGGTCATGCCGGTGATGACCGGAGCGGATTTGCTCCGCGAACTGGCAGCCCGCGGCGACCGCACCCCAACTGTCATGCTGACCGGCTTTGGCACGCTCGACCAAGCCATCTCCATGGTGCACAATCTCAAGGCATTCTGGTACCTGGAAAAGCCGGTTCAAATGGGTGTGCTGCGAACGCTCCTGGAGCGAGCCGTTCAACAGCATGACCTCGTCTCCGAGACCGAGCGCCTGGCCCGCCAACTCAGCTACCAGGGCGTGCTGGGCGACATGGTGGGTGAATCCACGCCGATGAAGGAGGTCTTCTCCCTAATACGCCAGGTCGCCCCCACCACTGCGTCTGTGCTGATTACCGGCGAGAGCGGAACGGGTAAGGAATTGGTAGCCCGCGCTATCCATGGCCTGAGCAAGCGCAGCACCGGCCCGGTCATCGCGGTGAATTGCGCTGCTCTCCCGGAGACCCTGATTGAGAGCGAATTGTTCGGTCACGAAAAGGGCGCCTTCACTGGAGCCGTCGAGCGCCGGGCGGGCTGCTTCGAGCAGGCGAACCACGGAACCCTGCTGCTCGACGAGATCGGCGATATGCCGTTCACCACGCAGGCCAAGCTCTTGCGCGTGATTGAAGAAGCCAAGGTACGCCGTCTGGGCAACACCAACGATATCCCCATCGACGTCCGCGTCCTCGCAGCCACCAATCAGTCCCCCGATAAGGCAATTGCCGAGAAGCGCTTCCGCGAAGATCTCTATTACCGGCTCAATGTCTTCCACATCAACCTGCCCCCGCTACGCGACCGCAAGCAAGACATTCCGATGATTGCGTCCGCATTGCTCATCAATCTCAATCGCAAACACAACTGCCGTGTGACGCACGTGAGCCAGGCGGTGCTCACACGCTTCGATCTATACTCCTGGCCGGGCAACGTGAGGCAATTGCGTAACGTGCTCGAACGCGCGGTGATCATGGCGGGTGAAGGCGAAATTCAATTGCGCCATGTGCCCGGCGCATTGGTCCCCGCACCGCCCCCTCCGCAAGAGCATTCGGACGATCTGCTGCGCATTCGCGTCGGGACGCCCATGAATGAGGTCGAGGAGGCGTATATCCGGCTGGCGCTCGCCTACACCAAGAACAACAAGCACCGCGCCGCCGAACTGCTGGGAATCAGCCTGCGGAACCTCCACAATAAGGTCCGCACCTATGCTCAACGCAATACCGAAGCGGTAGGGGCAGCCTCCGCAAATATCGCCGAGGCGTAGAGCAGGTCGATCGCCCACAAGGGCTTAGATAAGCCCCCGAAGATAGTCAGCAAACATTCACGAGTTGTTGATACGCTCAGTGCCCGGCTACAAATCACAGCGCGGTACTCAGGCCGCGATTGCTGTAACGGTGGTTGAAATATGCCTGCAGGGGAGCATTTCCTTATTGCTTGGAACTATGGGCCGGTGACCTACTCCAGCAGTTTTGAAAACAAAATTAAAAAAGCCGCCGTTTCCTACCGATCCAGGCCAATTTCGCGGAATTCTTATTGGCTTTGATCCGCATTCAACGGCGGCAATTCTAACAGGTCCCGGAAAATTAATCGATTGCCGGACCGAAATAACCCTGCGCAAGTGCCGGCTCGGCCTCAAGCGCTTTGCTCCAGCAGGAGCGAGCTTCGTCAGACTTGCCGGCAGCTTCCAGATTGCGTCCCAGATTCAGGAGCGCCTCCGGCATGTCGGGCCGTTGCTGTAAGGCTTCTTTATAGAGCCGGACGGCGCGTTCCACCTGGCCACCCTTCTCGTACATCAGGCCGGTATTGTAGAGCACTTCAGGAGTGCGTTCGCCGAGATCGATGAGCCGCACATGCAACTCTAAAGCGGTATCGAAATCGGACGCCTGGATGGCCAGAGAGGCCAGACCGCGGAGTGCGTCCATGCTCTTCGGATCGGTCTCCAGCATCTTCTCGTAGAGTCGCTCGGCGCGGTCACGGTCGCCCACACCGTTGTAAGCCAGCGCCAGATTGGCGTGAGCTTCGGACCACTGCGGACGATAGCGCAGGCAGCCTTCGAAGGCCTCGATGGCGCCGCGATAGTCCTCGCGCTGTAGTCGCAGGAAGCCGAGACGGAAACGCGCTTCCTCTTCCTTCGGCGCCTTGTCCAACACCATCTTGTACCACCGCTCCGCCTCTTCGTACTGCTTGGAGTGCTCCAGCAGCAGAGCGATGTTCCAGAGCGGGGCCAGGGCCTCGGGATTGGCCTGCAGAGCGCGGTCGTAGGCGGCCCGGGCGCCGTGCATATCGCCGATCTGTTCGCGCACAATGCCCAGGTTGGTGTAGGCTTCAGCCGAATTGCTGCGCTGCTTGATGGACTCTTCGTAGGCTTCGATCGCCTGTTGCCAGCGCCCCGACTTCTGGTGCGAAAGTGCCAGATTGAACCAGCCTTCGAAGTGCTGCGGTACCGCCGAAACCAGCAGCGTGCAGAACTTCGCGGTGAGTGCGTGCTCACCCGCAGCCGACGCCCAGGCCGCCAAGCCTTCCAGAGCTACCGTCGACTCGGCATGCAGTTCCAGCAAGCGCTCGGCATACTCGCGCACCATGTCGAAGTCTTCCTTCGACATACCGATCAGGATGAGGTTCGAGAGCGACTCTTCGGATTCGGGGTCGCGGTCCAGAATGCGCTGGTAAAGCTTCGCCGCGTCATCCGAATGCCCCAGGGACTGCAGCGCCGCCGCCTTGCCGAAGAGCGCGTCCTCGTGATCCGGTTGCAACTCCAGGCACCGCTCAAACGAGAACAGCGCCGACTTTGGATCCTCAACCCGCAGGTGGCAGACACCCAACCCGAGATGTGCCTCGAGATGCTTCGGATCGAGGGTGCCGGCCTTGTGGAAGCCCTCGGCCGCGTCGTCCCAGGCGCCCTGGCGTTCGTAGCAGACAGCCAGGTTGAACCATCCCATGGCGTACTGCGGCTTAACCTGGGTAAGGATCCGATAGCTTTTGGCCGATTCCCGGTAGTCGCCCATTTCGAACTGAATATGGGCCATCGCGCGATAAATCTCGGCGGACGCCTGATTCGCCGCTACCGCGCGCTGCAACTGGCTGAGAGCCTCCTCTCGTTTGCCGGCCAAGTGCAGGGAGACGGCACGAGCCAGAAAGCCAGGCCCCGTGGTTTTCTCGGCGGGCTCCGGATCGGGAGGCCGCATGGCCTGTACCTTGGTTGTTCTGATCGCTGTGGTACTCATCGTCTTGAATACTCCTTACCCGGGCTGCCCAGAGGGGAAAGCCTCACCCAGTAAATCCGCGCCCGGTCGTCCGGAACGCCCTCAAATCCTACGCCCCCCGCGGGGAGCCGGTTGTCCGACCACGTCTCGATCACCTGCCCGTCGACCGAGACCGAAAACTCACTGCCGACGGCACGAAGCTTGACGGTGATCGCGTTCTTACGGTTCAACGCGACTCCGATCGGCGCGGGCTCGGACCATTCCCGATTGCCTCCCAGATTGACACCGTGCTGAAAGGTGAATGCTCCATCCGCAACTGCAATCTTGGCCAGATGATATTCGGTCAAACTGGTTGCCCGGAAGGCGCACGTCACACTGCGATGGTCGATGCGCGCCAGGAATTCCATCTCGTAGTCGCGCTTATCGAGCGTGGGATTGAACAGAGCCAGCGAGCCGGTACGCGCCCCTGCGGCATCCAGTAGCCAATCGTCCACGCCACCCGTCCAGTTGCGCAAGCCCGAATCAAACTGCTCTTCGAGACTGACCTTCGGAACGCCCGACAAACCCGCGGGCGAGACCACAATCTGCGGAATATAGCTGAAAGCCCGGTCTTCCGGCATGATCGGCACCAGGACCAGGTGCGGCGAAGCTTCGCTACCCATGCGGTCCTGCTTCAACCGCACGAATTGCGGCGCCGCTCCGTTTCTGCCTGCGTGAGGGATGGGACGGGGTGCCGCCTGCTCCCAATTCGTCCAGATCTCGTGAGCCGCCCTGACCTCGGGGTCCACCGATTCAAGTAACTTCCTTCTGTAGACAATCGGGCCGCGCGCCGAGATTCCGGTGGCGCGAACGCTAACGTGGGTGGACGGCAATTCCACGTGCGGAAGGTGGAACCGCACCGCCGGTACATTCTGGGTCGCCGGCCGGTCCAGCCTGCTGACCATTCCCCCATGCAGACGGCTCGGCCAGATTATCGCGGGGCGGTGAGCCGCCGGATGAAAATCGAGCGATTGCATCGCCGGGACTCTGAATCCCGCGCCCGACGATACGCGCAACGCGTGCCCGCTCTTGGCCGAACCTTGTACCTCGAGCGGGCGTTTGATCCGCTCCTGATAATTCGTCCCGGCGGCTTCTACTTCGCGCGCCCGCTCATGTAAAATGACTCTCGCCTTTTTTGGCCGCGGGATGCCGAATTCCCGTGGGGTTCCCTCGGAAATTGGCATTTGATAATGAGAAATGTAACTGCGCGAGCCTGGAGTCTGTACCGAGGCCGACCATTTACTAACTGGCAACTGTAGAGAAGTTTGATTTGCCGAGAACCGGATTTGTGACTGGTCCGCGGTGCGAGCCTCGACGTTGCCCTCACAATACAAGAACGGAATCGCCTTTGGATTCTCGCGGCGCCGCATCAGGCTGGCAACTTTGCTTGCCTCCTGCAGGCGGTCCATGCCGCGACGCAGCCGATATTGATTGCGGTGTTCGCGTGAGCAGAAATCCTCGCCCGCGCCAACCCAAATTCTGCTCAGCGCCTTGCCGCAGAGCAGACAAGTTCTCGCGCTCATTTTCGGTAATTGTACGGTTTTAAATTGCAAATTGCTAGAATGCATGCAGGCAGTATCCACTCGCTATCCAAGGTAAGTACTACTCTATATACCTTTGTAATGAACAGGTACGCGATGGCCAGAATTATTGCTAATTTTGGCTAATTCGTCGGGAAATTACTGGAATTACCCCAAAAATATCGTGTAAAATCGTGCCTGAAAGCGGCTCTCTCATGAGGCCGAGTAAGAGGACAATCGATGACCGAGTCGACAGCGCGCGCAGCATTATTCGAACTGCAGTCTTCCATGGGACCGAGTTACACCTGGGCGATTCCACAGAAGCCAGTCAGCGTGCGAATACCCTTCCCCGTAATCGACCGGCTTGAGCACGAAGCCGTCGAGAATTTTCGTTCGCTCAGTTCCCGCGGATCGGAGATCGGCGGGTTATTGTTCGGCACTGTCAACGCGGGACAGCCCGCGGTAGTGACAATCGAAGAGTTCGAGCTGATCTCGTGCGACTATAGCCGCGGCCCCTTATATCGCCTGGCGGAAGCCGACATGGCGCGGTTTGATCGCGCCATCCAGCAACGCGGCACCGCGAGCCCTCTCACGGTGGTCGGCATGTTCCGCAGTCACACCCGCAAGACCCTGTCGCTCGATGCGGATGATCTCGCCTTCCTCGACGCCCGTTTCAAAGAATCCTACCAGATCGCGCTCCTGATCCGGCCCTTCGCCACCAAAGCAAGCACGGCCGGCATCTTTATGCGTGAGAATGGTGTATTCCCGAGTGATACGAGCCTCTTGGAGTTCCCTTTCCGTTCGTCTCTGTTGTCGAGCGAAAAGCCGGCAGAAGCTCCCGAAACCAAAGCAGCTAGTCCCGCTCCGGCCGCTCCCGCAGCTTCGACTTCCGCCTCCAAGGCTACTGTTCGTGGACAGATTGTGCCGATCGCGTCCCGGCGCGACACGCCTTCGATGACATTACCTTCGGAATCGGCTGCGGCGGAGGAAGCACCTGTAACGCAAGCTTCCGCCGTCGCGCCGGCGCCACCGGTTGTCGAGCCACCCCAGCCCGCTCCGAAGGCCCCGCAGGCGCCCGGCACGCCGCCACAGGCCGCCGCGCCGCAAGTGCAGGAGAAACCCAAGCCTACGGTTGAGGAAAAGCCGAAGCCGCAGGTGGACGATAAGGCGTCCAAGCCAAAGGTCGAAGATAAGCCCGTCGTTAAGGCGAAAACGGAAGAGAAAGCCGCCGTCAAGCCTTCGGTTGAGGACAAGACGGCCAAGCCAAAAGTCGAGGACAAGGGCGCCGCGAAGCCGAAGACCGAAGACAAAGCTCCTGCATCAAAACCCAAGGTAGAGGAAAAAGCCGCAGTCAAGCCCAAGGTCGAAGAACCGGCCAGACCGAAGTTCGAAGAGAAGCCGGCTGCGAAGGTCGCGGCGGCACCGGTCGCTGCGGTTGTCATTCCCGAGCCCGAACCGCAGGGCAGCAAGAAGCTCCTTTGGATGGGCGTCGGTGTCGTCGCCGCCGTCATTCTGTTGATCGCCGGGTTCATCTACCCCGGCTTCTTCCACCACAAAACAACCCCGGCTACTCAGGACACCTCAGCCCTTTCCCTCCGCGTCGAAAGAACCGCCGGAGAGATTCTGTTGACCTGGAATCGGGACTCCGATGCCATTCGCACCGCCACTCACGCAGTGCTCGTCATCTCCGATGGCGACCAGCATGAGAACGTTGAAATGGACTTGGCCCAGCTTCGCAACGGCAGCATCAGCTACTCACCGGCCACTTCCGACGTGATCTTCCGCATGGAAGTCACCGGACGCAACAACGAAAAGACCGCCAGCGAGTCGGTTCGTGTCCTGCGTACGCGTCCGTCTCCGCTGACGCCCGATTCTGGTGCGCCGCAGCAGGCCGCTGCCAATCCCGCGACGCCCAATACGCCGGCCAACTCCAAGACTCCAACTCCGGCAAACAACACGCCGGCTCCGAATACACCCAACAGCACTACTCCGAATCAGCCGACTGCCGGCCAGCCAAACAACGCGGCCACCAACACTCCGGCTCCGGAAGATGCCCCCAAGACGCCTGAGCGGCCTCTGAAGGCCTTCCAAGCCCCGACTCTCTCGGCCAGATTGCACCCGACGAATCCCGCGGATCTGCCCGATGCTCCGAGCCTGAGCAGTGGCGCGCCAGCCGGCCCGTCCTCTGTCACCGGACTGAACATGAACTCCGTCAGCGCCCCGGTCGCGCCGAAACCTGCTACACCGGCACCGGCACCGCCGGCCGCGACTACCACCAGCAGCACTCCCACCGCGACCAAGTCGACCCCGGGTGGAAACCTCGTACAGGCGCAGTTGGTTAGCAAGAAGGACCCTGAATATCCCAAGCTCGCCCGCGAAACCGGAGCGAAGGGAATTGTCGAACTCGTTGCCACCATCGGGGCAGACGGCAAGGTGAAGGCAGTCAAAGTAGTGAAGGGCCCCCCGATGCTCCTGAAGGCCGCCAGCGACGCCGTGATGCAGTGGCGTTACAAACCCACCATGCTGAATGGCGTACCGGTAGAATCGCAGACCCAGGTATTCGTCAACTTCCTCGGCGGCGACCGCTAGTCGTCCGCGCACATTGTCCTCCCACGGGGTGCGGTGAGCTTAAGCTTGCCGCACCCTTTTGGCATTTCGCGAGCCGTTCCGCACTTGCGAGCCGCGCGCGTAAGCAAGCGTCTTCGTCCTCCACCCTTCCCACACCCTTCGCCATTCAAGCCACCATCACCACGTACACTTGAGCAGTTCCCGTCCGATCACTTGCAAACGCCACTCTGCTTTCATCCGTCGACCAAGAAGGATGCGGGTGGCTCCACTGCGGCCCGTATACCGTGTCCGCCGCGTTCTCCATCCAGCTCAATGTATTCCTGGCCTGCGCGAAATCTTCAGCCAAGGCGTAGCGCGACTGGCGCCACTGCGTTCCCCGATTGCTCGATTCGCTCAGACAGAGTTGCCGGCGCGCCCCCGTGGCAACATTGATGATCTGCAATCCCTCATCCGGATGGTTGGTGTCGCACAACACCCGCTCGCCCTTTCGGTCAGGCGAGATGTGCCACGCATTGTATTCCACGATGCTGCGAATCGCGCGCGTGGTCCAATCCATGCGGCAGAGGGCACGGGGCCACACCGTAAAGACCAAGTCCCCAGTCTCCCCCAGAAAAGTCTCGTGCACCAGAAACTCGTCATTGCCGTGCTGGTAGAGGCACTCCATGCCGGTGCCATCGCGTCGAACGCGGTGCATGCGCGGCGCCGGATCCCCCGCGAATTCGATCCACTCCGGCTCCAGCGGATGAAACTGCGGATGGATCACTGTTCGAGGAAACGGAATCGTGAGCCACGACGACCCGGCGAAGCGGCCGGCGACCAGTCCGGATCCCGAGCCCGCTTTGAACGCCGCCGTGAGCCAACCGCCATCGCGGCTGATCGAACACTCGCCTAACTCTGCCCCGCGAAATTCCGCGATCAGACGCTCTTCCCCGGACTCCCGCCGAATCGCCCACAATCCTCCGCCGCGAGTGAACACTAGCGTCTCCCCATCGGGATGTAAAGCCGCCGAGAAAGGATGCACCGGCGCGCCTTCCGTGATCTGCCGCAATTCGCCTGAATCGAGCGAAGCCTCAAACAATTGTGCCGTACCCGTCCGATACGATGTGAAGAACATCTCGCGGCCGCCGGGAAAGAACGAGCTCTGCAGAAAGTAGCTGGGATGGCTGATCGCTGGGCCTTCGGTCACCTGCCAGACCTGCGCTCCGGTAGCACGATCGCGCAAGGCGATCATGAGCGCCCCAGGTACAGGTCGCGACCCTTTGCCAGTGCGGCGATCTTGCGATCCGCCACCGATCGTTTGAGCATCCACAGGCCGCAATCGGGATGAATCCAACCGATCCGGCCCGCCCCCAACACACGCCCGGCGCGCTCCAGAGCCGAGGCAATCTCTTCAGCAGTTTCCACGTGATTGATCTTCACGTCCACCACCCCGATTCCCAGACGGAGGCGTGGATCGACATCTCGCAGCGCCTCCAGATCGGTCGCCGGACGATGCGCCAGTTCCAATACCAGGTGGTCGGCATGCAGGCAGTTCAGAAAATCGGTGAGCGCCCGCCAGTCGCCCTTCTGGATCGTCTGTCCGCCGTAGTTGCCGAAACAAAGATGGACCGCGCGCTTTCCGGAAAACGCGTCGAGCACGCGATTGATGGCCGCCGCGGCAACCGGCCCATGCGCCGGATTTCCGGGAATGTTGGCTTCATCCACCTGCAGGCAGTCGCACGGCAGACCCGCGACTTGATCGGCCATCACACCGGCGACGGCCATCAACAGATCGTCGAAATTACCGTAATGCCGGTCCAGCAGCGTCCTGGCAAGCATGTAGGGACTCGTGACCGTGAATTTGAAGCGCCCTCCCGCTACGCTCGCCGCGAGTTGGCAGTCGGCCAGGAGATTGAGCGATCCCTCGCCGATCATCGCCTCCACCACGCCCGCAGGCTTGCGGCGATACTGCATCGCGCTCAGGCGCGCGTACGCTTCGTGATCGCTCCGCCCCACCTCGGTTCGCACGCCCGCCATGGGCCGAAGAAAGTACTCGATCATTCCGTTGGTGTCGGGATGATTGCTGTCGAAACGGTACAACTCACCATCGGTCGGCAGGTCGATTCCAGCCTGTCGCTGGATATCGAAGACTACGCGCGTGGCATCGAGGCGCGCCTGTTCGCCGGGCAGCGCTGCCAGCCAATCCGGTGTCGGGTACGACCCCACGGTCGTCGTCAAAATTGCAGGTTCTCCGAAGCCCCCGCTCATACTTCGGGTTCCTCAAAAAAGAAGGCGTCGCGAACGTTCACGCCGTTCTCCTTCATCCCCAGATTGGTCTCGATACTGCCGCGCAGCCAGGGCACTCTTTTTTCGCACTCTTCGTAGGGAAGAAAGACGAAGTCATGCTTCTCCAGAACCGCCAGAATCTTGGCATGAAGTTCAATTAGCGCCTCGTAGGCCGCCTCACCTTTCCTCGTACGGAACTCCTCTAGTGACTTACGCCAATCGGACTCGTATGGCGTTCCAGCATCGTACTCCTCCTGCGGATCTTCGTCCGTGATCTGGGATCCATCGTCGAAACAGATTTCCGCGAATGGCGCCAGCAGCGACACCCGGGTCCGCCACCCGATGTTCTCGTAGTGAATAGTTGTGACTAGCTCCGGATCCTTGTAATACTCTTCGCACTCCTCTTCGCTCTCGAATTCCGGCGGTTCCACGATTTCCTGTCTTTTGATCGCATACTCGAAGGCTTCGCCGTCCGGACTTAGAAAGTATTCATGATAGGACCATTTTGCGTCGTATCCCTCGGGCGGGTCTTCGTCCCGATCCGAACCCTCGTACCAAACTGGATCGCCCGTGTACTCCCCGTTCTCAATCACCTCCGCTTTCGGGATTTTTCGCAGCGCCTCAGTGAGTTCCAGCTCAATCTCGCGGAAGTACGACTCGTCGGAATCGAAGTTTATTTCCACGATCCCGCCTGGCCAAAGCCGTTCGATTGCCTCCAGCACATCCGGCCGAAGTCCCGCCTTTGCGTGTTCACCGTCCAGCCTGCGTCGCTTTCCCATGCGACCATTATGTTCCAGCTCCCATCGTCAAATGAACCGCGGTCGCCTTGATCATCGCGCTCACGTGGTCTTCCGGGCGGAGTTGTAATTCGTTCGCGGATTGCGCCGTAATTACCGCCATCAGAGGGAACCCGCAATCCAGCTCCACACGCGCCAGCGGACCTTCCGGGCTCACCAGCAGCACTCTGCCTGCAATGCGATTCCGTGCACTCGACGCATGCGGCGGTTCGCTCGTCAGCGTGACATCCTCCGCGCGGATGCATGCGTAGACCGGTATCGCCGCGGCCTGGGACGGCACCGCACCGGAATCGGCAGACTGTAGCGTCGATGTGCCTACCTGAATAGTCACGAGGCCATCTGCCTGCGCGACGATTCGCGCGGGCAGCACGTTCTCCACTCCCACCGAAGCCGCCACCTGCGCATCTGCCGGCTTGCGGAAGATCTCCTGAATCGGACCGGTCTGCCGGATTCGCCCGTCCACAATCACCGACATCCAATCGCCCAACGCGAGTGCCTCCATGCGATCGTGTGTCACCACCAGCGCCGGGACCCTGCCTGTCTGCAGCATGCGGCGCAGTTCATAGCGCATCCACGTGCGCGTAGGCGCATCCAGCGCCGAGAGCGGCTCGTCGAGCAAGAGCAGGGCCGGGTCGGATGCCAATGCACGGGCTAGCGCCACGCGCTGCTGCTGTCCTCCCGAGATTGCCCGGGGCTTGCGAGTCGCCAGGTCCGCCAGTCCGAAAGCCTTCAGCAATTCTCGCGACCTTTCGGGACGCGCTGCGTAAGCGACGTTCGCCGCCACCGTAAGATGGGGAAACAGCGCGTAGTCCTGAAAAAGAAAGGCAGCACGCCGTTGTTGCGGCGGAAGGTCGATGCCACGGCCGGCGTCGAACCAGTCGCGCCCGCGGAACGCAATCAACCCCGTGTCGGGCCGCTCCAGTCCTGCCAACAAACGCAGCACGCTGGTCTTGCCGGAACCGGACGGGCCGAACAGGATCGTGACCGGAGACCGGTCCATGGGAATCTGCAGCTCCGCGTCGATCCCGAATCCCGATCGGAAACGCTTGGCACAGCGGCAGATCAGTTCAGTGGACATTCCGTCCCGGCCCGATCGGCCACGCCGTTCGCTGCAATCCGTAAATGAACACCAGAACGGTGAAGGAGAAGCCCAACAGGAAGAGCGATGTCAGGGTGGCCGCCCGATAGTTGAGCGCCTGCACCTGGTCGTAGATGGAGATCGATACGGTCCGCGTGATGCCCGCGATATTTCCTCCCACCATCAGGACCACGCCAAATTCTCCCATGGTGTGAGCAAAGCTCAGAATCGCGCCGGTGGCGATCCCAGGGAGCGCCAGCGGCACCAGTACGCGTCGAAAGGTGGCGCGCCGCGAGACTCCCAGACACCACGAAGCCTCCAGCAACCGCACGTCGACCGCGGCGAAGGCGGCTGCGACCGGCTGTACCGTGAAGGGCAGGCTATACAATACTGACGCCAGCAGCAGTCCCTGAAAGCTGAAGGGCAGCATTCCTCCCGTAAACCTGGCGTACAAAGCGCCAATCGGACTCCGTGGCCCAATCGCCAGCAGGATGTAGAAGCCGAGCACCGTCGGCGGCAGCACCAGCGGCAGCGCCACCACCGCCTCCACGAGAAACTTCCAACGGCGCTGGGAAAAAGTAAGCCAGTACGCCAGCGGCAGACCCAAAGCGAGCAGGATGAGGGTGGTGGAGAAGGACAATTTGACGCTCAGGCCGATGGCTTGCCAGTCCATGTCATTCGCCGGGCATGTAGAAGCCGTACCGTTTGAGGATCGCGCGGCCTTCGGGCGCCAGCAGCCAGGAGCGGAACTCGCGCGCTTCCGGCGAGTCCTTGACGATCACGCCGCCCTGCTCCATTTTCGGATACGCATTCAGCGGAATCTCCCAGTAGCGGCCCTGGCTGCGCACCGCCGGCGCAATCGCCAGCGAGAGCGCCACGATCCCGGCGTCGGCCGCTCCACTCTGAACGAACTGTAGCGTCTGCGCGATATTCTCTCCCAATACCAACTTCCCTTCGACGCTATCATAGACGCCCATCGACCGCATGGCGAGTTCCGCCGCGTGTCCGTATGGCGCGTGTTGCGGATTGGCGATCGCCAGGTGATGCAGCGCCGCGGACTGCATCGCGGTAGCCGGATCGAGAGTCGATTGGGCAGGCACCCAAACCACAATCCGCCCTACGCCGTAGACGAACACCGAGTCCGCAATCGCCAGTCCTTCCGTGGCCAGTTTCCGCGGATACTCGACGTCAGCCGAAACAAACAGATCGAACGGGGCGTGGCTGCGAAGCTGCGCATAAAAATTGCCCGAGGAACCGTAGGCGATCCGCAGCGTTGTCGTGGGATGGGACTTTGCAAACTCGCTGGACACCTCTTCCAGCGCGAAGTTGAGGTCGGCCGCCGCGGCAATGGCGAGTTCGTGCGATCGCGGCGGGCGGGAGCAGGAGCACAGCAGACAGAACCAAAGTAGCGCTGCAATCTGACGTTTTTGCAAGACAATCGTACTTTAACAAGAATTCATCGCCACGCGAGGCGGCCTTTTCCCCGCACCGCGTACAATTCGGTGGCCCTCCTCGCGAAGCCTCCGCGCCTGCCGTTCCGCCCCGCCCGGAAACTTGGGATTCAACGAGCCGTCAGCCCGTACCACGCGCCAATACGGAGTAATCTCGGAACTGCCCTCCCGGGCATCTTCTTCGGCAGCTTCGGCCGCGATCCGTACGAAGATTCCGGTCACCAGCGGGCACGCCGTCTCGACCATGTACTTTTCGGCGAAATACCCGCGAATTTGAGAGATCGTGGTCACGCTGCCCTCAGGAACCGTGCGCATGAAAGCGTCCACCTCTTTGGGACTCGGCAGGACCATCATCCCGTTGCCGTAGCGCTTTTGCATCTGGGGCATCACCGGCACCAGTTTCGGGAGGTTCGGATTGTCCATCTTCTCCCGCCAGCTCTTTCGCTTGTGCATACTGCTACCAGCCCAACTGTAAACCATATCCGGAGGCGAGGCTTGACGAATTTTGCGACTTTCGTGGCTCGACTGGTGGTCTTGTGGACGGCGCGGGCCGCCAGCTCAGGAATGCTCCCATGTGGCGGACCTGCGCTCGCAAAGCTTCCGCGACCAGGCGTGGGCCGCACATTCCGCTGCGGCCTGTAACCTGAACAGCCTGGCCATCGAGATTGCGGTGGAATCGCAGCGCCTCGACCCTGGAACTTTGTCCGGTCCTGCGTACCGCCGAAAACGTACTCTCGTTTTCCTTCTTCTCCGCGCTTCCTCCGCGCCTTCGCGCCTCCGCGGTGAAAGCCCTCCCCTCCCCGCCGCGTTACGCCCCCTTGAAGCCGTGGTACGTTCGAACGTATGCCGGAACTTCCGGATGTAGTCGTCTACGTCGAGGCCTTGCGCGAGCGAATCATCGGCCAGAAGCTGCGCCGCATCTCCATCCGCGGGCCATTTCTGCTCCGCTCGACCGCACCGCCTGTCGAGTCGGCATACGGCAAGACCGTCCGCGAAGTGCGCCGCGTCGGCAAGCGGATTGCCATCGGATTCGAAGACGACATCTGGCTGGCCATCCACCTGATGATTGCCGGCCGGCTCCACTGGCGCCCGCTCTCCGCCAAGACCGCCTCCCGGAACGTGCTTGCAGTATTCGAGTTTGATTCCGGTCTGCTGACCTTTACCGAAGCCGGAACGCAACATCGCGCGGCGATCCACATGGCATCCGGAGAGGCCGGATTGCTCGCCTTGGATGCGGGTGGTATCGAGGTCCTCGAAACACCGCCGGAAGCTTTCGCCGCCGCCCTGCGGTCTGCCAATCACACGTTGAAACGGTCCCTCACCGATCCCCACCTCTTCAGCGGCATCGGCAATGCCTACTCCGATGAGATCCTGCATCGCGCCCGCCTGTCGCCGATCGCCATGACGATGAAGCTGAGCGATGCCGAAATCACCAGGCTATTCCATGCCACACGCGAGACTCTGACGGAATGGGCCGATCGTTTGCGCGCCGAGGCCCGTGGATCCTTTCCGGAGAAGGTGACGGCGTTCCGCGAAGGCATGGCAGTCCACGGCCGCTACGGTCAACCGTGTCCGCAATGCGGTACCAAAGTACAGCGGATTCGTTACGCCTCCAACGAAACGAACTACTGCCCGTCCTGTCAGACAGGTGGCAAGCTCCTGGCCGATCGTGCCCTTTCCCGGCTGCTGCGTGAAGATTGGCCGCGCTCGCTCGATGAGATGGACGCGCGGGTCGCACGCGCATCGCAATCCTTGCCCGAGAACCCGGGCCGCTAGTTTAGTATCTCTTAGGGTTTTCAGAAGCCCGCCGGCGTTTCGCCAGATCGCTTGCTCACGCGCGCGGCTCGCAAGCGCACGCATCGCGAACGTAGGCAACGAGCCGCGACCGTGAGGGAGCGTCGCCGCCTTCTTGATTAGTGATCGCTTGCTCACGCGCGCGGCTCGCAAGCGCACGTATGCGAACGTAGGCAACGAGCCGCGACCGTGAGGGAGCGTTCTTTGCCTGAATACGGGGCCTATCGACGAACGAAGTCGCGGTTTCGCGCCTCTCCGAAAGCGATCATCTCAGATTGCCCGCGGGTGACTTGCCCAATCTGAGTTCGTCACCCCTGAAGGAGCTACCCGTCGGAGTCAGACGGGTGCACCCTTGCACTTTCAATCACTTACAGACAATTTCCGTCGGACACCGACGGAATTGGCCCGAAGGCACCCGTGCACTACCCGCAAAATCTCTGAGAAAAATCGCCTCCCCAAATCACGAATAAGGGATGGCATACTCCTTTTCCGGGAAGAGGCCTTTCGCAGCACACGTGGCCTTCAGCGTACTGGCATTCGCGCTTCCGGCGGGCGCTTCCAGTCTTCTCCCGACCACTACCTCGCTGGTGTCCTCCCCTGCCGCCGCGCCTTATTATGCGGGCCAGGCCATCACCTACGTGGCGACCGTTGCCGCAGCCAGCGGCACACCATCGGGCACTGTCATTTTCACCGTGGATGGCGTCACGGCCGCTCCCGTCCAGGTCAACTCCTCGCTTACCGCCTCTCTCGTGCTGCACCCGTTGGCAGGCACGCACTCGATCTTCGCAGCGTATGGCGGCGATGCGAACTACCAGTCCTCCACGTCAAGCGTACTCACCCAGAGCATCAGCAAAGCTGCCACTTCGATCGATATGGCGTCCAATCCTCCCCAGATCGCGCAGCCGGTGGCGATTCGCGCCGCCGTGACCGTGAAGAGTCCAGGCGGGGCCGTGCCGGGAGGAACTGTCGATTTCGCCCTCGGCACCAACCCGATTGCCGCCTGCACGGGAATACCCGTGCAAAACGGGGTCGCCATCTGCAACACGACCTTCGTCCAAACCGGCACCTTGACCATCGGAACGATTTACAATGGCGACGCCAATACCAGTCCGAGTGGCGGCTCGTTGCAGGTTACGGTGGCGAAGTGTACGCCAGGCGTCTATCTGGCAGCCGACAACATTGCCCCCGCGAATGGCGGGCCGGTGACATTGGGAGTCCTCGTGCTCGGCGCCAATGGCGTGCCCAGCCCCACCGGAACCGTGACCCTCTCAGACGGTCCTCCGGCGCTTGCAACGCTCCCGTTGGGGCCTGACGGAAAGGCCAGCCTGGTCGTGCCGTCGGGAACGCTGGCCCCATTCTCGGCAGGCACCCACATCATCAACGCAGTCTACAACGGCGACTCGTACTACCTTCAGGGGACGGCCTCATCCGTCACGGTGGTCATGACCGGCAAAGCCGCGAGCACCATTACCGTGACTTCCACGCCGGCGCAAATTGCGCAGACCGTGAAGCTGACTGCGACCGTGGCAGTCTCCGGCACGTCCGCTGCATCGCCCACCGGAACTGTCGACTTTACGAACGGGACCGCTGCGATTTCGGGTTGTACCGGTGTCGCCGTGCAGAGCGGAACCGCCGTCTGCAGTACGAACTTTGCGCAAGCCGGCACCATCACCATTAACGTCGGCTATTCGGGAGACGCGAACACGTCGTCCAGCAAAGGCTCGATGCAGTTGACCGTGGCGAAAGGCACCGCCTCCGTGAGCTTGACGGCCTCGTCCACGGCGGCGCCGGCCGGCGCGACAGTCACCCTCACCGCACTCGTTTCGAGTGCGCCAGGCGCGCCGACACCCACCGGAACGGTCACCTTTTCCGACGGAACCACGACCTTGGGAAGCGTGCCGGTGTCGAGCGACGGGCACGCCACTCTGGCGATCCCTTCCACTTCCGTCCCGGCCTTTGCTACTGGAAATCACAGCATCGGGGCGGCGTACAGCGGCGATACGAACTACTCCCCGTCGTCAGCGCCCAACCTGACCGTGACCGTATCCAAGCCGGTTACCGTCGTGAACCTGACAGCCACGCCCGCTCAACTCGCCCAACCCGTAAAAATTACGGCATCACTCTCGACCCCCGCCGCCGGTGGCACGGTGGACTTCACCAACTCCTCGACCCCGATCGCCGGCTGTCTCGGGCTGCCGGTTCAGAACGGCGCGGCGGTTTGCAATACCACCTTCATTCAGGTCGGGACCGTGACCATCAACGCCTCATACAGTGGGGATACCAATCTCACGCCAGGAACCGGCTCCCTGCAGTTGACCGTGACCAAATGCAATCCCGGAGCCTACTTGGCCGCCTCGCCAACGGCTCCCGCTTACGGAACCGCGGTGACACTTGGCATGCTCGTATTGGGCTCGGCAGGAGTTCCCAATCCCACCGGGACCGTCACCTTCTCGGATGGCGTGAACTCGCTTGGCACGGTCTCGCTCGGCACCGATGGACACGCGATTCTGGCAGTTCCTTCCGGCTCGATTGCACCGTTCAACGCGGGAACACACAACCTTACCGCGGTCTATGCGGGCGATGCTAACTACGCGTCAGCCACCGCGCCGGTGCTCGCACTCGCAGTGGGCAAGGCTGCGACCACGCTCAGCATCGCGGCCAGCCCAAGCGCCCCTGCCGTCAGCCAGAACACGACCTTTTCCGCGGCGATTTCTCCAGCCGCCAGCGGCGCCGTGTCCTTCAACAATGGACCGAACGCAATCGCCGGGTGTACCTCGATCCCCGTCCAGAGCGGTACCGCCACCTGCACTGCCAGCTTTCCGCTGGCCGGAAGCTTTACGATTACGGCAGTTTACTCAGGCGACATGAATGCTGGTCCCGCAACCGGGACATTGCCACTGACCGTCGGACAGACAGCCAAACCGGCGTCCCTGATCTCGTTGAACGCGATTCCCAACGCGCCGTATTTCGGTACTGCGGTTACGATCACGGCATCCGCACTGGCTTCAGCCGGCGGCACGACTCCGAGCGGATCCGTGACCTTTTCCGATGGGACTTCGGTGTTAGGCACCGGCGCGTTGAACTCGTCAGGCCAAGCTTCTTTGACTGTGCCCTCTGCAACATCGGTGCCAATTTCGGTCGGCACGCATAGCATTGGGGCGGCCTATGGGGGCGATTCAAATTACTCGCCGGGAGCCGCGCCGCCGGTGACCATCACAGTGCTGAAAGCCCCCACAACGACCGTGCTGACCACGCCCGCCAGCGGTCCCTTCACCGCGACTGTCTCGGTGCCGGGTTTCGGGACGCCGACGGGACAGGTGCAATTCCTGAACGGCACGGCGATTCTCGGAACCACCCCGCTACTACCACAAGGAAACAACTTCATCGCGACATTTCCGCGCACTGGGCAGACGGGAAGCGTTACGGCCGCCTATCTCGGCGATAGTAATTTTGCGAGTAGTCTTTCGCCGGCAATCCCTGTCACTGCGGCGAAGGCGCAAATCACAGTAGCGAGCAATCTCAACCCGTCCACTTCAGGCCAGGCGGTCACCTTCACCGTTTACGCCTCGAGCGATTCCGGTGGCACCCCCACCGGCTCGGTCCAATTGTTGGCGGACGGGAACAGTTTGACGACAGTCACGCTGGCGGCCGGAGTTGCTATGTTCCGCACCTCCTCGCTCGGAATCGGAAATCACAATATCGTGGCGAACTACGCGGGCGATGGCAACTACCCACCCGCTTCCGCCTCGCTCTCGCAGACGGTGAGTGGGGCTTCGGCGAGCCTGTCCGTAATCGCGACCCCCGCGGTGTCAGTCTTCGGCCAGCCGGTGACGCTCACGGCACAATGGACGGCCCCGGCAGGCGCCACCGCCCCCAGCACGCCGGTACTCTTCTCTGACGGCACATCCACGCTGGGGACAGCCTCCCTCTCGACGGGGGCCGCTACCCTCACGCTTTCGAACCTCGCCGCCGGCTCCCATTCGATTACCGCGGCGTGCGCCGGCGATACCACCTGGGGCGCCGTCATCTCGTCGCCGGTTTCGCAGACGGTATCCAAGGCGCAGACGACGACCGTGTTAACCACCGGAGCCGGGGCCGCCACGATTACGGCCACGGTGGCTGCCCTCGCGCCGGGCGGTGGAGTGCCCACAGGGAGCGTCAAGATCGTGGATTCCACAACCAACTCCGTCCTGGTTACGGCCGCGTTGGCGGTGGGCAGCGCGACCACAGCGCTCCCCGCGACCAACGATCCGATCATCGCCGTCTATTCGGGAGACGCGAACTTCCAGGGCAGCACCTCCGGCCCCCTTTCGCAACTTGCCGTGACCAATTCGGCATCGTACTCGACGCTCAGTGTTGCGGCCGATGAGATCGTAACTCTGTTCGGCTCCAACCTCGGGTCGGCCACCAACTTCGCGTCCCCGCCGGCGGACACGCTTTCGGGAACCACAGTGAACGTGACCGATAGCACCAACACCACGTTCCCCGCCCAGATCTTCTATGTGTCTCCCGCACAAGCCAGCATTCTCGTCCCCTCGAAAGTGGCCACTGGACCCAGCACCTTGATCGTGAGCAACAGCGGCCGCGCACCCGTCTCGACCCCGATGCTCATTGTGCCGGTCGCTCCAGGTCTGTTCACCGCCAACGCCACCGGCCAGGGCGTCGCCGCCGCGCAATCGATTCGCGTCCACGCCGACGGCACCCAGGACCTTCCGCAAAACGTGGCCGTGTTCGACACTCACCAAAACACCTGGGTGCCCACGCCGATCGATTTGGGCAGTTCCACGGATACGGTCTATCTCCTGCTCTACGGGACCGGCATTCGCCACTACTCGGCCATGCCCAGTTGCACCATCGGCGGCAAGCCGGTAGGGGTTGTATTCGCGGGTGCGCAAACCTCATTCGCCGGCCTCGACCAGGTCAATCTGGTGCTTCCGGCAACGCTGCGGGGGGCTGGAACGGTGAACGTGAACCTGTTGGTGGATGGCATCGCCGCGAATACTGTGACACTTGCGTTTCAGTAGGTCCGGTGCGCTTCAATCTATGCCGCCCACGCTGCGGACTTTTTACCTTCGCGTCACTCTGGCGTAATCGACCAGGTGCGAGTCTTCGTGCATGCAAGCCTCTGCGCGAAGAGAACCATTTTCGTTAGCGCCGATCCTCCCCCCGGCGCTGCGAAAATGGGCGAAACCGATCGAGCCGGCCCTGCAACGCCTCCTGATCACCGACCGTGTGCTGCAGGGCCTGGACGCGGCCCGGCAATCGCGGAATGGCGCGGAGTTCGCACACAGCCTCCTGGCGCACCTCGACATTCGATTCGAGGTGAACGATGCCGACTTGCAGCGCGTGCCCGCTTCCGGAGCCGTCCTCACCGTATCCAATCATCCTTTTGGCATTGTCGAAGGGCTTGTGGTGCTGGCCGCGATGGACGGCGTGCGGCAGGATGCCAGGATCGTCGCGAACTCGATGCTCGGTGAGATCGAAGAGCTGCGCGCCAGCCTCATCCTGGTGAATCCGTTCGAAACACCCGGGGCGCGCGAGGAGAACTATGCACCGCTTCGCGAAGCCCGAGGATGGCTCGCACAAGGTGGCTTGTTGGCCGTATTTCCCGCCGGAGAGGTCGCATCTCTGAACTGGAAAGAACGCGCCGTCACCGACCCCGAGTGGAAGACCACCGCGGCTCGCCTGGCGTTGCACGCCCATTGTCCGGTCGTACCGATGTATTTCGCGGGGTCGAACGGCGTTCCGTTTCAATTAGCCGGCACCCTGCATCCCGCCCTACGCACGCTTTCGCTGGTCCATCAGTTGCAAAATCTCAGTGGCAAGACAGTGCGCTTGCGAATCGGCAGGCCGATCCCGCACAGCGTCCTGGAGGGCTATCGCGACCCCGGCCGTACCACCGATTATCTGAGGTCGCGCACGTACTTTCTGGCGCACCGCGGCGGGCCGAAAAGCAAGACGAGAAGCAGCCTTCCCGCTTGTGGATCCACCGTCGCCGCGCGGTGTCCCGATCGGCATGCCGCCGAAATCGAGGCGCTCCCGGCCCACTGCCAGATCGCCGCGAATCGCGATTTCGTTGTCTATCTCACCGGGCCCGGCGCGACTCCATCGATCCTCAACGAGATCGGACGCTGCCGTGAAATCGCGTTTCGCAATGCCGGAGAAGGCACGGGCCGCGAACTCGATCTCGATCGTTTCGACAATTACTACCAGCACCTGGTCCTCTGGAACAAGACCGACCGCCGCCTCGCGGGTGCGTACCGTCTCGCGGTTACCACTGACGTGCTGCCACGCCACGGCATCTCCGGCCTGTATACCAGCACTCTGTTTCGCTTTCACCACAGCTTCTTCGAACGCATCGGCCCAGCCGTGGAGTTGGGCCGATCCTTCGTAATGCCCGAGTATCAGAAAAACTTTGCGTCTCTGCTACTGCTTTGGAAGGGCATCATGCGTGTGGTGGAGCGGCGGCCCGAAGCGCCAGTCCTCTTCGGCGCGGTGAGCATCAGCAACCGATACCAGCCGGCATCCCGAGGCTTGCTCGTCAACTACCTCTCCGCCCGTGCCTCGCATGAACTGGCGCGCTATGTCCGCCCCCGCAAACGCTTTCGCGATCCCTCTGTGCGCGACCCGAACATCCGGCGCATCGCCAGTGTCGCCGCTGAGCTCGAGGACGTTTCGCTATCGATCGCCGATATCGAAGATGACTCCAAAGGCGTGCCGGTGCTGCTGCGCCAGTATCTGAAGGCCGGCGGCCGCCTCCTGGCGTTCAATCTCGATCCCGGCTTCTCCGATGTGCTCGATGCTCTCATCGTCGCCGATCTGCGCACGGCGCCCGCCGGGCTGCTGGAGCGCTGCATGGGCCGCGCCGAGGCCCGAACGTTCGTGGACGCACCAACACCTTGAATGAATTCACGCAAATTTCTCCAGTTTGTAACTTGTCGCTACCCCGAACATCTCAAAGTTGAGGGGATGCGGAAAATTGCTCTTATCTATATCGACTCTGGCGGAGGCCACCGCGCAGCGGCAACCGCCTTACGCGAAGTGATCCGGCAGCAGCACCGCCCCTGGAACGTGGAGATGTTGTCGATACAGGATCTGCTGAATTCCATTGACTTTATCCAGAAGTCCACGGGAATCCAGTTTCAGGATGTCTACAACATCATGTTGCGCCGCGGCTGGACGCTCGGCTCGGCGCCGCTGATCTCCCTGATGCATCTTGCGATCCGGATGTCACACTCCTCCCAGGTCAAAGTGCTCGAGGAGCATTGGTCGCACGATCAGCCCGATCTGGTGGTCTCGTTAATTCCTCATTACAATCGAGCATTGAAAACTGCGCTGGATCGTGTATGGCCGGGCACTCCGTTCGTGACCCTGCTCACGGACATCGCCGACTATCCTCCACATTTCTGGATCGAACGGCAGGACCAGTACGTGATTTGCGGCTCGGAGCGCGCCGCTTCGCAAGCACTGATTCTGGGCATCCAGCCGGACCACGTTTTGCGAACTTCCGGAATGATCCTGAACCCGAAGTTTTATGAGCGCTTCGAACTCGACCGTGCCGCCGAGCGGTCGCGCCTCGGGCTCCGCCCCGATCTGCCGACTGGCCTGGTCCTGTTCGGAGGCGAAGGCTCCACCGAAATGGTAAGGATTGCGCGCGCACTCAATCGCACCGATCCGGCACTGCAGTTGATTTTGCTGTGCGGCAAGAACGCGGCCGTCGCGGACGAGCTCCGCTCCCTCGAATGCAAGATACCGATGTACGTGGAAGGCTTCACACGTGAGATCCCTTACTACATGGAGCTCGCGGACTTTTTCATCGGCAAACCGGGGCCCGGCAGCATCAGCGAGGCTCTAGCCAAACGTCTGCCTGTAATTGTGCAGAGCAACGCGTGGACTATGGCTCACGAGCGCTACAACGCCTCTTGGGTGAAGGAGCAGGGAGTCGGATTGGTCGTAAGGAACTTCTCCACTGGTATTGCCGACGCGGTCCGCAGCTTGCTGGTGCCGGAGAACTATGACCGCATGCGCCAAAGGGCGACCGAGATGCGCAACTCCGCGGTCTTCGAGATTCCAGACCTCCTGGAGGGCATCCTCGCGGGCGCCCCGCTGAGAAGCCAGCGCCAGTTGGCAAGCTGAACGTGTGCGAGAGAAGTTCCGGCCAGTTACGCTCCCTTACGGTCGCGGCTCGTAGCGAACACACCCGAATGGGAGCGTTCATTGGCACGTTTTCGCCCTTTGCGTTTCGCCCTTTGCGTTTCGCGCTTGCGTTTCGCGCTTGCGTTTCGCCCTTGCGCGTCGCGCTTGCATTTCGCGCTTGCATTTCGCGCTTGCATTTCGCGCTTGCGTTTCGCGCTTGCGTTTCGCGCTTGCGTTTCGCGCTTGCATTTCGCGCTTGCATTTCGCGCTTGCATTTCGCGCTTGCGACTCGCGCTTGCGAGCCGCGCGCGTAAGCAAGCGTTGATCGAGCCATACCCGTCAGCAAGCATCCACTGGCGCCTTTCGCGCTGCGAGCCGCGCGCGTAAGCAAGCGCTCTTCTGCCTTTGCAACAACTTGCTAGAGCGCGCTCGCCAAGTCAGGCAGGCAATTGCCTCGCGCTATCTCACCGAGGTAGTGCGCGCTCGGCTTGACGGTCCGCTCCTGTGTCTTCCGATCTACCGCTACCAGCCCGAACTTGGGACGGTACCCCATGATCCACTCGAAGTTATCAAGCAGCGACCAGTGGATGTAACCGCGCACGTCGATGCCATCCGCCAAACAGCGCAGCAGACTCGCGAGCGCCTGCCTGGTGTACTCGATGCGTTTGGAATCGTCCTCCGTGCTGACGCCATTCTCGGTGACGTAAATCGGAACGTTGGCCCGCTGGCTGGCGTAGCGAATGCATGGCTCGAGTGCCTGCGGCCAGAATTCGTAGCCCATTTGCGTGAGTTCCACGCCGGGCTCCGGTCCCAGGTCGCCCTTCTGGCCGACACGGCAGCGCGTGTAACTCTGCACTCCCAGGAAATCGCTGCCGGCTGCGGCGGCCAGCCAGGAATCGTACACCTCGGCGCACTTCTTGTCGCGGCTGCTCTTCGGACCCACCGCCTGCTCGTCCTGAATCGCGATATTCACGCCGACCGGATAGCTCCCCGGCCCCGACTTCAGCGCTTCCAGCGCGCGATGGTGCGCCGCGATCATGATGCTCTGCAGTTTCGGTCCGTCGCCCAGAAAGAAGCAGCCGAAACGATCGGAGCCGACCGCCTTGGCCGCCCGGCTGCGCATCCGCATCACCGTGGTGAAGGGAATATCGATGTTCTTGATCCAGCGCAGCAGCATCGGCAGATTGGGCTCGTTGAAGGTGCTCGCGAATGAGATCAGATCGCCCAGGTGCCTGGCGGCGCGCTCACAGTAGCGGACAAAAAAGTCAGCCGCCACGGACCGCTCCCATCCTCCATTCGCCGCAAACCAGCGGGGCGAGCTGAAATGATAAAAAGTCACCATCGGCGTGACGTTGTTCTCGTGACAGGCTGCCAACATGCGGCGGTAGTGCTCCAGCGCAGTGCGGGAAAAGTGATTGGCCTCCGGTTCGATGCGCGCCCATTCGATCGAAAAACGATAGGTGTTCAGCCCTAACGAAGCCAAGAGCCGGATATCGTCGGCGAATCGATGGTAATGATCGCAGGCGTCGAGGGAGGGCTCGACAAACAATGTGGGATCGGTATGCTCGAGCACCCACAGATCGCTATTGATGTTGTTTCCTTCTACCTGATGCGCAGCCGTAGCTGCGCCCCATAAAAATCCCGGGGGGAATTCGTTCATTTCGGCTGGACTCTCTCCATTTCATTGGAACACGCCGGCCGACAAATGTGTTCGGGTCAGGAGGAGAAATCACGGGGGAAAGGAATGGGACTGACCGGAGCGCTGCGCGAGCGAAACTCCTCGATTGATCGACCCATGCTCGCGCGGCAGAAGGCCATCAAACGGCCCAAGGCGAAACTGGTCTTGCCCGGCAGTTCCGTGTAGTTCGAAGCGACCAGTTTAAGACCCAGGATATGCCCATCGCCCTTTTCGCATTGGTGACAGCAATCGCCGACAAAGAACTGCTCTCCCCACTGAACATGCAGTTGCGTACCCACTGGAAAGGGCGTGTTGACCCGGATGCGCATCCCGGCGCGAGACACGTCCACGATCTTGCAGAGAGTACGCGAGTCGGGGTTTCCCATGATCATGGCGGTGCCACACGAGCCGTCGGTGGCAAACCGCGGTTCCTGGCGGCGATCCGGAACCGGTAATCCGGTGGGGCCTGGATCCGGCCCCACGGCGGAATGGCGCGGTGCTGCGGCGCGGATCGGAATTACCATGTCCGCTCCCCGGTGAGCGCCGCATTCCGCAAAGCTTTAGTCCACACCGGAAGTCCGGCCTCACCAGCCAATCCGGCCCGCATTTTAGGCGCGTGCTCGTTGCCGTAGCGGAACTGGCACTCGCCCTGCCAGATCGATACCAGAGCCTGGCAGGTTTCCTTCAAAGGCAGCGACGTCGACAGGACTCCGTGGAGACCAGCTCCCAGCGCGGCGTGAATCGCTTGCGGAGTGATCTCCGTCAGGAGCCAAACAAAGCGTGACATGCGCGCCAGTTGCCGGGCGCAGACGATGGTCTCCCACGGCTGCCGGAATTCTCCATCCAGAAGTACCAGGCAGAACTCTTCCGGCCGGGGGTTCCAGGCCAGCGCGTCCGGCGTGAGGACTGAAAGTTCCGCAGTCAACCCGGCGTGGCCCAGCAATTCGCGGAGTCCTGCAATCCGGATAGGTTGTTCGGTGACGAAAACAATCCGGTCTGGCTGTGCATGCATGGTCTCGGGAAAGCACGACGAGGTCCAACTCGCGATGCTTGACCGGCAAGGAGTTAACTACTGGACGATGGACTTCGGCAGACAAGCTGTCACTCTGCGGCCCGGAGCCGCGGACAGGCTGTCCGGTGCAGGGCAGAGTGTTTCGGTCACGCCCATACAAAGTATTCTTACTCATAGAATTGAAAATACTTATGCAGTTCCGCCAGGCTGTCCCGCAATCCCCGCCAGTTACTATTTGGGCGTGGAACGCCTTATGAATTCCGACCGCGTCTGGGCCGTCGCCGCCGCTGCCGCGCACGATCTGAACGATGAGCTGACGGTCATCCTCAGCAGCGTGACGACATCGATTTCGACCCTGGAAGCTGGCCACCCCGCCCGTCCGTTGCTGCTCGATTTGCGAAGCGCGGCCCAACGCTGCGCCTGGATGACATCCGGTCTCCTCAACTGCAGCGTCCGGCACGGCGCGCAGCCGGTCGCTGTCTCGCTTGAAGATCTTCTGGAAACCGGTTTTTGATCCTATTGTTTGCTCCATTTCCGGCCGATAAGCAGGTATGGACCAACGTCGTGAGCCCCGTTTTGTAGCCGATCAACCTGTTATCGTGACGGTGCTGGGAGAGCAGGAGAGGCAGCTTTCCGCGAGAATCTGCAATGCCTCCGGAAGAGGCTTGGCGATAGAAGTTCCGAGTCCGGTTCCCCCTGGGAGTGCGCTCAAGTTGGAGGTGGACGATGCTATGGTGCTCGGAGAGGCGGTTTACTGCCGGTACCATGACGGCACTTCGTACCTGATCGGCGTGCAGATGGACCAGATGCTGTGCGGCCTTTTGGAGCTGCACAAGCGGCTCCGGGATTTCATTCCCGAAGACGCCTCAGGAGCGGAGATGGCGCACTCCGTCAATCACAGACCACGCGAGCACCATCAACAGGCTCAGGAGCAGTAACAGTCCGGCACGATTCGCTAGGTGACCGCGCATCAGGTCACGTTGGATCACTCGTTTCATCGGCCACCTCCTACCTTAGGGAGACGAGGACGGTATCATACCAACCATCCCTTGCTGACTAATAAAACGTGAGCAGTCCGTTTCCGGTTACAAGGATGCGCTATCCTGTGTGTTCTTATGGATAGAAAAGCGGTGGTTTTCGGGGCCGCGGGCCAGCTTGGCGTAGAACTGGTCAGGGAATTGAAGGCTCGCGGGTACTTGGTGACTGGCTGGGATCGGACCCAGGTCGATATCACCGACGCCACCGCCGTGGAACAGGCACTGGCCCGGTACGAGGCCGAGATCGTCCTCAACTCCGCGGCCTACAATCAGGTGGATGTCGCTGAAAAAGAGCCGCAGGCCGCGTTCCTGGTGAATGCCTTGGCAGTCCGCAATCTGGCGTTGGCCTGCCGCCAGGTGGACGCCCGCTTCGTGCACTTCTCCACGGACTATGTCTTTGATGGCCTTTCCAACCGGCCTTATACCGAGGAAGATCCTACCCATCCCCTAGGCGCTTATGCGGTGTCCAAACTGGCTGGAGAGCTCTACGCGCAAGCCTACCTGGACCGGGCGCTGGTGGTGCGGACCTCGGGAGTCTATGGTCCCGGCGGACTGACTACCGCTCGCGGCAATTTCGTGGAACTGATGCTGCGCCTGGCCGGTTCCCGGAACCCGATCCGCGTGGTAGAAGATCATTTCGCATCCCCCACGTTTGCTCCCCTTCTCGCCGCACGAACCATCGATCTGGTCGACAAGGGTCTTTCCGGCGTCTTTCACATTGGTGGAGGAACGCCGACCTCGTGGTTCACCTTCGCAAAAACCATCTTCCAGGTTGCCGGCGTGGAGCCCGTGTTACAAGCCACCAATGAGCGGGAGTACCGCACCGCGGCGCGCCGTCCCAAGTATTCCGCACTTTCCAATGGCAAGATGGAGCGCGCCGGACTGGCTCCCATGCCGCCCCTGCGAGAGGCGGTGGAGCAATACTTCCAGAAACGCCAGCGGCCGGCGGGCGAAGCTGTTTAGCGACTTTCGGGCTTGACCGCGTAATAGCCCTTGCGTGCTTGCACCTTCAGGTCTTTGTTGCTGGTCTTGATGTCGAGCTTGCGGTAGGAGCCATCTTTGGTGTCGTTGATTGGCGTATACCCGATGGCATACTGGGTGCGCATCTCTTCCTGCAGCTGCTTGAACACATCGTCGAGGGGGTGTTTGCGGTCCACTCTGAAAACATGGCCCCCGGTCTCATCGGACATCTTGCGGAGATAGCCTTCGCCCCCACCCCCACCGAACACCATTCCGTAACCGCCGTATGCGCTGGGATCGGAGTAGTCGATGCTGTAGATAACCGCATCCGCCTTTTGGGCGGCTTCGATCGCCTGATTAATCGAAAGACGGCTCCCCTGGTCCACTCCATCCGTGATCACCACGATTACCTTGCGCCCGACCTCGGTCCGTAACTTTTCGTTGGCGGCCAGGTAAATCGCGTCATAAAGCACCGTCCCGCGCGGTCCCCCGGCAGTCGGCACCGGCCCGGGATGCAATCCGCCCACACCGGAACTGACCCGCAACTGATTCAACCCTTCGTTCAGCAGGCGGAGGGAAGTGGTGTAATCCTGCAACAATTCCGACTCTTCGCCAAACTGGATCAGAAAAGCTTCGTCCTTCTTACGCAGCACCTGCGCAAAAAACTGTGACGCTGCGTTGCGCTCGATGTCGATCAGGTTGCGCTGGCTGCCGCTCACGTCCACCAGCAGGCCAATCGTCAGCGGGAGATCTGTCTCTCGGGTGAAGTACTTGATTTCTTGAGATTTACCATCTTCCAGGACAGTGAAATCGTTCTTCTCCAGGTTGGGGACCAGGGCTCCTTTCTTGTCGCGGACGGAAGCCAGAATGCTGACCACGTCGACGTCCACTTTGATCGGCTGATCCTGGTCGACGGCCTCAGCGGGCTTGGGAGGCGCCTTGGTTTGTTTGGAGGGCTGGGCCAGGAGCGCAGCACTGATGGCAAAAAGAAGCAGTGGTCTCATCCGGATACAATAGGGGTGACGTATCCCCCCGCGCGATTGTTTCAACATGAAGGAAGCCATTCTCCACCTCAGACAGTCGGACCCTATTTTATCCGAGATCATCGACCGGGTAGGCGAATACCAGATCACATTTCGCGACCCGGACTTCGAAACACTTGTGAGATCAATCGTCTACCAGCAGTTGAGCGGCCGGGTGGCGAGCGTCATCTTCGCCCGCGTGTTGAAGGCTTGTGGCGGAAAGTTAACTCCGGAGAACATCCTCAAGCTGCGCCCATCCCGGATGCGCACTCTGGGACTCTCCACGCAGAAGACCGCTTACATCCGGGACTTGGCCCGGCACACGCGTGACGGCCGGGTGGTGTTCGACGAACTCGGATCGCTTACGGACGCCGAGGTGATCGAACATCTGACCCAGGTGAAGGGAATCGGCGTCTGGACGGCCCACATGTTTCTGATCTTCGCCCTCAGGCGCCACGATGTGCTGCCCACCGGCGATTTGGGGATTCGCACCGCGGTTCGCAAAGCTTACGGATTGGCCGAGCTGCCGCTGCCTGCTGAAATGGAAGCGATTGCGGCTCGGTGGCGCCCTTACTGCACGGTGGCGAGCTGGTATCTCTGGCGGAGCTTGGATCCGTCAGGTGCGAATCCATAATTTGTTCTGTCTTCCACAGGTTGTTGTAAATCTCGACGGCGATCGATATAATCTTTTTAAGGATATTCAGACCTCAGGATACGATAACCTGAGGAGCGAAGGAGATTCAGATGCGCACGTTGAAAGTAGCTTTCCCCGCGGCTGTTTTGATGGCTGGGTTTATGCTGTGCACCACCGCCTCTTACGGTAAGCCCGAATACATGCAGAAAGAAAAGCTCAAAAAGTGCACGGATTGCCACGGCAAGGTAGAAGCCAAGGAGGCGATGGCGAAGAACCTGAACGAAATGGGTAAGTGCTATGCCGCCAACGACCATTCGCTGGCAAAGTGCAAAACTCCTGACAAGCAGTAGACCTGATTGGTCCCCGGGGGCAGGTCGGTGAACCTGCCCGTCATCACTCTGTCGTAATTCCCTGCCTCTGCCTTCGCCATCGCTCAGGTGCTTGCCGTCGTTCCGGCAATCTTCAGGGCAAATGGTGATGGCTCAGTGAGCGTGCCCGATTACCGCCGCGGTAGCAGGAACCACGCCAACACCAGCCATCCCGCGATAAAGCAAACGCCGCCGATCGGCGTGATCGCCCCCAACATGCGGTTGCCAGTCACTGCCAGCAGGTAAAGACTGCCGGAGAAGATCACGATTCCGGCGAGCAGCAGACCGCACACCCAGTTGGTGGCGAACTCCGAGAACGTGCCAGTCTTTGGCAGGAAAGAGACCACCAGCAAGCCTAATCCGTGGATGAAGTGGTAGAAGACAGCTTTCTCGTACACGCTCATGGAATAGGCATCCAGGCGGCCGCGCAGTCCGTGAGCGCCGAACGCTCCCAGAACTACGCCCAGCGCCATCACGATCGCCCCGAAGGAACTCCAGGTCATCAGTCCTCTTTTCTCGATTCGTGCGTCCGGACTAGTGCGTCATTGCGTAGACCACGTAATTCACGCCGATGCGAATTCCGAGGTCCGAGAATTTCACGGGGTAGGCCGGATTGTCGGCGTGCTCCCACGAATCGCCGAGATCCATATTGTGGCAGATGGCAACCATCAGGCGGCCCGTATCGTCATAAATTCCGCGCCAGTGCGGATCCTTGCCGGTCTCGCCCTTTTCGTAGGTCAATCCCGTTTCCAGGTACAGCGCGCCCGGCACCTGGTAGCGCTCCGAAAGATCGTAAATCGAGTGGAAAATGGCGTCGGAATTGGCAATGTCTACCGGCGTGCGGTCGGGAAAGACCTTGCGCATGCTGGCGTAGAAGACGTCCCACTCGATGGCGCCGTGAAAATCGTCGCACATGAAGAATCCGCCGCGCAGCAGGAATTCGCGCAAGCCCTTGGCCTGTTCGTCGGTCAGATCCCAATGGCCCACTTCGACGCCGTAAAGGAAGGGCCAGTCGTACTGATCGCCGTCATCGAGGTCGACGACCTGCTCCACGGAGCGCACCTGGATTCGGGTCAATCGTCGGAGTGCCGCGGAGATGTGTCGGTCCGACCGCGGATAGTCCATCGTCCAGTTGGAGCCGCCCTCTTTCCACCCGCCGTACAGCTCGAATCCGCCGTAATACCGGCCCACGGGCGGGTATTTGATTCGGGCAAAGGTCCACTCGCCGTTCACCTGGTAGTCGGGAGGGATCGGGAAGTTCTCGCCATACTCCACGCCGGGATAGGTTTTGAAAGGCCGCTGGAAAGCGTAGACCGCAGTGATCAGCAGGCAACTTCCCGCGAGGATAGCTCCGGCACGGCGGAGTGGTATTCGGTGGATCACTTGTCCCTACGTTCAGGATACCATCGGCGCCAGTGTGATATGGTTCTTCCATATGGCATCGCAAGGCTCGATCTCCCGCCGGTCTTTCCTGGCTGCGGCCGCCGCAGCGCCGCTGGTGGCCGCGCCGCAAGGCAGGCACATTCCGGTCGGTCTGGAGCTCTATTCGGTCCGTCAAGACTTGCAAAAAGACCTGAAGGGCACCGTCACCGCGGTCGCAAAAATGGGGTACGAAGTAGTGGAGTTCTTCTCGCCCTATTTCAGTTGGACGACAGACTATGCCAAGGAAGTCAAGAAGCTGATGGACGATCTGGGCATCCGCTGCAACTCTACCCACAATGGCATCAATGCCTATATGGGCGATGGGATCGCGAAGGCAATCGAGCTGAACCACGCGCTTGGCGCCAGGTTTATCGTAATGGCCAGTGCTGGACGGATGGAGCCCGGCCTGGATAGCTGGAAGAAACTGGGCGACACCATCACTGCCGCGTGCGAGAAGTACCGCTCTGCGGGTATGCGCGGCGGCTACCACAATCACCAGACGGAGTTCACGCCGCTCGACGGAAAGCGGCCTATCGAAGTGATCGCGGCGAACACCCCGAAGGACTTCATGCTGCAACTCGACGTGGGAACATGTGTGGAGATGCATTCCGACCCGGTGGCTTGGATCAATGCAAATCCGGGCCGGATCAATTCCCTGCACTGCAAGGACTGGGGACCGGGCGAAGGCAAAGGCTACCAGGTGCTGTTTGGCGAAGGTGTTTCGCCGTGGAAAGAGATCTTCCGCGCGGCGGAATCCACGGGCGGCGTGGAGTACTACCTGATCGAGCAGGAAGGTAGCAGGTTCCCGCCCATCGAAACGGCCGAGAAGTGCATCGCCAACTGGAAGCAGATGCGCGGGTAATTTGTCATTGGCCGAGCCAGCGCCCTCAGTGGGTGACGTCGCTCCGCGTAGGCCGCGATATACTTGGGCCTGCTTCCACAACCCCACTATGGACAATCCTGAGCCACTCACCAGCGCGCCGGCGCACGAAGCCGTATCGGCCGCCGCGGACACCCCCAATCAGGTGACCGTTGAGATCGTCAACGACAGCGGGTTGAGCGACGACGTTGTATTCGTCCTTCTCAGCACCCCCCAACCAGGCAACCTGGTGGTTACAGGCCCGTCCACCCTGATTTCCAATGTCAACTCCAAGGGCGTGACGCTCTCCTCGCTGGGAGCAGTGGCCGGTGCGACGGTGACCTCGCCGTTCACGGGGAAGCCGCATCCGGTCTATTCGTTTGTGATCCAGAATGTGGTCGCGGGCCAGGTCAACTTCTCTTACAACACCGCGGTCGAGTTCAAGAACGGCGCGGCCCCCACGGAGAATGAGAACTATCGGTTCGACAAGATGGAGATCAGCTATAATTCCGCAGGCAAGGCAGGCGGAGGCAACCTCACCTCAATCGATTTCTACGGGATCCCTCTTCAAGTGGAAGTCTTCCACGCGAGCGACCTTACCACCGCCGACCCGCTGCAGACCAAGAGTTTCTACGCCTCCACGCCGACGCTGTTGCAAATGTTGGCCGGGCTGAGTACCGACATGTCCTCGGGCACCGGTTGGATCCGGTCCGTCGATGGCGCAGCTTTTGCTCCCCGGAACCCCGACTTTTCCAAGTTTCTGCGCATCCTCTCACCCAAAACTATCGCCGCGGCGGACATCGCCAAAAACAGTTCCGCTCCTTACCCCAGCTTTGAAGCTTATCTGACGAGCCTGGTAGGGACCACGATCCAGGTCAACGGCGCACAGAACGGCGGCTATCATTACACTGGGGTCGTGCAAAAGGACGGCAATGACGGATTTGACGTCGTTTGCACCGGCACCACGACGGCCGCCCCGCCCGACCCTCCATCGCAGCTACCCAAGCTCTCCAAAGACGCGAAGGTCACGATCCATTTCCCCAAGGGACAGCCGGGCAAGTCGATGGATTTCTTCATCTATGGCTGCGTCCCCAATCGGGATTCTTACACCATCGACGGCTATCCGTTTACCGGGAATAACGTGCAGGAAAAGGTCGACTATGTCAACGGCACCGCGTACGGCTCCCTTGTGGGGGACATACAAGCTGCGCTCAACTTCGGTTACCCCAATAGCAGATTCGTCGCGCCGGGCGGCGATATTGACGCGCTCTACGGCACGGTAGTGCTGCCGTATCCATACCCTTTCGGCGGGGCGCCCGTACAGAATGACGGATTCTATAACCCGTACGCCGCCCTGATCTATTACTTGTCGGATGCGTACGGCCATCCCTTCAGCGACCGGCTGGACGCTTCCAGCCCGCTTTACGCACTCACTGCAGGCGACAAAATTCGAATCACCATCCTTCCCGATATACGCCTGGATGCGCCGCTCGTGCAGGTGGCTGGGCAGACCGATCATACGCTGACACTGACGTGGAAATCGGTCCAAGGCGCGACCGGGTACACAATTGGGCTCGTCCCGCCCCCCACTCCGGATCTTCCGATCGCGATCGCCGCAGTTGACGGAGATATCCAGACTCACACCGTTACAGGATTGTCTCCGGGAATTCCGTACGTTGTGAGCGTAACGGCTATCGGGCCTGCCAACACCACATCCAACCAACTGCCGGTGCAAGGCATGACCAGCGGCACTCGCGTGCCCCTCAATCAGGGACCGATCGAGTTTCAGCTCGGTCTGAACTTACCGCCCAGCCTGCCCAACTTCAGCGACCTGAAAGTCCTGATCAACGGCAGTCCCGCCAGGCCAACCACAGTGGTCGCGGCAGACTTCGGAGTCAACGCCGTCGGATTGGCCATCCAGAGCACCTCCAGCGGAGCGGTGCTCTACCAGGGCAACTATCTTCTGGAATTCGTCAGTCAAAATGGCGGCGCGAATTTCGGTTTCGGTCCGACCTTCGAACTCCAGAACAACCGCACGCCGCTGACCAGATCCGGTGACAGCTTCCGTATTGGCGATAAGTCACTGGTAGTCGGAACGCCCTTCACACCCAAACCGTTTTACTTCTTTGCGACTGTCGTCCCCACCAAGCCGGGGGCGGGAGGAGGCACGGTCGCGGCGGCCAAGCCGTTCAACGGGACTACGCGGGCCCCGGATTTCGCCCGGCCCGACCCCAACGACCCGCATAACCCGCCACATCCTTACGAAACCTGACGCCCAGCCCGACGTCTTTAGCTGCGCAAGTGTCACAAACAGGTATCGCGCCTGCTTTACTAAAGGAAATGCGAATGACACGGCGAAACTTCTTCCAAATTGCGTTAGCCATGCCAGTCGGCTCTTCGTTCGCGGCCTTCCGGGCGCTGGCCGCTCCCGCGCAGGGTCTCAGCAAGATCACTGCGATCCAGGGACTGCAACTCAAGGACGGGCGTACGCTGATCCGGGTCCTCACAGACGCCGGCCTCTCCGGGTACGGCGAGTGCAACACCGCCGGCCCGATCGCCAGGTCCGTGATCGCTGCCTATAACGGCGCCGGACGCCTGCCGAATCTCGCTTTGATCGGCAAAGACCCTCTCGCCATCCAGGTGCACTTCCACAACATGTTCTATGCCTACGCGCAGCGCCGGCGCGAGATCAAAGTGCTGAGCGGAATCGATATGGCGCTTTGGGACCTGGCGGGCAAGATTCTCAACCAGCCGGTGTCGAAGCTGCTCGGCGGCAACTTCCGGGACGAGGTCCTGCTGTACTCGCACGCCACTGGCGGCGACTACCTGAGCAAAGAGCAGTGGCGCGACCAGGCCCAGCGGTGGAAATCGGATCCGCACGGCTTCAAAGCGTTCAAGGTGGATATTCATCACGCCCTGGGAATCAACATGCAGGAGTTCACGCCGAGTATCGGTCCCGAGGAAGCGCGCCGGATTCACCAGGCCTACACGCTGGCCCGCGAGGCATTCGGCGACGATATCGGCATCGACGTGCACTGTCACTGCGAGCTTGACGTCCCCAGTGCCATCAAAGTGGCCCAGGCGGTAGAACACATCAATCCGCTATTCTTCGAAGATCCGCTGGCGCCGGAATGGTCGGAGAGTTGGATGGCTCTGCGGCGGGCCACGCGAATCCCGATCATGACCGGCGAAAACATGGAACTCGCCGAGTGGGCGATTCCCTTCCTGCAGAACCAGGCGGTAGACATCTTCCAACCGGACATCATCAATTCGGGTGGAATCACCGGCGTCAAGATGATCGCGGACATGGCAGCCCGGTACCGGATCCCGATTGCGCTTCACAACGTGAGTGGGCTGATGTTGAATATGGCGTCGCAGCAGTTGGCTGCGGCGGTTTTCAACTGCCCGCGGATGGAGTGTGCGGCGGGCGCCGATCGGATTCCGTGGGCGACCAGGAATCCGATCGTCATCCAAAACGGCTACATGAAGGTCTCGGCCGATCCCGGCTTGGGGGTCGAGTTGAACCAGGAGTATCTGAAGGCTAACCGAGCGGAGGGCGAGCCCTGGTGGGGATGAGTTCCAGTGGGCCGGAGCGATGGAATGATTCTTGAGGTTGCGCTGCTGAACGTTCGTCCTGGAGAGGGACAGGCTTTTGAAAAGGCATTCGCGGAGGCCCAGGCCATCATTGCGCGCATGGACGGATACCTCTGGCACCAGTTACAGCGCTGCCTCGAAGCACCGGACCGATACATACTTCTGGTCCAATGGCGGCGCCTCGAAGATCATACGGTAGGATTTCGGCAGTCGGGGGAGTATCAGAAATGGAAGCGGCTCTTACACCATTTCTACGATCCCTTTCCCGTCGTGGAGCATTTTGAGTTGGTGGAGGAAGGAAGTCACGACAGAACGCCGGCGGATTAGCGTCTAATAGCAGCGGAAGAAGCTCGAAGAACGCTTGCTTACGCGCGCGGCTCGTATTTCAAGAACGCTTGCTTACGCGCGCGGCTCGAAAGCGCACGTATGCGCGCGAAGGTATTTGGGTAGCTTACGAGCCGCGACCGTGAGGGAGTGGTCCGGACTAGCGTCTATGCTCCTCACCCCTCCTTCGGCACGCTGTCGCAAGCGAGCTTCGCGCGTGGGCGGGGCAGGAGAATCGCGGCCTCTCCCCTGCCCCTCGGGAGCGTCGAAGCTTAAAAGTGGCCGCTGAACGACTCGCAGGAAACATTCGGATGCCAGTTGACAAAGGCACCGCTCGGATTCTTCTTCCAGGCCCAGACGTGCAGGGTGTAGAAGGCCGGCAGACCGAAGCGGTTGGGGGCATCGAACAGGTGGAAGAGTTGTCCCATCAGTTGGGGCGGCCCCTGGTTCTTCGCGTTCCATGCGTCCGCAAGAACCAGATAGTCAGCGCCGATCAATTGCAGACTTCCATCGGGTTTCGGTTCATAGATGACGATCTGTGGATGAGTGGCGTCGATTACACCGGCATTGACTAAAGCCCCGTTCACGTAATGGAGCCCCATGGCGCCGGAGTCCGGGCCGCTGACACAGCCGAATTGCAACGCGTATCCCTCGGCGACAGCCGCCGAAACGTCTTTGAAGCGCTCGGTCGCCTGGCGGACCACCTTAATGAGGGCAGCCTGCTGGTCCGTAGCCGCCTGCGACTGTTCCGCCTGGGTCATGTGCTGATGGTTCTCCTGCGCCATGACGCGCGAAGGGCAAAAATTGGTGAGCGCGAGGGCGATGAGGGCATACTGCAGCAGCCTCGTGAATCGTCTCGCGTGGACGTGGATGATGGTCATATTCTTTTTCGTAGGAGATTTGAAATCTCCGTTCCTTTCGTGAGTTCTTATTGGGGAGTCTGAAAAGTAGTAAATCAGGCTCTCTTATTCAATACCTGCGAAATCTTCGGAGAAAACTTGACGAATTAGAGCGGAAGGCGCTATGTCGAGGTGGCCAGGGCGGATTGGCATCGACATCGATTGAGAGGGTGCATGGAAATTGGCGGTAAGCGGCTGCGACTGTGGCCGGAAGGGCGAAACTTAGAAACGAGATCGATTTATCGTTTCAATTCCATTTGAGCTGTGCATCACGGAAAATCCGGCGCTCCGACATCTGTCATGAACGTCACGGGACAACTCGACTTGTGCTCGACGTAAGCCACTCGCTCGCGGTAGACTCGAATACTTCCATGCACATTCGCAATCGAGCTTTTCTCATCGTGGCGATGGCCGCGGCATTCCTGTCCATGCAATCGACCGCGCGTGCCACGCTGATCGACATCACGACTCCCGGCAATTTGCTCGCACTATTGCCCAGCAGCGATCTCGGCGCCTCGACAATCGACGGAGCCGGATTCACGGGCGGAATCACCGACACAGTGGACAATCGTGCTGGAACCAACAACCAGGATGACGGCCTGATCTTCGTTGATGGCGACCCCGACCAGCGCTTTGTCATCACCGGCTTCAACAGTCCGATCGTCGATATCCGCTTCTTCAGCAGCCCTAATGATTTGGTCCGCCTGCCTCCCTCCCTGACCATTTACTACTCCACGCTTTCGACGTTGTCGATCAACGCAGGCGATAGCAATTACACTGGCGGCAACGGCGGCGTCCTGGTGCCTACTATGGCCTTGACCTCCGCTTCCTTGAATCACCTCATCCCCGGCGCCACAAACGCGTACATCGATCTACCCGTCAACGCGCCCGCGGGAACCCAGACTCTACTCTTCGACGTGGGCAGTGCGAACGGTCTCGGGGACCGTATCGATGAAGTCCAGGCGTTTGCCACGCCGGAACCGGGAACACTGCCGGCGCTTGGGATTCTCGGCGTCGCCGCGCTGCTGTGGTCCAGGCGACGAAAGGTCGCATAGGAATGGCGGCCGCAGGTTCGCTCACCGTCGCGGCTCGTAACCTACCCCAATACGTTCGCGCGATACGTGCGCTTGCGAGCCGCGCGCGTAAGCAAGCGATGCCTCATCGTATGTGGGGCAGGCGCTCCCGGATTTTTCACAGCTTCTCACCGTCGCGGCTCGCTCAGTGATTGCACCAGAGACAAACGACTGGGAGGCGCGCACGTCAACCACCAATTCGGGCGTTTCCGCCACTCATACGCGTGCCAACGATGCTGGTTTCAGTTCTTCGCGGATTTTACGCAGCTATTAGTGTGAAGCAATCGATAGACAAGGAGACACGGCATGGCCGCTGAAGAGGACATCAAACAGGCGGCAATCGACCTGGCGCAGAAGCAGGCAGCGGACGGCGCTCACTATCTCTGGGCCACTGCCGGGAACCGCCCGGGCAAAGCGGACGGGGCGTCGTACCGGCCCAGCAAGGCGCAGCTTCACGCGAACGTTCCGGATCTGGGTGACGATTCCAAGCCGAACGGCCGAAAAGAAGCCCCTTTCGTTCCCATGCTCTTCTCGGCATTCACCGACGCCAACCTCGTCTGCCTGGGACGATGCGGTCTCCCCGAAGTGCAGAAACTGTCGCTGGCGATGGACATCCCGGTCAAGGACGCCCTAAAACTGAAGTTGAAGGGACTGACTGCAGCCCAAGTGAGCGAGTTCAAGAAAAAGACCGCAGAGGCGTCGAAATACCGGTGGCCGCGTCCGAACAGCAATCTGGACCGATCCGCAGACCCGAGCACGATTTGGGGGGAGAGTTGCGTGGGAGTGCGCCATTTCGACTGCATCGGGCTGGTGAATTTCTGTTACTCGGAAGCGGCCAAGATGAATTTCAATTACAGCATCGACCACTTCGCGGTACCCACGATGGCGAAGAGTGTCGGATTCGTGGAAGTGAAACCGATCTCCGCAGCCAAGCCCGGAGATATCGTCACCGTTGGCCGTGAGCATATCGGAATTGTGAGCGACAGCAAGACGGTGATCGAGGCGATGGACACGCTGAATGGTGTGGTGGAGCGTCCCATGACGGCTGGAGTTTGGACTCAGTGCTGGTACATTCCACCCTCGGCGTTGAAGTAGAACGCGGGTCGCATACGGGATTTCAGAAAACGGGATAGCCTCGTTTGTGAAACCGATTCGGCTGGACGCGCGATAAGAACAGACTCCCGGTTCTATCGACCCCACGAACAATCACTGGTTCCGTCTCGATACCGGCTATGATATGGTCGTTGCATTGTATGCACCGCCAAGGAAAGACAACCACCGCAAAGGAAAGGGGCTCCTGCCTCGCCTTAGCCGCCCTATTATGGTTGCCGATGGCTTTGCACGGCCAATCTCCCGCGGCGCCTCCCGAAGTGCCGTCGTCGATCCGAAAGGCCGTCATAGCGGCGTATCAACGCGAGTTCGGAGTAATGATTGAATACCCCGCGATCTATCACAATCCGGAGGCAGTCAATTGCAAAGGCGAAGGGCACGTCACGACGACGGCGTATCTCAGAACAGGCACCAGCACCAGGGTCCTGTCCCTGTACTTGTCTGAAGAGGGGACCGTCATCAACAAGAACGAATTACACGTCCTGCTGGCGCCAGCCGGTACGATTCGAGTGCTGGTTGTCCTGCTTCGGTACCCCGAAACGGTAAGTGCGGATGCGCTTGGCTTTTGGGAAGACGCACAGAAGGAGATCAACGAAGAGCACGTTGCTTTTGCGAAGAGCCGGGGCTTCGAAAAACCGATTGTCGTCTTCGAGAATACGAACCTGCTGGTCGATCCGGCTCAGGTAGGTGACCCGCACAGCCCTGCCTCAGTTCGCGCCGCAGCAGAGAGCCGGGGCTTCCGGACAGCTCAATACGACATCGTCATGGCAATTGACATCAATCCACAGAAAAGCGCGGGTGGGTTATCGATCAATTCGGAACGTTCGGTGTATGTCGGGAACTACTCGTTCTGGAAGACCCCTCTCGAAGCGCGGCAATGGAAGATGATTGCCGCCACAGCATACCAGCATGAGATCGCCCACCACTGGGGATGGCCCGGTACTCATGATTGGGCGGGAAGTTGCGGCGGCAAGAAACCGGAGTACTCGCCATTCATCGCCCGCCCCTGTTGTTCGGCTGGGAGGATCTCCACGGCGATCATGTGCCCGAAATCTTGAGGGCCGCTCGATAGGAGCGGGGTCGGTTGCTTTTCACGCGGGCGGACGGCGCTGCGGTTTCGGAGAACCCTGGTGACAGGTGAAGCATTGCATGCTGGGCTGCCGGCCGCCCTCGAAATAGTGCGGGATTTCGGAGAAAAGGCCTAACATTCGACGAGCAATCTGTTTGGCGGGTTTGGCGTCCCAGCCCCAGTCGCCGACGGTGTGGCAATGGTCGCAAGAGACGTCCAGCGCAGCGGCGAATACACTCATGGTCATCGCGAGTCCACCCGCGGGAGAGCCTTTCAGGGACTGAATGTTCCGATAAACTTGCTCAGCAGGTTTTTGGGCGTCGCCACCCGCTAATTTGAGGTTTTCAGGCCATTTCGCGAGGCGATCTTCCCAACCTGCACGAGGCATCCGTGCCGGTTTCGCCATACCGCGGTGGCAGCTCCAGCAGGTGACACCGCCAAGGTCTTTGAGCGTCCCGGAATTCAGACCGTCCTGCATTTTGATCATGCGCGAGGCGAACGCAAACTGCGGTTTATCGTCCCGCGCCCAGCCATCCGCTACGTGGCAGTACAGGCACTCGACACCCAAGGCCCGGCTGATCGTCTCCATGCGCTGGTTCGGCGGGTTCTGCGTCTGGCTAAACCCAGTCACCGCGGCCACCAATAACAGCAGCAGCGCGTCCCGGGTCGCGAACGCACTATGATGAGCGCAGACCCTCATGGCGGCACCTCAAGTCTTAGACCAGGATCACCGCGGAATGTCACGCCAATCGTATTCGATTTTCAAGCCGCGACGGGGGGGATTCTCAACTCAAATTTCGTATTAACAGACCAGCGATAAAAACTTCGGACGCGGTCCCGAGGGTTCGAAACTCATGCCGGGAGACCCTTGCTTCCACCTGGCAAGAGCTAGATCGTATGATCTGCCCATACATCCACAGACTGATTCGAGTACCATCCGGCAACTGAGCGGGCCAAGGGAGCACCAACCGAACCCGGAGTCCTACCTGCAAATCCCGATCGCTCGCGAACTCGACCCACTTGCTGTTGATTCGCTGAGTCCGCCCGTATCCCTGCACAGAGGCGAGTTCCGGGCTGTCGTAATGCAATTGAAGTTCGATGGGGTAATTCGACACGAACGATCGCCGGTTTGCCATAAGTAGGCCACACAGGTTGCACGTCCATAGCCACTAAAGCCTGCAGCCGGTTCTCCAGCCCGAAGGTGAACATCGGAACGGCTTCGAGTCCGGCCGATCGGCTTCGAGAGTCGCACCAATACCTCGGATGGGGCGACTCCGACAGGTGCAGAATCTGCACCTATGTGTGCGGATTCTTGCACTAATCTGACGCAGGCTAAGGCGGCTCGCAAACCTGGGCGCGATTCACGCCCCGGGTGTCGTGGCCTTGGCGCCTTCGCGGAGGGCAGCGATTCGGTTCTGCAACGTTCGCAGGCTGATCCCCAACATCTTGGCAGCGAGTTTGCGATTCCCCTGCACATGATCGAGGGTGAGTTGAATATAATCATCCTCGACTCGGATGAGCGGCCGCCCGGGCTGGAGCAGGGCTGGAGCCTCGGTGACCGGGGCTTGGCGAGGACTCCGCCTGGAGTTCACATTGAACGCGGGGACAGGCAAATCCTCCAGCCGGATCAACTCCCGGGCCGCCAGAATGGTGGCCCGCTCCAAAACGTTCCGCAATTCCCGCACATTTCCCGGCCAGTTGTACTCGTGAAACAGGCTCAACACTTCGGGATCGATCCCGGTCACGCGTGTGCCGTGCTTCTTGTTCAGATTCTGCAGCAAGGCATCGGCGATCACTGGAATATCTTCCTTCCGCTCGCGTAACGGCGGCACCAGGATCTGAAACACACTCAGCCGATAGTAGAGTTCCTCGCGCAAGTGGGTTCCCAACTCCTGGCTGGTCGCGGCCAACACGCGAGCGTCTACCGGGATTTCGAATTTACCGCCCAAGCGGCGCACGCGCAAGTCCTCGAGGACCCGCAACAGCTTGGGTTGCGTGGAAAGCGGCATCTCGCCAATCTCATCGAGAAACAAAGTCCCGCCTTGAGCCTGCTCAAAACAGCCCGCCGAACGCTCCATCGCGCCGGTAAAAGCGCCTTTCTCATGGCCGAATAATTCGCTCTCTATCAGAGTCTCGGGCATGGCCGCTGCATTGATCGCGACGAAAGGACCTTCACTGCGGGGGCTGCAATTGTGGATCTCGCGCGCGACCAGTTCCTTGCCCGTGCCACTCTCACCACAGATCAATACCGGAGCTGTGGTGGGCCCCACTTGCCGGATGATCGAGAAGACCCGCTGCATCGCGGGTGAGACTCCCACCATCTTCCCCAATACGCCGCGCAGGCTCAGCTCCCGCTTCAACTCGCCGGTTTTCTGCAGGCTCCGGTTGAAGCGGATCGCACGTTCCAGCAGGGTTTTGAAAGCGCGCGGTTCCACCGGCTTCTCCAGGAACCAGAAGGCATTCAGGTCGTGGACCGCGGTGAGAGCTTTATCCATGCTGCCGAAGCCGGTCAACGCGATCGCCGGGGTGAGGTCTCCCCGTTCCTTCAGTTTCCGGAGCAGTTCAAAGCCGTCCATGCGCGGCATCACCAAATCCGCGACGATCACGTCTGGGTTGAATGCGTCGAGCCGTTCCAGCGCTTCGCCGCCGTCGGCTGCGACCTGCGTTTCAAAGCCGCCTTCGGACAGTATGGAAACCAGCGCAGCACGCTGGCGCTCGTCGTCATCAACGATGAGGATCCGGCCCGAAACAACATGCGGTCGGGGCATCCGATTGTATTCTACCAACTGATGGCGGACCCTGCGCCGTTGATCACGTTGTGCTCCTCCTTGTGCTCCACGAATTTAAGGAGGTCGAAACGCTTCGCAGTTCTCTCGGGGAAGAAGCTGTTGACGGCATCCTGTTCATTCTCGAAGAGCTCAAAGGCAATGGCCAGCCTGGTCAATAGCAGCAATTCCACATGTGAACGATTGAGGCCCACCAGCGCCAGACTTCCACCCGCCTTGCGCAACCTGGCGAGTCCAAAGACCAGCGTCCCGAGTCCGGAGCTATCAATGTGGCTGACGCCTTTGAGATTCAGCACGATATTCACCTTGCCGGATTGATGCAATGCAGGAAGCCTGTCGCGCAGTTCCAAATCTCCGTGGTTTAACGTAATGGGGCCCTCCAAATCAAGAATGACGATGCCTTCATTTTCCCGTTGGTCGATGTGTAAATTCATGTCCGGCTTTCTCTCGTGGTGATTGATCTTGTGTGGTGGAGGTAGTAGAGAGAATCACTCCAAGCGGATATGCGGATTACACAGCTTACTCAAGGCATGTCTTGAACTTTCGAATAATGAACTGCACGTCGGACACCAAACTGGGGAGTGGCCCGGCTGCGCTCTCGGCCCTATCGCACTTGCACTGAATAAAGGCAACTCCTGGATCACGCTTCCCGCCTCGCAGGTCTGCGACTTGCCGCTCGCGGATCTCCAAGTCGCGGGATCTCCAAAAGGTAAAGGCAACGAGCTGCGTGCGAGCAAGCGGTCTTCTGGTTCTAATCTTTTCGCTGAATCTTCGTTAGTTTCCCGGTGTTCTCAAATCGGGCCGGTAGCCGTCCTTGTGTACACCTTACTGAACTCAGCTCCCCAGAAGAACAGTTGTGCCGAGTAATACACCCAAAGCAGCATGACAATCGGCGCACCCGCGGCGCCGTAGGTCGATTCGAAGCTGGTATGCGCAAAGTACAGCCCCATGAGCTGCTTGCCGACCGTAAACAGCACCGAAGTGATGGCCGCGGCAAGTGCTACGTCGCTCCACTTCAAGCGAACGTCTGGCACGATCTTGTAAAGCGCCGCAAACAGCGCGGCTATGATCAACGACGATATCAGGAAAGTCACAACTCGCGGCACGGAGATCTTCATCGCCGCTACCCAAGCGTTCAATACCAGCGAAGCAAGCAGCAGGAATCCCGTGCCCAAAACAGTCAAGAATGAATAGAAGCGATCGCGGATCAGACGGATGAGCGTGGCGCCGGTGGTTCTATCCTGCTGGCGCGGGACCTTCCAGATCAGGTTCATTGCGTCGTGTAGTTCCACAAAAATGGAAGAGGCCCCAAAGGCCAGGGTCGCCATGCCCGCCAACGTCGCGATCATGCCGGTTCGGGGGCTGCTGGCACCGCGGATGATTCCCTGAACCACACGGGAGATGTCAGGTCCGGCCAGGCCGCGGATTTCCCACGCGAGCCGTCCCTGGGCGGCCTCTTGCCCGTATACCGCCGCCCCCACAGCCACGGCAATGACAATCAACGGAGCCATGGACAGCAGGGTATAAAAGGCGACGGAGGCGCCGAGGCGCTGCGCACTGTCGTTGATCCATTCACTGGATGCCTGCCGGCAAATCTGCGGCAACGCTTTCATTGGTAGCCATGAGACTCCGGGGCCAATCCTCATCGGCCTACTCCCGGCCGGCGAATTTTCCGCAATCACGATGTTGAACTTCATCAATCCACAGTTCCGGGTTCGTAAAACCGGGTGGCTACCGGACGGCTTGGCTCCGACTGCGTCGGCATGCTTTTCGTTCCGGCAGCTCCTGTCTTCCTCGGTAATTCTAAAGCGGGTGCACAAGCAGATCACCCACTGGTTTACGAGAAGCGCCCTTCACCTGGGCTCCGATCACACGCTGGTTTCGCGCCGTAAGCTCCTTTCCCGAGTACAAGGTGGGCCGCCGTGAACAAGTGGTCTTCTCTGCGTTCTCGGCCCTCCTCGGCGGACTTGCCCGAATCGAGCGACGCCACGACTTTCCCCCTGCCGTGCTTTCCCTTTTGTCGTTCTCTCTCAGCGCCTCGGCGCCCTCGGCGATGAAAGCAGGATCCGGACCGGTTCGCCCCTATTCTTTAGGCTCAACCGCGACGTAATCCCCGGGAGGCGGGGCGGGTACCACGACACGATCGGTTACGAGAATCGGCGACCTCTCGGTGGGCTTGTCCGTGGTGCCGTAGTCGGCAGCCGACTGCTTCGCGCAGGAAATACTCCGGGCGCCTGTGTCTTTCAAGGTTTTCATCGCCCGATGACACCACTCCGCACCGTCGCAGTGAACGCTCAGGAGGATGCCGCCACGCCGGATTCTTCCGGCGTACCGCCGGGCAATATATTGGGTCACGCGCGAGCCGGCGATCAGGCCCAAGATCCAACCCAGAGCCCCACCGACACCGGCTCCGGCCAGGGCGGCCAACAAGGGTCCGGCCGTCGCGAGAAAGGCAAATCTGGAGGGGCTTACGGTCTGAACGGAAACCAACCAGGCCAATGCTGCCGTGATGGCCGCGCCTGCTGCCGCTCCGGTTGCCGCGCCTTCTAAAGCCCTGGTACCCGGCTCGAGTCCAAAATCTTTGGAGCCCTGGTTATCAGACGACAGGACCGAGATATCTGTTGCCCGATACCCGGCTTTCTGCAAGACGTTGATCGCATCCGAGACGGTAGTGCGGTCCGGATAGATTCCCAGCACCGACAGATTGCTTGCCATTGTGAAACTCCTCTTTGAACGGTCGCGTTGACATGTGCACGGCCCTGGCCAAACGTCGCGGGTCGGCGAGTCAGGCGGACGGGATCGAAACAAGGCTTGTAGAGGTGCAGAATCTGCCTTGACGAAATGCAGCTTTGGATAAGCCGCGAGGCATGAACGGGCCGGTCCCCGTTACTTTCCCCCAAAGAACACTGGGGATTCAAAATGGCGGCAAACGTGCCATTACCTGACCGGCAAGGCGGTTCGCCGTTCGACGCCACGGTGGACGTCAACCCACAAGTACGGGGCCACCAGGTAATAGAATAAAAATAGACGGCGATGAATCGCCGCTCGGGAGCAAGCTTGGAACAGGCCTCGGTTTCTTGTGCTGCGCGGATCTTCGTAATTGAAGACAACGACTCAGACGTTTTTCTTCTCGATCGGGCACTGACTCGGCAAAATCTGGCATTCGAACTGGTTCACCTGCTGAGTGGAACTGATGCCCTGGCATTTATCCACCGGGAGGGCAACTACGCGGAAGCGCGGGTTCCCGACCTGATTCTGGTGGACTTGAATCTCTCCAAATACAGCGGTTCAGACATCTTACGGGAGATTCAGAGCGCCAGCCACCTCGCCGGTATTCCCGTGTGCGTCTGGAGTTCTTCCGAGTCCGGAAGGGATGAGGTGTTGCTCCAAGGCCTGGGGATGTCCCGATTCATCACCAAACCTTCAGGCCTGGATCAATTTATGGAGATTGGCCGGACCATCAAGGACGTGCTGGAAGGTTCCCGATCCGCCTAGCAGTTTGCGGGAAAAGGGTTGGCCGCCGATGGACACCGATGGACGCAGATAGAAAACGCAGGAGTTATCGTTGATCTACGTTTATCTGTGGCCTGAAATTGGTTTTTCCGTCGGACTGCTAGAAAGACCTCGCGCCACGACGTAAGGAAGCGGTTTTACAAGGCGTCTGTCTCGTACTCGGCGCGGCGGGAAAGAAATGGTGGTACTTGCTTAAGAAGACCGGCGACTCCAAAATTGGCGAGCTCCCGCGTTCCGTGCGTCCCCGTGAGTCGAGGCGCCCGAAGAGAAGGACAGCCGCGGAAAGGCCGGTCGACAGGCGGCGCAGAAGCCTCGTTCCGGCGGCTGATTCTCCTCCGTCGGTCGGCCGGCTGACCGACGACAAACAACCTTCGGCTGCCCCCCGGATTGTGGGCGTGGGAGCATCCGCTGGCGGCCTTGAGGCGTTCACGGAGTTGCTCAACAACCTGCCGGCCGATACCGGCATGGCCTTCGTTCTGATTCAGCACCTGGATCCCAGGCACGCGAGTCTTTTGACGGAGTTGCTGACCAAAGCCACGAAGATGCCGGTGGCCGAATTGAAGGGTGAAACCCGCCCTGAAGCCGATCACGTTTACGTGATTCCCCCTGGACACAATCTGAGCATTTTCGGCGGGGTGCTCACGACTCCGCCGCGGCCAGACAGCGGCGCCAATATGCCGATCGACGTGTTTCTGAGGTCGTTGGCAGCAGACCGCGGCAGCAGTGCCATCGGCGTCATCCTGTCAGGTACCGCGTCGGATGGGGCCTTAGGTTTGCGAGCGATCAAAGCGGCGGGCGGTATCACCTTCGCGCAGGAGATGACCACCGCGAGATTTGAGAGTATGCCACGATGCGCCATCGCCACCGGCCTCGTGGACTTTGTCCTGCCTCCCGCTGGCATTGCCCGGGAATTGGCGGCGCTCGCGCGGGATTCTCAGTTCGCGACCGGGCAGCCAGTGGAGCCGCCGGAGAACGGCGAGTTGGCCAGGATACTCCGGTTGATGCGCAGCGGCACCGGAGTGGATTTCACGAACTATAAGCACAGCACCCTTTCGCGGCGCATCAAGCGACGGATGGCTCTCCGCGGGTTTATCAACCTGGAAGACTATGGCCGGGACCTGGAGCACAACCGCCAGGAAGTTAACGCATTGTGCGAAGACTGCTTGATCACCGTCACGGCATTTTTTCGCGAGACGGTGGTGTTCGACGCTCTGAAGAAGAAGGTCTTTCCCGCCATGGTCGCGGATCGAAAGCAGGACGATCCGATCCGGATCTGGGTGCCCGGGTGCTCCTCCGGTGAGGAGGCTTATTCGCTGGCCATCTGTCTGACTGAGTTCCTCGAGGAGGCCAAGCTGAGCTTTCCGGTGGAGATTTTTGCCACCGATATCAGCGAAATGGCGATTGAAAAAGCCCGTGCCGGCGTCTACAAGAACTCGGCGTTGGCCCACCTTTCGCCGCAGCGATTGGGACGCTACTTCAGCAAGACGGAACGCGGCTACCAGATCGCGAAGACCATCCGGGGCCTCTGCGTTTTTGCCAGGCACAACGTGGCGCAAGACCCGCCGTTCTCCAAGCTGGACCTCATCAGTTGTTGTAACGTGCTGATTTATCTGGGACCTATCCTACAACGCAGAGTATTGTCGACGCTGCACTTTGCGCTCAAACCCACGGGCTTCCTGGTGCTCGGTCCTTCGGAAAGCGCGGGCACCATTTCCGATTCATTTCAGCAAGTGGAGAAGAGTCTCAAGATCTATTGCCTGCTGCCTGCAGCGGCTAAGCCGGTTTCATATCTGGCCGAAGGAACCACCGCGGAAGGCCCTATAGATCGTCGCCCAGGAACTGCCGATGTCCGTGTGCGAACAGACGTGCTTCGCCAAGCCGACCAACTGGTTTTGGCCGAACACGGACCTTCTGGCGTCGTCGTTGACGGCCGCATGAACATCGTCCAGGTCCGGGGCCACACGGCTCCGTTCCTCGAGCTTTTGCCTGGCGAGCCGACTATGAACCTCCTGTTGATGGCGCGGGAAGGCTTGATCGCCGGCTTGAGTAAGGCGATCGAAACGGCCAAACGATTGAATGCCGCGGCCAACGAAACCGGCTTTCGGATCGAAGAGGACGGCCAATTACGACAAGTCGCCATCCAGGTGGTCCCGTTGCATGGCTCAACTTCTACCGAAGATCGCTATTTTCTAATCCTGTTCGAGGACGGGGGCAGGAAGGGTGGCGAGAGCGCGACGGAGGGGGCGGCGATGGCGCAGAGCGGAGAAAACCCCTGGCTGCTGCGAGAACTGGTCGCGACGAAGGAATACCTGCAGTCGGTCGTCGAGGAAAATGCCACCACTTTGGAAGCGCTGCGGGCCGCCAACGAGGAGTCTCAAGCGGGCAACGAGGAACTGGAAACCGCGCAGGAAGAACTGGAATCCGCGAACGAAGAGCTCAACACCCTGAACGAAGAGTTGAAGATCAGCAACCTGGAATTCAGCAAGGTGAACCGGGATCTGGCCAACCTGCTCGAGAGCCTCAGCATACCGCTGGTGATGGTAGGACGAGATCTGCGCATTCGCCGCTTCACGCGGGCCATTGAACCGTTGCTGAACCTGATCGCAGCCGATGTCGGACGGTCGATCACTGATCTACAACCTCGGATGGAACTGCCCGATCTCCGCAGGTTGCTGTTGGATGCGATGGAGGGCGGCAATCGGAAACCGCGCGATCTGCGCGACTCGCACGGCCATTGGTATTCGCTCCGCATCCTCCCATCAGTAGGGCCGGATGGCCGAACCGATGGCGCCGTGCTGATGTTGATCGATATCGATGCCTCCAAGCGCGGACTTGACTTTGCCGAAGCGATTGTAGAAACCGTGCGGGAGCCTCTGGTGATCCTGAACCAGAACCTCGAAGTCGTGAAGGCCAACAAGGCTTTCTACGAAACGTTTCACAGCGCTCCGGAAGAGACGGAGCAACGCCTGGTCTACGACTTGGGCAACGGACAGTGGAACATTCCCAGGTTGCGCGAACTGCTGGAGAACATACTCCCGGCCAATTCCGCGTTCCGGAATTTCGAGGTCACGCATGATTTTCAACATGTGGGCCGGAAGGTGATGTTGCTCAATGCCAGCGAGATTTACGATCCGAACGCCCAGGCGCGCACGATTCTGTTGGCGATTGAGGATGCGACCGACCGCAAGCGGGCTGAGGAAGCGCTGCGGGCGACGAACTCCGAACTGCAGGACTTCGCTTATGCGCTGACGCACGACTTGCAGGAACCCATCCGCATGGTCGTAAACTTCAACCAACTTCTGGAGCAGGAGTGCGGGGAGCGGCTCAGTCCTGCCGAGCACCGATTCATCGAATATTCCCTGCAGGGCGCCTTGCGAATCGAAGCCCTGTTGAAGAGCCTGCTTGCCTACTGGGAAGTGACAGAGGGGGGACGAGAATACACCCCGATCGATTGCGGTGCTGTATTGGCCGATGCTCTGTCGAACCTGCAGGCAGCCATCTCGGAAAGTGGCGCCATCGTGACCGTCGATCCCTTGCCTGCGGTGGTAGCGGAGAAAGTGATGCTGTCGCAGCTCTTCCAGAACCTGATTTCGAATTCGATCAAGTTCAAGGGGCCCGAGGCACCGAGAATCCACATTTCGGCGGTGAAAGAGGTGGGAGGGTGGTTGTTTTCAGTGCGGGACAATGGACTGGGTATCGCTCCACAAGACAGCGAGCGCGTCTTTGGCATGTTCAAGCGCCTGCACGGAAAAGAGATCCCCGGGACCGGCATCGGTCTTGCACTGTGCAAGAAGTTGGTGGAGCGCAGGGCGGGGCGGATTTGGGTGGAGTCGGAACCCGGGAGGGGTGCCACCTTCAAGTTCACAATTCCCGCGGTCTTTCCCCCCTTCATTGGTGGATGGATTGAAAATGGTCAACTCTGAGCAGATCGACGTTGATGGTGAGGCCGAACGCTTGCGCAAGGCGCTCGACCAGGAAGAGCGGCGACACCGTGAGATCCAGAGCCGTCTGGCACGGGCAAATGCAGAGTTTGAAGAGTTTGTCTCGATGGCGGCGCACAATTTGCGACAGTCTCTTAGGGATGTGACCGCGTTTAGTCAACTGCTGGCCGAGACTCAGACCGGACGACTGGACTCCGAGGGCATCGCGTTCGTGCAGCGGATTCAGAACGGGGCGGGCGAAATGCAGTCGCTACTGACCGACATGGTGGACTATTGGGCCACCGGCTCCGGGGAACCGCCCGTCGCCCGGACGGACATGCAAGCAGTCCTTTTCCAGGCACTCCTGAACCTTGACCGGCAGATCGCAGGCCGGAGCGCCGTGTTAACGCATGACCTTTTGCCTACGGTGTCGGGTGACTTCGCCGTGTTGACGAGGGTCATGCATCATTTAATCCGGAATGCCATCGAATACTGCACATCGGCGCCTCCACGAGTTCACATCTCGTCCAGACGGGTAAATGCCGAGTGGGTCTTCTCAGTCAAGGATAACGGTCCTGGCATCGAGCCGGCACTCCAGAGCCGCATCTTCGGAGTGTTTAAGCGCCTTCATGGAAAGGAACACCCCGGTCACGGATTGGGACTCGCGCTGTGCAAAAGGGCGATCGAGTGGCATGGCGGGCGAATTTGGTTGGAGTCGACCCCAGGGGAGGGGTCGACCTTCTATTTCGTCCTGCCAGACGCCGATTGACGGATCCTGCTAGTGAATTATTCCCAGCATGTAGACTAAGAGCAGAACCAGCAAAATGGTGCCCAAGCCTATTCCTGCACCGCCCCCAAAGCCCCAACGGCTGTGACCGTAATACCCGCCGCCACCACCCAGCACCAACAGCAAAATTACAATCAATATCAGCATTGTGAATCTCCTTTTCCGCTTGAGATGTTCGGTCGTGCCTGACCGGTTCTGTTTCTCAGGGTCTATTCGAACCGACCCGCTTTCTTCTGGATCTTATCTGAAGCTCTTCGACAGGGGGCCCCGCCACCTTATTCAGATGAAGTCGCCTTCTGATTCTTGACCTGCAATTCGTTTACAACCTGGTAAACATTGGGAACGGAAGCTGCCACCTTAGCGGCCTCCTGGCGTCTGGACTGACTATCGACCTCACCCGTCAGAGTCACCACATGATTCTTCACCGAGTACTTGACGTGGTCGTGAAGCTTACTCAGAATCAGTGCGGCATCCAGATTTTGCTCGATGCCTTTGTCCAGGTCCGAGTTCACCGCCCCGGCGTCGCTTTCGGCGCCCGTTGGGACTACACCAATCTGGTCTGACACTACCTGTGCGCCTGCCATCGACTTGGCGATGGCCTCCGCCTGCGCTTTGTCGCCGTCCGAGGACACGATACCCCCCAAAATCACGACGCCTTGGGCACGATCCTGATCGACAGAGACCTTCTTCAATCCCGCCTGATCCAGCGCATGGCGGATGTTGTCGGAAACGTCGGGCGATCTCATCGTCTGCGAGCACCCTGCGAGGATTCCCGCGGCAACCAGCGCCGCTAACATGGCCGGACTGGCGAGAGTCTTCCTGTTTATCATGGATTCTCCAATTCAAAGGGTAGAGGGGCAGTTTAGTGGCCGAACCCGGAATTCGGGCAGGCGTCTGGTTGCCAGAGGTCGGAACGACTACTAAGTGCAATTTCTGCCGGTATTCGATCGAGCACGTGCAGGGAATGCGAAACGTAACCTCGCCTGAATTGGTCACTTCGCGCATTCTCCATTTTTCGATACGGCCATGTGCGTGCAAGGAACGACGCAGTGGAAAGCGGTAAGAATATGACTCAAACGAGAAAGACGGGTCGCGGATTGTTGGCGACTCTGATCTATTGCTCATTAGTTACTGGGGCTTTCGGCCAGCCCTCGTCGTTCCGCGAATTGACGGGTCGATCGGACGCAAGCATGTCATTCCTGGCTTGGGTAGTTCTCGGCCTGATTGCCGGATACATCGGCAGCAAGCTCGTAAATCGCAGAGGGGAAGGGATCCTGCTGGACATCCTGTTGGGAGTTGTCGGCGCTTTCGCCGGCGGCTGGCTCTTCCATGTCTTTGGTGGTTATGGTGTGAGCGGGCTCAACCTCTACAGCCTCTTCGTAGCCGTGATTGGCTCCGTGATTGTGCTGGTTCTGTATCACGCCGTGAGGCGAAGACGGGCCTGGTAGCGCCTCTGTGCCACGCCGGCATGGAGGTTTGACATCAGGGACAGCGGCCAGCAACTAAGGAGAAGTGTCATGCTTTTAAAACGACTGATCGGATTGATATTTGCAGGTGGACTCGCCTTCAGCGCCGGAGCGGCCGAGATTGTGGTTCATGTCGCGCCCCCCCACGTCCGGGTCGAAAAGCGAGGTCGAGCGCCCAGCCCCAACCATGTGTGGGTCTCCGGATACCATCGCTGGGACGGCAACGCCTATGCCTGGAGCCCCGGCAGATGGGAAGAGCCCCCACGGCATCATGCGCACTGGGTCGCCCACCACTGGGTCCGCCGTCAGGGCGGCTATGTTTTGATAGAAGGCCATTGGAGCTAGGCTCACCTCCCTGCTCATCCGAACCTGCCGCCGGGGCACAGTTTGTCCTGGCGGCAGTTTCGTAATTACGTGGTATTAAGGTTGACCCGTCGCCCTCCCAAAAATGCCGGGAATCAAGATATTGTCAAGATATTGACGGGCCGAACCACTGCACCTTCCACCCCGGCGTCCAGCATGCGATTATTGCCCTGGCTGGTCGCCGTCGCGTTCTTCATGGAATCGTTGGACACGACCATTCTGAATACGGCCGTGCCTGCGATCGCGGCGGCCCTGAAGGTGGCTCCGCTGAGCATGAAGTCTGTCCTGGCAAGCTACACTTTGAGCCTCGCGGTATTTATTCCCATCAGCGGCTGGATGGCCGATCGATTCGGAACCCGGCGCGTGTTCGCTTCCGCCATCGGGCTGTTCACCTTAGGATCGTTTCTCTGCGGGATATCGAGCAACATCCACGTACTGGTCGCCTGCCGTATCCTGCAAGGCTGTGGCGGCGCAATGATGGTGCCGGTCGGCCGGCTTACGCTGGTGCGGACATTTGCCAAGTCGGATCTGGTGCGCATCATGAGCTTCGTCGCGATCCCCAGCCTGGTCGCTCCCATGCTCGGGCCGGTCGCCGGCGGGCTGATCGTCGGATACTTTCACTGGCGCGTGATCTTCTTCGTCAATCTACCGATCGGCTTGATCGGCTTGTACATGGTCTATCTGCATCTGCCGGACCATCGAGAGGAGCATGCGAAGCCGCTGGATGTGGCTGGACTGCTTCTGTTCGGCTCGGGCGTCGGACTCCTGTCGTACGTATTGGAAGTATTCGGCGAACACACGCTGACCGGCAGCGAAATGTTGGGATTGCTGGCGGTCGCGGTCCTGCTCTTGGCCGGCTATGGATTTCGTGCGGCGCGGACTCCATTTCCTTTGCTCCGTCTGAGCCTGTTCCGGATCCGCACCTTTCGGGCGGCGGTGAGTGGCAGCTTCTTCACGCGCCTGGGCATCGGTGGCATACCGTTCCTCCTTCCACTTCTCTACCAGGTTGGGTTAGGATTCACTCCGATCCAATCCGGCATGCTGCTGATGCCGCAGGCGATCGCTGCGATGGGCCTGAAGTTGACGATTCCGCGGATCCTGGCGCGCGTCGGCTATCGCGGCGTGTTGATCTCGAATACGGTAATCCTGGGACTGCTCATCGTCCTCTTCGCGACCATCGGGACGGGCACGCCGGTCTGGGTGATCGCCATCCAGGCCTTCTGTTACGGTTTTTTCACGTCGCTGCAGTACACCAGCATGAACACGCTGGTATACGCCGACGTCACGGCCGATCAGACCAGCAGCGCCAGCACTATTGCGAGCACCATGCAGCAAATGTCGATCAGCTTCGGCGTGGCGTCTGCATCCCTGGCCACTGCTTTCTTCATTCCCGAGCGGCTGCATGCGAGCCCACCGGAATTGATTCACGGAGTCCATCAGGCGTTCCTCGTGCTGGGTGCAATGACGGTCGTTTCCACGGCGATTTTTGCCGATTTGAAGAGTGGCGACGGCGACAGCGTAAGTCAGCACCACGGCTTGCAGCACGCAGACTGATCTATGTCGAGAGGAGGCTCCTCGACTGGGCGGAAGCGTCTCACTGATGGCGATTGATCCGGGCGCATAAGAGTAGCCAAAGGGACACGCGGCCACCTCAGCTTCCAGCCCCACGATATAGAGGATGATGCTCGTTTCCCAAATGTGGCGGTCTAACCCCAGTTCATGACAAGCCCGAGCTTCACCGGGCACACCCTCAAGCGCAGCCAGACGTAGAATACAACTGGACTCAATTGGGCCTTAGCTTTGCCGATCCGGCGTGGCGATTACACTTTGGGTTTGGGCAGATACTAACTTTGGTTACACCGGCTGACTCTCTCTTGTTATGCGGCCTGAGCCGCTATAGGGGAGAATCCCTGATGACGGTGCCAATCGGTACCTATACGTTCGCCGATAACCTTGACCTGAACTGTACTTATTGTGACAATCAGGTGATCTCTGGAACGGAAGGCTAAAGTAGGATTTGGCCTACCCGAAATCATTGAAGGAGCATTCGGCATGTCCATACGGAAATATACTTTCGCGCTGACTTTGGCGGGGGTACTCGCGACACTTGGACAGAATACGGCGCACGCGTTACCCTTGTGCACCGGCTCATTATCTTCTCTGATCTCGGGTGGTCCCTGTACGGATCCCACGAGTACGGAAGTCTTGACCTTCATCGCCACCACGGGCTCGAATCGATCGACTACCGATGCCAACATCAATGTGAGCGTGACCAACACCGCCGGAGTTTTGGACGTTCAGTTCCTGCCCAACGCGGCATCCGGCTTCGATCTGACCAGCCCGGCCGGACTTACCGGACACTACAACTTTCATTACACCGTAACTTCTCCGGGTCTGGTCATGATTAATGCGCAGCTCAACATCTTCAATCCATTCGTGACACCCCCGGGCGGAGGCGCCGTGAGCGGGTTCAAAGAGATCGACAACACCTACGAAGCCGATACGCCTACGGATAGCGGGAACACCAATTTCACGACTTTGTCTAACAGCGTGGCCCTTCCGAACCTGCCGAGCCCGGTTACGGTTGAGGACGACATCACGATTCAATCCTTCGCCGTAGGTACGACATCATCCGTCGGTAATGGCGCGGCACACCCGGGTGGTGTTGAGAACCTTCTAAGTCTCACTACCGTTCCGGAACCCGTATCTTCGGCACTTTGTGGTTTGGCCCTTCTCGCTTTTGGCATGTCGCGGCGCCGCCTCAAGAAATAATCGGGTGAACGGCGGCAAGCTTGCTCCTCGCGAGACGCGGTCCCCCAGTGATTTGGCTTCCTGATCGAGATCCTAGCCGGAGGTTTGGCTCCGGAAGTTCGCCCTGGGATCTTATCGCGATACGGGACTGAAGCTCTTTCCTCCTATTTCAAACAAAACACAAGTTGTCCAGTTCTCCATCAACGTGCACGGGCTTGAACCTGAGACCATCTTTTCGGGAAGCCCGCCAACTTTGACGTGCCCGACGGGACAGAGAATCCTCATCCCCAATGTGTATCTCTCCTTGGATTCTGCCACTCCATCCCCTCAGCGTCTAAGCTAATCCACAACCCATTGTGTAAACTGATCGGAACGCAGGAGGAATCTCTGCAGCCCGAAACGACCCCCACCCAAACCGATGCGTTAACCACGGCATGCATCGGAATCATTGCGTATACCCTGGCGAACTTCGTTCATGAAGGTCTGGGCCACGGCGGTGCTTGCCTGATTACCGGCGGTCGGCCACTGTTAATCACGGCGGTAAACATGGACTGCAGCGCGGACAACCGCCTGGTTATCGCCGGCGGAACTGTAATGAATGCCGCTGCCGCTGGACTATTTTTACTCATCGGCCGAAACACGCCCCGCACTTGTCCTAATCTCAAATACTTCGCCTGGCTTTCGATGACCGTGAACCTGCTGGACGCAGCCGGTTACCTGGCGTTCTCAGGGATCGGAGGATTCGGAGATTGGGCGATGTTCATTCAAGGATTTAGTCCACAATGGGCCTGGAGAACGGGGCTCTCGATTGTCGGAGTGGTAGCCTACGTACTCTGTTCGCGATGGAGTCTTCTCGAATTGCGCCCGATGGTTGGAAGCAGCGCGCAGCGTTATCTGGTCGCCCGGCGCCTGTGCCTGCCACCCTATCTTGCGGGCGGGACCGTCGAATGTATCGCAGGTGCGTTCAATCCACAGGGATGGTTTCTGGTCGTGATGTCCGCTGCCGCCCCGGCATTCGGCGGGAAGTCCGCCCTTATCTGGGGACCGGAGTGGCTCAGAGGGAGCAGCCTTCCCGCGGGTCCGGATGTGGCGCCGATCCCCATTCGAAGGAACTGGGCGTGGATTGTCGCGGGAATCGTGATCGGGGTCTGCTTCGTCCTTGTGCTTGGCCCGGGGGTATTTTTCAGAGGTGCACACCCTTGAAACTGGCGATCGCCTCGCGACTTCCTGGATTTCATGCCTCTCGCGAGGAAACTGAACCACCCAGCCGGTGACACGCTTCGTTCACGGTCCAGTCCACCGGAACCTCGGCAGCGACACTAAGAGCGCACTCTACTGGACTCTCGCCTTCAAGACGGCCGGCTCAGGAGCCCACACGACAGAATCCACGCGTCCGCGAAGCGGCGTTTATCCATCGCCAGGATGGGCAGAGCCAATAGAATCCAGCTTTTATGAGGCAGGCAAAGGTGCGGTTTCTTTGGATGCGATCGCGTCCGTGATCTCCATGGCCCATCCGGGCCGGTAACCAGAACGTCCCCTCCCGAATCCAAATGGTTAGAAGTAGTTGAGCGAGGTCGTCATTATGAGAATCAAAAGATTCGGCGGTAGTGGTGTGCTTGTACTGGCGTTCGCGTCCGCCGGACTTGCAGCTTCCGTCCCGAACGCCCCCGACGTGACCGCTCAGATGGTCATTACCGTAAGTCCAAGTCAAAATCGTGGCCAATCAACCAATTTGGGCAAGGGCGATGTGACCCTTTTCGAGAACAAGACTGTGGTGCCAGTCGTCGGCTTGCAGCGCATGACCGGTGACTTGGGGGCTATGCAGCTGTTCGTTCTTCTCGATGATTCGACGCGGTCATCGAGTCTCGGCACTCAGTTGCCCACGCTCAAGAAGTTCATCGCATCCTTACCGAGCACCACACAGGTCGCAGTCGGGTACATGCACAACGGGACTTTCGCGTTGTCGCAATCCTTCACCACCGATCATGAGAAGGCCAGCAGTATGGTGCGCTTGCCGGTATCGCTTCCTGGCGAGAATGGCAGCCCCTATTTCGTACTCTCGGATCTCGCGAAGCACTGGCCCTCGAAAGAGCCGACAGGCCGCCGCGCGGTGCTCATGTGCACCGATGGGGTCGATCGGTACTACAGCAGTTCGATCGTCGATGATCCCTACGTGGACGCCGCCAAGCATGACGCGCTCAAGGCCGGCATCATGGTTTATGCGGTTTACCTGCGAGGTGCGGGTCTCTACGGCCGGGGCGGCTGGCTGACGACGATTGCGCAGTCGCGCCTCAGTGAAGTGAGCCAGGAGACCGGAGGGTACGCGTACTTCGAAGGCGTCGCCGATCCGGTCACCATATCGCCGTTTTTGCAGGATCTGCAAGAGCGGTTTGACAATCAGTATCAACTGACTTTCAAACCCTTAAGTGAGAAAGGCATCCAGCCGGTGAAGCTGAAGCCGGAGTTTCCGGGGCTGAAGGTGTATGGGCCCGAGCACATCTACGTGCGTTGAAGGTGGAGTGCTGGTTCTACCCGGTGCTCGCCAGATGCTTTGAGCGCTAAAATCGCGAGTGCCGGCGACCGGGGGATTTGAGTTAACCGTGACGGGTCAAGTAGCGCACGGCGATTCATCTCATGTTGAGCCGACGCCTGGGTGGGCACGCTAACACCGACGGCCCAGAATTGAGACTCTCCCCACGCAGCGGTTATCGAAGGTCATCTTGTACCACTCAGTCCTCAGCGATAAAATCCAGGCGTCTGGAAAACCATGCACTCCGCGAGAGCAGTTCCACTCTTATTGGTTTGCGCATCGTTCTCTGCCTGGGGACAGGGCGTGATTCGTTTGCCGGGGCCGCCTCCGCTTGCCTTGCCCGATTGGTTGGCGCCTTTTCCGCAGACTCGGGACTTGACGGCAAAGGCTACGCTCACGGAAGTGACTTCCGCCTACACAGCGCTCGGCAATCCATCTTCAGTCGTCTCCCACTATCAACAGCAGATGCTTGCCGCAGGTATCGACTTTCAATTAAAACCCGAGGCGGCTGGAACTTCGATTGAAGGGATGGGGGAGACGACGGTTGGCATCGTTCGTATTCGTGAGGATGGCGGCGGGGCGAAAGTGGAAGTGAGATACGCAGTACGGCACGACCCACCGCCCGTCCCCGTGGATGGCCGCTTGATGCCTCCACTCCCATTGGAATGGCCGGCCTGGCTCGAATTTCCGGGTGGACGGATAGCCTCGCAGAGGACGACTTCACCCGGTCACATCGCCAAATCGGGTTTGCAATCGTGCCCGGGTGACGTGATTGGCAGGCCGACACAGGGCTGTCTGGCGCGGGTTTATGAGACTTCCAGCCAATTGAAGGATGTGTATACTTACTTCGAAGGCATCCTGGCGCAGCAGCACTACACTACCGAGAGCGCCAGTCCCGAGCCTTATGCCAATCTGCAACTAGGCAAGTCCATTGGGGACGTTTTCGGATCACTTACGATGCGACAGTACCCGGTTCGCGGGCAGGACAGTTACTACCGCCAAATCAACATCTTCTTGAGACAGCCGGGCTCCGCAACTGGCACCAAGGCCGAGATCACGTTCATGGTCAAGAATGAGACCCTCGCACGCATTTCGGGCACTTGGATCTTCACCCATCTGGATCGCTTCGAGGGCACGATTGTGTTGAGACAAACCGGGACGGAGTTTTCGGGTACCTGGCACACCAGCAAGGGCAAGGTCGAGCCTGACGATTCGGTCGCCGGCAATATCGATGGGAACATCGTGAACCTCACGAGATTCATCGAGGGCGGGGACAACCGTCAAACGTATGTCCTTACGCTTTCCCCTGATGGCAATCGGCTGGACGGTTTTGGCAATGGGTTTTTCATTAACCATGCCAATTTGAACATGGAGCGAGTCCGGTAAACGAAGACGACATGGCGGTCCATCGCGAACGTACATAATCTCGAAAGTCCTGCCCACGCAATTTGTCGGGCTCATGAATAGAAGCGTACTCGCCCGATCGCTGCCGCACGTCGAGTTTGGCCTCGGTGGAGGTCAAGCCAGGTCAGCAAAAAGAAAAGGCAGGGTTGGGTGCGTGGACGGCCGTCTGGCGAATCAGATCGCCAAGCCACTACGCGAGTCTACCGGCGCTCGATCTTCATGCCCCGGGGTCCAATTTGGACTCCAGAAGGCGTCTTCCGGTGGAGCTGCTTTCTGTATGTCTTTGAGGAATTTGGTCGGGCTGCCGAGATTTGAACTCGGGACCTCTTGCACCCCAAGCAAGCGCGCTAGCCAGGCTGCGCCACAGCCCGAAAACCTGTCCGAACGTTATCAGTTTAGCACAGCTTTGCAGCCGGCGGAGATCGTGCCAGCGTTGAAGAAACCTTTGCGAACGACCATGCAAGCCCTTTCCAAATAGCGGGTTATCCCGCTTTGGAAGGTGTAGCCGCCGATTCAATTCCTGGAATCCTGGTGCACCGCTGGAACCGATACTCGTGGCGAATCCTCACGCCCCCGTGCTTAGTACACCGGTCTCATATTTTTGGCAAGAACACTCCCTTACGGTCGTGGCTCGTAACCTACCCCAATACATTCACGGGATACTTGCACTTGCGAGCCGCGCGCGTGTCAGCAAGCGATCTGGCGATATGCCGGCGGACTTCTGAAAACAAGTACTTAGTGTGGATCCCCATCCTCCCCCACCAAGCAAGTCGTCGGCGCTTCGTAGGCGCCAAGTCTGATGCCAGCGGATCCGGCAAGACCGGGTCTGTCTTGTGGATGATGCGCTGTCGACCCGCCAAACCGAAGTCAGCGTGGAGTACCAACGATTCCCTAGCCCAGCAGATCCAAAGCCGCGCGAATTTCGTCTCGCGTATGCAGGTCGCCCTTGCGCGTCGTTACCTCAATCCCGTCGCGGTACAAACCGCGGGCCTCGTCCAGGCGGCCTAGCCGCTCCAGCGTCTGCCCTCCATGGAAATATGCCGCGGAATAATCGGGATCCACCTTCATCAGTTCGCGAAATTCCGCGATCGCTGCGTCGAGATCTCCCGCATTGCGGTACTCCATCGCCAGACCGTAGCGTAAGAAACTCACGTTCGGCTGTTGCTCCACCATGCTCTTCAAGGTTTCTAAACGATTGCTTGGCATTCCTTGTGCTACTATACCAGCGGAAATGGCGTGCCCCTACTTCTTCCCGGTAAATCCTCTGGTCGATAGCGCCAGCGCGCAACGGGCCATGCTGCCTCTGGGTTCGATGTGGACCGGCTCGTGCAGTGCCCGGCCCGATGACGGTTGGGTTCCCTCCGAGGGCGTCGTCCACTCGCTCTGCAATCTCGGATATGCTCGCGGGAACTGCGCCGAATTTCCTTGCGACGGCGGTCCCGACGCTGTGCGATTCACGATATCGCACGACGACGGCAGTTTGGTGGGGCTCGTCTGGGTGTGGGAACGCGACCACCATCCGCATGCGCATGGGCGTCTCGAGTACTCACTGGAACGCGGCGAATTCACCGCCGACCCGTCAGGCGCGACATTTGGCAGGCAGGCGCATGCCTATCTCGAGAGCTATTTGCGCCGCAAAGGGGAAGCCGGCAGGAAGTGAGCCGCATCTAATCACCGAGATGACCGAAGGCAAGAAGGTCCGTGAATCGATCTCCGAATATTCGGAGCTGGCACTCCCAAATGACGCCAATGGACTGGGCAACGTGCTGGGTGGGAAGGTCATGCACCTGGTGGACCTGGCGGGTGCGATGGCCGCAATCCGGCACGCCCGCCACAGCGTAGTCACCGCGTCCGTGGACAGTCTGCATTTCATCCACCCGGTTCGCATCGGGCAGTTGATCGTGCTGCGCTCTTCGGTGAACCGCGTCTTCCACACATCGATGGAGGTGGGAGTTCAGGTGGAAACCGAGAATCTGCTGACTGGGGAAAAACTGCACACGTGCTCAGCCTATCTCACCTTCGTCGCGCTGGATAAATCCGGGAGAGCGACTCCTGTGGTGCCCGTAATTCCGGAAACCGAGGATGAGAAACGGCGCTATCGGGAAGCGGGAGAACGCAGGGAATACCGGCTGGCTCTACGCGATCGGCTGAAGAAAAACTCCAAGCCCTAGACCGGCCGGGTCGGTCATTTTGCGGATTGTGACCCTGCAGAGCATCCGGAAGAGGCGGTGTCTAGCCGTCCTTGTACATGTACTTGATACTCGGCTTATAGAGGAGCAAATTGGGACCTTCCGTGCGGTTCACCTTCAAGCAGCATTTGTCGTACCACTCAATGGTCCCATGCAGTGTTTCCCCGTCGCGAAGCACAAAAACCATAGCGGTTTTGGCCTGCATCTGCTTGACATAATAGAAGTTTTCGGCGTTGGTTTGATCCGGAGGTGGTTGCTTTTTCTGCGCGGCCGGAGGGCGGCGGGGCGGGGTAATCTGTTCCTTGATCTCGTTTAGAGACGGACGAATGAGTTTACGATTGACAGCTTCCACGGGATGCCATCCTTTGGAGAATTATGATTGACCGACGCCGCTCAGTTTGAGCGGGCGGCTCAGTT
>DATGIL010000082.1:0-19943 GCA_035295745.1 Bryobacteraceae bacterium | reverse complement strand
CGTTTCCCGGAAGGCCCTGCCGTGTAACACCGGCACGCGGAAGACCTGGAAATACCGGGGCGAGACGGAGCGCCACTGCTCGTCGCCATTGTACTGCCCATTGGTCGCCGGCTTACCGGCAATGTTGAAAGGCAAATCGATACAGCACTCTACGGGAAGCATGATGGTGGACGCTGCGGCCTCGACACCCGGCAGTGCCTCAATCCGGCGGGTTACCTGAGTAACGAAGTTGTCCACCTTCCCCGTGCTCGAATATGAGCCGCCGGACATGGAGGTCGTCATCGTCAACACATGGTGCGGATCGAAGCCGGGATTCACGGCACGAAGTCCAGCAAAGGTGCGGATCATCAGGGTGGCGCCTGCCAGGAGCACCAGGGCGAGAGCGATCTCTGCGACTACCAGAATCGATCGGGCCAGATTGTGGCGGCGGCTGGTACCGGACCGTCCGCTGGACTCCTTCAAAATCGACGCCAGGTCGGGGTTGGAGATGCGGAGTGCCGGGAACAGACCGAAGAGAATCCCGGTGAGTAACGCGAGTCCAATCGAAAACATCGCGACTCGCCAATCGAGTGTGGGTATCGCCGCGCGTAGGCCGCCGGGGTCCGTGAGCCGGGGGATGTTGCCCGGAGCCAACAACAGTAATCCGCGAACGCCCCAATTGCCGAGGGCAAACCCAAAAATTCCGCCGAGCCCGGCCAACATGACGCTTTCCGTTAGCAATTGACGGATCACCCGGCCGCGATTCGCCCCCATCGCGGCGCGCACGGCCAACTCACGCTGGCGAACGGCGGCGCGCGCGAGCAGCAGGTTGGCCACGTTGGCGCACGCAATCAGCAGGACGAAGCCGACTGCTCCCAGCAGAATCAGGAGCGGTGTCTTGACAGAACCGACGGTCGCCTCCTGCAGAGGAACAACCGCCACACTCTCTTTCTCATCCATCCACTTCGGATACGCTGCACGAAAGTGTTCGCCGGCGATCTTCATGTCGGCGCGGGCAGCCGCCAGGGTTACTCCGGGTTTCAGGCGGCCAGCTACGCGAAGATAATGACCTTGATTCGTGCTGTTGGGGTCGGCCTGCTGCGGCAGCCAAATGTCCGCCGGAGGGTCCGCCTGGAAGCCCTTCGGTAAAACTCCGATCACCGTCCATGGCTCTCCGTTCAGAGTGATCGACCGTCCCAGAATGCCAGCGTCGCCGCCGAAGCGGCTCTGCCAGAGCGACCAGGCGATCACTGCTAGTTTCGGCCCCTCGGGAACGTCCTCAGCGGCGGTGTAGGTGCGGCCCAGGAGCGGCGCAACACCGAAAACTTTGAAGTACCCATCGGATGCCCGTAGCGTCTTGACCTGTTCGGGATGGTCTCCAACCCCTAGCGTGGCGCCTGGCCCCGCTTCTCCGTACAGGGTCATTGCATCGAAGACCTGGTTTTGTCTCCACACCATGTATTTCGGGATGGAATTGGAGTTGCCAATCTGGTTGTCGGGGAACAGGCGCCCCACCTGCATGATGCGATCCGATTCGGGATACGGCAACGGCTGTAGCAGAACGCTATTGACGACCGTAAAAATGGCAGTCGTGGCTCCGATGCCAAGTGTCAGAGCCAGCACCGCAACCGCGGTGAAACCGGGATTAGCCCAAAGCATGCGGACCGCATAGCGAAGGTCCGAACCGAATGTTCCCATGTAAACCGTAACGACGGCGGCACGGGGGAAGTTGCATTTTCTTACCGCCCCACCTGCTTTGGGAGCAACCAGGCCCAAGCCAAAGGTAGCCCGGGGAGTTGTAAATTCCTCAATCCTAAAGGCGTCCGCCGTGACCCGGCTCGAGAAAAAGCGCCAGGACCCTTACTTTAGTCCAGTTGCCTTCCGAGTCTTTTGTGATATGTTTCTCTCTGTTTCAGGCATCCAGGGGGGAGTTGCCGGAGCCATGCCGGGCGGGCCCAGGGCTTGCTGCCAGTCCGGAAATTGCGGGCGGTTTGCTTCGTAGAGGGAAAACCACATTTTCAGAAAAGGGATCGGAGCAGCAGGACGTGGTTCGGACCTCCGCGCAGGCGCCGTTGATTCGCCCCCAGGTGTTCTGGGTCAGAAGTTCACTCCAATCGTGGTAAAGAGGGACTCTCGCGTGACTACAATATCCGGAAGCAACATACTGCGGCCTGTATCCGCATTACTCTGTGGTTTGGTCTTGGCACTTGCCGCTTACGCCCAAAATGATCGCGGAACGATCACGGGCGAAGTATTCGACCCGGGAAACGCCGTGGTTCCGAATGCGGTGGTCATCGCTAGAAACGCCGAGAACGGCTCCGAGTCCAAGACGCTAACCAGCGCGACCGGTAACTACACGATTCCCTCTCTGCCGGCAGGCCACTATACCTTGACGGTCGAAGTCGCGGGATTCAAAAAATTCGTCCAGGAGAACATCGAAGTGCAGGTCGCGCAGACTGACCGCATCGACGTCAAACTACAGGTAGGCGCCACCACGGACACAGTAACCGTCACCGCCGAGGCCGCCAGCCTCAAGACCGAATCGGGAGAGCAGAGCACGGTCATCCAAACAGATCGCATCAACGCCTTGCCGCTGAACTTCGGCGGCGGCGGCGGTAGTTCCGGCAACATCCGCAGTCCCTTCGCGTTCAACATGCTTTCGCCCGGCGTGACCGGCTCGGGCCAGGACACGGCGGCCGTCAACGGCCTGCCAACCGGCACCTTCCGCGTCCAAGTGGAAGGCCAGGATGCCACCAGCCAAAACGACCCCAACTGGACCTCGACCGTGTCGCACTCATCCGTGGACGCAATAGAGGAGTTCTCGCTGCAGACCAGCACCTTTTCCGCGGAGTTCAGCCAGGTGGGCGGTGGGTTCTACAACTTCACCACCAAGTCGGGAACCAACCAGTTGCATGGCGGCGCGTACGAATACCTGACGAACGAAGACCTGAACGCGCAACGGCCGTATTTTACCCCCACCGTTCCGCAGACCAATCCGCGCAGCCGCAAGCACGATTTCGGCGGCACGATCGGTGGTCCGGTCTATATCCCGAAACTCTACAACGGCAAGAACAAGACGTTCTTCTTCTTCAGCGAAGAGGTCTTCCGCAACGTGACCTATGCCAACGGATCGAGCTTCCTGACCCTGCCGACGGCCGCCATGCGGGCCGGTGACTTCAGTTCCATCGCCCTTTTTCCCGGCCAGAATATCGGCACCGATCCGGCGGGACAGCCGATTCTCAACGGCGCGATCTACGATCCAGCCTCGCGTACCACGCTGCCAAACGGGCAAATCGTGACGACGATGTTCCCCGGCAACAAGATTCCGCAAAGCCGGTTCGATCCCGTAGCGGTCAAGATTCAGAACCTGATCCCACAGCCGACCAACGCGAATCCCACCAGCAACTACGTGCAGTTGTACCCGACCCCAAATAATCAGCAGACTCCAACCATCAAGATCGATGAGATTCTGCCCGATAATTCCAGATTGTCGTTTTACTTCAACAAGCTGACCACGAATCAGTTGACCAGTAACGATAGCCTGCCGCAACCGGTCTCGGCCGTGCGCGTGCAAGCGATCTATGGCACCATTCCGCGCCTGAACTACGATAAGCCAATCACCCCGACTCTCCTGGTCCACGCCGGAGTAGGCTATCAGCGCTTCCACAACCCCGACAGTTCGCCGCCGGCGTCGTTGCAATACGATGCAGTCGCGGGCTTGGGCTTCACTGGAAGCTCGACGAATCCCTCCGGATTTCCACGGCTGAATGGTCTGACCACATCGTTTGGACCAAGCAACGCCAACAGCTACTTCGACGGGACGTTCACCTCCGTGGCGTCCGCCGCGTGGACGCATCGCAACCACAACCTGAAACTAGGCGCGGAGTTTCGACTGAATAGCTGGACCGACCGCAATTCCCGCGGCGCGCAGGGCATCCTCAACTTCAGCGGGAACGAAACCGGGAATCCTTTCAACAACACTGGTAATTTCACCGCAAACGGCGTCTCTGGCTCCGTTGGGAACGCCTATGCGAGCTTCCTGTTGGGCCAAATCGACACCGCCAGCGTCAACACTGTCCAGGATCCGCAGCTACGCAAGACCGCGTATGGGTTGTACATCACGGACAACTGGAAGGTCACCTCCAAGCTGACTCTCGAGTACGGGTTGCGCTGGGATATCGAAAACTGGGGTCATGAGATTCATCACCGCTGGGTGGAGTTTGGGCCGAACACGCCCAATCCCACCGTCAATAACATCCCTGGCGCCCTCGTGTACGAAGGCTATGGCGCGGGCCGCTGTAATTGCCTCTTCACCACTCCTTACCCATATGCGCTTGGACCCCGCATCAGCGCGGCTTACCAGATCGACTCCAAAACTGTGTTCCGCGGAGGCGCCGGTGTCACCTATGCTCCTATCCCCTCGTTCGCATATATCACCAATGCGGCGCTTCTCGGGGTCGGTTTCAATCAGTTGACGTTTAACAACCCGGGCGGAGCCTTCGGTGTCCCCGCCGCCACTTTGAGCCAGGGATTGGTTTACGACCACTCCCTTCTCACCACTGCTTCTCTCAATCCGGGGCTCTTCCCGGCATCGCCGACAGTGCTCGGCAACCCCAATTTCTACACCGATCCCAACGCCGGCCGGCCAGCCAGGATTCTCCAGTGGAGCGTCGGCCTGCAACGCGAAATATTCCGGGATCTTATCGTGGAAGCCAATTATGTCGGCAACATCGGCGCCTGGGAGACCAATACCGCTCCCCTCGGCGGTCTCAATACACCGAATCCGGCAACTTACGCCAGGTATGGAATCGATCCCACGACGGCGGCAGGTCAAGCGACGCTCACCTCGACGATGGGGAGCGCGCTCGGAAAAGCTTCAGGGGTGCCGCTCCCGTATCCCACATTCCCAACGACCGCGACAGTCTTTCAGGCGCTGCGGCCTTACCCGCAGGTCAATGGGACGGTGTCGGTGAACGGAGCGCCGCTGGGTGACAGTTGGTATAACTCGCTGCAGGCGAAAGTGAGCAAGCGTTTCTCGCATGGACTCTCGGTCACGTCCGCCTTCACCTGGTCCAAGACGGAAGCCAACCCCGCTGGCGCCTTCAATGCCACGTCCGGCACCATCAATAACATCTTCAACCGTGCGAACCAGAAGGGCATCACTGCCAACGACATTCCATTCCTCTTCAACACCGGCTTCAGCTATGAGGTGCCGAAGGCCAAGTGGATCGGCAATAAGTATCTGAGGAATGCAGCCTCCGGATGGGTCTTCGGCGGATTGCTGTTGTACTCCTCCGGGATTCCGATTGCGGTTCCAACCTCCTCCAACAATCAAGCCGGTTGGTACGGCTATAACACTACCGAAAACCGCGTTCCCGGGCAGCCTCTATTCCTTACCGATCTGAATTGCCATTGCATCAATCCGACCGGCCAGTTCGTCCTGAATCCGGCCGCCTGGGTCAATCCGGCGCCTGGCCAATTCGGTTCCTCGGCGCCCTATTTCAGTGATTATCGGAGTCAGCGGCGTCCCATGGAGTCGATCAATATCGGCCGGACGTTCCGCATACGGGAGCGGACGTCACTCGAGATCCGTGCGGAGTTCTTCAACGTCCTCAACCGTTTGGAACTCAACGGGCCGACCATCACCAGCCCGCAGGGAGCGCGGAGCTGCAGCCTCACCGTTCCGGCCGCTGGTGTGGCGAGCAGTGTCAACATTCCCGCGGGCACGAACACTTGCCCGGCGGGTTACTCGTCTCCCTCGGGATTCGGTGCAATCAGCTATACCGGGCTGAATATTCAGCCTCGCAACGGCCAAATCGTGGCTCGCTTCACCTTCTAGAATGAAGGGACCATGCGCGCGATCCGAATCGTCATCGCAGGTTGTGTAGCCGCCGGCATTCTCCGCGCACAACCTGCACCGCCCAACCTCACACCCGAGCGTCAACCCGACTATCAGGCGATGATGGCCGCAGTGCGGACGCTGCGCCGATCGGCGGCCGCCGACGTGGGCGCGCAAGTCGATCCTCTCCTCGCCGAAGCGGGCTCCGGCGCTCGTAGCGAGGGCCGCCGCAAGCTGGCCCATGCGTGGGTGCTTCTCAAGGGTGGCACCTGGGATGCAAAACAGGAGTATCAGTGGTCGCTCGCATTGCGTCCGGATGTGGTGGTGGCCGATTCCACGCTGCCCTCCCTGATTCGTATGACGCAGATCTATCCTGCATCGTACAAGGGAGCCGAGCCATCGAAGGTGAGGGTTTCCCTCCGCCACGCAGACGATAGCGAGGCGCGCGCGATTGGAACCTTCGACATGCCCGCGAGCGACCTCATCGAGCAGCCATTCACTATTCCCGCGAATCTGGACGGCATGGCCGACGGTATCTATCACGTTCGCGCCGAGGTGCTGGATGGCGATGCGGTGCTGGCCACTGTGGTGTCGCCGCTCGTTGTGGTCAAAGGCATCACGCGCGATCACGCCGCCCTCGAGCATCGCCTCACGGCGATCCAAGGGCATGAGGGCGCGAAAGCTTCCATTCGCTATCCTTACGTGCTCGCCGAGACGGTCAACATGGGCCGCCGCCGGTTCGACGGATCCGATTTCGGCCTGCCGTTCCAACCCCAGACTCCCTTTGACTTTGCCAATGGCGTGGCCATGTCGGCCGCTCTGTTGAAGTCGCTCGAATCGGGCAAGGACCCGCTCTATCGCGCCAAGGGCGATCACGAGAGGCACTACTGGTTCGAAGAGGCGGGCGAGATGATGGCCTACCATCTCTATGTGCCGTCGAAGTGGGATGGCCGATCGAAGCTGCCCATGGTGCTGGTGCTTCACGGGAATACACGCGATCAGGACTATTACTTCGATCGCGACGAGCACATTCTGGCGAAGTTGGCCGAGCAGCATGGATATCTGGTGGTCTGCCCGATGGGCTACCGGCCCAGCGCCGGGTGGGGATCGAACTCGCTCAACGCGCAGGGGCGCGGCGGCGTCACGGCGGATCCCGCGCGCCGTCGCCAAGGTGAGTTGAGCGAGAAAGATGCGTTGAACGTTCTAGATCTGGTGACGAAGGAGTACCCCATCGACGCCGATCGGGTCTTCCTCTTCGGCCATTCCGCGGGTGGCGCGGGTACCTGGTATCTGGGCGAGAAGTATGCCGGCAAATGGGCCGCCATCGCGGCGAGTGCGGCGGCAACGCGTCCTGCGGGATTCCCGTTCGATCGTCTCAAAGGCATGCCCATCATGGTGTGCCACGGCGATCAGGACGACGAGGTTCCGGTGGCTAGTTCCCGCAATATGGTCAAAGCTGCGAAGGATGCCGGACTGGATCCGCAGTATCTGGAGGTGCCCGGCGCGACGCATCTGACGATCGTCGCACTGGTGGAACCGAAAGTTTTCGATTTTTTCGACCAGCATCCCCGCAAGCACTAGCCGTGACGTAAACATTCCTGTTTTGCCGCGTCGAAACTCTTCCCAATATTTTTCGGTCGTCCTGCCAAGTCCGATTGCTGAAGATATTTTGGATGCTGCGAGGGACTTTCCCAATCTGGTTTTCGCGCCCAATTGTAAGGAAGCGATTTGCGGAGCAATTTGGGACGTGGATTACTTACACCGGGCTCGCAACGAGCGACGACCGTTGCCTTTAATCGATCATTCGGCAACCAATCCGTCGCGGCTCACGCCGTGGCTCGGAAAAGGTATTGAAGATCTCGTACTCCTGGATCTATAATGATCGTGTGAGAGCACCTTCTTAAAGTGGTGCTCTTTGGGAGGTGCCCGGAAATGGCAATCAGCGGAAAGCCCGATCGCGGCTCGGTCGAGATGGATTCGGAAGAATGCAAGGGGTGCGGCCTCTGCGTCGAGGCCTGTCCTCCCAAGGTCCTGCGCCTGACTGACGGCCTCAACCGCTACGGCTATCACACTGCCGAATATCTCGGCGCCAGATGCACCGGATGCGGCATCTGCTTCTTTGTCTGTCCCGAGCCGGGAGCCATTACCGTCCTGCGCCTGGCGGTCCCCGCCGCAGCTTAGCGGCCCAGGAGAGAACCCATGCAGAAACAACTCACTAAGGGCAACGAAGCCATCGTAAAAGCGGCCGTCCTGGCGGGATGCCGCGCCTTCTACGGCTATCCCATCACCCCAGCCAGCGAAATCGCCGAGGCCGCCGCGCTCTACCTGCCCCAGGCGGGCGGCGTCTTCCTGCAGGCGGAGAGCGAAGTCTCCGCCATCAATATGCTTTACGGCGGAGCGGCGGCCGGCGTACGCTCTATGACTGCGTCCAGCGGCCCGGGAATCAGCCTCATGCAGGAGGGCTTCAGCTACCTGGCGGGCGCCGAACTCCCCTGCGTGATCGCGGATATCATGCGCGGCGGCCCGGGACTCGGCAACATCGCGCCCGAACAGGGCGACTACAACCAGATCGTGAAAGGCGGCGGTCACGGCAACTATCGAACGCTGGTGCTGGCGCCCGATTCCGTGCAGGAAATGGCAGACCTCACCACCTGGGCATTCGATCTGGCAGACGAGTACCGCAATCCGGTAGTCTTGCTGGCTGATGGCTACATCGGGCAAATGATGGAGCCCGTAGAGTTTGCCGACCCTCGGCCGGGCCCTCCGGCGGCTTCGTGGGCGGTCACCGGAACGGCGGACACCCGACCGAACCTGGTAAGTTCCATCTACCTCGAGCCCGATCTTCTGGAGCGCCACATTCGCAAGCTGGAAGCCAAGTACCGGAAAGCCGAGCAGAGGATCGCGCGCGCCGAATGCTGGCGGACCGAGGATGCCGAGATCATCCTGGTCGGTTATGGGATCATGGGCCGGGTTCTGAAGGCTGTGGTCGAGTTGGCCCGCGCGCATGGGCTGGCAGTGGGGCTGCTTCGCCCTATCACGCTGTACCCGTTTCCGAAAGACGAGGTCCGCGAATTGAGCCGCAAGGCGAAGGCGTTTGCCGTCGCCGAACTTAGCACGGGACAGTTGATCGACGACGTGCGGCTGGCGCTCGAGGGCCGGGTGCCGGTGGAGTTCTTCAGCCGGGTGGGAGGCAACGTACCGTCCGCTGAGGATGTGCTGGCGTTTCTCTGGCAGAAGTTCGCGGCTTGCGCTCATGCCGAGCCGATGGAGGAGGAATTGGTCCATGGCTAGCTACACCATCTGTCACGAGAAGGCCGATTGTTTCTACGATCGCTACGAGCGCAAGGCGGAGTTACAACACCAGACCCACTACTGTCCAGGCTGCGGACATGGCGTTGTCCACAAACTCCTGGCTCAGGCGATTGACGAACTGGGCATCCAGGATCGTACCGTCCTGATCAGTCCAGTGGGTTGCTCCGTGTTCGCCTACTACTATTTCGATGTCGGCAATATCCAGGTGGCACATGGACGCGCGCCTGCCGTAGCCACCGCCGTCAAGCGCAGCCGGCCCGGCAGCATCGTGATCGGCTACCAGGGCGATGGCGACCTGGCAGCCATTGGTACCGCTGAGATCATTCATGCCGCCAATCGCGGAGAAGCCATCACCGTGATCTTCGTCAACAACGGGATCTACGGGATGACGGGCGGCCAGATGGCACCGACCACGCCGCTCGGCAAAAAGAGCACCACCTCGCCTTTCGGGCGAACCGCAGCCAATGAGGGCTATCCGCTTCACGTCTGCGAGTTGCTGAATTCGCTGGAGGCCCCGGTCTTTATCGAGCGCGTCGCCCTGGGCAACAACAAGCAGATCATGAACGCCGCGCGGGTGCTGCGCCGCGCCGTCGAAAATCAGGTGAAGGGGCTCGGATTTTCGTTCGTGGAGGTACTCTCGCCTTGCCCCACCATCTGGAAGATGAACCCGCTGGAAGCGCAGACGTTCGTGCGCGAGGAGATGGCGGCGATCTTCGGAGTGGCCAACTACCGCGATCGCACCAAGGAGGCCACCGTCAAGCCTGAGCCTGCAGCTCCCCCGTCACTCGAAGACCTCCCCCGGCTGTTGGGTCTTTCGAACGGCGCATCCGACGCCGCGTTCGCACCTGTTCCCCCCAGAGAGCTGGACCTGCGCATCAAAGTGGCGGGCTTCGGCGGACAAGGCGTGCTGATGCTGGGAGAGGTGCTCGCCGAAGCCGGCCTGGAATCCGGATACGAGGTCTCCTGGCTGCCTTCCTACGGCCCCGAGATGCGGTCGGGCACGTCCAACTGCCACGTGCGGCTCTCCAATCACACCATCGATTCGCCCCTGGTGTCTCGTCCCAACGTGTTGTTAGCGCTCAACGAACCCTCGCTCCGGAAGTTCTTGCCGTCGGTCGAAGCTGGCGGCGTAGTCCTCTACAACGGGTCAGAGATCCCGCAGGATTGCTCGCGGCCGGATGTTCGCGTGATGGCCAAGCCATTCACCCAGCTTGCCGATGAGATGGGGAGTGCGAAGGTCGGGAATGTGCTGATGTTGGGAGCGCTTCTGGAGGCGACCAGCCTGTTGGACGAGGAGCCGGTCACTGGAGCGTTGCGGCGCCTCGTGAAGAACGACCGGTGGTTCCAACTGGACGTCGCGGCTCTGGAGCGGGGACGGGCGGAAGCCCGGAAATCGGGTGAAAGCCTTGCACCCAGTGGTGAAGATTACCTCTGGGGTGTGTGAAGTTACGCAGCCAACCAGCGACCCTCGGGCCACGGAATGCGAATCCGTGGCCCTTTTGTCAATAGAAGACCTTTTTAGACCTTAATCTCCCGATTTCCGTAGTATCTTCTTCCACTATCAAGAGAAGTAGGCCTTTTTATTCCAATAGCTAACGGAAACAAGCAGTTTGCCGCATGGACCTGAAAGTGCACCAAGGGTCCATCATGACGAACACGCTAAAAGCATCTCTTTCCCTCTTTCTCGCGATGATTGTCGCAGCGTGTTGGCTTGCGCCCGCGGCCAATGCGCAAGCCATCAGCGGAGATCTGGTGGGAGCCGTAACCGACGCCAGTGGGGCTGCCATTCCCAACGTCACCGTGACCGCAGTCAACACGGCCACCAACGTGAAATCCACAGGTGTCACCAACGGACTCGGCGAATACCGCATCGGCAACCTGCCGCCGGGTACCTATGAGGTTTCGGTGCAGGCGACTGGGTTCGCCAACGCTACCTTGAAGGGTGTCGCGGTCGAACTGAATCAAACCACGACAGCCAACCTGAAACTCTCGGTGGGAACCGTGACGACCACAGTGGACGTGAGCGAAGCCGGTGCTTTGCTCGATACCACCACCGCTCAGATTCAACAGACTTTCACCGCCCAACAGGTGCAGGATCTGCCCATGGCGACCAACGGACAGGGCGTCCTCAACCTGTCCCTGCTACAGTCCGGCGTGGCCTCCTCGGGCGGCGTAGGCTATGGCACCGGGCCTTCGGTCGGCGGCCAGCGCCCCACCAACAACAACTTCACCGTGGATGGCGTCGACAACAACAGCAAGTCCGTCACCGGCCCGGTGGTGTACGTCCCTAATGACGATGTCGCCGAGTTTACCCTGCTGGCGAATCAGTTCCGCGCCGAGTATGGCCACTCCTCCGGCGGCCAGTTCAATACCATCGTCAAGACGGGCGGAAACACCTTGCATTTCGAACTCTATGAGTATTTTCGCAATCGTGACCTGAATGCGGTAGACCAGCTCTTCCGGAACACGCCGACCCCCCTGCCGCGGTACGATCAGAACCGTCTCGGCGCCAACATCGGCGGCCCGATCATCAGGAACAAATGGTTCATCTTCGGCGGCTTCGAGTACAACCCCTACGGCGGCGCCGCCTCATCGGGTTCGATCTACGCCCCCACCTCTGCCGGTTACTCCACACTCGCCGGCATCGCAGGCGTAAGCCAGACCAACCTGAACGTGCTCAAGACCTATGCTGTGGCTCCATCCGTATCGGCGGGAGCGCCCTCCATCACGGTCGGTGGCGTTACCATCCCGACCGGTGCGATTCCGGTGGTGGGCCCCAACTTCCAGAACGCCTACTTCACCATCATCAGCACCGATTACAACTTTTCGGATAGGGACCAGTTGCGCGGCCGCTACATCGGCAACAAGTACGATTCCATCAGCACCGCCGCCAATCTCCCAGTCTTTTACACGCCTACTCCCGATACCAACTACCTGGCTACAGCCGCCTGGTATCACACCTTCTCGCCCACAGTCGTGAACGAATTCCGGCTGGGCTTCAACCGCAATAACCAGAGCGAGCCGGTAGGCAACCAGACCTTCCCGGGCCTCGACGCCTTCCCCAACCTCCAGTTCCTCGACCTGAATCTGCAAGTTGGTCCGAACTCGAATTATCCGCAGAGCGGGATCAGCAACAGCTACCAGGCAATCGACAACATCAGCAAGACCTACGGGTCGCACACCCTCAAAGCCGGGTACGAGTTCCGCGACTACATCGCCGCGACGCACTTCACTCAGCGCGTGCGTGGAGACTACGAGTACACCACCCTCGCCAACTACCTGATGGACCTGACTCCCGATTACCTGGCGCAGCGCAGCCTGGGCGACCCGGTGTTCTACGGAAACGGCCTGGCTCAATACGGATATTTCCAGGATACGTGGCGCATTCGCAGGAACCTCACGCTGGATGCCGGTCTTCGCTATGAATGGAGCGGCGTGCCGGTCGGGGCGCAGGCGCAGAAGTTAAATGCCATCGCCAGCGTTCCTGGCCTGGTCGATTTCCGCGCCCCGAATTCCAGTAAGACCGGCGGCTTCGCTCCACGAATCGGACTCGCGTGGACTCCCGAAGCCAGCGGCAACACAGTGATTCGTGCCGGATTCAGCCGCGCCACGGACATCATCTATGACAATCTGCCGCTCAACAGCCCTCCCCCGCAGTTCACCACCGCGGTGGATGTGACCGGCGCCGGCGGTTCCAACTTCCTGAAGAATGGCGGCATCTCGGCCGCTCTTTACGCGCCCAATACCAATCTGACCGCTGCCCAAGCCCGGGCCGCAACCGCCTACTACCTCGCGGACCAGATCCTTCCGTACTCCTTGAACTGGAGCCTGGAAGCTCAGCACACGTTCGCCAAAGACTACACCTTCACCGCCCGCTACGTCGGAACCCGCGGCGTTCATGAGTTGATTCAACAGCAGATTGATCGTCTCCACAGCCTGGTGACTCCCACCTCATTCATCCCGACATATATGGCAGCTCCGAGTGCCAGCGTTTTGGCAAGCCTGCCGCTCAGTGTTGGCAATCTCAGGCAGGCCTCCACTTGGGCCGATCCCGCCTGGGCGGCCGCCGGCTTCGACAAAGCCATCACCTCTTATCAGCCGCAGGGGTGGTCTTTCTACAACGGCCTCGATCTGCAGCTACAGAGGCGTTTCGCGAAGGGCCTCCAGTTCCTCGCCGCCTACACCTATAGCCACAACATCGACAACCAGACCGCCACGCTCAACACCAGCGCACTCAGTCAACGACGCGTTCAGGATTTCGGCAATCTCACGCCCGAAAAGGCCGCTTCGGCCCTCGATCGTCGCCAGCGCCTGACCATCTCCGGCGTCTGGGACCTGCCCTACCTCAAGAACTCGAAGAGCTGGTTCGTAAAGAACCTGATCGGCAACTGGCAGTTCTCCCCCGTCCTGACTTACGAGACCCCGGAGTACTTCACCGTATCGAGTTCGGTCGATTCCAACCTCAACGGCGATACCGCCGGCGACCGCACTATTCTCAATCCCTCCGGAGTCTCCGGGACGGGCACCAGCGTTTACGGCCTCGACAAGAACGGTAACCGGATCGCCGCTACCGCCGCCGCGTCCTCAGTGAACAACGTCGTAGCATGGGTCGCGACCAATCCGAATGCGCGTTACATTCAGGCGGGTCCCGGCGCTTTGTCCAACACCGGCCGCAATACCGAAGCTACTCGCGGCATCGCCAACATCGACTTCACCATCATCAAGCGGTTCCAGATCGGCGACAAAGCCCGCTTCGAGATTTCAGGTGAAGCTTACAACCTGTTCAACCACGCGCAGTTCATCCCAGGCTCCATTGGAGATGTCGGCCGGGTCAGCACTTCCGGGAGCACGGCCTACACCAGTGTCAGCAACGTCAACTTCAACAATCCCGAGGTTGCCTTCAGCAGCAATCCGCGCTTGATGCAGGTCGTTGCGAAGTTTTACTGGTAGCACGTAATTTCGACCGATTCGCGTTTCCACGGGGGGGCCATTTCGGCCCCCCTTTTTCTTTGCCCGTGGGACAATTGAATCCAAATGGAACCTGGAGGGAAGATCGCACTCGTCACCGGGGCAGGGAGCGGTATCGGCCGGGCAGTCAGCCTGGCGTTGCAGGGTGCCGGATACTCGGTGGTGCTCGCGGGACGGAGGGCCGCTCAATTGGAGGAGACTGCCGCGTCGGCGGTCCTATCCGGCGGCCGCATGTTGGTAGTGCCCACCGACGTGAGCAACGCCGCCGCGGTGCAGGCGCTATTCGCCAAGACCAAAGAGACCTTTGGACGCCTCGATCTCCTCTTCAATAACGCAGGCAAAGGTGCGCCTCCCGTTCCCCTGGAAGATCTCACTTACGAACAATGGAATCGCGTGGTCGGCGTCAATCTCACGGGATCCTTCCTGTGCGCGCAGGAAGCCATCAAGATCATGAAGGCGCAGCAGCCCCCGGGCGGCCGCATCATCAATAATGGCTCGATCTCCGCGCATACTCCTCGTCCCAATTCAGCGCCCTACACCGCCACCAAACACGCCATCACCGGCCTGACGAAGAGCATCTCGCTCGACTGCCGGAAATACGGCATCGCCTGCGGCCAGATCGATATCGGCAATGCGGCCACGGAGATGACCGAACGCATGAACTCCGGTGTGCCTCAGGCCAATGGATCCACGATGATTGAGCCGCGCATGGACGTCCGCCACGTGGCCGATGCGGTGCTCTACATGGCTGGCCTTCCGCTCGATGCTAATGTGCAATTTATGACGGTGATGGCCACGAACATGCCGTTCATCGGCAGAGGGTAGTTCGTTTGGTCCGCGGTACGGCACCACGAGCCGTCGCTGCGAATTACCCCACCAGTTCCGAAATCGTCGCCAGCAGGGTGTGGGTCGGCGTGGGCTTCATCATGACTCGCGAAACCAGCTTCTCCTCGGGACGCCCGTAGAGATCGTCGGGCCATCCGCACAGCACGAGAACGGGGACTTTGCTTCCGGTCTCACGAATCCGGCGGATCAGCGCCAACCCTTCGCACGCATCCGCCACTCCCTCACAGTTCGAAAAGCGCAGATCCATCATTACCAGATCGCATCCCTGGCGCACGTGGTCGAGCGCCGCGGACGGGCTGACTGCGAGTATCACCTCGTACCCGTAAGCCTCGAGAACCGTCCGGCGCAGCTCGAGCTGCACGTCATCGTCGTCGGCCACTAAGATTCGGGACATTTACCGCAACAGATCTTCCAATTGAATCTTGGTATCGGTCCTGGCATCGCGGTATTTCACGATGACCGGTGTGTAAACGGAGATGCCCCAGTCCTTGCCGGGCCCGCTTGTCACTGCGCGCGAGCCCGCGACGATCACGGCTTCTTCGGGAATCACCAGCGGCTGATCTCCCTCCGCCCGATGCACCGTATTGCGTACCAGGTCGTAGACCGGTGTCGAGCGATTCAAAATGGTCCCCGTTCCCAATACTGCCCGCCGTTTGACCACGGTGCCTTCATAGATTCCGCAATTGCCACCTACCAGCACGTCGTCTTCGATGATCACCGGAAGCGCGCCCACCGGCTCCAGCACGCCGCCGATCTGGCTGGCCGCCGAGATATGGCAGTTCCGTCCGACCTGCGCGCAGCTTCCCACCAGCGCGTGCGAATCCACCATGGTGCCGTCGTCCACGTAGCTGCCTGCGTTGATGTACATCGGCGGCATGCAGGTCACGCCCTTGCCGATGTAACAGCCGTCGCGGATACTCGATCCCCCGGGTACGATCCGCACCCCGCTATTTGCGGTGAACCGCTTCACGGGAAAGGTGGACTTGTCGAAGAAGGGCTGCCGTTCCGCATCCACGGACATGTCGACGATCCCGCCCATGCGGAATCCCAACAGGATACCCTTCTTTACCCAGGTATTGACGCGCCACCCTGTGGGTGTCTCCGGATCGGGTTCCGCCGCGCGGGCGTGGCCCTGATTCAATGCGTTCTTGAAGCGTGCGAAGAGCTCGAAATGCTCGTCCTCATAGAACTCGGGCTTAGCTTCGTAAAGGCTCTCGATCTCAGCCTGCAACGGGCACTCTCCCCAGCAGGCCAACCGCGTCCAATACCTTTTCGATCTTGGCCATGCTGGCTGGCGCGGGCGGCACCATCGGCAAGCGGTATACCGGCTCCAGCAGTCCCATCATCGCCATCGCCGCCTTCACCGGGATGGGGTTCGACTCCACGAAATTCACATTCATCAGCGGAAGATAGCGCGCCTGAATCTGGCGGGCAGTAGCGTAATCGCCGCGCAGGCAAGCCTGAGCGAGTTGCGTCATCTCTCCGGGAATCTGATTCGCTACAACCGAAATTACGCCACGGCCCCCCAGTGCCATCAGCGGAATCGTGATGGAGTCGTCGCCCGAAAGCACATCGAAAGTCGAAGGCACTTCATGGAGCACGTTGGCCTGCTGCGAGATGTTGCCGGACGCCTCTTTCACCGCGACGATGTTCTCAATCTGCGCGAGGCGCGCCAAGGTCGACGGCTCTACGTTCACTCCGGTGCGGCCTTGCACGCTATACACGATGACCGGCAGTCGGATCGCCGCGGCGATAGCCTTGTAATGCTGATAGAGACCTTCCTGCGTGGGCTTGTTGTAGTACGGCGTCACGGAGAGGATGCCGTTGACCCCCATGTGCTCCAGTTCGAGCGCCAGTTCGATGACTTCCTGGGTGTTGTACCCGCCTGCGCCGGCCACGACCGGAACGCGTCCGTGCGCCTCTTCGAGTGTGATTTCGACTACGCGCAGATGTTCGGTGCGCGAGAGTGTCGGGCTCTCGCCCGTGGTGCCGCAGGGCACCAGAAAATCGATTCCCGCTTCGATCTGGCGTCTGACCAGCTTGCGAAGCGTCTCCTCGTCGAGTGAAAGGTCACGCCGGAACGGGGTGACCAGGGCAGTGCCGCATCCTGTAAACATGTACCACCTCCTGTTGTGGCGCAGACACTCCTGTCTGCCGCGCCGAAAGTCATCTCGGCGCTTTTCGGTTGCCCGGCGACCCGTTCACGTTCGGGCAAGATGCGTCGCGATGAGTGTCTGCGCCACGTCTCTTACTTCCAGATTTCTGCGAACTCGTAGAGTCCCTTCTTACCCACCACCCATTGTGCCGCTTTCAAAGCTCCGCGCGCGAAGCCTTCTCTGCTCCGCGCCGTGTGCCGGAGCGTAATCGTGTCCGCGGCCGAATCGAATCCGATCTCATGCGTGCCGGGATGTGCGCCGCCGCGATTCGACGCGGTATCGATTCCACGCGCGTATCCCGCCTGCTTCATCTCGTTCACCAGCTTCAGTAGTGTACCTGAAGGCGCGTCCTTTTTGGTCGAATGGTGAATCTCCCAGGCCCACGCGCCGTATTCCGGCTCGTTACCCAGCAGACGCGCCGCCTCCGCCACGATGCGCATAAACGCGTTCACGCCGATCGAGAAATTCGGACTCCACACCAGCCCGATGCGATGCTTCTCAACCGCGGCCTTCACGGCGTCCAGATGTTCGAGCCACCCGGTGGTGCCTACCACGAGGTTGACGCCCAAAGCGGCGATGCCTTCGACATTGCGCGGCACCGCCGGCGGAATTGAAAAATCGATCGCCACCGGAATCCCGCGGAAGTTCTCCGCCGTGATGCCCTCGAAGTCAGCATTGTTGAACTCATCGAGCTTCAAGGCCACTTCGAATCCATAAGCGGGCGCAAGTTGTTCGATGAGCCGCCCCATCTTGCCGTAGCCCACAATCGCGAGGCGCTCAGGCATGCACGGCCTCATTGCGCTCGAAGACTTCGGGATCGAGCTCGGCGAAGAACTCTTCGTGCAATGCCGCCACCGTGCGGTGCAGATCGCTTTCCGCCACTACAAAGCTGATGTTCAGCAACGACGCGCCTTGCGAGATCATCCGGATATTGATTCCATCCAACGCGTTGAAGACGCGCCTCGCCACGCCGGGAGTGAAGCGGATATTCTCTCCCACCAGGCACACGATCGCCCCATTGTGTTCGAAGCCGACTTCCGCGAATTCCCGCAGATCCTTCAGAATCGCCTCGGCGTTTTTCGTGTTGTCGATGGTGAGGGAAACGCTGACCTCCGACGTCGACACCATATCCACGGGAGTCTCATAGCGGTCGAATACTTCGAAGATGCGGCGCAAAAAGCCGTGCGCCATCAGCATCCGCGTGGAGTGAATGTTCACCAGCGTGATCTTGCGCTTGCACGCAATCGACTTGACTACGTTGTCGCAGGTCACCGTCTCCGCGATGATGCGGGTGCCCGGCACATCCGGCCGACGCGAGTTCAGGATCAGCACCGGGATGTTCCGCTCGATGGCGGGGACGACGGTGGCCGGGTGGAGCACCTTGGCGCCAAAGTACGCCAACTCGGCGGCCTCGGCAAACGAGATGGTCTTGACACGATGTCCTCCCGCCAGGATGGTGGGGTCGGCCGTCAGCATGCCATCTACATCGGTCCAGATCTGAATCTCCTCCGCGCCGATGCCCGCACCCACGATCGATGCCGTAAAGTCCGATCCGCCGCGTCCCAAGGTGCTGGTCACGCCGTCTTCCGTCGACGCGATGAATCCGCCCATCACCACCACCCCCTGCGCGGCCATGGGCACGACAGTCGCCTTCAGGCGGGCGTAGGTTTCGGGAAAGTTGGGCGCCGCCTGCGTGTGGCGCTTGTCGGTCACGATGACGCGGCGCGAATCCAGGTGCTCCGTCTTCATTCCGAAATGGCGGAAAGCCAGCGTCACGATGTAGCTGGACAGCCGCTCGCCGTAGCTGGAGATCGCGTCGATCGAGCGCGGCGTCAGTTCCCCCAACACCGCCAGGCCTTTCACCAGCTCGGTCAGCTCTTGAAACTGATCGTCGAGTGTACGATCGAGTTCGGCGCGGTGGGCCAGCGGTACCACTAGGCGAGCCTCGCGGGAGTGCGAATCACGGAGATCGTGAAGCTGCGCGATGTAATCGTGACGCTTGCCCTCAATCGCCGCGGTGGCCAAGGCCAAGAGCTTGTTGGTGGTCTTGCCCATCGCCGAAACCACCACCACAGGATGGCGCTCCGCACGCGCCTTGACGATCCCGGCGACACGTTCGATAGCGGCGGCGGACTCCACCGACGTGCCGCCGAACTTCATCACAATCATCAGTCGAGCATCCCTTCCGAGTGCATCAGCTCCGCATTCAGCACCGCCGCACCCGCCGCTCCGCGCACGGTGTTGTGGCCCAACGCGACGAATTTGTAGTCGAGCACTGGACAGGGGCGCAACCGGCCCACAAACGCCGCCATCCCGCGCTCACGCTCTACATCTTTGCGAGGCTGGGGACGATTGGCCTGCTCCATGTAGATGACGGGCTTGGGCGGCGCACTGGGAAGTTGCTTCTGCTGGGGAACTGCCGAGAAGTTATCGATGGCGTGGCGCAGGTCTGCGAGTGACGGCTTCGAGGACAGCTCCACCGATACCGTCACGGTATGGCCGTCCACCACCGGCACGCGATTGCAGTGCGCGCTCACCTTGGCCGCCAGCGGCTCGATGTGATCGCCGCGGAAGCTGCCCAGGATCTTCTGCGTCTCCTGCTGCATCTTCTCTTCTTCGCCGCCGATGAAGGGAATCACGTTGGCGTTGATGTCCATCGATGGCACGCCCGGATAGCCCGCGCCCGAGATCGCCTGCAAAGTGGTCGCAATCACCTTGGTGATGCCGAACTGCTTGAGCGGCGCCAGGCCCATCGTCAGCACAATTGTCGAGCAGTTTGGATTGGTTACGATCTGCCCTTTCCAGCCCCGTGCGCGCTGCTGTCCAGGCACCAGCTTCAGATG
>DATGIL010000081.1:0-8215 GCA_035295745.1 Bryobacteraceae bacterium | reverse complement strand
ATCGCCCGAAAAACACTCCCTTACGGTCGTGGCTCGTTGCGAGCCGCGCGCGTAAGCAAGCGATGCCCGATCGCCCGAAAAACACTCCCTTACGGTCGTGGCTCGTTGCGAGCCGCGCGCGTAAGCAAGCGATGTCCGATCGCCCGAAAAACACTCCCTTACGGTCGTGGCTCGTTGCGAGTCGCGCGCGTAAGCAAGCGATGCCCATCGCCCGAAAAATCACTCCCTCACGGTCGTGGCTCGTTGCGAGCCGCGCGCGTAAGCAAGCGATGTCCGATCGCCCGAAAAATCACTCCCTTACGGTCGTGGCTCGTTGTGAGCCGCGCGCGTAAGCAAGCGATGTCCGATCGCCCGAAAAACACTCCCTTACGGTCGTGGCTCGTTGCGAGCCGCGCGCGTAAGCAAGCGGTGCCCGATCGCCCGAAAAACACTCCCTTACGGTCGTGGCTCGTTGCGAGCCGCGCGCGTAAGAAAGCGATGCCCGATCGCCCGAAAAACACTCCCTTACGGCCGTGGCTCGTTTGACGTCGAAGACCAGAAATCCCTTGTCCACGTTGTCGAATGCGCGGCGCCATGCCCGAAACATCCCGGCCGTGTCCCCGTTATTCACGCGCACCGGCGTGGCGAAAAACACCAGAAGTTTGGCAAACCACGGCTCACACCGCTTCCGTCGCTCGTAGGGGTCGTGATGCTAGACGTTCGCGCCGAAAGCCAGCAGACGGCCATCGCAGTCCTTGACCACGAACCCGCGCGAGTTCCATGGCATGTTGGCAACCCCCCGCGTGAATTCCACGCCTTGAGCTGCGTACTCGGCATAAAGTACATCGGCATCTTCGACGAACAGGTACGCGTCCAGCAGTTCGTCCCGGTATTTGTTCGGATTGGCGGTGGGCGGCTCGGCGCAGCGGAAGTGAATCACCTGCTGGTCGCGCGCAACGATTGCATAGACCGGCGGATCAAGCCACGTCCCCAGACATTCGAAACCAAGCTTTTCTTTGTAATAGGCGAGCGTAGCGGAGATGTTCATGGTGAAGAACAAGGGCGCAATCTGGCGAACCATGTGCCAAGTCTACTGCAGATATCGCCGGATAAGGACTGTCTGAACAGATGGGCATGGTTCGAGATTGGGCACCCGCGCTGTCCCGTCTCAGCTCGTGAAACGTTCTTTCCCGTAACCTGGGCGGAGGCTCCGCCAACTTCCGGATGGTGCTGACTCGCCCTGGGATCCCCAGACGGCGCACATCTTCCAACTCCAGCGGCATTTCCGAACGGGCGAGCCTTCCATCCAACTTACCCCTGGTACCGCATCGCAGCGCCCCTTCCATAGCCGCATGGTAAGCTGGGCCTGAATTGGGCCCGTCGTGCCCGGGGCGCCGCTGCATGTCCGACCTTCAGCCAAATCCGCAAGAACGAGTCGTCATTACCGCCCTGGATGTCGCCCAGGCAGGCACTTCCCCGCCCATCCCGTTGCCATCACCGGGCGCTCCCGGTCCCAAACCGCCGCCCGTAGTCTTCACCGTCCCCTGGTGGCAAGTCCTGCTGGCCTCCTGCCTGGTCGTTTGCCTGCCGCTGCTCTGTATGTTCGCCATCGGCATCCGGCTCGGGACCCGCCGCCGCGACCTGCGATCCCAGGCCGCCTGGACCGGCCTCCTCTGCACCCTCCTTGTCATCAGCGGACTGCTCACCTCGCTGGCTTTCGCCTATATGCTGTCGCTCCGCCCGAGGCGCGAGTCCGGGCCGATTCAGGTGCACCTCGGCTTGCGATCCCTCGACGGGATGGAGTCCCTTCCGTCGCTGCCATCCACGCAACCCATGTCCACCGTGGAACTGGCAGCGCGTACCAAGCCTCTCGTCTTCATCGTCACGCCCGACGCCCCCTCCGCCGACGAAGATGTGCTCGAAACGGCCTCCATCGGCGCCGGCACCCTACTCTATGCCGGCGATGACGGCTACCTCGTCGGCACCAACCGCCACGTCGTCGACGAACACGGCCTGCTCGATCTCCGCCGTTCCTCGGACCGTGTCATGGTGGTATCGAGCCAAAGAAACTTCGCCGATGCGCAGGTCGTCGGGCGCCATCAGTCGCTCGATCTGGCGCTTCTGTGGGTGGCGCGCAAAAGCGGACACGCCTCTTTCCGCCAGCCAATCGCCGCCTACAGTGAGATTCCCGTGGGACAGCAAGTCTACGTTGTGGGCCATCCGCAGCGCCTCTTCTTCACCCTGAGCAATGGCCTGATCTCGCGCTTGGACGGCGGCAACATGCTCCAGCTTTCCGCACCCATCAGCCCGGGAAACAGCGGCGGACCGGTCTACGATGCGTCGGGCACGCTGCTCGGCATCGTCACCTATAAGGTAGACAAACAAGTCAGTCCCAATGCCGAGAATCTGAATTTCGCCACCCGCGCGGATGCATTCCTGAGTGAGAAGGGCTGGGAGTTTTCGGCTCGCGGAGCCGAGCGCCTTAAACGGTTTCTGGAAGTCACACCCCCAGCAAAGTAGCTATGGCCACAATCAACGTAACGGTCTACGATTCGACGGAGAACAAACGGGTCCCGGTGGAATTGCCGGACGATGCCCCGATCAACAAGATCATTCTGGTGTTGGTGGAGAAGTTGCGCCTGCCCAGGAATGGTCCCGATGGCGCGCCGCTGAGTTACAAGTTTCACCATAAGAACTCCGGACGCCAGCTTCAGGATTCCCAATCGCTGAGCGAATCCGCGGTACACGAAGGCGACATCCTGCGACTGCAACCGGAGATCACGGCGGGGGCCCGGCGATAAGCCGACCTATGCCCGACGCCTCGCTGCACATCACCGCGCAGGAACTCGCCGACCGGCAACTCGCAGAGGACCGCTTCAGCCGCTTCCGCCTGTTGCCCTGGTGGAACCAGGACCGCATCCGCGAGACCAACCTGCTGGTGATCGGCGCCGGCGCTCTGGGCAACGAGATTCTCAAAAACCTCGCGATGCTCGGCTTCGAGCGCGTGGTGGTAGTAGATGGCGACCACATCGAACTCTCGAACCTCTCGCGCAGCGTACTCTACCGGCCGGATGATGTCGGCCGGGCCAAAGCCGAAGCCGCGGCGGCAGCCTATCGGCAACTCTACGACCGAGCCGTTGTTCGTCCACTCGTCGCTAACGTGTTGTGGGACGTCGGAACCGGCCTGTTCTCCTGGGCGGACGTGATTCTCGCCGGCCTCGACAATCGCGAAGCCCGCCTCTGGATCAATCGCTGGGCCTGGAAAATGCGGCGGCCCTGGGTGGATGGCGCTATCGAAGGCCTCAGCGGCGTGGCCCGCATGTTCCTCCCCGGCCAGCCGCCCTGCTACGAATGTACGCTCGGCGAGAAGGATTGGGAGATCCTGGAGCGCCGTATGTCCTGCAACTTGCTTACGCGCGAAGAAATGACGGCGGGCAAGGTACCCACCACTCCGACCACGGCGTCGGTGATCGCCGGCATCCAGGTGCAGGAGTGCCTGAAATACCTGCACGGCCTGCCCGTGCTGGCTGGCGCGGGCTTCGTTTTCGACGGGATGAACCACACCTCTTACCGCGTGGAGTACACCGATAATCCGGAATGCCTCAGTCATTACGTATATGAGAATGTGATGCGTCTCCCGGAGAGTTCGGCCGATCTTTCCCTGGGCGATCTGCACGCCTTAGCAGTCCGCGAATTGGGAAGCCGCGACACGGTGGTCGAATTCAGCCGCGACCTCATTCACAAGCTCGTCTGTCCCCAGTGCGGCGAGGAAGAGGAAGTATTCGCGCCCGTCGGATCCGTTTCCGCCGAGCGGGGGAGATGCCCACGCGATGGCTGCCTGCGCGCCGTGAGTGCGATCCACAGCTACCACGGCACCGAGAGCTTCGGCAGCGGCAAGCTCAGCGCATTGGGTTTGCCTCCCTTCGATGTCTACACTGCACGATCGGGAGAACGTGAGATCGCGATGCTGATTGCGGGCGATGAGGCGGCGGTCCTCGGTCCGCTCCACGTCGCCACGGCTGTCACCGTATGAAGCGCACAGCCAAATCCGCGGAAGCCCGGAAAGCCAGTCCGGAAGCGGCCGGAAAACTGCGCATTGAGTTCGACGCGGAGGTCTTACGCCGCATCCGCCAGCACGCCCGGTCCTCCATGAGTGCGGAGATTTGCGGCGTCCTGATCGGCGATCTCGCGGGCGAGAACACCGTCGTCGAGGCATCCATCCCCGGCGAAGACGCGCGCCAGGGCGGTAGCCACGTCACCTTCACCCAGGACACCTGGACCCATATCTACCAAGTCAAGGACTCCCAATACCCAGACAAGCGGATTGTGGGCTGGTACCATTCTCACCCCGGCTTCGGTGTCTTCCTCTCGGAGCACGACACCTTCATCCATCGGAATTTTTTCTCCAATCCCAACCAGGTGGCGTGGGTCTTCGATCCGCATAGCGACGAGGAGGGGTGCTTTGCCTGGCACGCGGGCGAGATCCAACGCGTCACCGAGATCGCGGTGCGCGACCGGCCGGGTGCCACCCGCTCCACGAAAACCGAGCCGGAGCCCGCTCCGCCAGCTTTCGAACCGGAAGAGCAGGAGCGGGACGCCGGCCGCGAGTCCGGCGGAACACGCCGCCGCATCGCCGGCTGGATCGGCTTCACCCTATCGCACCTGCTGGCCATCATCGTAGGATTCGTCATCGGCTCTCTCTTAATGCCCGTTGTCGTGATTCCCGATCACGGCCCATCGCGTCCCGAGATTGCCGCACCCGCGCCCGAAGGGGGCCAGAAGAAATGAGCGCTGAGAACGACGACGGCAAGATCCGCATCACCGCGGAGGATCTCGACCGGATTCAAGCCCCTGCCACAGCGCAATCGCCTGAAGGACCGGGGGGATTCGGCAGCGTCCTCGAACCCGCCCTGCCCGCTACCGAGGAATCCAGCGGCAGCCTCCTGCGCAAGGCTTGGGCCTACCTCGGACTTGCCGGACTCACCGGCGCACTGCTCGCCTGGGGCATCTGCGAACCCTGGTTCCACGACGGCGGCCAACCCACCTGGGCCAATGTCATCCTGTTTCCCCTGATGCTGGTACTCATGTGCGTGGGATTCGGAATGGCCGAAAGCGTGGTGGAACACTCCACCCGCAAGGCGCTCATCCGCGGCAGTCTCGGCGTCGCATTAGGCATTGTTTTCGGCTTCGTCTTCTATTTCATTGCCAACGTGATCTTCACCATCGGGATCTCCATCCTCGCGCAGTCGGGTGGACTGTCGATCAAGAGCCCCGCGCTCTGGATCACGCGCGCCATCGCCTGGATGGGGTTCGGCGTCGCGGGCGGGCTGGTCTATGGGATCGTCGGGCAGTCCGGGAGGAAGTGTCTGTACGGCGTCGCCGGGGGTGTTTTAGGCGCGGGATTGGGCGGATTTCTCTTCGATCCGATCTCCATCGCCACCAAGGGCGCGGGCACCAGCCGCGCCATCGGTATGGCGCTATTCGGCGCGGCCACGGGGATCGCCATGGGCTTGGTAGAATCCGCCCTCAAAGATCGCTGGATCTATGTCGCCGCCGGTCCTCTGGCCGGGAAGCAGTTCATCCTCTACAAGCCACTCACCATCGTCGGCAGCCACCAGTCCTGCGACATCTATCTCTTCAAGGATCAATCGGTGATGGCCCGGCACGCGGCCATTGAACTGCGCAACGGGCGGGCCCTCTTGCGCGCCTTCGGCCCGGTCTCCGTGCAAGGGAGGCTGTCGAACGAAGCCGTTCTGCACTCCGGCGATACCATCCAAATCGGCCGCTACGGCTTCCTCTATCGCGATCGGGAGCGCCACTCGCGGTGAATCCGGTCTGTCCCTATTGCAATTCCGAGATTGCACCGGAAACCGCGGAGCGCGTCCACTGCACCGTCTGCGGCGCGGCACACCACCCGGAGTGTTGGGAGGAGAATCGCGGCTGTACCGTCTTCGGATGTGCCGGGGCGCCTCCCGAAGAGCCCAAAGTAACGGTAGTTCCAGCGGACTTCCAGGCGTATGCCGCTCCACCACCCCCGCCTCTCACGCGGACTTATGTGCCTCCTCCTCCGCCCGCAAATTTCGTCTCTCCCGGCCCGGGAATGTCCTTGGGAGGCTACAATCCCGCGCCGCTGCCGTACTGGCAACCGGTACCGCCGTACGCCGGTCCGCCGAAAAGCCGGACGGTGTATGTTCTTTTGGGGATCTTCCTGGGGATGTTTGGCGTACACAACTTTTATGCGGGCCACACCAACAAGGGAGCGATTCAACTGGCGATCACCCTCGCCACCTTTTTTATGGGGGCTCTGATTTCGTGGATTTGGGCTATAGTCGAAGTCTGTCTAGTCGACCGCGACGGTCACAACGTATACATGGTTTGAGGAGAAACCGATGAACTACTACATCTCACGCGACGGCCAACAGTTTGGACCTTATACGCTGGCAGAAGTGCAGCGTTATGTCGCGGACGGGAACATCCTGCTCACCGATCTGGCGCACAGCGAAGGGATGGCTTCGTGGGTGCCGGTGTCGCAGATCTTGGGCAATATTCCGCCTCAGCAGCCGGTGACTCCTGGCCCCACGCCAAATTACGGACAAGTGCCGATGTACCAGCAGCCCGGCCCCATGGGCCAGGTGCCCATGGCTGGACAGCCCGGGCCTGGGCCTCTACCCCCAGATCTCCACTGGGCAGTTCTGCTCGTGATCGCTGTCTTTTGCGGCATCTTCACCACCATCTGGATGTTCGTCCAGGCGAACTTCGTCAAGAAATTGAAGCCCGATTTTAACGGCCTCACCATGTATATTCTGGCGGTGGTGGGACTGGTGATTGGCTACATCATCATGATTGCCGGAGTCACCAGCCGGGAAGACGCGCTTCAGGCCTTCGGCGGGCTGATCCTGTTAGGTTCCGTGGTGTTCTTCATCATCGGCCATTTCAGCATCAAGTCCGCTTTGGAGGAATACTACAACTCAGTGGAGCCGATCGGTCTTCGCCTGAGCGGCGTCATGGTCTTCTTCTTCAACGTCTTCTATTTCCAGTACCATTTCAACCGCATTCGCCAGTGGAAGACGACCGGCGTTCTGCCGCGATAGGGTCATGCGATTCCGTTCCGCGCGACATCAGGCGGCCGTGCTGCTGGCGGTGACCGGCGCGATGGCAGCGGTCCTGCGCCTGTTTCCCCCGGCGGCCCACGGCTTTTACCCGCCCTGCCCGTTCCACTCGCTCTTCGGCATTCTCTGCCCGGGTTGCGGCGCGACCCGCGCCCTGGCGGCGTTGCTCGACGGTCGGTGGACCGACGCCGCGCATCTCAATCTGTTCTTCGTAGTGCTGGCGCCCTTCTTGCTCGCGCTTCTAGCGGCGGAACTCTACTCCGCGTTCCGCTGGGACCGTTGGCGCCCGATCCCCCAATCTCCGGCCGCCGTGAGCGCCGTGTTGACGGTAGCGGTACTCTTCGGCTTTGCTAGAAATATGCACTGGTTGTTCCAGGGATTCCAATGATACCGCCGAGAGTCCGCCGTCTCACCCAGGATTACGAGAAGCTGCGCGTGCGCTTCGCCAACTGGCCTCTGATCCGCATTACCGGCACCGCTGGACTGCCGCCTGAGCAGTATCGCATCACCTACTCCATCCGCGGATTGTACGTCGATCCGTCCGGGCAGATCCTGGATCGCGCGGAACACGTGCTCGAGATGAATCTGTCGCTCGGCTACCCGCGCCGCGCCCCGCAATGCCGTATGGTGACGCCGGTATTTCATCCCAATTTCGATGACATCAGCGTCTGCATTGGCGATTTCTGGGCGCCATCGGAAGGTCTCGACGATCTGATTGTGCGCGTCGGCCGGATGATCGCCTATCAGGAATACAACACCAAGAGTCCGCTGAACGGCCTGGCCGCGCGTTGGGCCGCGGAGCATCCTCAATTCCTGCCGATCGATCCGCGCCCCATCGCTCCGCCGCTGGTGGAAAAGACCGAGATCGTGACGGTGCCGCTAAAGGAAGAGCCCCCCGCTCCTCCTCCCGCCGCCGCAGATGATCCCTGGGCCGAACGCATCGTGATTCCCTAGCCTCGGTGGCGCAAACACTTCTGTTTGCCGCGTCGACGGTAGTGACCGGCTTGAGTGGTAACAGAAACGCCGATGAGATTGGTAACAGGACAATCAGGCTAAAGGATTAACACTTTTCCGCCGATTACCGAAATGTGAAGTGTGGCATGGAAGGACAGTTCGGTGGCGGATGA
>DATGIL010000080.1:0-141273 GCA_035295745.1 Bryobacteraceae bacterium | reverse complement strand
GATGTCGGTGGTGATCCTGCGCGGCCGGTACGGCACGCCGCTCCCTCCCAATCCTCCGCAGACGCCGTTCTTCACAGATGTGGGATCCAATCACCCCTACTTCCCGTGGATCCAGAAGATGCGCCAGATCGGCATCACGGTAGGTTGTGGGACGGCGCTGTATTGTCCGGATGACCCGGTCACTCGCGGTCAGATGGCCGTGTTTATCATGCGGGGAATGTTCAATCTGCTCTTGCCGGCGGGCACGCCGCAACTCTATGTATCGCCGCAGGCGACGAACCCCGCTTCGGGCACAGTCACGTCGATTACGATACAGGGGCAGAACACGAATTTTGTGCAAGGAGTAACGTCGGTGTCTGCGGGACCGGGGATGGCGGTCAGCAACGTCGCGGTGCAGAACGCTACTACACTCACGGCGCAGATTGTGAGTTCTGGCGCCACGCCGGGGCCGCGCTCCATCGTGGTCACGACAGGCAGCGAAGAGGCTACGCTCCCTAACGGTTTCATGGTCTCGTCAGCGCAGTAGGAAAGAGCGACACCAATCAGATTGGTAAAGCTCACGCAGTTCCGAAAACGGCGCAAGACATCTGTCCGTTGCCGGTATTCGCGCACTCCCTCAGACTCCCGGTCATGGAGTTACGAGCCGCACGCGTTAGCAAGCGATGCCTGATCGCTCCGAAAGAATCACTCCCTTACGGTCGTGGCTCGTTGCGAGGCGCGCGTAAGCAAGCGACGTCCCAATCGCTCCCAAAAAATCACCCCCTCACGGTCCTGGCTCGTTGCGAGCCGCGCGCGTTAGCAAGCGACATCCCAATCGCTCCCAAAAAATCACTCCCTTACGGTCGTGGCTCGTTGCGAGCCGCGCGCGTTAGCAAGCGATGCCTGATCGCTCCGAAAGAATCACTCCCTTACGGTCGTGGCTCGTTGCGAGCCGCGCGCGTAAGCAAGCGATGTCTGATCGTTCCGAAGAATCACTCCCTTACGGTCGTGGCTCGTTGTGAGCCGCGCGCGTTAGCAAGCGACATCCCAATCGCTCCGAAAGAATCACTCCCTCACGGTCGTGGCTCGTTGCGAGCCGCGCGCGTAAGCAAGCGACGTCCCAATCGCTCCCAAAAAATCACCCCCTCACGGTCCTGGCTCGTTGCGAGCCGCGCGCGTTAGCAAGCGACATCCCAATCGCTCCCAAGAAATCACTCCCTTACGGTCGTGGATCGCTGCGAGCCGCGCGCGTAAGCAAGCGATGCGCGATCGCTCCGAAAAGACACTCCCTTAAAGTCGTGGCTCGTCAGCGTTCGAGGGCAGTTTGAACGGCCACATTTCCCTCTGTAATTACCAGCTTTCGATTGACCAGGACGTCCTGCCAACTCTGCTTCAAGCCGGACGGCCAACGCACCTCCATCCGATCAATCTTCTCAGCATTGCCCAAGCCAAAGTACAAGGTCATGGAGTTTTGAGAATAAAAACTGCCGCCACTCATTACTTCCCCGATTTGCGTATGGCCGCCGGCTTCCACCGTGCATCTCGCGCCGACTGCACTGCGGTTCGAAGCAGTTCCGTGGAATGTCAGCGCCACCCAATTGTGCCGTGGACCGAGGTTCTTCAATATCGAAGGCCGTTCGTTCATATTGACAATCACGATCTCCGGCCGGCCATCACCGTCGAGATCGCCGGTCGCCAATCCCCGCGCAGGCCGGGGCGGCGCGAATCCGGATCCCGCGGAAGCGGTGATGTCCGCAAACCGGCGATTCCCGAGGTTGCGATAAAGCAGGGTTCTCTGCCGGTAGGTCTCGCCGATCTGAGAATGGTCGACCTCGGGATAGACGTGCCCGTTGGCCATGACCAGGTCCGGCCATCCGTCTTCGTCAAAATCCAGGAATGCGATCCCCCAGCCCAGCAGTTGCTGGCTACCCAACCCTGCCTGTCGCGAAGTATCCTCGAAAAAAACACCGTCCTCGTTCCTGTAGAGAGAAGGCCGGTCGCCGGAGAAGTTGGTTTTGGCGATATCCAGAAACCCATTGCCATCGAAGTCCGCGACCGCCACTCCCATGCCCGCCTGCAATCGGCCATCGGAATCATAGGCGACCCCACTGCGATCGCCCAGTTCTTCGAAAGTGCCATCGTGCCGGTTGTGATAGAGGAGACTCGGAGTCTGATCGCATGCCACGTAGATATCCGGCCAGCCATCATTATCGAAATCCGCCACCGCCACGCCCAAGCCATAGCGCCCGCCAGGCTTCAGGATTCCCGCTGACTCAGACACGTCCGTGAACGTGCCATCGCGGTTGTTGTGATAGAGCGCATTATGTCCCATGGGCAGCCCCAGCGGGCCGCAAGAGACTGCGATGCCCTTCCACACACAACCGTTTTTGCTACCCGGCTTCGGCGTACTGGCGAGATCGAACTCCACGTAGTTGGAGATGAAAATGTCGAGGTAACCATCCCGGTCGTAATCCAGGAAGGCGCATCCCGCACCCCACCGTGAACCCGGCGTCGAGAGTCCGGCGTGCTCCGTAATCTCAGCGAACTTGCCGTTTCCAAGGTTGCGGTAGAGAGCGTTTTGGCCGAAGTAGGTGACCAGCAGGTCTGGATGGCCATCGTTGTCAATATCCCCGACGCATGCCGCCTGGGCCCAACCCGTACGGGTCAATCCGGATTGCCGTCCGACCTCTGTGAAGTGTCCTTTTCCGTTGTTGTGATAGAGCTGAGAAAAAGTGGGGAGTCCGGTCTTGCCGAACGTGGTGCCGTTGGCGATGAAGATATCATTGGCGCCGTCGCCGTCGTAATCGAAGATGGCCGCGCCGGTCCCGGTAGCTTCGAGGATGTAGTCCTTGTGATCCTTACCGCCAAACGTATTCGGGACAGTGACTCCGGATTCAGCGGCGATGTCGATGAATTGGAAGCGGTCCGTAACTCCGCCGCGCATCAGAAACAGCGGCGCGAGAGCTACCGGCAGCAAGAGGGCATAACCGTTGATTCTCATTGAGACCGAATTCGGCTTTTGTTTGGATGTGCGAGACCCCACCCAGACCTTGCAGTGATTCTAGCGGTGCCGTGGCAGGGGCAAGTGTGAACTTAAGGATGCAGTGTTGAAATTTACAAGTGCGCCGATCGCCGCTTCGATCCGCTATTTCCGTGAGGGACCAGGCGGCTGTGGTGGCCGCCTGGGGCCGCCCAATCGAAATGTCGGGCGTTCCAGTTTCCGATATTCCTTCCCGAATTCCTGAATCTCAAGGAACTGATTGGTGGCGACACCGGAAAAATTCTGACGGCTCTGAGAGGCTGGCCACCAGATCTCCAGGCTCTCGATGCGTGCGTCTTTTCCCAGACCGATATGCTGCTCGAAGGGAGACGCACCGAAAGATCCACCACTGCCAACCGTTCGATAGATGGCCCGCGGCTCTGCCTCCTGGTTTCGAACGGTCACCTTGATTCTGGCGCCGATGGCGGAGCGGTTGGACTTCACGCCGGCCAGGCGAACGCTGATCCAGTTGTTTTCATTCCCCGGATTCTCAAAAAGCCGAGCCGTCTGCTCGTCTCCGGGGACTGCTCCTCCCATCACCACGAAGAGATCTTCGTCGCCGTCGCCGTCGAGATCCGCAAAGGCGACACCGTGTCCTTTCGGGAGGATGCCCGTACCCGACGAAGCGGTCACATCCACGAACCGCTTGCCTGCCTGATTGTGGAACAGCAGATTAGGGATCAAAGAGGCGTAGGAGGGGTTCCCGCTACCGAGATAAAAATCGAGGAATCCATCGTTGTCGATGTCGCCGAAATTCAACCCCATCGGCATCATCGACCGGTCGAGGCCAGCCTCGGCGGTGGCGTCGCGGAACGTGCCATTCCCCAGATTCTTGAACAGCCGAAGTTTCTCGCCGCCTTGCGTCTTTTTCAGGAAGCCGCTCATCACGTCGGCTACCGAGGTTCCATAGTCCGCGATGAAGAGGTCCGGCCAGCCATCATTGTCATAGTCGAAAAACCAGGCGCCAAAACTGGCCCAAGGGCCCTGTACCCCGGCCTCCCGAGTGACGTCCGTAAAGGTCCGGTCGTGGTTATTGCGATAGAGGTGGTGATCTCCATTCAGCGAGGAAACGTAGAAATCCACGTAACCATCGCCGTCATAATCGGCGGCGACCACTCCTTTGGTGAATCCAGTCTGGCCGACGCCGGCGGGGCCGGCGATATCCACGAAGGTTCCGTCGCCCCGGTTCCAATAAAGCTGGCTGGCGGCGTTCTCGTTTCCGACGAACAGATCGAGTTTGCCATCGTTGTCGATATCCGCCCAGACTGCCGTCTGCGTGGCCGTTACCGCATCCAGCAGTCCGCTTTCCGCGGTCACGTCTTTGAAGGTCCCGTCACAGTTGTTCCGCAGAAGTGATTTCGGCCGCGCGTATTCCCATCCGCCGCGCAGCACCAGGATGTCTTTACACCCGTCGTTGTTGTAATCCGTCTGAATGATGTTGAGCCCACCGGTTACGTTGGCGAGTCCGGCCTCTGCCGTACGATTTGAAAATGTGCCGTCCCGGTTGCCGTGGTAATAACTCAGCGGCTCGCAATCGTTCACGCTCGAGACGACGACATCGAACAGGCCATCATTGTCGAAATCGTCGATGATTGCTCCGCCGGCCTGGCCGCGGCGGTTCAACCCGGCGGCTTGAGCCACATCCGCGAAGTGCCCGACGTCCTCCTTCGATTCCAGTAACCCGGGCGCGATGAGGTACTCCTTGGGAACGCCGCCCGGATACTGTCCCGACAACAGGTAACTCAGATTCAGCAGCCATCGCACTTCGCCGTCGTTGGGGTCGCGCTGAAGATAGCGAAGGAAATGTTCGGCCGCCTTCTTCAAATCCTCTCTCTGCGCTTCGCCGATAGTTCCGGAGCGCATCGGACGCGGAAAAATAAAGGCAGGATAAAGTACTCTTCCGGCGCGATGCAGGTAGGCCACTCCCAACGATTCTTCCAACTGAGGCACCCGGTCCGGCGAATTTACGACCGCCGCCTCGTACGCGGCCTGCTGATAGCGAATGGCGTCGTCCATATCGCCGCGATAAGCGTGCAAATCCGCCAGCAAGCCATTCAAATCCCGCAGAAACCCGGCCGGAGGATTGGGGCGCTGGAGCAGGGCCTGTAATTGCTCCAGGACTCCCGCTACCGATTGCACGCGGACCTCGCATGCCTGACGCAGGTCGCGGTTCCATCCGTCTGGCTTCTCGTATTTCCCGACCGCTGCCAGAGCCGAGGCGAATCCGGAGTAATCGTACGTCAGCCGCACGGCGCCGGAGCTCGACAGTGCCTGCGCCTTGACGGGACTGGCATCCGGGAGAGGCGGCCCGCCTGGATTCCGGAGCACTTTGAGAATGGCATATCCCGACGGGATCCTGACGATTCCACTGATCTGCCCAGGAGTCAAACCTTTTACGGCGTCGCGCAGTTCGGTGCGCAGGTTTCCCGGGTCTACTTTCCCCAGGTACCCGCCCTCACTTGCGCTCGGATCGAGGGACTTGCTTTTGGCGAGAGAGGCGAAATCCTCGCCGCGCCTCAATTGCTCCAAGACCCGCTGGGCCTCTTCTGGTGAGCCCGCCACGATGATCGACACCGGAATCTCGGCCAGTGGTTGAGCAGCGCCCGGGGCCAGAAGCCAAAGAGAAGCGGTCGAAAAGATTCCGATCGCGAGCCAGCCGAACCCCTTCACGCCCACCTCCCTCAGCTATTCTAGCTGTGGTTTGCGGCACAATAGCTATGTGAGACCTTCGTGGGTCCTGGTTCTCGTTGCGTACGCGTGCATGGCGGCGCAACATCGGTATTCGGTATCGGGACTGGTCATCAGTGTCGATCAGGCGCACCAATCCCTGGTGGTATCTCACGGCAGTATTCCTGGCTACATGGGGGCCATGTCGATGCCGTTCCATGTGCGGACTCCCAAGACGCTGGAGAGCCTCCATGCGGGCGACACGGTTGCCTTCACTCTGGTGGTTGAAAAGAAGTCCTCATGGCTCGAGGACGTCCACCCGGTGGCGTTTGAAAGCGCGGAGCGGGATCCCGCTCAAGCGAGCCGCCTTAAGCTGCTCAGCGCCTTGATGGAGAAGGGCGCGGCGCCCGAGTTGACACCGGGCCAAACGGTGCCCGATTTTACGCTCATCGATCAGACCGGCAGTCCGGTCAGTTTTTCTCAATTCAGGGGCAAGGTAGTCGCGCTCAATTTCATCTATACACGATGTCCTCTCCCGGATTATTGCTTCCGCCTCTCCAACAATTTCGGACGTCTCCAAAAGCGATTCGAGCAAGGCCGGAATCTGATCCTGCTGACTGTCACCTTCGATCCGATCAACGATCAGCCCGCCGTTCTGGCGCGCTACGGGCAGATATGGAAGGCCATTCCCAAGGTGTGGTATTTCCTGACTGGCTCCCTCACTGATGTTCAGCGGGTGTGCGGCATGTTCGGCGCTGGATCCTGGCAGGATGAAGGACTGCTGACACATTCACTCCGTACCGCCGTCATCGACCGCGAAGGGAGGTTGGTCGCTAACCTGGAAGGCAACCAATACACCTCGCAGCAACTGGGCGATCTGGTGGAAATGACCATCCATCGTCCGTGACGAGTCAGGCACGCGGACACGCGCGTGGGGGCAGGCGAAATCAACGTTTGGCCCGTTCTGGCTCTGTTTTGCGCTTATTACTAGCGAAGGGACTGGAATCGTGTTCCCGCTCCATCCAGTCAAAGTCGCTGCAAATCCCGGAAGCGCAGTTGCGTCATGAACAAACACGTTTTCTTAGCTTTGCTGCTGTTCGCATTGGGAGGGAGCGCCCTTCGGTCGGAACGTCCTGTCTCCGATCCTCCGCCACCTGCAGAGACCGCCCCTATCGCTTCCACGGCAGACACTCCGGACATTTTTCTATGCCAGCGTCTTGCCTGCACGGACAAGACTCCCGTCCGTCGTGCTCGCGTTCTCATCGCCATTGTCCCAGATCCCCGCGCGACGCAATTGGCACTTTTGTTTGATCGGTTTCTGGAAAGCATCCAACGAGCTGTCGAGCAATCCGACTACGCCTTCGACAGTTACTGGCTGCCATGGCGCGAAGAGAAACCCGAGCCGAAAGGTGGTGACGCCAAAAGCGCCGACGCCGAGGAAGTGCAGAAGTGGCAGGAGAAGATGAGGGGCCAACCGGGTGTCCTGCTGTTCCGCGGTCCAAAAAGCGGCGACACGGGCCTGATCGTACTTCTCGTCGGGGAAAGTCCGGTAAGTGGCGTGGATACGGCTTCCTTCCGCGGCGCCCGAACTCTCCTCGCAGCTTGGAGCGAAAGCGCCTCAATCCAAGTGATAGGACCCACCTTCTCGGGATCCCTCGCGTCGCTAAAAACGATCATCGGGGGCAATGGAGCGGTTTTCCAGATCATTTCGGGGACTACAACCGACAGTACAGCGATCGCTGATTTCTCATCCAACGTCAACTTCAAGACTGTGATCCACAGCGATACCTGTGCAGTCGCTCATTTTTTCGACTACCTCAAAGGACGCGGCATCCGCAACGCCGAGAGACCCGAAGTCGCGCTGTTGCTCTCAGAAGATGGTACTCATTTCGGAAAGCAGTTCTCGTCTCCCGACACGATCAATATTCGGTTTCCGCGCGAGATCTCCCGCTTTCGGAATGCCTATTCGGAAGGATCGAGCCAGAAGGAGGACAGTTCCGCCGGAGGGATACCACGGCTCCAGTTCCTCCCCCTTCGCCTCAAAGGCGAGAGCCAGGCCCGCGACAGTTTGCCGAGTTTCTCCGGCTCCCAGATGCCAGTTTCCCAGCAAGCCGTTCTTCGGGAAGTGATCACCACCATACAGCGGGAGAAGATCAAGTTTGCGGGAATTGCCGCTACGGATCCCCTTGACATGATTTTTCTGGCGCGCTTTCTGAGGGTGGCGGCCCCGGATACGCGCCTGTTTATTTTTGATGCCGACCTCTTATTCGTCGAAGCCTCTGACACCATACCACTCACGGGCACAATGTTTGTCACGACTTATCCGTTGACCGATATAAACCAGTCATGGACGTCTCTTAAACCCTACGCCCGCCGGGAAAGCCGGATCCTCTTTTCCAGCAGGTACGGCGAAGGCGTCTACAACGCCACCAGAGCTTTGATGCGGTCCAACGCGAAACCCGCATCAAAACCAACCTCCGGAGACGATGACAATTCCACAATTCGCCGCAGCACGGATCTCCTGGACTACGTTCGCTTCGACGATCCCGAGAGCGACGAGGCCCCGCTGTGGCTAACGGTATTGGGCCGTGACGGATTCTGGCCGCTCGCGTTTCTTACCAATCATGCAAGCGGCCATCACCTCCGGTTGCAATGGCAGCGCGCCGACTTCCAAGAGGGGGAGCACGCGCGGCCCCGTCTGAATCCGCCTTCCCGCGCTTGGATGTCGATCTATTACATGCTGACCCTATTGTGTTTCGGAACTGGTTGGCTGCTCGTCGCAAGCAACGTTTGGCCGCCCGTCGGGGATAGAGGGTTGCTTTCGGCCTGCCCGGACCGGCCTGGCGCCTTGGCCAGGGCTTTCTACCTATCGTTTGGCGGTTTGTCTCTTGCCGCGGCCTATGTGTCGTTCGTATTTCCCTTATGGGTTCCCGGCGCCGGCACACTTCTTCCGTTTCCCGTGCTTCGCGCCATCGAAATGCCGGTCGCGAGTCCCCCGGAAATGCCCTGGATTTCGCAGATGGTTGCGATGTTTCTGGTAGGAGCCTGTTTCGCCCCAATCTTCGCGCTATGGAAAAAACGATTCGGACACCTTTGGAAAGACGTGAAGGCGATGTCCGCGGCTAATTGCGTCTATTCCACTCTGACCATTGGCGCGTTCACCAGCTTTACGATGTTCCTGCTGCTTGGGTACCGGGTGATCGTTCCCGGCCCTGCTCCGCTGGGCTTCCCGTCCCCGATATGGGGCTGGCTCGGTTACGACACGATCGCGCCTCTCCCGGGATTTGGGGAAGGGCTGTTTTTCCTATATCGATCGATGTGGCTTGGCAGCGGCGTCTCGCCCGTGCAGCCGTTGATCATAACCTTCCTCGGCCTCACTTTCGGAGCCTGGGTGCAAACCCAACGTCTGCGTGCACCCGTAGACCGGCGCCCCGTCCCGCCCGAACTGGACGACTCGCAGAAAAGTCTGACTTGCCGAATCGAAAACACCATCTATCTGCCACTATTCTCGGGAAGGGATCTTCTGTTCGGAGTCTGCCTGGGAATCGTTGCATCCAATACCATTCGTATCTTTCGCCACAACCAGACACTGGAGTCTCTGATTTTCGACCACATCCTCGGCATCGCTATAATGCTGCTGGAAACGATGACCTATTTCGCATGGTCCCGCTTTGTGTTTCTCTGGATTGAAGTTCGGCGCCTCCTAAACTATCTGGAACAGAGCAGATTGCGGGACGCATTCAGCCGATTCCCGTCTTCTTATTCCTGGTCCCCCATCTGGCTCGGCAACAGCGCCATGCGCCGGTACTTTCTCATCCAGCGGGCTCTGGAGTCTCTGAGAGCCGTGAAACAGGCCGAAACGGGCCCTCTCAAGGAGAAACTGACCGAACAATTTACGGGGATCGAAAAGCAAGTGACCGAGCTCATGTCCAGCGTCAACAGCAGACAGACGGTCTCGGGAGCCGCGCTCGACGAGGTTCAAGCCTCTCTCCAAGGGATTGGGAAAGCGATTATTGCCGATCTGCAACAGAATGATTGGGCGAAAGGAAAATCGGACAGCTTCGATGAACTGCGCAAAAGCAAGCCCGGGGAGGAGGCAACGGAACGTGAGAAAAAGGAACTGAGTCATCACAAGCTAAAGATCCTCAAGGAGGAGTTCGTCGCCAACCGATATCTTGCCTATCTACGCTATGTGCTGGTTCAGATGAACAATCTGCTGGCCCTTGTAATCGTCGGGTTCATCCTCGGAATCGTTGCGTTGAACAGTTATCCCTTTCAATCGCGGCGGTTGATGGACACTGCGGTGATCTTCATGCTGCTCCTTCTCGGTTCTGGAGTCGTGGCAGTATTCATGCAAATGGATCGCAACGCACTGCTTAGCCGCATCTCGAAGACGCGCCCGGGCCATCTGGATTCGGGCTTCTTTCTCCGAGTCGCTTCCTACGGAGCACTCCCGCTGGTGACTGTAATGGCTTCGCAATTCCCTTCGATCGGGCACTTCCTGTTTTCTTGGGTGCAGCCGGCGATCGAAGCCCTGCGATAACAATCTACCCCTGCCGGACTCCGACTTGATGGGCCACTGAAATCGCGTGTTTCAATCGGTCCCAGCTCGTATCGGCCTCCACCGTACAGTCGGCCCCGAGTATGAACGAGCGCGGCGCATTCTTCACCACCTGCCGGATCTCCGCTTCGACTTGCGCGGGCGTGCCTGTCGCGAGGACGCCGTGGCGGTCCACCCCACCCATAAAAGGACGCTTGAACAGCTTCGTGATCTCCTGCTGAGACATCTGCCGATCGATGAGCTTCACGTTGCAGTTGACGATGTGGCCGGGATAGTCGGTCACGACATCGTAGTTGGCGTAGGGCGCCACGTAATCGCAGACATGCAGGATATTGAAGGGGCAGGTGGAGGCAATCTCCTTCATCGAGACAAGGTCGAAGGGCTTCACATATTTGCTGAAGATGACGGGGCTGCTGAAGCGCTTCGCTTCCGAGCCCTGGGTGGAGGTGTAGAACCCGTCAATGCCTTCCTTGATGCAGGCGCGCACAAAGATGAGTTGGCTTTCGGTAAGAATCTCGAGGCCCTTCTTGACGGCTTCCGGATTCTCCTCCAGATGCTGCAGGAGCACGGGCGAGGTAGCGCAGTGTCCGGCGCACATGAACGGTGAATACAGCGTCATCAAGATGAGCGAATTCTTCTTCTCGGCCTTGACCAGCTCCCGGACCGTCTGGATGAGCGGTTCATAGAAGTCGAGCCTGGCGAGCTTGAGTTTCGACCAGTCGGCCGGTTTCTGTAGGAACTCCTGGCGGGAGTAGGTTTGCTCGAACTGGATTTTGACGAAATCCATGTCGGTGTGGCGGAAAAACTCCAGGTGGCGCCGCGCGGCGGCGGAGCCAACCTTATAGTCGTTGCCGAAGTGGAGGAAGAAAGCGGCGGGGGTGTAGTCGGGACTGGTCTGGCCGGCGAGCCATCCGAGCATGCGCTCGCGCTTATTGACGGGAGCGGCAAAGGCGCTGCGGCTTAGAGCCGCGGCAGCGGAGACCGTGAAGAACGTACGGCGGTTCATGTAAGTAGCATACAGGGGGTTGGGGGCCTGTGGAGACACGAGGGATTTCGATTCTGGGCGGTGACGAGTTGCGCTCACTGAAAAGCACTCCCTTAGGGTCGTAGCTCGTTTCGCCGCGCGCGTAAGCAAGCGGTCACTAATCAGAGGGCGGTGACGCTCCCTCACGGTCGCGGCTCGTTGCGAGCCGCGCGCGTAAGCAAGCGACGTCCCGATCGCTCCCAAAATCACTCCCTTACGGTCGTGGCTCGTTGCGAGGCGCGCGCGTAAGCAAGCGGTCACTAATCAGAGGGCGGTGACGCTCCCTCACGGTCGCGGCTCGTTGCGAGCCGCGCGCGTAAGCAAGCGACGTCCCGATCGCTCCGAATCCCGGGGTCCGGACACTACGCGGCGCGCCCCTCGCGGCGGGCCACCATCAAGGTGATGTCGTCGTGCTGGACGTTGGGGCTGAACTGCCTGACCTCTTCCACGATGGATGTGATCGCGGCTCGCGGCTGCAAGTCCCAGTACCTCTCGAAGGCGTCGATCAGGCGCTGCTCTCCGAACTCCTCGTCGGCCTCGTTGCAGGATTCGGTGATTCCGTCGGTGTAGAGCACAAGCGTATCGCCAGGGCAGAGCTTGCGTTCGTCGATCTCGCAGTCCCAGTCCTTGAACAGGCCCACAACGGTACAGGTGGAATCCAGTTTCTCGATGGACTTGTCGCGGCGCAGCAGCAAGGGCGGCAGATGCCCGCAATTCGCATAGCGGAGGCGGCCGGTGGGGTCGTCGTACTCTGCGAAGAAGAGCGTGGCATAGGAACTGGCGTCGGTGTTCTCGAAGAAGATCCGGTTTACCGAACGAAGCAGACGTTGAGGATCGTCAGTGCAAGCTGCACATTGGCTGCGAAGCGTGGCCTGGAGGTTGGCCATGAGGAGCGCAGCGGCGATGCCTTTGCCCGAAATGTCGGCGATGACGAGCCCGAAGCGGCCGTGACCGAGATCGAGGAAGTCGTGGTAGTCGCCGCCTACCTGACGCGCTTGTATGCAGGCTCCGGCGTAGTTGAGCGTATCGATGGGCGAGAGCGCTTGCGGGAAGAGGCGGGCCTGCACCTGACGGGCGATCTCCAGTTCCTGAGCGGCGCGGCGTTCAGCTTCCAGCTTCTCGGCGATTTGGCGGCGATGCGCTTCGATCTTGCGATTGACGGCGTCGAAGCCGACCAGGTCGAAGCGATTGCCGTCGACGTCTTTAAAGCGTGTGAAGATACCGCCCCAAACCGGGGTTGGTTCGGGCGAGTCCGATGGGGGGCCTTGACGCTCATACTGAACGCGCCGGAGCCGGGGCGTAAACAGAAAGTGAACACCGCGGCGGCGCCAGGTTTCAAACTTGGCGACGACGTCCTCGGTGACGAACACCACGCCGGTAGACCGGCCGATGAGCTTGTACTGCAGGGAGTCGGGCTTGGGAGCGACTAAGGCAAGAACGGCGGAGCCATCGGGAGGGGTAACCGCGATCCATCGATCGCCGGTGGGCAGACGGGCGTCGAATGCGATCTCGAACCCGAGCTGGTCGACGTAGAAGCGAACGCTCTTGTCCTGATCCCGCACGTAGACGTTCACAGCGTGAATGCCAAGATACGGATCTTGGCCGTTGCCGGAGTCCGTCCCTCGTCGTGAAGGCAAGTTGCCCATGGGAGGATTATAAGGCTTGAGAACGATGCGTTTTCCCACGCCCGTTTAGCCCGATCTGGCCAATTGGCAATGCACTTGCATTTGCGGAACCGGTGGGTCTCGTGCGGAACATTCTCCTGTACGTTGTGCTTTTAGTTCCGGTGCTTCATGCGGATGTCACACTCCTTCTGGAGGAGCCCTACGGAACCTTTGGCGCCATGAATCCAACCGGTCACGCAGCGCTCTATTTTTCGCGGATCTGTGCGGAAACTCCGATTTTGCTGCGGCGATGCGGCGCGGATGAGGAAGGAATCGTGATCAGCCGTTACCATCGCGTAGCTGGCCGTGACTGGCTTGCCATCCCCTTGATTCCGTATCTTTATGCCGTCACGGATGTAGAGCAGGTTCCGATGTCGGTCACTCCCGAAACTGCGGCGGCGCTCAGAGACGCTTATCGGCGCGCCTATCTGGAGAGCTTGATTCCAGACGATAGTGATGGGAGCACACCGCGCGGAGATTGGACGCAACTGATCGGTGAATCTTACGATCGGACCATCTATGCGTTCCGCATTGAGACTACCGAGGAGCAGGATGAGGATCTGATCCGCACGCTTAATGCGGGCCCGAATCACACTTCGTTTCACCTGATCTACCGGAATTGCGCGGACTTTGCGCGGCGAGTGGTCAACACCTACTATCCCGGAGCCATCAAGCGGAATTTCAGCAGCGACTTGGGGATCATGACGCCGAAGCAGGCGGCCAAGCGTTTGCTGCTCTATAGCAAGAAACATCCCGACCTGGAGTTTTCCATTTCCGTGGTGCCCCAGGCGGTGGGGACGATTCCGCGCAGCAGCGCCGTTCGCGGAGTGTTGGAATCGTTGATTAAGTCGAAGAAATATGTCGTGCCGTTGGGAGTGTTGGCGATGCTTCATCCAGCGGTGGGTTCGGGAATAGTGTACTCGTGGATCGACGGACCGCATTTCGATCCTCGACGGTTAGCGGCGTCGCGAGGGGTGCCGTGGCCCGAAACCCAAATCGCGCACAGTATGCCTGAGGAACATCGAGGCGGGGCGTCTACAGGCGTGGTGGGAATTGTGTCGCCCGCGGAGGACGCCGCGGGTCATTGAGACGATTTCCGGGGCATCTCGCTTGCGGCCGTGGGCGGCTTATCGCCGGGCTCGAGTTGTGAGCGGATTAGCGATTCCACTCGCATCCAGACAGCCGGATCGGACTCGATCTCGATGTGCGGCTTCATGAACATGCGCGCGTACCAGGGGTAGCCCTCGCAACTCACCGGCTCGCTCTTGTACTGGAATTGAAAGTTGCCGACGATTTGCGTGCGTGAGTCGTCCACAGCGCGGATTCGCGAACGTCCGTGGAGCCACCCGTCCGTCTGATAGAAATTGGCCGCCTGGCGGACATTGCGGGGAATCCACTGGTCGTCCTGCCCCAGTTTCTGGACGCTATCCACCTGCACCGTAAGCAAGACCGGGATGCCATCGCGAGCCAAAGATTTCGCCAGGGTGATGGTTTGCGATGCGCCCCAACTGTGCCCATAGATGGCGATCCGCGCGCTCCGCTTCTCTTCTGACGAAAGGCTACCATCGCGATCGGTATCGAGCAGGCGCAGAATTTCCTGACGCGCTTCCGATCCGCGATGGTTCGCGAACGTCCGCACTGCGAGACCCTGAGGATATTGCTGCCGGAGCCGGTTCGCGAGTTGCACTTCGTAGTGGGCGGCGTTGCCGTGGGCCACGAATCCGCCCACAAAACCGATCACGATCGTGCTGACAGTTGGCGCTGACCCGGACCAGCCAATTGCGGGAAAAGTTAAAGAGAAGACGAGAAGGACGACAGAACACCTGGTGAATGACATTTATACTTGGGGCCCAAACCTCTCTGAATCTTACCACTTAACCTTTGAGAACGCAGATTTCGGAACTGGGTGCGTGCTAGATCAAGCTAATCCGTACGAGGTGAGTGATGGCCGTTGATTTCCAAGTTCCCGAAGCGTTACACAACCTGGGAGAACCTCTGCGGGTACATCCGCCGAAGCCAGGAGCCGGAAGAGCGGGTTACTTCGCGATTGCGGCGGTGCTGGCGGCCTTGTCGGCCCTGTGCGTGGTGGGAATCGTCAATCCGCCAGACAATCCGCCACCGCAGATCGTTCTCGTGATCCTGACGGCCGTGCCCGGATTGCTTTCCCTGGTCTGTTTCTGCATTGGAGCACTCAAGCAGAGTTACACGTTACTCCTGTTTCCGGAGGGCCTGGCGAAAGTTGGCGCGGGGACTCCCGAGGTGATTCGCTGGAGCGATGCCGCTGAACTCTACGTGTTCATCAATCCCATCGCCGGGAAACATCGCCTCGTTGCCAAAGATGGCCGCCAGATGGTAATCGACATGACAGTCAAGGATGGCAAAGCACTCGGGCAGGCGGTGCAGCAGACAATGCTCGAGCGCATGCTGCCGGTGGCGGTGGAGGCCCTCGACCGCGGCGAGACGCTGAACTTCGGGCCGTTGCGGCTCAATCACAGCACCCTGCAATACAAAGACAAGCGCCTGGCCTGGAGCGAGACCGGCAAAGTGGATTTCCTATACAACGCCTACACGCGCTGCGTGCAGTTCGAGGTTTCCGGGGGATCGGGGCTGCTGCCGTGGTGCGTCGTGAAGGCGCACGACATCCCCAATCTGGACGTCTTTAAGACACTGCTCCAGCGAAAGCACGTCCTGACACAAGCCGCCCGATAACCTACAGGTACGGCAGCGATCTTCTCACGTCCACAGCATTCCGACCGTCGCCGCACTCATCAGCACGAAGGTAATCCACCCGAGGACCCGCAAGACGGGCGGATTGACGTGGGCGCCCATCACGTGCGGATTATTGGTCAAGAGCAGGATCAACAGGATAAGAGGCGGGGCCAACGCCCCATTCACGACAGCCGACCAGAAGAGCATCTTCACCGCATCGAATCCGGCGTAGTTGATCCCCAGGCCGAGCGCCATGGCGGCGGCGAGCACGGCGTAAAATTTTCGGGCGCCGTGCGGGGGCCGCTCGAGCGATCCGCGCCAGGAAGCGGCCTCCGCCAGAGCATAAGCAGAAGATCCGGCGAGGACTGGAACACCCAGCATGCCGGTGCCAATGAGACCCAGGGTGAAGAGCCAGTACGCAGCCGGGCCCGCAAGCGGCAGGAGAGCGTCGGCGGCTTCACGTGCAGTCTGAATTTGCGTCTTGCCGTGCGCGTGGAGGGTCGCCGCGGTGGTGAGAATGATGAAGTACATGATGAAGTTGGAGACGGACATGCCCGTGATCACGTCGAGGCGGAGGCGGCGCAGCTCTTCATCCGTGGCGCCTTTACGCTGCGCGGCAGTCCGCCCCTCAGCGCGTTCCTCTTCTACTTCCTGGGACGCCTGCCAGAAGAACAGGTAGGGCGAGATGGTGGTGCCGAGGATAGCGAGTACCAGAGCGATGGAGTCGCGCGACCAGGAAATTTGCGGACGAAGCGTGGCCCACATCGCCGCGCGCCAATCGACGTGCGCGAAGAATGCCGTGCCGACATAGGCCAGCAGCACCAGGGTGATCCACTTGAAGACGCGGGCGATCTGGCGGTACGACGACCAGAACATAAAACACACGATCACCACGGTGAAGAATGGCGTCCAGAAGAGAGAAGGGACCCCGGTGACCATTTGGGCGGCTGCTCCCATGCCTCCGAGGTCGGCGCCGATATTGATGACGTTAGCGACAATCAGCAGGCTGCAGGCGCCCCATAGGATCCAGGTGGGATAGTGCCGGCGAATCACTCCCGCCAGGCCGCGGCCAGTGACCATGCCGAGTCGGCCCGACATCATCTGGACGGCGGCCATGAGCGGCAGAGAGAGCAGGGCGGTCCAGAGCAGGCCGTAACCTGCGGCGGCGCCGGCCACGGAATAGGTGGAGATTCCGGATGGGTCGTCGTCGGCGCAACCGGTAATGAGGCCGGGGCCCAGGTTCGAGAAGAACCTTTCGATCCGGCTAACGGGCTTTTGCTCGGCAACCTGCACGCCTTCTACTGCACAGCACGTGATGGTCCGAACTGTTCTGACATTGGATGGGAGTGGCGTAGGATAATCGGTTCATGCCCGACAACGGATTGGCCTGCATCGATCTGCTGGAGGCCACGCCCGAGATTCTGCGGGGTCTGATGAGTGAGGTATCGGAGGAAGACGCGCGCTGGAGGCCCGCGGCGGACCGTTTTTCGATCGCCGAGGTACTGGCCCACCTCTCGCACAGCGAGGGGCACTGCTATCGGGCGCGCCTGGATCTCTTCATGTCGGAGGAGCGGCCGGAATTCGAACCTGATGACGCGCAGATGTATCTCGACCTCTATCGCAATGCCGAGCCCGAGGATGCGTTCGATCATTTCGAGGAGCAGCGCGAGACCAATGTCGAGTACCTGCGGAGCCTGCCCACGGAGGCCGGCGAGCGCGTGGCGCACCATCGGGAGGCTGGCGAAATCACGCTCAACCAGATGCTGCACGAATGGGCGCTACACGATCTGGGCCACATCCGGCAGATCGCTGAGCTGGTGCGGGCTCGCGTGTACCTGGCGGGCGCAGGCCCGCTGGGAGAATCCTACCGGCTTACACCATGACTCTTCGCGGAATTGTATTAGCGCTGGCATGCGCGGGCGGACTCGCGGGCCAGACCTTCATTCAGATGTCCGACCCCCAGTTCGGGATGTACAGCAAAAACCAGGGCTTCGAGCACGAAACTGCCAACTTCGAATTCGCAGTGGCGGCGGCCAATCGCCTGAAGCCTGCGTTCGTAGTGGTAACCGGCGATCTGATCAACCAGGCCGGCAACGCCGATCAGGCCGCGGAATATCATCGCATCGCCGCCAAACTGGATCCCAAGATCAAGCTCTTCAATGTGCCCGGCAATCACGATGTCGAAAACGAGCCCACGTCAAAATCGCTGGATGCGTATCGCAAGCGATTCGGCGCGGACTACTACACGTTTCGAATTGGTGACATCGCGGGTTTCGTGCTGAATTCGAATCTCGAGAAGGCGCCTGAAAAGGTGCCCGAAGAAGCCGCCAAAATGGAGCGGTGGCTGGAAAGCGAATTGGCCAAGGCTCGACAGGAAGGTGTCAGGCATCTGATAGTCTTCCAGCACATTCCCTTCTTTCTGGCGGACGCCAACGAAGAAGACCAGTACTTCAACATTCCGGCGGCAACCCGGCACCGGTATTTGGAGCTGCTCCACGCGTACGGCGTTCGACAGGTTTTCGCCGGCCATTACCACCGCAATGCGTGGGGCCTGGATGGCGATCTCGAAATGGTAACCACCGGACCCGTGGGCATGCCGCTCGATGGAGGAAAGTCCGGCCTTCGCATGGTGGCCGTGTCGGCAACCGGGATCACGCACACGTATCACGACTTTTCCGATTTGCCTTGAGCGGCGATCCCGGGCTGCGTTGTTACCGACGGTGCTTTCGGGGAAGCGCGGAAACCCCGGTTTTGCTTCGAACCGGTGCTGCTGGCGCGGCGTAGCGCCGTTTCCTGGACCCGTCGGTAGCGGGCTTCGGTGGTATCAGACTCTCGAGAGAGACGCGATAGCGTTTCAGGGCCGCGGCGTACTCCGCGGTTCGGCCTGCGATCAAGGCTTGGCAGTCCTCGGCCGTTGAATTTGAGTCTTCGTGCAGTAAATTGGATTGCTGATTGGCCAGTTTGCGTCCGTTGCGCACAGCCACCAGAAGCCGGCGAGCCGCCATGGATATTTCCCTTTGCAAGGACGATTTCATCGACGGCGTGCCCTCCCCGGACGCGTCAGTCTAGACCAACGGTATGAGTTTTTTCTTGCGGCTTCTCTGCATGGGCTCTGCGTCGAGCCCGGCCGGGGAGGTCATGCCGGCCCGTTGATAATCGTTCCAGGTGCGCGATGGCTTTGTCGATTAAATCGCGCTCCATGATCAATTGGGTGAGTACCTTGTTTAGGTCCATTCTGCCCCCGCGCTTATATACGCGCAAAAGGGGGGAAAATAGTGCCAAAAAATGCTGCCTGCGGCACGGATCCAAGGTCTGCAATAGCGTAAAGTTTCGTACATTTCAGTTAAGCGGAGTACCGAAATTGGCTCAGAAAGCTTCAGGGTTTCCCCTATACCGTTAGAACGAATGAAGTTTCATCAAGGGATAGCGATTAATAGATTGTTCACATTTACGCATCAATGTTAGTCTAAATCCTTGGAGTGCGACCCCCTGGTCGGTTGCGGAGTCTTGGTGTGCTGTAACAAATTCCCAGCCCTCCTTAGCAACTCTCGCCCAAGTACGCGACTGTCGGTCCCAGGGGATCTCCGGTTTAAATGCGATGGATCTGTACGAGACAATCCAGGATTTGTACGCTGAAAAAGAGCGACTCGAACGTGTAATCGCGTCCCTTGAAGCGTTGCTGGGAATCGGAAAGCCGGAAACACCCAAGCCACGAGGAGCGAAACGCGGCCGAAAATCGATGAGTCCCACGGAGCGCGAAGCGGTCTCCGCGAGAATGAAAAACTATTGGGACCGCCGTCGCCGGGAACAGGGAAAACCCACCTCTTAAGGTGGGGGAGAGCACCTCGTCCCGACGCAGAACGCCCTCTGCAAGTGTTAAAATCGCGACCAAGGCATCTCTTTTCTTCACTTCGAGGAATTGGCGCCTGCTGAGGGGAAATGATAAAGTTCTGGGCATTACTCCTGGCGGCCACTCCGCTCAGCGGACAGGCGGTCAACGCGGAGTTTTTCGAGAAAGAGATTCGTCCTGTCTTAGCCGGTAAGTGTTACGGCTGCCACTCCTCAAAACTGAAATCCCCGATGGGCGGGTTGGTGCTCGACACCAAGGCGGGTCTGCGCAAAGGCGGCAATGGCGGCGCCATCGTGACTCCTGGCGACCCCAAAGCCAGCCGTCTATTGAGCGCTCTCAGCTACACCGACGCGGAGTTGCGCATGCCTCCAACCGGCAAACTGACGGATCGCGAGATTTCCGCGTTCGCCCAGTGGATTCAGGCCGGCGCGCCCGATCCGCGGGAAGAAGCTCCCGCCACTGCGGGACCGGCTCCCATAGCGCCCAAGGGGATGAGCGTCGAGGCCGGACGCAAGTGGTGGGCCTTTCAGCCCGTCAGTGAGCTGACCGCCCCCGCGGTGAACGACACCTCGTGGTCTCGCACCAAGATCGACCGGTTCGTCCTGGCCAAGCTCGAAGCTTCTCATCTGAAGCCCTCCATCGCCGCCGACCCCGGAACTTTGATCCGGCGCGCATACCTCGACCTGACGGGTCTCAAGCCGACATACGAAGAGGTGCAGGCTTTCGTTCAGGACAAAGCCTCCGACGCTTACGAACGCCTGATCGATCACCTGCTGGCATCGCCCGCATACGGCGAGCGGTGGGGCCGCTATTGGCTCGATGTAGCCCGCTACGCGGAAGACAATCCCACCTCCGAAGCCACCAATCCGCCGTACCCATTCGCGTGGCGCTATCGCGATTGGGTGATTGAGGCGGTGAGTCACGACACGCCGTATGACCGCTTCGTGAAGCTGCAACTCGCCGCGGACCAGATGCCGGGGGTGTCGCGTCAGGATCTGCGTGCCTTGGGCTATCTCGGCACGGGTCCCGTTTACCACAAGGATGCGCGCCTTTCGAAAGACGTCATCGAGACCCTATTTACGGATGACTGGGACGAGCGGGTGGACGCGGTTTCGCGGGGCATATTGGGGCTGACGGTGGCCTGCGCGCGCTGCCACGATCACAAATTCGATCCCATCCCGACGAAGGATTATTACGGACTGGCGGGAGTTTTCGCATCCACCGTGCAGGCGCCGCGGCCTCTGAACGAGATCGATGCGGAGACCGAAAAGCGATTCATGGATGCCGCCCAGCGCATGTTCTTCCTGAATTACGCCTCGAACCTGATGAGGGGCGAGCCGGGGACGAAGCCGGAGGAATCCTTCAAGAAGGCCGATAACTACAAGGCGGAGTGCGAGCGGATTCTGGCGAGCATGGAATCGTTGAAGGACCAGCATCCGGAGATGTACGCCTATCTTTCGCGCATGGTGCCGCGGCCCAAGCCGGCAGCTCCGGTGAATCCGGAGCCCAAGCCGCCGGCTCCGGCAGCGAATGTGGAACCCAAGCCGCCCGCCCAGCCCGCTCCCCGCCGCCGCGCCGGCGGGTCCACCGAACCTTTCACCAATTCGGTGTTCGATGAAGGCCTTTGGGTGGACGGATCGGATCCGGACCTGACAACGCTCGACACGAAGCCGGGCGTAGCCCGCGATCTGCACGTTTTGCCGCATGGCAACGTGGCGGCTCCGGGTGATCTGGCGCCGCGCCATTTCCTCTCGGTGCTCTCGAAGGAGGATCCCACCTTCCATCAAGGCTCAGGACGGTTGGAGTTGGCGCAGCGTATCTTCGGGGACGCCGCCCCACTGGCCGCCCGGGTCATCGTGAATCGCGTCTGGGACTGGCATTTCGGCAAAGCGCTGGTGGCGACGGAAAGCGATTTCGGCACGCAGGGCGAGAAGCCGACCCATCCCGAACTGCTTGATGATTTGGCGGCCCGCTTCATGGCGAACGGGTGGTCGCTGAAGTGGCTGCATCGCGAGATCATGCTCTCGGCAACTTACCGCCAATCGAGCAAGCCACGCGAGGACGGAATTCAAGGCGACGCCACCAACCATCTGCTGTGGCGAATGAATCCGCGGCGTCTGGACGTGGAGGCATATCGCGACTCTCTGCTGGAAGCCGCCGGCACGCTCGATCGCACCGCGGGCGGCGTCTCCGCGGATCTCGACCAGGACACCAATGCGCGCCGCACGGTCTACGGGCGGATCAGCCGCTCGAATCTGAATACCCTGCTGAAGCTCTACGATTTTCCGTCGGCAAACCTGACCAGTCCGGAGCGGGAGCTTACCACGACGCCGTTGCAGCAACTGTTCGTCATGAACAGCCCGTTCATTCAGGCGCAGGCCGAGGCACTGGTGAAGCTGGTGCGGTCGGAGCCGGGTGTCGCCTTCACTCCGGAAGCAACGGTGCGGGCGTTGTATCGCCGGGTCCTGGCGCGCGACCCGAGTGCCAAAGAGATCGATCTGGCGATCAGCTATTTGAACGGCAGCACGCTGCCGCAATACGCACAAGCGCTGCTTTCCTCCAACGAGGTAATTTTCTGGCCATGATTCATCGATATTCACGTCGCGAACTGATTCAATCTCTGTGCGGCGGGCTCGGCACCATCGGGCTGGCGGGCATGCTTGCCGACGAGCAGGCGCGGGCCGCCACCGTCCACACAGCCGGTCCTCATTTTCCTCCCACGGCCAAGCACAATATCTTTCTGTTTCTGGTGGGCGGACCGTCTCAGTTGGACATGTTTGATCCCAAGCCCTCGCTTCAGAAATACGCCGGACAGCGACCGCCATCCACCGCGGGATTCCGCACCGAGCGCGTCACCGGCGGCTTGCTGCCATCACCCTTCGAGTTTAAGAAGTACGGTCAGTCGGGGATCGAAGTCAGCGACTTGCTTCCCAATCTCGCAAAGAGCATCGATGACATCTGCGTCATTCGCTCGATGTACACGTTCAATCCGACGCACACTCCGGCGCGCAATCTATTCCACTCGGGAAACATCGCGGCCACGCGTCCGTCGATGGGCGCGTGGATCTCGTATGGCTTGGGCACGGAGAATCAGAATCTGCCCGGATACGTGGTATTGAGTCCGGGAAATGAGAGTGGCTTGTGGCGGTCGGGCTTCCTGCCTTCGGAGCATCAGGGCACGCTATTCAACGACGCGCCCACAGAGCCCGACAAGATGATCCGCTACCTGCAAAACAAGGAACTCGACCAGCAGCAGCAGCGAAAGCAGCTTGACCTGGTGCAGGCGTTGAATCGCGAGCACGAACAGTCTTTCGGCGAAGACGAGTTTCTGGAAGGCCGCATTCGCGCGATGGAGACCGCCTATCGGATGCAGTTCGAGGCGCTGGACGTGTTCGATCTGCGGAAAGAGCCGGAGTCGGTCCGAAATGAGTATGGAAGCACGCCCTTCGCCAACGGCTGCCTGCTGGCGCGGCGTCTGGTGGAACGCGGCGTCCGCACGGTCCACGTCTTTTACGGCCCAGGACAGCCATGGGACGATCACAAGGGAATCGACAAGGCGTTGCGCGGGCGTTGCCCCGACATGGATCAGGCATCCGCCGCGCTGATCCGCGACCTGAAACGCCGTGGCCTGCTGAACGAGACCGCAGTGGTGTGGGGCGGCGAGTTCGGACGCACTCCGGTGTCGGAGAGCGGGGATGGGCGCGACCACAATCCGTACGGCTTCACGATGTGGATGGCGGGCGGCGGGGTGAAGGGCGGCATGGTGTACGGCGCCACCGACGAGTTCGGCTTCCAGGCGGTGGACAAACCCGTGTCGATCCACGATCTGCACGCCACGGTGCTGCACCAACTCGGCATCGATCACGAAAAGCTGACCTATCGCTACGCCGGCCGCGACTTCCGCCTGACGGATGTGTATGGCCAGGTGGTGAAAGATATTCTGGCGTAAAGGAGATGCGTTAGGCGCGCCATGGGGCTGAGCTTCATAAAGCGAGCGGCACTGGCGATGACTGTTGTCATCGGGATGACGGCGGTTGAGTCCGCCGCGCAGGGGCAAGAGGATCGGCCGTCCCAAAAGCCGCTCACCTTCGAGGCAGCTTCGGTGAAGCCAGGCAGTCCGGGTGGACCGCCATTTACCAGAACGATGGGAGGTCCGGGCACCAAAGATCCGGGCCGGATCCGATACTCGAGTATGTCTCTGAAAGGTGCCCTCGTGCTGGCGTTCGGCGTGAACGATTTTCAGATCGAAGGTCCCGGCTGGATGGAGAACGAACGGTTCGACATCGATGCCACCATGCCTGCGGATACGACCAAGGAACAACTCCAGGAGATGCTGCGGAACCTGCTCGTGGAGCGGTTCCGGATCGCCATGCATCGCGAGATGAAAGATGCTCCCGCATACACTCTCGTGATCGGAAAGAACGGTTCCAAGCTGGCCGGGTCGGCCCCTGCGGCCAAACCGCCAGATGGCGGCGCGTCTCCCGCAGTGCCTCCGCAAGCGTTCGAACGGGACCGGGACGGATTTCCGCAATTGCCTCCAGGTGGACCTCCCGGCATGCTGCAGTTCATGGTGGGCAATCGCGGCAGGCTGGAAGGCCGGCTGCAGACGATGGACGATCTCGCCGATCGCCTCTCGTACCTGTTAGGCCATCCCGTGAAGGATGGGACTGGCATGAGCGGTAAGTACGACTTCCGGTTTACCTTCGCTACAGAAGGAACGGCTCTCAGCAAGGCGCCCGCCCCTCCCGTGCCGACGGGAGGCAATGCCGAGACAGAGCCCGCGCCGGATCTCTTCAGCGCGTTGCAATCAGAGCTCGGGCTCAAACTGGACGCCAAAAGGGCTCCCCTCTCCGTGATCGTGATCGATCGCGTTGAGAGGACACCGGTCGCGAACTGATTACCGTCAGCGTTGCAGCTGCAAAGCGCGGACCCGTCGTACCCAAAATCCAGCACCAAGGCAAGATCGGGACGGCATAGCCCGGTCACTTCAGGCGCCGGCGTTTACAGCGGCATGGCAGACCGGCCGGACCACGTCCGAACCTTATTCATCCAGTAAGCCCACGCTACCGTCAGGGAGAAGAAGATCAAGCTGGCGATCGGCGCGGTATGCGGGTTGGGAGGCGGCGGTCCAGCCAGATTGTTGTACCACGCCAGGGTGAGAATCGCGACAACGCCCCAGTACGCGTACACACCGACACGCCCTTTGGGCCGAGTGGCCCGCGCATAGAGGATGACCGCAAACGCCCAGAAGCCGCCTTCGACGATCAGGGATGCCGGAATCGAACCCCATAAGCCCAATCCGAAGTATCGGTGGAGGCCTGGACTCAACGGCATGTCCGGCCGATGACTGATCCAATCCAGCAGCCAGTGGCTCAGAACGGCTCCGGCGATGACCCACGAAGCGAGCGGGTTGCGCCGCTTCCAATAGTAAGCCGCTGCCAGCAGGCCCGCCCAAAGCGCGTCCATCAGGAGGCTGTGGCTGAAGACGATGTCGGAAGCCACGAAGTAATTTGCCACTCCCAGGCCGGGCTTGAATTGCACGTGCTCGATTCCGGCGAGCATCAGGAAGCACCACAACAGATCCGCAAACATCGCCGCCAGCAGCAGGGTGCCGGCGGAGATCGCAGGCTGGATCCGTTTTGCGGCGAGCCCTACAGCGAAGTGCCCTACGAGCATCGGTCCATTCCGGAGTCGTCGATGTTGTATTTTTCCTGCAGACGGCGGAGTTCGGCACGCGCCTGCCGTTCTTCGTCTGAGTAGCGGCGCGCGCCCGGAAAATCGTGATGCGCGATCGCACGTACCATGCGCTCAATCAACATGGAAACCCGCGCCTGCGCCTCCATGACTTCCGCCGGCTGCGAACTTTGGCTAGCCTCCAGACACGCTCCAGCGAACCATACTTCCCGCGAGACGGCGGTAGGGCGCATCATCCGCAAATCCGGCAGGCAGCGTCCCCGTACCGAGCAATCGGTCGTCAACTTAGAGATCCATTCGGCGGTAGCGCCGATGCACAGGCCGGTGAACTCGGCTACGAGAAATCGCAGGACAGCGCGCCTGCCCTCCTTGCGGCGTGCCTCCACCGCCCGCTGAAAGGCCTGCTCCATCTCGGCGCGGAAGAACGCCTGGTAGTCCGCCGGGTAGAGGCGCAGCAGAAGACGATAGGCTCGCACCACACTCATGTCATGCCTCTTTCGTTCGCAGGCGCGCGGTTGCCATGCGGGTCAACTGTTTCATCCGCTCCAACTCCGCATGCAGTTGTTTGCGGCCGACGGGAGTCAAGCGGTAGGCCTGTTTTTCGCGGGAGGTGTCGTCTTGCTCGAAACGCTCGATCCACAAGTCCTCCAGCAGCCTGCGCAGGGCGCCATAGAGAGTTCCCGTGCTCAACTGAACACGGCCATTGCTGAGCGATTCAATGTCCTTCAGCAGGCTGTAGCCATGGCGGGGTTTCTCTGCCAGGCTCAGGAGGATCATCAGAACCGGCTCCGTGAGTGGTTTGCCATCTGTGGACTTCATACGTGCAACGACATGTCGTCGTACGTCATATTAGGACGGTCGAAAGGCGTTGTCAATAGTCCACCGCATTAACCAAAAGGGACGCTTGCGCAAGATCGCAATGAACCAATAATAGAGTTTAAGGTATGTTAATCTTTTAACTGAAGGAAGCCAGTGATAGTCTTTATCTGCCTCGGAGTTGCGGGCCTGGCGATGTTCCTGTTCGCCTCGATGGCCGGCGGCCACGACCAGGGCGACGTGGCGGACGATTTCGGCGGGCACGATCTCGGGCACGATAGTGGGCCCAGTTTCTTCAGTACCTTCTCGCTGGCCTTCTTCCTCACCGGGTTCGGCGGCGCTGGCACTTTGACGATGGCATCCGGATGGCAACTCCTGCCGGCTTCTACCGTGGCTCTTCTCGGCGGCCTGGGACTGTGGGTCATCGCCTTCGCCTTTATGAGCATGCTGCATCGCCAGCAGGCCGATTCCACGCTGATTTCCGCGCAGCTCCTCGGGGCTGTGGGAGTGGTCACCGTCCCTATCTCCGCGGAGACCCATCTTGGCAAAATCCAATGCGGCTCGTGCCCGGAAGAGCTGATCGTCCGCTGCGATGACAAAATCGACGCCGGTTCCCGGGTCGTCATCACGGAACGGGCCGGCGGCATTTACCTCGTTCGCAAGTGGGACGGCTGACACCCTTCGAAATTCCTTGCGGGTCCCTTGAAAGGAGAACTATGGATACGCTTTCTCAGGCGATTACGGCCCACATCGGCGCCGTGATCGGCACCCTGCTGATCGTGCTCGCGGTCATGGGGTCTGTCCGATATGCCGCCGGCCGGTATCGCAAGGTGCCTCCCAGCAAGGTGCTGGTCGTCTATGGCCGCAAGCACAGGATGAAGATGTTGCAGCCGGATGGCACAGAGTCGGATGCCACTTTCGGATTTCACGTTGTCACCGGGGGCGGCAAGCTGATCGTGCCGGTGCTGGAGGCGTGTGCCGAGCTCGATCTGCGCGCACGCGGCATCGAATTCACGGTGGAGAATATTCCGACCAGGGATGGAGTGCGCGTCAATGCCGCTGGTATCGCAACCGTGCATATCAGCCGCGAGCAACTCCATCTCATCTCCGCTGCCCAAAACTTCGAAGACAAGAAAGACAGCGACATCGATGAGCTGCTCACCAAGATCATGTCCGGCCAACTGCGGGCGATCCTCGGCAAGATGTCGATTGAAGCGTTGATTGGCGAGCGCGACAAGTTGAATCAGAACGTGCTCGAAGTGGCGGAGACCGAACTGCTCAAGCTGGGCGTCAAGATCGACATCCTGACCATTCAGAGCATCACCGACAATCAAGGCTACATCGAGGCCCTCGGGAAGAAGAGGACGGCGGAAGTGAAGCGCGACGCGGCAGTCGGCGAGGCGCAGGCGGAACGGGAACGGATGGAGAAGACTTCCGAGGCGATCCGCGCCGGTAAGGAAGCCGAGTTGGCCAACCTGGCGCGCGTCGCCGAAGCGGAGCGCGATCTGAATACCAAGAAGGCGCAATACGAGGCCGAGGTGCACGCGGCGCAGGCGAAATCGGCGCAGGCCGGTCCGCTGGCCGAGGCGGAAGCGTTGAAGGCTGTCAAGCTGGCGCGAGTCGCCGTGGAAACCACCGAGACCGAAGCGCGCATCGCCCTCGCCTTGCAGGAAGCGGCGTATCGCGAGAAGCAGCTGGTGACGGAGAAGATTCGGCCTGCCGAAGCGGCTCGCGAAGCCGCCATCATCGCCGCGCAGGCTAGCAAGCAAACCGCCATCATCGAAGCCGAGGCGAGCAAGCAGACCGCGATCATTCAAGCGGAAGCGGCGTTTGCGGCCGCCGAGAAGAATGCGGATGCGGTCCGCATCAAGGCGGAGGCCGAGGCATCGGCGACCGCCAAAAAGGGCCAGGGCGAGGCCGAGGCCACGAAGGCCAAACTGGTGGCTGAGGCGGATGGACAGAAGGCCCGCCTGCTGGCGGCCGCCGAAGGTGAAAAGGCGCGACTGTTGGCCGAAGCTGCGGGTCAGGAGGCCACACTGTTGGCCGAGGCTCGCGGCAAACGCGAGTTGGCGGAGGCGCTGGCGAAGCTGGATTCCACCGGCCGCTTGCTGCAGATCCTCGATGCCGCGCCGCGGGTGGCCGAATCCATTGGAGACGCCCTGGCGAAGGCACTCGGCCCACAAGGCCTGGCCAACGTGTTCGGCCAGATCGCCGCGCCGCTTGGAAATGTGGATAGCATCCGGATTCTCGATCTGGGGGCCGGGGGCAACGGCTCCAATCCGCTGTCCCGGCTGACGGGGCTCGCTCCAAAGGTAGTCTTCGATTTCGTCGCGCAGGCGCAGTCGCTGGGTTTCGGTCCGATGCTCGAGAAACTGGGGCTCTCTCCGGGCCTGCTGAAGGAGTTGGATCTCGCCGAGACCCATCCGAACAACGGCGTAGGCGCGTAGGCGCGCCATCGGAGCCGTATGGCGCAACTGAATTTGGAACCGCCCGAGGCGCTGGTGATCCACTGCGGCGATCCGCGGTTCCAAAGCGCGTTCCGGGAGTTCAAAAGCCGGGAACTGGGGATCTTGGAGGGACAATACATTCCACTGATCGTGCCGGGCAGTGTCGCGTCGCTGTGTGCCGGGACGTTTCTGCCGAAGAATCTGAAAATCATGCGGGAGCAGATTCAACTGCTGCTGAAGCACTATCCCGTCGAGCGAGTCATCTTGATCAATCACGAAGGGTGCCGGTCGTATGGCGCGATGCTCGCGAAACTGCAGCATGTTCTGGGCAAGGACGCCGTGAAGAAGCAACTCGAGGACCTTGAATTCGCGGCCGGCATGATCCGCCAGATCGCGCAAACGTTTGGCGGGCATCCGAAGGTGGAGTCTTACATGGCGCGCGTCCGCCAAGAAGACCGCGAGGTGTACTTCGAGCGGATCGGGAGCGTATGAATCGCTCTTGGCCGACACCTTTTCGGTGTAGTCTACGATGATCGTCTATTCATGCTTTGCGTGTGGCAATAGAACGTCGCTGTTGATCCGGCGCCGCGAGTCTCGCCGTTTGAAATCGCAGCTCCATTATTTCCGTAGTTAGCCGTGTTGGTAGTGTGACTTGGTCACCAGTCGCTCGACCGTCGCGAGCAGTTCCGACGGGCGGAAGGGCTTCGCTATAAATGCGTCGTACAGCGGCAGGTCGCACGGGACAAATTCCGTGGAAACTACCAGAATTGGTACCAAAGGAAAACGCTTTTTCAAAGCCGAGACCAGGTTTTCGTCCTCTGGCCGGGATTCGGGATCGTCGCACAATACCAGATCGACCGCTCCGCCGAGCGACTCGATTACCCGCAGAGCGATTTCCTCGTCACGCGCCTCGAATATCTGGAAGTTCTGTTTCGACAAAATCTTGCGAATCAGCGATCGCACCTGCGGCTCGTCGTCGACAAGCAGGACCCGTACTTCATCCATGCACACCGCCTTCTCCTGAAAATCACGCCGAGGAGTCGACGCTCTTCGCCATATAAGATATTAACATCCAATTATCTAAATATTCTCATAAATATTTTGACATTCTCGCTAAGAACCCTCCTGGCCCGCAGCGGCGTTATAATCGCATCTGTAATGGACGTTTACGAGGAACTGGTGCGCCTTCGCTCCCTGGGACAAAAGTGCGCCCTGGCCACTATCGTCGAGGTGCGGGGCTCGATTCCCAGTTACGAGAGCGCCAAACTGCTGGTGCGCGAGGACGGCTCCATGACGGGCACTATCGGTGGCGGCTGCGTCGAAGCCGAAGTCTGGAATGCGGCGAGAGAAGTTATTGACACGGAAAAGCCCAAACATCTCACCTTCAACCTGGGCCAGGACGCTGCCTATGACAACGGCTTGATCTGCGGAGGCCAACTGGACGTGTTTGTAGAACCGGTACTCCCCATCCCACACGCCTTCATCTTCGGCGCCGGGCACATTTCCAAGAGCCTGTCGAAAGTCGCGACGCTTGCCGGTTTCTCCACCGTCGTGGTCGACAATCGCGATTCCTTCGCCAATCGCGAGCGCTTCCCCGAAGCCGCCGCCATTCACGCCGCCGAATACGAAGAGGTATTTCCGCAACTCAACATCAACGAGACCAGCTACATTATCATCGTCACGCGCGGCCATCGTGACGATATGCGGGTGCTTAAGCAGGCGGTGGCCACTTCCGCGCGCTATATCGCCATGATTGGTAGCAAGCGGAAGGTAATTAACGTGATCCGCGAGTTGGAAAAGGAAGGCATCCCGCCCGCCTCGTTCGAGCGGCTCTACGCGCCCATGGGCCTGGATATCGGCGCGATTTCCCCGGAAGAGATCGCGATCTCCGTGGTTGCTCAGATGATCGCGGTGCGCCGCAGCGCCGCTTCGAATTGGCGCGCGCTTTCGTTGTCGGTCTTCGAAGACGAATCGCTGCGGACGATGCTGACCCAGTGAGTGCCGGCAGTTCCACGGTCGCGGGTTTGATCCTCGCTGCCGGCGAGTCGCGGCGTATGGGCTTTCCGAAGGCGCTGCTCATGTATCGTTCGGAGACGTTTCTCGATACTCTGTGCGGTTTGTTTGCCGCGCGCTGCACCCCGGTCATCGTCGTGTTGGGCGCAAATGCCGAGCAGATTCGCGCACGCGCCTCTCACCCCGCCACTTTTGTCTGGAACGAAAACTACCTCACCGGCCAGACCAGTTCCCTGCAGTGCGGACTGCGTGCGGTGCCGCCCGATGCCCAGGGGGTCCTGTTCACGCTGGTAGACCATCCCGCCGTTCGACGCGAGACCATCGCCAGCCTGATCGATCGGCCCTCATCGCCCCAGACGCTGCTCCGCGTCCCGCGCTATCAGGAGCGCCGCGGCCATCCTATCTGGCTTTCCCGCGAGCTGATACCCGAGTTTCTCTCGCTGCCCCACGATGGCGCGGCCCGCGACGTCGTACGCCGCCACGTCACCGAGACTGATTTCGTGGACGTGGACGACCCCGGCATCCTCGCCGATATCGACGATCCCGAGTCCTACCGCAAATTGACCGGAGCCTCCCTATGAGGATCCGCCTGCGCATCGTCGTCCGCGCGATCGGCGCCCTTCTGCTATTGGTCCTCGCCGCCGGAATCATCGCACCCCGCCTCAATGCCGACCGCTACGGCCAGCGTCTCAAGGCATCTCTGGAGCGCTCCCTCGGCCGCGAAGTCGAAATCGGCAAAGTGCGCTTCAGCCTCTTCCCCACGCCTGCCTTCTCGGTGGAGCGTACCGACAATGGCCCCGGCATCGTGATTCATGAAGACCCGTCTATCGGAATCGAGCCGATGGCCTACGTGGACAGCCTCCGCGTTCGTCCCAGCTTCTGGTCGCTCCTGAGCGGGCGATTCGTCATTGCATCGATCAGCCTCGAAGACGACGTCAGCATCAATCTCACCAAAACTGGCCAAGGCAGCGAGTTCGGCCGCTGGAACTTCGTGTCCTTCGTCAATCCTTCGGTGATGAGCACCGCGCCCGCCATCCATGTCCGCAACGGCCGCATTCACTTCAAATTCGGGGATAACAAGTCGGTCTTCTACCTCACCGAGACCGACCTCGACATTTCGCCTCCCAAGGCCCGCGGCGGCGGATGGCGCGTCTACTGCTCCGGAAAGCCCGCACGCACCGACCGGTCCAGCCAAGGACTCGGCTCCTTCACCCTGAGCGGCCGATGGTACATCGCTCCCGAACGCGTCGACATGGACCTGCAACTCGACCACACCGGACTCGGCGATTTGAGCGCCCTGGTGCGCGGGCAGGCCGGTGCCATCCACGGAACCGTATCCTCACGCCTGCACTTTGCGGGACCGATCAATGCCATCGGCATCCAAGGCCGGCTCGAGATTCAAGACGTACACCGCTGGGACCTTTTGCCGCCCCAAGGGCAGGGCTGGCCGATCGACATCAGCGGCCGCCTCGACCTGTTGAACCAGGTGCTCGATCTGCAATCCTCCTCTGCGCCCAATGCCGCGCCTCCGCTCTGGGTGCGTTTTCGCGCGCACGATTACCTATCCCAACCCCGCTGGGCGATGGACGTCAACTGGAATCGCTTTCCCGTCGAACCGCTCATGGAACTGGCCACTCACATGGGTGCTCAATTCCCTCCCAATCTGAGTCTGAGCGGCAGCATGGATGGCGCCATCGTCTATTCGAGCGATGGCAGTTTCCAGGGCCAGTTAGCGCTGCATCGTGCGGCGCTTACCATTCCCGAATCCCCACCGGTACAGTTCGAAAATGCCAACGTTATTTTTGATCGGGGGCACGTGCGCCTTTCGCCGGCAATCGTGCGCACCTCCGACCAGGATCAAGCTGAAATCGAAGCCGATTATGCGATGGGTGAACAGACCTTTGACCTCTCCATCACCACTGAATCCATGAAGGTCGGATCTTTGCGCTCGCAAGTTTCACTGGCCGCCGTCCCCTGGCTGGAGCAAGTCAAATCGGGCCAGTTCAGCGGCCAACTGCACTACCATCGCGTGCTCAATGCTCCCCCTCCGCCCGTCTCCAGCGTCGCCAACCCGCGTTCGGCTCCGAACCCGTTGCCCATCGGCTCGGGATGGTCCGGCCGTCTCGAAATCAGCGACGCCGAAATTCCCCTGCCGGGATTGGCGGACCCGGTGCTCCTCTCATCGGCGCACGCCCAGATCGAGGGCGCACGTGTGGTGCTCGATCAGATCGATGGTTCGGCCGGCAAGGTGGCGTTCAGCGCGGAGTACCGTTTCGAGCCTTTGGCGGTGCGGCCGCATCGGCTCCGGCTGCGTATTGAAGAGGTGGAGGCCTCGGCCTTGGAAGCCGAGCTGATGCCCACCCTGCGCCGCAGTCCCGGCTTGCTGGCACGTGCGTTGGGTCGCGCCAGCCTGCCGGAGTGGCTGGCCGAGCGCCAACTCGATGGCAACCTGCAAATCGCCGATCTGCGCATGGACGATTCGCACGTTCAGAATGTGCGGGCGCGCATCGTCTGGGACGCTGCCCACGTGGAGCTCGATGGGCTTCAGGCCAAGCTCGACCGCGCCGAGATCGCCGGCCGGCTGATCGTCAACCTGCACAATGAGCGCCCCGCCTACAAGCTCACCGGCAGCGTCAAAGGCCTGAGTTGGCAATCGGGCAAACTGGATGCGGAAGGCACCGTGGAGACCTTCGGAACCGGCCGCCAGATCCTGGCCAATCTGACGTCCGAAGGAACTTTCACTGCCAACACCCTGGATTTCGGATCGCTCTCCCCCTGGCGCAGCGTTTCCGGAAGCGCCATTTTGGCGTGGTCGCCCCGCCTGAAAGTCACCGGTCTGAACCTCAAAACCGAAGATGAAATCTACACCGGAAGCGGCGACACCAGGGACGATGGCCGCCTGGTCATCCTGCTGAACAACGGGTCCAGGGATCTGCGGATCACCGGAAGCCTTGCCAAACTCAAGATTGAATAGCCAGGCCTACCGAAAAATATCGTTCAATTCCTTCGCCAGCCGCGCTCCTGCCTTTTCAATCTGCAACTGAATTACCGGATCGGCCAACTTCTCATACGCCGCGTCCAGCGGGACCGGAGTCCCCGCTTCGACTTTAGGTAGATTGCCATAGATCAACTTCTGCGCTTCATGATGCGACTCGTTGGCCCAATCCTTCACGCTTCCCCGGTCAAACTTCTTGCGCTGCGATTGAGACTCCTGGGAGAGTTTAGGGAAGAGTTGGTCGGCAGGAGCCAGACGGCCCAGAAGGTAGCTGTCCCAGAGGCTGTGCAGATTGGTCTGCCTCGCGTTGAACACCACCCGCACACTGTTTCCACCGTGGTCCTGGTTGTCGGAGCAGTGCAGCGGCTGGTGCATGTCGCCGATAAAATGCACCAGGAACATCAACGCCTCACGTTGCTGGGCGAGCGGCGTCGCCTTGTTTTTCAAGGTTTTTCGCAGATCGGCAATCTTCGCGACAACGCAATCGTCTTTGGCGCAATCGCGTTTCTTGTCGTAGTGCGACTGATCGATGGGGATATCGACAAAATGCCAGTTGGCGGTTTCGGGGCGCGAACGGCGCACTTCATCGGCCCAGCTCGCTACCGAGGCCAGCGTTTGCCCGGGCGCCAGGATCGCAGTCACGCGTGTACGCGCCGCGGGAGTAAGCTGCGCCTCGGCAATGCGAGCCACCAGGCTGTGTCCTTCCGGTCCCCACGCCGAGGCAGCGGTTGTGGCGATCAGAAGAACGGCGAGGTCGAACCGAGGCATAGACCCATGAGCGTAGCATGCTGTCGGTTGCAGGACGATTTCGCGGACAGGAAGAGCGATCCTTTGAAATGCCCTTAGAGTCGCAGTTCAAAACCGCGCTGGCCTGTTCTTTTGTCGAAGCCCTAGCAGATTTCGTATCTTTTCTGTTATAAAACGTACAGCGATGCCTCGCAAAAGCACACCGCCGTGCTGCGGCCCATTTGCGCAAAAGCAGCGGAGAATCGAAGAGCTCGACGCGACCATCAAGCGACTGTCCAAGACTGGCGCGGAAAGTCGCAGAGCCCAGGAATCGCTACGTTCCGCGTTGGCCCAGAAGACCGCCATCCTTGGCTGGATGGCCGCTCACTCATGTGCGCCGCCAGTCCTCCCGAGCGGCCGGCCCACGCGTCTTTGAACCGTTACCCTCGTGGCGAGAGCACCAGGCTGGCTGCGCTGACAATTCCGGACTTATCGGCAACCTGCTGTTCGATCAACGGCACTTCCCGGCCGAGCAGGCAGCGCGAGCGGCTCCACACTTCTTCCTGCAGAGGAACCAGCAGATCGGCGCCTGCATCCGCTACCTTGCCTCCGAGGATTACCAACTCCGGATCGAACACGTGCAACAGACCCGCAATTGCCGCACCCAAAGCCCGAATCGCCTTGGCGATCACCGAAATCGAAAGCGCGTCGCCTTCACTCGCCGCCTGAAAAATCGTCCGGCAGGTGGCGAGCTGCGGTTGTTCCCGAAACAGGCGCGTCAAGGTCGAGGAGCAACCGCGATGCACAGCGGCCCAAGCCTCGGACTCGATGGCGCGCGCGGAAAACACCGTCTCGAGGCAGCCCCGATTGCCGCACGCGCAGAGCGCGCCGTCCGGATCCACGGTGATGTGCCCGAGTTGTCCCGCCACTCCCGAATGGCCGCGCAGCAACTGGCCGTTCGTCACCACCGCGCCGCCAATGCCCGTCCCCAACAGCAGCAGCAGGATGTTCTCGTGTCCCTTCGCCGCGCCCCACACCATCTCACCCGCCATCGCGACATGGGCGTCGTTATCGGCAAACACCGGAACATCCGCGGGAAGTCCCAGCAGGTCGCTCAGACGCAGCCCTTCCAGGAAATGCAAAGGCCCGTTCAGGATCTCGACCAGGGTGCTATCGGGGTTGATGGTTCCCTTACAGCCGATCCCCACACCCGCCGGCAATCCGGTGGCTTCCAGCAGCCAGCGAATCGCGTCTTGCAACGACGGCACAAAGCCTTCGAGGTCGTTCGGCGTAGCAATGGTACGGGATGCGAGAATTGCGCCCTCGCCATCCACCATGCCCGCGCGAATCAAGGTGCTGCCGATGTCGATTCCTAAGACCACCATGGGAACGTCTCCGTTTCAGGCTCCGCTGACCTTCCATCCCGCGTCTACTGCCAGAACCTCTCCGGTAATGGAACGGGCCTCGTCGCTGAGCAGGAATAGCGCGGCCCGCGCGACATCGTCTGGATCGATCATACCTTCCGTGAGCGGCTGTTTCTTGCGGATCAATTCGATCAGTTCACGGTCCTCGCTGGCACGGCTCACCGGAGTGCCGACCATCGCGGGAGCGATCGCGTTGATGCGGATGCGATGCGGCGCATAGTAAGAGGCCATCGATCGCGTCATGGCGACAACAGCGCCCTTCGCCGCCGCATACGCGTGCGTGGCGAAATGGTGCGGCTCGGGAACATCCGTGAGCACGCTGCCCATATTCAGAATGGAGCCCCGCGCTCCACCTTCGTCCTGGTCCTGCTCCAACATCCGCCCAATCACGGCCCGGCTCATGTGAAACAGAATCTGGAGATTGTGGGCCAGCGTGACATCCCAGCCTTCATCGGTGCATTCGTGAACCGGGCCATCGCCAAAGCGGCGGCCGCTCAGCCCCGCCACGTTGAACAGGCCATCCACCCGGCCAAATTTCGAGATGCACTGCGCCAGCACACTGGCAGCGGAATCACGGCGCGTCAGATCTCCAATCCAGACCTCGGCGCCGGTCTCCTGCCCCAGTTCCCAACCCGACGCGCCGTCACTGGTGGCGATCAGGAGGCGCGCACCATCGGCGGCGGCCCGCCGGGCACTGGCCGCCCCAATTCCCGTGGCTCCGGTGATGATGAGGATTTTGCCTTGCAGGTTCGGCAACTTCTTAATCTAACAGGGGCCGGGGCCGGAGGCCAATTAAAGGGTACGCCAGAACGCCTCGAACGTCATCGGCTTTCGTCCGGTGATTGTCTCGACATCGCCGCTGACGGGTGCCTCAAACCCTGCGCGCACCACGGCGTAAAGCATGCCCATGTATGCGACGGTTGGTTCCGGCATGCCTTGCGCCCGCGCCCCTTCCAGCATTTGCTGTTCGGTCAAGGGGTGGTATGTGACCGTTCGGCCTGAGACCTCGCTGATGATCTTCGCGACCTCGGTGTGATCGAGCGCTGCCGGGCCAGTCAGGTCAAAATCCCTGCCAGTGATTCGCTTCTGCAGCACGGTGACGACGACCGCCGCAATGTCTCGCGCCGAAATGAAGCTGGTCTCCCCATTGCCGGCGGCGAGATAGATCGCGTTCTGCTCCCGTATGCCGCGCGCCAGAAACCCTTCGGAGAAGTTCTCCATAAAGAAATTCGGCCGCAGTATGGTAAAAGGCACACCCGAGTCCATGACCAGGTGCTCGACAATTCGCAACGGAGCTTGCTCACTGTGGTTGACGCCGAAGGCAGAGATGAAAATGAGGTGCTCCAGATTCGCCGCCTTCGCCGCCGCAATCACAGGGGCGACTTCAGCCGGAGCATTGGGGTCGAGAGGAGGAGCCATCAGCACCATCGCCGACACCCCGGCGAGCGCCGGCGCGATCGTCGCCGCATCGGCGTAGTCCAGCCGCACCGCTTCTACGTTTGGGTTCGCTTTCGCTGGATTGCGCACTGCTTGTCGTACTGGAAGTTCAGCGCCGACTGCTGCCTCGACGATGGCCTTGCCGAGGATGCCTGTTGCTGCGGTCACCAGGACCCGATTTTGCATTGGAATCTCTCCTGGTGCCATATTCTGCTGCTTGGGGTAGATTCGCAAGTAGGCACTTTCATGAGCGATCCCAAAGGTATGGCATCCTGGTCATTGATTTGCATGCGTTTTGCTCTCGTTTTTTCGGCACTGTTCGTCATTTCCCCGCTATTTGGGGCCGCCGCCGGTGGTACCACCACCATCGATAGTGCCGGAAATGTTTGGCGAACGGGCCAAACCAACTTCGTCCAGACCACCGCAACTGCATTTCAGAAAACCGCCGTTTCCACGGTTTGCACCACAGAGGATCTCTCGCCTTTCCAGGGTCCCACGCCCGTGTATTGCCAACATTCGTACCTCATCAAGCAGGATTCTTCGGGTAATGTACTCTATGCGACATACTTCGGCGGCAGTAGCCAGGATGGAGCCACCGCGATTGCGACCGATGCGCAGGGCAACGTTTACATCGCCGGCTACACATACTCTGCCGATTTCCCTGTTACCCCCGGCGCCTTTCAGACGAAGAACGCTGGTCCCGTCAAGCCGGTAATCGTCGTCAACACTCAGTCGCCCTACGGTCCTTCTTACGTCGCGGCCGGCGGCGACGCATTTGTGGCCAAGTTCGCCTCCGACGGCACGCTCGTCTTCTCTACGCTCATAGGCGGCTCGGGCTCGGACGTCCCTTCGCTGATCGCGGTGGACGCCTCCAACTCTGTGTACGTCGCGGGCAGCACCAGTTCTCCAGATTTTCCGGCTGTCGGCAGCGCCGTAACCTCTAAGCCCGCGGGCTTCTTCTTTGCGCGGCTGAACGCCACTGGTGCCGCTCTGACTTACGCCACTTACTCGGCGCCTTCCATCCTTGCGTTCGATGTCGATCATGCCGGCCGCGCCTATCTCACCGGAGACGCCGGCGGACCCTACATCACCGTGATTGACACTTCGGCCGGCGCCGTTTTGAATTCCACGCTGCTTTACGCCGTCGCACCGAAGATCGGAGGCGCTGGTGTAGCGATCGCACTCAATACGTCGCAACATTTGTTCTTGGCTGTGAGTCCGGCTCCATTGCCACCGAATCCGTTAGTCGTCACGCCGCCCGTCCGACCGCTAGGCGCCAGTTACATCCTCGTTTTGCCGGCCGATGCCAGCCTCATCCTCGCCGAAACTGATATCGATCAGGCGCAGATCGATTCACTCCTGCTCGATTCGTCCGGCAGCGCGTTTGTTTTCGGTCACGGAACCGGTCCCATGCCCACCACTTCGATTCAGTTGCTGAGATTGCCCTGTTCGGAGGCGGGCGGCAGTTTCGTGGGCGAATTCAATTCCGGCGGCAGCATCCTGGCAGCCACGTACTTCCGACAAGGCGATGACACCGCTGTCTCTCTCTCGTCTCCCGGCCACATTCTGTATTACAACACCCGGACATCCACAACCATGCAGATCGATCTTACCGCCCCGCCTGCCGCGAACTTCGGATGTCCGGAGAACCTCGCTTCCAGCCTGATCAACCAAGGAATCGCTCCGGGTGAGATCTTCCTGCTCTCCGGCACCGGCCTCGGTCCCATCCAGGGCATCGCGGCGGCGCCCAACGCTGCCAACCAATACCCCACATCGCTGGCCGGCATTCAGGTGCTATTCGGCTCCCAACCGGCGCCGCTGCTTTTCGTACAAGCAAATGAGATTCATGCCGTCGCGCCGTTCGCCTTCCCTCTCGCGAGCAACTTGCCAGTGATCCAGGTGCAGGTAGGCGGGCAAACTGTGGCGTCGCTCGAAGTTGCCGCATACAGTAGTGACGCGGCGATCTTCGCCGTCAACGGGCAGGGGGCGATCATCAACCAGGACGGCACAATCAATACGCCCGACAACCCGGCTCGCCTCGGATCCATCGTGTCCGTTTACGCCACCGGCACCGGGTACCTGACGGACGTGAACCATACCGTCCTGAATCCCCTGGCCGATGGGCAGGTCACACCGATCCCGCCGCCGTACATTGTGACCTCGATCTATAACCCGGAGGTCCTTTTCGCGGGAGTGGCCGGAACCACTCTCTTTAGCGGCGCTGCCCCCGGCTTGATTGCCGGCATGACACAGATCAATGTGCAACTCCCCGGCGCGCTTCCATCCGGAACGGTGCTCAGCGCGGTCCCTGCTGTTCTGGTTGTGGCGGGAGCCAAGTCCCCACCCGTGTTCATCAGCGTGAAGCCGTAGAGCGGCTCGTGCGTCTCATTCCCCTTCGTAGGGAAAGCGATTGATGGCGCGGACACACTCGGAGAGAGCTTCGAGCATCGTCTTTCCCCACCCACATGGGGTGTAGGGCGCCGTTTTCTGATTCGTCTGCCGGTTAGCCTGCGCGAAGAAATGCATCGTCGGCTCTTTCGGGGTGATGAACTCCTTCACGGTGACGACGAACTCAATCTCGGTACCGGACTGGTGTTTTTTCAGCGAGAAGTAATGCAACTGAGCCAGTTCCTGCGATGCGTCGGTCTGGGCGAAGCCCCACTCTTTCATAACGCTCCATTATAATGCGCCCACGGTTGCGAACTGTCAGAAAATGCCCGGTATCAGTGCCCAGGTGCCCCGTGAATACTCTTCGTAAACCGCGCCAAAAGCGCCGTGCAAGGTGGCCTCTTCCATGCGGATCTTGCGCCAATACGCAAACATCACGAGAACCAGACCGACCACGGCCAGCCATTCCCCGGTGACCATAGCGATTCCCACGTACATCGCGAGAATGCCGGTGTAAATCGGATGCCGCAGACGACGGTATGGTCCCGACCGGATCAATTCGTGATCCACCTTGACGGTGATCTCGCCGCTCCAGTTGCGGCCGAGATGCCGCCGGGCCCAGATCGCGATCAGGAGCCCGAGAGATTCAACGGAGATTCCTGCGAGCATCAATGGGACCGAAACCGGCACGAATCGTCCCAGGCCGTGAATCGGCGCGATCTCGAGCAGAAATGCGACGTTGACCAGCACGACGTGCACGGCGCGCGACGATGGCGACTCTGAACTCTTCGCGGCCGCCGCATTCTTCGCAGCCACCTCCCAATAAATGCTGTAGACCACGAATATCGCCAGGCAGATGCCCAGCAGCGACCGATGGTCCAGCAGAGACCGGTCGGGACCCAACGCGGGAATCTTTGCGAAGATGCTGTGCAGGTCCCCGCCCGCCATCCATGCCCCGACCACTGCCCCGATGACGGCAGCGTACAGAATGAACTTTTTTTGATTCACCTTCCGCCATTCTGCGATGGCGGCGTGATGGTGTCAACGGCATTCGTCGCGTAACGCTCGCACCGGATCGGTGCCCGCGGCCCGCCATGCGGGAACCAGGATCGCGGCACACGAAGCCGCCATCATCACCACGAAAGCCCAGACAAACGGAGCCGGGTCGCGTGGATTGGTCTTGTACAGCATGTCCCCCATCAATCGCGTCAAACCTAGCGCCAACAGGACCCCCGCGCCGATTCCCAGCGACGCCAGTATCAGCCCTCGCGCAAACACGATGCGCAGCAAGCCTGCCATATCCGCACCCAGAGCCATCCGCAGGCCCAGTTCCCGCGTGCTCTGCGACACCGAGTATGACATCACGCCGTAGAGCCCGATCCCGGCCAGCAGCAGCGCGATGCCGCTGAAGATCGCGAGCAGAGTCACCGCCGCCCTTTGGGTCCACGTTCTGCGGCTCACCTGCTCGCGCATGGTGATCACTTCACCGGGCGCCAGGTTCCGGTCGATCGCTTTGATTTCGCGTACCAGGGCATTGGCAATCGCGTCCGTACCAAGACGCGTGTGGATCAAAATGTTTTGCCCTCCCATCCCCTGCCGTAGCGGAACATAGAAGAACGGCTTGGCGGTTTCGAGCAAAACGGAATACTTGGAATTTCGCGCGACGCCGACAATCTGAAGCCAACGACCCTTGACTTGAAGACGCCTGCCCACCGGGCTCTCACCGCGCCAAAAACGGTCCACCATGGTCTGGTTGACAACGGCGACGGGAAGCGCGGTCTCGTTGTCGGCGAAGGTGAACTCGCGGCCGGCCACCAGCGGAATCCCGGTTGTGGAGAGGAATCCCGGCCCAACTTCGTTGTAATCGACGGTCGGCTGTTCGCCTGGTTCCGTCACGAATCCATCGATGGCGATAGCGGCGGAAGCGTAGACACGATAGGTGAACGGAACGGTGCGAGCCCAGGCCACCGAGTCCACACCGGGTAGTGCCTGCATACGCTCGACGATCTGATCCTGGAAGGCCCGGATGCGCGCGGGATCGTAACCGGCCGAAACCATGTCTACTGATCCGGCAAGCACATCGTTGGTGGAGAATCCCAGGTCGGCTTCGCGCATCGTCTGCAGACTCTTGAGCAGCAGTCCCGAACCCACCAGCAGGATGAAACTGAGCGCCACCTGCGCCAGCACGAGGCAGGAGCGGACGGACGCTTTGCTGCGCGTCCCCACCACGCCGCCCGATTCGGACCTCATCGCAGAGGCCAGGTCGATCTTGCCTACCTGGAGTGCGGGAATCAAACCGAACAGCACGGTGACGACCAGGCAAACCGCGGCAGAAAGCGCAAGCACCCGCCAATCCATTTCGGCCGGCAAGTGGATGACGACGCCGGCGGCCGTCGGGGGGAAGAGCAGCTTGATGAGACTGCGGCTCCAGTGCGCCAGCAGCAATCCGCCGAGCGTGGACAGGACGGTGAGGATCAGGCCCTCGGTCAGCAGTTGCGTCAGCAGGCGGCTGCGGGTCACGCCGAGGGACAGGCGCACGGTGATTTCACGTCGCCGGCCCAGCGCGCGGAACAGGAGCAGGTTGGCGACGTTGGCACACGCGATTAGAAGCACGAAGGTGGCGACCACGAGCGAGATGCGGAGCGTCGGCAGCAGGGTACCAGCCTGGTTGAACGGCGTAGCCCACAGCGGGTAGACTTGGAAGCCGCGATTGCGATTGGTGTCGGGATAAGTGGACTCCAGGCGATGGGCGATGGCGGAGATCTCGGCCTGCGCCTGCGCGATGGTAACGCCCGGCTTGAGGATGGCGAATCCTTCACTCCAGCGCGCGTCGCGATTGTCGAGCTTGTAACCACCGCCCTCGAAGGTTTCTTCCATGGATGCGGGCACCCAGAACTGAAACGAATAGCCGACGAAGGTGCCGTAGAATCCTTCCGGGGTGACGCCGATGATGGTGTGGCGGACGCCGTTCAGCATCTGCGTCTTGCCGATGATGGATGGATCGCTCTTGTAGCGATTCGTCCACGAGTCGTAGCTGATTACGGTGACGGGGTGCGCGTTCCGGCCGACATCTTCGGAGGGATCGAAAGTGCGGCCCAGAATCGCGTGAACGCCCAGCGCCTCGAAATAGTTGGAGGAGACGACGCTTCCGGTGGCGCGCTCGGCGCGGTCGCCGATCGCGAGGGTAGCGCCGCCGATGTGCTCGGCGATGAAACTGTCCACCAGTGAGCAATTACGGCGCAGGTCTTGGAGGTCGGGCCACGAGACGTCGGTGCGGCCGTTGCGATCGGTACCGGTGAGGGCGACCATGCGGTCCTGATGGGCTACCAGCGGAAACGGACGCAGCAGGATGCCCTCGATCCAGCCGAGCACGGAGGTGGTGGCGCCGATTCCCACCGTCATGCAGAGGATGACGAGAAGCGAGAAGCCGGGATTGCGGCGGATCAAGCGGAAGCCGAAACGGAGGTCCTGAAACATCAGCTACTCCTGAAGATGTGTGCTCATTTGCCTGGTGCGCGCGGCGAGCCAAGTCATCATCTGATATCCGAGACCCATCACCAGCCAACTTGCGAAGCTTGCGGGAGATGGAACCGATATCAGAAGTCCCAACATCGTGAAGCCCGCGGCGACGACGCCGAAGCGCGCGGTCTGCGGCTTCACACGGATTTGCACCAGGCGCAGAAAGATTGCGTTGGCAATTCCGAAAATCAGGTAGGGCACGTGAAGCGCAAAGGCAGCAAGCAATGCGACGAGCGCGGCAGCTTGTGAGAGGCGGCGCCGGCGCGAGATCGCAAGCAGACCTGCGTATGCGGCGACCGTGGCCGCGATATTCTTCAGTTCGATGATGGTGTGGTGGGTTCCGATGGTCCGCAGAATCGGAGTGCCGAAGCCCTCGCCCACGCCGGCCTGCACCGCCAGAATCGCGGATGCCGTGAGCAGTGCGGTCGCCAACGTGGAGAGGCTGAACGTGGCCAGACGCCTGACGGCTCGCTCGCGCCGGTATACCCAAGCGAAGTTTCGGCCCATCTGCTGGGGATCGCCGAAACTGGCGAGGACCATGCGTTCGATTTCGTCATCGGGATGCCCGGCGCAGCGGGCGTGAAGCACGAAATCGTCGACATGCGAGCGGAGTTCGCGCAGCACTTCGCGCCCGTGACCGGAGGGGATCTGCGAGGATCGCACGATTTCGTCGATGAGAGAATCGGTGGCGCGCATCTCAGTTGCTCTCGAGCAGGGCGTTCACTGCGCCGGTCAGATACTGCCATTGCTGCTCATATTTTTGCGCCGCTTTTTTCCCTTTTTTAGTGAGCAGGTAGTATTTTCGCTCGCGGCCGTTATCGCCGGTGCGCCATTCGGATTGGATGAGGCCTTTCTTCTCGAGTTGATGCAGGGCGGGGTAAAGAGTGCCTTCCTTGAGTGCGAAGGCATTGGCACTGCGGCGGGAGGACTCCTGCATGATCTCGTACCCGTACATCTCGCCGCGGGAAAGCAGGCTGAGCAACACCAGGCTGATACTCCCCTTCAACAACTCCCGATCGATCTCCAAGGTTCCCTCTCCTAGCCTTGTGTAGCAAGGCTTGCATTGCAAGGTATCACGCAAAAAAGAAGCGTGTCAAGCGGAGGATGTGCGGCAGACCTAGTGGACGGTCGAAGAATCTCGACAAAGTGTCGGGACGGCAAACAGAAGTGTTTGCGCCACGTCTGCTCGCGCCTATCTTGAATTGGTGGCGGCCTGCTTGAGCCAGCGCTCCGTTGCCGACTCGTGATCGCGCGCGAACTGCTCGGCGGCGCCGCGCAGGTAGGGGCGGAACTCTCTTGCCCAATAGGCAATGAAGCCGGTCTCGGCGATTTCCTTGAGCGATTCGCGATAGTGATCGAGAACTACTACACCCATGACTTTGCCCGTGCGCTTTGCGGCCGATTTCGCGGCACGCGACAGCCACAGCGCCTTGGCGGGAACGTGCGCGACGGCCGAAATCGCCATCAGCGAAGAAACCAGGAAGACGGAACGTTTTTGCACGCGGGCCGACTCTTGAATGTCTACCCAAACCCCTTCCACCAGGTCCTGCGCCGGCAGACTCTTCGGCGGAATCGAACGCAACTCCTCCTTCAACCGGCGCCATTCGCCACGCAGGCTGGCGATATCCACGGGCGGCACGTTGAGGCTCGTCGCCAAGTGCCCGCTGGTCTTTTCGAGACCGTCCAGCACCTGCTCGAGCGTCTGGAATGGCGCCTCACCCTCCAGCAATCCCTCCTGCTTGAGTTCCTGCGAGATCTCCTGAATGAGCTTTCGGCTCCCGCCCGTGGCATCGGCCAGCGCCGCCAGGATCCAGATGGGCGATGCATGAAACGCCAGAATGCCGGCCAACTCGATGCCGTGGCTGGCCGCGCGCCGCAATAGAAAGTGATCGGAGAGACGCCCATCGGCGGGATATATCTGCTCGACCTGCCCGACCTCTTCAATCAGGAACTGCAGTCCGACGTCCACCATGGTGCGATAGAGAATGGTGCGGCGCACGCTGGCGGGCAGCGCCACATTGCCGACCTCGCGCATGAGGCCGCCCGAAAGCGCACCCAGCGAACGAACGGCGCGCTCCGGCAGGGAGAGGACGTACTGGTAGCGAGGCTTCATCCACAGTCCTTCAAAATGGCCGCACCAGGGGTTGCAGCGGCTTCAACTCCGGGAACTTCGAACCACCTTCGGAGTTGCTCGGCAGGGACGGCATATCCTGCCCGATCAGTTTGTTCAGGGACGCTACGACGGCCACGGCGTCATCCCACGCCCATTGCAACTGTTGCAGTTGCGCACCCGTCGGCAGACCTTCGTAGGCATCGATGGAACTCTGCACGCTGCCCGCCGCGGTCAAAGTGCGGGCGATCTGACCTTGCACGTGCGATACCTCCAGTGACACGCGGTCGAGCGGTTCGACCGCACCGCCGGCAGCGGCGAGAGTCTGGCGCATGGCGGCCATCTGGCGGGCGAGCATTTCAGCGGAATCGCGCACCGGCACCAACTGCTGCGCGAGCGTGTAAGCGCTCATGACGGCGGCATCGCGGGTGCGGCGATCGGAATCGGACAGCGGAAATTGCGGGTCGGGAGTGACCGTAATACTGGTGCGCATGACGGTTGAGCCTGCCGGTGTCACGGCGACCGTATATTTGCCCGGGAGCACCACGGGGCCCAAGGTTCCACGGCCGAATCCTCCGCCTTCCCCCACGCCGCCTCCATTGCAGCCGGAGAGTGCCGCGCTGTTTTCCGCCAGCGCCGGAGCACGCCGCAGATCCCAGCACGTCCGATTCATGCCGGGATCGGCCGGACCATTCCAGGTCCGGACAACCTTTCCAGCCTCATCGGAGATGGCGATGGAGGCGCCGGTAGTGCCCCTCGGGAGGAAGTAGGTGAGCAGTGCGCCATAGGGCGGATTCGGCGCGAAAAACTCCCCAGCTCCAAACCAGAACTGGCCCACCTGGATCGTGCGGAAATGAGTGGGAGGAACCGGAAAGAGATGCCCGGCGTTCACGGCATCGGAGGTGATTTGGGCGAGCGGCTCGATGTGATCCAACACCCAGATACTGCGGCCATGTGTGCCGAGCACGAGTGCGTGCTCGCTCTCCTGAAACAGCAGGTCATAAACGGGCACGGGCGGCAAGTTGGTTCCGATCGTGGTCCAGTGCCCGCCGCGATCGAACGTCGCGTACACGCCCATTTCCGTGCCCACGACCAGAAAGTCCGGATTCGAAGGATGCTCGCGGATGCGATGGACAGAGGTGTTCGGCAGGCCGTTGACGATGGCGCGCCACGTCTTGCCATAGTCATCGCTTTGGAAGACGTAGGGGCGGTAGTCGTCGTCGAAATGGCCATCTACCGTAAGGTAGACGCGTCCGGCGGTGTGCCGGGAGGGCGCGATGCCGCTGATGTTGAGTCGCGGCGGCAGGCCGCGCAGGTTCTGGGTGAGATCGGTCCAGTGCTGGCCGCCATCGCGGGTCATCTGAACTGTGCCATCGTCGGCACCCGTGTAGAGCAGATTCTTTTCGATTGGCGACTCGGCAATCACGGTGAGCGCGCTAAAGTTGCTTTGGCCATCATGGCGCGATAGGGCGTTTGCCGGGACGGGCGCACCCATCATCTGGAGATCGCGGCGGTCGATGTTGGCGGTGAGGTCGGGGCTGATCGGCTTCCAGTTCATGCCGCGATCGTCGGAGCGGAAGAGCACATTGGCGCCGGTGTAAATGGTGTTGGGATTGAAGCTGGAAACGACCAGCGGCGTCGTCCAGTACCAGCGGTATGGGGCCTGGCCGGGTTCGGTGCGCTGGAGCGGCTGCACGGGTCCGATACTCTGGCGCTGCATGGTGTTGAGGTCGAGACGATTGGTCACGCCGTTTTGCGAACTGACGAGCAAGGTGCGGTCGTCGCCATCGAAGAGCGCCTGCATGCCGTCTCCGCCGCCGACATTGAATGCATCTTTGAAGGAGATGCCGTGGCTGAGGCGCGAGGCCGAGGGCGTACACCAGCTACCGTTGTCCTGCAGGCCGCCGCAGACCAGGAAGGGATCCTGATTATTGACCGAGATATTGTAGAACTGGCCGATCGGGAGATTGATGCGGAAGAGCCAACTCAGGCCGCGATCGTACGAGATCGACACGCCGCCATCCCCGCCGATGATCAGGCGATTGGTGTTCTCGGGGTCGATCCAGAGTACGTGATCCTCGCCATGCACCCCGCTGAAGACTTCGCGGAAGCTGCGGCCGGCGTCGTCGGAGATGTAGAAGCCACGATTCGATCCCATGATGTAGATGCGGTTGGCGTTTTTCGGATCGACGTAGATGCGGCTATAGTAGCTGGGACGCGGATTGAGGCCGGTCATGTGCTCCCAGGTCTCGCCCTGGTCGAGGCTGCGGAAGATGCCGCCCTGTTGCGGCGTTGGAGGGGAGGCGGCACGCCCACCGCGTCCGCCACGAGCGGGGCCTCCGGCGGGCGCCGATTCGCCGTCGCCGCGGCCCCCGCCGGGGCCGGGATCGGCCTCGACGATCGCATACACAATCCGCCGATCGCCAGGGAAGGTGGTCAGACCGATTCGTCCCTTCTCTCCTTTGGGGAGGCCGTTCTTCAATTCGGTCCAGTGGTCGCCGCCATCGGTGGTGCGGAAGATTCCGCAGCCGGGGCCGCCGCCATTGAAGCCCCAGCCTTTGCGCTGGCGCTGGTACATAGCGGCATAGACGACGTCGGGATCTTTGGGGTCCATGGCGAGATCGATCGCGCCGGTGTGTTCGTCGTGATAGAGCACCTTATTCCAGGTTCTGCCGCCGTCGGTGGTTTTGAAAACGCCGCGATCGGGATTGGAGCCCCAGAGATGCCCAACGGCGGCTATGTAGACGATATTGGGATCTGTGGGATGGATAACGATTTTGCCGATGTGGCGGGTTTCGGCTAGTCCCATTTTTTGCCAGGTGTGGCCGGCGTCGGAGGATTTGTAGACTCCATCGCCCCAAGAGGAGCTTTGGCGGTTGTCGGCCTCGCCGGTACCGACCCAAACGACGGAGGGATTGGACGGAGCGACGGCCACCGCGCCGATCGAGAGCATGGCACCAGCGTTATCGAAGATTGGAACGAAGGAGACACCCTCGTTGGTGCTTTTGAAGACACCGCCCGTAGTGGTGCCCACGTAGATCTCGGACGGTGCGGCGCCGGCTTTGGAAACGGCGATATCGGCAATGCGTCCGCCGGTGGCGGCGGGCCCGATTCCACGCCACTGGAGGCCGTTGAGCATCTCGGGCGCGATGGTGATAGACGGAGATCGGGTTTGTGCCCAGGCGTCGGACTTCCAGAGGGTGAGACAGAGGATGACGGCGGCGAAGCACAAGGCACGACGCATGGAGGCTCCTTCGTTCTTCTCAGGATCGCACAGGGAAGAGGCTCGCTTCGCTCGCGGGGTTGGGGGTTGGGCGTTGGGGTTGGGGGTTAGGCCGGTGACTTCGAAGCGCGGAGGAGGGTCGTGTAGGCGAACGGGTTGCCCCACCAGAATCTCCATCCCAACCGGCGGCGTTCCACATTCGACGCTCCCAGCGCCCGCAACTCCTTTTCATAAATTGCAGTGGCACGAATGTCTGCGATTACGATATGGCCTCCGGGTTTTAGAACGCGAAAACCTTCGACAATCGCCCGTTTCCGCTCCGCATTTGATTGGATGTTGTGGATGGCGAGGCTCGATACCACCAGATCGAAGGTCTCATCGGGATGGGGAAGCGCGCGCATATCGCCAGTTTCGATCTGTATGCGGCCAGCCACACCTTCGAGCGACGCGTTGCGCAGCGTGACGTCGCTGGCGTTGCCCGACTGATCCTGTTTGCTCCAGATATCGACGCCTGTCACTCGGCCTGTCGTCAACCTGCGGGCGACCGCCGTCAGGATGGCGCCCCGGCCGCACCCCATGTCGAGCACCGCTTCGTCCCCGCGCAGATGGACCCGATTCAGAATCTGCTCCCACTCGAGAAATTTCCCGCGCCTGGTCGTGTATAGAAAGCTGCTGCTGTTCGCGAGAAAGAAGACGAAGTAGAACGTCATCTGGATGGTATGGCGCATGTCGCCCTGCGTCCAAGATATCGTCGCGCCGATCCCGGCGGCTATGGACAAAAATCCAAAGAGCACCGGAAACCAAGGAGCGTCATAGCCATAGTCGGGGCGTTGCGGCACGAACAATTGTAGAACGCCGCAACCAGGAGGAACACTTCTGACGGTCTGGCTCGTTGCGAAGCGCGCGCATTAAAGAGCGATCTGTCGATACGTCGGCGGAGTTCTGAAACCACGTATTTTGGTCGCCGGTGTTTATGCGCACGTCGCGTTAGAAGACTACTTTCGCGCCGAGTTGCACGACGCGGCCGCCGCCGGTTCCGTTGACGCCGGTGCCCGAACTGATGGTGCCGGTGATGAATCCGAAATTGGAGCCGAAACCGGTGTTGGGATTCGAAAATTGTGCCGTGTTGGTGGTGTTCAGGGTCTCCAGGCGAAACTGCAGCTTGGCCTGTTCGCGCAGTTGAATCCACCGCGAGATTCCTAAATTGAGCCCGAACAGACCGGGTCCATCGAAGATGTTGCGTCCCGTGCTGCCTTGTACATTAGTCGCTGCTTTCGCAAAGCTGGCGGTGCTGAACCACGGATTGCCGGTATTGATCCCGCCCAACACCTGAATAGGTGCGATCTGATCGAGCGTCGCGGTGCCGTTGCTTCCGAGGTTCAAGCTGTTGCTGCCGGTGAACGTGAGCGGTGTTCCGGTGCGCCATGAAAGGATCCCCGAAACCTGCCAGCCGCCAACAATCTTGCCCGGCAGGCTCTGCGAGAGGAAATGCTTTCCGGGACCAAACGGAAGCTGGTAGATGTAGCTTTGGACGAAGTTGAGGGTGCGGTCGAAATCCGCGCGCGCATAGTTCCGGCGCAGACCCTGGCCGGCGTAGAAGTCGAGACCGCCATCGTCGCCACTCTCGAAGTCCATCGCCTTTTGCCAGGTGAACGCGGTGGTCAGAGAGAAGCCCGACTTGAAGCGACGGTCCAACTTCACCTGCAGGGAGTTGTAAGTCGACGAGAACCCCTGGAAATACACGGTGGCGGATGCGGTGGTGCCGTATTTCTGCAGAAGCGGTTGGCCGAGGCTGCCCGCGCCGATGAACTGACCCGCGTTCAAGTTAATCTGCGCCGGTGTATCGACGCCATGACTGCCGACGTAAGCGACATCCAGCACGAGGCCGTATAGCAGCTCCCTTTGGACGGCAAGATTCCAGGTCTCAATGTAGCTGTTTCGATAATTCTTGGGAATGATCACCTGCGCGGTGGTCGGATCGACATTGGTGATGATGCCGTTGGCCGGCACGACGACCGGGTCGGGAGCGGGGAAGCCGTTCTGGAAAGTCGGCGCGAGGCCGCCCGGCAGGACTGCGGGAGCGTAGTTATCGGATCCGCTGGGAGAGACGTATTGATTGTTGGAGCGGACGGGAAAGTTGTACCCCCAGGTGTTGTCGGGGAACGGTGTGTAGCTGATGCCCGTTCCGGCGCGCACCACGGTCTTGGGCGTGAGACGATAGGCGAGGCCCACGCGCGGCGCGAAATATTTGTATCGCGCCTGCAGGCCCATATCGAGCGGGTTCCCGCCAATCCCGGCGATCACAAGTGTGTTGTTACTGGGGTCGTAATTGGAGAAGCCGCCAGGAAACGCGGGCGTGGGGGGCTTGTAGAATTCCCAACGCAAGCCCAGATTGACCGTCAGCTTCGGCGAGACCTGCCAGTTATCGGCGACGTACGCAAAGACCTCCCACTCGCGGAAAGCCGGAAAATACGTATTCACATCGCGGCCGAGCTTCTGGGGAACGTCCAGCAGGAAGCTGGCGAAATCGTTCGCCAGCCCTTGCGACGAGCCAGTGCATCCGGTGGGTGTGCCTGAGGACGAAGTTCCCGTGCACGTTTGCAGCCCGGTCTGCTGCGTTCCAAAAGTAATCACGCCGCGCGGGCTGAACGTCTGGTCCTGCAGTAAATCGTCGCGTACGCGGCGGATATCGATGCCCCACTTGATCTGATGGTTGTGCGCGATCTTGGTCCACGAATTCACGAGATCAATATTGGCTTCAGCGCGGTCCCACGGGAGGCTGGCCGAATACCCAAACAGGGGGCTGGAGTAACCGTTGATGGTGATGCCGACGAAGCCGCTGGTGAAAGGTCCCAGGTTGACGCCAGGCACGCCGACGGCGTCGGAATCGTTCTTCCCGTAGTCGCTCTGGAAGGCGTCGTTGTGATAGTGTGCGACGCCCAAACGGACTTCGGTCAGCAGAGTCGGTGTAACGCTGCGATTGTAGTTGAGTCCGGTGCTGTAGGTTTTCTGGCGGCCCGATCCTTCGAACGCGCCCTGCGCGGGGCCGCCGGCATCTCCGAAAATCGGGGCCTGGTACATCACCGGCCGCGCGAAACTAAACCGGCCGCTGATGCGATCGCGGTCGGTGACATTCCAGTCAACCTTCGAATCAATCTGATTGTTGGTCTTCTGTGCGGGAAGCAGCGCAAAATAATCGTTGGTCTGTGAGGTAGGTGAGAAGTTCTCGTTGGTGGGCGGCAGGAAGGAAAGGATCTTCAGTGACACCGGATTGATGCGGCTGAGCGGGATGATATTGCCGGGGAAGGGAGTGCGGCCCTGGCCGGATCCATCCTGCAAGCCAGTGGTGGGGTCGTAGACAATGTGCCCAGGGTCGCCGCTGAGGTCGCCGGTGCGGAAGGCGTTATCGGGAATATTGTTCTGATTGGTGTTGGCTTCGTGATCTTCGGTACGAAGATAGTTGGCGAAGAAGAAGACTTTGTTGCGTTTGATGGGGCCACCCAGATTTCCGCCGAAATAATTGTAGGCCAAGTGTCCTACCGTGGGATTAAAGAACGATCGGGCGTCAAACGCGCTGTTTTGCAGGAACTCGTACGCGGAGCCGTGAAAATTGTTGGTACCCGATTTGATGAGCGCATTGACCACGGCTCCGGTGGATCGTCCCAACTCGGGATCGTGGTTCGTGGTGGAGACACTGACGGTCTGGAGCGCTTCGGCCGGGGTGATCAGGATCTGGAGGAGTCCGGTGCGCTCGTTGTTGTCGATGCCTTCGATCTGGTAATTGTTGCCCATGCGCGGTTGACCGTTCACGTTGGTCTGGAGAGAACTGGAGGCGTTGAAGAATTGCGAATGCTGGAAGGTCTCGACGGAGGTGCCAGGCACGAGGTCGAGGAGACTCTGGAAGTTGCGATTGACGCCGAGGGGAAGTTCTTCGATGGTCTGCGAGTCGATCGAGCGGCCAGTATCGGCTCGCTCAGTTTGCAGAACAGGCGCGGAGGCTGCGACTTCGATGGTCTGGTTGAGTTCACCGGGGACGAGTTGCACGTCGACGCGCGGGCTGGTATTGGCTTCGAGAATGATGCCGGCGCGGACGGCTTTTTTGAATCCGACCATCTCGACGGTGACTTCGTAGGTGCCGGGCGGCATCTCAGGGAATCCCCAGACGCCCGCGTCATTGGTCAGCTTGGTGTGAACGATCCTGGTGTTGGTTTCAGTTAAAGTAACTTTGGCATTCACCAGCGCGCCGCCAGTAGCATCTGTGACGGTTCCTACAATTGTTCCATTGACTGCTTGAGAGAACGCCAGGCAAGCGGTGAGCGCACTTAGGCACAAACAGACACAAATGCAACGAAAGGCACGCATTCACTAACCCTCCATCGGGATTTGGGCATCCCGGCCCGTTTCGACCCACTGTTGGGAAAGTATATGTAGGTTGAACGTTAAAGGCAAGTAAAAAACTTAGAACGAATGAGCAAAAAAACTGGAAGAATGGCCGTGACAGAATGGCGTATTGGGGGCAGAACGCGTCCGAATTGGGGCAACAGATTTCAGCGGGTGATGTGTGGGCGGTGTGACTAACTAATTACGCATCCCGCGCTGTGGCCGATCTGGTACAATCCGCGACCGCATTGCGCGATTGCGGCACGGGAAGCTTCAAGGACCCTGGATTCCACAGCGGCTCAACTCTCGAGGCAATAAAAAAGCCCGACTTCTTGGCGAAGCCGGGCCTGGATGAATTCGCTACTGAAGGTCTGACGACCTAATCTCCCTGTACCGTCGATGCGGGACGACTTGCCTGCAGCGCGCCGATGCTGACGTGAATCTGGGGCATCGAACCGGTCTCAAAGGACTCGCGAACCAGCGTGTTGTCCTGGAGTTTCTCGCGGAGCATCTGCCGCCGGAGACGCGCTTCGAACTCGAGCAGTTGCTGCTCGATAGTCGTCGCCTTTTTCTTGTTCCGCACCATGTCTTCGCGGTATCGCTTCAGGAAGTAGCCGATCGTTTCCACGCGGATCTTGATCGATCCCGTCGGCTTATTCTCGTCGATATCCTTGAAGCAGAAGTACGGTGTGCCGGAGTGCTCCACGATCTCTTCTACCACCGAATAGATCGGCGCATCATGGCCGCACTTGAAGCTCGAGAGTTCCAGCGCCACCAGGTTGGGATGCCGCGCTACATACTTCGCGGCCCACACCTTGCGGCTAGTATTCTCGCTGTACGAGTTTTTCCAGACGTCGTCGATCGACATGGGGTGCGGAATTTCGCCTGCCCTCACATCGTCGCCGAACAGGCGCCAGATGATGTCGTCATCGATCGGGAGACTGTCCTGCGCAAACACCGGGTAGCCGAGCTTCTGGAATTCCTCCAGGATCTCGTGATTGACCCCCGGGTCGTTGTGATAGGGACGGCCCAGTAGCACCACACCGAGCCGGTCTTCGCGCTCGAGCTGCTCCAGGACCGCGCGTGCTTCGCCGCGCATGGCGACGTTTTCGAACGCAAGCAGGGCGCGGTAGCCCTCGTCCATGGCGCGCTTGTTCTCCTCGGGCGAAAGCCCAAAGATATCCTTGAACTGCTCGAACAACTGCCGCTCCAGGATTTCCGGCTTCGACAGATTGACGAAGGTATCGAGGAAGAGGACGCCCTTTTCGGCGAAGAGGTCTCCTTCCTTTGTAAATGCCGCCTTGACCGCTTCCGGCGTGGTCGCGACGGTGGGGCATGAGCGGCTGGCCTGCACGTTGTGCAGGTCGGTGGTGATGCAGTCGATCATCGGGAAGAAGATGATGTCGAGCGGTTTCTTCGCGTGGATCTTGTACAACAGATTGTGAACGTGTGGAATCCCGAGCTTTGAGGGGAAGCACGGGTCGATCGCGCCGCGCTTGGCGCCCTCTTTGTACAACTCTTCGCTGGTGTAGTCGGAATAGACAATGTTCTCGGCCTTGATTCCGAGCGCTCCGAAATATCCGGTGAACACCGGCGTCTGCGAGTACATGTTGAGTACGCGCGGCATGCCGATGCGGATGGAGCCGCGCTTCTTGATCAGCTCGGCGCGCTTCTTCTGAGCCGCCGTGATCTGGAACTTGGGAGGCGCATCGGCCACCAGCGGGACATCCGGAACGCGGAATACGCTCTTCGCCGCCATCTCGACAAAATTGGGATTTTGCTTCTTGATCTTGTCGAGATTGCCCTTGATGCCGCGCATCTCCTCGATGTTCTCGACCGTGCCCTTCTCGCAAGTGGCGATGATCAGCCGCTGCGCGCCCGCTTCGAGCGGCACCTTAGTCTTGACCGGCGGCTTGTAATCGATGTTGATGATGTTGGTCTTCACATCGATGAAGGTCCGCAGGCACTTGTTTTTGCAGAAGTAGCAGCGAGTGGCCTCGTTGCGCGTGGTCTTGTAGTTGATGTGCGCGCAGGCGTCCAGCCCGATGAAGGTGCTGACGCGCCCGTTGTCCCAGAGGCGTCCGGCCTCGAGAGCCGCGCCGATCGCGCCGGCTTCGCCGCAATGTTCGTGGACGATGACGTCGGCCTTGACGTCCTTGCCCTTGAAGCGCGACTCGATGAAGTCCACCTGCGCCTTCACGGCGGCCAGGTTGTACTGGGTACCGCCCTGGAGTAAGAAGCGGCGCCCGATCGCCGACAGATTGGGAATCTGCGAAACGTACAGCCAGATGTTCTTGGGCAGCACATTGCAGAGGCCCGCCATGATCTCTTCCGGCTTCCACCCCTGGCGCTGGAAGTCGACGATGTCGCTCTGCATGAACACAGCGCAGCCGTAGCCGAACGAGGGGAAGCCCTTCGCCGCGAAAGCGGTGTCGGCGTACTGCTCCACCGGCACGTTGAAACCCTGTGCGGTGGATTGGAGAAAGTAGCCGTTGCCTGCCGAGCACTGCGTATTCAGCTTGAAGTCTTTGACGCGGCCGTTCTTCAAGATGATGATCTTGATGTCCTGGCCGCCGACGTCGCAGATCACGTCCACATCTTTGTAGAAATGGAGGCCCGCTTCCGTGTGCGCGACGGTCTCTACGAGCGCGGCGTCCGCGCCGATCACATCCTTGAGGATGTCCTTGGCGTATCCAGTGGTGCCGACGCCGAGAATCTTGAGTTCGGCGCCTTGATCGCGGATCTGCCGGTCGAGTTTCTGCAGCACCTCAACGGTGTCCTCGATCGGATTGCCCTTCGAGAGCTGATAGGTCTTCGCGAGGATGCGGCGCTTCCCGTCCTTGGAAAGCAGCACTGCCTTGGTCGAAGTGGAGCCGCCGTCCAGGCCAACAAATCCTTCCACCATTTCACCCGGCTGGAACTGTACGGGTGTGAATTTTTTGGTGCGGTATTTTGTCTTGAAGGCTGCGAGATCGTCCGCGTCCTTGGCCAGACCGCCTCCGCCGCCGCGCTTAGCTTTCTCCTCTTCGCGGCCGATGTTGACGTACCACTCCAGCTTCTCGTAGCCCAGGTATTGCCCGATGTGATCTTCTTCGGTCTTGCCGAATTCCACGGATCCTATGGCCGCGAAGTACTGCGCGTTATCGGGCGTGCGGATCAGGTCTTCCGGTGCAATGCCCTCAGGCAGCGGAGTATTGCGCTCTTCCCAAATCTTGGGGATGTTGCTCTTCCAGCAATCGCGCATGCCGGCGATGTAACAGTTCGGGCCGCCGAGCAGGAGCACCACCGGCTGCAGAGTATTTCCGCGCGTGAGCACCGAGAGATTCTGCATCACGATAGCTTCGAAGAGGGAAGCCATCAGCTCGTCGGGCGGAACTCCCATCTTCTGCAGACCGTTGATATCGGTCTCGGCGAAGACGCCGCACTTGCCCGCCACAGGATGCAGCTTGATCCCCTTGTAGCCCATCTTGCAGAGCTGTTCGCTGGGAATCCGCAGTTTGGCGTTGATCTTATCGATGACTGCGCCCGTGCCTCCAGCGCACTTGTCGTTCATCGACGGGATTTTCTTCTTGCGGCCGGTCTCGGGATCCTTCTTGAAGATAATGATCTTGGCGTCCTGCCCGCCCAGTTCGATTACCGAGCCGCATTCGGGGTACATCTTTTCGACGGCCAGGGAGACGGCGTTGACTTCCTGCACGAACTTGCCGCCCAGGAACTTTCCGAGCCCGTTACCGCCGGAGCCCGTCATGAACATGCGCGAATTGGAGGCCTTGAAGCCCTCGACTTCGGTATCGAACCGTTTGCAGAATTCCAGTACTTTCTCAGGCTGTTTGGTGTCGTGCCGCTGATAGTCCTGCCACAGAATCTGGTCGGTAACGGCGTCGATCACCGTAGCCTTGACCGTGGTGGAACCCACGTCCATTCCGATGAGGAAATGTTTTTCCACTTAGTTTCCCTTGATCCTCTCTGCGATGTGGAGCACGAAATTCGCCGCCCCGCCGACGAATCCCTTGGTGTGCGGCACGTGGTACATGGGCCGCTTGCTTTCCGGATGTGCTTCCACCCAGGCGCGGCATTGATCGAGAGTCAAACCCGTCTGCTCGAGTGCCGCGGCAAATTCCTTCTTGGCCTTGTTCTTGGCTTCGCCGAGCGCCATCTGAACGCGGCTGTGCGCGTTGATTTCGCCTTCGCCGGAGGTTTCGACCGGAAGGTAGATCATGTCCTTGAAATTCGAAACCACGGCCGACTGCGCGCCATCCGACTGCGTCGAAGGCATGCATCCGAAGGGCTTCAGAGACAGCACCATGTGGGCAAGGTCTTTGTTCGAGTAGTAGATATTCTTGGCGACTTCCAGATGCCCTTCGCCGCCGCCGGCGCGCGAGTTGTAGAAGGGATGCCCGATCCGCTGGAGTTCGTACTGATCTGCCAGGTGATGCGCGATTCCGCCCAGCGCGTTCACGATCTTGTGGTACTCGCCCTTGAAGATGGCCTCGGCGAGTTTTAACTTGGCGACTTTCTGGCGATATTCGAATTCGATCTTGGCGCGGGTGCCGAGCTTCCACAGCGGGGGTAGGACGGCGCCCTCGTCGAGTCCTTTGAAGTCCTTGTACTTCTGCACCACCTGGTGAATCATGTACATGATCCAGGTGCCGATGGGCTCGACGAGCACCTGGGCGCCTTCGCGCTCCAGGAATTGGAACATATTGAAGTTGCCGTCGCCTTCGGTGGTCTGCGCCCAGAACTCACCCGTGATTTTGACGATCGGCTTGACGCGCAGGCGATCGATTTCAATGGAATTGTAGCGGTCGCGGCAGCGCTCCAGGCCAGGCACGTAATCGTCGCCCTTGAGTTGGCTGACGAACTTGCCGACGTACTCCGCAGTGTCGGAGAAGCCGCCCATGTACTTGGCAAAGCCCTGATCGAGCTTCCACGGCCGCTTCTTGCGGAACACTTCGTGCATGTAGTCCATGTTCTCGTCGAGAGCCTGGTCGGTCTCCCCGGCGTTGACCTCGAAGGGGCGAATGGCGTACGCCACTTCGTTCATCACGTCGCCGCAGTTGAGGGCGTTCAGGATGCCGAGGAAGAAATCGATATTCATCTCGAGGCCGGCCTCGGCATCGGACTGGTTCAGGCCGCCGGATTGTTGGAACAGCAATACGCGGAAGCCGTCGAAGCCCGCGTTGCGGAGGGCCAGGCGATATTCGGCCTCATACATGCCGAAGCGGCACGGGCCGCACGCACCGGCCGTAAAGAAGACGTAGCCGTCGATGATTTCCTGCTTGGTGAGCCCCTGCTCTTCCAGGCTCTGTAAGTACTGCACCAGATTGCCCACCGTGAAGTAAGTGGGATTACACTGGCCGTTGTTTCCGTACTCCTTGCCAGTCTGGAAGGCCTTCACGTTGGGGGTGGGAACCGCTTCGGCGCGATATCCTAATCCTTCAAGGGCGCCATGCACGAGCTTTTCATGCTTCCACGTCAGCCCGCCGAAAAGCAGGGTGGTGTTGGGGCGCTCGGTCGCCGTGAACGGTTTTTCCACCGGCTTTTTAAAGTGATGAACCTCGCGTTTAGCGAGACCGGCCTCTTGTTCCAGGCGGGCGCGCTCTTCTGCCAGGCGTTGCTGGATGATGTCCTCTACCGTGGAGCCGATCTGGACGAGGTTCGCAGGCGGCATGGCTTTCGGTTCAAAAGGCTGAGTGCTCATATTGGTATAGTTTCCCAGTTTTAGGCATAGTGACGTCTTAACCAATTGAAATAAATAGGTATCCATCGGAATGGCGACTTTCCGATTGGAATGGGGGAAATAACGGGGTGAGCGGGAGGCGATTTGTGTCGGATCGGACGCAGTTGGTAACGGTCAAAAGCTTCCTCCGAGTGCTTGGCTCCATCTACTTTATCGCCTTTTTATCGTTCGGGATACAGGCCATGGGGTTAATTGGCAGCCACGGCATCCTTCCGTTGGGCGACTACCTACATGCGGTCCGGGAGGCGACTGGCAGGACTGACTGGCTGGAGGTGCCGACCCTGTTGTGGCTGAATTCGAGTGACGCCGCGATTCGCTTTGTGTGGGTGGTGGGAGCAGCGGCCGCGATGGTAGTCGTGATCGGTTTCCAACAGAGGGCGATGCTGGCGATCTGCCTGGTTCTCTGGCTGTCGGTCTGCGTGGCAGGGCAGGATTTCCTCTCGTTTCAGTGGGACATTCTGCTCTCGGAGGCGGGCTTCCTGGCGATCTTTGCGGACAGGTCGAAGCTGCGCGTGTGGCTTTTCCGGTGGCTGATTTTCCGGTTGATGTTCTTCAGCGGCGCGGTGAAGCTACTGAGCGGCGACCCGGCGTGGCGCAATCTTATTGCGATGACTTATCACTACGAGACGCAGCCATTGCCAACTCCGCTGGCCTGGTACATGCAGCAATTGCCGCGCGGATTTCAGAGGGGGTCGACGCTGCTGGTCTTCGTGGCGGAATTGCTGGTACCGTTCCTGTTCTTCGCGCCGAAGCGGTTGCGGCGGGCCGGCGCGTGGGTGACGATCGCGCTGCAGGTGCTGATCCTCTGTACGGGGAATTACACGTTCTTTAACTGGCTGACGATTGCACTGACGATGTGGCTGTTCATCGAACCCACGGCAGAGGGGCAGGTGACGGCGCGGCCCCGTGTGCATCGGGCGATCAGTGTGGCGCTCGCCGTGTTCATCGGCGTAGTGAGCGGAATTCTCTGCCTGGAGCTGTTCAATATCGAGCCGCCCGGAGGAGCGGCCATCCTGCACCTGGCGGGGCCGTTGCGGATCGTCAACTCATACGGATTGTTTGCGGTGATGACGACGACGCGCCCCGAGATTATTGTGGAGGGGTCGAACGACGGCGTGACGTGGCTGGCGTACGAGTTCCGGTACAAGCCGGGCGATGTGCGCCGGGCGCCGCCGATCGTGGCGCCGCACCAGCCACGGCTGGATTGGCAGATGTGGTTCGCAGCGCTGGGCACCTATCAGCAGAATCGCTGGTTCCAAAGCTTCATGGCGCGTCTGCTGCAGGGGGAGCCTTCGGTGCTGAGCCTGCTGCGGTACAATCCTTTCCCGGATAGACCGCCCAGGTATGTGCGCGCCCGTGAGTACCTCTATCACTTCACGCATTTCGGTGATCGCGATTGGTGGACGCGGGAAGAGCAGGGAGTGTATTTTCCGGTCGTGAGTCTGAGGTGACGAGCGAGATTCGGCCCGGACGTCGGTCAGTTCGAGGGCAGATCAAGCTTGACTTTTGCGGGAAAGATTGCGGGCTAAAGTTTTTCGATTCGCCCACGCAAGCAAGATTCTGAAGCTTGGGCTGCTCGGATCGCAATCCCTGTTAGAACTTAGTTTAGGGGGTGGTTCCAGAAGTCCGCCGAGGGATCGCCAGACCGCTTGCTAACGCGCGCGGCTCGTTGCGAGCCATGATCGCACGGCGTGTTGTTGCCTGAAAACGGGGCCGTATCAACGAAACGATGCACTTAGAGGCGTCGGGGCCGCTGTCTGGGAGCGTCACCTGCATAAACTCGGGATCAGCCTCCCTCTTAAAGAGGGAAATCCGGCGATTTTGACAACCTCTTTACATGTTTCCTACGACTTCCCTTTTGGCGTTCCGTAGGATGGCTAAGTAGAGGAGACGAGATTGGAAAACATACTAGAAATGACAGCGCAGCCGGCACTCTATCGGGATGCGCACTTAACGCTCGATTTTCAGAGACAGGTCGCCACCCTGGACTCCGTCCCGATGACGCTCACCAAAAAAGAGTATGAGCTTCTGGCCCTGCTGGTGGGATTTGCCGGCGAGATCGTGCCCCGCGAAGAGCAATTGATGCGCGTCTGGGGATATAGCACCGAGATCCGCACGCGCACGCTCGACGTGCACATCCGCCACCTGCGCAAGAAACTGGGCGCATATGCGGACCGCTACATCGAGACCATTTTCGGAATCGGACATCGATTCCAGCCGTTCGATAGCGGTCGCCGTTCGCTCCGTCCGGAACCGCAAGCACTGGCCATGAGCGCGTAAATCCGGAATCGGTTAGAGTGTCAGAGTGACCTGGAGGTGAGCCATGCTTCGCTGTTTTCTGGCCGCTCTGACGATGTGGATAGTGCTCTGCAGTGTGCCGTTGGCGGCACAAGATAACTCCGAGGCCGGAATTCGCGCCGTTCTTGCGGATCGGATTGACGCGCAGAAGCAAGGCGTCGGTATTGTGGTGGGAGTGATCGGGCCGCAGGGACGACGCATCGTCTCATATGGCAGCTTCGATCCCGGAGACCCGCGGCCTCTGAATGGCGACACGGTCTTCGAGATCGGCTCGATGACCAAGGTGTTCACCTCGCTTGCCATGATGGACATGGCGCAGCACGGCGAGATCGCCCTGACTGACCCCATCGCGAAGTATCTTCCGCCGGAGGTCAAGGTGCCGGAGCGGAATGGTCGCAAGATCACGTTTGAGGATCTTTCAACGCAGAGTTCAGGCCTGCCGCGTCTGCCCTCGAACATGCATCCGGCCAATCTGCTGAATCCGTACGCCGACTACACGGTGGCGCAGCTCTATGAATTTCTGGCCGGCTACCAACTGAAACGGGACATCGGCGAGAAGTATGAATACTCGAATCTTGGCGTCGGCCTGCTGGGGCACGTGCTTTCACTGCGCGCCAAGAGCAGTTATGAGGTGCTGGTCAAGACGCGCATTCTCGCGCCTCTGGGGATGTCGAGCACAGGCATCACGCTTACGCCGGAGATGCAGGCGCGGTTCACTCCCGGCCACAATGCCGGCTTAAAAGTCACTCCGCACTGGGATCTTCCCACGCTCGCCGGGGCCGGCGCGCTTCGCTCCACGGCGAACGACATGCTGACGTTCCTGGCGGCGAATTTGGGATATAAGGAATCGCCATTGGCGCCGGCGATGGCCGCAATGGTCAAGGTGCGCAAGCCTACCGGTACCGAGGGCATGCTGATCGCTTATGGCTGGCACATCTTCGAGCGGCCCAGCGGCACGATCATCTGGCACAACGGCGGCACAGGTGGCTTCCAGACCTTCATGGGCTACGATCCCAAAGCCAAGACTGGCGTGGTGGTTCTGTCGAACACCTCGGCGCGCGTGCAGATTGACGATATCGGGCGGCACTTGTTGAATCCCGATTTCCCACTAACGACGCAGCAGACCGAGGTGCCGGAGGATCGGAAGACGTTGGACACCTATGTGGGCCGGTACGAACTGGGTCCGAATTTCGTCCTGACGATCACCCGCGAAGACAACCATCTTTATGGGCAGGCGACGGGACAGGGGCGATTCGAGCTTTTCGCCGAGGGGCCGGGGCAGTTCTTCGCGAAGGTCGGCGGTATTAAAGTGAACTTCGCGACGGATTCCCTGACGCTCCATCAGAACGGCAACCGCACCGTCGCTAAGCGCCTGCCTGCGCAATGAAGCGAGCGTAACGCCGCTGCCGGGCGGACTTGGTGGACGTGCGAAAGCGTCGTGTCTCGACGCGGCAGAGCGCACGTATCGCGCGAACGTATTTGGGTAGGTTACGAGCTACGACCGCGAGGGAGTATTCTTGCCAAAATACGAGACCGTATTTCTGAAAAGGTGTACTTAGGCGTTCGCGCGTTCGAGCAGGGCGCGATTGGAGCGCACCTCGAAGCTCCGATCGCCGGCGTCGCTCAAGGAGCGATGGAGATCCAGTGCACGCGAAAAGTCGCATTGGCGAATGGCGGCAGCCGCCATGGCGCGCAAAGCGAGCAGCGGGGCAGCACCGTGATGCAGCATCTCCTCGAAACATTTCCCAGCCAGATCGTAGTCGCCGAGCCGCCAGCCCAATGCCCCCAGGCGCAGATAAGGGGCCGGATCATCCAGGCCGGCCACGGCGGCTTCGAAATCGCCCGCTCGCGCTTGCAGTAACGCGCGGCGGTAGCGCAAATCCTGGCGCTCCGGCTGTAATTCCATCAGCTTCGACACCATCCTGCCCGCCTCCACCGTGTCTCCACTTTTTTCGGCGATCAGGCCAAGGTTCCACATCGACGGAATCATCTCGGGCGCCAGGTCGAGAGCCGTGGTGTAAGCTCCCTTCGCGCCTTCGGCATCGCAGGGGTGCAGCGCCATTCCGAGCGCCTGCCATGCGTGTGGATCTTTGGGACGCAGACGGACCGCCGCACGAAATGCCGCCACGGCATGTAGCGATCCTTGCTTTTGTTCGGCCACCCCGAGATTGAACCAGGCTTCGAAATGGGCCGGTGCTATGTCGGTGAGGAGTCCGCAGGCCGCGGCGGCGGCAGCGTAGTCCCCCGCGGAGAATGCAGCGGTGGCGGCGAATTCCCATTCCGCAATTTCCGGAAGCGCCAGTTCCGGCGAAGGCACCTCCTGCAACTTCGGCCGGGGCTTGGGACGCGCGGGTGGCGGAGGCGCTTCCATTCTCACCGGAAATTCCAAGGGCTCAAAGGTCAGCAGCGGGTCTGTAGGGATGTCGAGCGGTAGCGCGAGGACCTCCGCCGGTAGTAGCGCATCGACGAATAAAGCAGGAAACAGCGGCTCCACGGTTACCGCTGAACCGGGAGCAGAAGAGGGTGCGGCAGCCTGCCGGCGGCTTCGGTCGGCAGGTTCAGGCATCACTCGGAGGGGCGCAACTTGCAGGGGGTCGTCAAGCAGTTCCTGAGCAAGCGTGGGAAGGACCAGCCGCTCCCGGACGGGAACCTGCTCGTCAAGCCACTGGATGACTGGTTCGAGCTGATCTTTCACTACATGGATTTTGGTGGGGCGGGTTGCCGGTTCCTGTGGGCGCGGCTCCAGCGGAGCCGTGCACTGGTGGACCGTTCCGAGATTCCCCTCAACAGTCCTCAGCGACTTTCCACAGTAACGGCAAAGCATACAGCAGTCCCAGACGGCGCAGCATATAGCAATGCGCGGCTCACAGAAAGTTGCCATTGGTTAACAGTCCTTAAGACCTTCACACGTCAAAGGATAGGTCTCACCTGAATCGATATCGGCGTACCTGGCGAGACGCGGACGACATGCTTCGTGCGATTGGAACCTTTCCCGCTTGGCAGACGGATTTCAGGTCCGCTTGCTTTTGATTGCCGGTGGTACACTCAAGCTGAAGGACGAGTTGACCTTACGCTTCGACTTGCAGCGCGGCTCATGAGCGAAGAGTAACGAAGGGCGGAACAGTCATGTGTCTGGCCATTCCGGGCAAGATCGTCGAACTATCAGCCAGTGATCCCCATCGGGCTCTGGTGGATGTGGTGGGTGTCCGGCGCGGTGTGGACATCAGCCTGGTGGAACCCGATGGTATCGCTCCGGGCGACTGGGTACTGATCCACGTCGGATTCGCGATGAGCAAGATTCGCGAGGATGAAGCTCAAGACCAGTTGCGCATGTTGACCGCGCTGGGTGAAGCCGAAGCCGCCATGCAGGAAGCGCAAGGGTACAGCTCCGACGATGCGGATCCACAGCCCGAGGAGCGGCCGTCTCCATGAAATACATCGACGAATTCCGCGAACCGGAATTGATTTCCCGCACATCCGAGGAGATCCGGCGATTGGCCGACCCCGCACGGCACTATCGCATGATGGAGGTGTGCGGTGGCCACACCCACGCGATTTATCGCTTCGGCCTGAAAGATCTGCTGCCTTCCAATATCGAGTTGGTGCACGGTCCGGGATGCCCGGTCTGCGTCCTGCCGATGGGACGCATCGATGACGGACTCTCGATGGCGGCGCATCCGGACGTGATCTTCACTGCGTTCGGCGACATGATGCGCGTGCCGGGGACCCAGGGGAGCCCGCTCGAACATAAGGCCCGCGGAGCCGATATCCGCATAGTCTATTCGCCTGCCGACGCACTGAAACTGGCCCGCAACAACCCTTCGAAGCACGTGATGTTCTTTGCGATCGGCTTCGAGACAACCGCGCCTTCCACGGCGTTGACACTGATGCGTGCCAAGGCGGAGGGCATCCGGAACTTCTCGGTGTTCTGCAATCACGTGACGATCATCCCGGCGATTCGGGCGATTCTGGATTCGCCGGATATGCGGATCGATGCGTTCATCGGGCCGGGGCACGTTTCGACGGTGATCGGCTGCCGCCCCTACGAGTGGATCGCGCGCCACGAAAACAAGCCGATCGTAGTCTCGGGCTTTGAACCACTGGACGTGCTGCAATCGGTGGCCATGCTGCTTCGACAGTTGCAGCATGGCGAGGCGAAAGTGGAGAATCAATACCGCCGCGTGGTGCCGTGGGACGGAAACAAGGCGGCGCTCAAGGCGATGGCGCAGGTGTTCACGCTGCGGTCCTATTTCGAATGGCGCGGCATGGGATTCATCTCGCAATCGGCGCTGGCGCTGAACGAGGACTTCGCCGACTGGGATGCAGAGCGGCGCTTCGAGATTCCGGGCATCCGCGTCACTGACCCCAAGGCGGCGCAGTGCGGAGAAGTCTTGAAAGGCGTGCTTAAGCCGGCGCAGTGCAAGCTCTTCGGCAACGAGTGCACACCGGAGCGTCCGGTAGGCGCGCTGATGGTCTCGTCGGAAGGCTCGTGCGCGGCCTATTATCAGTACGAACATCGAAAGCATGCGCTGGTCTCCATTCCGGCCTGAGTCTCCATGCCTGTTGCTTCGCCCAAGGTCCGCTTTCGGGACGCACAGATCGAAATGGCTCACGGCGCGGGCGGCAAGGCTAGCCGCCGCCTGATCGAAGGACTCTTCGCACCCATTCTCTTTGGCGCATCCACCGAGCCTTTGGGCGATGCGGCCCACCTCATGGTAAACGGCGCGCCAATTGCCATCACTGCGGACAGCTTCGTAGTCAGCCCGCTACGCTTTCCGGGGGGATCGATCGGCGAACTAGCCGTGAACGGCACGGTCAACGATCTGGCGGTCTCGGGCGCACGAGCCGAGGCGCTAGTGGTGACCTATGTGCTCGAAGCGGGGTTGCCGACGGAAGTGCTCGAGGCGGAAGTCCGTGCGATGGCGAAGGCCGCGAGCGTCGCCGGCGTAATTGTAGCGGGCGGCGATACCAAAGTGGTAGAGCACGGCAAGGCCGACAAGATGTATATCACGACGGCCGGTGTGGGGCGGCCGATTCCCGGCGTGCGGATTACGGCGCGGTCGGCGCGGCCGGGCGATGTCATCCTGCTGTCAGGACCGATCGGCGATCACGGCATTACCATCCTGCTGGCTCGCGGAGAGTTGGATCTGGAGGCCGATCTGTGTTCCGATACGCGTGCCGTGATCGGGTTGGTAGAAGCGCTCGCGGCCGCGGCGGCTCCGGGACTGCGATGGATGCGCGATCCGACACGCGGCGGCGTGGCCACAGCGCTCAACGAATTCGCGCGCGATTGCGACCTGGGAGTTTTCGTCCAAGAAGACCGGCTGCCCATCCACGATGCGGTGCGCGGGGCCTGCGAGTTGTTGGGGCTCGATCCGATGCACATTGCGAATGAAGGCCAGTTCCTCGCGGTGGTGGCGAAGGAGTTCGCCGAGGCGGCAGTCGAAGCGCTGCAGCGCACGCCGGGAGGAGACGCGGCGTGCATCATCGGAGAAGTGCGCGAGCAGCCCGCCGGCTCGGTGTTGTCGTCGACGCCTTACGGCGGCACGCGCATCGTCGACATGCTGGTAGGCGATCCGCTGCCCAGAATCTGTTAGTGTACGGTTCATGGCAACGGTTGCACAGCGCCTTCTCGATCGCAATGCGGTCTGTGAAGCATTCTTCGCGCGCGAGGCGCGGAAGCTCGCCGAAATCTGCCGGGAGATGTCGGAGCGCTTCCTGAAGGGTGGACGATTGTTGGCGTTCGGGCCCGGCGCCTATTCGACCGACGCGCAGCATGTGTCGGTGGAATTTGTGCATCCCGTGATCGTGGGCAAACGCGCGCTCCCCGCACTCGATCTTTCCACGGCATTCGGACCGTGGCTGCAGGCGATTCTCCGTCCCGAAGACATTGTGATGGGCTTCGGGCCGCCCGAAGGCGATGCGGAAGTGGCGTCCGCATTGCGGCAATCGCGCGACTCCGGGGCTTTGACACTGGCTCTACCGGGCACGGAAGGCGATTACTGGTGCGAGGCCGCGACACCAAATGCGTTCGTGCATCAGGAAGTGGTGGAGATCCTGTACCACGTGCTTTGGGAGACGGTGCACGTGTTCCTGGAGCGTCGCGAGCAGGGCCTCGATACGGGCGATGCGGGCTTTCTGTATCCGTTTCTGGGAATGCAAAAGCAGGACAACGCGGGCCTGGTCGACGAAGTGGCCGCTTCCATCCGGATGAAAGTCTCCGACGATTCGCTGCTACGCGCCAAAATGGCAAATGAATTCGCCGCCCCGATTTCGGATGCCGCATCGGCGATCGCGGACCGGCTTGCCAGCGGTGGAAAGCTCATGCTCTTCGGCAATGGCGGATCGGCAACTGACGCCAACGACTGGACGCTGGATTGTGTGCTGCCTCCGCCCGGCCTACACGCGGTTCCGGCCGTCTCGCTGGCGATGGAGCCGGCGAACATCACGGCGGTCGCGAACGACGTGGGGACCGAACTGATTTTTCAGCGGCAGCTCATCGCGCAGGCGCGGCCGGAGGACGTCGCAATCGCCATTTCCACCAGCGGCGGCTCCCGCAATCTGCTCGCAGCGTTGGAAGAGGCCCGCAAGCGCAAACTGCTCACGGTGGCACTGCTGGGTTACGATGGCGGCGAGATTCGCCGGCGGAATCTGGCGGATCACGCGCTGGTTGTGCCCTGTGACTACATTCCGCGGATCCAAGAGGTGCAGGCGTCGATCTATCATATAATTCGCGAAGATCTGGGCTGACGAGGGGAGACGTTAATGAAGTGGATCGCTGGTGCTTTGCTGGTGATTGCCGGTGTGCCCGGCCTGTTTGCCGCGGATGACAATTACACTCATCTTTGGCTCTACAACGGACACTGGAAGGGCACGAAGAAGGTGGGCGAAGCGGCTCCGGTGGCCGTGGATCTGGTCAACGAGTGCGGACGAATCGGCGTGTTTTTCGGATGCCAGCAAACCGTCGACGGCAAGATTGGCGCGCTGGTGATTTACGCTCCCGGGGAAGGAGCAGGGCACTTCTATTCGCAGGCGATCATGCCCGATGGCAAGGCTGCGGGCCGCGGTGAATTGACGATCGACGGCGACCATTGGACCTACCAATCGAAGTACGTCGACGGCGACCGCACCACCTGGTACAAGACCACAAATGTCTTCACCGGCAAAGATCATATTCGCTTTGAGCAAGCCGAATCCTCCGACGGTGAGCATTGGGTGGTGAAGATGTCGGGAGAAGAGACGCGCCTGAAGTAATGATAGAGAACGAAAGTCCCTCGGTCTGTCGTTTTCGCGATTTTGAAGCAGGGGCGATCGAAATTGGAACTGCGCCGATCGCATTGGAAACCGCGGTGACCGGTGCTTGGCACCTATTTAGTACGTGGTTTCAGGAGCCCGCCGGCGTATCGCCAGATCGCTTGCTGACGCGCGCGGCTCGTAAGCGCACGTATCCCGCGAGCCACGACCCTGAGTGTGAGGTGAGTGTGAGACCCTGTGAAAAATCCGGACATGCGCGGCTCGCAAGGGCACGTACCGCGCGTGAAGGTAGCTTACGAGCCGCGACCGTAAGGGAGCGTTGCCACCACGCCGCCAAAGCAGTCAAGATCGCTTGCTTACGCGCGCGGCTCGCAACGAGCCACGACCGTGAGGGAGTGTTCTTGCCAAAATATGAGACCGTATTTCTGAAACGGTGTACTGAGCAAGCAGTCGTATCTGGAGCCAAGCGAGATACATTGTGCCGTCCATAGTTCGGCGTGATTGAGGTCGGGTCTACCGTCCCATCGGCAGACTATTCACTCTGTCCGTAAAACGTATTGAAGAAGAACTTGTAGCCGGCGTATGACTGTCCTCGCCACTGCGGCTTGAAGCCCAACAGAATCACGTGGCCTTTGCCGTAATCCACCGAGAGCGCCGCAATCTTGCCTTCCAGCCGCTCTGGACCTGCCAGGTATCCGCTCTTCAACGGGGAACGCTCACGCGGATATCGCGCCAGCACCGTTCCCTTGAAGCCCGTCTTGGTGTCAAAGGCAGGTCCCCGCTCGAACATCACAGTCGTGTCCGAACTGATGCCCGCGGTCAGAGGATTCTTTGCATCCTCCACGTGCACTGAGACCAGGCAACCGGAGCAGAAGAACTGGTCTGCGCGCAGTCCCGCCAATGCATTTTCCACCGGCAGCTTGAACTGATTCACCGCGAACATCGACGCATTGTTGAACGTCACCACCGTTCCGCCGTCGTTCGCAAAATCGCGAAGCTCCTGCACGCCTTCGTCACCGAGCCCGCCGGCGTATCGATCGGGAATCGTCCCTGGCCGATGGCCGTCGATGATCTGCCGCTCCGCAACATCCGGAATCACGATCACGTCGTAGTGCTCACGCAGGTGGCCGCCGCGAATGTCGGCATTGTACAGGTTGGTGAACGGGAACTTGTACTGCTCCAGAATCCAGCGCGTCCATCCCTCATCCATGCTCGCGACCCACGGTCGATACAGACCCACGCGCATGGCCTTAACCGGCTTGCCGGCATCCTTCGATTCCACGGCCCGCAGGCGATTCTCCGCCAGGATGCGGTCCAACTTGCCTTTGTCGAGACCGGACGCGGTGATGTCATTCCCCGAGAACGAGACCGTTCCCTTCTCCGCCAGAATCTCGTTCACCGCGCGGAAGCTGGCATTAGCGCCGTGATTGAATGGCGCGGCCAGGCCCTTGATCTCCTTGATCGGCTGCAGCGAATCACGCATTTGCTTACTCAACGGCGTCGTGACTGCGTGCACTTCCAAACCCATCTGGTAGGGCAGCGTCCAGCCCGTGACATCGTAGGGGCGTTGGGTCAACGCCGGATAGACCTGAGGTTCAAACAGCTCCTTCACCAGGCCCGCAAAGGGTTGGTCCATCACGATCACCCAGGCATCCGGCTTGCTGCTCTGATGCACCTCGATCCCATGCAACATCAGCTTTTCCAGCAGTGCCGCGGCTGCCGGTGCATCGTGCTGTTCACGTGGGATCTCGTATGCGAACGGCGGTTCTTTCTCGAACTTTTCGATGGTGTCGCGCGCCGCCCGATACTTGTTGTACGCCATCTGCTCGCGATATTTGGTGGAGAGGTTAAGCACCGCCATATCGGCTTCGTACATGTATTTGCACGCGTCCGCCAGGCGCCACCAGCCGCCCTTCCACGGACTCGAATACAACATCTCCGTGCCGAGTGTCTGGCGGGTCGCCGGGAACTCGTCCACCGTGTAGAAGTGCGGTGTCGCATATCGATAAAGCGCGGTTTCGGTGAAGAACGAGATCGTGTGCCGGAAATTGCCGATGTTGTCGATGTATCCGGGATACCAGACGTCGAACGTCTCCTGGTGCATAGAACCGGTCAGACCGTGATCGTCGAGGTGTTGCGCGATCGCCATGCCGATGAGGTTCAGCCATCGCACCATGAGGGGATGCATGTTGCCAGAAATCGGATCGGCAAAGGGCGGCAGATAGATGCGGCCCGGAAAGGGCGCGGTCTGATGCTGGGTGTAAAATACCAGCGGCTCGGTTTCGAGGGTCGCCTTGGTGATGACGCGCGACTCGATCATGTTGAGCATGTACCCGTCGCGATTGTTGTCGTGTCCGACGTACTCCTGCCAAAGCACCGGCAGTGGGCTTACTTCGAACGGCGTGCCGAGATTCTGGCGATACCAATCGGCCACGATCGTCTGGCCGTCGGGATTGATCGAGAACCACAGTTCGACGATCAGGTTCTTGCGAATAGCCTGAAACGATGGCTCCTCGCTGGCGACGAGGTCATGGCCGAGCTGAATCGTGTGCTGATGATTCGCGACCTCGGTAGCGTGCAAGCCGCCATCGATATGAATGATCGGTTTGATCTCGCGCGCGAGTGTGTGTGCTTGTTCTTCGGAGACGCCTTTTGCCAACGCGAGCTTTCGCGAGATCTCCTTATAGTGGTCGAGTTGCGCCAGATTCTCCGGATCGGAGATGAAGGCGATGAACCAGTCTCGTCCCTGCGTGGTTTTGCCGACTTCGACCAGTTTGATCCGCTTGGACGAGGTCGCGAGCTTGCGGAAGTATCCGAGCGCATCTTCGTAGGTGGCGAGGTAGAAGTCGTCACCGGGTTTGTGCCCGAGGACCGATTCCGGCGTAGGAATCTGCGCGTACCCGGTCGCCGCGAGACAGAGAAGAGAGATGTGGCGCAAACCCGCTCGAAACAGGGGCGCGGGGGTTGGGGGTTGGGGATTGGTGGCAGCAGTGCGTCGCTGCGATCGAGCCCGTGTGCCGGCCGAGCGTGCCCCTATCGTTGACAAGCACTGCGGCGTAGCGGCCAAAGAACACGCCTGTCTGCCGCGCCCCTCTTTGCGGGCACGAGATTCCTCTCCACGCTTTTCGGGCAGCCACGGCATTGCGACCTCAAGAGATCCCGCGAATGGCGTCCTGTTTGGTGGACACCCGAAAAGTCTCGACAGGAGTGTCGAGACGGCAGACATGAGTGTCTGCGCCACGTTGCGAGCATCCACGGAAAAACCCTTCTTCACGGCAGCACCGCCAGTTTGTATTGATCCAGCAAATCTTCCAACTTCGCCGTACTGAAGTCCTTAGTGCGCAGATCTACTGCGAACTTCTTCAATTGTGCCGAAAATGCGGCCTCACTGCGCGCCGCCGCGGCGTCTTCCACCTGCGCGCGCAGATCGTCCAGCAGCGGCAACCGATCTCGCTGGAATGCATCCAACGCCGTCTCTAGTTGCTTCCCACGGTCCGCGGCGCTCGGGCCGCGCGCGGTGAAGTATGCGCGATTGGCATCCAACAGCCTGGTGAGCTCGCCCTTGACCGATTCCGCTTCCCGGCGCCACGCGGTCAATTGCGGATTGCCACCGCCGCGCCGGCCCGTTCCCTCGGGCGCCTCAGGCGCCATGCCTGGACCGTAATACAGCGCATTGAATAGGAATTTGTAGGTGCCATGCGATTGCCCGCGCCATTGGGGCCGGAATCCGAGCAGAATGATGTGACCTTGTCCGTAATTCACGTCCAGCGCCGCCGCTTTGCCTTCGATCAAATCCGCGCCCAACAGGAAGCCACTCATCAAGGGATTGCGATCCTTGTTGTACCCGGCCAATACCTTACCGCGGAAGCCGGTGCGGGTATCGAAAACCGGATTGCGCTCGAACATCACCGGCAGCGTGGCCGGCAGTCCCGCCACTACGGGATGGTTGGGCTCCCGGATCTCCACCCGCAAGAGCGATCCCGAGCAGAAGAACTGATCCTGCCGGAGATTCGCGACTACATTCGTCACCGGCAGATTGAACTCATCGATCGCAAACATGCTGGCATTCCCTAACGCGACCAACGTTCCACCGGCGGTCACGAAGTCGCGCAGCGCCTGTGTGCCGTCTTCGCCGATTCCGCCGGCGTATTGCCCCGGAACCGTCCCGGCACGCATGCCGTCCACGATCTGGCGTGTTCCCGCTTCAGCGAACACAATGGCGTCGAACTGATCTCGCAGGTGGCCCGACTGGATGTCGGCATTGTGCAGTTTGGTGAATGTAAAGTGGAACTGCTCGAAGATCCAGCGGGTCCATCCCTCGTCGATATTGCCCGACCAGGATTCGTAGATGGCGATCCGCGGCGCTTTCACGGGCCACGCACCCTCAGGCACGTCCTTCTGGGACGCCGCATTCACGCCATTCTTCTGCAACAGCGACGCCACGTTTCCTTTGGCGTAAATCGTGCCCTCGGACTTCGCGAAGTTCACCGTACCGCCGTCCGCCAGGATCTCGTTTACTGCGCGAAGAGCGGCGTTGGAATTATGGGAGAACGCGAAGACCGGGCCGGATCCTTCGACCTTTCCCTGGATCGGATCGACGCGTTCGACCTTGCGCAGCATTTGGCGCGTGGCACTGTCTACCGGTTCTGCCACGGCGACCACTTCCACGCCCATCTGCATCGGCAGAGTCCAGCCGGTCACATCGTAGGGCAGTTGTGCAGGTGCTGCCGGAGCTCCCGCAGCCGCTCCGGCCGCACCGCCACCGGCACCTCCACGGCCACCGGCACCGCCGCCCCCACCTCCTCGACCAGCCGCGCCACCACGACCCGCGGCGCCACCCCCCGCAGGCGCGGCGCCACCTCCGCCAGCCGCCGGCGCTTCAGTGGCGGCTCCAGCCGCGGCTGCCGGTCCAGTACCTTCCGCCGCACCGCCACCGCCACCCGCTCCGCCTCGTCCACCCGCCGGCTGCGCACCGATCGCCGGTGGATGCGGCAGTTCCGGATACTTCTGCACATCGAACAGCTCCTTCACCAGCGCGGCGAAGGGCTGGTCCATCAACACCACCCAATCCCCTTCCTTATAAGTCGCACGATTGGCGGCGAACTCCCGCGTGGCCTGATGCACTTCGATCCCGTCGATCAGCAGCTTCTCCACCAGCGTGGCCGCCGTCGGACGATCGCGCTGTTCGCGCGGAATGATGTAGGCGTATGGGGGGTCCTTGGTGAAATGTGCGATCACATCGCGGCCCGCTCGGTAGCGGTCGAAGAGCAGCTCTTCCCGATTCTTGGCCGCGGTATCCAACACCGCCATCGACGCACCAATGTTGTATCGCACGGCGTCTCCCAGGCGCCACCATCCGCCCGTCCATGGACTCGAGTAGAATACCTCGGTGCGCAGATCCTGCTTGTCGCGCGGAAAGTCGTCGGTGGTGTAGAAGTGCGGCGTCGCGTACCGATAGAGCGCCGTCTCAGTGAGGAACGAAACCGTATTGCGGAAGTTGTTGACGTGGTCTACGAATCCCGGATACCAGTCGTCAAAGCGCCCGCGGTGCATGGCGCCGGGCATGTCGTGCTCATCCAGCCATGCCGCCATTGCGGCGCCGAAGACGTTCACCCAACGGTACATCAGCGGATGGGGATTCAACGAGACCGGGTCGCCGAACGGCGGAATCCAGATGCGCGCCGGGAACGGAGCCGTCTGGTGCTGGTTATAGAAGACCTGCGGATAATACTCCAGCTCGGTGCGCGTAATCACCTGCGACTCGATCATGTTGTTCATGTACCCGTCGCGGTTGTTGTCGTGCCCGATGTACTCCTGGTACAGCCCCGGCAGATTGCTGACCTCGTACTGCGAGCCGAGATTGCTCTTGTACCAGTGCGCCACCATGTTCTGGCCGTCCGGATTGATCGAAAACCAGAGCAACAGGATCACGTTGTCGAGGATCGCCGTAGTGGCCGGGTCGTTGGCGGTGACCAGATTGTACGCGAGCTGAATCGCGTGCTGCGCGGGCGCAACCTCGGTGGCATGCAGGCCGCCATCGATGTGCACAATCACCTTGCCGTTGCGCGCGAGTTCGTGGGCTTGGGCGTCGGTAAGTCCTTTGACCAGCGCCAGCTTCTTCGCTGTCTCTTTGTGCTTGTCGAGCTGCGAAAGATTCCCAGGGGCCGAGATGACCGCGATGTACCAATCGCGTCCCTGGGTGGTCTTCCCGACGCGTACCAGCTTCAGCTTGTTCGTAGCCTGCGCGAGCTTCTGGAAATATCCGAGTGACTCATCGTAGCTCGCGAGAAAGAAGTCGTCACCCGGCTTGTGTCCGAGCACGGACTCGGGCGTGGGCACCTGGGCCAGCGCAGACGCAAGGGGGACCAACAACAGCGCGGCGGGAAGCTTCATAAGATGTCAGGCTAGCACACGCGAATTCGGGCCATCCTCGGGGCATCGCGATTCAGGTAGACCAGCATCCACCATAACTTTTTTGTAAGAAACCCGGCCGGCAGTGGACTACATGAATAGAAGGCTCCTGCCGATATGATCGAAGTCGAACATCTACGAAAAGAATTTCGAGGCGTCGCCGCCGTTCGAGACCTGTCCTTCCGCGCTCCCGATGGAGCGATCACCGGACTACTGGGATCCAACGGCGCCGGCAAAACCACAACCCTGCGGATGATCTCCGGCGCTCTCCAACCACACGGCGGCCAGATCCGTATCGATGGTCTCTCCCTTTCTCAAAATCCTTTGCAAGCGCAGCAAAGACTGGGTGCTCTGCTCGATCACATGGGACTCTATCCGCGCCTCACCACGCGCGAGAATCTGGCATATTTCGGCCGCATGCGCGGCATTCCCGACACGCGTCTTCGCCATCGAATTGACGAGGTGCTTGACATTCTAGGGCTCGGCGCGCTCGCGGATCGGCGGACGACCGGCTTCTCACAGGGAGAGCGGATGAAGGTCGCGCTCGGCCGCGCCATCATCCATTCGCCGCGTAATTTGCTGCTCGATGAACCGACCAATGGACTCGATGTGCCCACCGTCCGCGGGTTGCGCGGCTTGCTCCAACGCATGCGAGATGAGGGTATCTGCGTGATCTTCTCCAGCCACGTGCTCGAGGAAGTGCGGGCCCTTTGCGACAACGTCGTGGTCATCGCGCAGGGCACTGTCGCGGCGCAGGGAACAGCGGACGAACTCTGTCTCCGCACTCGAAGCTCGAATCTCGAAGAAGCATTCGTCCAACTCACCGTCCCCAAGGAGGCCATTGCATGCTGAACCAGGCGCTAATCATAGCCAGGAAAGAACTCACGGACGCGCTGCGGGACTCGCGTTCCATCATCTCTACGCTTCTTTACTGCCTCATGGGGCCGGGGATCGTTTTCATGGTCTCCACCACCATGAATGGCAAGGATGGGGCAGATTCCGTGCTCGTCGGCATGATGTCGGTCTTCGTTCTCGTGTCGGCATTTTCCGGCGGCATGAATGTCGCCATGGATATTCTGGCCGGCGAGCGCGAGCGGCAGTCCCTCTTGCCGCTGTTGTTGACCGCCGGCGCCAGGCGCCACGTGATCCTCGGCAAATGGGCCGCCATCTGCTGCTTCTCCACCGCGTCGCTGGTGCTCAATGTCGTTGCTTTCTGGCTCGCCCTGAGAGCCCACTTTCCCGCGCCGGCGAACGCCGCGAATTCCGTCCTGCTTTGGGCGGCCGGATTGATTCCGCTGGCTCTGCTGGCGGCCGCGGTGGAACTCGCAATCTCCACGGTGTGCCGCACTCTGAAAGAGGCACACACATACCTCTCGATGCTGGTGTTCGTGCCCACTACGCTCGGCATGTTCACCGTTTTCTTTCCCAAATTGGCCGCAGGCTGGGGCCGCATCGCTCCGCTCATTGCGCAACAATGGCAGGTGGAACATTGGTGGCGTGGAACCGGGATCTCGATACTTCCCACGATCGCGTCCGGCGTCGTGACGGCTCTGCTGGCTGCTCTCTCGTTGTGCGTGGCGGCCAGGCTGTTGGAACGGGACGATGTCGTTTACGGCGGTTAATCGGTTGTCAGGCGAGGTGAAGGCGTCCGCTGATCCGCGCGAGCAGCAGTGGCAGCGCTTGCTTCACGATAATGGTGCGGCGTTGGGAAGGCTGGCCGGAAGCCACGTGCGTTCGGCAAGCGACCGGGACGACCTCCTGCAAGAGATTGCGATCGCCCTCTGGCAATCGCTGCCCTCCTTCCGCGGCGAGTGTTCCGAACGAACGTTCCTATTTCGCATCGCACACAATCGGGCGATCGCGTATCTCACGCGGAACGCCCCGCGGGCCGAACGGGCGGACGACGATCTCGAAATCAAGGATCCTTCGCCCGACCCGGAGACCTTTCTGGTTCGGGAGGAGGGCGGAAAACGGCTGGCGGACGCGGTGCGCGCGCTTCCCCTTCTCTATCGTCAGGTAGTGGTTTTGATGCTCGAAGGGCTGGAGTATGGCGAGATCGCGGAGGTCATGGGTATATCGGAAAGCAACGTCGGCGTCCGTCTCAATCGGGCCCGCCAGATGTTGCGCAGGATGATGACGAAATGAGTGTGGATACTGAACTGGATGGTTGGCGGCAGGAGTGGCAGGTCGAATCACCCGTCCTCCCCGATTTGGAAGCGAAGGTGCGTCGCCAGACGCGCTTCATGCGAATCATGTTGGCGCTCGAAGTCCTGGTGACCGTCGTCATCGGCGGAGGCGCTATCGCCTGGGCGATCCTGGATCGCGAGACTGATCTCGTGTGGCTCGCCATCGCCGTATGGATCTTCATTGTGGCGGCCTGGACCTTCGCATTCTACAATCGTCGGGGATGCTGGGCTCCCGAAGCGCTCAACACGGCGGCATTTCTCGAACTCTCGATTCAGCGGAGCCGGGCGGCACTGGTGTCATCGACCTTTGGACTGGTCCTCTATGTTTGTGAGATGGTGTTCAACCTTTCGTGGATTTATCACCGCAAACTGCAGGACGGCCCCCTGGGCCTGGAAACGTTCCTGACGTCTTTCACGTCCATTGCGGTGGGTATGGCCACGGTGGTGTTTGTCGCCGGCATGGTGTCGTACCGCCGCAAGAAACGTTCTGAGCTTGCGTACCTGCTGAAGCTCCAGTCGTCCGTGGGGCGTCCGCCAGTGGGACAATGAGGATAACAACGGGAGTGAAGTAGCTATGTTCGGGCGACTCATAGTCATTGCCGTGGTTCTCGCATCGTGGAGCCACGCGGATACCCTGCGCCTGCGTAATGGATCCAGGGTAGAGGGAAGCTTCCTGGGCGGTACCGCCGACGTCGTTCGCTTCTCAGTGAACGACCAGGATATCGTGCAGTATGCGCGTACCGACGTGGCCGAGATCATCTTCGGCTCCATCGGCGGACCCTCCGCCATTACCGACCCACCCATAGATGTTGGCCCCGATATCGCTGGCGCTCCGTTTCTGCGCGGCGCCAACGGATACATTCCCCTCGAACGGCAGATCAGCATGATGGCCCGCAGCGGCGGAATGTACGGGATGGGCGGCGGGGGAACCGTTTATCGCGTGCAAGGCCAGCGTTCGCCCGTTCGGGTGCGGCACTCCGACCGGATCGTCTTCGTCGTGCGATTGACCTCGGGTATGGATCCTCGCCAGTTCCAGCTCTTTCGCCTGGAACCGAGAATGGGCTACCGGCAAACGCAGGTGACCATGGGCGGGACTCCGCCGGGTCTTCCGGTGACCATCAATCGTGTGAGCGACACGTTGTACGAGATCACCCCGGGGCGAGGTCTCTACCCAGGCGAATACGCAATCAGTCCGATGAACTCCAACGAGACGTATTGCTTCGGCGTGGACTATTAGTGTCTCGACCGCAAGGTTCGGATCAAAAGACTGCTTGCTAGCGGGCAGCTCGCATCCCGGCGGCAACCTGCCAAGACCGTGAGGGAGTGGTTTGCAGACAGCATTTCACCCCAGGTGCTCGATCTCGACGTCTCCCCACTGCTCCTGTAGATACTCGGCCACCAGCCGCCGGTGACAATGCTCCGGCGTTTCCTCGCTGCATAACAGGCAAGCGCCTTCCATCGTCGCCCGATCCACTGCGTGTTCAATCCGGCGATCCCGCATCAGCCTGCCAAACTGCTTCTCGTACACTCGCCAATCGCCCTTGTGCTTCTTGAACGCGTCTAGAATCTCCGGCGTCGGCGCCAACACGGGAAGGTGCAGGTATTCGATGCCACAAATCGCTCCCGTGAAATATCGCAAATCGTCCTTTTTGGTAAACCCCGCGAGTTGGGAGACGTTATTCAGCCGGACATCGACAAGCCGCTTCACACCTGCCTTCTGCAGCGCCGTGAAAAACATCTGGGCGGACTTTTTGGTGAATCCGATGGTAAAGATTTTCATTCGGCTGCGCCCGTCACTATTCTTTGATGCGCCTGTCGGAAAATCACGTCAGACCTTGTCTTTGAGGTATGGATGGTCAATCGTCCGCCAGTTCTTCGATACTAAAGAGGAGGATTTCCATGCGCCACATTTACAGTCTGGCATTATTCTTCGCCGCCGTCCCGTTGTGGGCACAGCCCGCGCTACCAATTACCCCGGCAATACCCACGCCAGCCATCACAGCGTTGAAACAATACCTGAATCTCACCGACGCCCAGGTCACGTCGCTGACCGCCATCGTCCAGCAAAAAGCCTCGGCGATTGAACAGGTGAACCAGCAGATCGCACAGAAGAACCAGAGCCTCGCGACTATGCTCGCATCTGCCAACCCCAATCCGACCACCGTCGGACAGACCCTGATCGATATCCAGAATCTCGAAAAACAGCTCGCGCCCACGACCGAGCCGTATCACACCGAGGCTCTGGCCATCCTCACGCCGGCCCAGGCTACGTTGTTGTCGAATCTGAACACCGCGCTCCAACTGCAAGCCACCGCTTGTGAAGCCGTTAACGTAAATCTGCTGGTGCTGCCTACCAGTTCGTTTCAGTCTGGAACCATCTCGATCCTCAGCCCCGTCTCCTCTTGCGCCACCGGGATCATCGGAGTGCTCACTCCGGGCGTCCCCATTACCCTGCCCGGAGGTGTCGTACCGCCGCTGCCATCGCCCGGGCAGTAAGCCGCCGGTGTAGGGATGGAGCCGCGGGAGCGCGTCGGACAACTGTACCTGGAGGCGCGAGAAGGCGTGTACCGATATTTGCTCACATTCGGAATCTCTCCGGCCCAGGCCCAGGAACTGACGCAGGATAGCTTTCTGCGGCTCTTTCAATCCATGAGCGGCGGTGAAACCATCCGCGAACCACGCGCCTGGCTCTTTCGAGTGGCCCACAACCTTGCATTGAATGTCCGCACCCGAGAGCGCACGTGTATGCCGCTCGACGAGATGATTCACGCTTCACTCCGCGATCGCGAACCGGGCCCCGAGGACGCCCTCATCGACCGCCAGCGCCTGCTGCGAATCTCGGAGGCCATGACTTTTCTCTCGCCCCAGCAGAAACAGGTCCTCGCGCTGCGTGCCAATGGCCTTCGTTTCCGCGAAATCGCAGAAACCCTCGAGATCGGCGTCTCGAGTGTTTACGAGTTCCTCAACCGCGCAATCCGCCGCCTAAAGAAGGCCGCCGATGAGTGACCACCTACAGCCCGAGCAATTGCTGGCTCTGCTGGACGGCGACCTGCCGGAAGCCGGGCAGCACCTCGAAACCTGCCCGGTCTGCCGCCACCAGGTTGCGGCACTCCGCTCGGGGCTAGACGACTATCTGGCGTGGCACCAAAAAGCGGTCCAACTCGCTCCGCCTCCGCCTCGTTCGTGGAAGGAGATCGGCGCGCTGACACAGGGCAAATCGAAGCCCGCGCCGCTGCGCCGCCTCATCTGGGCACTCGCCGCAGCCGCAACCATCGCGATCGTAGCCTACCCGACCTACCACCACATTCCCTCCGTGGAAGCCGCCGAGTTGCTCGCCAGGGCCGAAACGGTCGCGCCGCCGCCCGTCGCACCTTTGCGCGTCCACACCCGCTCCCGCGAATTCATTCGCCCCGCAATCCTGCGCGATTCCACACGCGCGGAAGGCGCCGACATCGCGCCCCTCTTCCAAGCCGCGCGATTTGATTGGGTGCAGCCCTTCGGCGCCGGCCCCTTCGCCGACTGGCGCGATCATCTCACCGACAAGCACGACGCGGTCGAGTACGAGAACGGCCTCTGCCTCATCCGCACCTCCAGCGATTCGAACTCTCTGGCCCGGGCCACCCTCATCCTGCGCATCAGCGACCTCTCTCCCGTGAGCGAACGCCTCGAGTTCCGGGAGAATGAGACCGTCGAGATCTGGGCCGCCCCGGAACAGATCGAGGCTCCCGAAAGTGCGTCCCCTTCGACGCGATCCGCCCCCAAAGCGCCTGCGCCGTCCATACCTGCACCTGCCCGTACACTGCACGTCCTCGCTGCGCTGCATGCTATCAGCGCCGACCTCGGAGTGCTGGAACTGCACGACGAAGGAGACAGGCTGGTGCTGCGGGCGAGCGGCCTCAGCACGGCGCGCCGCGACGAGATACGCCGCGCTATCGCCGGAATTGACGGGGTGGATCTCGCCTTCGAGGATTCGACTGCCTCCGCCGCGGCTCCTCCACTCCGCCGCCCCAATCCGAAGCCCGATGGGCCTGCGCCGCTACGCGCACTGCTCGAATCCAAGCTGCCTCAAGGCGAGCAGGTCGAGGATGTGGTCAACCAGATCCTCGATTCCAGCGATGCCATCATGGCACAGGCTTTTGCGCTGCGCACGCTGGCTCGCCGTTATCCGCCGGAGCAGGAGCGGCAACTTGCGGGTGCCGATCGCGACGTCTTGCTGCGCTTGCGCGGCGATTACGGACGCGAGCTGAACTCCCGCGCCGGCCAGCTCGCGCACCTGCTTTCACCGCTCTTCGATGCGGGGCGGGTCGCACCATCGGCAACTACCACCTGGCAGAGCGATTCGGAGCAAGCCTTCACCACATTGCAGTCCCTGGATTCCCTGCTCAGTGAACTGCTGGCCGGCCCGCCGCGCAGCTCTCCGTCTGAGGCGGAGATGCTTCGCCAATTGCAGGATGCGATGAAACGTGCACAAAGCGCCGTGAGAGCCGTCGAATGAAAGAGCTGCTGTTCGGACTGTGTCTGGCTGTCGCAGTTGCCGCAGGCCAGCCTCGCGCCTCTCTCACGGGCACTGTGAGGGATGTCTCCGAGTCTGCGATTCCCAGCGTGACCGTGACTGCCTGGAACCAGGAGACTGGTCTGCGCCGCAGCACGCAGACCAGCCCCGACGGCCATTACCGCATCGATTCCCTGCCCGCCGGTGTCTACAAGGTGGCGGTGCGCCGCTCCGGATTTCAGACGCAGGTGCGGCTGGACGTCGATCTCCAACCAGACGCCGGCGCACTGGACTTCGTCCTGCAAGTCGGCAGCGTACATGAAGTCGTCACCATCCGCGGCACTCCGCCTTCCCTGAACACTTCCGACGCTTCAGTGGCTCTCACCCTCAATCACGGATACGCCGCCACGCTCCCCTTGAACGGCCGGGGCATTCTGAGCCTGATCGAACTCGCTCCCGGTGTGGTCACGACTCCCGCCACTCTCGGCGAGGCGGGACAGTTCAGCGTCTCCGGCCAGCGGCAGAATGCCAATGCACTCGAAGTGGACGGCGTAAGTGTGAACTCCGGCGTGAGCGGCAGCGGAATGCCAGCGCAATTCTCGGGCGGCACGCTGCCCATGATGACAGCATTCGGCAGTACCCAAACCATTGCCTTGTTGGGCGAAGTGGAAGAGGTCCGCATCGACACCTCTTCGTTCGCTCCGGAATATGGCCGGATGCCCGGCGGCCACATTTCGTTGACGACGCGCTCCGGCACCGGGGAGTGGCATGGTTCTGTATTTACCTCGCTCCGGAATTCCCTGTTCGATGCCAATGATCCCTTCGCCAACAGCCGCGGTTTAGGCCAACCGGCCTCAAAGCTTGCCGACTGGGGCGCCACGGCCGGCGGCCCGCTACTGCGCAATCGCACCTTCTTTTTCGCGTCTTATGAAAGCCTTCGCCTCATTGAACCTTACAGCTTGAACAGCGTCGTTCCGACCGTCGCTTCGCGCTCCCAGGCGCCGTTTCAATATCAGGCCCTGCTCGCCGGCTTTCCCCTACCTAACGCGGGGCCCAATCTCTTCGGCGCCGTCTTCACTCGTCCCGCAGCCCTCGATGCCGGCACATTCCGCATCGACCATTCCCTCACCACCCAGCTTTCTCTCTTTCTCCGCATAAACGAAAGCCCGTCCTCCGCCAACTCGGGCTACACCGAAGTCAACCGCGCCCGCTTTTCCGCGGGCGGAGTCACCCTGGGACTCACCGCTTTCCCCAATACGGAACTGGTCAACGACGCCCGTCTCCACATCTCGCGAGTTGCCGTCACTTCACAATGGAGCTTCGCGGGGGGCGGAGGAGCGCAACCCGTCAATCTGGCCGCAGCATTCAACAATCCCCTCGCTGCATCGGGAAACGTGGGGGCTGCGTTCTATGGTTTCGCGATTGGCGGGGTCGGCGCGCTGTATTCCGGAACCTCTAGCCCGTCCCGTCAGGGACAAGTCGAGATCGGCGACACGCTCTCCTGGACCCGCGGGTCGCACACCTTGCGTATGGGGCTCGATTACGAGCGCCTGACTCCAGCACGCGACAGCGTTGCTAATGCCGTCTCCGGCGCTTTCTGGTCGCTGAATGATTTGCTCGCGGGACAGGTGCTCTCCATCGACCAGTCTCAAGGCCAACAGGCATCCAGTCTGATTGAAACGCTCTCGGCCTTCGCACAGGACACCTGGCGCATCCTGCCGAACCTGACAGTCACGTACGGCACGCGCTGGGAACTCACTCCGTCTCCCGCACTCCGCGGTAGTTCGGTCACCGCTGCCACGACTGGCGCAGTCTCCGGGGACGGAGGCGGAATCGGGCTCCCTTCGCCTCCTGTCACGCCACCTGGATTTCCGGGCGTCCCACCGCCCGCCAGTCCTCCCGCCCCCACCACCTTCGCGGCTCTTTGGCCTACTCGTTATACGCAATTCGCTCCGCGCATCGGTGCCGCTTACCGGCTCAATCCGTCGACAGTTCTACGCGCCGGATATGGCCTGTTCTACGACGTCGCCTTCAGCGTCGCCACCGACCCGATCAACGGCTTTCCCTACAACCGCTGGCAGTTTTCGGCCTCCTCAGGCATTGGTGCGGCACCGGTTGCTTCGAGCCCCGCACTCGGTACTTCGTACGTTCCTGGACTACGCCTGCCTTACGCGAACGAGTGGAACCTGGCGATCGAACACCTCTTCGCGCGCGCCGGTACGCTCTCCGCCTCCTACGTGGGCTCGCACAGCGTCGCTGGACTGCGCCGCGAGGGATCGGCGGCCCCGAATACCCGCCTGGTCAACGCGCTCGTTTCCACCAACGACGGCTCTTCGCACTACCAGGCGCTCGAGCTGCAATATCATCGCACCCTCGCCGGTGGACTTTCTTCGACCGTTGCCTACACCTGGTCACATTCCATCGACAACGGCTCCTGGGACAATGCCGTTTACTACACCCAAGCACCTTGGACGCCTGCCAGCGACCGTGCGTCGTCATCTTACGACGTACGGCACAACTTCACCACCAGCATCGTATGGCAGCGGAAGAACTGGAGCGTCGCCACGATCCTGCGCGCCCGTTCGGGATTTCCAATCGATGTGCTGACGAGCGAGAATCTGCTCGGCTTGAGCTTCGACGACGCAACGCGTCCGGACCTGGTGCCCGGCGTACCCATATGGATCGCTGATGCCAACACGCTGGGCAGGCGGCGCCTGAATCCGGCGGCCTTCGCGATTCCCGCCGGCACTCTGCAGGGCAGCCTGGGAAGAAACGCGGTCGCCGGCTTCGGCTTCTACCAGATCGACGTGGCGGTATCTCGCGAATTCGCCTTGCCGTGGCGCAAACGCCTGAGTCTGCGGGCCGATGCGTTCAACGCCTTGAATCACACCATGCCCGGCGACCCGATCCCCTATCTCGACAGTCCGTTGTTCGGAGTCTCAAACGCCGGATTGAACGCCGTGCTTGGCACTGGCAGCCCGCACAGCGGCCTCGCGCCCAGCTTGCAAATGGGCAGCCCGCGTACGCTCCAGTTCACCGCCAGCTTCTCCTTCTGACGTTACCTGCGTGTATGAGAATCTTCGTTGGCAGCCGTGGCGCAAACACTTCGGTTTGCCGTCTCGACACTCATGTCGAGATTTTTCGCGCATCCACCAAATCTGCGCTAGAGGACGTGGTTGTAACGGTACCTTAATTCGCCGAAGGCCTCTCCGCGCGATCGATGACGATGCTGGGAACCGTGACTCGACTAGACTCCAATTTCAACCCGAGCTGTTCCTGCAACGCTACGAAGATCGAAGGCCGCCCCTCTTCTACCGGACCCGTGTCCGGGCCTACGGGACCGAAGTCCTGCGAGTATTCGAGCTTGTAGGTGTAGTTGCCGGTGAGCCCCGTCCGATCGACTACCGGACTTCCCAGCATGTTCGATAGGACCGTAGCCAACATCACCATGGTTCCGTTGCGGCCGTCGATCCGGCCCCGGTTCCTCATCGTACCTGCAGGCGTTTGATCTCCCTCCGGAGACGCCGTGACCTTGGCGCCGCCTTTCGCCGCAACCAGCGCGTAGCCAGCCACTTCTCTTTCGGTCGTGTGGGTCGCAAGCTGGAACCGCTCGGCCAGCAGGTTCTGCAGCCGCTGCTGCATCCGGCTCCAGGCCGGAGTTCCCGGTGCAATTGCGCCTCGCGGATTATCTTCGGCTTCCGAACGCTCGGGTTTCGCAATCAACTGGTAGACCTCCGATCCGATCCAGTTCGCCCCTCCCACAACGCGACTTTCCGGAACGTCGTACGAGAAGGAAATGAGGCTCTTCAAAGTTGTCCCCTCCATGCGCAATACTCCGCCAGGGAGGATTTGCAGCATTCCCTTGGCGCCCTCGTTCTTCAGCGGCTTGATGCTTGCGACTTCGAACCGAAGTGGGCCGTGCGGCTGTACCTGTGCGCGTAAGCTGGGCACTTCTACGATCCCGACTGCAACCGGTCCGGCAACCGCCAGAACGCCGGCGCTGGCGAGGAGCAGCCTGCGGGTAAACGACATCGCCCGCACAGTTCGCATCGTCATAATTCCCTCAATTCGCTTTTCGAGATTGGAGCCCGTCACTCCCGACGCACACGTCAAAGGCGATTCCAGATAAAAGCGGCAGACCTTGAGAATTCCCTCTGCATAAATCTCCGGCGCGCATCCCTGGCGCAACACCTCCTCATCGCAAGCCACTTCGCGCTCTTCCACCAGCTTCGCGCCGATCCACCACACCAGTGGGTGGAACCAGAACGCCGCTGACACCGCCATGTGAATGGCAGACGTGAGATTGTCGCGGCGATTCACATGACACATCTCGTGGGCGAGAACGGCTTGGATCTGATGCGGTGAAAGGCGATCGGCGATGCCTTGGGGGACCAGGATGACGGGCCTCCAGATCCCGAAGACGCCGGGCTCCAAAAGACCAGGCGACGACCGGACCTCGACGGGGCATCCGATCGGCAGAGGTGCGGAACGTTTGGCCGAAATCCGCATACGCCGCCAGAGCCATCCCCATCGAACGCAAGCGATACCACAGCCAACCGCCCAAATCCCAATAAGTAGATAACACAGTAGAGTCGGCTTTTCCGGCGCGAGTGTCTCCGTTACGCGGACCTCGTCTGGCACGGTAAACGGCCGGCCGATCTGCGCAACCGCTGGAGCCACAGGAGGCACGACAGCGTGCAAGCTCCGCCACTCCACCTGGCTTCCGAGCCCGACAAGTAGCGATGCCGGGATCAGGAATTTGAGCGAGGTGGCGAACCACAGCAGGTATCGTGTCCGCGCGCTGTCCCGGCGGAGCACAAAAGCGAGCAGTGCTGCAGTGCCGGCAAACAGGGTCGACTGCCAGAGGTGGTTCGCCAAAGCTGTCCAATAAGCGGGCATCGTCTCTACTATTCTTGTTTGTAAGACTACTATGTTCGTGTTTTGTTAGCAACAATTATCCCCAAATCTCCGGGAACTGCCTGGTCGATCGCTCCAGCTTGTAACTGCCGGCAGCCGGACTACACTATAAGGACTGAGCCTGCCCGCAACGGGAACACCATGGCGCTTCATGAAAAAAGCGGCATTCGCCTTCGGCGTCCGGGGAAGATCGCGGACTCTCCGTTCCATTCCGAGCAAGTCCCCAAGCGGAACTTCCCCGCAACCGGGATCGAGCGCTCCGCCGCCTATCAGTTAGTGCACGACCAGTTGCTGCTCGACGGAAACTCCCGCCAGAACCTGGCCACTTTCTGTCAGACGTGGGTGGAGCCCGAGATCAGCCAACTGATGCACGAATGCCTCGACAAGAACATGGTCGACCGGGACGAGTATCCGCAGATGGCGGAGTTGGAATCGCGCTGTGTTCGCATGCTCGCCGATCTTTGGAACTCGCCGGACGCCGCGAATACCGCGGGTTGCTCCACCACCGGTTCGAGCGAGGCAGCCATGATGGGAGGGCTCGCGCTGAAATGGAAATGGCGCCAGCGCCGGCGGCGCAGCGGGAAAGCGCGCGGTCGGCCGAACCTGATTTGCGGCCCCGTGCAGGTCTGCTGGGAGAAATTTGCGCGCTACTTCGATGTCGAACTGCGCAAGATCCCCTGTGAGGGCAACCGCTTGATGATGTCTCCCGAAGAGGTGGTCAAACGCTGCGACGAAAACACCATTGGCGTTGTCCCCACCCTTGGCTTGACCTACACCTTGCACTACGAGCCGGTCCAGGATGTCGCGCTGGCCCTGGACGACCTGGAGGAGTCTTCCGGACTGGACATACCCATCCATGTCGATGCGGCCAGCGGCGGCTTTCTGGCGCCGTTTCTCGATCCTGGCCTCATCTGGGACTTTCGAATTCCGCGCGTGAAATCCATCAACGTCTCGGGCCACAAGTTCGGCCTCGCGCCGCTAGGTTGTGGATGGATCGTCTGGCGTAATGCGGCAGACCTGCCGCGAGAGCTGATCTTCCGCGTGAAGTATCTGGGCGGCAGCATGCCCACGTTTGCCCTCAGCTTCTCGCGGCCCGGTGGACAGGTAGTTTCCCAGTATTACAACTTCATCCGGCTCGGCCGCGAAGGATACACCAAGATCGCGCAAGCATGCGCGGAAGTCGGCCAATGGCTCGCCGGACAGGTGGATCAATTTGGAATGTTCGACCTCGTCTCTGACGGACGGGACGGCGTTCCGGGTTGCTGTTGGAAGATCAAGGACGGAGAAGCGGCCAACTTCACGTTGTACGACCTCGCCGACAGGCTGCGCGTTCGGGGCTGGCAGATCCCGGCGTATCCAATGCCAGCCCACCGGAGCGATATGGTGGTACAGCGAGTGTTGGCCCGCCTGGGTGTCAGCCGCGATCTGGCGGGCCTTCTTGTAGAGGACATGAAACGCGCGATTGAGTATTTCGATCAGAACCCCTCGCCCAAGACACTCGGCCGGAAACTCGCCGGCGGATATCATCATTGATTCGGACGGAAATTCCTCGGGGGACTCAAGTGCGCGAACGTCCGGCAGTAGACGTCTGTGCCGGCCAATAGGTGTTGATCAATTCGACCGCTGCGGACGTGTCCACAGCCTTCGCCTGGCTGACGAGATAGGCCAGATCTTGCGAGTTGGTATCGTTTTCTGGAATGAACCTATCCAGTGGCGGATTCAGCGAAGCGTAGCGGCTCGAAGCGCCCCCCGGATTCGTGAGCATCATCGTGCAAAGTTGTGTCATGAGGGTGGAAGAAGTGCCGTTCAAGGAGATATTGAGGATCGGGCTGGGACCTCCGTTAATCAACAGGGGAGGAACGTTGTATGGGTTTTGCGGATCCCCTGTTTGCCACTGCTGCGCGCCCCAGTTCTCGGTTGCGCTGCCTAACGAGTTTTGCATGAAGCCCGTGCCGAAACAGATGGCGACGATGTTCGAGAGCTGCTGGCCGGAGGCCACGGCCATGGCGATCGCGACCAGGGTCGGGTCGTGATGAACGAAGGCGCCATCCACATTGCCCTGGTAAGAGCCAAACATGCCGGGCATGGCGCCGCTGGCTACTACCGCGTCCGATACCAACATTCCGGCCGACGCAGATCCGGGAAAGTTATTGAAAAGCTGCGGGTACCAACCGGTGCCTGCGGCTGCGTCTCCCACATTAAACGCGGTCATCAGAACGTTTTGCTTGATCCCGCTGAGCGTCTGCTGACCCAACTCGCCTTGCACCTTTTGTTGAAACGCCGAAACGCTATAGGCTGGCTGGGTCGGATCGGAGGAGCCGCCTTCGTAGAACTTCGTCTCTTCCTTCTCGAATATGTAAATCAGTTCCTCGGGTGTTGCGCCCTTGGCAAGCGCGGCTACAATGCCCGCGCCGGTGGACGTGCCCGCCAGCATGTTCGCTCCACTGATGACGTTTTTGTGATTTGCGTAGAGTTCCTGCAGCATCGTAACGGAGGCGAGTCCGCGGATTCCGCCGCCGCAAAATGACAGAATGGTAAATGCCTGGGTTGACATGGTTTGTGGCTTCCTCTCTAGTGCGTACTGTGAGTACTGACACTGGGAGCATAGCGGACTTGCCTGTCTTGTGAAAGAGGCTTTTGCGCGGATGCGTGCGGATGGATACCGCTTTACGTGCGCGCGCTGCTGGCGACCAGTTCCTTCACCGGCCGGACTTCCACACCGCCGAGCCGAATCGCAGGAATTCGCGAAGCCAACTGGAGAGCCTCATCCCGATCCTTCGCTTCGATCAGGATGAAGCCTCCTACCTGCTCGCGGGTCTCGGCAAATGGACCGTCCGTTACCATCAAATTGCCACCTCGCTTGCGCAGCGTCGCTGCAGTGGTGACGGATTGGAGCGCCTGGGCGGCGATCAGGTGCCCGCCCTCACGCAGTACCGCGTCGTACGCGAGACTCTCATCTTCCAGGGCTTGCGATTCACGTTCCGACATCGCGTACAGCTTCTTCTCGTCGACGATCACCAGGCAGAGATACTTCATTTGTTTCTCCTTTTGCGGATGGGTCGAGTAGCGAAGCGCCAAATCGACATTCGTTCTCAAATCTTGCTCCGGCTCCCGCGCGCATGTGGCGCAGAGACTCCTCTCTGCCGTCTCGACATTTCTGTTGAGACGTTTCGGGGAGTCCACTCAGTCTGCCTCACGAGGCGCTATCGGCCCTGGCTAACATACGCTGAGGTACTCTGCTTTCGCCCCGATCTCGCTCCTCCGAAAGCCGCTGCCATCGATAGCCAGTGTGGCCCCGTGCCGAATCCGACATCAATCAGCAGCGGGCTTCACCGACGGGAATTCCCCGCCGTTCCTGAAACGAATCGCCGCCCGCAGCCCCTTCGCGTCATATGCCGCCACACGAATCGCTTCGCGGCAATCTTTGTAAGGACCTTAAGTCGCATGGCTTTAATGGACAGAATAGCGTCCAATTTTGGATATTTTTAAAGACGCCCCTGCCCATCGCACGTCCAACTGCCAGACCTATGGCGCTCTGGAATGACATTCGCATCTCCTTCCGCCAGCTTCGCAAGAGCCCGGCATTCACCTTGGTCGTCCTCATCACCCTGGCACTCTGCATTGGCGTCAATACCGCTATCTACAGCGTTCTCGACGCGGTGCTGCTTCGCCCGGCGCCGTATCCGGACGTCGACCGTCTCGCGATGCTCACCACCGTCTCCTGGCAGAACGGGACCGAAAACAACAACCGCCGGCAGAACGGCACGGTCTTCGAAACCGTCCGCGACAATGTAACCGCGCTCGACGTGGCCGCCTCCTCGTCTGGCTGGAATGGCGCCAACTTCACCGCCCCCGGCCGCCTGGAATATATTCGCCAACAGCGCGTCTCGGCAGGATTTTTCCATGTCCTCGGAGTCGCGCCGCAATACGGGCGAGAATTCCTTCGTTCCGAGGACGTCGCAGGCGGGCCCGCCCTCACCGTTTTGAGCTACGACTTCTGGCGCCGCGTCTTCGATGCCGATCCCTCTGCAGTCGGCCGCACCATCACGCTGCGCGGAGAGCCCTTCACCATTGCCGGGATCATGCCGAAGGGCTTCCACAGCAATGCCGAAGTGGATGTCTGGACGCCGCTCCATCCGTCCCGCACCGGCGAAGGCGTCGGGACCAACTACCTTGTACTGGCGCGCGTCAAACCGGACGCGTCCTGGGCGCAGGCAGCCGAACAACTGCGCGCCCTCGGCCGCGAGCTCAAACATGGCCCGAATCTCAGCCCCAACACTCCGTTCGAGGAGCGCATCGTCCCGGTGAGCAGTGGGTTTACCGGCGATGTCCGCAGCGAGCTGTTGATTACCTGGGCGGCGGTGCTCGCCGTGCTGCTCATCGGCTGCGTCAACATCGCGGGCCTGCTCATGGCGCGCTCCGCCACCCGCAATCGTGAGATTGCCACCCGTTTGGCATTGGGCGGCGCTCGCTTCGTGATCGTGCGCCAACTGCTGGTGGAGAGTCTGCTGCTCGCTCTGGCGGGTTGCGCGATCGGCATCGGCGTGGGCCGGCTCGCGATCGACTGGTTGAAGGAACTCGGCGCCAAGAATTTCGAAATCTGGCACCCGATCGCCATCGATGCCCGAGTGATGCTCGCGATGCTCGCCATCGCCGTACTCACCAGCCTGGTCTTTGGCCTCATGCCCGCGCTGTCCACCAGCCGCCTCGATATCCGTTCGGTGCTCTCGGAAGGCGGACGAGGCGTAGCCGGAAGCCGCGGGCGCTCACGCCAGGTACTCGTCGCCTGTGAAGTGGCGCTGACGCTCGTCCTCCTGGTGAGCGCCGGCCTGCTCTTGCGCACCTTGTCGTATCTCCACAGCGCGAACCCGGGCTTCGATCCCCGCAACGTGATTGCGGCGCAAGCCTCGCTGCAGGATGCACGCTACCAGACCGGCGCTGCCGTCAATCGCCTCTTCTCGCAGAGCCTGGAGCGTATCCGCCTCATTCCCGGCGTGCAGAACGCGGCGGTCGCACTAACTCTGCCGTACGAGCGCCCGCTCAATACCGGCTTTAAGACCTTGGATGGCAGCGATCGTGAAGGCCACGGCGTGGAAGCGATCTATTCCACTCCCGGCTACTTCGACACCATGCGCATTCCCCTTCACCGCGGCCGTGCGTATCGCGACTCCGACACCGCCACGTCGGCCAAGGTCGTCGTGGTCAGCGAATCCTTCGCCGAAAAGTATTTCCATGGAATGGAGCCGATCGGCCGTCATCTCGATCTCGGCGGAGGGGTTCCTACTGAAGTCATCGGCGTCGCGGGCGACGTGCAACAGAACAGCGGGTTGAGCGATCTCGGCCCCGTTTCCGTCGAGCCCACGATCTACCTGCCAGCGTCGCAATTCTCCGATCGCGACTTTCAGATGGTCCACACCTGGTTCCCTACGCATTGGGCGATTCGCGCCACGGGCAGCATGGGCGCGCTCACGGCGCAGATCCAGGCAGCCGTCGCCGCGGTCGATTCTCAACTTCCCATCGCCACCTTCCACACCATCGCCGAGATTCAGTCGCAGAACACCAAGGCGCAGCGCTACGACGCGGCGCTCTTCTCCATCCTCGCCGGACTCGCTCTCCTGCTCGCCGCCATCGGCCTCTATGGCCTCATCTCGCAATCCATCGCGCAGCGCACCCACGAGCTCGGCATCCGCCTTGCGTTAGGCGCCACGGCCTCGCAAGCCATGGCCAATGCCATCCGGCCCGGAATCCTGCTTGCCCTGGCGGGTATCGTTGCAGGGGGGCTACTCTCACGTCTGGCCGTGCGTTTCCTCGAGCATTTGCTGTTTGGCGTCCACGCTTCCGATCCGTTGACCCTCGCCGGCACCGCCGCACTTCTCCTGCTGGTGAGCCTGCTGGCCGCCTTGATACCAGCTTTTCGCATCCTCCGCATGGACCCTGCGCGTACTTTACGTAGTGAGTAGAATCAGGCGAATCGCATGAGCTATCCGATCTTCGACGACGTTCGTTTCGCCTTCCGCCAATTGCGGAAGAGCCCCGGTTTCACGTTGACGGTCCTCGCCACCTTGGGACTCTGCATCGGCGCCAACACTGCCGTCTATAGCGTGCTGGATGCGGTCCTGCTGCGGCCCGCTCCTTATCCGCAGCCGGAACGGCTCGCCATGGCAGTTGCCGCCTGGCACGCGAACGGCGCGGAAGGAACCGATACCGGGCAAAGCGCCGCCATGTTTGAAGCCGTGCGCGACTTTGCCCCGGCGCTCGACACCGCAGTCTACGGCGGCGTGAGCGGCGCCAACTTCGCCGCCGGCGGACACATTGAATACGTGCAGCAGCATCGGGTCTCGACCGGCTTCTTCCGCGTCCTGGGAGTGAGCCCTCAATTCGGGCGCGAGTTCTCCCCTGCCGAAGATGTGCCCAAGGGCCCACCCGCCACCATCCTGAGCTACGCCTTCTGGCAGCGCGCTTTCCATGGCGATCCCTCGGTGCTCGGAAGCGCCATCAATCTGCGCGGCGAGCCTCATACGGTCGTCGGCATCATGCCGCGCGGCTTTCGTTCCGCGGCGCCCGTGGACCTCTGGACGCCGCTCCAGCCTTCACGCAACTGCGAAGGCGGAGATGCCAATTACGAAGTGGTCGCCCGCCTGCGTCCCGGCGCCACCTGGGCGCAAGCCGCTGCCCAATTGAAGGCCATCGATCCCAAGCTCCTGGAAGGTGCGGACGTCCCGCGGGGTTCTACCGTGGAGGAGCGCATCGTTCCCTTCCAGAGCGGCCTCACGGAAGGCGTCCGCAACCCCCTGCTGCTCACCTGGGGCGCGGTGTTGGTGGTGCTCGTGATCGGCTGCGTCAACATTGCCGGCTTGCTGCTGGCTCGTTCCGGCTCGCGTGCGCGGGAAATCGCCACCCGCCTGGCGTTGGGCGGAAGCCGCGGCGCCATCATTCGGCAACTGCTTGTGGAAAGTCTCGTGCTCGGGCTCGCGGGATGTGTGGCCGGCATCGGCGTGGGAGCGCTCTCCATACGGATTATGACGGGACCCGCCGGCGAGCATCTGCCGTCGTGGAACCCCGTCCAACTGGATGCCCGCGTGTTGGCGGTGATGTTCGCTTTCGCAGTCGTGACCAGTCTGCTGTTTGGGCTGGTGCCCGCCTTCCAGTCGAGCCGCGTCGATCTTCGCTCTGTCCTGGTAGAGGGCGGCCGCGGAATGGCCGGCGGGCGCCGCCACTGGACGCGCCACGCGCTCGTTGCGGCGGAAGTCGCCCTGACCCTCATACTTCTGGTCGGCGCTGGTCTGCTGTTGCGCACACTGTCATATCTCAATGGTCTGAAACCGGGGTTCGAAACGCGCAATGTCCTCACCGCGCAGACCTCGCTCGCCGACGCCCGCTATCGCACCGCGGCCTCTGTCAATCGCCTCTTCCAGCAGGGCCTCGACCGTGTCAGCCGCATCCCCGGTGTGGAATCCGCCGCCGTCGCCCTGACGCTTCCCTACCAGCGGCCGCTCAACTTTCCGTTTCGCGCGTTGGATGGCGACAATCCTCAGGGCCGCACCATCGAGACTGTGTATGCCACTCCCGGCTATGTCGAGACCATGCGAATCCCCATCTTGCGCGGACGCGCCTTCCAGAACTCCGACTCCGCTGAAGCCGCCAAGGTCGTGATGGTGAGCCAGTCTTTCGCCGCAAAGTTCTTCCACGGCGACGCGCTCGGCCATCACCTCGAGATCGATCACGCCTCCCGCGAGATCGTGGGCATTGTGGGCGACGTTCAGCAGCACAGCGGGCTCATGGGTGGAAATGGCCCTTACTCGATGGACCCCACGGTCTACCTGGCCGCATCGCAGACTACCGACGGCTTCCTCACCGTGATCCACACCTGGTTCGCCCCGAAATGGGTAGTCCGTACCACAGGCCCAGTCGCCGGACTTGCCGAGCAGTTACAAGCCGCTGTCTCCACAATCGACCCGCAACTTCCCATGGCCGGTTTCCAGACCATCGATGGATTGCAGTCGGCCGTAACGCAAAATCAGCGCTACAACGCCCAGCTCTTCTCCGTTCTGGCTGGGTTAGCGATGCTGTTGTCCGCCATCGGGCTCTACGGACTCATCTCGCAATCCATCACCGAGCGGTCTCACGAGCTCGGCGTGCGCATGGCGCTGGGCGCCACACCCGAGCAGGCCATGGCCAACGCAATGAAGCCCGGCATGCTGCTCGCTGCCGCCGGTGTAGCTGCCGGTACTGGGCTCTCGCTGCTCGCCGTGCGCCTGGTGAAACACATGATCTGGGGCGTCCAGCCCGCCGACCCGATCACTTTCGCCGCCACCGCCGCGATGCTGCTGTTAGTTGCCATCGTCGCGAGCGCAATCCCCGCGCTTCGCATTCTGCGCCTCGACCCCGCACGCTCTTTGCGCAGCGAGTAGACTCTTCCGTGTACCGATGGAACAACGGCGCTGGGTTGCGATCGCCGATTTACTGTGCGCGGCGGACAATTAGTCGTGCCGCGACAGTAGCCGTTCCGTGGCAACTTGTCGTACAGTTGAACCTGAAAGGGGTGCTCGATGGTCACCCGTGCTGCGAGCGCGTTACTGGCCGTTGCGCTGTTGATTCCGGCAGCTTTCGCCAAGGACAAGCCCAAAAAGGGGCCGGACGATATCGGAAACGAAGATCCCGGCAAAGGCGTCAACTTCTACACGCTGGAGCGCGAGATCGCGTTGGGAAGGCAGATGGCGCTCGAAGTGGAACGGGAATCGCGGCCGGTCTACGACCCCACCATTTCCGAATACGTCAGCCGGCTGGGGCAGAACATCGTTCGCAACTCCGACGCCAAGGTGCCCTTCACCATCAAAGTGCTCGACTCTGACGAAGTCAACGCCTTCGCGCTTCCCGGAGGCTTCATGTTCGTCAATACGGGCCTGATTCTGAAGGCCGACAACGAAGCTGAGCTGGCGGGCGTTCTGGCGCACGAAATCGCCCACGTGGCGGCGCGGCACGGCACACGCCAGGCGACTCGGGGAGAGCTGATCAATTACGCGAGTATTCCCCTGATCTTCATCGGTGGGTGGGCCGGGTATGCCGTTCGCCAGGCTGCGCAGCTGGCGATTCCCCTGGGATTCCTGAAGTTCTCGCGCGGGATGGAGACGGAGGCCGACCAGCTCGGACTGGCCTACCTTTATAAGAGCGGCTACGATCCGATCGCCTTCGTGGACTTCTTCGAACGCATCGAGACGGTGGAGAAGAAGAAGCCGGGATCGATCGCCCGGGCGTTCTCCAGCCACCCCATGACCAGCGACCGGATCCATCACGCACAGAAGGAGATTCAGAACGACTTCGTGGCGCAGTCGACCTACGTCCTGGATACCTCCGAATTCCACGACGTGCGCGATCGCCTGGAGCGAATCGAGGAACGGCGCAAGGGCTATCAGAACCCCTTCCTTCCTGTCCTTCGTCGGCGGAATTAGGGCGTCCTCGCAGCCGGAGTGTGATGCTTCGTCCGGAATGGTCCGGAACTGCGCGCGGGTTATCGAAAGTGAGTTGCACCGGGCGCGCCAGTTGGTGTGAACTGCTCGTATGAAGCTCGGACTCCTGATTTCGATTCTGTTCGTGAGCAGCGGCTTCGCGCAGCATTGGGACATCGGCGCAATGGCCGGGTATGGGGCCTACCGCGACGTCAGGATCAACTCTGCTGGCGGCACGGCGGATGCGGGCATCCGCGACCGTTTTACCGTGGGCGGGCTGGTCGGTGAGGATCTCTTCTCCCATATCTCCGGCGAGGTGCGGTACCTCTATCAGGATGGCGATCCTTTCCTGTCCCTGGGCGGCGCGCGCGGGAATATCCAGGGGCAATCGCATACCTTCAGCTATGACCTGCTGTTTCACGTCTACGATCGCGACAGGCGATTCCGTCCATTCGTCGCGGTGGGAAGCGGCGGGAAGTATTACCGGACGACGGGACCCGCGCCCGTACCGCAACCCTTCCCGCAGATTGCTACGCTGGCGAGAGTCAACGAGTGGCAGTTCGTAGGAGATTTCGGCGTCGGATTCAAGTACCGGCTGCACAATCACGTGATGCTGCGCGGCGATTTTCGGGATTACATCACACCTTTTCCGAAAAAGCTGTTCGTGCCGGCGAGCAACGGGACCGATCGGGGGCTGTTCCAGCAATTCACCCCCACGTTCGGCATTGGCTACTGGTTTTAATCGCCGCGTGGAAGCCACAATAAAGGCAGGATGAATCTTGCCGACTTCGACTACCACCTTCCCGAGGAACTGATCGCGCAAGAGCCTCTGGCGGAGCGCAGCGCATCGCGCATGCTGGTGCTTTACCGCGCGGAGGGCCGCTGGGAAGATCGCCAATTCCGCGAGTTTCCGTCGTTCCTACATCGCGGCGACTGCCTGGTGCTGAACGATTCGCGGGTATTCCCCGCACGCCTGCTGGGGCACCGCGAGGGCGTGCGTGCGATGCCCATTGGCAAGGGCAATCCTAGGCGGCGTGAGTACCTCAGCGGTGAGGTGGAGGTATTCCTGTTGCGCCCCGTCACTGCGGATGGGAAGGATTGGGATGCGCTGGTGCGTCCGGGGCGTAAGATGCGCGTTGGGGAACGAATTCGCTTCGGCGAGTCAGGCCTGGAGGCGGAGATTGTGGCACGCGGAGAGTTGGGGGAGCGCACGGTGCGCTTCCATGCGGAAGGCGATCTCTTCGAGGAGTTCGAGAAGATCGGACACATTCCGCTGCCACCGTACATCCGGCGCGCCGATCAGGCGGCCGACCGCGAGCGGTACCAGACGGTGTTCGCGCGCGAGAAGGGGTCAGTGGCCGCGCCCACCGCCGGCCTCCATTTCACCGGCACCGTGCTGGATGAGTGCCGCGCACGGGGTGCCGAGGTGGCATACGTCACTCTGCATGTCGGGTTGGGAACGTTTCAACCGCTCCACACCGAACAGGTAGAGGAGGCCCGGCTGCATCACGAGAGTTATCGCATTACGGATGAGAACGCTGCCAAGATCCGTGCTGCCGAACGGGTGGTGGCTGTCGGGACCACCAGCATGCGAACGATCGAGACCGTATGGCGCTCGGGCCAACTCTCGGGCGAGACGGGCATCTTCTTGTATCCTGGATGCGAATTTGGCGTGGCCGGTGCCCTACTGACCAACTTCCATTTGCCGCGTACCAGTCTGCTGCTGTTGGTCTGCGCTTTTGCCGGAACGGAGTTGGCACTGACCGCCTACCGTCATGCTGTGGAAGCCCGCTATCGGTTTTATTCCTACGGCGATTGCATGTTGATCGTTTAGGCTATTGCGTTTCCGCGATTCTGCCGATATGAGGATTTGGGCCTCGATTCGCCCACGACATGATCGCACTCGTTGGAATTCTAATTGTCTTTGGAGCCATTGCCGGTGGCTACTTAATGGAGCACGGCAAACTGCTGGTGTTGCTGCAACCAGCCGAACTGGTCATCATTTTTGGCGCCGCCGTAGGTACCGTAGTCATCGCGAATCCAGTATCCACGTTGAAGCGTCTGGTGGGGGGGCTCTTGGGAATCTTCAAGGGTACCAGCTTCACCAAGGCTTTTTATACCGACAACCTGAAGATGTTGTTTGAGCTCTTCAACCACGCCCGTAAGGCAGGCACCGCGAAGTTGGAAGAGGATGTCGACAATCCGTCGAAGAGCGCCATTTTCTCGAAGTATCCGAAGTTCCTAAAATCGCACCACGCACTGTGTTTTCTCTGCGACACGTTGCGCATGGCGGTTTCAGGCGGCGTCGAGCCGATGGATATCGACCAAATGATGGAGGTGGATATGGAGGTTCACCATCAGGAGTCTCAGGAACCGATCGCCGCGCTGACGACGATGGCCGATGCGCTGCCTGGCCTGGGAATTGTGGCCGCGGTTTTAGGTGTTGTGATCACCATGGGAGCACTGGGCGGCCCCAAAGAGGAGATCGGGCATCGCGTCGCGGCCGCGCTGGTCGGGACCTTCCTGGGGATCCTGCTCTGCTACGGAGTCTTCGGGCCGCTCGCTTTGGCGATGGGTAAGGAAAATGAAGCGGAGGCCCACTATTTCTCCTTCTTGCGCATGGCGGCGCTCGGATTCGTGAAAGGATTGGCGCCAATCCTAGCCGTCGAGTTGGCTCGACGCTCGATTCCCAGCGGAGTACGTCCGACATTTCAGGAGATGGAGGGAGCTTGCCGCGGCGGCGCTAAAGTTGCCTCGCAGGCGGCGTAGCTATGGCAGAATCCACAGAATCTACTGAGGCACCGCCTCGGCCAATTATCGTCATTCGCAAAAAAAAAGGCGGCCATGGCGGGCACCACGCCGGCGCCTGGAAGGTCGCCTATGCGGATTTCGTTACGGCGATGATGGCGCTGTTCATCGTGCTCTGGCTAATGAGCGCCGATAAAGAAGTGCAGCAGGAAGTCAGCGCCTATTTCAATAATCCGTCGGGGCCGGGTAAGCTGACCGGCACGGCGGCGGCGGGTCTCGGCAATGCGATTGAGGTGCCCAAGGAGGACATGAAAAAGCTGGCGGAGAAGATCCAACAGGCCCTCATGTCGGTGCCGAATTTCCGCAATCTGAAGGATCATGTAGAGATCACGGTGACTTCAGACGGCTTGCGGATCGAGCTTCTCGAAACGGAGGCAGGGATCTTTTTCGAATCGGGCAAGCCTGCGCCTACGGAAACGGGCCAGGAACTCCTGACACGTTTGGCGGGAGAGCTGGGAAAACTGCCCAACAACGTACTAATCGAAGGCCACACCGATTCACGGCCGTTCTCCCGAGACGGTTACTCCAATTGGGAGCTTTCCACAGATCGCGCCAATTCATCTCGCAAGCTGATGGAGGCCAACGGGCTGCGCCCGGAACAGGTGGCCCAGGTGCGTGGCTTCGCGGACCGCCAACTGCGGCATCCGGAGGACCCCGAAGCGCCTTCGAATCGCCGCATTTCGGTGATCGTGCAATACCTCGCGCCGGCTTCCGGTCAGACGAAAGGAGCCGAGGAGGGGAAAAAGGGGGAACCGGAGAAAGGCGAGCCAGAGAACAAAAAGTAATCGAAGGTCCGCTTCAGATAGCGTTCGATCTCCGCGGGCCTCCAGCGGCGGCCGTCTTCCCTGGCCGCCCCCTCCCGATCCAGAGCGGCCCGATAAATCTGTGGCGCCAGAACCTTCAGGCGGGCCGTCGCCTGGCTCGCGGAGACGCCGGGCCGCAGTCTTCCGATCACATACAGCCAGCCCACAGGGAGATAGTTCACCTCCAGCAGGCTGGCGTCGCCGCTGCGAATCACCGGGACCGCGCACAGGGGCACCATGACGTCAGCCGCGCCGCCGACCTCCGTGCCGTTGAATCCAGGCGCGGTGACGCCGACAATTTCGATGAGATGGCGGTCAATCGAAATCGTTCTACCCAGAACGTCGGCATGCCCGCCGTATTCGCGCTGCCAAAAGCCATAGCTGAGGACGGCGCTTCCGGGACATCCGCGACGGTCGTCGGCAGGCGCCAGCGTTCGTCCGAGAATGGCGCGCACCCCGAGCGTCTCGAAGTACTGGCCCGATACATAATTCCCATGCACCATCCGCGCCTCGCCGCCCGTGAAGAGGTTGAAGCCCCAGCGGCCATAGGCGAAGATGCCGGAGAAGACATCCTGCTGGTCGCGGAGATGCTCCCAGGTGGGATTACTGATGCCCTCGTAGCTCTGCTCTCCCATCATCACCTGGAGCAGTTGCTCGGGATGGCTGACCGGCAGCGATTTCAAAATCAGTGCATCGATGAGGCTGAAGATGGCCGTGTTGGCGCCGATGCCGAGGGCCAGAGACGCAATCGCCACGGCGCTCAGTCCGGCACTCGCCCGTAGTGTGCGAACGGCATGGTAGAGGTCTTGCCGCAACCCGTCAAGCATAGTTGGAGTATCTCACCCGATCGGCTGACTCCCGTGCGCCAGTGTGGCTGTGGCCTCTTCCGTCTTTCCCTTTCTCCGCGTTTTGCTCCGCGACTTCGCGCCTCCGCGGTGAGATCTTCCCCATCCCAGAGATCCTGCCGGATCGTCGACGAGAGTTTTCGATATCCTGGAGGGATCTTCGATCCGAGCGCCGCTGAGTCATGAGCATTTCGACGCCGTTCATTCATCGTCCCGCCGGGACCACGCTCCTCACGTGCGCCATAGCCCTCGCCGGAGTTGTCGCCTACCAGTTCCTGCCCGTGTCGCCGATTCCGCAAGTGGAGTTTCCCACCATCAGCGTGCAAGCCGCACTACCCGGTGCGAGCCCGGAGACGATGGCGTCCTCCGTTGCGACCCCGCTGGAACGCCAGTTCGGGCGCATCGCCGGCGTCACCGAGATGACCTCCACCAGCTTTCTCGGCTCCACATCCATCACCTTGCAATTCGACCTCGGGCGTAATATCGACGCCGCCTCGCGGGACGTGCAGGCCGCCATCAATGCGGCCCGCGGCCAGTTGCCCGCGAATCTGCCCAGCAATCCCACTTACCGCAAAGTGAACCCCGCCGACGCGCCCATCCTGATCCTCGCCATCACCTCAGAGATCTATAGCACCGCGCGCATGTACGATGCGGCCGCCTCCATCGTGCAGCAGAAGCTCTCGCAAACGCAGGGCGTTGGGCAGGTCTTCGTCGGCGGTGGATCGCTGCCCGCGGTGCGCGTCGACGTCAATCCGACGCTCCTGAACAACTATGGACTCGGTCTGGAAGACGTCCGCAATGTGCTCGCCACCGCGAACGCCAATCGTCCCAAAGGGGAACTGAGCGACGGCAAGCATTCGCAGGCTCTCGCGACCACCGATCAGTTGCTGACCGCCGCGCAATACCGTCCGCTGGTTGTCTCATTCCGGAAGAACGGAGCGGTGCTGCTTTCCGACGTCGCCACAGTCACGGACGCAGTGGAGGACATCCGTACGGCCGGACAACTCGATGGAAAGCCGGCCGTCCAATTGGTCGTCTTCCGCCAGCCCGGCGCGAACATCATCGAAACCGTCGATCGCGTGCGGGGCGTTCTCCCGTCGATCCAGGCCGAGATTCCTCCGGAGATGAAGTTGTCGGTCGCTCTCGATCGCACCACCACCATCCGCGCTTCCGTCCGCGACATCCAGTTCACGATGTCCATTTCCATCGCCCTGGTGATTATGGTGGTCTTCATCTTCCTGCGCAGCCCGCGCACCACCATCATCCCGAGCATCGCGGTTCCGGTTTCGCTGATCGGCACCTGCGGCGTGATGTATCTGATGGGATACAGCATTGACAATCTTTCGCTCATGGCCTTGACCGTTGCCACCGGCTTCGTCGTCGATGACGCGATTGTCGTGATCGAGAACATCACGCGCCACCTCGAGGCCGGCATGACGCCTATGCAGGCCACCGTCTTGGGCGCCCAGGAGATCGGCTCTACCGTAGTCACGATGAGTATGTCGCTGATTGCGGTGTTTATCCCCATCCTGCTCATGACGGGCATCGTGGGCCGTCTCTTCCGGGAGTTCGCAGTCACCCTGTCGACGGCCATCCTGGTTTCGCTGCTGGTCTCGCTGACCACGACGCCGATGATGTGCTCGCGCCTGTTGCGTGGGCACGACCAGGAACGTCACGGCCGGATCTATCGCGCCAGTGAGAGCGCCTTCAATCTGATTCTTCGCGGCTACGAGAAGTCGCTTTCTTGGGTTTTGCGACACCAGCCGGTAACCATGCTCGTCACGATCGGAACCGTGGCCCTCACGGTTTACCTGTACGCATCCGTCGATAAAGGATTCTTCCCGCAGCAGGACACCGGACGCCTGACAGGAACCATCCAGGCCGACCAGCAGACATCCTTCCAGGCGATGGAGGGGCGCTTCGCCGAGTTCGTGAAAACCGTGCGTGAAGATCCCGATGTCGCCATCGTCATCGGCTCCATGGGCGGGGGCGGAATGGGCGGCGGTGGAACCATGAACACCGGCCGGATGTTCGTAACCCTTCGCTCCGACGGCGAGCGCAAGCTCACCGCCGATGAGGTGATCGCGCATATTCGCCGCGGCAAAGTATCGCACATCCCCGGAGCGACTCTCTTTTTGCAGGCGGTGCAGGACCTCCGCATCGGAGGCCGCGGCAGCTCCGCCCAGTACCAATACACCTTGCAGGGCGACAATCTTGGAGACTTGGCCCTGTGGGCGCCCCGCATGATGCAGGCCATGCGCGCCATCCCGGGCGTCGTCGACCTCAACAGCGATCAGCAGGATAAAGGGCTGCAGGCCTCGCTCGCCATCGACCGGTCCACCGCCTCGCGATTGGGAATTTCAACCAAGAGCATCGACGACACGCTCTATGATGCCTTCGGCCAGCGTCAGGTCTCCACCATGTATACCCAGTTGAATCAGTACCACGTGGTGATGGAGGTCGATCCGCAGTTCTGGCAGAATCCCGATGGGCTGAAATACCTGTACGTCAAGGGCGCCAACGGCCAGGTGCCACTCAGCGCCTTCACTCATTTCGAGGCGAGTACCAGCCCGCTGGCCGTGAACCACTCGGGCCAGTTTCCTTCAGTGACGATCTCGTTCAATCTCGCTCCCGGAATGCCGCTGGGCACGGCGGTGCAGCGCGTCCTCGACATTCAGAGGACCATGGGGATGCCGACGACGATTCATGGCAGTTTCTCAGGCACCGCGCAAGCTTTCCAGGATTCGCTCAGCAACGAACCGATTCTCATCGCCGCGGCGTTGATCGCGGTCTACATCGTGCTCGGCATGTTGTATGAGAGCATGATCCATCCGATCACGATTCTCTCCACCCTGCCCTCGGCCGGAGTCGGGGCGCTGCTGGCGCTGATGATCTGCCACACCGACTTGAGCGTCATCGCTCTCATCGGGATCATTCTTTTGATTGGCATTGTGATCAAGAACGCGATCATGATGATTGATTTCGCGGTGGAGGCGGAGCGCAAAGAACATCGCGGGCCCGAAGCGTCCATCTTCCAGGCGGCCCTGCTGCGTTTCCGCCCCATTACCATGACCACGATGGCCGCACTGCTGGGTGGCTTGCCTCTGGCGCTGGGCGGCGGCACGGGTTCCGAACTGCGGCGCCCGCTGGGCATTGCGATTGTCGGAGGCCTGGCGATGAGCCAGTTGTTGACGCTCTACACCACCCCGGTGGTCTATCTGTACCTGGATCGGTTCCGGATTCGTCTGGCCCGTCTGAGGAATCGGCTCTTCGGGCGCCGCGGGGCGGCGGCTCACGCTTCGGGGGATTGATTTTCTCGAAGTTGCCCCCGATTTTTCATTGCGGCACTCTAGAGAGATGCTCAAGATCCGGGAGTTGCGCGTGCGTGCCGTGCGCGTTCCCATGCCCGAGCCGCACAGAACTGCCAGCGGCATGCTGACGGAATCGCCTCTCGTGCTGACCGACGTGATCACCGAGGATGGCATCACCGGTCATAGCATCACATTCACGTACACCGTGGCGGCGCTGGGTCCGACTGCCGAGTTGATCCGTAACCTGGAGCCGCTGCTCAAGGGAGAGCAGGCGTTTCCGCTGGATGTGGAGCGCAAGCTCGCGGCACGTTTCCGTTTGCTCGGCACTCAGGGTCTCGTCGGCCTGGCCCTCGCGGCCATCGACATGGCGCTGTGGGATCTGCAGGCTCGCAGCCGGAATACCTCGCTCGCGCGCCTGTTGGGAGCAGCGGAGAAACCGATTCGTGCGTATGGAGCAGTAGGATACGACGGACCGGAGGGCTGCGCGCGGGCTGCGGAAAATTGGGCGCGCCAAGGCTTCCAAGCCGTGAAAGCGAAGATCGGCTACCCCTCGGTGCAACAGGATGTCGACGTCATCCGCGCGATGCGTGCGGCTGCCGGCGATATCGCCATCATGGTCGATTACAACCAGAGCCTGTCGCCGGTCGAAGCCGTGCAGCGTCTGCGCGTTCTCGATGAGGAGGCGCTCGAATGGGTGGAAGAGCCCACCCTGGCGCACGACTACGAGGGAAACGCCATGGTCGCTCGTGAGGCTCGCACCCCGATTCAGTGCGGCGAGAACTGGTGGGGTACGCTCGATCTGCGGCACGCGATTCAGGCCGGCGCTTCGGACCTGATCATGCCTGAGGTGATGAAGATGGGCGGAGTGAGTGCATGGCTTCGCGCGGCGGCCCTGGCCGAAACGCACCGCATTCCGATTTCGAATCACCTCTGGCCGGAAATCAGTGCGCAGTTGCTCTGCACCACTTCGATGGCGCACTGGCTGGAGTTTGTCGACTGGTGGAATGCCATTGTCGCGCAACCGCTCCGCATCGAGCGCGGTATGGCCATCACTGAAGGAACCGTCGGTAGCGGTGTGGAATGGAACGAAGAGGCCATCATCCGCTGCTGCGCGTAGTGGAAGCTGTACGCGATAATCGTCGAAAGGGCCCGCGTTGAACGAACATGGATAGCGAGCACGTCCCCAACTGGATTGCCAGACTTACCGCGAGCCTGGAGAGACTGCGGCAGCGGGAAAACCAGCTATCGCTGGTGCTGAGCCTGATCATCGGAGCGCTGGTGGGGCTCGTGGTGGTCGCCTTCATCCTGCTCACTGGCCGTTTCGCGGCGCGCATGTATCCGCCTGGGGGCTCGGGTTGGCGGCGGGTTTTGGTGCCGGTGCTCGGCTCGCTCAGCACCGGATATCTGCTGGCACGCTACTTCCCGTTCGCGCGCGGCAGCGGCATTCCGCAGACCAAATTTGCGCTCTTTATCGCCGATGGGCGGATCATGTTCCGCACGGTATTGGGCAAGTTTTTCTGCTGCTCCGCCTCTCTCGCCAGTGGGATCGCGCTGGGACGCGAAGGACCATCCGTGCAGGTGGGTGCGGGACTGGCATCGGTGGTCGCTCGCAATCTCGGACTCACTCCCAAGCAGGTCAAAGCGCTGGTGCCCACCGGGTGTGCGGCTGCGCTCGCCGCTGCCTTCAACACTCCCATCGCCGCCGTGCTCTTTTCGCTCGAAGAGATCATGGGAGATTTGCACGCCGAAGTGCTGGGGTCGGTGGTCTTAAGCGCAGCGACCTCCTGGATGGTCCTGCACCTGATTTTGGGCGACGATCCCCTGTTCTACGTTTCCGGCTACCGATTGCTGCATCCTTCGGAATTCGCCGTCTATGCCGTACTCGGCGTGGTTGGCGGACTGGGGTCGGTTTGTTTCGTCAAATTGCTGCTTGGGCTGCGCGCCTGGTTCATGCGCCTTCCAAAATGGACGGTGTGGTTTCAGCCGGTGGTCGGCGGAATCACCGTAGGCGTGATGGGATACTTCGTGCCGGAGGTGATGGGCGTCGGGTATCACCATGTCGAACGCGTGTTGAACGGCGACGTCGTGCTGAAGGCGGTCGTGTTGCTCGCCGTGCTCAAGATCGTCGCCACCGCGGTCTGCTACGCCTCCGGCAATGCCGGCGGCATCTTCGGCCCGGCGCTCTTTATCGGTGCGATGATGGGCGCCACGGTCGGGAGCATCGCCAACGCGTTGTTCCCCGGCGCCACCGCGGGCCCCGGAGCCTATGCGCTGGTGGGCATGGGTACCGCATTCGCCGGAATTGTACGCACACCGCTCACTTCAGTGATCATGATCTTCGAGATCACGCGCGATTACACCATCATCGTTCCGCTGATGATCTCCAATCTGATTGCGTTTTTCATCTCGCAGAGGCTGCAACCGGAGCCGATCTATGAAGCACTGGCGCAGCAGGAGGGTGTGCATCTTCCCACGGTGCATTCGCGCGTCCAGGCCGAGCGGATTCAGGTCCGCCAGGCAATGCGCGCGGTTCCGGCCGTCCTCGCGCCCGATCTGCGCATCACGGCCGCCCTCGACCAGGTCAAGGAGGGCGTACTTGAGGCATGGCCCGTGGTCGACCCCAACGGGCTCTGTGGAATGATCCGCAACACCGATCTTGAAAAGGCCGCTTGCGACGGGCGAGCCGATCACAAAGTCTCGGAGTTTCTGGGCGCCGATTGGCCGCATGTGCATCCCGACCATAGCGTGAGCGTGGCGCTGGAACGCATGGGCGTCAGCGGGTTGAAGGTGCTGCCCGTGGTGAGCCGCGCCAACGTGCGCCAACTCATCGGCATCATCGCCTTGAATGACATCCTGAGCGCTTACGGAGTGCTCAGTCCGTTGGCTCCCGCGGAGAAGGTGGGGTAATGATCAAGCTCTCCGAGGGGCCGTCGTTTCTGGGCACTCTGGTCCTGGTGTTCCTCTCCATGGCCGTCCTGTTTGCCGTGGATACGTTTCTCGCGGGCGCCGATCGCGCGGAAAGCGTGGCCGGGGCCGCCCGTCTGTACCGTGAGGGCGAGGACCTGATGCAGCACGGCAGGCACGCAGAGGCCATCGGACGCTTTCAGGACGCCCTTTCGATGGAGCGCGGCAATCGCGACTACCAGCGGGCGCTGGCGGAGGCGCAACTGGCGGCCGGAAAGTCCGCCGACGCCGAGTCCACATTATCCGACTTGCTTCAGAGCGACCCCACGGACGGATCGGCCAGCCTCCTCATGAGCCGCGTGATCGTCAAGCAACGCCGGTACGCGGAAGCCATTTCCTACCTCCACCGTGCGATTTATGGGGAATGGAAAAACGATCCGGCGGGCAACCGGCTGCGCGCCCGGTTCGAACTGATCGACCTGCTGGCCAAACGCAATTCCAAAGAGGAGTTGCTCTCCGAATTGATGGCCGTGCAGGACCAACTCCCTCCCGAACTGGAAAGGAAACGAGGCCGCCTCTTCCTGCAGGCGGGGTCTCCCAACCGCGCTGCCGAGGTGTTTCACGCCATCCTAAACGACGATCCGGAGAATGCCGATGCGCTCACCGGGCTCGGCGAGGCCGAGTTCGCGAGGGGCGACTATCGCGCGGCGCAGCACGATTTTCAAAGCGGGCTGCGAGCCGCTCCGGATGATCAGGAAGCCCGGCAGCATCTGGAGCTGGTGAACCAGGTGCTGGATTTGGATCCGACCATCCGCGGGCTGGGTCCGTCCGAACGCTTCCGTCGCAGCCGGAGGCTGATGGCGATGACCGCCGAGGCGGTTCGTAACTGCGCCGGTCAGAATGTGCTGCCTGAATTGCAAGAATTATTGGGCCAGGCAGACTCTGCCGGCAAGGAACGCGTGAAACCGGCACAAGAGAGCGAAAACGCGGAATCGTATTTGGGTCTCGCGGAACAACTTTGGGAAACACGGAAAAAGATTTGTAAAACAGAACCCGATTCAAACGGTCCCTTGGCCCTGGTTCTTGCGAGAATCGCCCAGTAAAACGCTTTAGTCGAGCTAAAATATGCGATACCTCGTTATACTGGCAGGATCGGATCAGTGTGGAATTCTACAGCTTCGATGCAGCGTATCTTGAACGCTTGGCCGCCGGTGACCCGGAGATCGAACGACATTTCAACCAGTATTTCAGCGAACTGATCCTCATCAAACTGCGCGCGCGCCAATACTCCAAGAGCTTTATCGAAGATGTGCGCCAGGAGACCTTTCTCCGGGTATTTCAGGCCCTGCAGCGTAAGTCGATCCGCGAGCCTGACCGGATCGGGGCGTTCATCAACACGGTCTGCAACAACGTGGTGCTGGAATTCGGCCGCTCTGGGTCGAGGCTCACCTATACGGACGAACGCGCCCCCGAAGCCGCCGACGAGCGCGCCGATTGCGAACAGGAGTTGGTCTCTCGCGAGGAGGCCGTGCAAGTGCGCGCGGTGCTTGCCAAGCTGACTCCTAAGAATCGGCAATTGCTTTCCGCGGTGTTTCTGGAGGAGCGCTCCAATGAGGAGGTTTGCCAACAGTTCAAGGTGGATCAGAATTATCTGAGGGTGTTGCTGTTCCGTGCACGAGCCCAGTTTCGTCAGGCTATGAACAAAAGTAAGTCACAATCGGCGAGAAAAACGTCATGAAAGCGAAACGTTCGGAACCGTCCGTTCACTTTTAACCAGGAATGGACGTAATGGAACACCACCGCGCAGCGGAAACTCAGGCTGTCGAGCGATATCTACTCGGGCAGATGCCCCAGGATGAGCGCAACGAGTTCGAAGAGCATTTCTTTATCTGTCCGGACTGTGCGCGCGACGTGCGGGAAGGCGCCCGGTTCCGGGCCAACGCCCGGGAACTGTTGCGCGACCCCGAACAATTTGCGCACGCACGCGAACCCCGCCGCCTCCTCTCGTGGAGCTTCCCGTCCCTGGTGCCGGTGGCGGCCTCCGTGCTCCTCATGGGCGTGGTCGCATACCAGGCAGGGTTCGAGATCCCAAGCCTCAGACGGCAGATTGCCGCGCGGCCAATCGCCCAGGGTGCCATATCGGTCAGATTGCGAGATATCACTCGAGGGGTTGGCGACGTTGCCCAGATTCAAAAGGGTTCCGGTTTGGTCAGCCTGCGCTTCGATATTATTTCCGATAAAAAAGAGGCTTCCTACCAGTGCACAATCGCCGACGCTGGCGGTAGAGTAATGGCATCGCCGATAGTAGAGGCCCCGATGGCGGACGAGCCGGCTCTGATCGAGTTACAACGCGAGGACTTCCCGCCGGGTCCCTACACGGTTTCGGTCCGCGGTGCCTCCAATGGGGGTGCCGGAGAGATTCTGGCCCAGTACAAATTTGAAATCCACTAGATGGAGAGCGCATGTTCAGGCAGCAAAGCACACGATTCCTCTACAAAGCCCATGCTGTTGGGGCAGCCGGGACCTTCACCAAACCGCACGCGGAGCACATGGAAGCGCAGGCCAGTTGCGCCATGGCGCTCCACGGCGGGAAAAGCACCGGGTTTACCGAAAACTTCAATCATCGCAACATAGTAAGGTTCCGAACGGCCTACAGCCAGACTCTCGGATCCTATCGGCCCCCCGCGAGCCTCGCAGACCTGCCGTTGGATACGCGCGAAGATGATCCTCGCCTGGTCGGTTCCTGGAATTCGCTGGTAACCACTGAGATCCAGGGGTTGAACATCCACAGTGTTGTTACCTGCGACCGGCTGGTGGCCCGTTTCGCTTCCCACCATTTCGAAGATGGCCGCGAGGCTACTTTCCAGACTTTGGGAAGCTATTTTGAAAACCTCAAAGTGGGCGGGCAATTAGTCGATTTTGAGCTGGATAACGGTATTTTGACGGAATGGGACACACATTCGAAAGCGGCTACCGGGTGTTTGAGCCGCAAACCGTACCGGATCTCCGCTGACGGCCAACGGATCTACACGTCGATCGTGAAACACGTGAAGTGGGGCAAAAGCGAACTACCGGAAAATGTGATCCAGTTTCCCGACTTCGGCTCAATCCATCTGGGTGAGATAATGATTTCCAGCGCGGAGCGCAGGCTGGTGATGCTGCGCGTGGAGTTTGGCTGCGAAGTGGAAGGCGATGGAAATTTCGGCGACGTCGGAGGCAACGGGCACACGTACCCATAAGGTCTTTGCGTTTTTACTCCTGGGTCTCCTGGTGTGGACCGGTTGCGCCGGTGAGGCACACCGCAATCCCGCGGCCGTCTACGCTCAGGCTGAATCCGCTTTTAAGGCGGGCAATTTTTCCGAGGCTCTGAAAAAAGCCGAGGCCGGTGCGGCGGCGTGGCGCAACTCCCCGGAAACCGCTTGGTATTGGAATTTTCTGTTGCTGCATGCTGAGATTTCGCTGGCGCGCGGCGACATTCAGGCGGCTCTTCCAGGACTGCAGTCGTCTCCCTCTTCAAGCGTCCCCGACCGGGATCACCTCGAAGTGCGCTTGTTGAAAGACCGCGCGCAGATCGCCCGCAACAATGTCGAGGCAATTGGACTACTGGACGTGGCCCTGCGAAGGAGCAGGGCCTTGTCCTTGGAAGACCTCCTCCCCGAAATCGAAGTGAGACGTGCCCCCCTTCTCGTGGAATCCGGCAAATTCGAACTTTCGGAATCGGAGTTGCGGGAAGCGGCAGCCATAACCGAACGGCGCCACGACCCATATTGGCAATCTGCCGTATTGGGCACGCTGGGTTACCTGATGTTGAGAAGCTATCGCTATGACGAGGCTTTGCTCTGGTTCGAGCAGTCGCGTCAAGTCTCCGAGGACTCTAACAACCTCCGAGCCACGGCTAAGACCATCGATAACATGGGATGGTGCTATTACCGTTTGGGAGATTTTGAAAGAGCAGAGAAATACTTTTCCGAGTCCGAGCCTCGTTTCGAGAAGCTAGGGCTGTGGGACGATCAACAGATCGCTGTGGGTAACCTGGGGAGCGCCCGTTATTCCCGCCAGGATTATCAAGGCGCCCTCTCGAACTACCGGCGGGCTCTCACCCTCGCGGAGAGTCACCATCTGCAAGCGGCAAAGGCGCTCTGGTTGACTAATATCGCTTCGACTTACCTCGCAATCGGCGATTTCCGGTCTGCCGACTCGTATAACCGCCAGGCCCTCGAGTTGCAGTCAAGGCTCAACAGTTCCGTCGTAAACGTCCTCCCTTTGCTCAACGCGGCCCAAATCTCTCTCGATAAGAACAACTATGATGCCTCGGAACAATACCTGGTGGATGCTCTCAAATCCGATCCCGACGACCCGGACCGGCAATGGGAAATCCACGAGGGGCTCGCCGAGCTATACGACCGGAAGGGCGACCCGGAGCGTGCAGAGCGGGAATATCGCGCGGCCATCGGCATTTTGGACGATTCTTGGTCGACGCTCCTCAACAGCCAATCCAAATTGACGTTTCCCAGCCGTCTGACCCACTTCAACCATGAGTATGTCGACTTTCTGATGGCCCAGGGCCGCAAGCGAGACGCCCTGGAATTCGTCGAATCGCGCCGTGCCCGCCTGCTTGCCGAGAAGTTGGGAACCGGTTCCGAAGGGGAGGATTTCTCATCCGTGGCGCGCCGCACGGGGTCGGTCTTGCTTTCGTACTGGCTCGCGCCGTCACAGTCATACCTTTGGGTCACTACCGCAAATGACTCGCAGGCAATTCCTCTGGGCCGGGAAGACCATATTCGCGAAATGGTGGAACGGTATTCGAAAAGCGTCACGGACGAAAATGCCGACGAGTCGCTCGCGCGCAGACTTTATGAGCTTCTGGTCGCGCCCGCGCAAAAACTCCTCCTGCCCGGATCTCGCGTTGTAGTGGTTCCCGATGGCTGCCTGCACCAACTGAATTTCGAGACCCTGATCGCGCCTACGGGCAAATATTGGATTGAAGATGCAATCGTGACTGTCGCTCCGTCCCTCGCCCTCTTGCGCCAGCGGCGCCCAACCGCTGGCGCCAGTCGTTCGATTCTGCTGATTGGGGATCCTGCGCTGAACGCCACGGCCCAATTGCCGAACGCACACAACGAGATTAACGGGATCGCCGAACTATACGGCAAGAATGCCACTGTCAGAATCGGCGAGAACGCCAAGCCCGAAGGATATCGCGCTGCCAAGCCGTTCCAGTTTGGCGCAATCCACTTCGCCGCGCATGCGGTAGCCAATCGGGATAGCCCCTTCGACTCCGCTGTCCTTCTTTCGCAGGGCGCCGAATCGTCCAAGTTGTACGCACGCGAGGTCCAGGAGATCCCGCTCTCTGCCGACTTGGTCACCATTTCAGCCTGCAGCAGTGCGGGCGCACGCACCTACGCCGGCGAAGGTTTGGTCGGATTTGCCTCTGCCTTTCTCAGCGCAGGTGCTCGCAACGTAGTGGCTTCACTTTGGGATGTCAGTGATCGATCCACCGCCCTCTTCATGCAACCGCTGTATCAACGAGTGGCGAAGGGAATGGATCCAGCGAAGGCATTGCGTGAGGTGAAGCTGCAGTTCCTCCACTCGCACGACGCCCGGCACAAGCCCTATTACTGGGCGCCCTTCCAAGTCTATGTACGATAGCGTTGCGTCGTGCCGGGATCACCGGATTCTGGAGCGCCATCTCGACGCCCTGGAAACTGCGATTGCCACGAAGGCAGACATCGCCGGGACTCTGACATCGGCCGCCAGCCTCGCGCGCGAGCACTATCTCGGCGAGGAGCCATTGCTGCGCGATTTCGCGCGTCATGAGCCGCAATTGGCGGCGAAGATGGTCGCCCAGCACGAAGAGGCGTGTGAGGCCGCACAAAGATTCGAGGAAGCGAGGATCGAGGGACACGATCGTGACATGTTGGCACTGGCGCGCCGGTTTCTCGCCATCGCACAGCACAACATCATCGAAGAGGAACGCGACGTGTTCCCTCTATTGGCGGCTTCTGAGTAATCCCATAGAACTTGGGACCAAGTCGGTGATCTCGCGACCTCGAGGTGGTCCGGCACGTCAGGCTTACGTACGGTCGATTACCATCTTGCACTAGATTTGCTCGAAAGCTACGCGTTCAGGGACTCGTGCGCAGCTTAAGTTCGTGTTAGATCACAAACCCGAAGCCCAGTGCGGGAGTAATCGCACCACGGCCGCCGCGCCCGTACTTTCCCTGGTCACTTTTGTACAGTTACCTCAAAGCCGAAAATGTTACTTTCACCTAGGCTTGCCACTCGACTGGCCGCCGGAGTGAAGAAAAGAATATGCGCTACCTGTGTTCCCTCGTACTGTTTCTCAGTTGTGCCGCCGTGTCGCAAGCATCCGTGGTGGTCCCCAATTCTCTTGCCAATACGGAAGGAAATGCTAACAACAACTTCCCGTTCGACAGCATCGACCCCATGCGCTACCAGCAGGTGTACGCCGCCGACCAGTTTCCCGGTGCCGGGTTGATCGATTCGATCGCTTTTCGACCGGATGGCCCCCTGGGTGAGATGTTCTCGCTATCGATTGCCAATATTGAGATCGACCTGTCGACCACGCAGGCGGCCCCCGATGCATTGAGCGATACCTTCGCCGATAACGTCGGGCCCGATAACACAGTCGTCTATAGTGGCCCCTTGACGTTGTCGAGTGCGAATACCGGTCCCGCCGGAGGACCGAAGGATTTCGATATCGTCATCAATTTTATGACTCCGTTCTTCTACAACCCTGGCAACGGAAATCTGCTGCTGGATGTGAAGAACAACTCGGGAACTCCCTCCGGCCTGGCAGGCGGCTTCGACTCCGAGTTCGATTTCGGAGATTCCGTCTCGCGCGTTCACGGCGACATCGGCTCCCCGACTGCTTCGGTAAACGACACCGAAGGTTTAGTGACGGAGTTCTCCGTCGTGCCCGAACCCGGCACCCTGGCACTGCTGTTTATCGGTTCACTTCTGGTCTTCATCGCGTGGCGTCTGCGTGTGCGCACCTAGTGGCCGTCACTTGTCGCCGCACACGGATTGCGGACACGCCCGCGAATTCCTGAAGCGCCCGCGACTCTCTGACACGGGCGCGCCTCGTTGACATGCCCGTAACTCCCGCTGCGCCCCCGACTCTCTGATGACGAGCCATGCCATGAGCTGGGAAAATCCGACTGCCCAACGTAGCGATGGGACATCGCTTGCTCACGCGCGCGGCTCGCAAGCGCCCGTATCGCGAACTTACGAGCCGCGACCGTGAGGGAGCGTTGCCACCACGCCGCGAAGCAGTCAAGGTCGCTTGCTCACGCGCGCGGCTCGCAAGCGCCCGTATCGCGAACTTACGAGCCGCGACCGTGAGGGAGCGTTGCCGCCACGCCGCGAAGCAGTCAAGGTCGCTTGCTCACGCGCGCGCCTCGCAGTCGCCCGTATCGCGAACTTACGAGCCGCGACCGTGAGGGAGTGGTCTTCTTCTTCGAAACCTGGTCACTCACGAACAGCAAATGGAACACGCAGCCGGAGCACGCGTTCGCGCTGCGACTCTTCCTGGATCGAGCGCGTGCGCGCATGCAGCAGATCGTCGAGCGATACCATTCCGACCAACTTCCTGGAGTCTCCCCGTTCTAAAACCGGAAAGCGGGTCAGCCCGCTTTCGGCCATTCGATTCACCACCACCCGCAAAGGTTCTCCGGCGTACGCCACCAGCGGCTCGCGATTGGCAACGTCTGCAAGCGGCCGGTCCGGTGAGCCCCCATCACGCTGCAAGTGCTGCAGGGCATTGCGCGTGATCACGCCCCGCAAGGTCTGATCGGCATCGATCACAGGGTAGAGCCACTGCCCGCGCCGATGATGGTTCGACTGCAGCGAGGCCGCCAACTCGGCCGTGGACATTGTCGCCGGCAGCGCCACGACATTGGTGCGCATCACTTCCCGCACGAATAGAATCTCCAGCGGATCCACTGTATACTCACGGCTCAAATGATAGCCGCGCCGCGCTACCTTTTCCGTGAGGATGGAACGCCGCAGCGTCAGCACCGTGAAGCCATGCGCGATCGTGACCGCCAGCAGGAGCGGTAGCAGCATGTTGACGTCGTGAGTCAGCTCCAGCGCAAACACTACACCGGTGAAAGGAGAACGCATCGTCCCGCCGAGAATTGCGCCCATGCTCACCAGCGGCCAGAACCCCGCACCTTCGTGCGGCAGGACCATAGCCTCCAGTCCGCCCAACGCTCCGCCCATCATCAAGAGCGGCGCCAATACGCCTCCCGACGTCCCGGAGCCCAGCGAGATCGCCCAGATTGCGGATTTCACCAGCAGAATTCCCAGGATCAGATTCCGTGGAACATCACCTTGCAGCAGAGCGCCAATCGTGTCGTAACCAACCCCCAATGCCTGCGGAAAGATCAGCCCGCCCAAGCCGATCGCCAGTCCGCCCAAGGCAGGCCACCACATCCAGTGAATCGGCAGTTTGCCGAAAAGATCCTCTGCGGCGTACACCGAAACCGTGAGCAATGCCGAAAGTGCGCCCGCCAGGATCCCGGCTACGACGCATCCTGCCAGCCCTTGCGGACCGATGAAGACTGGGTGCGCCGGAACCGGAAACAACGGTCCCAAGCCCAGGATGTAACGGCGCGCCGCACCCGCGGTCACGCTGGCCAAGGCCACGGGAATCAGGCTGCGCGGCTTCCATTCGAACAGCAGAAGTTCCACAGCCAGAAGCACCGCCGCCACCGGCGAGGCGAAAGTCGCCGACATGCCGGCCGCGGCGCCCGCCACCAGCAGCGTCTTGCGCTCGGTGCTGGTAAGGCGAAAAAGCTGCGCAATCATCGATCCGATGGCTCCCCCAGTCATGATGATTGGCCCCTCTGCGCCGAACGGACCGCCCGAGCCGATCGAGATCGCGCTCGAAAGCGGCTTCAATATGGCCACCTTGGGTTCCACTTTGCTGCCATTGATCAGAATCGCTTCGATGGCTTCCGGAATGCCGTGGCCGCGAATGCGGTCCGACCCGTATCGCGCCATCAACCCGATCACCAGCGCGCCAACCACCGGCACTGCCACTTCCCACACTCCCAGGTGATTGTCGGCGGGAGAAACCATGGCGGTGCTCCACCGGTGAAAGAAGAAGAGATTGGTGAAGAGCCCGATCAATTTCAACAGGACATACGCCACGTACGAACTGATGAACCCGATCCCAATCGCGAGACACGAAATGGAAAGCACTCGGGGAGTGATCGTGAAGTCACCCAGATGCGCGGGTCCCACCGCTTGCGCCGGTTTCGACATTCTATGCACGGCAGTCTTCAGTTTCGGAAACATTGCCCTCCTCAGTTTTGGAAAGACCCTCCAACAATGCGCCCAATGTGGCCACCAGAAGCGGCCCGGAATTTCGCAATTCCGAACGGTGCTCTGCCGTCAGCCGCCTCAATTTCTCTTCACCCTCGACAGTCAAACGGATTCGAACCTGGCGGCGGTCCGCCTCACTGCGGGCGCGCTCCACCAGTCCGTGAGAGGCCAACCGATCGATCAAACCGACCGCGCTGTGGTGCTGAATGAGTAAGTGGTCGGCTAAATGACCGATAGTGGGTCCGCCCTGTTGGTCCATGGCGCGAATCGCGAGTAACAGTTGGTGCTGCTGGGGCTCCAGACCCTCCGCGCGAGCCGCGGTTTCGCTAAACCGCAGAAAGCACCGGATCTGAAAACGCAGGCCGGCCAAGGCTTGGTAGTCGGAGACGGAGAGATCGCGGGATGTCACAGATTAAGGCCCTTCCTAGATATATCGTAGCACGATATGATTCGCGATGTGAGACATTTTCGGCTAGTACCGAAGAAGTGCAAAAAGTTAGTACGACTTTCCTGACTAATGCTTGATTTACTGATTTTCTGAAGATATCCTGAGTTGTTTCCCTCGCCAGAAAAATGCTTGCAAACTGCGAGTAAGGGAATTTCCGGATCCGATTTATGCCGATGTCTGACTTGAAAGATTGGGACCGCCAGAAGCAAGTGAGCGACGAGTTGCGCAACCGCGCTCTCGAGCGGCTCTACTCACGCAAGGCTGTCGTTGACGAATTAATCCGTTCTCTGGAGAACTATCGGCGGTTTCCGCTCCGCAAGGGTCCGGCGCAATGCGTTCCCATCAGGAAGTGGTCGTAAGGTTCCGTTCGATCGCGAACTTCACCAACGCAACCAGGTCGTGGACCTTGAGTTTGCGCATCAGGCTGGCCCGATAGGTGTCCACCGTCTTTGGGCTGATCTCCAGCAGGTCCGCGATATCCTTCGCCCGCAGCCCGTTCACCAGGTAGGAAAAGACCTCCATCTCGCGCGGGCTCAGGGAAGCCACTGGATCCTCTACCTGGCTCTGGCCGGGCTTCGTGAACATGCCCGCTCCCTTGAGCAACGGCGAGACATAAATCCCTCCGTCGCGAACAAAACTGATGGCGTCGAGCAGATGCCGCGAAGGACCGTCCTTCAGAAGGTAGGCATCGGCTCCCGCGCGTAAAGCCTCCATCACTGTGCCCTCTTCCCGGCTGATCGAGAGGATCATGAGTTTCGCCGCGCACCCGGCCTGGCGCAGCCGGCGGATGGCTTCGACGCCCGTCATCCCGGGCATTTGCAGATCGAGAATGGCGAAGTCGGGCCGCAGGGAATTGACCATATCCAGCGCCGCGGCGCCGTCGGAGCATTGGCCGAGTATTCGCAGGCCGTTACTCTCGCACAAGGCTGCGATTCCCTCTCGCACGATGGCGTGATCGTCCGCCAGAATCACTGTAATCTGCTTAGCGTCCTGCATGCTGTTCCTTCGAAATAGATTGGGTCACGGGAGTGTCCGGGAGAATGGCGCGGAAACTTCCAGTGTAGTGCCACTCGGGCTGCTGTCAATGACAAACTTACCGCCAACCGAAGCGGCCTGCTCGCGTATGGAGCGCAAGCCGATTCCGGATGCCACATTGGGTGGGGCTGAAAATTGCCGGCGAACGTCGAACCCGACGCCATTGTCCTGGATCTTCAAAACCACGGACTCACCGATGAGGTGGAGCGACAGGTCGATCTTGGTCGCCTGCGAATGGCGCGCCAGGTTCGATAAAGCCTCCTGTGCCGCGCGGTACATCAGAACCTTCACTTCGAGAGTGGGTTCGTGCGGTAGCGCCGCAATGTTTAGCGTAGCCTCGTAACGCTGCGGAATCCCGCTCAGGTCCCACAGTTGACGCAGGGCGTTTTCGAGCGTCAACCGCTGCCATTCAGGCGGGTGCAATCGGCGGGAGACTGACCGCACTTGTTCCAAAGCCTCGTTGGACAGGAGTGAGATGCGGCCCAGCGCGTCCTTTACGGTTGGTGACGGTTCCGGCACCTGTGCGCCGATGATCTCCAACTGCAAGCGGATGGCGGCGAGAATCTGGCCCACGCCGGTGTGCAGCTCCCTGCCCAGACGCTGGCGCTCACGCTCAATTTGAACCACAGAAGGCCGTCCTCCGCCGCGCCGCCTTTGGCGGGCCAGAGTCGACAGGTCTCGCTCCACATGCTGCAAGCGGAAGCAGTGCCGCAGCAGGTTGCTTTGAATCCGCATTAACCCGGTGTCGTGATTGTTCTGCGCGTCTTCCAGTTGGGTGACTTTCACGCCTAGTAATACCCTGTCTCCCCGCTCCAGCAGCCGAAAAAAGTACGCCACGGAAGTCAGGCGGAGCAATCCGATCGCTCCCGTGGGATCTCCGGCCGGAATGGCATCTACCAGGTTGCCAGGGTTCGCGAGAACTGCGCGTGCACCCTCGCTCAACCAGAGCACTTGACCCTGACGGTCGCACTCCAGGAAGAGCACCGATTCGGCAGGCGCCCTTAGGACGAAACCGAATTCGCGACCATGGGTCAACCAGACGTCTCCTATTATTGTGGCGGATGATACCTTAGCCAGAATGCCAATTGTCCGTGATGGTCGGCAACAGGGTACGTACCTAGTACCCCGATTACTAACCCTAGGACTTGCATAGGTTTCCGGATTCGAGTTATAAGTGAATCACCGATGGAAAAAGCTATCAACATCGTTCCCAGGGTAGCGATCTTCCTCGCGGGGGTGGCGGCGGGTGCACTCACGCTGTCCCGCCGGGAACGCACTCCAACCTCCCTCGACCCGGCGGTCACCGAAGAATTGAAAAATTCCATTTCCCGGCTCGAAAACCGCCTGGCCGCACAGGAGTCGGCCAACGCAGATCGCTTCACCCAGATCGAAGGACGTTTGGAAGTGCATGCGGGTAAACTGGCGGAAGTTCCTTCCACGGCACAAATCGTCTCCGCCATGGAGCAATTGCTGTCTAAAACCATGGCTTCGCTTGACGACCGGCTGACCACGCAGGCCCACTCCATCGAAGTCCTCAAGACCACGGTTTCCCAGACCGACAGCCTGTTAGAGCGCGTGCTCGAATCCCTTGATTCCCTGCAAACCTACACCGATCCCGCAGCCATGCAGGAGGACGCCCTGCTTCACCCAACCGTGTGAACGTACTAACGTTCACTTTTTCCGGGCGATCCGACGGGTCGCCGGGGTCCTTGATGCTGGGAATTCCCGATGGGATCTAAGCATCTTCTGATTTGTTTTCGGACGGAAACGTACTATTCTGCAGGAGGGCCTCATCGATGGATCTCGCCAAAGTTTTGCAACAGCTTCACGAGGAACTCGAGAACCTCAACGCGGCCATCTCCAGCCTGGAGCGGTTGCAGGAAGCGGGCAAACATCGGAGCAGGGAGCAGGAGTGGATGGGCGAGCTTCCCGCAAGCAGCCGCCCCGTCCGCAAACGAAAGAAAACAGCAGGTGGTGGCCGTCGCGTGGACAGCGGCAGTACGGGTGCCTCTTAGCTCGGCAGAGCTATTCTCGTAGCGCTTCCACAGGATTTCGCACTGCCGCCTTCCAGGCGGGCCACAAGCACGCCAACGCCCCCACCACCAACAGAAACAAGCTCGCGCCCGCATAGCTGGCCGGATCGTATCCCCGGATTTCAAATAAGAGGCTCGTTAGAAAACGGGACAGAAACACCGCCGCGACTACTCCTGCCGCAAGCCCGCATAGCAGAGGCCGCGAGGCATCCCACAGCACCGTTCTTACGACATCCGTCATGGTGGCGCCTAACGCCACGCGAATTCCGACTTCTCTCGATCGCCGTGTGTCCGTACTACGATCGTCGATATGAATACGGCGAAAATATATTGCTGGTACGATTGGTACAATTCGCCCTGCGCAGGGCGCTCAAAGCTCATCTGCGGAGAGTCTTTGCCACGCCGACCACGGTAACAGACGCGTCAGCGCCAGGATCCTGGATGTTGTGGTCCCGAGGGATCGCGCCCTGGGAACAGGTGCCGCGTGAGTGTCTGATTGTGACATGGCGACCAGCGGTGCGCCGGCCCGGTCCACATCGCTAAAAGTGCGGCCGGCGAGCAGAGGGATTCGCACGTCGAAATCTTGAGCGCTGACTCTGCGCGGAAACGTCATCAGGCTTTCGATTAGGGCCGAGGATCGTTGCGCGCAGTGTTTACGTTGGTTAATGGCGGATTGTTAACGACGGCGATGGCAAGGATACCCGGATTTCCCTGTAGCCGTTGAGCCCGTGATGTATGCCATCTCGGCTTGCTGTCGTATCCTGCCGGTGTGCCGGGGTTGTGTGTTGCCGACCGATACGCTCACGGTGAGGACGTAGGTCCGGATTGAATCCGTGATCGGCCTGCTACCGGAACAACAAGGGTGCGAAGTCCGTCAGATTCTGACGCCAGAGCGGCCACACATGAGCCACATCCGGCACCTCCAGTTCGCTGAAATGGACATCCTTCGACTTGAGCCATTCCTTGAACTGCCGGTTGACCCCGATCAGACTGTCCGCCGTGCCACACGCGATCCAGAGCAGACGAATCTGCGAATTCGATTTGGCGCTCAGATTCGGAAAGTCCTTCGGCATGATTTCGGAGTCGATGGTCGGCGTGCCGCGCCCTCCTCGAGGCGCGGTCGGATTCGCCGGCGCCCCCACGCCGCCCACAACCGCCGGACCTCCCGGGGAAATCGTGCCAGCCGGTGGCCCGCCGGCGGGCCGTCGTCCATTGGCGCCCGGCCACATGACATATGCGCCGCTGAAAGAACCGATCCACGCGAACTTATCCAGATGATTGAGGCCGGTGAAGGTAGCTTCCGCTCCTCCCATCGACAGCCCCGCGATGGCGCGCTGGTTGCGATCTTTCGACACGTGGTACGCCTTCTCCACCTGCGGCATCACCTCATCCACCAGGGCCTTGGCGAAAAATTCGAGCATGTCCGTCGGACCTGCTCCTCCTCCCGCCGTTCCGTATCCCAGCGGATTCACCATGATCATCGGCTTGGCCTTGCCTTCCGCAATCAAGTTATCGAGAATCACGTTCGCCGCTCCCACGCCGGTCCACGAACTGGATTCGTCGCCGAGGCCGTGCAGCAGGTAAAGCACGGGATAAGGTTCTTTGCGCTTGGGATCGTAATTGGCAGGCGTGTAGACCCAGAAATCACGATCGTCGCCGGCCACCGCCGAGTGATAGAAGTGCCGCGTCACCGCACCACGCGCCACGCCGGGAGCCGGCTCCCAACTTACCGTCCCGGGCACGTGCACCACGCTCTGGCCCGCGCTGTTATAGGAAGTTTTGAACTGCCCGTTCGCCGGGTCAGTGAAAGTGGCTCCGTCCACCGAGAACGAATACGAATAGATGTCGGGCTTCATCGGATCCGTCGTCGCGGTCCAGATGCCTTGTTCGTTCTTCTGCATCGCAAGGCGCTGTCCCATTCCGGTCACGAAGACTTCCTTCGCATTCGGCGCACGCAGACGAAACGTGATCCGGCCGTCCGCGGAGACTTCCGGGGATTTGATCGGCGGGCCGAATCCGCCGCGGCCGGGCGGCGGGGCCGTCGGGGTGGGGTTGGGAACCGTTTGCGCCCAGGCCGCACACAGAGCGGCGGTGACCATCAGAATCGTGGATCGCACCATCACAAGGACCTCCTGGAAGGATCAGTGTGATTATATCGGACGCTTAAGGCGGACTCGAACGCCTAACGCGGACTGGCACTCAGCGATTGTTCCACCACGCGCAGCAGACCGTCCAAGGTGAAAGGCTTGGGCAGCAGCGTGAAACCCTTTCGCATGACGAAGCGCTGCACCACATCGGCATCGTGAAAACCCGAGATGAACAATACCCGCAGATCCGGCTGGACGGAGCGCAAGCGCTCCGCTACCACAGGCCCGGTCAGGTCTGGCATGATGACATCGGTGAGCAGCAGATGAACGTGCTCCTTGGCCTTCTCATAAACTTCGATCGCATTCCATCCACTGTCCGCCAGCAGGACATTGTAGCCGGCCATCCGGAGACTCTGATCGAGAAAACCAAGAACCGATCGGTCATCGTCGACGGCCAGGATCGTCGCGAGTGTCTGTGTCGAGCTGTCGGATTGCTCGGAGGACATTCCTGGTTTCCTGTCTATGGGCGTAAGTACCCACGTCTCTCATTATAGTGGGTGGATTTGAGAAACGTGAGAAGCGGCGTATCAAGGTCTTCGCGGGCAACCGGTGGCGCAAACACTCCTGTTGCCGCGTCGACACTTTTGTCGACGCTTTTCGCTGCGTCACTCCGCTTACCGGCGCCCTTCCAGCGATTGCAGCAGATCGCGGAAACGCCGGCGGCTTACTTCCAGGCGCTGCCCGTTCTTCAACAGTACTTCGCCTGAACCGCCAGGCAGCGGAAACACTTCCATCACTGCATTGAGATTGATCAACGCCGCTCTCGAAATGCGAAAAAAACGTGTCGCATCTAATCGCTCTTCGAGTTCGTTGAGTGTAGGATCCATCCAGTACTGCGCGGTCTCGGCAACCAACCGCGTCAACCCCTCCTCAGAAGCGAAGTACAGCACTCGCGCTTCGCCCACCACCGTATAGTGCGCGCCGTTGCGAACCAGAAAGCGAACCGGCCTGAAAGTCTGGCTGCGGACCGTGCGGTCCACTGCCGAATCCGCACTGGCCGCCGCCAGGGAGCGGATCCGGTCGAGAGCCTGTGCGAGGCGCACCCGGCTGATGGGCTTCAGCAGATAGTCCACCGCATTCAACTCGAAGGCATCCACGGCGTGCTGTTCGAAGGCGGTGCAGAAGACAATCCGTGGCCGCGGCTGGGCGAGGCAGGCTGCCACATCGATGCCGCTGCAACCCGGCATTTGAATGTCGAGCAGGAGCACTTCGGGCTTGAGCTCTTCTGCCAGCTTCATCGCCTCCGTCCCGGTCTCGGCTTCTCCCGCTACTTCCACGTCCGCATGAGCCGACAGCAGTTGTCGAAGCCGCACACGCGCCGGCGCCTCGTCATCTACAATCAGCACGCGCATTACGAGATCCTCCCCGCGGAGAGCGCCGCCTGGGAGAGCCCCGCAACCGGCGCCGGCGATGTTGGAATGGTAATCCAGACACGCGTATTACGGTTTCCCGACTCCCAACATAAATGGGCCGCATCGCCAAAATAACGAGTCAGCCTTTCGATTACGTTGCGCAGTCCGTGTCCCTGCGCGCTCTCCGCGTCTGTCAGCGAGAAATCCCCCGGAAACCCTGGACCGTTGTCGATCACCTCGACGCACAGCAGCTCGCCTTGAATCGCAGCGCGCAAGCGAATTGACCCCTGTCCTTCGAGTGCGGACACGCCGTGCTTGATCGCGTTCTCGATCAGCGGCTGGATTGTCATGGACGGTACCGGGACGGCGCCCGCCTCTGGGTCCACCACCACTTCGATTTGCAGCCGCTCGCCAAAGCGCGCCCGCTCCACTTGAAGATAGGCGTTGACGAATTCCACTTCCTCGTCCAGGCGCACCCACTCCTTCTCCGATTTGCGCAAGGTGTACCGGAAAACTTCCGCCAGTTGCTGCACGGTCTCATCGGCCAGTTGAGGCTGTACGGTGATCAGACCCGCGATTGCGTTTAGTGCGTTGAAGAGGAAGTGCGGATTGATCTGTGCGCGGAGCGCTTTCAATTCGGCGCGGCTGGCCAGCCAGCGAAGCTGCTGCTCGCGTTCCTCCTGCGCCAGCCGCTGCTGCCGGAAGCGGACATTTTCGAGCACCACGCCTAGAGTGCGCGCCAGCGATTGCAGTAATCGCCGATCGTCGCTGAGGTAAGGAATCGAATTCGGCCGCGCATCGAGAGCGATCCATCCCATGCGCCCGTCATTCTGTTCCAGGTCGCACCAGAGGCTCCCGTCCACCAGGCCATCGCCACTCCTCTCCGCGGTGAAACCCACCTCCGCCTTGGTTTGGAAGATGTCGCTGAGGCTTGCGGCGGCGCGTTGCCGCAGGTCGTCGTCTGTGGCCGCGGCTTGAATCTCGTGGATGAATTGCCGCTCGGCGTCGGCGGGAGAGTATCGTCGGCGCAGCCACACGTGGTCGATGGACTGCTCCAGACGGCGATAAATCCACGGCCCCATCAGCCAGAATGGCAACAGCAGCAGTGCACAGATCCACGGTCTGCTCCAGTCCACGGGCAAGCGTTCGAAGATGCGAGTGGCCAAAGCGAAGAAAAGGGTCAGGCCCACCAGGGCGACCGCAAAGAACGCGCCGCGTTTGATGAGCAGATCGAAAAAAATCAGCCTTTCCTGGAAATATAGCGTCACGCAGAAGAAGCTCAGGACCAGGTAATCCGGGAACAGGCTCACCAGCGAGCCCGGCCACGCCAGATTGGCCGCGGCGCACAGGAGCGTCAGGCAGAGCAGCACGCGATTCCACGCGCGATGATGGCGCTCGAGCGGGTTCAAAGCCCGCCGCGAGAGAAACTGTGCCGCTAGTCCCAGCGCACCCGCGGCGCCGAGCATCAAGGGTGGCACTTGGTCGAGAAGTTCGCCCCAACCGGTGGCCAGGATCTCCGTGTCTTCCAGTCCTCTGATCAGAGCGGTGAAAATGCTGAGTCCGTAGAATGTGGCGAGCAACCAGGGCCACATCCTCCGGGCCGGCAAGGCGCTGGATTCCTGGCTATAGATCAAATGGAACAGCAGCGGCGGCAAGACACCGGTCACGATCACCAGTGACAAAGTGAGGCCCGTGATCCAGCCGGCATCCGAGTGCAATGCATCGCCGATCCGCAATACCAGGTTCATTAGGAACGCCGCGGCACAGACCAGAGTCAAAGCGGGGAGCGCCACCTGCCGCCCGCGCTGCTGGTGCAGCCGCCGCATGCGCCAGTAGTAGAGGGTCAATACGGAAAACGTGAGCGCACCGAAGGTGAAGGTGATCAGCGAGGCGAGATAGAGAAGCTTATAGCCCAGCATGAGACTCCACGGCGTTTAAGGTGCTTTGTCTACAGGTTTGCCGGTGACGCCTTTCAAAACCTGCAAGATGAGCCAATAATTGGTCTTGTCGGCCTCGAGGAGAACCGCGGCGGGCTTCCCGTCTTCTGTATGATAGACGATCCCGACGAAGTGGTCTTTGCTGACGTGCAACAGCCCGAACAGTGCGAGCGGGGTCAGCACCAGGCTGAGCGCCACCACATCGGCGACCTGCCGATGGGCCTCCTGTCCATAGCTGAGGCTGGTGACTTGGTCGGGCTTGATGCGTACTACGGTTTTGCTGTGTGTGAAGCTCAAGGTGATTTCGTCGCTGGTGACCTTGAGCGTAGTGTTGTAGTCGTAGGGATTGACTTTTACCTGAACGGTGCCACCCGCATAGCGCAGCTTGTTCCAGGAACTGCCTTCGGACGCGTAGAGCTGCGTACCGCACATCGCGAATACCACTATGATTGCAACCGCGCGCCGCATTCTGCCTGTTCCGAGCTTCAGTATAGGGGAGCCAATTCGCGAACGACAATCGCATTCCGACGAGCGGTAGGACCATCGGATGGGTGGTTGCGACGACCCGTGAACGGGGCCGCGCAGAGGAGACCATCCACCGGTATTTACGACCGTTCATCGGAAAAACGTCGCTCCAGTTCAGGCTCTCGCCTACTATTCCTGAGGAGGCCTTCCGTGATGCGATCCATACCAATTCCGATGCTGCTGGCATTCACCTTGGCCGTCCCGTTGGAAGCTCAACAGCCAAAGCCCGCCGGGCCGCAGAACAGCGATGTGAGCTTTCTGGCGTCTCTTTCGCTGGGAAGCAGTCAGGTGATCGGACTTACCGGGGCAACTGTGAAGATATCGAGCGACTGGAGCATCCAAAGCAGTTTTGCGCACACAATCCACTCCTTTTCATTCGCAGACCTGTGGCTCGAATTCCCGAATACCTCGGAGAGTCGCTCTGGGAGCAACCTCGGCCAGGGTGTCTTCCAGATTAGTCACAACGCGCTGTTCGAAACACCGGGCTTGCGCCTCAGCTTTTCGCCGGCGCGGCGCGTAACCCTCTTCTTGGCGGGGGGCGGCGGATTCGCGAGATTCGATGTCGAGGAGGAAGATGTGGGTCCAGTGGTCCGAAGCTACCGGAACTCGAACTATCACGGCGCCTTCGATTTCGGATGTGGGATCGATTTCCGGCTCACCCGATTATTGAGTGTCCGCGGAGAACTGCGGGACTTTGTAACTGGACGGGAACTGGGCGGTGTTAGCGGAAGAAATCATCCGATTGCCGACTTCGGTATGTCGCTTCACTTCTGAATAGAACCAAAACGTACTGCTTAACCTATGTTTTTCCGAGGATTCACCGTATTGTAGCGATAACAGGCGTAGATATGAGATATGACGCTGTCCAATGCGCTTACGTTTGTCGATCAGCGCGACCAGCGTCTGATGCGCCGGGTGAACCGCTGGTACGCCCCTCGCTGGATTCGCGTCTGGATGATCTGCGCCACACGCGGCGGTGACGGCTGGTTCTGGTATGCCCTCGGCGTGATGATCCTGTTATTCGGAGGCGGCACTCGCTTCCTCGCGGTCGGTTCCGCCGCACTTGCGTCGGGAGTCGGCATCGCGATCTTCCTGAAGCTCAAGAAAGCGACCGGCCGCCGGCGCCCCTGCGCGCTCGAACCGCACTGCTGGGCGACTCTCCTGCCGCCCGATCAGTTCTCGTTCCCCTCCGGCCACACGATTACGGCCTGCGCTGTGGCGATGTCCTTGAGCCGTTTCTACCCCGGACTCGCGGTGGGCCTGATCTTCTGCGCCGTCTGTATCGCCGCTTCCCGCATACTGCTCGGCATGCATTTCCTCAGCGACGTCCTTGCCGGCGCGCTGATCGGCACCACCCTCGGCTACGCCGCCGTCGCCCTGGTCCACCTGTTCTAGCCCCTCCTATTCTGAGCCCCTCCTATTCTGGGGACAGGCTACGCAATTCCCGAATTCCCCTACAGCACCGGCGAGTCGTTCCCTAACAATGCGCGGCGCACAATCTTGATGGGCGGATACCCCTGCGCCATGAACGCATCGTGAAACTCCTGCAAAGTAAATTTCCCGCCCTTCATCTTCTTGTAATCTTCCCGTAACTTGAGAATCTGCAGTTTGCCCAGCGTGTAAACCAGGTATGTCGGGTCCGACGTGCCCCGCTTCGCCTCCTTCTCCGCGACCGGCCGCACCTGATACCCCTCCTTCACGAAGAATTCCGTCGCCTGCTCCACAGTCATGCTCCCGGTGTGCATCTGGATGCCGGCGATATATCGCGCATTGCGCAACAGAGCGTCCTGCAGTTGCCCCAGTCGCAGCTTCAGATCGCCCTTGCCGTAGCCCTCGTCGAGCATCATCTGTTCGCTGTAATGCGCCCATCCCTCCGCATTCGAACTGCACCCGATCAGCTTGCGCACTTTGGACGGCGCATTCCCGATCCACAGGAATTGCGTGTAGTGCCCGGGATAGACCTCATGCACCGCGGTGCTGACAATCGTCCCGCGATTGAATCCCTGCAGATACTCCTCTGTCTGCTTTTTGTCCCATCTGGCCTCGGGCAGCGTCACATTGAAGAACGCCTCTTTCGCGACTTTTTCGTAAGGACCGGGCGTGTCCATGGAAGCCGTGGTCAGCGCGCGCGCAAAAGGCGGCGTCTCCTGCACGATCGGCGGAACCGGCGACGGAATCGTAATGATCTTCTGCGCCACCACGAAGCTCCGCAGCCCGCCCAGCACGTCACGGAACGACTGCAGCAACTTGTCTCCGGCCGGGTGATCGTTCTCCAGTTCCTGCAGGATCTCCTCCGGCTTCCGCTTGGGATCGATCTGCTGCGCCACCCGCCGGAACTCCTCCTGATTGCGCCGCAGATTCTCCATCCCCACCTCGAGCAGTCGATTGAGCGGCAAATCGACCATCTCGTCGTAGAGCAGTTTCTTGCGATAGTTCTCCGTGCCGATGCGGAAATCGCCGTGCGAGCGCGGCAGCAGGTCCGTTTTCAGCCAGCTCTCGTAAGCCTTCAGGGCATCGATCACCGCCTGATTGCTCTTCTGAAACTCCGCCACCAGCGCTTTGTCCGTGACCTGTCTGAACGCCGCCGGCACGTCGTCATGGAAGAACCCCTCGATCCCCGGCAGTTGCTCCAACGCCACCTGAGTCAGGATCTGCGGCGGATTCTTCAAGTTCTCGCGGGCCGCCTGAAAGACCCTTGGGATCAGCTTTTCGCGCGCGATCACCGATTGCAGGCGCTCCGCCGGAGGCGCGTAGCTGCGGCTCATGATCAGAAAGATCGCGTTGGTCACCCCGGAAGAGTAGTTGTCGGGATTCTTCTCCCAAGCGCGGATCTCCTCGAGAGCCAGCAGGCTGCCGCGAATCTGCGCCAGCACCAATTCGCGATCGGCGGCGACGGAAGCCGAAAGGCCACGCGCATCGAAGGACTGTACCTGCGATTCGAACTGCTTGAGCGCCGCGACCTGTGCCTGTATTTCGGCGCGCGTGCCGGCGGGCAGTTCACGATCGTACTGATGGAAACCGGCGTATGTCCCCTGCACGGGATCGAACTTGAAAACCGCCTCGTCGAAATACCGGTCCGCCAGCTTGACAAACTCGCCATCCCGGTTCTGCGCGAACGCCGGATTCCAGGCTGCGAAAAGAAGAAAAAGGGCTGACAGCTTCATTACCCCTAATTATATCGGGGCCTGGAGTTAACCATTTGGCAGCCCTTTTGTTGGAAAAGCATACGCTTTTTTGCAGGAATCCACGAGAAAAGGCGAAAATTCTACGAAAAATGGGAAAACTAACCAAAGGAGCCACCCCGAAACGTGCTTGGCATTGTTACACTGTTATGAAACTTATGCGAGGATTCCTGTGTTGTGCGTTCGTGTGCGCACTGGCCGTAGTGGCTCAGGGCGCCCAAGGATCTACTTCCCCCGCGAAGAAGGCGCCTGCCAAGGGTACCCCAACCCCCGCTGCACATGGCGCTTCCGTGCACAGTACAACGGCGGCCAAACGCCCCGTTTCGTATCGGGTCCCGCCGAAGGCGACGCCCGGCACTCGTACCACGTCCGCCCGGAGTGTCCGCAGACCGTCGGCTCCGGCAAGCACGTGGCGCGCCCGCCAGATGGCGCCCGCTCCCGAACGGTATAAAGAGATCCAGGAAGCACTGGTGGCCAAGGGATATTTAAGTGCGGAAGAGGCCAACGGCGCCTGGAACTCCGCATCCACGGAGGCCCTCAAGCGGTTCCAGGGCGAGCAGAATCTGGAGTCCAGCGGAAAAATCAACTCGCTTTCACTGATCGCTTTGGGCTTGGGACCGAAGCACGATTCCGCATCGTTGCGGCTTCCGCCACCCCAGCCCGCCCAGGACGCTTTCGCTTCCGGCCGCTGACGCGACGTGGCGCGGACACTCCTGTCTGCAGCGTCCCGACTCATCGGGACGCTTTTCGGCCCCCTTTCGCTGATGGCTTTCGCCCCGGGACCCCAGCCCGCCCCGGACGCTCTCGCTTCCGTCCGCTGACGCCACGTGGCGCGGACACTCGTGTCTGCAGCGTCCCGACTCCTCGGGACGCTTTTCGAGCCACTCCAACGAGTCCGCTGGAGCGCTCCAAAAGCCTCGTTCCCCCCGTCACAGCTTAGAATCGTATTGTGACCCGCGAGTGGAATCCTAATCTCTATCAGTCGAGTTGTTCGTTCGTCTGGGAATATGGCCGCGAGATGATTGGACTACTCGCTCCGCAGACGGGCGAGCGCATCCTCGACGTCGGTTGTGGCACCGGGCAGCTCACTGCCGAGATCGCCCGCTCCGGCGCGGCGGTCACAGGCATCGACAGCTCTCCGGCGATGATCGCGCAGGCTCGCGAGAACTTCCCCGATCTCCGCTTTGACGTACAGGACATCTGCAACCTGCCCTTCCACCAGGAGTTCGACGCGATCTTCTCCAATGCCGTCTTGCATTGGGTGGTGCGCGCCGATGAGGGCGCGGCGGCGATGGCTCGCGCACTCCGCAACGGAGGCCGATTGGTCGCCGAATTCGGCGGCCATGGCAATACGCGGGCGTTGCTCCGCGCGGTGCGTCTCACGCTACGATCGCGGCAGGGCACCGATCCCGGCGACGTGAATCCCTGGTTCTTCCCGAGCATCGGAGAATATGCCTCGATCCTCGAGCGTCACGGCCTGGAGGTGGTGTTCGCGGTCCTCTTCGACCGCCGTACCAGGCTGGAAGGAGGCGATCGCGGACTCGCGAACTGGCTTGCCATGTTCGGCGGCGCGCTTCCCGAGGAATTGCGCCAACCCGAGAGTATCCGCCAGATTGAAGAGTTCGCTGCGCCCGACCTTTTCTCCGATGGCGTTTGGTCGATGGACTATCGGCGCCTGCGGGTGGTCGCTCGCAAAATCGCGTCGCCTGCCTACAACTGATCTTCCACCAGGAACTGCTCGAACTTGCCGTCCGGCATCAGGTAGATGTTTAACAGCAGCGTCTTCTTCTCGTATTCCGCGTGGTAGGTGCGGTGTGTCATGCCGCCGCGCAGATTCTCGCTGACCGCCGTCACGCTCTTCAGTTTGCCCAAGGCGGCGAGCGATGTTTTTTCGTCGTGCAGGGCGGTCTCGCTGAAGTAGGAATTCGCGTTGTCGGTGAACAAGGCGCGATTGATCTGCCCATTCCGCAGCCCTTCGAGAATCGAGCGCACTTGGGTGGTATCTTTGTCCGAAGGCTGGCGCTGTTCCGGCAGAAAAGCCATGGTGGCGAGTTGCCGCGAAAGCGGCGCGACCAGGCTGATGGCATCCTCGTTCGATAGCACAATCACCGCTCCGTTGTGCGTGGGCAAGATCATGTTCGAGGAGATAAAGCCCGAGACCTCGCCGCCATGTTGCAAGGTCGGCATGCCGCCGACATCGCCGAGCGTCAATCCCAAGGCATAGTGCGTCAGGTCGCCATTATTCAGCTTCACTTCGCGCGTGAACTCCTCGTAAGAATGCGCGGACAGAATCTTCTTTTGGAGAAAAGCGATGTCCCATTTCGCCAGGTCGGATGGCGTCATGCAGAGTTCGCCCGCCGCGAAATACCATCCGTTGGCCTCCCGCCCTGCCGGCCGCGGAGGTCCCACCGCATAACGCGTGTACGCAACCGCATCCACCGGACTGACGGACAGACAATCGCCGGCCGAAGACATTCCCAGCGGATCGAAAATCTTCTCGCGCAGAAATGCCACCAGGGGCTGTCCCGCGACCTTCTCGAAGATCTCTCCAGCCAGAGTGTAATTGGTATTGCTGTACTGCCACTTGGTGCCGGGGTCGAAGTTGAGCGGCTTCTCTGCCCACCGGTCCAGGATCGCCGCCGGAGTCGTCGGCTGCATCCACTCGGGAATGATGTAGTCTTGCGGCGCGAAGTCCTCGTAGCCGGACGTGTGCGAGAGCAGTTGCCGGATGGTGATCTCCTTCGCGCGCGTAAGCTCGGGGAAATACTTGGCCACCCGATCGTCGAGCGAGAGCTTGCCTTGCTCCTGCAACAGAAGCAGCGCCGCGGCGGTGAACTGTTTGGAAATCGATCCGACCGCATAGCGCGTCTGAACGTCGGCGGACTTCCCCTTGGCGAGGTCGGCGCTGCCGAAGGCTTTCGCGAAGAGCAGGTGCCCATCCGCGACGACGGCCACCGAGACACTGGGCGCTCCGCTTTTCTTGAGGGCCGACTCGATCTTCTCCGTGAGTTTGGCAGTCAGATCCGAGGGCTGAGCGGCCATCGACAGAACGGAAAGCGATGCCGCAATGGCTGCGAGATGGAGGCGAGGCATGATTTCTGCTTTGAGTATAAAAGATCGGATCGGAAAACAACCCGGTAATTCCCTGTGATAAAGTGTACACTTAGCTAGGAGCCTTTGTGTCTAGGCACTCTTTTCTGGAACCAGGTATTTCGTATCCCCTCCCCACATCGTTTAATTATCCGGACTACATCGAGACAGAGCGCGAACTTTGGGCGCTGTTCCCCGAGACCGATGGCCATCGCGTCAACTTCTGCCAGATCGGGCTTACCGCGCAGATCTTCGTGGAATCTCCCGAGGTGGGGGAATTGGAATCGGACGAGACCTATTTTTTGATGCCCTGTCCGGACCGGGCGCTACGCCCCATTCGCATGCGGGCAGTCCGCCGTTTGACGCTCGAGGAGTTCCGGATGAGCCACATCACCGCGATCCGCCTCGCCGACAAGCTGGCCGGCACCGGCAAAGTGATGGAAGCGATTCACATGCAAATCATGGGCCCCGAAATTCTGGACGGCTGCTAGCGCGATTCCCACCCGGCGTGCACTGCGAACCCGGGATCTCTACCTTCTTTTCACGTTCCGCCGCGAAGTCGTGCCCCGCAATCAAGCCTTTGTTCACTTCCCGAACTGATTCCTGGCATTGACTTTCATACCTGTAAATGGTAAAAATCTCTATCCCTCGGAGGTGGCCCTAAGTCTGTGCCACTCGGCCCCGCCCTCGTCTGGCTGCACGTCACTTTCGGTGTATTTTTGTACCTGGAGGCGCCTTGTTGCTGCCGCTTACTGATTCCCACCCTTCTTCGGGGTGTATGATCTGCTCATCGGAGACCCTGGGCGAAAAGCCATATGCGCTCGAAACGTGCTCTCAGTAAAGTTCTTCTGTCGTTGGTCGCGGCGACCGTTCCGGCGGCGTACGGGCAGTCCAGCCCCGCGGCCGCTCCCGACTTCTTCGAAAGCAAGGTGCGGCCGGTACTCGCCAACAACTGCTACTCCTGTCACACCAGTACCGCGATGGGGGGACTCCGCGTGGATAGCCGCGACGCCTTACTTAAAGGTGGCGGGCGCGGTGCGTCCATCGTACCCGGCGAGCCGGACAAGAGCCTGCTCGTCCAGGCGATTCGCCAGACCGATTCCCTCAAGATGCCGATGGGCGGCAAGCTGAAGGACTCCGAAATCGAAGACATTGTCTCCTGGATCAAATCGGGCGCCGTCTGGCCCGCAACGGCCGCCTCGACTGCAGCCGCCACCACGGCGAGCGAAAAGTATGTGATCGCGCCGGAGCGTAAAAATTTCTGGTCGCTCCTGCCGCTGAAAGATCCGGCGCCGCCCTCGGTGAAGGATGCGCGCTGGCCGAAGAGCACCATCGACCGCTTCGTGCTCGCACGTCTCGAGAAGGAGGGTCTGAAGCCCGTTCATCCGGCGTCGAAGCATGACCTGATCCGCCGGGCGACACTCGATCTCACCGGCCTGCCGCCGACTCCGGAAGAGATCGCCGCCTTCGAGAAGGACACCTCTCCCGACGCTTTCGCCAAGGTCGTCGATCGCCTGCTGGCATCTCCTCATTACGGCGAGCGTTGGGGACGTTTCTGGCTCGACGTGGCCCGTTACGGCGAGGACGATTATCGCAGCTTGAACCCGAATCCCCGGGGCTACCACCCCTATCCGAATGCGTTCGTTTACCGCGATTGGGTGATCCAGGCGTTCAACGACGACATGCCGTACGACGCGTTCGTGCGCGCCCAGATCGCAGGCGACCTGCAGGACGAGAAGACGCGCTACAAGACGCTTCCCGCCACCGGATTCCTTGGCTTGGGCCCCTGGTATTACGACAACGGCGCCGTCGAGGTGACCCGCGCCGACGAGCGTCACGACCGCGTGGACGTGGTCACCCGCGGATTCCTGGGCCTGACCGTCGCCTGCGCGCGGTGTCACGACCACAAGTACGACCCCATTCCGCAAACCGACTACTACGCGTTGGCGGGCGTGTTTCTGAATACCGCCTACCATGAATATCCACGTGTGCCGAAGTCGGTCCTCGACGATTACACCAAGCTCGAAGAGGACGTGGAGAAGAAGCAGAAGGTCCTGCAGGAGATCCAGAGCAATTTGAGCTCGCAGTTGTCTGAATCGCTGGCATTCAAGACATCCAACTACTTGCAGGGCGTTTATGAAGTGGCCGGGCAGAAGCGCGACATCGAAACGGTTGTGGAGTCGCGCAAGCTCGATTACGAATTGTTGGAACGCTGGATCCGCTACATGGAGAAGCCAACCGACAAGTATCACTACAAGGAAGCGTGGCAAGCGCTGATGAAGAAGGCGACTCCCGCGGCCGGAGGTGGTGGCGGTCGAGGCATGGGTGGCGGCGGCGGATTCGGCGGCGGTGGCGGTGGACGTGGCGGCGCAGGTGGACGCGGCGGTGGCGGCAATCAAGAGGTGAAGAAACTTGCCGACGAGTTCCAGGCCAACGTCGTTAAGGTGATGCTGGCGCGCAAAGAGCTCAACGAGGAGAACGAGATCATCGCGGCCAAGGCGCTGGAGGGCACCAAGAAGAAGAAACGCGCCAACAAGCCTAACGAGTTTATTACCAACGATGACTTCTGCCCCGGCTGTGGCCTTCGCCTGAAGAACATGCCGGAAGAAGACAGCAGTTTCTGGACCGAGATTTTCCAGCGAGAATTGACCGATGCGGACGATCCCGCTGCGATGATGGCTGCCGGCGGCCGCGCGGGCAAGCCGGGCGTCCTGCTATTCCGCGGCTGGGGATTGGAGAGCCGAACGGGCGCCGAAGCCCAGGCGCAGATGGCCTCAATCAAAGCGGACCTCGACGAGGCCCGCAAGAAGCTCGAGCCTGCATATCCATTCCTGCATGGCGTGGAAGACGCCAAGGAACCCGTCAATCTCCCGCTCTCGATTCGCGGGAATCCCAACAATCTCGGGCCGGAAGTACCGCGCCACTTCCTGAGCATGCTCTCCAAAGACGATCCGGAGACCTTCCATAAAGGCAGCGGACGCCTGGAATTGGCTGATGATATTCTCAAACAGCCGATCTCGATGCGCGTCTTCGTGAATCGCGTCTGGAAAGGCCACTTCGGCACGGGCATCGTGGACACGCCCAGCAATTTCGGCATGACCGGCGAGCGCCCCACCAATCCTGACTTACTGGAATACCTGGCCAGCGATTTCGTCAAGAACGGGATGTCCGTGAAGAAGCTCCACCGCGAGATCATGTTGAGCGCGGTGTACCAGCTTTCCACCGAAAAGGACGAATCCGCCTTCGCCAAAGATTCGGGTGACCGTCTTTACTGGCGCATGGATCGCAAGCGCATGGATGCCGAGCAGGTCCGCGACGCGGTGCTGATGGTGGCCGGGAATCTGGACACTTCGCTCGGCGGACCCAGTCAGGAACTGACTCCTGCGTTTACGCGGCGCACCGTGTACGGCAAGGTGAGCCGCTACAAGCTCGACGAGTACCTGCAGCTTTTCGACTTCCCGACGCCGAACATCAGCGCCGAGAAGCGTTTTACGACCACCGTGCCTCTACAGCGCCTGTTTCTAATGAATAGCGATTTTATTCAGGTGGAGTCCGAGGAATTGGCGAAGCGCGTCGCGGGCGAGGCCGACAATCGTGCGCGCATTCGCAAGGTCTACCTGCTGGCGTATGGCCGCGACCCCAGTGAAGAGGAGATCAAGCTGGGCATCGAATATCTGCACGCCGAGCCGATGCGCGAGTACGAGGAAAACAAGAACAAGCCGCCCGAGGGCGGTGGCCGCGGGGGTCGCGGCGGGCGAGGGCAGGGAAGTGGCCCGTCAACCGCAACCGCCGATGCCGCGAAGCCCGACACCCCCGAAGGCGGGGCCGGGGCCGACACCCCCGACGCCGCCGCCGGAGCCGCTCCGATGCCGATGGGTATGGGAATGATGGGTGGTATGGGCGCGTTCGGCGGCGGACGTCGAGGCGGCGCCGCCGTGCCCGCCACAGTAAAGTATGAGCCCAGTGCCTGGGGCCGTTACATCAAGGTGCTTCTGAGTGCCAGCGAATTCGTATTTATCAATTAACACGATGTGGCGCAAACACTCCTGTTTGCCGCGTCGAGACTCATCTCGACGCTTTTCGGGTGTCCACAAAGTCTGCACCACAAGTTCTTACTGTCGCCCGAGTCTCGAGACGGCAGCGTCGAAAACCAGTTCGTCGCACCGGAATTGGTGCATGCGCGAAACGCGTCGAGAGGCGTCTCGACGCGGCAGAGAAGCGTCTCTGTGCCACAGCCACGTTCAATGAATCTTTATGCCTTCACACAAATCTTCTAATCCCGTTACCCGCAGGGAAGCCCTATGCCGCGTCGGCAATGGCTTCGGCATGATGGCATTCGCCGGCATGATCGGACGCTCGCTGGCCAAGGCGGATGGCATCGTCAAGCCCGATGGCACCGTGGGCGTCGCCAAGCTCGACTATCCGCAGCGCGTCAAGCGCGTCATCTTCCTGTTCATGAACGGGGGACTGTCGCACGTCGACAGCTTCGATCCCAAACCCGCGCTTGAGAAATACGACGGGCAGCCCCTGCCGGGCGGCACCATCAAGACCGAGCGGCGCACCGGCGAACTCATGAAGTCGCCCTTCAAGTTCAAAAAGTACGGCCAGTGCGGCATGGACATCAGCGAACTGTGGCCGCACCTGGGCGAGGTGGCCGATGATATCTGCTGGGTTCGCTCCGTCTACACCGACATCCCCAACCACGAGCCATCCTGCCTGATGCTCAACACCGGCGCGAATCAGGCCGGCCGTCCCTCCATGGGTGCGTGGCTCACCTACGGACTCGGCACCGAAAATCAGAACCTCCCCGGGTACGTCGTGCTCTGCCCCAACGTCCCCACCACGGTCGGACCCCCGCTGTGGAGCAATGGATTCCTGCCGGCGATCAATCAGGGAACCTATATTTCGAACCGCGTCCAAACGGCCGCCGACAATCCCGATGGCATGCCTGGCGACGATATGCCGCCTGACATGCCGCGGGAAGCGGCCAAAGACGAAAAGGACGCCAAGGACAAAGACGGCAAGGAGAAGCCCAAGAAGGTCGTCATCGAACGCAACTTCGATCCCAAGAAGCTGGTCAGCTACGTCAATAATCCGAAGTTTTCCCTCGTGGAGCAGCGGCGCGAACTGGATCTGTTGCAGAAACTCGAAAAGCTTCGCGAAGCCGAAACCGGAACCGATCAGCAGGTGGAAGCGGTCATCAAGTCGATGGAAGTCGCTTACCGCATGCAGACCGAGGCGCCCGACGTTTTTGACGTGCGCAAGGAATCCCAGGCCACGCTCGATCTCTACGGGCCCGGACCGGTCGCCCGCGGCTGCCTGACCGCCGTCCGCCTGGCGGAAAAGGGCGTCCGCATGACACAGGTCTATTACTCCCAAGGCGACCCGTGGGATGCGCACGGCGATATCTTCGCCCACAAGACCAATGCGAAAAACTCAGATCAGGGCTTCGCCGCGGTGGTGAAGGATCTCAAATCGCGTGGCCTGTGGAAAGACACGCTGGTGGTCTGCGGGTCGGAATTCGGGCGCACGCCCGTTCGCGAAGTCGGCGGCGCCGGCGCAGGCATCAAGCGCGGTCGCGATCACAATCCATTCGGCTTCACGATGTGGCTGGCAGGCGGAGCCGTTAAGGGCGGGACGATCTACGGCGCTACCGACGATTTCGGCTTCAAGGCCATCGAAAAGCCTGTCCATGTGCATGATATTCATGCCACGATTCTGTACCTGTTCGGCATCGATCACACCAAGCTGACTTACCGGTATAGCGGACGAGACTTCCGATTAACGGATGTTTCCGGGAATATCCTCCACGATCTGGTAGCGTAGGGCGTCATATACGCCCTATAGTTCTTTTTGATTTGACATCGCGGCTACGACCCCATACACTGCTACAAATATATCTGCACGGGGTGACTGACACCGTCTAAAAGCACCGGCTCGCCACGTCTGCGACCTCCTTGTCGAGATCGATCATCTGGGTATCTGCACAAAGGAGAATCTCGCACGATGACACGATCCATCTTCGCCTTCGTCCTCGCGACACTACCACTGGCGGCTCAAACCAGTTCCTTGCAAGGCGTAATTACCGACTCCCAGTCCGGCGCTGTGCCGGAGGCCGTCATAACCGCGACCAACACCGGCACCTCCGCATCCCGCAAAACCTTGAGCGATGCCGCCGGAGAGTACACCTTCGCGCAGGTCCCGCCGGGGAACTACAAGATTGTGGTGGAGAAGCCGGGGTTCCGGACCCATACGGCTGAAGTCGTCCTGCAGATCAATACGCCCGCTACGCTGAACGTGAAACTCGACGTCGGCCAAGTGAGCGAAACGGTGAACGTCACGGGTGAGGCCGCTGTCGTCAATACGGAGAATGCCGCTGTCGGTAATCCCTTTACCGAGACTCAGGTGAAAGAGATCCCCCTGCAGACACGCAACGTGGTGGCGCTCCTGAGTATTCAACCAGGCGTCGCTTCCACAGGACAGGTAGTAGGAGCACGCCCCGATCAGAACAATGTGCTGCTCGATGGCGTCGACGTGAACGACAGCCAGGGCGCGAACGGTTTTAATGCGGTGCTGCCCATCCCGCTGGATTCGGTGCAGGAGTTTCGCACCACCGTCGCCGGCTTCGGCGCCGACATGGGACGCTCGTCGGGCGGACAGGTTTCGATCGTTACCAAAGGCGGGTCGAATAGCTTCCACGGATCGGCTTACGAGTACAACCGCAATACTCTGACCTCGGCGAATAGCTGGTTCAGCAATCGTGCGGGCGTTCCCCGTTCGGCGCTGGTGCGCAATCAGTACGGCGCTTCGCTGGGCGGCCCGATCCTCAAGAACAAGCTGTTCTTCTTTTATAACTACGAAGGCCGCAAGGATCGCAGTGCCTCCGCCAAGACGGCCACGGTCCCCAGCAGTACCTTCGCACAGGGAATCGTGCAAGTTCTGCTGAAAGACGGCAGAACCGTTTCCCTGGGGCCACAGGACATCGTGGCCATCGACCCGCTGCACATCGGAGCCAACCCCTACATCCTCGGCCTGATGAAGCAGTACCCCGCCGGAAACAATCCGCTGGGCGCGGCCGATAAGGGCCTCAATTTGAATCAGCTTCTCTTCAATGCCCCGAACACGCTCGACAACCACGCCCAGGTCGCGAGAATGGATTACAACATCGACTCGGCGGCCAAGCACACCTTGATGGTGCGCGGTACCTTGAACGGCTCCGGGCAAGACTCCACCCTCGCCCAGTTCCCGGGGCAGGCCGCAGCCTCCCGATCGCTGGATAATTCCCGCGGTCTGTCTGCGCGTTACACTGCCGTCCTCACGCCGCGTCTCGTGAATGCATTGACCTACGGCTACACCCGCCTGGGTAATGCCTCCACCGGAAATACCGATGTGCTGCCAAGTTTCGGATTCACCACTCTCACCGCCACCCCCCGTGCCGCACAGCGAGTTTCGCCAACCACCAACATCGGCGATGACTTGACCTGGACCAAAGGCCGGCACTCCGCGCAGTTCGGCGTGAACATGCGCTTCATCGAAAACGACCGCCTGGCGTTCAATAACGTGCCCGCCTATAGCTTTAATCGCAACACACTTCTGGGACTCGGCAACGACATCGACAACGACGTCCAGAGCTACATCCAGGGGATCTACGGCAGTAGCGCCACCCTCGCCTCCACCACCAACGTCACCAATGCATTCGGCGCGCTCTTCGGAGTCCTGAACAACTTCGCGGCGACTTACAACTTCAGCGCCAAAGGACAGGTGATTCCGTTCGGAAATCCCATCACCACAGCGTTCCGGTCGAACGAATACGAAGGCTACGCGCAGGACAGCTTCAAGTGGAAGCGGAACCTCACCATCACCTACGGTCTCCGCTACTCCATCTTTGGGGTGCCCTACGAAATCAACGGCACCGAAGTAGTTCCGCAGACACCGCTGAGCCAATTCTTCGCCGATCGCGTAGGAGCGCAGGCCGCCGGCATCCCCAATTCGATTCTGTCTTCGGCGCTGGTCAGCTATACGCTTGGCGGTCCCGTGAATCACGGCCACGGATACTACCCCACCGACTATCATGATTTCGCGCCGCGCGTCTCCATCGCCTACTCGCCCGAGAGCGGTTCGTTCCTGGAGAAGGTGGCGGGCAAGGGCAGCGTATTCCGCGCCGGTGCGGGCATCGTTTACGATCACTACGGCGCGGCCATGGCGCAGTCCTTCGCATCCTCCGGATCTCCCGGACTCGCCACCGTTGTGGCGCAGCCGGTGAACACCGATTTCACCAGTTCGTTCCGTTACACCGGAAATGGTTTCGCCCAATACACGGCCCCGGTGGGAGGCGCATTCCCGTATACGCCCCCGGTAATCCAGGGCGGCTTCACCACCTTCAGCGGCGTGTCGAGCGATCTGAAGGCGCCCTACGAGCACGTCTTCAATGCGACCTACGCTCGTCCCCTGCCTGGTAAACTCAGCATCGAGCTCGGATACGTAGGGCGGCTCGGACACCGCGGGATCGTGCAGCAGGATTTCGGCCAGCCGCTGACTCTGTTCAAAGATGCTAAGTCGGGACAGACTTGGTCGCAAGCCAGCACGGTGCTCGCCCAGCTCTACAACTCGGGCGTCACTCCCGCACAGGTGAAAGCCAACCCCAGCCTGATTCCGGCGCAGCCGTTCTTCGAAGACATCTTCCCCGGCGCGGCGAACTACAAGATCACCGGCAGCGCCAGCGCCAACTTCTTTTACGATGTCTACAACTCCTACAGCGGCAGCTTTCTGGACGGTCTGAACGACATGGATCGCATTCGCCAGTCGAACGGCGGCTGCATCTCGGTCTTCGGCTGCAACACTTTCTTCCCCCTCCAGAACTCGGGACTCTTGGCTTACGCCGACGCCGGAAAATCTGCCTATCATGCCGCCACCGTCGTGCTGCGGCGAGCCGTTTCGCGCGGCTGGGGCTTCGATTTCAACTACACCCTCGGCCATGCGATTGATAACGGTTCCGCTTCCGAAACCAGCGGCGGCGCGGCCTTGCAGGATTCCTTCAATCCCAACGCCTATCGCGGCCCCTCGGACTTCGATTCGCGCCATACCGTTACTGCCGACTTCGTGTACGAGCTGCCGGTAGGACACGGCAAGACTTTCCTCGACCATGCACCCAAGGTGGTCGACTACATCGTGGGCGGGTGGCAGGTCACCGGCCTCTCCCAATTCCGCACCGGGACTCCCATCACGATTTCGGTATCGGGCGTCTACAACACCAACTACCAGTACTCCTCCTTCGCAATCCTGAAGCCGGGCTCGACGTTGCCCTCCAATGGATTGACCGTCGACCAGCTTGGCATTCCCAGCCTGTTCGGCAACACCAGCGCGGTGAATTCTTTCGTCGCCAGCTATCCTGGCACCGTCGGAACGCGCGGCATCGTGAGAGGTCCCAACTTCTTGAATACCGACCTCGCGCTCTCCAAGTACTTCCGGATGCCCAAGGAAGGACACCGCATCCAGATCCGGGCAGAGGCCTTCAACGCCTTCAATCGCGTAAATTTCGGCAATCCGACCCTGAACACCGCGAGCCCGACGACCTTCGGCGAAATCACCGCGTATGCGTCCGGCGCCGCCCCTCGCGTCATGCAGTTCGCCGCCCGCTACGAATTTTAGTGCAAGAACGCTTGCTTACGCGCGCGGCTCGTAGTGCCATTACGTCGCTCGTCGACCCTCGACGGAACACGATCCGCGACCGAACCGCACCACGATCCGCGATCGACACGATCCGCAATCGAACACGATCCGCGATCGACACGATCCGCAACCGACACGATCCGCGACCGAACACGATCCTCGACCGCACCACGATCCGCGATCGACACGAGCCGCGACCGCACCACGATCCGCGATCGACACGATCCACGATCGACACGATCCGCGATCGACACGATCCGCAATCGAACGCGATCCGCAATCGAACACGATCCGCAATCGACACGATCCGCAATCGAACACGATCCGCGACCGACACGATCCGCGATTCGAACACGATCCGCGACCGAACACGATCCGCGACCGAACACGATCCGCGACCGAACACGATCCGCGACCGAACAC
>DATGIL010000079.1:0-8504 GCA_035295745.1 Bryobacteraceae bacterium | reverse complement strand
TGATTTAGCGGGGCCGCGTTAGCGACCCCGCATAGCCGCTTTGAGCGGCTCACGAAACTGCGGGGCGCGGCAGCGACCCCGCCAGCCGCTTTGAGCGGCCCAAATTCATAAAGCCCCCGGCTTTGCCGGGGGATAGTTACTCTCATCTGGATATCCCATGGAGCCCTTGGTCCTGGGGTGCGTCTGATAGACGAAGGCGTTTTCGGCGCGCACCAGTTCCAGCAGGTCTTTCGTATTTGCAGCATTGTAGACGGTGCCGTATTTCGGATCCTGCTGGCGGAACGGCCGCGAGGGGCTCGCGTTCATCCGCCAGTACACCGGCTTGGGAAACGCCAGCGCCCAATGTCCGCCGAAGTAGACATTGGCCTCTTCCGCGGGAATCAGCAGAAAGTCCTTACCGGACTGTGCGCGGCACGCCTCGTAGTAGGCCGCGAGTTCGCGCAGGCGGACTTCGCCAGTGTCCGCGGGATGGCCGTCGCCATGGAAGTCCATGATCATTGCCGCGTTCACGCCCATCGCCTGGAGCACCGGCTTGAACGGCGGCACCCACGAGTTTCCTTTCTCCATCGCCTGAACCGTGTACGCGTAATGCCAGTGAGGCGCGAAGGTGATGTAGCCGTCCACCGCCGGAAAACGATCGGCATTGGTGAATCGCAGGACGTCGCTCAATGCCGCCTGCGGAGTGTCCGGATCGAGCAGCAGGAACATCTTCATCTGCTGTGCGCTTCCCGTAGGCGCGTTCGACCAGGGATAGTACGGTGTGGCATCGTCCGGCAGTTGACGAATGCCGAGCGAGACCACGCCCTTCCACGCGGAGTGCCACAGATACCCCATGTTGGTGGTGAAATCGCGCGGGAAGAAGTATTGGTGTGGGGCGGGGAAGACTGCCACGCTGCCCGATCCGGTGCGCGCGGCAATGGTGCGGTAACGCGCCTGGACCGGGTGCGGCTCGGGCCCGTCGGAGCGCTCCGTTCTCACCTGCCCCGTGGTGTCGTAGTAGGTCACGTACGACTCCATGTTGCCGCCCACGCGCTTGTCGTCGTCCACAGTCATGCGCAGACCGGCGTCGTAGAAGTAGGCCGTATCCGGCTCGTTGGTCACGAGTACAGCCACCTGCTCAATCAGACGACTACCGGGGAAGAACATGTAACGTACAGATCCCTGGAAGATGCCCATCTTCATGCCTGTGAACGCCAACTCCAACCGATCGCCGATGGTGGATGCGCGCGCGTAGGCCGGGGTCAGATTGCCGGCGAATGAGCGTGTGCCGTCCGGATGAGAGGGGGGAAGGTCGAAGAACTGATCCCACCCGCCGCGGCGCTTCCCGGTAGTGCATTGGTAGAACGGGCGCGCCGACGAAATGACCGAGGCTCCGTTTACTTTGATGGCGTGGATGAGCGGAGCCTTTGGGTCGAGCGAGAATTCGGCGGTCCAGGGACGGTGGGCTTCGTCGCTCCATTCGATTGTGACCGCATCGGCCGTGGATCGAAGCTGGATCGGACCGGGCCGGTAGTTGGTCGCGTCGAATGGAATCGCCGCCGGAAGGCAGGCCGGGAGCAGGACTAAGGCGAGTTGCAGGCAACGTGATGTGGCGGACTTGGCCAGCACACGGCGACGCGCCGCCTGTGGAACGAAGCGCATACGTCCGAGGTTAGCATGGCTGTAAATTCTTACCTGATTTCAAAAAAAATCGTTTGAAGCTGTCCGAATTCTTACCCTCGCAAACCCTAATGGCTATGAAGGCCGCTACCGGCCTTCACTCACGAACTTAGGGAGACGGACAGGATGCGAATCACGAATCAGTACAAGGAAAAGGTGTTCTGGCGTGCGTTCAAGGGGGACGACACTGCCTATGTGGTCGGTTTGAAAGAGGGCAGTATCGATCCAGGAAAAACCGACAATTGGGTGGACGATTCCTTCCCGGAAATCAAACTCGAGGCCAAGACCGGCCAGAACCTGTTTGCCACGAAAGTTCTGGCCCCCGCTGGCCGGAGATTCAAGATGACGGATGACCTAATGGTCACGGCATCAGGCGAGATAACCCAAGGGTAAACCTCATCCAGGAAACTAAGGAGCGAAAAGATGAAAATCAAGAACGAATACGGCGAGAAGGTATACTGGCGCGCATTTAAAGGCGACGACACGAGCTACGTGGTAGGACTCAGCCAGGGAAGTGTCGACTCCGGTGGCACCGCAACATGGCGGGACGACTCGTTTCCGGAGATCAAAGTGGAAGCCAAGACCGGCGACATCGTCTTCTCTAAGAAGGTGCTGGCGTCGGCGGGCACCAAATTCAAAATGACGGACGACCTGGTGGTGACCAGTTCGGGCGATCTGACGGTCGCGCAGGTGAAGTTCAGCGCGGATCGGGGCCAGGAGACGGCCAAGCGTTCGGACATCCAGTTCATCGACACGCGCGGATTCAATGGCGCTGTCGAGAGAACGATGGTCTCGCGGGTGTCGACTGCATTCACCAACACCGAGGTGTCGGAGAGCACTTCGGAGCACGAGCAGAGCTGGACCGTTGGTGGGAAGCTCGGGGGCAAGCTGGGCAAAAAGGACGTGGGGGGCGTGAGCGGGGAACTCTCCATGGAATTCCAAGACAAGGTAGTGAATTCTCTGCGGTCATCGCACCAGACCGCGGTCAACAGCGTGTGGGAGAAGACCGTCACCGACAAGATGACGTTCCAGTCGGGGATGCTCTACGTGGTGGAAGTGGTCTGGACCCTGACGCTGGATAAAGGGAACGCGACGTATTTCGGACAGCGGACAACCTATAGCGTGGTACGGTCGGCGGAAGCGGATCTGCTCAAGCCGACCGCCTACAAATCGGAGAACGATCTCCCCGCGCCGTACAAGGAGAAGTGGCGCGGCGTGACGGCGATGCACGCGTAAGTTCGCGGGTGGTGATTGAGTGCTTCGGCCTGCCAACTCCATTGGACAGGCCGAAGCGCTCTAATTCTCCGTAGGCTTCTGTTCCATGTGATCGATCACGAACACCGGCATAGGGCGCTTTTGCGTCTCCAGTTTTAGACCGAGCTGCTTCTCGATGGCCTCAAAAATCGTGTATCCGGCGACGGGGTCGGCAGCCGTTGGGACAGCGCCTCCGCCCCCGCCACCCAGTGGCATGGCATCGGTGGCGCGCGGACCGTCACCACCGCCGCCGCGTGTGGCCACGCTCGCGAATTGAAAGCTCTGCGTATAGCTCAGCGTGAAGTCCCACCCACCAGTGATTCCTGTGGCGTCGAGCACCGGCCAACTCAGCCCGGGCGCCATGTTCTGCAGGCGATCGGCGAATTGCGCCATAGTGATGTTCTGGCAATTCAAGATCCGCGTTCCCGGCGGCGAGCCGGCTGGCGCGCTGGGATTCTTGCACCACGTGCGGCTTGCTGGGTCCGCCTTCTTCATCTTCGGCTTTGCGGCCACCAGCGAATAGGCCGATACCGGGCGCTCTTCCTTGTGGTAGGTCATTTTGAAGCGCTCTACGAGAAGTGCGCGAATCATCGGCGCGGCGCTGTCCGGGTCCAGCGCAGGAGCTGAAGGGCCTTGTGACGGCGCTTTCGCAGTGACATCGTAGCGATCGCTGTCGGCCCATTTGGGGACACCCACCACTTCATCGCTGTTGTTCGCGTTGAACGCCCTGCTGATCAGAAAGCGCAAAGGCATTCCCTGCACCGACAGCCGTCCGCCCGGCTGCATCTGATAGCGGGACCCGTTGGCATTTGGATCGCTGGGCTTCAAGTCAGCGACCTCGAACTCCGTGGGAGGCACGATCGGAGGCAGAATTTCAGCCAGTCCCGGCGGATTGTCAGTCGGCTTCTCATTGACGCTGTCGACCACGATCACCGGCGTGGAAACCTGCCGCTCCTCCAGCTTCAGCCCCAGTTGCTTCTCCAGCGCTTCGAAAATCGTGATCCGATCGCCCTGCAGATTCATCGGTCCCATGATTTGCATCGACCACTTGACATCGAAGTTCCAGTTCCCCTTGAGTCCGGTGTCATCGATTACAGGATTCGTGCCGACATTCGCTCCGATCATGCCGCGCAGGTTGTCGGCGAATTGTGCCATGGTCACATTGCGACATTGGAATTGGACGGTCATGCCAGGACCCAGGTTGAGGGTCGTCGACCGTCCGTTGACATCGTTCATGAAGAGCCGCATGCCGCCCTCTTGCGGAGCCCCCGAAGGAGACACCGGACGGCACCCGGTATCTCCCGATCCGTCCGACTCTTTCATCAGAGGCTTCTTGCCGGCCACTAAAGCATAGGTCGGCAAGGGCTTGTTATCTTTGTGGAGCAATAGCTTGAAGCGATCGGCGAGCAGCAACTGAAGCATCAGCTTGTGGGTGTCGGCCGTGGAATCGGCCGGCACCTTCGCGATGACGTCGAAACGGTCCATCTCGAGCCAGTTCGGACCACCAAGTACTTTGTCGTTGTCGATGCCGTACGCGGTACGGATCAGGTCCACCATGGTGGCATTTTTGATTTCGAAACGTCCCCCACGCACGGGACTTTGACGAGCGAAGGGAAATGTCGCTTTGGCGCTGGTGTGGATGTCGGCTATTTCGAATTGGGGCGGGGCGTCGCCGGATTGGGCGAAGAGCGCCCCCGCCAGGAGAGACAGAATCGGTAACGGTGCCAAGTTCTTCATTAGAGATCTCCGCAGCTGGATCTGAAGGTTGGACGTCTTTTTCAGACGGTTGTTACCGACTATTATGCTCTAATTCTCAGTGACTTTTGAAGGCGGCGCGAGTGTTAATTTCGATCCGGCGCTGTACCTGCTTGAGCGCGGCGCGGGTGATCTGGGTGTAGGGATGGCCGGACGGCAGTTCCTTCTGCCTGACGGCGAGGGCCTGCCGGTAATATTCGGCAGCCTCCTCAAACTTGCCCTGGGCCTGAAATACCGCGCCAAGATTGTGCAGGGCGGTGCCATAGTGGGGCGTGGCATCCGGACCAATCGCCACGGCGCGTTCGGCATATTCACGTGCGTCCTCAAAGCGGCCCTGCGAGACGGCCGATTCTGTGAGCACATTCAGTACGGGAACCAGAGACACGTCGCTTGGGCCAAAGTGCTTCTCCAAAATGACCAACGACTGTTTCGCGTAAAGATCGGCGTAGTTGGAGTAGCCTCCCTCCTGCATGGCGAGGGCAAGATTCCGCAGCAGAATCGCGGTGATCGGGTGATTGCCACCGAGAGCAGAGGTTGCCTGGCGGACTGCGTCACGCGCGTCTGCAATTTCCTGTGCGTTTCCCGCAGCTGGCGCCGGAGTGCCCACGCTGTTTGTTGAAGAGCTGTTTGGTGAAGAGCTGTTTGGTGAAGAGCTGTTTGGTGAAGCGCCTTGGGCAAGCAGGGCACTTGTTAACAGAATCCCTAATAACACCCAGTTCATATGGCAAGCGTACGGGCTGGTTGCCGCAGTATCCAACAGGAATCGGCTCAGCGTGGAAATAATCCGCCAGGCGTGGGAGCAATCGCCGCATTGAAATTACGCTCACTGTCACAAACTCGACATTCAGGCCGCGGAATCCACGGTCATCCCGAAAACCTGGAGTTGCGCTACGGCGAGCCCGATAACAGATTAAGATAGGACACGTTGAGGGGAGGGCCCATGAAACAAGTGATGCCGGGCTACCTGCTGATTGCCGAGCTTCTCGGTTTTGGGACGGGGACAGTGCTGTCGGTGCTGCTGGTGCTACTGATCCGCCGGACCTCGTACCGCACCCCGGGCACACCCCTGCTGGGTCTTTGCGCGCTCCTCTGGAACGTCTTCGGACTGCTCGAATACCTGCTGATTTTCGCCGGCTTACCGATGAGCGCGACCTCGGTGGTTTTGGTGCGGGCAGCTTACCTTTCCGGCGGCGCTGTTTTTCCGCTCAGTTTCCTACAACTGTGGTCGCAGCCGGGAACTCCGGGAAGCTGGCACAATCGCACCCAGCGGTGGCTGATCCTGGCCGCCAAGTTCAACGCCACCTGGATCGTGTTCCTGCTCTTCGCCTGTCCTCTGTTCGCAAGCCAGACGGTGTTGCGCCTGACGATGCATGTCGTGGCGTGGAACGCGTCGTTTCTGATGACTGCGGGTGCATTTCTGCTGGTGCGGGGCCGCCTGCAAGCTGCATCCGACCGTATCCATCTGGCACTGACGATGGTCGGGGCCTGGGGGTCCACCATCTGCATCCTGGTGTTGGAGAATTTCCGGGTTCCGCCGGAGATACAAAGCATACTGGCGATCTTCCGCGAGCAAGCGCCGTTTCTGGCGGTGCTTGGTGCCATGTTCTTCTTTGCGAATTTCCGGTCGTCCGACCTGCTGATCAAGCACAGTCTGCGAGTTGTCGCGGCGGTGCTGATCGGCGTGTGGACATGGTTCTTCCTCTCGGGCACTCTGCCTGGGCTGGCGGCTCACCTGGGCGCGTTTCCCGAGGTATCGCGCGCGGCGCTGGCAGGAGGGCTCATCGCTTCTCTCCTGCTGGTGTTCTACGTATTGGCGCGGCTGATTGGCGACATGGTGGACGCATGGATCCTGCGCCAGCCCGACTATCGCTCAACACTGGCCCAGCTCTGGGAGTCCATGGTGCAGATGGACACTGGAGCCGACCTGTTCCAAGCCGCCGAAAACATCATCTGCGAAGCGCTCGATATCAGCGCGGCGCGCCTTCTGCGGCGCGAGGAGATACCCGGCCTGGAGACGCATGCCCGTGCCACCGCGGGCCGTTCGTGGGAACTCGCCTGCAACGATCCTGCGCGCGGTCTGCTGCCAGGACTCGATGTGGACGTTTTCGTACCTGTGCGAATTCACGGAGAGATCACGCACGTGATGGCGGTGGCGCCGGGCCGCTTCCGCCGAAGCCTGCTGACCAGCGAGATCGACTTCCTGGAGAGCGCCGCGGGGCAGATCGGAGGCCGGCTCGAGGCGCTGGCGCACGAACTCGAGAAAATGGAGCGGCAGAGCAGGGAAGCGACCTTGCGCGAACTCGCGGCGCAGGCGGAATTGAAGGCCCTGCGGGCGCAGATCAATCCGCATTTCCTCTTCAATTCGCTGAACACCATCGCCGACTTGATTGTGGCGGACCCCGACAAGGCGGAAGCCATGACGGTGCTCCTGGCCAAGACTTTCCGGCATGTGCTGATGCATAGCGACCAGCAGTTTTCGCGCGTGGCCGAAGAGATGGAGTTTCTGCGGACTTACCTCGGCATCGAGGAGGTGCGCTTCGGCGCGCGGCTGCGCGTGAGTATGGAGATCGATCCGGGGGTTTCCGAGGCTCCTATCCCGTCGCTGATTCTGCAGCCATTGGTAGAGAACGCGATCAAGCACGGCCTGGCGCCCAAGATCGGCAAGGGGCACATCAACATCACCGCGGCGCGGCAGGGCGAATTTGTCCGGCTGGCGGTGGAGGATGATGGCGTCGGCTTGCAGGCGACGACGAACTCCCCACCTCCGGCGGGCAATGGCCTCGGCCTGCGGATCATCGCGGAACGGCTGCGTACGTTGTACAACGGGCGCGCGAGCCTGGATGTGGCTCCCGCAGAATTGCGCGGCAGCCGGGTAACGATCCTGATTCCGCGGCAGGAGACCGGCGTGTGAGTGAGATGAGCGGCCTGATCGTGGACGATGAGGCCTCAGCGCGGTCGCGGTTGACCCGGATGCTGGCTCCGCATCCGGAGGTGAAGGTCGTAGGCGAGGCGTCGGACGGACTCGAAGCGCTGGAGAGTATCGAAAAGCTGCGTCCCGATCTGGTGTTCCTGGACATCCAGATGCCCGGATTGGATGGTTTTCAGGTGATCCGCTCGATCGCGCCGGAGATGCCGCGTCCGCTCATCATTTTCGTCACAGGCTTCGATCGTCACGCTTTGCAGGCCTTTGAGGCGAACGCGCTGGCGTATCTGTTGAAGCCCGTCGAGAAGGATCAACTCGCGATGGTGCTGGAGCGCGCCGCCAAGCTCTGCGCATTTGAACGGCTGCGTAGCGAGGAGGAGAAACTGGTCACGGAGGTGGCCCGGAGCCGGCCGCTGGTGCTGGAGCAGATTGTCGGATGCAAGCGCGATCGGTACATGCTGCTGAGTCCGGAGGAAGTTCTGTATTTCTGCGCGGAAGACGGGTTGGTGAAGGCGAAGACGGCGAGCGAGTCGTATGTGGTGAACTATCAGATTGCGGAGCTGGAGACGGCGCTGCCCGCATTCTTCCGCGCGCGCCGCTCCACGCTGGTGAATCTGCGCAAGGTGAAAGAGATTCGCCCGTTCTTCAAGAGCAGCTTCGTTTTGGCGATGCCGGACGGAGCGGAAGTAGCTGTAAGCGCACGCCAGGCCAAACTACTGAGACTCCGAATCCCGGGCTTATAGGCGTGGCGCAAACACTCCTGTTTGCCGTCTCGACGGTAGTGACCGGCTTGAGTGGTAACAGAAACGCCGATGAGATTGGTAACAGGACAATCAGGCTAAAGGATTAACACTTTTCCGCCGATTACCGAAATGTGAAGTGTGGCATGGAAGGACAGTTCGGTGGCGGATGA
>DATGIL010000078.1:0-77793 GCA_035295745.1 Bryobacteraceae bacterium | reverse complement strand
AAAGCGAAGCGGCATCCTATGAATGCCTGAGGCGAGAGCTTTTCGGGAGAGCCGGATGCGGGAAATCTGCACGTCCGGTTCGGGGAGGGGGAGGTAGGCCGCTCTCTATCACCTACCTCTCTACTCTACCGGCTCGCAAGCACACCTACCGCCGGGAACGTATCTGGGGTAGGTTACGAGCCACGACCGTGAGAAGCTGTGAAAACTCCGGGAGCGCCTGCCCCACATACGATGAGGCATCGCTTGCTCACGCGCGCGGCTCGCAAGCACACGTATCGCGCGAACGCATTCGGGCAGGGTACGAGCCGCGACCGTGAGAAGCTGTGGAAAATCCGGGAGCCTGCCCCACATACGATGAGGCATCGCTTGCTCACGCGCGCGGCTCGCAAGCACACCTACCGCCGGGAACGTATCTGGGGTAGGGTACGAGCCGCGACCGTGAGGAATGTCTCTGCCCTGATCAGCGATCGCTTAGCGAGCCACGACCGTGAGGGAGTGATTTGCACAGAGCCCAGCTCACCAGTCGACCAGAACACTAGCATCAGAGAATCAAACCTGATTATACTGGAGTTCTGGAACATGAAAACTCCGCTTCAAATCGTGGTCTGCGGCAGTATCGTCCCTGACCCCCTACAAACCCTGGAGCCGGTGACCGGCCCCGCCGGACCATCCCTCAAGAACGAGATGATGCTGCCGGCGATTCTCGACCCATGGGCGGCACACGCGCTGTTCGAAGCAGCCCGCCTGGCGCAGCAGACCGCCGGTAGCAAGGTGTGGCTGGTGAGCCTTGGGCCAAAGGCCAAGCTCCAGCAGGTGATGATGACCGTGGCGCAGAAGGTGCCCTTTGAACTGATCGCGCTGGATGGACCGGCCTCCGGCTTCGCCGATTCCTTCGAGACCGCCGAAGCTCTGGCCGGCGCGGTTCAAGCGATTCCGGCGCTCGACCCGGCACGCCTCCTGTTGTTCGGCGGATGGGAGTCAGCTTCGCGTGGCGCCGGATCCACTTTGCAGATGGTAGGCGAACGGCTGGGAATCACGGAGCAGTTCCAGGGCGTCGACCAGATCGAGGTTCGCGATGACGGCACCTTCGAAGTGCTGGAGCGAATCGAAGGAGGCCGCCACCAGGTATCGGTCTGCACGGCGCCTCCCGCGGTTCTCGGCTGGGCGACGGGGCACTTGCCCGAACCGCGCAACAATCCGCAAGTCGGGATGGTGAATATGCGGACCATCATGCCGTCGCTGCAGCGGGCCAAGCCCGTGGCCATCCGCAACACCGGACTCTGTTATGGTTCGGTCAGCCTGCCCAAACAGCAGCGGCAGACGCGGGTAGTCAAGAACATGCCCGTCGAAGAGATTTCCCGCGAAATCGTGGCGTGGATCGGGGAGGAATAGCGTGGAAAACATACTGCTACTGGCGCATACCGAAGCCGACGGTACACTCGCGAAGCCTGCCCTGGAATCTTTGGCCGCCGCACTGGCATTGGGCGGCAAAGTAACGGTCGGACTCGTAGGCGGGGAAACAGCGGCTGCGGCCAATCAGATTGCGGGATCGGGTGCGGTCCGCTTCCTGGCGGTCACTGGTGAAGCATTTGCGCAAGCCCGCTATGCCACGGATGCCGCAGCGGCGGAAGCGCTCGCCAAGACGAGCGGCGCCGCGATTGTGCTGGCGCCCGCCACGAGTCGCTGGTCGCGCGCATTGCCAGGAGTCGCCCTGCGCTTGGGCGGACGAGTCGACACACACGCCACGAGCCTCGCGATCACAAACGGTGTGCCCGCCGTCACGCGCTGGTTCTATCGGCAACGGATGGAGGCGGTACTCACGCGCTCGCAACGGCCGTGGATAGTCTTGCTGGATTCCGGTTGCGTCCCCACATGGACCGGGCCCGCCGGTGCCGCGCAGGCGGAGGCCGTCGCCGTAGAAGCTCCCACAAGGACTACCGTCACCGGTACGCGGGAACCCAAGGCCGGCGAGCAGACCATTCGTCCTGACGCCAAGCTCCTCTTCGTGGCCGGCGCTGGCTGGACCAAGAAACAGGCAGACGGTGCAGTCCATGGAGCCGATGCGGAGTCTCTGATCCTGGGATTTCTGCGAGCGTCGAAAGCGTCTTTGGGGGGAAGCAAGTCGCTGGTCGACATGGGCGGCGAAGGCGAGGCGGTTTTGCGATGCATGACGCATCTGAATCAGATCGGGCAAACCGGCTCGACGCCACGGCATGACAAGGGACTCTCCACGTGCTGCCATGGCGAGGAGCCGCACGTGGTCGGATGGCGCTTCATCACGCAACGCCGCGCGATTAATCTCGACGCGAACTGCGGCTGGGCGCGAGGAAAGGCGGATGTGCTGTATGTGGCCGACGCCTTCGCCGTGATGCGCCGGGTGAATGAGCTGATGGAGCTTCGCGCCTGAACCAGTAGTCACCCGAAACAGCGTACCGAGGAGTCGGGACGCCGCAGCACAGAGTCTCCGCGCCACTTCTGGGGTATAACAACTCTATGAAGAGAATGCTGTGGCTGCTGTTGGCGGCGCTTCCCTTGTTCGCGGCCGACGTGAACACCTTTTCCATCGTGGCCTACGATCCCGTCAACGGAGACTGGGGCGTCACGGTGGCATCGCGATACTTCTCGGTTGGCGCTGTGGTGCCCTGGGCCGAGGCGGGAGTCGGCGCAGTCGCCACACAAGCGAACGTGAACGTGGGTTACGGACCGCGCGGGCTCGAGCTTCTGCGCCAGGGCCTGACTGCGAAGCAAGTGCTCGATAAGCTGCTGGCCGAGGATCAATTTCCGCCTACCGATGGCCGGCAGGTAGCGATCGTCGATCGCAACGGCGGCATCGCAGCATACACCGGACCGGCGGCGCAGAAGTGGGCCGGCGACAAGCAAGGGAAGACGTGGTCGGCACAGGGCAACATCCTCGCGGGTCCGCAGGTGGTGGAAGCGATGGGGAAGGCATTTGAGTCCACCGAAGGCGAACTCGCCGAAAAGCTCTATGCCGCGCTGAAGGCTGGTGACGCCGCCGGCGGCGATTCGCGCGGGAAGCAGTCGGCCTCGATGCTGATCGTGCGGAAAGGAGGCGGCCGCAACATCAACAACGATCGGTATCTCTACCTCAACGTCGACGACAGTCCCGAACCGATTCCCGAACTCCGGCGCCTGCTGGATCTCAACCTGAACGAGCTGTATCGCGGCAAGGTCGGCGCGCTACGCAGCGCGGGCAAGACTCGGGAGGCGCGCGAGGCCGCGGCAAAGGCCGCACACTACAAGCCGGATGCCTCGAACTTCATGACGCTGGGGCTGCTCGACTATAACCTGGGAGATAAGCCGGCAGCGGTTACCGATCTCCGTAGGGCATTCGAACTCGATCCCTCGCTGAAGGATCGGTTTCAGCCTTCCACGACGCAGGCACAAGCACCTGCGGGTGGAGGAGGCGGAGGCGGTCGCGGCGGTCAGGGCCTGCGGCAGATTCTCGATGATAAAGAATTTCTGAGACAGCTCTTCCCCGAGAAGTAATCCCGCAGTGCGCTATTTGCCGAGCGTGGGCATTGGGGACAGACCCAGAAACTCTGGGCTGGTGAAGGTTACCTTGTTGTCCCTGTTGGTCTTCTCCATCCACTGTGCATAATGCTGCTGCTTGAGGCTGGCGAAGATCTCGTCGCGGACCTGGGACAGCGGCTGATAACTGACGTCGTCCGCACGCAATAGGTAAAAGCCGTTCTGCTGCCGGATGGGCTCACTCACCCCGCCCTTTTGCAGGGCAAAAACCGCCGTCCTTACCGCTTCGGGGACGTTGTCGTTCGGACGCAGTGTGATGAAGTCGCCGTCCTTGTTGCGGGATGTCTCGTCGTCGGAATTCTCTTTCACCAAGGCCACGAAATCGGCGCCTCCGCGGATCTTCGCCAGCAGTGCGGACGCCTTCGCCTTTGCCTGGGCTTCGGTCAGCAGCTTCTTGCCGTTGACTTCGGTGCCCGGCGGATCGTCGCTGTACGAGATGTAGATCGCCTTAACTTTTACGAGTTTGAACTTATCCTTGTTCACCTCGTAATACTGCACGATTTCGGTTGGCTCTACCATCTGGGCATTCAACTGATCGCCGAGCTTCGCCTGGCTGAGGATCATCATGCGGTAATAGTCGAGCGTCTCCTTCACCGGGCTCTGCTGGTCCAGCTTATCCTTCTCCGCCATCTGCGCGAGCTTGCGCATGAGGCCCCATTGCTTCACGAACTCCTGCCGCTGGCGCAATGCCAGTTGCTGGTTTTCCGGGGGTAGCGCCGCGTAGATTTTCTTGAAATCGCCCATTGTCAGCTTGGTACCGTCTTCAAAGACGGCGACCAGTGTTTCGTCCGGGACACTGGGAAAAGCGGGCGCGGCAACCGGCGGCGGAGCTGGTGTAGTCTGCGCCTGTAAGACGGTCAGGCAGGCGAATAGAAGGATACTCGGGACTTTCATGTCAGGCTTTAGGTTTCCCTCAGTTTATCACGCGGCATTCCGTGTCCGGAGACCCGCCCCGAACCCGCGGAACCTACGGTACTAACGTCAGTGGGAAGACTTCGGTGACGGCGGCGCGGAGCGCGGGTCAGACCGCGGATCGGAACGCGCATCGCCGCGCTTCACTTGCACCCTACGCCGCCCTTGCGCCAGATTCGCCGCCGATTTCTGTTTGGCGGCATCGCTCACCTGAATGTGGTTGTTCACCGCTACCGCGCCTGCAGTCTTGGCCATCCGCGTGGCCGAGCCCTTGTGTTGAATCACATCAGTACGGCCCTCGATGGTCGCTACTCCGCCCTGCACGTGTACCTGGAACTTGTCAGCGCCAGCCTTCGAGTTGGCAAATTTGGCGCGAATGGCGGCCTCCAACTGCGCATCCGACAACTTTGGCCGAAGAGGCGCAGCTTTGGCAGGAGTCGTCTTGCGGGGAATCGCAGGCGGTTGGCTGGTTACCGGGCGGGTATCAGCGCCGCAAAGTACGCCTCCGATCCAAAAGGCAATGGCTAAGGTTCGAATGGTCCGCATGGAATACAGTTCGCCAGAGTCCCTTTTGTTCTCAGGAATCTGTGCTAAAGTTAGGGGTTCCAAAAGCTTTTCTGCATTCGATGCCTGAACAGATCCTGCTACAAGGCAAAATCCTAGGGACAGAAGAGTTCCTCCTGGCGGGTTCCGCGGAGGGACGGTCTGCGCGGTCGGCAGGCGAAGATCTCATCGCGGGACGCTCGCAGTGGATTACGCTCCTGTGTGAAGTGTTGCCGCGCGCCCTGCTCGCGGAGTTGGGGCTGGCCCGCATTCTGCTGGGCTCGAGCGGCGGCGGCCAGTTCTTGCTGGTGCTGCCGGGCGAGGCGGTGGGAGCGGCGGAGACATTTCTCACCGAGGCTGGCCGCCAGATTACCGAACTCAGCGGTGGAGTGGTCAGACTGGTCTGGGCGCTCACGGACAACCTGGGAGATTGGGCGATCATTCGCAAACGCCTGAACGACCAGATCGAAGGGTTCCGGAATGCTCCGCTTGCCGGTATCGCCGCCGCGGCCTTTGAGCCCTTCGCGCGTTCGAATCGGGTGGATTCCGATCAGTATTTCTCTCGCGAACTCGGCGCCAAGGTACGCGAGGTGTCGCGCATCGGGTGGTCGCCAGACAATCCGGGGAAAGTCGTTCCCGGGGGCGGCAAACACTCGTGGAGCGTGACGTCCAACCTCTCACCGGACGGCATCATGGTCGCCCGGCATGCGGCGCCCTCAGATGACGGCAAGTCGACTGCGCCTGTGCAGACATTGGCGCGGCGCGCACAGGGCCGTTCGATTTGGGGAGTGCTGCGTGGCGATGTCGACAATTTCGGCCTGCGTCTGCGGCGCGTGAACAGCATCGAAGAGCACGTTCCGTTGTCTGTGCTATACAAGCAGTTCTTCGCCGGCGAACTAGAGGTTCTGTGTTCACTGCCGGAGTTTTGGCGCAAGGTCAGCATCATCTATGCGGGCGGCGACGATTTTGCGGTTTACGGTTCGTGGGATGCGCTGATCGCTCTGGCGCGCGAGGTGCAGCGCCTGTTCCATCGCTTCACGGAAGAGAATCTGAAAGATTATCCCGGCGCAGAGGGCAAAACGATTTCGATGGCGATTGCGCTGGCGCCCGAGATGTACTATCCGCTATCGGCGATTTACGAAGAAGCGGGGCGCAATCTCGATTTGGCAAAGGCCGCCGATAAGGATTGCATTTACCTCCTGGGGCGCATTCTGGAATGGCGGCATCTGGCGGATGCGGCCGAACTGAAAGATGTGGTGACGCGCCTGATTCACGACTTCCGGATGTCGCGGCAGTTTCTCTATCAGTTGCGGAGCTTTTACCGGCGCGAAGCCTACGCCGGCATCACAGAGACGCAACGTACGTGGCGGTTTCAGCGGCGGTTCAACCGCATCCTGAGCGGCACGCGCGACCGCGAGTTTCAGAAGCTGCGCACGCACCTGATCAGTGAACTGGTGGGGCGGAAGTCCGCGGAAGTGAAGCTGAGGCCCGCGGGTTTAGTGGCTCTCGAATGGGCCAGATTGGTGACAGAGGTTTAGGACATGGCACAAGAGCAGGAGCAACGCAAGGATAACCGTCCCCCACGCGAGGGCCGGCCGCAGGGAGGGCCGCGGGGAGACCGTCCGGGCGGCGGTGACCGGCCCGGCGGCGACAGGGGCGGCGATCGTGGAGATCGCGGCGACCGGCGGGGTGGAGATCGTGGACGCCCGGAAGGGCCTCCCGAGATTGAGCTCGAGAAACTGATTGGCGACAGCCTCTATTTAGACAACCAGGCCCATTCCATTGTCAGCCGTATTCGCGACATGGATTCGGGCACGAAGACCCAGTTGCGGCGTCTCTATAGCGCCGTCAGGCGCGCCGTGCGCGCGCCGGAAAGCGAGCGCCAGCACGAATTCGTCATGCTCCGCGCCCGTTTGGCTTATACCATTGCCCGCCACGGGCTCCGCAGCCTCGATCAACTTGAGAAGCTGCTCCTCCAGGTGACGCGCAAAAACGATAACCGCGGATACGAGCGGTTCAAGGATCTTTTCGAGGCCATTGTGGCCTACAACGAGTAAAGCATGAGCGCACATACCTCCCAAACCGAGTTGAAACTGATCGGTAAACTGATCCTCGAAGGCGAAATGACCTGTGAGACCGGACTGCACGTCGGCGCAGGCAAGGGGTCCCTCGAAATTGGCGGTTCCGATAATCCTGTGGTGAAGGACGCGTTCGGCCGTCCTTATGTGCCTGGCAGTTCGCTGCGCGGCAAGATCCGCTCGTTGCTCGAGCAGTCTTCCGGTATGGCCGTTCCCTCCGAGCTCGTCTTTCTGTCGCGCCGCAAGGGGCAGGAAGTGCGTATTCACCAGAGCGACCGTCCGGACGACGAGATTTGCCTGCTGTTCGGCCGTAATCCGGGGCGCATGGAACGCGTGCAAGGCGAGACGCTCGACACGACTCAGGCGACTCCGGCGCGCCTCGCGGTTTTCGATGCTCCTCTCGATCCCGAGAGCATCACCGCACAAATGCGCGAGAACCTGGATGACGAACTGACCGAGGTCAAGAGCGAGAACGCGATTGACCGCATCACCTCGCAGGCGAATCCGCGGACTCTAGAGCGCGTGCCCATGGGCGCCCGCTTCCGGACACGTTTCGTGATGGACGTCCTGTGCGAAGAGGATGCGCCGCTGTTTCAGCGAGTGCTCGAAGGGTTGCGCCTCCTGGAAGACGACTCTCTGGGCGGCGGCGGTTCTCGCGGCAGCGGACGAGTGAGCTTCTCGAAGTTGCGGCTGGTGTGGCGCGGCAAGAGCTATTACGCCTCGGGCGCTCCCGAGAAAGAACTCGGCGCCGGCAATCAACTCTCCGCGATTCAGAGTGCGGTTACCGATTCGGGTTTTGCGTTCATGCGTGACGAGTAATGAATCCGGGACTGGTGATTAAACTCCGTCCCGTGGGGCCGTGGCGTATCGGACCGGATTCGGGCGCCCGCAACCGCGTGGACTACATCTATCACAGCGACTCGCTCTATTCGGCAGTCACTGCCGCGATGGGACGTATGGGATCGCTGGATGCCTGGCTGGATGCGACGGCGCGCCGGGCACAGGCGCCTGAGGTGTGCTTCAGCTCCTGCTTTCCGTTCCTGGACGAGATCGGCTTCGTTGTGCCGCCACGCACCGTGTGGCCGCCCGTTGGTCGTGCACTGGTTTCGGCGAGAGTTCGTTGGAAGAGTGCGCGCTTTGTGCCGCTGGGTGTCGTGCAAGCGGTGCTGAGCGGGCAGCAGCTTGACGACAATCACTGGATGGTAGACGGTGCTAGCGAATGCCTGGTGCCGGCGGGCAGGCCGGGTCCATTTCGTACGGCAGTGCGATGGAGCGCGGCCGTGGACAGGCTGACCGGCGCTGCCGAGCGGCACTCGACGGCGTGCCTCGAGTTTCGTGCGGGCGCGGGCATGTGGACGATCGTGTCGTTCCTGGATCAGGCGGCACACACACGCTGGGCGGATCCCGTAAAGGCGGCATTTAGGCTGCTGGCCGATTCGGGCTTCGGTGGCGAGCGCTCGCGTGGATGGGGGCGTGCGGAATCGCCGGAGTTCATTGACGGCATGCTGCCGGATATGATTTTGCCACCTATCCAGGCAGTGTCTCCCTCGACCGAGGAGCCAGAGCCCGTACCGGTGACGGAGCCTCCACAGGAGCAACCCCCGATAGAGGAACCGCCGATTGAGGAGCCTCCAGCAGAGGAGCCACCTGTTGAGGCATCTGTGAAAGCAGCGTCGAATTTGGAGGCCTTGATTGTAGAGGCACCTGGGGTGGAAGAGGAAGCGTCGACAGGAGTATCGACTCCGCAGGCTGAGATCCCGCGCCATATCGAAGAACCAACCGTGACTGCGGACCGAGAGGCAACAGCGGTGGGGACAGAGGAAGCGGCGGCCGAGCCAACAGCAGCGGAGCCAACGGCACCGGAGGCAGAGTCGGCGGCGGCGGAAGCCCCCTCGGCGCAAGCCGAGGAAGTTCAGCCCCCAATCCCTAACCCCCAACCCCCGACCCCTGCAGTTGAAGCCTCAACCCCTGTAGTTGAAGCCCCGGCTCCTGGCCCCAAGCCCGTTACCTCTGAGGTTGAGGCGCAGGCCCCTGTGTCTGCCCATTGGCTCCTTTCTCTGTTCACGCCGGCGGCAGCCGATTCGGTGGATTGGCGGAAGGGCAACTACACGGTGCTCGCGCGTGGCGGGCGCGTGGACAGCCCGGCCGGATCGGGCGAACTGAAAAAGCATGTGCAGATGATCGCCGAGGGGTCCGTGATTTTCGCGCCGTCAGGACCAAGCGGCGCCGCCGCGGACGTGGCTCCCGACGGCTTTCCACACCCGGTATTTCGCGCCGGATTCGCATTGGCGATTCCGCTTCCCGAGGTGAGTTAATGCGCTACCGCCTCACATGTCTGACACCTACGCTGGTCGGTGACGGCCGGAAGTTGAGCCCGATCGACTACATGGTCTGGAAAGACCATGTCAATGTTCTCGATCAGTGGCGTATCTTCCGCCTGCTGGCCAAAGGGCCGCGTCTGGAAGGCTATCTCAATCAGCTCAAGACTGCGGACAAACTCGACTTCGCTTCCTGGGGCGGCTTCGCGCAGAACTTTGCCGGCCGTCGCATTCCCTTCGAAAACGCGGCTTATTCCAACTACTGGAACCGCGCGATGGGGGATAGTCTGCATATTCCGACGTTTGCGTCGGGCGCGGCCGGACCGTACATTCCGGGCACCGCCATCAAGGGCGCATTGCGCACCGGGATGGTATTTGCGAACTGGCGCGACGGCATGCTGCAGGACGTCCGGGCGAGAGTGGAAGGCGCCGACCGGATGCCGCGCCGTCCAGCCGAGATCGTCGAGGAGCAGGCTCTGGGATCTGCGGGATCGAGTCGCATGCGCTACGTGGGCGCGGGCGATTCGAAGCCGATTGCGGTGACGGAGTTCAAAGTCTACCTGCTGCGGACCTCCACGCTAATGCAAAAGGGCAGCGGCTTCACACTCGGCTGGAAGCAGAGCCCGCGCGGTTCTGTGGATGGCGCGCGTCCCGAAGAGAGCACACCTGCCTTTGCGGAGATGGCTACGCCGGGTACGTGGTTTGAAGGCGACTGGAACGAGAAGGGCTTCTATCTGCAGCCGGAGGTGCGGCGGGCGGTACGGTGGCCCGAGTCGTTCAATCGAGCCAAGCTCTTCGATGCGGCGAACGTATATGCGGCCGGATTACTGGCGTTGAATCGGCAGTATGCTTCGTGGGCCGGCATGGGGCTGCTTGACAAGAACCTGGAAGAACTGGAGCAACGCCTGGCCGCAGCTCGCGAGAAAGGCAACTGCGTGATTACGCTGGGGTGGGGCGGCGGACTGCTCACCAAGAGCGCATGGCTCGATACCACGAACGACGACTATCGCCAGATCCTGCAGCAGTTCTCAATCTACAATCGCGCGTTGTCGACCAATCTGCCGTTTCCCAAGACACGGCGGATTGTGTTCTTAGGCAATCGTCCCGCGACTCTACCGGGCTGGGCGGAATTGAGCATTCAATAGGCCCAGCGCGACTCGCTGACTACCAGGGCTCCGCTAACACACGCGGCTCGCAACGAGCCACGACCGCGAGAAGCTCTGAAAAATCCGGACATCGCTTGCTCACGCGCGCGGCTCGCCGGCGCACGTATTCGCCCCGAAGGTAGCTTACGAGCCACGACCGTAAGGGAGTGATTTTCGAAGTGATTGGGACGTCGGGTGCTAAACCATTCTGTCGACGGATAGGACAAGATCGACGTCTGTCCGGAGCAGAAACTCGGTAAGCCGTGCACCACCTGGACCGGCTGTCCGGAATCCCGTGAGGCACATCTCCGTGCATCAAACCGAGCAATACCTCCTCGAAAGCGGGCTGGCCCTTTGCCGCAGATTGTATCGCGGTTCATACCTTGGGAGCACACTGCCACACGGCTTGTCACGTTTCCTCTTCGGTGAACGTTATCCTGGAGAAATAGTCAAAGTGAGGTTGATGTGATGAGAATGGTTTCGCTCCTCGCGCTCGTTCCGCTCGTCTCTGGGACAACACTTCTGAGCGCACAGTCTGCATCGCAGGAATTCGAAGTGGCGTCGGTCAAACTTGCCACGGCGGGAGCGGGCGGCGTCGAGGGCGGATGCCACGGCATCGATTCGACCTTCGGCCCCAGCGAGAAGGCTCCTCCGCCACTCGGGCGCTGCGTGATCACCAATGCACGGCTCGGCCATCTGATCAACATCGCTTTCGAACTGAACTCGATGCAGTTGATCAAGAGCGGGCCAGACTGGATCGCGCGTGGTGTGGAGCGGTACAACGTGGAGGCGAAGACTGAAGACCCTACCAAAACGACGGAAAAGCAGCTTCTGCAAATGCTCCGGGCACTGCTGGTGGAGCGCTTTCAAATGAAGTTCCATCGCGAGACGGTGGAAGGTCCGGGATTCGCGATGGTGGTGGGCAAGAACGGCCCGAAGTTCAAGGAGTCCGCCGCCGAAGAGGAAAAGATCGTGTTCGGTGGCGAGTTCCCGTCGAAGCCGGTGCCCGGCAGGCCGGTGTCTCTCACGGCACGGAAGTACACGATGGCGATGTTGGCCAACTTGCTTTCGCAGATCGCTGGGCATGGAACGATTCTGGATAAGACGGGGCTCACCGGCGCTTACGATCTGAAGCTCTCGTGGGACGAGGAGAATGGACCGGCGTTTACGACCGCAGTGCCGGAGCAACTGGGCCTCCGACTGGAAGCGCAGAAGGTGCCGGTCTCGATGCTGGTGGTCGATTCGGCGCAGAAGCCGGGCGAGAATTGAATCAATTCGTCGGCAGTGGAACTGTGGCAGCGTACTTGAGAGCGAGGCTGATCAAGTTCGGTATTTGCCCGGTGGCCGCCACCGTGATCGCCGTGCCTACCGCCACCAGAAACGCCGATGCCCACGCGCTGAGCGCCGCCATGCCGTGAACTTGCAACACATCGCGCCATGGACGGCGAGACCTGACGATCACCACAAGGTCGGCGCAAAATCCGAGCGCTGCCAAAAGAATGAAGAGTTCGCCTGCCGGAAACGCATTGTTCTTCCAGTTCGACGACGGATTCTCGAGGGCGATTGCGATGAGTTGCGGAATCGCCACGCAGAGAAAGAAGTTCATCCCTTTCCAAACCCCATTGGGGCCTCGCCAATACGCAAAGAAATAGCCGAAGAGAAAGCCATAGATGCCCCAGCGCAAGGGTATGTTGATCGCATACACCACGAACTGCGCCGGGTGAGCGGACGGACGGCTGCTTAGCAGGAGATTGTGAAAACCGATGGCCATCCAGGGCACTGAGAACAGAAGCGCGAAGCCCGCCATGCGAATGCCATTGGACCACGCCGATCCGACCGGGCCAAAGCGCAGCACGAACTCGCGGATGTCGCGGCCCCCGATCGCAAAGCGTTTCTTTTGCCGCTCGGTCTCGGCGGCGAGCGGAGCTACTTTCGATTCGAAGGAGAGCCAGTTGATATCACCCTTGGCGAGTTTGTCCAACAGACCTTGTCGAAGTTTGCGGAGAGCGCCTTCCGAATCGTTCCATTCGATGAGACTGCCGAGAACTGCACCGCGGTTGCGCAAGGTACTGCGAACCGCCATCGGGTTGGGTTTCACTAACAAAAAGTGGCGCAGCAGAGCATATTGCAGAAGTACCGACACGACTGCGGTCCACGAATAGCCATTCGAGTACGGGAAAGTTGCGAGGACCATCCCGGCGCCAATGGCGAAGTCGCTGCATTCGGGCCACGCTCTTCGGCGGCTCACGGCTTCCAGCGATCGCAACATGACTGCCAGGAGAACGAACAGGCCAGCGCGGAAAATAAAATTCGCCAGATCCCAGAGTTGCCAGATTTCGGCGATCCCCGAACTGCCTTGGAATAGATAGGCCAGCGTAAGAGCGACAACGATGGTTAATCCAAGCCAGGTTGTGCGACGCAGGTGCCCGGCCGGGGCTAGAAGCACCCAGAAATAGAGTAGCGTACCCAGGACAAAAAGACTTCCGAAGGCGAGAAAGAGGACGGTGCCGACGACTTCGTGAGCCACCGGTTTGGCGCTGGAACCGATCCAGTGGCTGGAGAAATCTACCAGTCCGATCCCCAACGGCAGGATTGAGGCGTAGACCATCGACCGGAACAGCAGACCGATGCCTCGAGCACCCAACTCATGGAGAATCCAGGCGATGACCAGGGACGCCATAATCAGCAGGTCGATCAGCGCCCATAAATACACGAACTGCAAACAGAACCCGACAGCTACCGCTCCTGCGAGCCCCAGAACCACCAGAATTGGGAGGCGCAAACGCGTCACCCTCCACCCTGTCTCCCGGGCCGTGTCCAAGGCCAGGTCGGGCAAGATTACGCCGAGCAAAAGCATCAACAGGCTAATGGTGGAGAAATCGGGCACCGCCGGAATTGCGATCTTCCACCACGGCTGTAATTTCAGAAGCGTCACAACCGCTGACCAGGGAAAGAGCCGTAAGACTGGCGTCCTCGTCGCAGCCGCGAGAAGAACATAGAGAAACTGGACTCCCACGAACATACCGATGCCGCGCGAATATCGGTCAAAGGGAGCCGGCAAGGGATGCGGCGCGGCGCTCAGGAGGAACACAGCGGCATAGGGGATGAATAAGGGAAGCTCCACTAGCAGCACAGCGAAACTGAAAGGAGGCGCCGGCGTTCTTTCCGTGGGCTGCGCGATGCGGAATTCGACTTGGTTGCGCTGGGCGGCAAGCAGGTTGAAGTGACTCTTGTTCGCGTTGATCGATTCGGCCGTCGCCTGACTCGAACTGACGCCAACACCGTTGGTGTTGAAGTCGAGGTCCCAAACGAGAATCTCTTGACCGAGATCGAATTCCGGCCGGGTCCATTCGAGCATAGAGAAACCGTTGCTTTTGAGCTGCTGAGTTCTGAAGACAAGATGAGCATCCTGGTCGCGGGCCGCGTATTCGATACTGGAGAGGGTGAAGGTGAGATCGGATCGATCGCCGGTCATCCATTGGCCCAGCAAGGCACTGAGCAGGTCGTTTGCGAGATCGGGTTCGTTGAGGGCGCGAACAAACTGACTCTCTGCTGGAAGGTACAGGTCATATTGCGCGCGAATGGTTGCCGGCGAAACAGCCACGGTCATGAGGACGCGCGTGATTTTCACCGGCTGGGACAGGGTATCGACGATCACCGGATTCAGAGTCTGTTTGGCCTCTTCGTATAACGCAAGTTGGTTGCGCAATTGCGTGAGCGGGTTGTCGAGCACGACGAACATCACCTGCAGACAGCCGAGCAACAGCACGAGGGCCAGGGTGAGACGCACGCCTTTGCCGATCAGGCGGGCGCCGCGCAGCGCCTCGAGTCCCCAAGTGACATTCGAAATCAGCGGACTCAGGGCGCCTCCCAGATGTTGATGCGCAACTCGCCGCGATGGTTCGGGAAGCGGGCGGGCTCGTCATTCATGGTGAGAAACAGGGTGCCGCGTCCCGGTCCTGCGGCTACTGGTGTTTCGGGAACCTCGATGACGGTGAGGTGCCCCACGGGGAAGATGTAGCCGGTGCGATCGGCCGTGCCACCACCGATTTTCCCGATGAGGCAACCGCGCGGCGCATTGGCGTTCAGACACTTGTCGACGATGTCCCCACCGAAGCAGGCGCCATCGGGTCCGTAGTCGCGGCCTTCCTCCAGTTCCCATTGGCCAGCGGCCGCGATCTTGTATTTGCGCGGCCCGGCGATGAACTCGATGGCCGCTGTCCAGAGACCAGCCTCTGGCAACGCCGGCAGCGCCAGTTCGTGAACTATACGGCTCCAATTAGCCTGAACGGCGACCATAGTTGTATAGAGTACTACGCTGGAGCCTGCTGCGTAGCACATGTTAGACTACCTAAAGGAACATGTTGGTTTGCATAGACTTATCTGGTAGGACGGCCTCCGCACAGGAGCCGGTCGGCTGACGAGCATGGCGGTCGCAGGCCCACCCGCCCGCACCCGGATCCTGGTCATCAGGCTCGGTGCCATGGGAGACATCCTCCACACCCTGCCCGCGGTCGCGTCCTTGCGGCATAGTTTCCCAAACTCACGGATCACCTGGACGTTGGAACCACAATGGGCTGCGCTTCTGGCGGACAACCCGTTCGTCGATCGCGTCGTGTTGGTCGACCGGCGCAGTCCGGGAGGGCTCTGGCGGAGCGCGCGTTCGCTGCGCGCGGAAGAGTACGATATCGCGATCGATTTTCAGGGGCTGATGAAATCGGCCCTCGCCGCCACGGTTGCACGCGCCGATCAGATCTTCGGTTTTCACGAGTCGCAGGTGCGGGAGCGGGCGGCGGCACTCTTCTATTCGAGCAAGACGGTGAGCCGTTCGACGCATGTGGTGGATCGCAATCTCGACCTGGCCGCGGCGGCTGGTGCCTGCAACGTGCTGCGGGTGTTTCCAATCCCGGCTGGGGTCCCGGAGGGCGAACTGCCCGAAGGCGATTTCGTGTTGGCATGCCCTCTTGCCGGCTGGCGGTCGAAGCAGTGGCCGATCGAGTTCTACGGCATGCTGGCGGACCGGCTCAGGCGCGAGTCAGGAATTCCGCTAGTTCTGAACGGGCCACCGGGAGCCTCGTTCCCGCAGGCGGCGAGTGCGCGCGCACATGCTTCCGGACTACCAGGACTGATTCATGCGACGCGATGCGCTGTGGCGGTGGTCGGGGTGGATAGCGGGCCTCTGCACCTGGCGGCGGCGCTGGGTAAACCGGGAGCCGCCATCTTTGGTCCTACAGATCCGTCGCGCAATGGCCCTTACGGCGATTCGCTACGGGTACTTCGCGCGCCAGCGGCGTCGACTAGTTACAAGCGCGGGAAGATAGTCGACGAGAGCATGCGGCAGATCACGCCGGACGCGGTGTTCGAGGTTTTGCGCCCTGTGCTGAACGAACGGCGGCGTCGAGCCGGGTGTCTGGTCTGATGGTGGTCTTTCCGAAAGGGTATGCCGATGTAGTGGCGAAGCTCCGCGTGCCGAGCGGCTTTCTGATCGTGCTGGTATTTGCGGTGTTCTCGCATCCCACGCCGCACTCGCTGGCGTGGGGATTGCCGATTTCCCTTTTAGGCTTGGGGCTGCGTGCATGGGCCGCCGGTTCGCTCGCGAAGAACCGGCAGCTCGCGACGGGAGGTCCTTACGCTTACGCGCGGAATCCGCTCTACCTGGGCACGCTGCTGGTGGCGGCGGGACTGGTGGTCGCAAGCCGCAGCATCGGGCTGGGGATCCTGTTTGGAGCAGTCTTTCTGTTCGTGTATCTGCCCGTGATACAGCTCGAGGAGCAGCATCTGCGCCGTCTTTTTCCCGAATATGCCGCCTATGCCGATCAGGTTCCCGCACTTTTTCCGCGGTTAACTCCATTTCCTCAAAAAAACTCGAATCCTTTTCGAGTTTCCTTGTATCTGATCAACAAAGAATACCAAGCTGGTGTGGGTTTTATAACTGGGATGCTGTTTCTGGCTTGGAAAATGCTGGGTTAACGTGCCTGCACTCGTGTGGGCAGGTCTTCCGACTTGCCCTGTCCCTTTGATTCGCCTGCCTACTTCACCAAGTCTTCCGCAGATTGTGCATCGAGGACGCGAAGGCCGATCTCTTCCAATTTAGCGCGGGAGGCACTCTCCAGTCGCTCCTCCAGCGAAGGCGGCACCGCGCCGAAGCGCTTTTCGATCAGCCGCCGCAGCATGGCTAACTCACCCTCTTTGCGCCCGACACGCCGGCCCTTCTTGTAGGCAGGCCCAATGAGCTCATGATCCAGTATGTTTTCCGTAATCGGCATGCGATTCGCTTCTTCCTGCACCAGCGGCACCAAGTGCCGTAATCCCGCCAGCACGGTCAACTGCTCCAGCGTGGACTCTCTTTTCGATTCGTCCATACCGGCGATTCGTTCCAGAATCTCCCGCACCGTCTTGCGCTCATTGCGGGAACCGGCGAGCAACGCTAATACATTATCCCCGATCCCACCGCTCTCCATCAGCTGCTTTTCATCCAGATCCCGAATGTCCACGGCAGCATACCGATAGGTGAAATCCTCGTTGGCCGCGTGACCGGTGGGCATGCGCATGCGGTCCCTGCCAACATACAGCAATACCTGCTTGGGATAGCGCCCGTGCTTTGCCCAGATGGCTCCCCCATATTGGTACATCCGCCGCGCGATCGCCGCGTCATTACGGCTCTGCAATTCGATGTGCAAGAGGCGTTTGCGATTTGTCTCGCCTAATAGATCCACGCGGCACTGCTTCACCGTCAGCTCGACGTTGTGCCATCGCTGAATGGTCAGTCCGGAGACGGCCCGAACCGTGGCCGCGCCGGATTCGGTAAGTAGTGTTTTGAGAGCGGCGTCGTAATTGTACATTTTGGCATTCAGACTGCAGAGTCCGATTCGAAACATCAACGTAACAGGATTACGGCTGAGTCTCAAGCTCCGGCGCGTCTCCGTCGAAAGAGTACAATCAAGACGGAAGATGCGTAAGTACTGGGAGCAGCTCCAGAGTCTGTTGGCGGGCCGGATCCGATATAAGGTGACGCGCGGCGGACTACTGTTTACGATGGCCATCCTGATCGTGGGACTGGCAGCCGTGATCTCCGCGAACAACCTTCTGTTTCTGATTGTGGCCACGATGCTGGCGACACTGCTGGTTTCGGGGCTGGTCAGCCGGCTGTGCCTGGCCGGACTGGAGCTCGACTTTCGCGTGCCGGAGCACGTGGCCGCGGGGCGTCAGGTTCCGGGGAAGCTGCTGGTGCGGAATCAGAAATGGCTGATGCCGTCGTTTTCGATCCGCACGGAGGGGATTGCGGAGCCCACCAGCCCCACTCTGAAATCGGGCGTGTATTTTCCCCTGATCGCGGCGGGAGCGGTGCTGGAAGAGATCGTGGAGGTGCGATTTCCGAGGCGAGGCGCCTATCGGCAGAACAGCTTCGCGTTCTCAACTTCGTTTCCCTTCGGATTTCTGGAGAAGACCGCGCGCGTGACGCTGCGGCGCGAAATGACGATCTATCCTTCGATCGACGCTCATCCGGGATTCGAAGACCTACTGATGGGGATCTCGGGGGAGATCGAAACGCATTACCGCGGGCTGGGTAAGGACTTTTACCGGATCCGCCCGTACGAGGCGTTCGAAAGCTCGCGCCATGTGGATTGGAAAGCGTCGGCGCACGTGGGCAGTCTGCAAGTCCGGGAGTTTGCGCGCGAACAGGAGCAGACGGTGGAAGTTTTTCTGGATCGGGACATTCCGCCGCATCTGGATGCTTGGTTCGAGCACGCGGTGAATTGCTGCGCATTCCTGGCGTGGCGGTTGTCGAGCCAGGGCGCGTCGATCTGTTTCCGATCGCAGGGCTTCGATTTCCGCCAACCGGAAGAAGGCGACATCTACGCGATTCTGCGATACCTGGCGCTGGTCTACCCGCAGACAGGGAATGGACCGGAGCCGCCAATCGAGGAGACCAGCTACAAGATTGTCTTCACCCCATCGCCACGCTTGTTCCACGACGCGGGATGGGCGGATGCCAGAGTGTTGGCACCGGATGTGCTTCCGGTGCCCGATGCGGATCAGTCGAATTGAGTGCGAATTACAGACCCTTGTCCACGAGGAACTTCACCAGATCGACCACGCGGCAGGAATAGCCCCACTCGTTGTCGTACCAGGCGACCACCTTCAACAGATTGCCGTCGAGTACCTTGGTAAGCAACGAGTCGACGATCGAGCTGTTGGAGTTGTGGAGCATGTCGGTCGACACCACGGGATCTTCCGTGTAGGCCAGGATGCCTTTGAGTTCGCCCTCGGCCGCGGCCTTGAGAGCGGCGTTCACCTCCGCGCTGGTGGCGGGCTTGCTGAGCACCGCGACGAGATCCACGACCGAGACATCGGGAGTGGGGACGCGCATGGAGTAGCCATCGAGCTTGCCCTTCAACTGCGGCATCACGAGACCGATCGCCTTGGCGGCACCGGTGGTGGTGGGGATCATGTTGAGCGCGGCGGCGCGGGCGCGACGCAGGTCCTTATGCGGGAAATCGAGAACCTTCTGGTCGTTAGTGTAGCTGTGGATCGTGGTCATCGATCCTTTTTCGATACCGAACTTGTCGTGGAGGACCTTCACGACGGGGGCCAGACAATTGGTGGTGCAGGACGCATTCGAGATGATGTTGTGGCGGGCGGGATCGTACATGCCGTCGTTGACACCCAACACGATGGTGATGTCCTCGTTCTTCGCCGGCGCCGAGATGATGACCTTCTTGACTGAGCCGCGAAGATGCTTGGAGGCATCCTTCGCATCGGTGAAGAAGCCGGTGGATTCGATCACGACTTCGGCCCCGACCGACTGCCAGTCGAGCTGGGCGGGATCCTTGGTGGCGAACACCTTCATCTTCTTGCCGGCAACCGTAATGGAATCGGCGTCCGAGACGACATCTTCGTGCAGCATGCCGAGCACGGAATCGTACTTCAACAAATGGGCGAGAGTCTTCGTATCGGTAAGATCGTTTACCGCCACGAACTCGATGTCGTCGCGATGCAGACCGGCGCGAACGACATTCCGGCCAATGCGGCCGAAGCCGTTGATACCAACTTTCACAGCCATGATTTCTCCTGAAGGTTGAGGGATCGTTAATACAAAGGATATCAGGAGGCGGGTATCGGGAGCAACTGGTTAACCGGGAACGTGCACTCTGAAATCACTTCGTAACCGAAGCCGGGCAGCCGTCAGGGGCGAGCATGCGCACGCTGCTCGAAGGCTACTTTGCCGCCGACGATGGTATACACGACATCCGTAGAAAGAATCTGATCTTCCGGAACGGTCATGATGTCACGGGAGAGCACGGTGATATCGGCCAGCTTGCCGGCTTCGAGCGAGCCCTTCAGTTTCTCTTCGAATGCGGCGTAGGCGTTGTTCCAGGTGTAGGAGCGCAGCGCCTCTTCGCGGCTCATGCGCTGATCGGGGTAGAAGACCGTGCCGTCTTTGAGCTTGCGGCTGACGGAAGCGTAAAACGATGCGAGCGGGCTGACGTCTTCCACCGGCGCATCGGTACCGTTGCCGACGATGGCCCCGGACTTCATGAGCTTCTGCCAGACGTAGGCGCCTTCTTCGGCGCGTTTGGAACCGAGGCGCAGGAGCACATACGGTGCGTCGGAGGTGCAGTGCACACCTTGCATTTCAGCGATGACGCCCATCTTGCCGAAGCGCGGAATGTCGGCGGCGTTGAGGTGCTGCGCGTGTTCGATGCGCCAGCGCAACTCCTTCTGCTCTGGGTGCGCCCGGAAGGTCTGCTCGTAGATGTCGAGGACTTCGCGATTGGCACGGTCGCCGATGGCGTGCACGCAGAGCTGATAGCCATGCTGGATCGCGAGCTCCGCAGTCCGGCGAATGTCTGCGGGATCCTCAGTGTTGAGGCCGCTGCTATCGGGTTTGTCGGTGTAGGGTTCGAGCAGCCAGGCGCCGCGCGAACCGAGGGCGCCGTCGATCTGGCGTTTGATGGCGCGGACCGTGAAGAAGTTGCCGCCTGCGCCGATGATGCGGTATTGATCGAGCTTCGGCGCGAGTTCCTCGTTGGGCATGCGGAGCATCATCCAGATGCGCATGCGCAGTTCGTGGCTGTCGGCCATGCGCTTGAGGGTGTCGACGGTAGTGAAGGGCGAGCCGGCATCTTCGAAGGTAGTGATGCCTTTGGAGAGCGATTCGTCGATGGCGAGGTCGATAGCTTTACGGCGGGTAGCGGCGCGCTCTTCAACAGTACGCTTGGCCTCCCAATTGGTGTGAGCGGCGACGGCGAGTTGCTGGGCACGCTCGCGGAGCAGGCCCGTAGGATTGCCGGATCTGTCCTTCAGGATCTCGCCGCCCTGAGGATCTTTGGTGTCGCGCGTGACGCCCGCGGCTTCCATGGCTTTGCCGTTAACGAATGCGGCGTGGCCGCTGGCGTGGGTCAGCAGCACGGGATTATTAGGCGAGACTTTGTCAAGCGAGCCATGGAGGGGAAAGCCTTCGACGTTCGGATCAGGGGCGTGGTCCCATTTCGACTGGTGCCATCCGCGTCCGACGATCCACTCGCCGGGCTTGGCCTGTTTTGCGGCGCGGGCGACTTGCGCGACGATGTCGTCCCAGGTGCGCGCCTCGCGGAGATCGAGGCCCATGCGAAATTCGCCGACACCGGTGAAGTGACCGTGGCCTTCGATGAATCCAGGGATGGCGAGCATGCCGTGGAGGTCGATGACTTTGGTTTGGGGGCCAATCCATCGCTCGGCGTCGCGATTGGTGCCGAGAGCGGAGATCTTGTCACCGCGCACCGCGAGGGCCTCGGCCGCAGGGGCGGCGGAATTCATTGTGACGATCTTGCCATTGCGGAGGACGAGGTCGGCGGGCTGGGCGAAGGCCGCAGTCGCGGCGAAGAAGACGAGGATACGCATGGTTGTCCTTGGACTTACCAGGATATCAACGGGGAGGAAGAATAAGGCGGGGGAGCTTAAGGGCAGATCGGCGATCTGCCCCTTTCCTCAGGACTCCCGAAAAGCTCCGAGAGATGAGTCTCGGCGCGGCAAACACGAGTGTTTGCGCCACGTCCGAACTAGTTCTTTTTCAGAAACGCGATGATGGCGCTGCGCTCGTCTGCGCTTTCGACGTGGAACGTCATGTCGTTGTTGGGCACGAGTTTTTCTGTATCGGTGAGCCACTGGTCTAGCGTCTGATCAGTCCATTTCACATTCGACTTTTTGAGCGCATCGGAGTATTGAAAGGAGTCGATCGATCCGGCCATCCGTCCGTACACTTTGCCCAAGCGAGGACCCTCTTTGTCGCGGTCCAAGGCGTGGCAGCCACCGCAGCGCTTGTCGAAGAGCGCTTTGCCGTCTGCCTTGCCCTGCGCATTCATCGGCGACAGGCTCGACGCGACGGTGATTGCGGCCAGTCCCGTGAATGCAAGTCCGGCCAATTTGGCCAACTGATGCGCGGCCATGACTACGCTTTCTCCAAGGTGGAATCAACCACGGCGAGGCTGTGCTGGTTCATGACCGAGTTCACCTCGGTTATGCCGAGGACTGTGCGGAGCTTGTCATCCGCCACCTTCATCGGTCCGGGCGCTTTGGCGGTGCCAGGTGCGGGTTGCGGAAAGGCAGTGGACATCGCGGTGTGGAACGTGACAGCTCCTTCCACCTTCTGCATCACCTGGTGGATGTGCCCATTTAATACCGTGACCGACCCGAACCTCTTCAGCAGGGCAAGCGCCTGGGCGCTGTCTTCGGTTCCCCATCCCCATTCCGGATAGACCGACCACAGAGGGATGTGGGCGAAGACGACTACCGGACGGCTGGCGGGCTGGCCTTTGAGATCGGCCTCGAGCCATTTGATCTGTTCGGGGCCCAGTTTGCCAAGTCCCTCGATCACGGCGACGTTGGAGAGTCCAACGAAGTGCACATCCTTGTGGTTGAAGCTATACCAGCCGTTTCCCTTGGCGTTCTTTCCGTATCGCTCCATATACAGCTTGCCATCGTCGACAGAGGTATCGTGTTCGCCGGGCACGAAGTAGACCTGCTTCTGGCGCGCGCTCATAAGCACCTGATCGAGGGTGTCGAACTCGGCGGCCTTCGAACCGTGGCTCAAATCTCCGGTGTGGATGATGAAGTCGGGCTGCTGCGCAAGCCCATTGATCTTGTCGATGGTGGCTTGCAAGGTGGCGGTCACATCGGGATTGGCGGGCTTGTTGAAGCCCATGTGACTGTCGCTGATTTGCACGAAGTGGAGCGATCCCTTGGCAGTGTTCTTCATGTTCTGGGCGAATGCCTGTGAGGTTGGGAGGCCACTGCCGATGGTCCACAGTACCCCGGTGCCGGCCCACGCCATGCACTCCAGGAATCCGCGACGGTCAATGCCGTCGCGGTTATGGTTGTGAGTGATGATTTTTGACAAGTCTGTCTCCTCGAGAATGTTCGTTCGAGTTTCCATACTCGAAGACGGAAGGATTTATTCCCGGGAGTGCGCGGTGGGTGAAAAGAGGCGGGCAATCGTGGGCCGGGCCCAGTGGATGCGCGAAAAGCGTCGAGAGAGCCTCGTCGCGGCAAACAGGGTGTTTGCGCCACGGCGGCCGCGAAGAGTTTCAATAAACTTCAGCAGGGAAATATATCCCTACGGCTTTACCCACTCGATGCCTTCGGGGAGGTGGAGGAAGTCGCCAGGAGAGCGAGGCACGATGTGAATGTGAGCGTGGATGGGATTTTCCTGATCGCCATCGGCAAAGCCGACATCGAAGCCATCCACCTTCAGGGCCGATTCGATGCGTTTTTGAATCTCGCTGACCAGCGCCCAGACCACGCGCTGCTCCTGCACATCGAGGTCATAAAAGGATGTCACATGGCGACGGGGAGCCACCACCATGTGACAGTTAGCCAACGGTTGGGAATGCGGAACGGCAACCGCATCCTGGGTGATCACCCAAGCTTCGTCGGGCGTAACAGAGCAGTAGATGCAGGTAGGCAAACCAATACTATAGCGCGGTGTCGACACCGGCGTTTTAGTGCAATGCTTTCTCGATGGCCGCGGTGACCTCAGGGGATTCGGGTTTTACCGGCGATTCGAAGCGCGCAATCACCTTACCGTCTTTGCCAACCAGGAACTTGGTGAAGTTCCACTTGATCTCGCCACCCGTCTCGGGATGGGCCTGCTTGTCGGTGAGGAACTGATAGAGCGGCGCCTTATCGTCGCCCTTTACCGAAATCTTGGAGTACATCGGGAACGTCACGCTGTATTTGCGAGTGCAAAATGTCTTGATCTCTTCGTTGGTTCCCGGCTCCTGGCCTCCGAAATTGTTGGCTGGGAAGCCCAGCACCACGAAGCCTTGGTCCTTGTATTTGCGGTAGACGGCTTCCAGTCCTTCGTACTGAGGAGTGAAGCCGCAATTGCTCGCGACGTTGACAATCAGCACCACCTTGCCTTTGTACTCCGAGAGGGGCGCGGGCTTGCCGTCTATGGAATTGAGAGTGAACTCCAGCACGTTGGAGGCTCCAAAAAGAGAAGCGGTCATCAATATACCAGCCACAACCAGTTTACGCATACTCCACCGGGGATGCGATTATGCGCGCACAGGATGCAAGATTCTGCGAACTCGCGCGAATCCTGAACGTATTGGTCTGTAAATGTTACAAGATTTTCAATTCGGCTTGAAACTGCTCTGGAAAGACAAAGCGTTTACGATCACCGGGCTGCTGACGCTGGCGTTGTGCATCGGCGCCAATTCGGCGATATTTACCGTTCTGCATGCCGTGGTGCTGGAGCCGCTGGCATTCCCGGAGTCCGGCCGGTTGGTCGCGCTGTACAACCTCTATCCAGGGGTCGGCGTGACCGATCGTGGAGGAAACGGGGTGCCGGATTACCTCGATCGCAAGCAACTAACTGATGTGTTCGAAGCGGTCGCGCTGACCAAGGACGGGGGGTGGGACGTGGGCGCGGAGGGGTCGCCGGTGAGAGTACCCGGGCAAGCGATCACTCCGTCGACCTTCCGAGTGCTGGGAGTGCAGCCGATGATGGGCCGCGCGTTTACGGAAGAGGATGCGGTTTTTCTAAAGGACCACTTCGCGATTCTGAGCTACGGATTGTGGAATGAGATGTTCGCGCGCGATCCCAACATTCTGGGCAAAGACATCCGGCTGAGCGGGTTTCAATGCCAGATCGTCGGGGTAATGCCGGAGTCGTTCGCGTCTCCGGGATCGGACGCGCGGATCTGGATACCGCTCTCGTTCAGGCCTCAAGAGACAACCGAAGATGCACGCCATTCGAACAACTATGAGATGATCGCGCGGCTGAAGCGGGGAGTGACACTGACATACGCACAGCAGCGCATCGATGGACTGAACCGGCAGAATCTCGACCGATTTCCGAAGTTCCGGCAACTGCTGATCGACGCACGTTTCGCGACGGTGGTGCGAGGTTTGAAAGACGAGATGGTGCGCGACATTCGGCCGACGCTTTACCTGCTGCAGGCGGCGGTCGGTTTCGTGCTCCTGATCGGCTGCGTCAACGTGGCTAACTTGATGCTGGTGCGGTCGAATATACGTCTGAAGGAATTGGCCATCCGCTTCAGTTTGGGTGCGGGGCGGTTGCGGTTGGCGCGCCAGATGCTGGTGGAGAGCGTCACGCTGGCGGTAATGGGAGGGCTGTTCGGAGTCGTCACGGGAGTGGCGGGCGTTCGCCTGCTGGCACTTCTTGGAACGAAGGATCTGCCGCGCGGCAGCGCGATCGAAATGGACGGCACCGTGCTCGCGGTAAGCGCGGCGATCGCGGTTTTGACTGGCCTGGTGTTTGGGAGCGTGCCGGTGTACCACTTGATGCGCCGCGATTTGAATGCCGTCTTTCGATCCACCGGGCGGACAGGCACCGCCGAGCGGAGAACGCTTTGGACGCGCTCTGCTCTGGTAGTTTGCCAGGTGTCGCTGGCTTTCGTGCTGCTCATCGGGTCGGGGTTGCTGACGGTGAGCTTCGCGCGCCTGCTATCGGTGAGTCCCGGATTTCAGCCGGAAAAGCTCACGACAGCCGCAGTGAACCTGCCGTACTCGCGGTATTACGACGATGCCAAAACACGCACACTGCTGACGGGTCTGCTGGAGAAGGTGCGCAGCGTGCCTGGCGCTCAGCACGTGGGAATCACTAGCTATCTGCCTTTCAGTAGCAGCCACAATGCCGGCCTGATCCTGATCGATGGGTATGTGCGCGCCTCGGGCGAGAATCCGCCGGTGCCCGGCTGGAACAACGTGGATGCCGGGTATTTTCAGACCATGGGAATTCCGTTGCAGCAGGGCCGGCTGTTCACCGATGGCGACGGCGCCAACACGGAACTGGTGGCGATCGTCGATCAGTTTATGGCGAAGAAGTATTGGCCGAAGGGCGACGCGGTGGGCGCGGGAATTCGGAAAGGTGTCGATCCGAAGTTGCCGGTGGTGCGGATCGTCGGCGTGGTGGGGAACGTGAAGGTCGGCGATCTGGCGGAGCAGAATCCGGTCGGCACGATCTACTTTCCGTATCAGCAGTCGGTCCCGAGATCGCTGCACCTGGTGGTCAAGACGTCGACGGAGGAAGCGCAGGTAACCTCTGCGCTGCGGCAGGAACTGCTGCGATCGGATCCGGAACTGGCTCTATTCGACGTCAAGACGATGCCGCAGCGGGTGTCGGCGTCGATGCGCAATCGGCGCGCGGCGATGACGATCTGCCTGGTGTTTGCGGTCCTCGCACTGACGCTCTCGGCGATTGGCATTTACGGGGTGCTCGCATACACGGTCACGCAAAGGACGCGCGAATTCGGCATAAGGTTGGCTCTGGGAGCAAGTGGCCGCGAGGTGGTCGGGATGGTGATTGGGCAGGGGCTGCGGCTGGCGGCGCTCGGGCTGGGCATCGGGATTGTCGGGGCGCTGCTGTTAACACGACTGATGACGACGATGCTTTTCGGAGTCACGGCAACCGATCCCGAGGTTTTCGCGGCGGTGGCGGGGGTTTTGATGGCGGTGGCTTTGGTGGCCTCGATGATTCCCTCGCTGCGGGCGACTCGGATTCACCCCTCGGTAGCGCTGCGATACGAATAGCGCGGCCGCAATGATTTGGGATTGCCGTGTCCAGAAAGACTCCGGGAATCAGTTCCCATGACCGTGCCGTGGGCCGCTGTCATCGGCCCCGCGATGGTCCCGGTAAACTCGGCGATTTGCACAATCATCACTTGCATGGATTGTTTACGAGACGCTGGCTGGGAAACCGTTTGAAAAAAGCAAGCGCTCCCTGCTCCCGAGTTTCTATTCCGTGTCGGCAGGCAGGCTTCCAGTTGCCCCATCGCGGAAAGGGCCAGAAACGCCGGCGGCCGTCGCAGGTGATGATTGCCAAAATCGGCGGCCGACCCTGGTAGATCCCGAAGTAGTGCAATAATGACAGCGTTCGACGTCACGCGCCCGTTTAGGAGTTCCGCGCAATGGCTGTGAAATCTTCGCCTTCAGAGCCCGTCCTTGCAAATCTCTCAGCTCTGCTTCCAGAATTGGAGACGATCTACAAGGACATCCACTCTCATCCCGAACTCTCGATGCAGGAAGAGAGGACGGCCGGTGTGGCTGCGGAGCACTTGCGGGCCGCCGGCTATGAAGTGACTACCGGCGTTGGCAAGACCGGCGTTGTCGGTTTGCTGCATAACGGCGAGGGACCAACCGTAATGCTCCGCGCCGACATGGACGCGCTGCCGGTTCAGGAAGCTAGCGGCGTTCCCTATGCCAGTAAGGTCACGGCAACGGACAGCACCGGAAAGATCGTACCGGTGATGCATGCCTGTGGTCACGACATGCACGTGACCTGGCTGACCGGTGCGGCAAGACTGTTTGCGATGTCCCGTGATGCCTGGAGAGGGACATTGATTGCCGTCTTTCAACCTGCTGAGGAGACGGCGCAGGGCGCGCAGGCGATGATTGACGATGGCCTTTTCAAGCGTTTCCCGAAGCCCGATGTCATCCTCGGCCAGCACGTGATGTGCATGCCTGCCGGCGTGATTGGCGGCCGCATCGGCGTCACTACCTCGGCTGCAGACAGCCTGCAAATCAAATTATTCGGGCGCGGCGCTCACGGCTCCATGCCCGAGGCCAGCGTCGATCCGGTTGTCATGGCAGCGTCAACCGTGTTGCGGCTGCAAGGCATCGTCTCACGTGAGGTACCGCCGACGGAGGCCGCTGTGCTTACAATCGGCGTGTTGCAGGCGGGGACGAAAGAAAACGTCATCCCCGACGAGGCAATCATCAAACTGAACGTGCGCACTTTCGATGAGGGGGTGCGCAAGCTGGTGCTTGCCGCCATCGAACGGATTGTGAATGCTGAAGCCGAAGCCTCCGGTGCGCCGAGGAAGCCGGAGATTACACCACTCGACCACTATTCACTGACGACGAACGATCCGTCTGCGACCCAGCGAGTGCGGGATGCGCTTCGAGCGCATTTTCCTGCCGACAGCGTGCAAGAGACCAAGCCGACGATGGCGAGCGAGGACTTCGGCTCTTTCGGAGCCGAGTGGCGAGTGCCATCGGTCTTCTGGTTCGTAGGGGGCGTGGATCGTGATGTGTATGCCAAGGCGAAGAAAGACGGCACGATCGGTGCACTTCCGACGAATCACAGCCCACACTTCGCCCCGGTCATCCATCCAACTTTGGAGGCCGGCGTTGAAACGCTGGTTGTCGCGGCGCTGGCTTGGCTGGGGAGTAAGGTGTAAGCGGCGGATGGCAGAGCCTTTTCAATTCGCGATACGGATGGACATGTTTCACGCCGTCCTCGACCTCGGCGGCACCTTCGTTTTCGCGCTCAGCGGGGGCGTGGCCGGAGTCAAGCACAGGCTTGATATCTTTGGCGTGCTGGTGTTGTCGTTCGCGGCGGCTAATGCCGGCGGAATCGCACGCGACGTAATGATTGGTGCGACGCCGGTCGCGGCACTCAGCGATTGGCGATATGTCGCTGTTTCACTGGCTGCGGGGCTGCTGACGTTCTATTGTTATCCGTTTATTGACCGTTTGAGCGGCTCCGTCCTGATCTTCGACGCTGCCGGTCTCGCGCTTTTCGCGGTTTCGGGCGCGACCAAAGCTCTGGCCTATCACCTTGGTCCGGTCGCGGCGGCGCTGCTCGGAATGCTGACAGGAATTGGCGGCGGCATGATGCGTGACATCCTGATCGCCGAGGTTCCGGTGGTTTTACGCGCGGACTTCTACGCCCTTGCTGCCCTGGCTGGCGCTGCCGTCGTGGTGACCGGACAGATGCTTCATGTGTCGCCCTCCGCGGCTATGACGGTTGGCGCGCTGCTCTGCTTTGCGCTCCGCTTTTTGGCGATGCGGTATGGCTGGAGGCTTCCGGTTGCCGTAGGTGGAAGGCGACAGGAATGAAATCGTGCTGGCGGATGGGCGTCGAAACATGCTCAGGGTCGCAGCGCGCGCGAACAGAATCAACCATCGGTAGCATTGCGATACGCAAGCCGGAGTGCTTGCGCACGTCCCTTCGGGTCTACTATTGAACCATGAGGATCGTGCTGGCGCTTGCGGGCCTTCTCTCGTTACCTGTTTGGGCACAGACCACACCCACAGTAGAGCGGTGGGGCGTCTACGAGATCGCGCTCGCAGGACCATCGGAAGGGAATCCGTTCCTCGACGTCCAGCTCGGCGCGCAATTCCGGTATCAAAACCGCGTGGTCGCCGTGGACGGCTTCTACGACGGCGGCGGCACCTTTCGAATCCGCTTCATGCCGGATGAAACGGGCACTTGGAGCTACACGACGTCGAGCAATGCGGCGGCGCTCAACGCAAAAAGCGGGACGTTCACGGTCAGCGCGCCCTCGGCAGGCAATCACGGTCCGGTGCGAGTGCGGTACGCAACGCACTTTGGATACGAAGACGGGACTCCCTACACGCCGATCGGCACAACCTGCTATGCATGGACCCATCAGGGCGATCGCCTGGAGGAGCAGACGCTCGCAACCCTGCGGACCGCGCCGTTTAACAAGATGCGAATGTGCGTCTTTCCGAAGAGCTACCAGTACAACGCCAACGAACCGGTCTACTATCCCTTCGAACGCGATGCCCGCGGCGCGAACGATCTGACGCGCTTCAATCCGCAATTTTTCCAACATCTGGAGAAGCGCGTTCGTGATCTGGAATCGCTCGGCATCGAAGCGGATCTCATTCTGTTTCACCCTTACGACCGCTGGGGCTTCGCCTCGATGCCGGCCGAGGCGAACGACCGCTACCTGCGGTATGTGGTCGCGCGGCTGGCAGCCTACCGCAATGTGTGGTGGTCTCTGGCAAATGAATATGACTTGGTTAAGACCAAGACCATGGCTGATTGGGACCGCTTCTTCCGCATCGTCGTGGAGAGCGACCCGTATCAGCACCTGCGATCGATTCACCATAGCGTGACCATGTACGACCACTCGAAGCCGTGGGTGACGCATGTGAGCATCCAGGGCTCGGACCTGGAGAAGGCTCGTGATTATGTGGCCGCGTGGCGCAAGCCGGTGATCTTCGACGAATGCAAGTACGAGGGCAACATCCCGAAGCGATGGGGCAACATCTCCGCACAGGAACTGGTGCGGCGCTTCTGGGTGGGCACGGTCTCGGGCGCTTACGTGGGTCACGGTGAGACCTACCTGGATCCCAACGACATCCTGTGGTGGTCGAAGGGTGGGGTGCTGCATGGCGAGAGTGCGAAGCGGATCGCGTTTCTGCGCAAGATTGTGGAAGAGGGGCCCGCGGAGGGACTGAATAACGTCTCGACCTACTATCTGGGAGCTGGTCAGGAGGGCCGCTACTATCTGTTCTACTTCGACGTGAATCAGCCGGCGGAATACGAATTCGATCTGGCTCCGAGCGCGCGATATCGGGCCGAGCTGATTGACCCGTGGGAGATGACCATCACGCCGATCCCTGGAACCTTCAGCGGCAAGGTCAACCTGAAGCTACCGGGCAAGCCTTTCCAGGCGGTGCGCTTTCAGAAAGTCGTGCCATGACGCGGAAGACATTCCTGCGGATGTCGGCTGCTTCGCTGGCGTGGCCAGCTTGCGGCGAATCGCGGCGGCCGGCGGTGCTCGATCCCGAATCGTTTCGGCATCACGTAGAGACCTTCAACGGACTCTACCCCGAAGAGGTCGTCAATCTGGTTCCCGATGCACAGGCGTGGGAGTGGATGAAGCGATACGTTCCGCTGTTCTCGTGTCCCGATCGCGAAGTCGAGCAGATCTACTATTTCCGCTGGTGGACCTGGCGCAAGCACCTCAAGCAGACACCCGAAGGCATCATCGTCACCGAGTTTCTGAAGCCCGTGAAACACGCCGCCGAGTACAACGCGCTGAGCTGCGCGTATGGACATCATGTAGCGGAAGGGCGCTGGCTGCACGACCGGCGATACATCGAAGAGGACACACGATTCTGGCTGACGACGGGAGAGGATGGCGGGCCGCGCAAGAATTTTCACCAGTTCAGCGGGTGGGCCGCAGCGTCGCTCTATGACCGCTGGCTGACCGATGGCGATCGCGATGCGCTGACCCGGTACCTGGCGCCGCTACTTCTGGACTACTCCGCGTGGGAGAAGGAACGGCTGACGGAGAGCGGCCTGTTTTGGCAGCGCGATGTCTCCGATGGCATGGAAAGCTCGGTGAGCGGCGGGCGCAAGGTGAAGAATATTCGCCCGAGCATCAATAGCTACATGTACGGCAACGCTAAGGCGATCGCGGCGATTGCCGAGCTGGCCGGCAAGGGGCCTCTGGCACATGGGTTCCTGGACAAGGCTGCGCAGTTGAAGGATATGGTGCAGCGTCGCTTGTGGAACAGGGACGCGCAGTTCTTCGAGACCCGCACGGAGTCGGGCGAATTCGCGCCGGTGCGCGAGCTGATCGGTTTCACGCCGTGGTATTTCGAGTTGCCGGACGAGCGTGGCAGCTTTGAGACGTCCTGGACGCAGTTGATGGATCCGCAAGGTTTCTTCGCGCCCTACGGTCCAACTACCGCGGAGCGCCGCAATTCGGGGTTCCAGATTCCGTACGAGGGGGACGACTGCCAGTGGAATGGTCCGAGTTGGCCGTTCGCTACCACCATTACTCTCCGCGCGCTGGCCAATCTGCTCAGCGGCGACCATCAAAAGTCGGTGGGAAAGGATTCGTGGTACCAGACGTTTCAGATCTACACACGAAGCCAGCACTTGCGTCGGGAAGACGGGCGCGCAGTTCCGTGGATCGATGAGGACCTGAATCCTCTCACCGGCGAATGGCTGGCGCGGGCGATGAAGATCCGCAAGAAGACCTTCTACGGGCGGGGAGATCACTACAATCACTCGGGATATGCCGACCTGGTGATCACCGGGTTGGTGGGATTGCGGCCCCGCGCAGACGATCGGGTGGAGATGAATCCTCTGCTTCCGGCGGCCACGTGGGACTGGTTCTGCCTGGATCAGGTGCCTTACCACGGGCGCGTGCTGACGGTGATCTGGGATAAGAACGGCTCGCGATTTGCAAAAGGAAAGGGGCTGCGCGTGTTGGCGGATGGTAAAGAAATCGCGAGGTCATCGGAATTGGCGCGCACATCGGGTAAGCTGTAGCTCATGATTCGAATCGCGAACGGGCAGGGTTTTTGGGGCGATTGGCTGGAAGCGCCAGTACGCCTGGTGGAGCAGGGACCAATCGATTATCTGGCGCTCGATTACCTGGCCGAGATTACGATGTCGATTCTGCAGAAGCAGCGCCAGGCCGACCCGAATCTGGGTTATGCGCGCGACTTTCCGCCGCTGATTGCGCGCATCGCGAAGAGAATTCGCGAGCGCGAGGTGAAGGTGGTGGCCAACGCGGGCGGCGTCAACCCACTGGCCTGCGCACGTGAGGTGGTGCGGCTGGCTCCCGGTTTGAAGGTGGCGGTGGTCACGGGCGACGACGTGTTTCCCCGGCTCGACGAGTTCCTGGAGAAGGGCTACGAGATGCGCGATATGGATACCGGCGAGCCGATCTCGACGATTCGCGGCCAGATCCTGAGCGCAAATGCGTACATCGGAGCGTTTCCGCTCGCGGAAGCATTGGCGACTGGTGCGGACGTGGTAATCGCAGGACGGTCGACGGACACAGCGCTGACTCTGGCGCCGATGATTCAACGATACGGCTGGAAGCCTGATGAGTATCACAAGCTCGCCGCGGGCACGATTGCCGGACACATCATCGAATGCGGCGCGCAGTCGACCGGTGGAAACTGCCAGGTGGATTGGCAGAGTATCCCCAATTTCGCCGACATTGGCTATCCGATTGTGGAGGCCGATTCGGACGGAAATTTTTCGGTCACCAAGCATCCGGTGGCGGGCGGGCGGGTAAACTCCCACGTCATCAAAGAGCAACTACTCTACGAATTGGGCGACCCGACCCGGTACATCACGCCGGACTGCATCGCGGATTTCACGTCCATTCGCATAGAGGACAGTGGGCCGGACCGCGTGCGCGTGACAGGAATTCGCGGGGGTCCCAGGCCGCCGACCTTGAAGCTCTCGATCAGTTATTCGGCGGGATGGAAGGCGATCGGAACCTTGGTGTACTCCTGGCCACAGGCGCTCGAAAAGGCGTGTGCCGCGGATCGGATCGTGCGCGAGCGATTGGAGTCACTCGGGCTGGCTTTCGACGAGATTTACACGGAGTTTTTCGGGGTTAACGCTTGCCACGGCGCGGCGGCGCCTCCGAACCCCGACCCGCCCGAGGTGCAGGTAAGGATCGGGGTGCGCGGCGCCGATCGGAAAGCAGTAGACCGATTCACACGAGAGCTCATTCCGCTGGTGCTGAATGGCCCGCCGGGCGCAACCGGATTCGGCGAGGGGCGCCCCCCGGTGCGAGAGATTGTGGCCTACTGGTCGGCATTGATTCCGCGGGAAGAAATTACGACACACGTTGAAGTAGTGGATTAAAGCCGAAGAGCGGCATTACTTCAAGTATTTTATAAACAACACGGCATTACCGCGCTCATTATAAATGAGTTCGTCGGCCATCTGACGCGTCATCAGGATGCCGAATCCGCCAGGTCTCTGTCCCTGTTCGGCGCGGACTTCGACGTGTTTGGTGGGCGAGTCTGCGGGATTGGAAATCGCGGCGTGAGGCAGAAAATCGAGCGAGAAGCCGGTGCCGGGGTCGTGGATGTGGACGATCACGGAACGCGCCGTGCGAATCAGCGAAACCCGTACCCGTTTGCGCGGATCGGACTTGCCGCCGTGCTCGATCGCATTCATCAGTAACTCACGAAATGCCGAGGCGATGTCTTCGCGGACTTGGGAAGCCAGGTCGGCCTCAATTTCGCGCAGAAAATGGGTAGTGCGATCAGCCGCATCCAATTTGCACCGGATTTCCAGGGTGATCCATTCCGGACGGGCGGAGAGAACGCGAATATCGTCCTTCCAGGAAGAGTCGTCCAAGGCCATCTGCACCATTTCCGAAAGCGGCGTATCGGGCAAAGGCTTGTGGAAGTAGCTGTAGGCGCGATTGCGGATGGCTCCCACCACTCGTTTCCGATCCAACTCACCGGTGACAATCACCTTGGCATCGGGACGCATGGCGCGGACGCGGCGGAGCAGTTTCAGACCATCGAAGCCGTTGGTACCGTTGCCGGCCACAACCAGGTCGAAATGCGCGCTTTTCAGGCGAGAAAGCGCTTCGTTGCCATCGTAAGCATCCTGAATAGTCCGGTCATCGCGATGTAACAGATCATGCAGCGATTCGTGGACGGCGGGATCGGAATCGACTAGGAGCAGGCAGCGCGCTCTCACAGGGTCTCCACTCTCAGGTTGACGTCGATCAGAATAACATGGCGATCAGTGTTGTTTCAGTGATCGTGTGTTAACCCAGACCCGTATCATTAATATCTAGTAACCTATGGGCGGTCCAAAGCATCTACCTCATGTCATGGTGTATCGAGCCGGCCTAGGGCTTTGCGCCCTTTTGTTGCTTACCTCTGGCTTCGCCTCCGCGCAGGTTTACCCGCCCGGCGGCTACCCTCCCGGCGGTTACCCCGGTGGAGGATATCCTCCGGGCGGCGGATATCCAGGCGGCCAACCGTACCCGGGTGGCGGCGGAATCCCGATTCCCACGCGTTCGAAGAAGACGCCCGCGCCGAATACCAACACGGCGGGGCAGCCGATGCCGAATTTCCGCGGCAAGTTGAAGCAGATGGATGCAAAGCTCATCTCCCTTCAGCTCAACGACGACCGCATCCTGGATTTCAAGCGTACGGACAAGACCAAATTCTTTAAGAACGGCGACGAGGTGAAGAACCCGAAGTTCGCTGTCGGCGACCAATTGTCGATCGAGGGTCCCGAAGCGCTGGATCACACTATGACGGCTGTGAACGTCTACTGGGAACGGGGCGTCAATGGCCCCGAGACCGCCAAAAGCGACAAGAATGACGGCGTGGTCGACACCTGGAAGGATGCTCCGGAAAAGGGCGGTACTCCACCTGCGGGGACTGCCGCTCCTGCAGATCGTGCGACGGCCCCACTCGAATCAGCTACCGAGAAGGCGCCGCCTCCGGCACGGCATGCCGACGACGACCCCGGCCCCCCGACGTTGAAGCGGGGCGCTCCAGCCGACCCGAAGCGGGAGCGTGCGACGGATCCGCCTCCGAGCACGACCGCCGCCAACAATCCGGTGATCGAGAGTCCACGTTCGACACCTCCGGAGACGTTGACCCCCACCGCACCTTCGATCCGGCGCGTGGGAGATGAAGATCCGGCTCCCGTCGTGGTCCGGCAGGAGGACGCCCTGATTCGCAAGGCGGCGGACGCAGCCTTGGATTTTACGGAGCAGCTCCCCAGTTACGTCTGCCAGGAGATGATGGCGCGTTTCCAGAGCGACAGCAAACCGGCGAGTTGGCAGCCGCTGGATGTGGTGACCGCCAACCTGGTTTACGAGAACGGCGTGGAAGCGTATAAGGACATTCAAGTGAACGGCCGTTCGAAGAAGAGCATGGAAGAGACTGGCGGGGCGTGGTCGACTGGCGAATTTGGGACGGTGCTCATCAACCTGTTCTCGCCGGGGACGGACGCCCACTGGCATTATCGCCGCGATTCGCGCGCGGGCGGAATTAACGCCAAGATGTACGATTTCGAGGTATCCAAGGAGAGGTCGAGTTGGCAGATTCACATGGAGTCCCAGTCGTATCTGCCGGCGTACCGGGGCTCGGTTTGGATCGATCCGGCCACGGCGCGGGTACTGCGCATCGAGATGGAAGCGGTGGGCTTCCCCGACTCGTTCCCGATTGACCACGTGGAATCGGCGGTGGATTATCAGTACACGCGGTTGGGAGATGCCAAGCAGTATCTGCTTCCGGTGCATGCGGAGACGTTGAGCTGCCAACGCGGATCAAACTATTGCAGCCGGAATACGATCGATTTCCGGAACTACCACAAGTACACCGGGGAGTCGAACATTACGTTCGGTAATCCCAAGTAGTATTTGGCACAGAATTGCAATTATCGCCGAGCCTTCCGAGTGGTGGTGTCACGAAGGAACCTGGGTCCACTCAGAAAGGCTCGGCGATCTCTTTCCCGTTCCGCGATTGCGCCTACAGTGGCCGCTATTTGTGCTTCTCTTCCAACATCGCCTTAAGATTCGCGATCTCGCGCTTCAAGGAGCGCTCGCGCCCCACCATCATCAACACATAACCAACCAGGATGATCCAGGCTGCGCAGAGGCCGTAGCTCAGAAACGCGTAATTGCGCTGCAGGCGCGCGATCTCGCGGGCCACATCCTCGGCGGATACTTGCGCCAGCAGCAGGGTGTTCGAAAGGAAAGTCATAGAATCTCCATCACATTGCGTGCGCCATGCGGCGCAGAGAATCGAGTTCGCGCTTCGAATCTTCCTGGCCCAGGCGGACGAACGTCATCACCGTGGCGAGCATCATCATCGCCATCAGAACCCCAAAAGGCCCAAAGATCGCCATCGTCCAGTCGTGGGGAAAGCTACCCTGGCTGCTGAGGAACACTGGTCCGGGGTGCTGCGTGCGAAACAGGCGGATGGACAGGTAAACGATGGGCCAGTCGATGAATGCGAAAATCGAAAACGCCGCAGCGAAGGTAGCCCGCTGCGTGGGCTCTTCGATGGCACGCCGCAGCATCAGATAGCCGGCGTATAGAAGCCAGCAGACCAGAGCCGACGTCAACCGCACGTCCCAAACCCACCAGACACCCCAGATGACTCTGGCCCAGATCGAGCCGGTCACCAGGTTGCCCAGCAGGAAGGCCAAACCGACCTCGGTGATCGCCACAGCCAGAGCGTCATACCGGAAGTTCTTGGTTTTTAGAAACATCACGCTGGCCACCAGCGACACCATGGAGCAGAGCATGGCAGTGATCGCCAAGGGCACGTGAAAGAAGATGATCTTGAAGATGGCGCCTTGGGACTTTTCCTCCGGAAAACCGGCGATCAGGTTGATATCGCGCACCAGCAGCAGGATTACTGCGGCGCCCAAGCAGTACAGGATTGTGTTTCTCATCGTTCCTCCCAAAACCAAGACAACGTCAAGAATCCTCGTGTCCCTCACCCAACCAATACAATCTCAACCAGTGTCAGAGAGGCGGCGGTGAAGACTATGTCGAAGCCCACCAATATTTTCAACCATGGGATCGTCTCCTCTCCAATCGGCTTACCTGCGACCAACGACATCGTTAATACCATGGAGGCCATCAACACCGGTACCAGGGCCGGGTACGTCAACATCGGCAGCATGACTTCGCGAAGACGGATGTTGACGGTGAGCGCGCTGCAGAACGTTCCAATCAGAGTCAGTCCCCACGTGCCCAGCGCCAGAACCAGCATGAGTTCCCAGAACTGCGAGGTCCAATGCACGTTATAAAAGATGCCGAATACCGGCAAGGAGACCAGTTCTACGGCCAGCAAGAGGAAATAGTTCGCTACCGCCTTTCCGAAAAAGAGCGCCGCGCCTGAGATCGGAGCCGCGATGAGCGCATCTAGTGTGTCGTTCGGCAACTCGCGCGCGAAGCTGCGATTCAACAGCAGCGTGCCGGCGAAGGCGAAGACAATCCACAAAAGACCGCCGGACATGTCTCGCGTGGTGTCTTCCGAAGGATCGAACGCAAAACTGAAGATCACCAGGATGACGAGGGCGAAGGCGAAAGATGCGTTGACCGCCTCTTTAGTGCGAATCTCGGCCCGAAGATCCTTGAATGTGATAACTAGCGCCTGCCTGAAGAACGCCGTCATGCCTCAATTGGCCTCACCATATCGCGCGTAGATGTACCCGGGATCGGAAACCATTTCCGGCGTGCGCTGGCCGTGAAATGCCACCTGCCCGCGGTTCAACAGCGCGACATGCGTGGCCAGCTCGAGAGCTTCCCGCAATTGGTGGGTCGACATCACAATCGTTTTTCCCGCGACGAGTGCCTCGCGCAACAGGCGCTGCAGCACGGCAATGGCTTTATCGTCGAGTGCGGTGAACGGCTCATCGAGCAGCAGAACACTGGGTTCGTGGAGAAAGGCGCGCGCCACTGCCAGGCGCTGTCGCATGCCGCGCGAGAACTCCCGGACCAGGCCGTTACGGACATGCGCCAGACCGGTTCGCTCCAGCCAATCCATGGCTGCCTTCTTCGGATCCGGCAGACCGTAGAGCCTGCCGTACAGCATCAGGTTTTCGAGCGCCGAAAGCTCGTCGTAGACCGAAATCCCGTGACCGATGAATCCCATCTGCCGCCGCGTATCGGTCTCGCGAGGCTCTTTGCCGAAGATCCTCACCTGCCCGCGGCCGGCGCGCGAAAACCCCGCGACCACGCGCAGCAGTGTGGTCTTCCCTGCCCCATTGCGCCCGATCAGCGCCAGGCACGCGCCCTTCTCGGCTTGCAGTTTCACGTCTCGCAGCGCCGGATAATCGCCGTAGAACTTCCAGACGCCGTCAACGTCGACCGCGCTCATGGGACTCCTTCCCTGCACCGGCCGGATTGGCGCGGTACAGCAAGGCGAAACCCAATGCCAAAATTCCAAACGCCAGTACCAGGATACCGGTCTGCGCTTCGCGGTTGATGCGCGGCATGATCTGCTCGATCTGCGGACCGCTGTTCTCCGGCTGGTCTGCTTGCCCCGGTGCGGCGTCGGCCGGCGCGGCAGCTTCCGTCCCGGTCAACTGAATCCGGTACGAGGTGCCGGCGAGCCCGTAAATATGGGCCTGCGTGCGCGGTTCCGTCCCCATGTCCTTCAGGTTCTGGCCTTCCAGGGTAATACCGTTGGGGGCGATCAGATACGTGTCGTCGTCCGGTGTGAGGATCTTGCCGTCGTAGGGTGCGCCTGCCGTGTACGGCACCGTGTAGGTGACGTCGAACCGCGTCTCGCCAGGCTTCACGGAGAAGTCCACCGCATACACGTCGGGTTTGGCGGTCTTATTTACCGGCGCGGGAATCGGCATGCCACCCGGGGCGGACGCAGTCACGCTGACCTTACCCGTCACCTTCGGCGCGTAGAAATGCAGCGTGCCGCCATCGGGATCGTTCCACGCGATCTTGCCGGAATTGCTGTAGAGGTAGGTCTCGTTGACTACCATCTGGCCGTTGGCCGGCTCGAACAGGAGCATGTGCTTCGAGACTTTAGCAGCTCCCGGATTCTTGGAGGCGTTATAGACTTCGATCGTGAGATCGGTGGTCGGCGAACCGGGCGGCAGCATGTGGTTGTATGTCACGCCGTCGAACGCGGTGCGGAGCAGGTGCGGCCCACGCACTTCCTGATTGATGGTGAAGTGTCCCTGCGCGTCGGAGGTGGCCTGATCGATTAGCTCGATGCCGTTCTGGCCCAGGTTATTGAATCCCACCACCGCGCCCGGTTGTGGTTTCCCGGTGCTCTGATTGATGACGGTTCCGGTGACAGCAGCATACATCGGCGCAACGGCAAGTAGAAGAGACGCGACGCCAACAGCCGGTCTCATTGCGCCACCTTCATCGCCTTACCGCATTCGCCGCAGAACTTCAGCGGCTTCTCGAAGCTCGCGCCGCAGGAATCGCAGACAAATCCGCTCGTCTTCACAACCTTTGGCGGCGGCACCGGTCCAGGAGCCGCGGTCGGCTTCGATCCGTTCATCTGCAGCTTGATCTTGTCCACTTCCGCCAGAACCCCGGCCAACTCCTTTTGCAGATCCCGCTTGGTCGCCTGATAATCCGTGTCCGACAGCTTGCCCAGTCGATACTCAAACTGGAGATCGCGCAGATTCTCGTAAATCGCCGCCTTGCGCTCATCGAGGTGCTGGAACGGCGATACCGGTTCGGGTGCCGGCAAGTCCCTTGGCCTCACGCCAAGGATGAACGCGATAACGGCGATCGCGAGGATACAGGTAAAGACGATGATCACTATGCACCTATTGCGTTGGACGGCCAAGCCGGCTTCGGCCGGCTGCAGACCAGGTCCGCCACGCCCACGCTACTCCATGTTGGCCAGGTCTCGTTCGATCTGGTCTTTGTATTTCTCGAGCGCCGGATCGTCCACTTCCATCTTGCCGATCTCGGCGAGGGGCTTGGGCTTCCGGTACTTCTTCACGAACATCCAGATGATGAGCAACCCGACGCCGACTGACGCGTAGGGCACAATCCATCCCCAAGCATTGGGCTCGGCGAGATAAATCGCCATCCCGTAGTCCCGTATGAATGCGTCGACGATCTGCTTATCGGAGTAACCCAGCGCCTGCATCTTGGCGATGCGCTCCTTGGCAGGCTTGGATCTCTCGCACTCCAGCATGGCGCAGGTCGCCACCGAATCCTTGCAGCCGCAGGTGCACGCCAATCGCGCCCCTACGCGCCGCACATCGATATTGGGTTTCTCGGACGCGGTCTGGGCCAGTGCCGCAACGGCCAGCAGTCCGATCAGCAGCAACAAGCTACTTAGCTTTTTCAACGGTTGCATGTTTTTTCGCATAGCCCACCACTTCCGTGCGGGCGTATTGCATCTTGACCTTGCTCGGGACCAGGCAGACAAAGGTGCCGCCAATCAGCACCAGGCCGCCGATCCAAATCCAGGACACCAAGGGAAAGACGTAGGCCTGAATCACGGCCCGCTTGTTATCGTCCGACATCCCGCCAAAATTCAGATAGAGGTCTTCATTGGGACGCTGCCGGATGCCGACCTCGGAGGTGCTTTGCCGGCTCGCCTTGTACATCCGCTTCTCTGGCTTCAGCACACCCAGTTCGTTGCCGCCCTTAAACACCTGCATCGTGGCGGTGTGCGAAGAGTAGTTGGAATTGTCTCCCTCTTCCAGGTCGATCATCTTCAGAGTGTAGGCGCCCACTTGCATGGTGTCGCCGTTATTGAGTTCCTTGACTTCGCTCTGATTGAACGCGTGGCCGGTGAATCCGATGAACATCAGCACGATGCCCATGTGGACCAGGTACCCGCCGTAGCGCCTGGTGTTGCGATGCGTCAGTTCCACCATCGCGTGGAGCAGGTTCATGTCGTTCTTTGCAGCCACCGAGCGCCCGCCCTTGTAAAACTCCATGGCCACGGTGAGGGCCACGAACAGGCAGAAGCCGAAGGAGATGAGCGCGTAGAAGTTGCGCATGCCCGCGAGGATCAATCCCGCCACCAACAGCAGCGACGCGATGCCTGGCCATTGGAAGTTGCGCCGCAGGCTCTCCGCGGAGGTCTTGCGCCAGGCGAACAGCGGCCCGACGCCGGTGAGCAGGAGCAGGAACAGTCCGATGGGGACCATCAGACGGTTGTACCAGTCGGCATCGAGCGAGATCTTATCGCCGGTAACAGCCTCAGAGATTACGGGGAAAAGCGTGCCCCAGAGCACCGCGAAGCAGCTAGCCAGCAGGATCAGATTGTTAAAAAGGAAGCTTGACTCGCGAGAGATTACGCTCTCCAGTTGGGATTCGCTCTTGAGGTAGTCGAGCCGGTCGAGGATGAGGTAGATGGTGGCGGCAATGCCCACCGCAAGGAAGGTGACGAAGAACTTTCCGATCTCAGAGCGGGCAAAGGCATGCACCGATTGGACTACACCCGACCGCGTGAGGAACGTCCCCAGGATGCACAGGAAGAAGGTGGAGGAGACCAGCACGATGTTCCAGACCTTCATCATGCCCTTCTTCTCTTGCATCATTACGGAGTGCAGGAAGGCCGTACCGCTGAGCCAGGGCAACAGCGAGGCGTTTTCGACCGGATCCCAACCCCAGTAGCCGCCCCATCCGAGCACGTGATACGCCCAGGCCGCGCCCAGCATGACGCCGGTGCTTTGGAAGAGCCACGTGATCAGCGTCCAGCGCCGTGTCGTGTGGATCCACGCGTCGCCTGGCTGCCGGGTAATCAGCGAGCCGATGGCGAAGGCGAAGGGAACCGCGAACCCGACATATCCGAGATACAACATGGGGGGATGGATCGCCATCGCGGGATATTGCAGGAGGGGACTGAGACCGTTGCCATCCGGCACCGCGACGATCAACTTGTCGGTAGCCAGCATCTGGAACGGATTCGCAACGAAATTGTTGAGGATCAGGAAGAAGGACTGGACGGTGGCGAGCACGCCTACCACCCAGGGCATCATGTCGCGATGCTTGCGGCGATTGCCGATCACCACGATCGCGGAGTAAGTCGAGAGCAGGAAGCTCCAGAAGAGCAGCGACCCTTCTTGTCCGCCCCACCAGGCGGCGAACTTATACAGGATGGGCATCGCCTTGTTGCTATGTTCGGCAACGTAGGCGAAACGGAAATCGCCGGTCATCAGGGCATGGACCAGGACGCCCGATGCGAGCGCCATCATGATCCACACCGAATAGACCGCGCGCTCGCCGCTAACGATCAGAAAAGGCTTACTCTTGATGCGGCCTACGATGGAGGCCAAGACGGCGTAGAGAGCTACCGCAAAGGCCAACAGGATGGCCGCTGAACCCAGATTTTCCATAGCGTCCCCTCGGTTAGTTACAATCGACGCCCCCCGCGGGGAGCGAAAGAGTTAGATGGTGCCTTTGCCGGTGTTGATGTTGGGAGCGGAACCGGGCGCCAGTTGCCCCGGCTTGGCTTCATACTTGGATGCGCACTTGGCTTGAACCTTGGAGGTGCGGAAGACGTTGTCCTTGTCGAGCTTGCCATCTGCCAGCGCCTGCGCCCCGTCCTTGAAAGTGTCCGGTAGCGGTTCGGTCCCGGTGTAGGCGACCCGCAGCTCGGTTTTGTCCTGCACCAGCGTGAACTGCACTTCGTTGCCAACTCTGCGGATGGAACCCGCGGCTACGTCGCCACCCACTCGGATGCGCTGCCCGTACGCACGGTCGCCCATCTGTCCGAGTTCGGTGATGGTCTTGTAGTAGCTCTCGTTGCCTTTCATCCCACTGGTCGCCAACCACGCCAGGGTGCCCAGGACAACGACGACCAAAGCTGCGAACTTGCCGTATTTTTTCATTGCCATCCCTCTGAAATCACAGTATAGCTCGAACCAATTCCGAGATAATAGGACATTTTAGACCTATTTTGCGGTGTTTCTCGACATACCCCCATGTGTGGGGGAAATGCGACGCACGAAGGCGATGGTCGAGTTTTTGAGAGAATCCCCACAGAACGGTTGGACGTACGTAGGCCGGGCTTTCTTCCACAAAAATGACGAAACAAACTCCATCCAAGCTAATGAATCTTCTTGATCTCGCGTCCGACGCCTTTGCCGACGCGGCCGGTTCCTTTTACCGTACCCACCGTAACGTCCTTTCCGGCGGACGCAGCCCCCTTGGCGACCGAGACACCTGCACCAACGGGGTGCAAAGTGACCAGCTTGCCGACCCCCTTCACCGTTCCTAATGCCAGGTGACCTGCGCCTTTCGCAGCGCCAAGTCCAATGGTTCCAACGCCGCTGCCAATCTGGTGTCCAGGACCGGGTTGGCTCCCCGCGGACTCGCTGTGGGCCGGTTCGGTCTGGGTGGGGACAGACGTGTCCGCCGACTGCTGGGCAAACGCGCAGGATATCAGTATCAGGGCGAGAAAAAAACCGCCATCCGCAACGCCGGAACCCTCCTTAGATAGTTCGATGCAGGACGGCACGCATCCGTTCCCTCGGCGTTTTCAGGGAGGAGGAGCGCGCCAGGTCTTAGGATGGCGCAATCCAGAACTCGAATTCATGGACCGGGCGGCGACTAACGTCGAGTTACTGCTCGCAGGTTGAGTACGGATGCTGTGAGACAGGTCGCTGCTAAGACCACCCGCCGGCTTAGAGAGATGAAAAACAGGATAGTCAGAAAGACGGCCGGCGATCAGCCGTCGGGGCCTCGCCTTCCGACACATGAGCCGCGCGTTAGTCGGAACGGCTCTGAATCAAGTTAGCTTGAACCGGGCGGCTCTCCCTCGGCTCTCCCTCTATTCGGCCAGCAGCCACAACATGGACGGCCCAGGCGGCACCTACAGCAACCTCCATCCAGGGGACGGCAAGCGCTTCTTATTCCTGATTCCAAACGCCGGCCCGCCGGCCGGCAGCGCACGCCTTCACCGGGTGGCGCCACCAACGCCCGCCAAGCTACTTGCACAGGACTAATACTCACAAACATCTTTCACTGATAGATAGGGTTAGTAACAAGCGAATCTCGTAACGACAGCGGTTGCTCTTCCAGTCCAGCGGGCCTAAGGCAACGGAAGTCACACCAAGCTGGTCACTCTATTTTCGGCAAGCACCGCAGTTTTGCAAGCCAAATCAGACTTCATGACCTTTTTAAATCGGAGAATCCCCAAACGATCATGAAAGCTGCTCGCTGCTGAAGAGCCGCTGCCGATGTGGTGTCGGGACCGGGTTGGCTGCGGAGGGGTTCGCTGCGGGCCGATTTGCGGTTGTCAGCTCGCGAGCATCCCGGGTACCGTGGATTCATCCATTGGCCACTCCGGGCACGTAAACTGAATTATGCCTCCTCCAGCCGTGAAGGGCGCGATTACCTATACCGTAAAGAAGAATGCTTTCGGCGACACGCTCCCGGTGATTCCGAAGGAATCCCGTGTTTCCGGCGGAATGCTGTTGTTCCGCGTCGATATCGACGTAGTGGTCACCCGTAGCGGCTCCCCTGCGAAGCAAGCGAACGTTGCATTCAAAGTGACGGGCACGCACAGCCACGCCCGTCTGCTGGCTCCTACGGACGCATCGGGCAAAGCGGTCTTGCGTCTGGAGACCCGATACACCGGCAAGAACACGATCACGCCAACGGCCCCGGAATTCGCCGCCAGCACCTTCGATGTCGATATCAGCGAGGCCTGGTACGAAGGCAAATTCGAGATTACGGCTTACAACGTTTGCGAGGAAGACGATTTCTCCAGCGACCTGGTGGAAGCCAAAAACGTGGGCAAACACAAGAAAGATTTTTTGTTTAGCGGCAAGGGTGTGGCCATGGAGGGGACCGGATTGGCGTCGGACGGCAAATTTATCCAACTCTCGAATCCGAAGGATCTCACCTGGAAATCTGGCTTCACCGAAATTAAGAATTCCGAGGATGCTGTGTTTGAATTCGTCGACGCCCCTCAAGGCGCTTTCGGAAAATTGACTGCCGACAGCTCCATCGCCATTGACCCGACGATATTGCCACCCAAACACCGAGTCAACATCATCGGGCCGCGAGCCTTGGGGGAGCGCAAAGGCATGGATACGGGTGCAGATATCAAGGGCTTTCACTTCGATAACTTCGTCGGGGCCGGCAAGGATAAGATGACGGCTTGGGAATCCGCCGGCGGTAACATTCATAGTGCAAAGGTGAAGTATCTAGGCAATTAGAATGGGCAGATATATTCGAAAGGCGATTCTCGGGGCCGCGCTAGCGATTTCCGCTGCTTGGGCCGATGGATCTGTGTCCACAAGCGAACTCCTGCAGAGCCTGGGGCCGACCAATCCCCAGTTGGTCCAAACTCTCCGCGACGGATTCAATCTGGACAAGGGTGCCATTGGAACGACGATCGGCAGGGCCGTTAACCCGGAACTGAGCGGGACGCGAATCGGGCCGTACACGATTCACGCGAGGTTGAAGCAGGCCGGCCAGTCCGGCCTCTCCACGGAGTTAGTCATCGTCCTGAAGACCGATGTTACCTTTCTCGACGCTCAGAAGCATAAGACGGACAAGCCGGCGGCCGCAGTGTCCGTCAAGGAAACACTCAAGAGCATCGAGATCCAGGTGGTGGCGGACCGAGCGCGGGAGTAACGTTAACCTTCGCGGCGTGTTGGAGTTAAGGTCCGGCCAGTAATAGAACCCGTACCGCTGGTACGTTACTTATCCCGGGACAACCTTGTGGCACCTTTCTGTGCGACCTGACAATGAAAGTCGGGTCAAGAGCACTTTGCATAACACTTACACATCACCGAAAGCCACCTCTCGCTTCCTCATCCGTCTGGCATGCCTCGGAGCGCTTGCCACGGTTGGCGTGGTCGGCGCACACGCCACCACAATCCTGGTCACCCTGGATTCGAACTGGTCGGATTACCACGAGTATTCCTATACCGCTACCAACCAGAATTCGTACACGCTGCCGACCGGCCCGTACGTCGGCACTTTCACGGGCGGATCCTTTGGCTCCTCCACCGTGTATCTCTTTTGCCTCGACTTCAACGTAGACACGTACATTGGGCAGACCTACAGCGGGTATCTCGTAGATCCATCCACCGAGGCGGCGATCGAGTCAGCTTACCTGGAGAATAAAGTACTGCAGGCGGGCGGTTATAACAGCGACGTGCAGAGCATCAGCGGGCCGATCTCGATGGCCATCTGGACTCTGGAAAACCCGTCTTCGGTCAAACCCGATCCGTTCCCGGTAGATCCGACGACGGCGGCCCTGATCGCGGAGGCGCAGACTGCCTACCTGGACGGGAGCTGGACTGCCTCGATGGCGGCGGCCTTCCCCATGTGGATCCCGGATACGCTCGGAAGCTCGCAGCGCTTCGGTGTGATGCTTGGCCCGCAGTTCACCACCACGGACATCGATTCGCCCGCACCAGAACCCGGAACGGCTTCCTTATTCGGAATTGCCGGCCTTTTGTTCTTGGCCTCCGGGAAGCTGTATTCGATACGCAAACGCGCCAATGCGTCCTAACTCACGCAGGGATTCAGGACAACGCCAGTTTCGCCTTGAACCCCTCCCTTACGGTCGTAGCTACCAACTCGTAAGCTACCCAAATATGTTCGCGCGATACATGCGCTTACGAACCGCGCGAGTAAGTAAGTGACGTCCCGATCCGTTCGAATATCACTCCCTTACGGTCGTGGCTCGTTGCGAGTCGAGTACGTAAGCCGAGTCGTGGCGCGCAAGCGGGGTCGTCGCCAGCGAGCCGCGCGCGGAAGTAAGTGATGTCCCAATCCGTTCGAATATCACTCCCTTACGGTCGTGGCTCGTGGCTCGTTGCGAGTCGAGTACGTAAGTGGAGTCGCGGCGAGCAAGCGGATCGTCGTCAGCGAGCCGCGCGCGTAAGCAAGCGATGTCCCAATCGCTCCAAAAATCACTCCCTTACGGTCGTGGCTCGTTGCGAGCCGCATGCGTAAGCGGAGTCGTGGCGCGCAGGCGGATCGTCGTCAGCGAGCCTCGCGCGTAAGCAAGCGATGTCCCAATCGCTCCAAAAATCACTCCCTTACGGTCGTGGATCGTTGCGAGTCGAGTACGTAAGTGGAGTCGTGGCGCGCAGGCGGATCGTCGTCAGCGAGCCGCGCGCGGAAGTAAGTGACGTCCCGATCCGTTCGAATATCACTCCCCTACGGTCGTGGCTCGTTGCGAGTCGAGTACGTTAGCCGAGTCGTGGCGCGCAAGCGGATCGTCGTTAGCGAGCCGCGCGCGTAAGCAAGCGATGTCCCAATCGCTCCAAAAATCACTCCCTTACGGTCGTGGCTCGTAGCGAGCCGAGTTCGTAAGCGGAGTCGTGGCGCCTAAGCGGGTCGTCGTCAGCGAGCCCGGGCGGATCTGGCGATACGTCGGCGGACTTCTGATACCACGTACTAAGGCAGTTCGCGCCGTCTACCGAACTCGCTGACCTTGAACTCGGCTGGCACTTCGAATAAGGTGTGCGGCGGTTCGGAGCGGCTTACGTTGGACAGCCGCATCACCGTCTCGCCCACTCGCGGATCCGTCCGTTTCGAATACACCATGGTCTGCAGTTCGGGGGAGTACCAGCTTTCAGTGACAATCAAAATCGCCTGCTCGTTGCCGATTTGCCCCGCGGGAATCGTTTGTGTCGTGCGAACACCATTGGCGACCACGCCTTCGATCGTCTGCTTCCCCAACGATTCCGTTTTGGTATTCGGATCGCTCCCGCCTCTGCGGAAACGGCCTCCGGGTCCGGGGCCCGAGCCCGGCAACCAGCTCGACTTTGTGGCAGTCTTGGCGGTTGGATTTAACGCATATTTCACATTCGCGACTGGATCGTTGATGAAGATCACGGGAGGCAACTTGGCATTGGGAACCAGCCCGCCCAAGGTGTGCAGCGACTGCTCGCTTCGCGTCCGCCCCTCGGAATCACGCGACATGTGAACCGTGTCGACCTGGTGAATGCGATTGCCGTCGACGAGCACCTTGGTGGTTTCTGTAATGACGTCCGCAGTGTACGGCGCGTTTTTGATCACCCGCCCGGGTCTCACCGGTTCCGCGCCCAAAAACCGCGCGTCTCCTTCCGGCACCGGTCCTGGACCAGGGCCGAAACGACCGCGGGGGACCGCTGGATCGGGCGCTTGGGCGTTCGCGGCCACCAGCGCCAGAATACCGATCAGTGCCTTCCGGATCAACACATCCTACTCCTTACTCGTCGAGAAACCGCACTGCGCGGGCGACGCCGTCCGCGCCCAGGACCACTTCCGCTTCCACCGGTTCCGAAGCCCGGTCGGCGCTGACATCATAGCCCAGCGGGATCATCGCCGATCGCTGCAACTCCACCCGCACCAGATTCACATCTTCATCGGGCGCGATTTGTTGGGCATTCGGAAGCGGGATGAAATCATCGGCATTGTATGTCGAACCGTCTGCGGTCTCGAACTCCGCCGGGTTCTGTATCATCGCCGGTGCCACGCTCGCTGCAGCCTTTCGGTGCGCCACCGGCGGCCGTCCGCTCAGCATCATAATCGCCGCGAACACCACCGCAGCCGCAGCTCCGAACCAGGAGGCAACCGGTATCCACATCCGCGGAGGCCGCGCCCTTCCCTTCCGCGGATTGCTCATTCCGTGGTGCGCGCGGAAGGCTTGAGCGAGTTGCGCTTCCACGCGGCCGGGGGCTTCCACATGACGCCATTCCGCGGCCACCGCTCGCAAACCCGCGGCCACCACCCGCTGCCGCTCCCATGCCCGGGCGCAATTTGGGCATTCTCGCAGATGCAGATCCTGCTCCCCGGTAAGATCGGATTCGGACAGCATATTCCAGAATTCCTGGCAGCTCATGTCAAACACCTCGCTGGTTTCCACACACCCACAATCGGCCGAAGCGCCCTCTCCTGATTCAACTTTTCCAGCAGCAACGCACGCGCGCGGTGCAGCCGGGAGCGCACGGTCCCAATCGGGCATCCCAGGATGACCGCTGCGTCGGCATAATCCACCTCTTCCAGATCACACAGCACCACTACCTCGCGATAGCGGCGGGGCAGAGCCTGCACGGCGCGATGCAGCGCGTCGATCCCCTCACGGTGTGTCAGATCCGCCAGCGGATCGTCATTTACCGCCAGTTCCGGCCATGCGGGCTCTTCCCCACCAGTTTCCAGCGCCACGTCTGCCCGGCCCCGCTCCAGGTGCCGCAATACGAGCTTGCGCGCAATACCAAACAGATACCCCGAAAGACTCCCGCGATCCGGGTCGTACCCACACTCGTCGCGAATCAACGCCAGAAATACCTCCTGCGTGACATCCTCGGCCACAGTGGCCGAGCCGCTCATATGATGTGCGAAACGGTACAGAGCCGCCTGACGCCGGCGATAGAGCGAAAGGAACGCCTGCTCGTCGCCGCGGCGCATTTGTAGGAGAAGGTCGTCGTCGCTCTCCGGTGGGCTCGCCTTCATTCTTCAAGTGTAATTCGCTTTTGATGCATAAAAGTTCCATGAATGCAATACGATATATACGGAGGGGTTGACCCGATCAGGCCCCGCGGCCAAGCCTAACGTTAACTAATTTGGTACTTTACGCGTCAACCCCCACTCGATATGATCTTGATTCATGGTTGGATTAGGAATGTCGCCGGGCAAAGATTTCGATGAAGCGAGCTCGTTGCGGGAGAGACTGGCCGATTTAGAGGCAGAACTCCAACATCAGATCCGTTTACGCCAGGCCAGCGAAGCTACCTTTTACCAGCTAGCAGACACTACGCCTTTGATGATTTGGATGTCCGGACCGGACGCCATGTTTACGTATTTCAATCGCGCCTGGCTGGAGTTTCGCGGTCGCGAGCTGACCGAGGAAAGCGGTAATGGCTGGGCCGAGGGACTGCACCCGGACGACCGCGCCTTCTGCATCGAAACCTACATGCGGGCATTCACTGCCCGTGAGGCGTTCCGCATCCAGTACCGTCTCAAGCGAGCCAGCGGCGACTATCGCTGGCTCGAAGATACCGGCGTTCCGCGTTTCGAAGGCGACGGTTCATTCGCGGGGTTCATGGGTACTGCTGTCGACATCAACGATCGCAAGTGCGGCATTTTCACGCCTGACGAAGACTCAGTGAAGATGGTTTTCGCCCTGACAGAGCGCGAACGGCAGGTTCTGGTGCTGATTGCCGACGGCAAGTCTACCAAGGAAGCTGCGGTGCGCCTCGGGATCAGTTACAAAACAGCCGACTCGCACCGCAGCCGTATCCTTGAAAAGCTCGGCGTACACGAGACCGCGAGTATGGTGAGATATGCTATCCGCGCCGGTCTGATTACCCCGTAAAGGGTGCTGCGGAAATCGAAGGACGTGCGAAAACGTTAGTCCTTCTCGCGTGCCCCGTGCTTTCGCAACACCTCCGCGACCTCCACGAAACCCTTCTCCAGTGCGGTGGTGAGAGGCCGCTTACCGAATCCGTCCCCCTGATTTGGGTCGCTCACGCCATTCTCCAGCAGCCACACCGTCATGGCGACATGACCGTCTCGCACCGCGGCGCTCAAGGATTGGTTGAAGTCCCTCTTGCGGTTCGCCACATGTGGGCCCAGCATCTCGGCCATTCGGACGTCGCCGCTAATGGCCGCATGGTACAGCAAACTGTATCCGTGCGGGCCTCGCGCGTTCACCACAGCCGGGTCCGCCGTCACCAAAGCGGCAACCACCTCCTGCTCACCGAGCATGGCGGCACAATAGGCGTCGACTCGGGCTCCCTTCTCCAAGAGGAACCGCGCCATTTTGCGACTTCCCACATGCGACGCGCCACCGAGACCGGTCTCCCAGTCTCCCCCGCCCCAGTCCCACGCTGCGTACACGAGCTTGGGATCCTGCGCGACCATCTCCGCCACCCGGTCGAGATTTTTGTCCTGGTGGGCCAAGGTGACGAAGGAAGCGACGATATCCAGATCCTGGCGGGCTGGCCGGGTCGGCTCAGGGGGGACGCGCGGTGGGCCCGATTGAGCGTACAGATTCGTCATGGCAGCGGCAACCATTCCGCCCAGAAGGCTGCGCCGCGTGGTTGAAAAAGCGTTCTCTGAATTGAACATGCCACCCATTTAAGGGGACGACCGGGCCACTGCCAAGACACCTCGGCATCATTTACCTGAAACGGCTGGTCATTTTTCCATTACGGAATAAGTGCATTAATATCAATAGATTAGCTGGTTATATTAAAGGAGTTCCGTGGGTAATTATGCTTCGCCTGGTTTGCGTTCAAGCTGATTTTACGATGCCCCCGGGGGACGTGGCGGGGCGACGCGGCCGTTAGTGAATCTAGCTAGTTCGCCGACGGCTGCTCGATGTGATCGATGACAATCACTTCCACCGGAGCCTTCGAAGGTACCAGCAGCAATCCAAGCTGCTCCCGAATCGCGGTGAAGAAAGATGGCGCATCGGCCCCCACATCTTTGGCGGCGGCAGAGGCAGCCAACTGCTCCGGCGTCCATTTGAGTGTAAAGTCAAAAGCGCCCTTGGGGCCGGTCTGGTCCAGCACCTGGCGCCCGCCCAGGGGACCCGTCAGGAGAGGGGAAAGGACGAACCGTTCGAGCGTTACCCCGATGGCAGTCATCTCTCTTCCCTGTTCACTCGCGAGAGTGGAGATCCGGCTCGATTCCTCATGCTTGGCCGGACTCAGCTTCGCGCCGCTCTTCGCAATGAGCAGCGCATACACTGGCATCTCCCTCGTCTCGAAATGCACCTTCAGCCTGAATCGGTCCGCCAGCAGTGACTGTTCCATCAACGCGACCCGCTCGTGTTGCTGTGCCGGGGTCATCTTTTGCATCGCGGCATACTCGGAGTCCTCGATCTTTGCCTGAATCTCGAACTGATCGATATCCTGCCGCAGCCAGTCCGGCCCCCCGAGAATCCGGCTCTCGGAACCAACCGGGAGGTTATAGGCCGAGGTAATGAGTATCGATATGGGCAGAATCATATGCAAATGCCCGGTCGGCGGCGGCCCCTCATCAACGGGAGCAACCTTCATCCTCTTCACAGGCGCGCCGGGATTGGCGCCGTCCGGCGGCGGAGCTGGGCTCGGTGTCCGCTCCCGCAGTTTGATCGACGCTACTTCAAACGATGGGCGGTCGCCGGTGGCATGCAGAATTTGACCACTTGCGAACGTGCCGTTTATGACAAACGCCATCCATCCAATAGAGAGAAGGACGCGAAAAGTTAGCTTATGCACGGCCTTCCACCGACCATGTCGGTGCACCTGTTTCTCCTGTCCGGGTGAAGATCCCACGCCGGTGACTTTGTGCGGGGCGATCACCCAATTCTATCGGTACGCACGCGAGTTCAAAAACGAAATAACTCGTGCACGACGACATATGACAGTTTTACCGCGAAAGACATCGTACGATCAGGTAAGCGCGGCGTCGCATGATCGCGAGGTCTGATTGTATCGCCTCGACGCCTCTTCGCCGCTATAATCGGTGAGATGCAACCGGTGGCGCCGGCGGGCCCTGCGGTATTCCGATTCGGCATTTTCGAGTTCGACGAAGCTGCAAGCGAGCTGCGGCGGAGCGGCAGGCTCGTCCACCTGGCACCCCAACCTTTGCAGATTCTGGGATTCCTGTTACGAAACGCAGGCGAAGTCGTCGACCGCAACCGCATCCGTCAGGAGATCTGGGGCGACACCACCGTGGATTTCGATCGTTCCCTGAACGTGGCCGTCGCCCAGATCCGCTCCGTGTTGAACGACAATTCGGAAAACCCTCTCTTCATTCAGACCCTCCCCAAGAAAGGCTACCGCTTCGTGGCAGAGGTTGCCCGAGTCTGCGAGGCGCCTCCTCCTGCTGCCACGCCTAAGTGGACGTTGCCCCGCAAAGTGCTGCCGGTTTCCCTCGGCATTCTTCTCCTCGCGCTGCTGGCTGGGGGGCTCGCGTGGCGGCACCGTATCGACGGCCCGATCCGAATCGCAGTGCTACCGTTCGAGAACGTCTCGCTCCGCGATTCCCAGTTCGCCGCGTCGGATGGGCTGTTCGATGACCTGCTCACTCGCCTTTCCGGAATCCAGCCGGACCGGATTCGAGTCATCGGCCGCCGTTCGATCTCGTACCTGGCCGCAAAGAGCCCAAGCATACGAGACATCAGCAAACAGCTCGATGTGCGGTACCTGGTAGAGTCCACGGCCCGTCCCGATAGCAGCGGGCTGCGTTTGGCGGTACGTTTGGTGGAAACCGAGAATCAGACCGTGCTTTGGTCGGCGACATTTACTCAGGATTCCTCCCCGGAAGCCTTTCAGGAAACGGTCGTGGCAGGGGTCTCCGCGGGCGTCCTCACTACTATTTTCCCGGGCACATCGCCTCGGAGTATGGAAGCCACCTGCCAGGATGGATGGGAAGATTACCAGACCGCCCGGCTCTTGACCAATCGTGGAGGGTTGAAAAACCTGGAGCGCAGCCTGCCGTTTTTCCAGAAGAGCGCATGTCCCGCAGCCATGGCATCCTTCGCCGAAACTCTGGTGAGGCTGGCACGATCCGGGCAAGCGATCAATTGGGAAGAGGCGCGCACAGCTGCTCAAGATGCAGCTCAGCGAAACAGTAGCCTTTCCGCCGCCGACCTCGCCCTGGGAAACATTTCGTTCTGGCACGATTGGAACTGGCAGGCAGCGCGGCGCGAGCTGAACGCAGCCCTGCGAATCAATCCCAGCGATCCCGATGGGCACCACGATCTGGCATGGCTTCAAGTCGCGTCGGGCTCTCTCGCCGACGCGCTGGCCTCGATCCACACGGCCATTGCCCTCGATCCGTTCTCGACCAGAACCAGAATCGACTCGGCATGGCTGTTGCTTCAGATCGGCCGTTTCAACGAGGCCGCAACCGAGGCCCGCCGGACTTTGGAACTCGATCCGGACCTGAAGGAAGCGCGGGCCTGTCTTTCGCGCGCGCTGCTCTACGCCGGCGACGCACCCGCGTCCATCGAAGCGATCAAGCCGCTCCTCTCACCGGCGATCGTCGCGGAACTCGAAGGTCTTCCGGCGCCGCGAGCCGTACGTCGGCTCATGGAGTTCGAAATCCAGAAGGCCGCGGGCACCGACCCCTACGAACGTGCGTGGCGTCTGGCGTGGCTCGGATCTCGCGCGGAGGCTCTCACCGCACTTGAGCAGGCCTTTCAGGCCCACAGTATGATGATGCCGTTGACCGCGGTCGACCCGGCCTTCTCGTCCCTTCGGAATGAACCGCGATTTCGCAAAATCGTGGCAGACCTTGGGCTGCGGTAGGCCCGGGAGCACCAAGTCATCAGGAAATGAGGGGCAGTCAGCTCTGCAGGTCACGTTGGCTGCGAGTGTCACAATGGCGTTTGATGCGACATCCACGGTGCAACCCGATTTTGGTTTCGGCTCCAGGTGCTAGCGAGCCGCTGGCTGAATCAGCCGTTCTGCGAGGATAGTTCGATGGAGCGGAAGCGGGAAAACGAAGACGCCGAGAGTGCCCTGGCGCGGGCACTGGGACGATCGTTCGCCAGACGGCAGTTCAGAAGCAATTTGGAGGTAATTGCCATACTACTCGGCGGAGCCGCGGCATTAATTGCCATCCAGATTTTGTTGAAGCAAAGCTATTACCTGGTCATGGCGACGCAGCTCGGCCTGCCGTGGATTCTTTACCTGTGGCTGGCGCTCAGGGGGCCGGTTGGAGTGTTCATTTCCTGGATGTGTTCATCGGTCGTCTGTTTCATCCTGACGATGGGCTACATTGGCTACGCGTCGCTCGTCGACCGGACGACGAGCGTGGCTGCCGCATGCATCCTTGGGCTTATCCTCTTTGCGGCAATCGCGATCCACTGTCCGGAAATTCTCGCAAAAGACGGGCGGCCCATTGCCGTTTTCGTGTACTGCTTTGTCGTGGTGTACAGTTATCACGCCATTTTCCAGGCGAACTGTGTGCTGGACAGGTCGCCCATCACGGTCTACCGGCCACTGGTGTTGCAGAAGGTTTACGGGTTCCGCGCACAGGGACTGCTGGTAGAAGCATGGAGTCCCGCGCAAGGCCTCAGCCCGGCCTCCTTAATGATTCGACGGGGAGCCGCGATGGTTGCACCGTCGAGGGGACTCTTCAATGCTGTAGACAAGGGAGACAGCATCTGCGTGGTGCAGAGGAAAGGGGAACTCGGAATGAGTTGGTACACGGCGCAACTACGTACGTGGAACGGCGGGCCGGTTGCCCTTGGGCCATGGGGAAGAAGCTTCTGAACCACCAAACCTTTGCAGTGTCGGGGGCGCCGCCGCGGGATCCGCCGTACCGTTTAGAACCCCGGCGAATCGGCCGCCTTGCTGCCGGTCTGTGGGCAGCCGCTGCTGGAACGTCGGAATCGCCAGACCAAGGTGACGCCATGATGACGTTCATGCTCACCATAATCTAAGCTCCGCGCACTCGCCCAGATGTCGTCCACACCAGTCTATAGAGTCCACGGACATCGCCGAGCGTGAGCAACAATACCAAGCGCTGGGCGACGCCTTGTACGGTAAGCGTGCTGGCTAATCAAACGGCACTGCGCAAGCTATCTCTTTCTTATCAATGAAGGATCCACCGCTGGCCAGACCCCGTCGTAAACGTCGGCAGAGTCTTGGTTCGACGGTTCGATGCGCGGATTTGCGCCACTTGCCAGACCCATGCGAGAATCGAGTCCGAGTGAGCCGCAAGGATCCCGCGCAAATCCGGTCCACAGCCCGCACCTTATGCCAGTGCATCGATCGCGACCTGGCAAAGCTGGACGCCGGCATGATCAACGCCGGCTATCTGAAGACCATCTACGATAAGGTCCACCTTCCCCGCTTGATGCTGCTGGGAGTGATCGGCGCGCAGCGGATCGAAGGTGAAGAATGGGACGTCCTCGGAGAACCACTCCACCCGGACCTCGCGGCCACGCAACTGCGGATCGTAAGGGAATTGATTCATCGCCTGACAGTCGCCGCGTTCTGAGCGGTAGGTGGGAGACGCGGCACGATACAATTGCGGAATCCGCCATGCCTCTCACACCCGGAACCCGTCTGGGCCCCTTCGAGATCCTTGCTCCGCTCGGTGCGGGCGGCATGGGGGAAGTCTATAAAGCTCGTGACACTCGACTCGACCGCATTGTAGCCGTCAAAGTCGCGAGCCAACAATTCTCCGAACGCTTCGAGCGCGAAGCTCGCGCGGTCGCGGCATTGAACCATTCGAACATCTGCACGCTCTACGACGTCGGACCGAACTACCTGGTCATGGAGTACATCGAAGGTACGCCGCTCCAGGGCCCGCTACCTCTCGATCTGGCATTGAATTACGGCTCGCAAATTTGCGACGCTTTGGATGCCGCCCATCGCAAAGGCATCACTCATCGGGACTTGAAACCGGGGAACATCCTGGTCACCAAACAGGGAATCAAACTGCTCGATTTCGGCCTTGCCAAGCAGGCCGGTGTCGGCATCAATCAGACGGATACCACGCTCACTGAGGCTCTGACCTCGCAGGGGCAAATCGTCGGAACCCTGCAGTACATGTCTCCGGAGCAACTGCAGGCACAAGCCGTAGACTCCCGGAGCGACATCTTTTCCTTCGGACTCGTGCTTTACGAAATGCTCGCGGGTAAGCGCGCATTTGAGAGCACCAGCGGAGCCACGCTGATCGCCGCCATTCTGAAAGACCAGCCTCAGCCCCTCAGCGCGGTCCAGCCAAAAGCACCGGCAAGCTTGCAGCGGATCCTTGACCGCTGTTTGGAAAAAGACCCCGAGCGCCGCTGGCAGAACGCGCGCGACCTGGGACGAGAACTCCAGGATCTCCGGGATCCTCACCTGGTCGCTCCGGCAACTCGTCGGCCCGCTCCAAGTCGTGTGAGCCGGTGGTGGCTCGCGCTGATTCCGGTGGCCCTCGTCGCCGGATTCGGTATCGCGCGATGGACCGCGGTGGAGCACTCGGAAAGCCTCGATGCCGTGCCTCTCACTACGCTCGCCGGGATCGAGCAGAGTCCGGCGCTATCGCCTGATGGAAAGCTCGTCGCGTTCACTTGGACCGGCCCGGATTATGGAAGTCCGAAATTGTCGGTCAAGCAATTGGATGCCAGTGAACCGTTGGTGCTGAGCCAGGGACCAGATGGTTCCCCGGCATGGTCACCCGATGGGCACCGCATCGCGTTTCTCCGCCGCGGCGACGACGGTACCCGGGTGATGATTGTACCGGCGCTTGGAGGACCCGAGCGCCAGGTCGGCCCACCGCTGGGCGCCTCGTTTGAAGGAGGCCTGTGCTGGCTACCCATCGCAAACCGGCTGGTGTTTGGGGCGGGCGGACTCGGCGCGGTATCCGTCGACAACGGACAGCTGCAACATCTGACCGAAGCCGAAAGCGGCAAAAGCGACCTCTACCCCGCACTATCGCCCGATGGCGGGTACCTGGCGTTCGTTCGCACGATTTCCCCAATTGCCGAGGCGCCGTCCCGGATATTCTACCTGCGGCTCGATGGCAAGCAGCAGCCAGAGCCAGGACTGAAGCTGCTAACTGCCGTGTTGCAAGGAGTCGGCGGCTTGGCTTGGGCGCCCGATGGGCGCTCGCTGATTGTTTCCGCGCTCCGCAGAGGCACAGTCCATCTCTTTCGCGTGCGTTTCCCTGGTGGACAATCGGAGCAGATGATGGGAGTCTCCGCATCCGGCGATTTCGGTGGAAGTTTATCGATCTCGCCAGCGGCACGAAACATGGCGCTGGCAATCGCCGAGAACGACACGGATATCTGGCGAGTGGCCGGCCCGGCGTGGCCGGAATCGAAGCCGCGGCCCGAACCGGCGCGCTTTCTGGCTTCCACGCGGGATGATGTTACACCCGACTATTCGGCGGATGGGAAGAAGATCGCTTTCGAATCGCGGCGTACTGGGAGCCAGGAAATCTGGTCGGTGGACTCCGCGGGGCAAAACGCCGTGCAAGTCACCAATTTTGGTGGTCCCGCAGTGGGCTCACCGCGATGGTCGCCGGATGGCACGAGGATCGCCTTCGACAGCCGGAAGTTCGGTAAGGCCGACATCTTTGTCGTCAGCGGGAATGGCGGCACGGCGACGCGGTTGACGCCCGATGACGCAAACTATGCCCTACCCGCCTGGTCGTCGGATGGACGGTGGATCTTCTGCCGCTCCGATCGTAGCGGCCGGAGCGAGATATGGAAGATTCCCGCCGATGGCGGCACACCGCTTCCTATTAGCAACAACGGCGGTGCCGACCCGCAACACCTGGCGGGCGAGCCTTGGCTCTACTATCGGGACCAGACTGGGATCGTACGCACCCTGGAATCGGGCGGTGGAACCGTCGAGCGGATGATTCCGCAGTTTGATGCTTTCTGGGGACCATGGCGCGAGGGAATCGTAACTGTCGACGGGCTGGACATCCGGTATTTCCGATTTCGCGATCGGAAGTCGACTCTACTGCAACGACTGGCTCCTCTCGAAAGCGAGCGCTCGTTGCGGCGTCCGGCCCTGGCGGTTTCGCCCGATGGCCAGTGGGTACTGCTGAGACGCACCGCGCTCGATCGTGGCGATTTGATACTGGTTGAGAATATCCAGTGAACTGGACGAGGACCCCGCGGCCCCCCTGCTAGAATTGACAGAGCCCGCCATGACGATCGCTCCGGGAACCTTGCTCGGGCACTACGAAATGCTGGCGCCTCTCGGTGCGGGCGGCATGGGCGAAGTCTATCGCGCGCGCGACACCAAACTGGGACGTGAAGTTGCCATCAAGATTCTGCCCGCCGAGGTATCGGACGACGCGGATCGCCTCGCCCGCTTTGAGCGCGAGGCCAAAGTTCTCGCATCGTTGAACCATCCCAATATTGCCCAAATCTACGGCATCGTAGAGTCGGGCGAGGCCCGCGGCATCGTCATGGAATTGGTCCCGGGCAGCATTCTGAAAGGCCCAATCCCTCTCGATACCGCCTTGCAATACGCACAGCAGATTGCAGCGGCGCTCGAAGCCGCGCATGAAAAAGGGGTGGTCCATCGCGACCTGAAACCCGCCAACATCATGATTGCCCCGGGAGGGGTCGTCAAGGTGCTCGACTTCGGCCTAGCCGCTCAGACTCCCGCCAAAACGCCCGTAGCTGAACTCAATAATAATTCGATCACTACGACTATGACGACGACTCGCGACGGCGTCATTCTGGGAACCGCCTCTTATATGTCGCCCGAGCAGGCGCGCGGCGAACCCGTCGACAAACGCGCAGACATCTGGGCATTCGGTGTCGTCCTCTACGAAGTGCTCACCGGAAAAAAGGCATTTCCAGGCAAGACGATCTCTGATGTGCTTGCGGCCGTCTTGGTAGCCGAACCAGATCTGTCGGCTGTGCCGCAGGACGTGAGCAGGCTTCTGCGGCGGTGCCTCGAGAAAGACCCACACAAGCGTCTCCGCGACATCGGCGATGCCTTGTCGCTGGTAGACGACGATCGGGCACCGTCCGGGGCACGTGCTCCTTCACGTTTGCTCTGGATCACGGCAGGCGGCCTGTTGCTGATCGTCGTTGCCGCCGTTTTCGCGTGGTGGCATGGGCCCCCGCCTCCCGAATTGCCGCAACTGCGAGTGGATGTCGATCTTGGTGCCGACGTCGCTCTCGCCACTACCGTCGGCAGCAGCAACATCGTGATCTCTCCCGATGGACGGCGCATTCTGTATCTCGCGGGCGTGGGCGGCGGCCAGCCGCGCCTTTGGGTCCGCCGATTGGATCAGCCGGGTGTCACCGAACTCTCCGGTTCGCAGGGCGCCAATTCGCCCTTCTTCTCTCCAGACGGCGAATGGGCCGGCTTTCACCTCGGCGATCGCATCTACAAGGTGCCGGTGGAGGGAGGCGCCGCCATTGCGCTAGGTGCGCCCGGCGCTTCAGCCGGCTCCGACTGGAGCGAAGACGGATTCATTCACACCAGTGTGCTGCTGAAGGGTCTCGTGAAGACCCCGTCGGGCGGAGGCGCACTTGTGAGCGGGACGCCGCTCGGCGCAAACGAGTTCACTTTTACGCGTCCCCAAGTTCTTCCGGGAGGAAAGGCCATCCTCTATACGCTTTATCCGGAAGCCCGCAATGATTCCGAGCGGACCCGAATCGAAGTGCTCTCGCTGGCCGATGGACGAAAGAGCTTAATCGCGCAGGGAGGGACCTCCGCCCGTTTTGCTCCCGCTTCGCTTCATTCCGGATATGTCCTCTACACCGTGAAGAGCAAGCTTTTTGCGGTACGATTCGACCTCGACAATCTGAATGCGCGCACCGCCCCCGTTTCCGTCCTGGACGATGTCGCATACACCGCAACTCGCGAGTCGCAATTTGATGTGTCGCACAACGGGACTCTGGTCTATCGCAAGTCTACTGGCGATCCCGATCAAAGCATCACTATGATTCAATATCTCGATTCGTCCGGCGGCCGGAAGAACGCAGTTTCCAAGGCGGGTGTTTACGAAAGCGTGAGCCTGTCGCCCGACGGAAAGCGGCTGCTGGCAGTGGTTCGCGAGGGAGGAAGAGATACCGTCCAAGTTTACGATTTCGACCGGGACACCTGGACGCGCGTGGCTTCCGACGGAAAAATGTACTTCCATCCGACCTGGAGTCCCGACAGCCAATTCGTCGTGCTCGGCTCGTTGACGGGGCTTTACTGGACTCACGTGGGCTCCGGAATCGAGCCTCAGGCATTGCTGGGAAAGCAGGCGACCCAGGTGCCGGCATCCATCGTGGGAACGCGCCTGGCTTACGAAGAGGGCAGCCCGAATGAAGGCCAGCTCTGGACCGTGCCGGTGGAAATCGTGGGCGGTCAAATGAAGGCCGGCACGCCCGAGCAGTTCCTAAGAAGCACGTTCAAAGATGAAGGCCCGGCGATTTCTCCGGATGGAAAATGGATGGCCTACCAATCGAACTCTTCGGGAACAGACGAGATTTATGTGAGGGCGTTTCCAGACAACGGGAGTCTGTGGAAGATCTCCAACAGCGGCGGCCATCACCCCATCTGGTCGCCGAAGGCGCACGAGCTGTTCTATCAGGCGGGAGACCAGATGTTGGCGGTGGGCTACTCCGATAAGAACGCGGCGTTCGTTCCGGAGAAGCCGCGCGTCTGGCTCGCGAAGTTGGGCGGAACCGCAGGTGACGTCTCTCTCGACGGCAAACTCGCGCTGGTAATCGTGCCTGTAAGTTCGCCAAACGTCAGCAAGCCGGAGCATGATGTGATTCTCTTCCAGAATTTCGTCGGATATTTGGCGCAGCGTGTGCCCACGGGAAAATAGCTCGGCGATTGCGCGTTGAAACGAGGCGCAGAGACTCACATCTCTGCAGTCTCGACGCATTTGTCAAGACTTTTCGCTGATCGGTTCGCGGCGCTTAAACGCTGGAGTTGAATGCGGAGGCTGACTCCGTTACTGTAGCGGCTTCTCGTCCACGTGATCCACAACAATCACCGGCATGGATCGCTTCTGTTTCACCAGCTTGAGTCCCAGCTCTTTTTCGACTGCCTCAAAAACCGAGATACCGTTGGGATCCGTCGCTTCCGCGATCCCTGCGGCTGGCGGATTTGGATTCGGAGCCGGTGGCCCCTGCAACATGCGTCGAGGCGTCCAGCCAATCAGGAAATTCCACCCGCCCTGAAGACCGGTCGCGTCGACAATCGGGTGATCGATATACGCACTCGCCATTTGCTGCAGATTCTCTGCCAGTTCGGCCATGGTGGTGTTCTTGCAGACGATCATCGGCCCCATGTTCGTGACGGGCTTCGGAGCATTGCCATCCGGCTTGCATCCCGACCGCTCGGACTCATCGGCCTGGGTCAGTTTTGGCTTATTACTGCCGACAGTCAGCGCATACACCGTCACTTCCCGATTTTCCGTGTGAGTTTTCAGCTCAAACTCATCCACCAGCAGACCCCTCAGCATCTCCAGCCCTACACTGAGCGGCGGCGGAAGAGGCCGCCCGCCCACGACGTTGGGCGCACCTTCGCCGGTGCTGGGTACTTTGGCGGTGATGTCCCAGTGCTGCGAATCCGCGGCCTTCGGAATTCCGACCAGCATATCGCCTGCGATATTAGGTGGAATTTGAAGAGCAATTGCAATCAAATCATGCAGCTTGCCCCCAGCTTTCATCTGGCTGGCGCCGGTATAGAGCAAACCGACCATGGGGCGCCCGTCGGGATTGGCAGGCTTGATGGTCGCCGCTTCGAACCGCGCGGCAGCAACGGCCAAAGCCGTCGCGACGCCATCCGGATTCTCGGTTGGCTTTCGATTCACGCTCTGAATCACCAGGCATGGCATCGGAACATTTTTCAATTCCAGCTTCAAACCCAATTGTTTATCGACCGCGTCAAAAATCGAAATGCCGTCAGCGCCCTTGGCAGCAAGCGCGCCCCGCCCTGTCCACTCGAGATCGAAATCCCACGAACCTTCGAGTTTCGTCGCGTCGATCACTTCATGATCTAAGTAACCGCCTGCCATTTGACGGAGATTATCCGCGATGTCTTGCGCCGTCATGTCGTGACAGGCCATCTGGATGTTCGGTTGCGACGCCGGGTCACCCGGAACGCCTCGGCCGCCCCCTCCCTTCGGCTGGCATCCCGCATTTCCCGACCCGCTCGCAACCTTCAGTTTCGACCCACTCTTGCCGACACTCAGCACATAGCGAGGCACCGCGCCCGAATCGTGGCGGACTACCAGTTTGAAGCGGTCGGCCAGCAGGGTCTGCAACATGGTGTTAGCGGTTGCCAGCTTTGTGCCTTCAGGAACTTTGGCGATCACATCGAAGAGGTCGGAATCCAGCCAGCCGGGGCCGCCCGAAATCGTATCCTCCGTTACGCCGTATGCGGCCTCGATGAGATTGAGCATGGTAGCGTCCCGGTTTACGTAGCGTCCATTGCGCAGAACGCCGCCGAAATTCTGAGCAAATGAGTGCGCGGTCGTGCTGGCATGAACATCCGCGATCTCGAATTTGGGCTCCTGCGTAAGCACAGGCATTGTGGTCAGCAGGCTGAGCAATGCTAACCGGGTTCCCGAATTCTGCTTCATATTCCCTCCTCGTGCGTCCGAAAATAACACGCGCGGGGCCAACAACAGATTCACTGGCGAACGAGGCACTTATAGTTTCACTACCGTGCCCCTGGTGGTACACCTGTTGCGGACAAACTGATAATCGTTTGACGCCAGCCGCTATGATTTTGTTAAGGGAAATCTTGCGAATTGTTCCCCGCAAACGACTAAGTGGACGCTGTAATGCGGCGGAGACACATTTGCGATGCCTGATCATTGCAGCGATCTGCTTCTGTCTCCATTTAGGATGGTCGAGTCACGCCCCAACGCTTGCGACTTTTACTTCGCAGCCGTCTCCCAGGATCTCAGGTTCGGAGCCTATTCACTGCGAAGCGCTTCTACCGGATCCACTCGCGTGGCGCGGCGAGCCGGTATCCAGAGCGCGGCGAAGGCAACGAGTCCCAGCAAGACAGCCGCGCCGATTAGCGACGCCGGATCTGTGGTGCTCACTTCGTAGAGCAGTGTCTTCAAGTAACGGGTGAGTGCCAGAGCACCCGCGACTCCGATCGCTGTGCCAATCGCAGCCAGTTTGCCGCCACTACCCAGCACCGAGCGCATCACGTCCGCCGGCTTCGCACCGAGCGCCATGCGGATCCCGATCTCCTGCGTGCGGCGGCCCACGTCAAAAGACATGACGCCGTATATCCCGATCGCTGCCAACAGCAGCGCCAATCCGGCGAAACCGCCCAGGAGAGTAGTGGAGAAGCGCGGCTGCCAGACCGCACGTGCCACCACCTGCTCCAGGCTCGCCAGGTCAACTATCGGTACATCGCGATCCAGCGACCAGATCTGCGCCTGTACCGCGCTGGCCAATGCGAGGGGATCGGCGGATGTCCGCAGCACCAGCGTGGTGGATTTCATGATGTCCGCGGGGTTCTGCAGTTGCGAGAAGTAGAACTCGTTGTCGGGCGAGGCGCCCCACTCGCGCTGTTCGGCATCTTTCACCACGCCGACCACCTGGTACCAGGGCCCCGTCTTGCCCAGACGAATTCGCTTGCCGACCGCATCTTCGCGCGGCCAAATCCGGCTCGCCATGCTCTGATTGATCACCACTACCTGGGACGCGGCGCTGTCGTCCCGCGCCTCGATGTCACGCCCGGCCAGTAGCGGAATTCGCATGGTGCGGAAGTAATTCGGAAAGACCACGCGGAACGCTGCGTGCGGAGTCTCCGCAGGGCTCGGCGCCGGACGACCCTCCACCAGGAAGGAGAAAGTCCACAGATCGCCGGCAAGCGGCAGGTGATTGATGGCGCTCACCGACTCCACCCCGGGAATCATTCCTACCCGTTCCAGCATCGTGCGATAGAAGGCATTGCGAGACTCAGGCGTGGCGCCGTGCGGGGACCCCGCCAGGACCACTCGCATGCTCAGCACGCCGCGCGGATCGAAGCCGGCGTCCACGGTCCCCAGCTTGGCGAAACTGCGGATCATCAGACCGGCGCCCGAGAGGAGCATCAGAGAGATGGCAATTTCGCCGATCACCAACAAGCTGCGCAGCGGGGTTCGGGAGAGACGCGTGTTGCCGCGCCCACCTTCCTTCAACGTGGAGTGCAAATCGGGCCTCGAGAATTGCAACGCGGGCACAAGACCGAACAGAATGCCTGTCGCCGCCGACACGCCAAAGGTGAACAGCAGCACGGCCGCACCCATGCCGATCTCTTGATAGCGCGGCAACGTGAAGCGGCTGGCGTCCGCGATGCTCAGCGTGAGGAGTTGGATCGACCACCGTGCCAGCAGCAGACCACAGGCACCACCGGTAAGCGAGAGGAGAGCGCTTTCCACGAGCAGTTGCCGCACCAGCCGGCCGCGGCCGGCGCCCAGCGCCAGACGCAGAGCGAACTCCTTCTGGCGCCCGCTGGCCCGCCCCAGCAGCAGGTTCGCCACGTTGGCGCAGGCAATCAGCAGCAGAAAAGCGACGGCGCCCAGCAGCACCAACAGCGCCGGCCGCACCTGTCCCACCACTACCTCGCTGAGCGGCGTCACGCGCGCACTCCAATCGGTGTTGCTGGCGGGATAGGCCAGTTCGATCCGGCGCGCGATGGTGGCCATCTCGGCGGCGGCTTGTTCGAGTGTCACGCCGCCACGCAGGCGCGCGAACACGCGCAGGGATCGCGACTCCCGATCGTTCCGGCGTTGCGGCGGAAAAACCAGCGGCGTCCAAAGCTCGGCCTTCAGCGCCCAGAACGGCGGAAAACGGAAATCGCGCGGCATGATCCCAATCACCCGATAACTCGCCCCGCTCAAGACGATGTTGCTGCCCAGGATCGACGGGTCGCTTCCGAAACGGCGCTCCCACAGTCCATGGCTCATCAGCACGACCTGGCCCGCTTCGGTCTGCTCGTCCTCAGGCTGGAAGCCGCGCCCGAGCGCGGGCGAAACGCGCAGCACCGAAAGAATCGATGTGGAGACTCTCAGTCCTTCGATCTCTTCAGGATGCCCGTTGCCGGTGAGCGATGCGCCCCACAATTCCGCCGCGGCGATGGAATCGAAGACGTGCTGCTGGTCGCGCCAATCCTGATAAGTGCCCGGCGCGATAGACGTGGTGCCGCCGCGACGCACACTGCTCTCCTGAACAAAGACCAGCCGCTCGGGCTGTGGGTACGGTAGAGGACGCAGTAGCACGTTATACACGACGCTAAACATGGCGGCGTTAGCGCCGATGCCGAGCGCCAGCACCGTGACGGCAATCAGGGAAAATCGCGGCGTTTTCACCAGCGAACGCACGGCATAGCGAAGATCTGTAATCAAAGGGCGGGCCTCCCCTGGGAATTAGACTCCTGACGGCGCGAGCGGATAGGCGGACCGGGCCTGCTTCAGAAACACCACGACCAGATTGGGGACGGTGGAATGGTGCTGGAGAGGAGACACTGAAAATTGCAGGCACACCACTACCCGCCGCACACCGTTCGCAGCTACGACTCCGAGCTTTCGTGCAGACATCGGCACATCAGCGGTTGCGGCTGGCGCGAGTATGAAGGACCTGAGTTTGGCGCCTGGAGTACACCTGCGCGGCTGACACGCTGCCTTGCGAACCTGCAATCGAGTCCGGCACCGGCGCGGGAGAGGCGGAGCCCATCCCGGTCGCGAAAAGCGTTTGCGGGACCCGACAGCAGCCGGAGGGATCGCGTCATTGGATCCCATCCGATTCATCGCGACGGCATCGAGCAAGTCAGCATGGGGCGAGAGGAAAAGTCGGAAGTCCCGGCACCGCACTGATCACCAATAGCGTTAGGTTCAAGCGACCGATGACGCAAGGGAACGCTGTTCGGTCAACCTTACACTTTCGCGGTGTAGAGTTCTAATTCGACCTCGGGAGCGAGTTCGCCCGAGCCCCGGCCTTCATAGGCCTTCCACAGCAGATCGGCGAGTTCGCTCAGCAACGGCATGCGAGGATTCGTGCGCCAGGAAGGATCGTCGAAGGCAATTCGCGCGAGCTCTGGCACCGCGCGTTCGAATTCTTCTCGCGAGATGCCCAGGGCCGCTATGGAGCGCGGGATGCCGAGCCGATCCAGCAGCCGCTCGATGGCGGCGATCAGGTTCTTCACCTTCTCCTCGACGGTCTCGCCGCCCAATCCCAGAAGGTCGGCCATCTTCGCGTAAGTCTTATGTGCGGTATAGGCGATTTGGTGAGGCGATGGCATGAACTTGCTCGGCACTGCGGCATTGTAGGCAATCACGTGCGGCAGCATCAGCGCGTTGGCGCGGCCGTGCGCCACCTTGAAGCGCGCCCCGAACGCGTGCGCCAACGCATGATTCACGCCCACCGAAGCGTTGGAGAACGCCAGCGCCGCAATACAGGCGGCATTGTGTATCATCGTCCGCGCCTCCTCGTCCCGCGGGTGTTCGTACGCAATTGGCAAATACTGAAAGACCATTTGCATCGCCTGCAGGGCGTGCGAATCGGTGTAAGGAGACGCGTACACGGACACTCCGGCCTCCAGCGCGTGGGTCAGGCAGTCCACTCCGGTATCCGCGGTGAGCGACTTCGGCATTGACATCACGAACTGCGGGTCGACAATTGCCGCGTCCGGACTGAGCGAATAGTCAACGAGCGTCACCTTGCGGCCTTTGTCCGAGAGGACGGCAAACGGAGTTACTTCGCTGCCGGTGCCACTAGTCGTGGAGATCGCGATCAGCCGGACACGCTCGGCTTTCGGGGGAGGAAAGCGCACCACCCGCTTGCGGATATCCAGGAACGTCGAGCCCAACTCCTCCAGGCTCGCATCGGGAAACTCGTAGCGGAGCCGCATGATTTTCGCCGCGTCCATGACGGAGCCGCCGCCAAGAGCGACAATCTGGTCGGTGCGATAGAGCTTCAACGCCTCGAGGCCCTGATTCACAATCGTGTGATTGGGCTCCACCTCGGGAATCGCCAGCACATGCACAAGAGTCTGCGGCGGGAGGTAGCGTCGTACGATGTCCACGTGGCCAAACTGCTCGAGCGCCGGGTTGGTCACGATCAGCGTGGATCGCGACGGGAATTGCGCGAGATTCTCAATCGCGTTGCGGTTGAAGTAGATCTGATTCGGCACCCGATACCACATGTGAGTCGGCATCCTCCGCGCCATTCGCTTGATGTTCAGGTAATTGTAGACGTTGACGTTCTCGGTGGTGCTGTTGCCTCCGCCGGTTCCGCATCCGAAAGAGAACGTCGGCACCATGTCGTTGTACACGCCGCCCAGCGCGCCGATGGAACCCGGTGAATTCACGATGATGCGTCCCGCGTCCATGGCTTCGCCGAAGCGGCGGATGGTCTCTTCGTTATTGGAGAAGACTACCGCGGTGTGGCCGCGTCCTCCGGCCCGATTGACTCGCACGCAGATGTCGAGCGCCTCATCGGTGGACTTTGCGCGGTATACGGCGAGCACGGGGAAGAGCTTCTCGGCGGAAAGTGGATGCTCTCGTCCCACGCCTCGAATAGGTGCGATCAGCATCTTGGTGTCCGGCTTCACTGAGAGGCCGATCACGCTGGCAATGTCGGTAGCCTTCTGCCCGATCGCGATAGGCCTGGCGTTGCCGGTCTCGGGATCGAAAAGCGCGCGACCCAGGAGAGCAGTCTCTGCAGGATTGCAGAGGTGTGCCCCCAATTCGACGAACTTTGCGAGCGCTGCATCGTAGATCTCGTCGTCCATCACCACAGTCTGCTCGGAGGCGCAGATCGTGCCATTGTCGAAGGTTTTGGAGGTGATGATGTCGACAACGGCCATATCGAGATTGGCCGTCCGATCGAGATAGACCGGGGTGTTCCCTGCCCCGACGCCGAGCGCCGGCTTTCCGGAGCTGTACGCCGCCTTCACCGCGCCGCGCCCGCCTGTGGCATCGATCATGGCGACATCCTTGTGGCGCATCAGCCAGGCGTTGTCGGGAATAGTGGGAGACTCCAGGCACGTGAACACTCCCTCGGGCGCTCCGTGCTGCAAGGCGGCCTCATACATGATGCGGACAGCTTCCTGGCAGCAGCGCCAGGCGGCCGGATGCGGCCCGAAGATCATGGCGTTGCGCGACTTGATGGCCATGATGCACTTGAAGAGGACGGTGGCCGTAGGATTGGTAATGGGCGTGATCGCGAAGATCACGCCTATCGGCTCGGCGATCTCTACCAGTCCACGCTCCGGAAACTCGCGCATTATGCCGACCGTGCGCTTGTCGCGTACGTAGTTATAAACGAACTCGGTGGCCACCATGTTCTTGAGGACCTTGTCCTCGAGAACGCCCATTCTGGTTTCCTCAAAGGCAAGACGGGCGAGGTGATGCGCGTTCTCCAGGCCCGCCAACACCATCGGCTTGACGATGCGATCGACATCTTCCTGGGTGAATCGGGCAAAGGCCTCGGCCGCTTTTCGTGCTTGGGTGACCAGGCCTTCGAGATAGGCGATCCGTTCTGGGGTCAGCTCGGAGATGTTGGCGGGCATGCTTCTACCGTCCTTTCCCTGTCGTTGAGATTTGCAGTGTGAGGCTGCGCGGACCAGACGCCGGCGTCGAAGAGTCGCGGGGCAGGCTGCCGTAAAGCGCGGCCGAAACACCAGCCAGGCACCATTCGCTGCTGGCAGGCGGGCGTTGCTGTGACGTCGAAGCGCACCTCTTACAAGAAATTAAGAGTATAACACCCTTAAATATTAGGAGAATGGCGGTCGCAACACTCGCTTTGCGCGCAGAAGAGGATTGTGATGACGTTCACACTCGTCCTCCTGGCGTCACAGGAAGAGGCGCGGTCGTTGAGAAGGAAAGTTGCTCAGGGAACTTGCAGGTCGGGCATGCTGGCGGGGCGGATCCAGCGCTGGTATGCGGCTTGTACCACGTAGAAGGAGCAGCCCACCGCGACCGCCAAGACGGCATTGATGCAGAGTACCGAGGCGGCAGTGGCCAGAAAAGCGGCGGCATCCACCCGGCTCATTTTGGGAAGCCTGCGCCAGGCACTCCAATCGAGCAGGCACAACCCCATCCAGGCAGTCACCCCGGCCAGTGCCGGTATCGGGATGCGAGCGACGAAGCCGGAGCCGATCCACAAAATCACCACCAGGAACGCGGCATGCAGCAGGTTCGCCACCGGCGAACTACCGCCACAGCGCACCACGGCCAGACTCCGCGCAGGAATTCCCACGCTCATGGGAGCGCCAAACATCCCGGCGCAAAGATTCGCCGCCCCGTAAGCGCCGAGTTCCGCATCGGCGTCGGCGGGGGTCATGCGCTTATGACGTCCGCGGAAATGCTCGACCACCCGGGACGTGATAAGGATGTTCACCGAAGACACGAACGCCAGTGCAAACGCGGAAGGCAGCAGCGCGACCACGCCTTTGAAACTCCAGGAGAGTTTCAGCAGCGCCGGCATCAGCGCAGGCAGAGTGCCGACCTCTTTTTCCTGCAGACCGAAGACGCGCGCCACCACGATCGCGAGCGCTACCCCGATCAGTGGTGCGGGCGCATGCGGAGACAGACGCGCCGCTAAAGTAGCGGCAAGAATCACGATCAATCCGAGAACGATGGGGACGATCCGGCTTTCCGAGATGTGATCGATCACCGCAGCCAATTGTCCGAGCGTCGTACCGGCAGATCTCGTAAACGGGGAGGCGACGCCGCAGATCGTGTCCAATTGCGAGATCAGCATCATCCCGCCGATCCCGCACGAGAAGCCCGTCACCACCGCGTGCGGAACGCGCGTGATGTACCGGCCCAGACGCAAGGCCCAGAACCCGATCATAATCGCGGAGGCCAGGATGGAAAGCAGAGCGGCGCCTTGGATTCCTTGATTGCGGACCGCCAGCGCGATGAAGGGGACGGTCGCGCTGGCAGTGCCGCCAATCAGAACCGGGTTGCGCCCGAGAAGGGCGATGATGGGAGCCGTCAGGATGGAAGTAAAAACGCCCAGGACTGGTGGCAAGCCCATCAGCGACGCCATGGCGAGGCCGTAGGGCAGTGCGATCAGGGCTGCGATCACACCGCCCGAGCAATCTCCGACAAATTGATTTGCGCCGTAATGAGCAAGTTCCGGGGCTCTGCGATGCAGAATGCCCCGAAGGTTCAAGCCATCACCTTAAGGAAGGCGGTCTTGAACTTGTCCATCTCTTCTTGAGTGCCGACGGTGACGCGGACGTGATTGGGCCAGGCTTTCCACACACGGCCGATTACGACCTTCTCTTTGACGAGCGCGGTCTGCACATCGCCGCCCGGCCGCTTCACGTCTACCATGAAGCAGTTCGACACGGAGGGAACGTACTTGAAGTTGTGCTTGTCGAGGAAGGCGAAAGTGTCGTTGCGAACGTCGCCAATCTTCTTGCGGCGTTCCGGGACCAGCGTCTTGGATTGCAGGCTGGCGCTGGCCGCGGCCATCGCCGTGATCGGCATCATGCCGTTGGGACTGAAGCCGACGACCTTCTTCAACAGGTCGGGACGCGCAATCGCTGCGCCAGCGCGAAGGCCGGCCATGCCGTAAATTTTGGAAAAGGTTCGCAGAACGATGACGTCTTTATCCGCGGCCACCAGGTTCGTATCGAACAGGTCCGGACCGGCGATGTGAGTATAGGCTTCATCGATCATCACAATGGATCCCGCCGGCTTATTGGCCACGAGCCATTCGATGTCTGCGCGGCTGGTCAACGTACCAGTGGGATTGTTGGGGTTGCAGATGTAAAACAGGCCGGCGTCGGGGGCGGCAGCTACCATGGCTTTTACATCGTGCGCGTAATCCTTCGTGAGCGACACCGAAACTATCTTGGCGCCGATAAAATTGGCGGCGCGCATACCGGCTTCGTAGCCGGGATCGGCAGTCACGAATGACTTGGTGGGCGAGCAGAAGGCCAACACAGCCTGATGGAGCGGAGCGCTCGACCCGGCGTGCACCTCGACATAACTCGCCTTCACGCCTTCCTGTTCGGCAAGCAGGGTCCGTACTTTTCCGGCTTCACCGAAGAGGTACCGGCCGCCCTGGTCAACCATCTTGCGCGCGGCTTCACGGGCTTCCGGGCTGGGTCCCAGTGGGTTCTCGTTGGAGTTAATCCAAACCGAATCGGCGGGTGCTTCCACGCGGGAAAGCTGGGCCAAAGCGCTCTCGTTGTAAAACGGCAGAGCGGCGCCGGCGGTCAACATGGTGGCAATCCGGCCGAAATTCCGGCGCGAAAAGCCGCGTTTTACGAATTCGCGTTTCTGTGCATCGGACAACACAGCAGTCATTCAGTCCCCCTCAGAATAAAGCTGACGGATAACAGGTTATCAATTTCTGGGGCCTATGTCGAATGAAAAAAAGACAGTTCCGGCGTCAGAAGGGCGCGATAGAGATCCGTAGAGCGACCGCCGCCTGGTGACCTCGTCAGGAGTACTTCGCTTTCCACTGCGTCAGCCGGTCCGCCAGCGGCCCCCGAGCGCTCATGAACTGCGGATTTTCGTATTGATTCACTTTCTCGCCCGGATCCGCAGTCAGGTCGTAGAACTCATTCGGCCCTTGCGTACGAGTCACCAGCTTATAGCGCTCCGTGCGCGCCATGTCGGTGTTGCCAAAGTGACTGAACACCGTCGTCCGCCACGGCTGCTTTTTCGGCAGGGGCTTTCCCGTCGCCACCAGAAGGTAGCTGCGTCCGCAGGATGGGCCGCCCGGGATCTCCATATCGAACAGATCGCAAACCGTGGGCACGAAGTCATAGGCGCCGACCATCTCGGGGCGGGCCCCCTGCGTCGGAATGCGTCCAGGCCAACTCCAGATCATAGGAGTCGCGATCGCTTCGTCGAACATGTTCACGGGATTCGACGCCTGGCCCGCATCCCAAAGTCCGTGCCTGCCCAGGAGCGCGCCACAGGTGGACGTCAGAATCACGAGCGTGTTGTCGAGCAGCCCCTTCTGCGTGAGTTTCGCCACCATCATCGCAACGTCATCGTCGAAGGCCGTGACCGCCGCGGCGGCTTTCCGCAGATTCCCGATCAGGTCGCCGAACATTTCCTTCCCGCGTTGCGCATTGGCGGCTGGGATCCGAAGGGCGTTCAGGCTGTCGAATCTTGTCTTCGCGTAAAGATCGAGGTATTTCTGCGGGACGCCCTCATAGGGGGCGCGCAGGCTCGGACACCCCACCGTTAAGAGGAACGGCTTACCGGCGGGTGGCCGTTCCAGGAACTGAGCCGCATTCCGGGAATCGGCGGTACTGGCGGTGTATCCAAGTGTGGAAACGATTTTTTCCAGGGAGCCATCCGAGCCTGGAGGATTTTCCGTATCACCGAGTTGCATCGGCGTGCGGCCGGTCATCAGCGTGCCGCGGTTCAAGCCAGCTACTGGTGCAGCGGCGAAATGGTTGAAGAACCGGGTGCCGGTCCGGGCCAACTGGTCAATGCCGGGAGTGTGGATTTCCTGGTTGCCTGAGACACCCAGGGCCCACGATGGCAACTCATCCGCGACGATGAAGAGGAGATTGGGGCGCTCCTCCTGGCGCTTCTTGGCAGCCCACACAGGCAGTGCAAGACTGCCCAAAAAGAAATGGCGTCGCGATAGGGTCATGGCTGTGAAATCTTAGTATAAGCGGGTGAGATAGTTGTTGGCGGACCTCGACACGCATTATAGTTGGTTTGGGCGATGAATCTTCCGAACTCGCTGACGATTCTCCGAATCTTCTTCGTGCCGCTGCTGGTTGCAGCGTTGGTACAGGAAAACGTCGGCGTCCGCCTTGGCTCTTTGCAGGTGACCAACGAGTGGCTGGCGCTGGCGATTTTCCTGACGGCGGCGGGTACTGACCTGCTCGACGGCTACCTGGCGCGACGCTGGCGGCAGGTGACGACGATCGGCACCTTGCTTGATCCGATTGCCGACAAACTGCTGGTTTCCGCTGCTCTGATCTCGCTGGTGCAGGTGCGTGTCCTCCCCGGCTGGATGGCGGTTCTGATCATCGGAAGGGAATTCGCGGTTTCCGGGCTGCGCAGCATCGCGGCGGCCGAGGGTTACACCATCAAAGCCAGCGATCTGGGCAAGACCAAGATGTTTTCGCAGGTAGTGGCGATTTCGTGCATGCTGCTGAGCGTCCGCCATCCCTCACTGCAAACCCCAGGGAAATTCCTGGTGTGGGGCGTGATCGTATTTGCCCTGCTCTCCGCAATAAGCTATTTCCGCAAGTTCTGGCACAAAGTCGACGAGCGCATCAAGCTGCGCCGCAGACGCGAACTCCTCACGCTCGAGCGCAAGCGGCAGCGCTCCGACATGCGTCACAGAAGAGCTTCAGGGGGTAAAACCGGCTTGGGCGGCGCGACGATCTGGAAGCCGCCGGAAGTAAACTGAACCGTTCGCACCTGCCCCCTCGGGCCCACGGACCCGATAGGCTGCCCGTTCAACTTCAGGCTGACGCCCCCCGCATTTCCCAGACGCACCGTAACGTTGTCGGTGGCATCGAAGGTGTGGGTCTGCTGCGCTTCCATGGTGCCTGAAAACGAAATTTTGCCATCGGTCTTCACCATTACCCACACCAGTTCGTCGGCCGTCACTGCCACCTGTAGCGGCCCGTGAGGATTGGCGTTCGGAATCTGAACGCGTGTCCCAACTTCGGGAGGAGTTCCAGTCGCAGGCGCTACCGCGGGGGGCGCGCTGGCGGCCTTCGATGCGGCAGTGTCGACCACCGGACGATCGGCAGTATTCGCGGGCGGGGGTTGGGTTTGTGCCGCCTGTGCGGGCGGAGGAGCGGCCGGAGATGCAGGTTCGATGTTGTGAGGCAATCGGCTGGAAGTTTGCGCGGTCTGCGCAGGAGTGTCCTCCCGTGGCGCCGCGGAGTGACGCGTGCGCTGCCACAAGGCATAAACTCCGGAGCATAGCAGCATCACCACCACCAGCATCGCCAATGCGGGCAGTGAAGAAGAGCGCCGCGAAAATCGCGTATCCGAGATGTTCTGCCAGGATTCCATGCGGGGCACATGAATCTCGGCTGGCGGCGTTACGGGTGCGTGCTCGGCAAACTGCGGGACCGCGGGCGAGGGGTCGACTGCGCGCTGAACTTCGTTGGCGAGTTCCTCTTCGTCGAGTCCCAGCATCCTCGCATATTGACGCACAAAGCTTTTGGCAAAAACTCCACGGGGGAGCAGATCGAAGCGCTCGTCTTCGATGGCTTCCAAAAACCTCTGGGAGATCTTGAGTTCGCGAGAAACAGCGTCCAGGTCAAGATTGCGTTTCAATCTTTCGCGGCGCAGCGTCTCGCCGATGGCGGTCATACTGATGGTCTTCTTGGGGGCCTGGCAGCATCAAGACCCCACAGACTTCAATATACTATACGAAAGTCCTGGGACGTTCCACGGAGCCTTGAAGCGTATAAGATCATAACGGCGGTCGTGGCGCAAAGACTCTTCTCTGCCGCGTCGACACTCCTGTCGACGCTTTCGATACCTAACCGATTCCGGCGCCACGAAGTGGTCTCCCTGTCGCGACAGCCGCGCAGTCCAACCGGGTTCCCCTGTCGTTCAGGACGCTCGCAGCGCCTCCGACGGGTCGCAGGAGGCTGCCCGGCGGATCGGACCACAGATTGCCGCTAACGACGCGAGCGCCAGAATCAACGGCATCGCACCAAACGTCCACGGGTCGGTCCGGCCGACGCCATAGACCAACCCGGCGACCGAACGTTGGCTCACCAAGGCTCCCAACATTCCCAGCACGATCCCGGCAGCCACGGGCGTCATGCCTTGCCGCACGAGTAACCAGGCGATGTCGGATCCCCGCGCTCCCAGGCACAGGCGCAAGCCCAGTTCGTGCCTGCGCTGGCTTACGGTATACGACAACACTCCGTAGACGCCGGCGACCGCCAGAGCCAATGCCATCAGAGCGAAGGCGCCGAAGAGGATCATACGAAACCAGGGGCTGGCGACCGAGGCGTCCCGCAGTTCGGAGAGCGTCCGGGCATTGTAGAGCGGCACATTCGGATCCATTTGCGAAAGTTCGCTGCGCAGCGCCGCCGTCAGCCCGCTAGGCTTCGCGGCGCGAACCACCAGCGTCATGGCCTGATATCCCGGCTGCTGATGCTGGGGAATGAAGTATTGCGGCACCGCAGCCTCGGTCAGGCTGGCGTGCACCGTATTGCCTGCGATTCCGACCACCTGTCGTGGCAACTCCGACGCGCCAAGCGAGACCAGTGTGATGGTCTGGCCGAGCCCATCTTCGGTGGGCCACAGCCACTGCGCCATCGCTTGGTTGACTACCACCACATTGGGAGAAGTAGCTTGATCGCGGGCGTCGAATGCCCTGCCACGGAGCAGCGGGATCCCCATCACCTGAAAATAGCCGGCGCTCACCGAACGCGTTTCGGCGCACGGTTGCCGGCCCGCGTCTACGGGATGCGCGTCCACGCGAATCGCATCGCAGGAATGCGCACCTGAGAGGGGCAGGATGTTGATTGCGCCGACTCCCCGCACGTCTTGCAATCGACCCACTCGAGCATAAAGTTCGTCGAAAAACTGGACGCGCTTCTCCTGTGGGTACCGGTTCAACGGCAAGGAAACCTGCGCAGTGAGGATCTCCGCGGCGTCGAATCCCGGATCGAGGTGCGAGAGGTTCCAAAAGCCGTGGACAAACATACCCGCCGCAGCCAGAAGCATCATCGAAAGGGTGACCTCTGCCATCACCAGGATGCTGCTCACGCGGCGTTTGATGCCGGCCCCACTCCGGCCTCCTTGCTTGAGAGTGGTCTCCAGCGCCCCCTGTGAGAGCCGCAGTGCCGGCACGAGGCTGAACAGGAGGCAGGCGGCGGCCGCCAGGATGACCGCGAAAGCCAGCGTTCGAGCGTCGATATGAATCTCGTTTGCCCTGGGCAGGCTGTGTCCGCTCACCGCCACCGCGGCCTGCACGATCCAATCGCTGACTACCAGGGCGCAGAGGCCGCCTAGAAAACTGAGCAGCAGGCTCTCGGTAAGAAGCTGCGCTACCAGGCGGCGGCGCGTGGCTCCCAGGGCGGCGCGGATCGCGATCTCTTTCGAGCGATTCAGACCTTTTGCGAGCAGGAGATTTGCCAGATTCGCGCATCCAATCAACAGGACACAGAGCGTCGCCCCCAGCAGTAGCCAGAGCACCGGCCGCGTATCGCCGACAATCGTGTCGGCGAGTTGTTCGACCACCAATCCGGCATGAGTATTGTCGGCCGGGTAGCGCGCTTCCAAATCTTTGGCGATCGCCGAGAGATCGGCCTGCGCCTGAAGGGCAGCGATGCCCGGTCTCAAACGGCCGATGGCGCGAATATCGCGCGTGGAGCGTGCGCCGGAAGCTGCATCGGGCATGGGTCCGTAGAGATCCGGATCTCCCTGCATCTCCGGCTGCGGATAGCGAAAATCGGGCCGCAGTACGCCCACGATCACGAAGGACTGGCGGCCGATCGACATCGAGCGCCCGACCGCCGCGGGGTCGCCGCCGAAATGCCGTTGCCAGAGGCCGTAGGAGATCACTCCGACATTCAGGTTCTGGATGTCGTCACCCGGTTCAATCAGTCGGCCCAGTTCGGGAGTGGTTTGTAAGGTAGGAAAAAAGCCCCCGCTCACGGCCACCGGCCAATCGCGTCGGATATGAGAGTCCCTCGCAATTCAGCCGGGAATTCAAGCGCTATTTCGGAAATGCCCCGAGCGAAGAAGTAATGCACTTGCGGAAAATGCTGGGCATCGAGGCGCCGGTAGACGTGCTCGTCGACTGAGCCTCAGAACTTGACGGGCCGGAGGCGTTCGTCTTCGCGCCCTGTGCTTCGATTCCTGCCGAGCCCGGTCTCTCACGACAGCCCTGCAGAGGATTCTTCACCGAGGCCATCTAAACCGCGTAAACGCTGCTGCGAGAAGACCTGCTCTCGCAACGCCAAAGTGTCGACGTGAGTCGCGTGCGCATTCCAAGCCCTGGGAAAAATTGCCTCTCGAAACCGTCGGACTCCGACGGAAATTCCCCGTAACTCACTGGTTCTACAAGACCACACCCGTCGGAGTCAGACGGTTTGCCCCGTTTGGCAAGAGTGACGCGATCCGCCACGCGACCGAGCGTCACACCGCACCGCGTGTAGCCGCGTCCAGCATTTCCCAAAGCGTGTACGATGGCCGCAGCCAGGCGCCGGGACCCTCTCACAGCTTGAGACAACGATCTGCCACGTCAAAGTTGTATCCGCCACATCTACTGCCTACCCGTCCATTCAGCCCAGAGCAGCACGTATGGGTGCGCGACATAAAAGTGGTGAACCGCCGTAACCCGATTTTAGTCGCGGGCGTTTTCGAGTACGTTCGGCATGCTTGTGGATCGAGCATTGGGAACTGCGCCGGCGATGACCGGTGGGAGTGCATGTCGCTGTTCCCA
>DATGIL010000077.1:0-117891 GCA_035295745.1 Bryobacteraceae bacterium | reverse complement strand
TGGGAACAGCGACATGCACTCCCACCGGTCATCGCCGGCGCAGTTCCCAATGCTCGATCCACAAGCATGCCGAACGTACTCGAAAACGCCCGCGACTAAAATCGGGTTACGGCGGTTCACCACTTTTATGTCGCGCACCCTCGCCTGGCGGTCACCTGCCCCGTGCCGGAAATAATCAGTGCACGATTTCCGACGTATATTCCGGCTCAATATTTTCGAAGAAGACGCCTTGAAACTGTCCGGGCTTCAGGCCGGTCGGCAACTCCAATTCCAGTCGATGTTCCACGTCCGCAGCCAGAGTCGAAACATCCGCATAAAAGCCGACAAAGTTGCGGCGATTCACTCTCACCGACGCATAGGCTTTCGTCAACTCCACCACATTGCCGTCGATTTTCAGAGCGGCATTCCAGTGGTCGTCCGGCTCCGCGAATTGCACGTAGAGCAGCAGACGGTGAGGAGCCAGCCATGTGCTGCGAAGGTCTTCTTCCGTCCAGGGTAATGGCCAAGCCTTGGCTCGCGCTCCCAGTTGATCGAATACACGCTTGGGAACTCGGAACGTGGTGTTTACCAGGCCGCCCGTAAAAGTCGCGTCATAACGGTCGATTTGCTGGTAATGGTGAAACGGGACTCCGCCAAACGTTACCGGAATTTCTACCAGCCCACTCTTGAGCCCGCGGAATTGCGAGCCCTTCAGTTCCACCCCTGCCGGTTCAATCCGCACCGCGTCGATTCGGCCTGCTGCTGGCAAGCTCACCAGGAGCGTCTCTGAGCTCCCCATCTCGCCTTGCACTCCGGCGAGCCGAAGCACGTGGCCCTCGACCGTCGCTGTGCCAGGCGAATTGAATAGCGTCCCGTCGTGTCCCGCGGCGGGCCGGAAATTCTCGGCTTCGATTGCCAGGACCAGTGCCGAGCCGCCATCCATCGGGCGCGTAACCGTGTCGCCCCACGACCAAAAACCCGCGCCTGGTTTGCCGATCTGGCGTCCCTCCACAGGATACAGTTCGCGAACAGTATATCTCCACCGCCTTTTCAGGCCGATGGTCTCGTCGAGCTTGAAACTGGCGTCCAGCTTGCGCCCGTTTGGGTTGAACAGGAAGACGAATCCGTGGTCATCGACGATGGCCGCAGTACCGTCCACCTTGCCCATCGCCGGCTGCCCCAGGATCGTCCGCGTATGACGCAGGTAGTCCTTGTGGACGTCGGTCGAATCGATCCAATGCCGGAACCAGTTTCGGTCTGCTTCCGAGAAGCTTTTGAACTCCTCAGAGTCGCGGGCGGGTATCATATTCAGCACATTATTCCAGCCGGCGATCGCGATCGAGGAGAGCAGCGAGTAGCGCCATCCCAGATAATCCCAATCGCGCTGTCGAAAGGGCAACAACATGTCGCCCACGGGCGTTTGGGCTTCGGGCATGTGGCCGCTATCGTCGTTGCGACCGGTCTGGTGCGTAATGAATCCCGGCACAATCTCGCTCGGTGCGAACTCGTAATTACGATATCGGTAGGCGGTGTAGCGCTCGCGATCGGCCGAGACCCGATCCAGCTTCAGGTCGGGAAAAGACACGAAGCTCTCGGGCTGTTCGTCGGTCGACGTGGGATGCGGATAACTGCCCGCAAGCCAAGTCCACGGACCGTAGTTCTGGTATGCCTGCCTGCCATCGATGACGATATCCGGAATGTCGCGCCGGAGCGCTTCCATCACGCGCCGCCAGCCCCACCACTGCGCGTAGAAGCTGGCGCCTTCGAAATTCAGAAAGGTGTGATCAAAGGCGTAGCCGCTGATACCGGTGTGCTTCAGAAATCCTTCGAGTGCTCCGATCAGCCATTCCTGAAAGCTGTGCACACCCAGATTGACGCGGGTGCCGTGCGCTCCGGTCAGCCACTCCGGATTCTGCGAGAACGCCATTACGGGATAAACATACGCAACTACCCCCAGTTTCTTGGAGCGCGCGTAGTCGAGCATCTCGCGCACGGATGCCGGTATCGGGCCGGTCGATGGATCCCATTCGTTACGCCGGATCTTCTCGCCCAGCCCCAGCCACAGCGTAAACTCCCACTTCCAATCGTCGCGGCTCTCTTCACGCCGCGACACTTCGGAATTGGCGGGCGCGAAGAGCACGTGCTCGGCGCCCAACGTCGCGGCCATATCGAAAATCCGCTGGTATTCCGCGCGGCCCTGCGGCGTTGCCACGTCGATCTGATAGTCGTTCACACACCAGCCCACCATGATGTTGAGGGGGTTCGATGGCTTGTAGAGCAGCGATGCCCGTACCGCGTCGGTGAACGCGGCCGCTTCCGCCTCGTCCATGCCCGCGGTAGTGTCCTCGGGCCCCATCCGCCACTCGGGCAGCATTTTTTCGGGCAGCGTTCGGCCCGAAAGCTGGTACGGCGCCAATAGCCCTGGGTCGGATTCAAACGGCCCCCACGCCATATCCCATTCCATGGCCGGCTGGTAACGGAGCGAGAATCGTGAGCCGTCGCGCTGGAAGACAAGAAATGGATTCTGCCCCGTCACCAGCAGGCCGCGCGATTTCTCCACGCGCAGAAAGGCGCCGTAGTCTTTGGTGCCCAGATTCTCCTTCTCCCGCCGCACTACGTAGGAATCGCGCACGGGGTCCGTCACGACGTCGTCGAACACCGAGAATTCGTTGAGCATGAATTTGCCGGGAGGCGCCTTGCGCACCACGATTCGCTTGGTAACAAAGCGGCCGGTAGGGCGCAAGGAGTAGACCACGTCGAGCTGAAATGGAGCGGCATCGTACGTGAACACCACCTGCTCGTCCTCGTTTTTGCGCGTGGGAGTTCCCAGTGACGCACTTTCAAAGCTACGTCCGGCCAGCGTCGCCGCGAATTCGTCTTTTTCCAATTGCCATTTCGCATGCGTAGCTACATCCGTGAGCGTTGCCAGGCCGCGGCTGTTGAACTGAGCGACCACTCGTCCGTTTGCCAGCGTGCCCTTCGCCGGATGAGTCTTGGGCTGGGCCGCGATCCCTGCCGGAAGACAAGTGGCAATCAGGATCGCCAAAGTGGGTGACATAAACACCGCCAAATTAGCATACCGCTGTGTCGTGATCATCCGTGAGTGCTGAGCAGCACATAGGCGAAGAGCGTGCCTGATCACAGTCGAGATGTGCTTTTATCGCGCAACTTTTGCTCTGATTGCAGCCGCCGCGACTATGGGGGTGGCGCAGGCAGACAAACAGACACGCCCCCCCTTCGATGCCGCATCGATCGGCAACCCGATCCAACCGGAGTTGTCTCCAGGGCAGACGAGCTCTGCGGTTGTGCGTGCCGAAATATTGTTGGCGCGAGCGCATTTTTCCTGTGGCGAGATTGATGGGAATTTCGGTACCAATCTGCAGAAGGCGCTGGTGGCCTTTCAACAGGAGCGCCAGTTGCCGCAAACCCACCGTGTAGATGCGGCTACCTGGGCCGCACTCAATACCGACACGGCATCTGCCCTCACAGACTACACCATCACGTCGGACGACGAGAAAGGGCCGTTTGCGCCCATCCCGCAGGACTTGATGGCACAGGCGAAGCTTCCGGCACTCGTCTACAGTTCGCCTCTCGAGGAACTGGCGGAGCGTTTTCACGCCAGTCCCGCGCTACTGCAAGCGCTCAATCCGCAGTCCGATTTCACCGCGGCCGATGTGACGATCGTCGTGCCCAACGTGCTCACGATGCCCCTCGCCGCCCAAGCCGCGAAAGTCGTAGTCTCGAAATCCGAAAGCTCGGTGCGAGCTTATGACGCCAACGACAAGCTGCTCGCATACTATTCCGCGACCATCGGAAGCGATCACGACCCGCTGCCGGTGGGCGATTGGAAGATCCGCGGGGTAAGCCGGAATCCCGAGTTTCATTACTCGGCCAAGCTGTTCTGGGACGCGAAGAATCCGGACGATACGGCAGTGATCAAGCCCGGACCGAATAACCCGGTGGGTGTGGTTTGGATCGATCTGTCGAAAGAGCACTGGGGCATCCACGGCACACCCGAGCCATCACTGATCGGCCACACCACATCTCACGGGTGCATCCGGCTGACGAATTGGGATGCGTCGGAACTCGCCGGCATGGTCAAAGCGGGCACCCCGGCCATCTTGAAGGAGTAGATCATGCGAGCGGGAATGGTAGCAGCATTCGCAGTCGGTTTCGGAGTTGGGGCGTTGTGTTTGGGAGTCGGATTGTGGCGCTCTGGATCGCTGGTCACCGCATCGTCCCGCAAGGTGGTATCGACTACAACCATGACGGCGGCTTCGTCCACGGCAAATCTTCCTGCACCGAGCAGCGGGAATCTGAACGACGTGATTGCCGATGCGCAAAAGCAACCGCCTGCGCCACCCATTCCGGCGCCCGAGTCCCCCGATTTTTCCCAGCCCGCTTCGGCAGCGGCACAGATTCCGCCTGCGGCGCCAGTGAGCCCCTTCGTGGGCGGTTCGCCCGTTCCGGTTGGCCCGCGGCCTGTCGGTCCGCGGCCGCCGGAAGGCAGGGGCGATGCCGATCGCATTGCGCCCGAGCACTTGAACCTGCCGCATCTGGCGATGCCGCTGGCCGGATTCGACCCGCACAAAATTAGCGACACCTTCAGCGATAAACGCGACGGGCGCAAGCATGAGGCACTGGATATTATGGCGCCTCGCGGCACGCCGGTCCGTGCAGTCGCACAAGGTAATGTCGCGAAGATTTTCACTAGCAAGCTCGGGGGGTTGACGGTGTATCAATTTGACGATACGCGCACGTATTGCTATTACTATGCGCATCTGGATCGCTACGCGAAGGGACTGCAGGACGGCACGTTGCTGCGGCAAGGCGACATCTTAGGGTACGTAGGGAGCACTGGCGATGCTTCGCCATCAGCGCCGCACCTGCATTTTGCGGTTTTCAAACTGGGACCTGAAAAAAAGTGGTGGGAAGGAACGGCAATCAATCCGCTGCCGCTATTTCAATAACTGATTTGTGTCCGCGCCACATCGAACGATCCTCACCGCTCCTGCTCGACCGGGTCTAACCAATCTGCCGTAGCGCCAGGTTCCGCATTCCCGCACACCTCATTCTTCTTAAAAACGAATGCGCAGAATCCCGCCAGAATCAGAAAAGGCGGAGCTCCCAAAATCAAGATCCCCCAATTCAACACCCGGGCCCGAGCATCGTTCTGCGAATGGGCGCTCCGGTAGCACATCACGCACTGAGCACCCGCTGGCATGCATAACGCCGCCGCCAGTGCCGGAACCAGCAGGAGCCGCTTCATACCGGCGGTCTCATATTCGGAATTCGCGTCGCGTCTCCGAGGAAGATCAACATCAGCACGATGCAGAAAATCAGCATCGGAAAGAGCGTCAGGAACAGACTGAGCTTCTCGAATTTCAGGTGCATGAAATACGCAATGATCAACGCAGCCTTGATGATCGAGAGGCCGACCAGCACCGTCAGCATGATCATGGTGGGTACCTGCTCGTATGCCAGCAGCACTTCCACGCCCGTCAGGACCAGAAGCACGATCCAGACCTTCATGAAGGTCCCGGTAGTCGCACCGGAAATATGTTCGACTTCTTCGGTATGCACGCTCATAATTCGTTGCTCCTATCCGACCTTGGCCGACATCAGGTAGACCAGTGGGAAAATGAACATCCACACCAGATCGACGAAGTGCCAGTACAGACCGCTGACTTCAACATCCTCTGCCTTGAACTTCCCGCGTGCCACGCCTTGCGCTACAATCGCCAGGTAGATCAGGCCCAACACGACGTGGGTCATGTGGAGTCCGGTCAGCGCGAAGAACGTACCGCCGAACAGCGGCACACCCCAGGGATTATCGAATGCGGTCACATGCTCTACATTGATCAGCTTCAACCACTCACTCATGTGCAGCACCACGAACGCGCCGCCACCCACCATCGTCGCCAGGATCCAGCCGGCACATGCCTTGCGATTGCCGTGACTCATCGAGTGCACGGCCATTACCATGGTCAGGCTGCTCGAGAGCAGGCAGAACGTCATCACGGTAGAAAAGATGATGGCCGGCGAGAAGTCGAATGGCTTGGGCCAATCCGGGTTGGTCACGCGGCTATACGTGTACGCGAATAGAAGGGCTGAAAACGTGAGCGAGTCCGAAATGATGAACAGCCACATTCCGAACTTCTTCGAGTTCGTCGCGTATGGCGATTGGCCTCCATCCCACACGGATGGCCGGGCGACGGCGCTAACTTGGGACGACATCCCTTACCCCCAAACGTAAAATAGAATCATCAGGTACAACCACAGGCCATCCAGAAAATGCCAGAAGATGGCGGTGACATCAATCGCCGTTCGCTTAGCGGGACCAAGCCGCAACCGCCAAGCCTGCACGTCGACATACAATAACGCCGCGACTCCGCCCACCAAATGGAACGCGTGCGCCGCGGTCAACACATAGAAAAACGAACTGCTCGGGTTCGTGGATACGAAGACGCCAGCTTCCTTCAACTGATACCAGGCCACACCTTGGCCGCAAAGAAACAAGATGCCGAGTCCGGTCGCGATGGTCCACCAGAGATTGAACCCGCTGCGATTGCCGGAACGCAGCGCGGTGCGGGACTGGTCCAGAACTACGCTCGACGCCAGCAAAACCAGGGTGTTGACGAACAACACCGGCGGTTTGTGCATCGCGGCCCAGTCGTCCGACAGGCCGCGCCGCACTACAAACGCGCTGCTGAACGCGGCAAACACCATTGTGCTCGCGGCCAGCAATACCCACAATCCGGTGAACGATGCCCGGCGATTGACGCCGATATCGTGCGTGTGTGATCCAGCCATATCCATAGGATGACCTATACCACCGAATGGACTTGAGAGGGCGGATCGGTTTGCATGATGAAGTCGGTCTCGGCGCCGGGAACACTGTACTCATACGGACCGTGGTACACCACGGGATGCACACCGCCGAAATTGTCGAACGGCGGCGGGGACGGAATCGCCCATTCCAACGTGGTGGACTTCCACGGATTATCCGGCGCCTTGGGGCCCTTGAAAATGCTCCAGAAGAGGTTGATCACGAAAATAATCTGGACGGCGGCCGTGAAATACGCCGCGTAGCTCATGAACTGGTGCACCGGGATCAGCTTGCCCAGGTACTCCACGTCGGTAAAAGCCGAATAACGGCGCGGATTTCCGGCGAGTCCGAGATAGTGCATCGGAGTGAAGATGGCATAAACACCGATGAACGTCAGGTAGAAGTGAAGCTTGCCCATGGGTTCATTCAGCATGCGGCCCGAGGCCTTCGGGAACCAGTAGAACGTGCCCGCGAACATCCCGAAGATAGCCGCCACGCCCATGATCATGTGGAAGTGGCCAACCACGAAGTAAGTATCGTGGAAGTACAGATCGAGCGCGGGCTGTCCGAGGAAGATTCCGCTCACGCCGCCCGTCACGAACAGGGAAACGAATCCCAGCGCGAACATCATCGCCGTATCGAAGTGTATCTTGCCGTTCCACAAAGTGCCGATCCAGTTGAATGTCTTGATGGCGGACGGCACTCCGATGCACATGGTGAGGATCGAGAACGCCATGGCGGAGTACGGATTCATGCCGCTCATGAACATGTGGTGGCCCCACACCAGGAAACCCAGGAACCCGATGCTCAGAATCGCGTAGACCATCGCCTTGTAGCCGAAAATCGGTTTGCGCGAGAAGGTGGAAAGTAATTGGGAGGTCACGCCCATGCCCGGCAAAATTGCGATGTAAACCTCCGGGTGTCCGAAGAACCAGAACAGGTGCTGCCACAGGAGCGGCGAACCGCCTTTGTGTGCGGTGATGATGCGATCGCTGATCATCAGTCCGGCAGGCAGGAAGAAACTCGTGCCCACAGTGCGATCGAGCAGTAGCAACACACCGGCGGACAGCAGCACTGCAAAGCCGAGCAATCCGAGAATCGCGGTGACCAGCCAAGTCCAGCAGGTGAGTGGCATGCGCATTAGTGTCATGCCTTTGCAGCGCAGATCGACGGTAGTGGCGATAAAGTTGATCGCGCCCATCAAGGACGCCCCGCAGAAAATCGCGATGCTCAGGATCCAGAGATTCTGCCCCATGCCTTCACCGGGGCCGGTGGCCGGTCCCGCTCCGCTGAGCGGTGGATACGCAGTCCATCCCGAGAGAGGCGCGCCGCCATCGACGAAGAAAGCTGCGATCATCACCACGAGCGCTATAAACGTGGTCCAGAACGACATCATGTTCAAAACCGGGAAAGCCATGTCCTCGGCGCCGATTTGGATCGGTAGGAAATAGTTCCCGAAGCCGCCCTGCGGCACCGTGGTGAGGACGAAAAACACCATGATGGTGCCGTGCATGGTCATCAGCGAAAGATATAGTTCCGGAGTCATCACTCCGCCCTGCGCGGCGTGGGGCCACAGCACGGAGAACCACGACACCGCCACATTGGGATTGACCATGTGGTAGCGCATGAGCACGGATAGCGTCATGCCCACAAATACCGAGAACAGGCCCAGGAAATAATACTGGATCCCGATCACCTTATGGTCGAGGCTGAAGACGTACTTACGTATGAAGCCCGTAGGCGCATGGTGGCCTGCATGGGCGTGCTCTACCGATGATGAGGACATAAATTCACCTCAAAGGATTGTGCCGGCAAACCGGCTGGGCGCGGGGCTCTGCTCACCCCTTGCGGGACTGAGATCATTTCTGGGCCTGTTGCTGCTTCCACTGCTCGAAATCGGACTCGCTCATCACTTGCATGGTGGTGCGCATCTGATAGTGGCCCAGTCCGCACAACTCGGAACACGGGACCTCATATATGCCGATCTGGTCGGCCTGGAAGTGGAAGGGAATCTCCATGCCAGGCACCAGATCCTGCTTCAACCGCAACTCCGGAACAAAGAAGTTGTGGATCACATCACGCGAATGCAGCAGGAGGTTGACGTGCTTGTGCACCGGAACTTTCAGGGAGGCGCTGACGATGTCGTCCTTCCCGGCGGGATCTTTGTCGTCGATGCCCAGAGGATTGCCTGCGGAGTCGTTGACGTACTTCAGATCGGTGTGGCCGAATTTATTGTCCGCTCCCGGGTAACGGAAAGACCAGGCGAACTGCTTCGCGGTCACTTCGACTACCATCGAATCCGCCGGAGCCTCGTCGAAGTGGACGCCCGCCCAGATCTTCGTGCCCATCACCACCAAACCGATGAACAGCAGGGCCGTCGCACTGGTCCAGAGGGCTTCGAGCTTATTATTGCCGTGAGAATATCCGGCTCGGCCTCCGTCGTTCCTGAACTTCACGATGACGTATCCGAGCGCGAACTGCGCCAGCACAAAAATGATACCCACTACGATGAGGGTCCGCATGAACTGAGCATCGTAGGCGATGCCGTGCTCGGAAATGGGCGGAGGAAACCACCACGTCTTCGCAAAGAAAAAATACGCGATGACTACCGTCAGTACCCAGACTACCGGAGCAAGCAGCATCCAGTTCTCCTCTACGTGGTTCGTTCCTTCTAGCGACGAATCAAAGGTGAAGTTGAAATTATCACAGTCGATCAAGTAGGCGCAACTCGTTTTCTCGACTGATGCCGAAGACGTTGTCATTAATTCGTGATCATGGAAACGCGCGCCGACCCGGTATAGTAGGGTGGATGAATCCGCCCAGGGTCGACAAGCTGCGCGCCGCCCTTTCTGAAGGCAATTGGGATCGAGCCATTGCCATGTTGCAGAAAGTGGATCCCGCCGTGGCGGCAGATGTATTTCAGGAGATGCCGTTCGACCAGCAGCAGATCCTCTTTCGCCGGCTCCCGCTCGATTTCGCCGCGCAACTCGTCGCCGCTTTTCCTTACTATCACGCCTATGTTCTGCTGCATTCGCGCCCCGTGGAAGAGCTGACGGCAATCGTCGAGCGCATGCAGCCTACGGATCGGATTCAGTTCATCGAGCAGTTGCCTGAAGAGACGTGGCAACATCTGATGGACGAGTTGCACGCGGCGCCCATCGCTGCCGAGGTGGAAGTGCCGGCGCCCGCGCCGGTGGTTCCCGCCGCGCCCGCCGAAGAGCCGATCATTCAGGCGCGGCGGGTGGAAAAGCGATTCCAACGTCCGGATGGCGCATCCATTCAGGTCATCGCGCCCACCGATTTGTCCGTCGATCCTGGAATGATTCTCGCGCTGCTCGGCCCTTCGGGCTCCGGAAAGTCGACTCTCTTGCGAATGCTGTCGGGACTCGCGCAGCCAACTGCCGGCGAGGTGCTCTGGCGCGGGAAGCCCTTCCACGAGGCGACTCCGAATGTCGCCATCGTGTTTCAGAGCTTCGCATTGTTTCCGTGGCTCACGGTGCTCGAGAACGTCGAGGTGCCATTGCTTGCACGCGGACAGGAACATTCCGAGAGGCACCAGCGCGCGATCCAGGCGCTCGCGACGGTAGGTCTGACCGGCTTTGAGAATGCGTATCCGAAAGAGCTCTCGGGCGGCATGAAACAGCGCGTGGGGTTCGCGCGCGCGTTGGCCGTGGAGCCCGAGATTCTCTTCATGGACGAACCGTTCTCCGCATTGGATGTGCTCACGGCCGAGAATCTGCGCAACGAGCTCCTGGAGCTATGGCAGGGCAAACGAATGCCCACCAAGAGCATCTTCCTGGTGACCCACAATATCGAAGAAGCGGTGCTGCTGGCCGATCGCATCATCGTGCTGGGGCGCAACCCGGCGAAGATCCGCGCCGACTTCCGCGTGCCGCTCACGCAGCCGCGCGATCGCAATTCTGCCGAGTTTCTCCTCTACGTCGACTACATCTATAAACTGATGACGCAGCCGGAGCTCGAAGCCGGTCCGTCTCCAGCGGGACGCGAAGTCAAACCGCGCTACCAGATGCTGCCGCATGCGCGCAGCGGATCGACTGCCGGATTGCTCGAGTTGCTGAACGATCGCGGCGGGAAGGACGATATCTATCACGTCGCCGACGAATTGCAGATGGAGGTAGACGATCTGCTGCCGATTCTCGAAGCGGTGACTCTGCTGGGGTTTGCGAAAGCGGACAAGGGCGATGTGGAGATTACTCCGGAAGGAAAAGCCTTTGCCGAGGCTGACATCGTCGCGCGCAAGCACCTGTTTCGCGACGCGGCACTCAGCCACATCACGCTCCTGCAGCAGATGCGAAAAGCTCTCGAGAGTAAGAGTGACCATCGGATGCCGCTCGAGTTCTTTCGCGATGTTCTCGACGAGCATTTCTCCGACCCCGAGACGCAGCGCCAGATCGAAACCGCGCTCAACTGGGGCCGCTACGGCGACATCCTCTCCTATCAGTCGGAATCCGATGAAATCTCATTGTTCGAGCCTCACGCTCTCGATATCGCCCACGAGGCGCGGGAACACTGATGGCGCGCCAGCCCTTACCGCATCTTTCCAATTGGAACTTATTGCCGAGCAATGTCTCTTCCCTGCTGCGCGATCTGCCGATCATCCTCGCGGGACTCTCGTTGTTTTACGGCGTGTTGTCGCTGACGCGCTATTGGACCGGCCCGGTGAATACGCAGCCGGAAATCCAGCTTCACCCCGGAGCGCTGCCTGTTTACGCGATGTATTCGCTGGCCCGCATCATGCTCGCCTACCTCCTGAGCCTGATTGTGACCCTCGTTTACGGCTATGTCGCTGCGCACAACGCTCGTGCGGAGCGTATCCTGATTCCGCTGCTCGACACGCTGCAGTCGATCCCCGTGCTAAGTTTCCTTCCCCCGGTGATGGTGGCGATGGTTTCGCTCTTTCCCACACGCCAGTTGGGCGTGGAGATGGGCGCGATTCTGCTCATCTTCACCGGGCAGGTTTGGAACATGACCTTCAGCGTGTACTCGGCGTGGAAGAGTATCCCGCGCGAGTTACAGGAGGCCGCACAGATCTATCAGCTCACCTGGTGGCAGCGCTTCATTCAACTGGAGCTGCCCTACGCCGCGATCGGCCTGGTGTGGAATTCGATGATGTCGGTGGCGGGCGGCTGGTTCTTCCTGATGGCCTGCGAAATGTTCGTGCTGGGCAACCGCGATCTGCGTCTGCCCGGGCTCGGTTCCTATCTGCAGACCGCCGCCAATGCCGGAGACACCGGCGCGATCCTTTGGGGCGTCTTCGCCATGGTCCTGGTCATTGTGCTGATGGACCAGATCGTCTGGCGCCCTATCATCGCGTGGGGCGAGAAGTTCAAGATGGAACAGGTGGAGGCGTCGCAGACGCCGCACTCGCCCGTTCTGAATCTCCTGCGGCGTTCGCGGGCCATTCAGGTGGCGTTTCAGAAGACCGTGGGGCCGGCCCGCGAGGCCCTCACATTGTACGGCGCCCGGAAGCACCTGTCCTCTCACCCCGTCGGCGGCAAACACAAACTGCGCCAATGGATTGGGTTGACGCTGGGCGCGATCGCTTCCGTCGGCCTGCTCTACGCCATTTTCAAGATGCTGGTGATGCTGGGCGCGATTTCCGGCGAGGAGTTGCGCGGCATCTTCGCGGGAGCGGGGGCGAGTTTCCTGCGTGTGGAATTCACTTTGGTGCTTGCCGGACTTTGGACGATACCAGTGGGTGTCTACATCGGACTGCGACCCCGCTTGTCGGCAATCGCCCAACCCATCGCGCAGGTCGCGGCGTCCATACCAGCGACCGCCCTATTTCCCATTGTGCTGCTGTTTCTCATTCGCGTCGGCGGAGGCTTGGGTGTGGGCTCGATCGTCCTCCTGCTTCTGGGCACGCAATGGTACGTGCTATTCAACGTGATCGCGGGTGCAAGTTCCATTCCCACGGACCTCAAGGAAGTTTGTGAAGTGTATCGGCTCACCAAGTCCGAACGATGGCGTCGCTTGTATCTGCCCGGCGTCTTTCCCTATCTGCTCACCGGATTCGTGACCGCGTCCGGCGGCGCATGGAACGCCAGCATCGTGGCGGAGTACTTTCGCTTTCATGGACAGACCTACACCACCACGGGCTTGGGCGCGGTGATCAGCCGCGCTACCGACAGCGGCAATTTTCCCGTCCTGTTGGGGGCAACCATCGTGATGGCCGCACTGGTAGTCACGGTCAATCGCCTGTTGTGGCGGCGGCTGTACGGACTGGCCGCGACGAAGTACAAGCTCGAAAGCTAGGTCGCTCCTCCGGATTCTCCCCTTCCGAATTCTCTTGACAAGCCCGCTACGCTTCACCGATACTACCTATCAAGAATCTATGGGAAAGGCCAAAGATCGAACCGACGGCGAGCTGGTGCAAGGCACGCTCGACATGCTCATCCTCAAGACGCTCTCGCGCAAGGCGCAGCATGGATACGGGATTGCGCAACATATCCAACAGGTCTCCGATGAAATCCTGCGTGTAGAAGAAGGCTCGCTCTATCCGGCGCTGCACCGTCTGGAACTTGACGGCATGATCGCATCGGAATGGGGCGTTTCGGAGAATAACCGGCGGGCGAAATACTACAGCCTCACGACGGCCGGCCGCAAGCAACTGGTGAAAGAATCGGAAGATTGGACGCGCCTGGCAGGAGCGATTGCGCGCGTCATGCAGACCGCCTGAGGAGCGACTCCTATGCAGTGGCCGAACCGGCTGTATCTTCGTCTGACGCGCGCGGCACGCCGCCGGCAACTGGACCGCGACCTCGAAGACGAGCTTCAGTTCCATCTCGACATGTTGTCGTCGGAGCGGCCTGACGCGCGCAAACAATTTGGCAATTACAGCAGGCTCAAGGAGGTCTGCCGCGATATGTGGACACTCGGTTGGATCGAGCTTTTCCTCCAGGATGTGCGCTACGGTTTCCGCACTTTGCGGCGTAGCCCCAGCTTCTCGGCAGTTGCAATCGCGGCGCTCGCGCTCGGTATCGGCGTTAATACCACCGTGTTCTCGCTCGTGAACGGCGTGCTCTACAAGAATCTGCCGTTCGCGAATAGCGATCGCATCCTCTATGTGTCGAGCATTGACCGAACAAAGGGCGGACCGCGCTCGATGTCGTATCCGGATTTTCAGGATTTTCGCGCGCAGATGAAGTCGTTCGATGGCCTAGCTGCAAGCTCGCAAACCTCCGGCGACATTAGCGACGGCATTGGCCTTCCGCAGAACTATGTGTGCGCGCAGATCACCGCGAATACCTTCTCCGTGATCGGACAGAAGCCTGTCATTGGCCGCGATTTCACGGCGGAGGACGAGATGCCCGGGGCACCAGCTGTGGCGTTACTTACGTACGGGCTTTGGGAGAGCCGTTATGGGAAAGACCTTTCGATCATCGGTCGAACCATTCGCCTGAATGCCGTGCCCACGGTAGTGGTAGGCGTGATGGCACGCGGTATCCGCTTTCCCACGGAGAGCGACCTCTGGATGCCCTTGCCGGTGCCGGCCCAGCCGAATCGCGCAGAAGCGTCCGTAATGATGTTCGGGCGCCTGGCTCCCGGTGCGACGCTCATGAACGCGCGTGCGGAAGCCGAGACCATCGCCAGCCGCCTGGCAAATCAATATCCGGACACCAACAAAAATCGCGGTGTTCTGGTGCAGACGTACAACAAGATGGCGATTCGCAACAAGATCGCCTCAGTGTTCCTGCTGATGCTGGCCGCGGTGGGTTTCGTGCTGCTGATCGCCTGTGCCAACGTCGCGAATCTGATGCTGGCGCGCGCCGTGGTGAGGGCACGCGAAATCTCCATTCGCGCGGCACTGGGCGCCAGCCGCTGGCGCGTGATCCGGCAACTGCTGATTGAGAGCACAATGTTGTCAGCAGCGGGTGGTGTGTTGGGATGGTTGTTCGCCATCTGGGGAACACGGGCCTTCGATCTTGCGGTGATTCCGACTGGAAAGCCCGCGTGGATCGACTTCTCCCTCGATTACCGCGTGATGCTCTATCTGGCCGCGATTTCCATCGGCACCGGCATTCTGTTCGGACTTCTCCCGGCCCTTCGCCTGTCGAAGCTCGACGTGAGCTCTTCTCTGAAGGAGGGGGGCCGCGGATCGTCGGGCGGGCGTCAGGGCCGCTACCTCTCAGGGGTTCTGGTGGTCACGGAAATGGCGCTCGCGGTGGTGCTGCTCACGGGCGCGGGCTTGATGTTGCGCAGCTTTCTAAACGCGTATGCGACACCGGTGGGCGTGAATACAGCGAACATCCTCACGATGCGCGTCGACCTGCCGGACGTGCGGTATTCGCGGCCCGAGCAGCAGGCGGCCTTCTACCTGCAATTGAAAACGCGGCTCGAACAGCTACCCGGCGTCGAAGTCGCGGCATTGGCGTCCAACATGCCCGGCGATGGGTCGTCGAATCTGTCATCCGAACCGGAAACCACTGCCCCGATTGACCCGCAACAACGTCCGAAGGGCGGACTGTTGATCAGCCCGGAGTATTTCCGGGCCATGCAAGTCCAACTCATCGCCGGCCGTACCTTCACCGATGCGGATGGTTCCACCGGCGTGCCGTCGGTGATCGTGAATCAGGCCTTCGCGAACCGCTACTGGCCGCAACAGAATGCGCTCGGAAAGCGCTTGCGGCTGGTGGCCAAGACCCCTCAGCCGTGGCTCACCGTAGTAGGTGTGGCGCCTGACATTCTGCAGAATAACGAAGCCAACATGGTGCATCGCGATCCCTTGATTTACCTGCCTTTCCGGCAGCAGCCTCGGACCCAGATGTTCGCCGCGGCACGAACTCATGTTCCTCCGGCCACCCTGGGAGACTCGTTCCGTCGCGCCGTTCAGGAAATCGATCAGGATCTTCCAGCCCGCGATCTGATGACCCTGCAGTCTCGGATCGAGATGCGCAGTTGGATTCTGGGCGTGTTCGGAAGCATGTTCGCGATCTTCGGAGGCATTGCGTTTCTCTTGGCCTCGGTGGGATTGTATGCGGTAATCGCACACTCCGTGAGCCAGCGAACGCAGGAGATTGGCGTCCGCCTGGCAATGGGCGCGAAAGCACGAGACGTTCTCCGCATGATCTTCACCCAAGGAATGCGTCAACTGACAATTGGCCTCGCGATCGGACTCTTGGCCGCTCTGGCGGTCACACGCGCCTTGAACGATTTGCTGGTCGGAGTCTCGCCATCGGATCCGGCCACCTACGTGATGGTTGCGTTGGCGTTGGTGACCGCCGGCGCACTCGGCTGTGCGATCCCTGCCCGGCGCGCGGTTCGCGTCGACCCGGCCATCACCTTGCGTCACGAATAAGCGAGTCTGGCGTGCGAAGCGCCTTTCTGCTTTGGCGCTTCCGCACGACCGCGGGCTTCGTAACCGTCTTCTGAAACTGCGAGCGCAGCGATTCGGCGGCTTTGCGAGCTTCTTCCGCCTCGAGCATCGCGTGCAGTTCCGTCGCCACCTCTAGGAATTTACGGTAACGCGGCTCCCAGATCTTTAGAAATGGACGGGGATCCAGGCGACCTTCCACCGGACCACGTTGGTACAGACGATCCTCAAATTCCTGGCTGACCAGATTCTTCTCCAACCGCTCGCGGCAGGCGTCTTTCAGGATCCCTGCCAGCCACAAGATTTCCTGGCGATCCAGTTTGTCGAGGGGGCTTTTGGAATCCGGCATGGGGGCTCTAGAAATATAACAGGAGAGCGCCGGTTTCCGCACCCGGTTTCGGCTTGCAGACCAAAACAGGTTGAGGCGCTTGCGCATCACTTGCGCAGCGCCCCAACGTTGGAGAGGAACTGAGAAGATAGCCGTTAGTTGTCGGTGGGCTTTTGTTCCAGGTGATCCACGGTCAGAATTTCCATCGGCGCCTTGCGGGCTTCCAGCTTCAGACCGTATTTTTTAACGGAGTCGTAGATCGACCCAGCTTTGTCGGAAGCACCCTCGATGGGAGCAGGGCCACCATCGCCGCCCGGTCCTGGCGCGGTTCCGCGGCCCCCACCACCCACGCCGCCGTGCGCGGCCTCCGGCGCAAATACCAGATCGAACTCGTAGTCTCCTTGGACGCCAGACATATCCACCACTGGCCGATCGGTGAATCGAGAGAGCATTTCGCCCACCCTCGACAGCGTCGTGGCTGGCGCTTTCAGGTGCGCACCCTCATTGTCGATCATCATCATCATTCCGCCTCGCGGAACTCCGCCCCGGCCAGGATTGCCAGCCTGCGGCGCTGCGGGAACCATCGAGCCGGTATCCGCTGGTTTCAGCTTCGGTCCGCCTTTCTCCGCCACCAACGCGTAGATCGCATGCTCCTTGGTGTCGCGATGATACGTGAGTTTGAAGCGATCGGCCAGCAGAGACTGGAGCATCTCCGGAATCTGATCGGTCGACGATCCTTCCGGAAGCTTAGCCACTATGTCAAACCGCGTGTTTCCGATCCAATCCGGACCCTCAATCTGGAAGTCCTTAATCGTGTATGCAACGCGGATACAATCTTTGAGCGACACGTTGGAGTACCGCAACATCCCCGCATCGGCGCCCATGCGCGTCATGATCCGGCCATCCGTGGAAGGATCGGCGGGTTTGATTGACGCTACTTCAAACGCTAACTTCGGAGGCTGCTGGCTAAACGCCAGTCCGGCCGTAAGCAACGAAACACCCACAATCCATTTCATGTTTCCAGCATGGGCCTCCGCGGATGTTCGGCGCGCAAAATCTATGTTAGGAATGTAAAGGCCGTTCACGACAACTTGTAACCAGCGCCTTTTACCGTGAGCAGAAAACGGGGATAGCGGGAGTCGTCCTCAATCTTCTTCCTCAGGCCGGCGATGTGAACATCCACGGTGCGGCTGAGTGTGTCCCCGTGCAATCCCCAGACGTTCTCGAGCAACTCCTCGCGCGGAACCACGGTGCCACGCCGGTCGAGCAGGTATTCCAGAAGCCGGAATTCTACCGGAGAGAGCGGCAATCGCTGGCCCGATCGCATGACTTCGTGACGGCGCAGATCCACTCGCACATCGCCGAATTCGATATTTCCCGCCAGCGGTGCGGCCCCGCCTCCCGAGCGCCGCAACAGGGCCTCGATTCTGGCCATCAACTCCACAGGCTCCACGTTCTTCTGCACGTAATCGTCGGCGCCCAGTTTCAGACCCACCACGCGGTCCACCACTTCGCCTCGCGCCGTCAACATCAGCACCGGCACGTTGACGCCGGCGCGACGAAGATCGCGGCACACGTCGAATCCACTCTTCTCCGGCAGCATGATATCGAGCACAATCAGGTCGAACGGATTCGCGGCGGCGGCGGCGTATCCCGCCGTTCCGGTTTGGGCCCAATCCACCGTATAGCCTTCCGACTCCAGCCGGTCGATTACGCCGACGGCGAAAGCGGCCTCATCCTCCACGAACAGGATTCGACTCATACCGGTAGATGCAAGGTGAACGTGCTTCCGCGGCCGGGCGCGCTTTCCAAAGTCACCGTGCCGCGATGCGCCTCGGCAACACTGCGTACCAGACTCAACCCCAAGCCCGACCCTGGTATCTGCGCCGCAATGGCGGCCCGGCCGCGGCAGAATGGCTCGAAGATCTCGGCCTGATCGGCGGGGTCGATGCCGTCTCCGCGATCCACAACGCTGATCTGCACCTCTTGCGCGGAATGCGTAACGCTCACGCGGATCCAGTGCCCACCCTGCGCATATTTCAGAGCATTGCTCAACAGATTGTCGAAGGCGGTGCGCAGCAGATTCGGGTCTCCAGTGACCGGCGGCAACTCCGGAGCCACCGCGACCTCAAGTTCGAATCCGTCGCGTTCCAATTCTGCACGGCGGGCGTCGAGCGCTTCGCGGATCAGCCCTTCCAGGTCGATCGTGTCTCTGGCCGGCTTCCGCAGACCGGAGTGAATGCCCGCGTATTGTAAGGTCTGCTCCACCATCTCGTTCAACCGGCGGCTCTGCTGGTGGATCAACTCTCCGTACTGCTTGACCTTTTCGGGGCCCGACACCAAACCGTCCGCCTGATTGCGCGAGAGCATGCTGATGGCGGATACAGGCGTTCGCAACTCATGCGATACCCCGGCCACAAACTGCATCTTCTGATTTGCCAGATGCTGCATGCGGCGCGCCCCAATCACCAGAAAAGCGATGGCGGCCAGCAACAGGATCTCCACGCCTATGCTGATCAACAGGTTGCGCTGGCGGGTACGCTCGAAGGACGCGGCCAGCGGCAGGCCCTTGTGCGCGACCTCCAGTTCCCAGATGCCGGAGCCGTACAAATTCGCGAGACCCGGCGATCCCTTGGTGACAATAGTCTCGACACTCTGCACGATGATCCCAACCTGTCCCGGCACAGGAGAGGGCGGCCGGTGCGCCAACGCCAGATGGGCGGGCGAGATCGAGAAAAATGGTTTTTGCAGATCGGCATGCACGGGATTTCCGTAGAGCGGAGAATCGGGCCGAGCACGCGAGACGACTTCGAAATCATAATCGTGCGTGGCGGTGTCTCCGAAGCTTTGCCGGACCAATTGCGGAATCACGGTATCGCGAAGCGAGTTCAGGTCGATTCGCGCCACCATACACCCTTGGGGCACACGCGCCGCAGCCTTCACGATGCGGAGTCCACCGCCGCCCAAATTCTCTGCCTCGGCCACATTGTAGACCGGCACCACCAATGCGGGAGGCTCTTGAATCGCGTGGGCGACGCAGCGCGGAAAATCGATCCACGACGGAGTGGACGATGGTTCAAAAACCCCGGCGCCATTCAGGTGGTGTGCTTTCGACTGGCCTTTTTCCGGAAGATCGAGAGCGTAGATTTCCCCAATGAGCTTCGGAACGGCCGTGAGCGGTTTGCCGGACTGCAAAGCATTCCAGGCCTCGGTCTGCAGGAATTCGGCGGTCTGGCCCGCCATGTCATTGAACTGGGTCGCAAACAGCGCAGCCGCCGAATTCAGGTATTCTCTCTCGCGCTGCGCGTCCGCCGCCGCGACGCGCGCCGACCAGCGGTATTGCAGGATTGCGAGCGTCGCCAGCAGCACCGCCAGTGCACCCGACACGGCGAGCAGCATGCGAAACCCGAACGGCCGTCCCATTCGTTCACTATTCTAACAGCGGGTCACCTGCTAACTTGAAAAGATGGCCTCCACACCCGACCGGACTTTCGGCTTCGCCACCCGCGCCCTGCATGCCGGGCAAAGGCCTGATGCCGAGACCGGATCCCGTGCCGTTCCCATCTACCAGACCACGTCCTACGTTTTCGAAGACACCGCGCATGCGGCTGCGCTTTTCAACCTGCAGCGCTTCGGCAACATCTACACGCGCATCATGAATCCCACGACGGCGGTGTTCGAGGAGCGCATGGCGGCGCTCGAACGCGGTGTGGGCGCATTGGCCGTGGGCAGCGGGCAGGCTGCGCAGTTCATCGCCATCACCAGCCTGCTGCAGGCGGGCGATGAGATTGTGGCGGCCAAGACACTTTACGGCGGGACGTACACGCAATTCGATGTAGCGCTGCGCCGCTTCGACATTCAGACTACATTCGTCGACCCGGACGATCCCGAGAACTTCCGCCGCGCCATCACGCCGCGCACGCGCGTGCTCTATGGGGAGACGATCGGCAACCCCCGGATGAATGTGCTCGACATCGCCGCGGTAGCCGCTGTTGCGCACGACCACAATCTGCCGCTGATGATCGACAACACTTTCGCGTCGCCGTACCTTTGCCGCCCTGTAGAACATGGAGCTGATATCGTCGTACACTCGGCCACGAAGTTCATTGGCGGGCATGGCACGTCGATCGGCGGGGTGATTGTGGATAGCGGCCGCTTTCCCTGGGATCGCGGGCGATTCCCGCAATTGCTCGAGCCTAGCAAGGGATATCACGGTATCCGATTCTACGAGACCTTTGGAGATTTCGCTTACATCATGAAGGCACGTGTGGAGGGGCTGCGAGACTTGGGGCCGGCGCTGAGTCCTTTCAATTCGTTCCTCTTCTTACAAGGACTGGAGACGCTCAAGTTGCGCATGGAGTGCCATTCTTCCAATGCCATGGCGGTAGCGAAGTTTTTGGAGGCGCACGAACGCGTGGCGTGGGTGCAATATCCGGGACTGCCTTCGAGCCCCTACCGCGCGCTCGCTGAGCGCTATCTGCCGAGAGGCTGCGGAGGCATGCTGACTTTCGGCATCCACGGCGGACTGGAAGCCGGCCGCCGATTCATCGAATCGTTGCAGGTGTTTTCGCATCTTGCCAATGTAGGGGATGCCAAGAGCCTGGTGATCCATCCGGCATCCACCACGCATCAGCAGTTGAGCACCGAAGAGAAACTGGCGGGAGGCATCGGCGACGATCTGATCCGCCTCTCAGTCGGGCTCGAGGAGATTGACGACATCCTATGGGATCTGGATCAGGCGTTGAGGGCGAGCGCATGAACGCCCATTGTGCCATTTCGTTTGTGGACCTGAGTGCCGACGGAGTCGGCGGCAACTCGCCGGTGAATCGGGGCCGATTCGCGAACTCTTCGTTCGACCGCCTGCGCATTCTGGAGCAATACCAGCGGATCGCGATGGTCGGTCTCTCGTCGAATCCCTTCCGCCCGAGCCATTTCGCGGCGATTTACCTGATGTCGGAGGGCTACGAGGTGATCCCGGTGAATCCGCGGGAGCCGGAAATCCTGGGGCAGAAGTCGTACCCGTCGTTGACGGCGATTCCTGGCGCCGTGGAAGTGGTCGACATTTTCCGTGAGCCGTCGGCCGTTCCAGCCATTGTCGACGAGGCCATCGCGATCGGAGCCAAGGTGATTTGGATGCAGCTTGGCGTGATTCACGACGAAGCGGCGGAGCGGGCTCAGCGTGCGGGGTTAGAAGTGGTGATGGACCGCTGCATGAAGATCGAGCACGCACGATTCTTCGGCGGTCTGAATACCATTGGGATGAATACCGGGGTGATCACCGCGCGGCGTCGAACGAAATAGCGCTCACGCCTGGTAGACGGTCGCGCCGCCGACCACGGTGCGCACGATCGGAATGTCTTTAATCTTTCCGGGCTCGATCCGGAACAGATCTTCCGCGAGCACCACGAAATCCGCCAGTTTGCCCGCCGTAATGGAGCCCTTGATGGCTTCCTCATGCGAGTTGTAGGCCCCATTGATGGTGTTCACGCGGAGCGCTTCTTCCACCGTGATCCGCTGGTTCGCTCCCCAGGTCTTTCCGTCCCAACCGGTCCGCGTGACCATCCCTTGGATGGCCATGCGAGGGTCGAACGGGCCAGGGCTAAAGTCGGAACCCGCGGCAATGGGAACGCCTGCGTCGAGGAAGGTGCGGAATGCCATGCAGCGCTTCATCATTTCTTCGCCGTAGAAGACGAATTTATCGGAGTTGTAGTAGGCGTAGGAAGTAAACGCCGCCGGTACCGCACCTGCCGCCTTGATGCGCCGCACCAGATCGTCGTTGATCAGCGTGCAGTGTGTGATCTTGGGACGCGCATCGGCGCGCGGAAAGATGCGCTGTGCGCGTTCCACGGCGGTCATTACCATCCCGATGGCGATATCTCCGTTGGCGTGACAGTTGACTTGAATCCCCGCGCGATGCACGCGCTCGATCCAGGCATTCAGATCGTCCTGCGATTCGGTGAGGTTGCCTTTGTACGGGGGCGAGATCCCGGGGTACGGGATATCGAGCGCCATGGTCCGCTCCGAAAATGACCCGTCTACGGTGTGCTCGGAGGTCGCGCCCAGGCGGATCCACTCGTCGCCGAAACCGGTCTTGATGCCGCCGCTGATCATCGAATCAAGCACCCGTCCGTTGGCTTCGTAACTGACGCGGTGCAGGAGGTCGCCGCGCGCCCTCACGTCTTGCAGCGCGGCCAGGTTGCCGCCTTCGTGGTGGACGCTGGTCACGCCGTAACGCACGAACTGTTTCGAGATGTGGGCCAGACCGTCGCGGTCGCGCTGCAACCGCTGCTCGTCGGTGAAGGTGGGACGCTTGCCCACGCGATTGACGGCGCCGGTAGCGCGGTCGGTGACGCGGCCGTTCAACTCGCCATTGGCGTCGCGGTCGTAGGTGCCTCCGGGCGGGTTCGGCGTGTTCTTGTTGATCCCCGCCATCTCCAGCGCTTTGCTGTTGTAGAACGAAGTGTGGCCGCCGCGATGGTGAACGGCGACCGGGTGATCTTTCGAGACCTGGTCTAGGTCGTGGACGTTCAACGGCCGATTGTCCTTGAGCTTCGTATCGTCGAAGAAGTACCCTTCAACCCAGGTCCCAGGCGGTGTCTCGCGGGCTTTGGCACGGAGCTTCTCCACGATGCTGGAGATGGTCACGAACTCCACCTCAAACGGGTTTCCAACCAGCACCTCATACAGCAGCGTGGTGCCAGTCGCATGGTTGTGGCAATCGATGAAGCCCGGCACGATGGTCATGCCATGTGCGTCGATAGACTGCGTGCCTTTGCCGGCGAGCGCCTTGATGTCGGCGGTGGTGCCGACGGCAGTGAAACGTCCGCCTTTGATGGCGAATGCCTCCGCCTTGGGCATTTTGGAATCGACTGTATAGACCGTAGCGTTGAATACGATGAGGTCCGTCTCGGGACCTTGGGCGGCAAGCGCGCCGAGTCCGGCTCCGGCGAGATGCAGGAAAGATCTTCTGCTATGGCGAAGGGACATCGTGGTGAGTCTAATTCTATCCCAGGCGCTGAGAGAGAAGAGGGTGCTCGCTTTACGCGCGCGGCTCGACACGAAATTCGCGAATTTGCGCGACGTGCTGCGAGCCGCGACCGTCAGGGAGCGAAGTTATTGCGATCAGCCAGCCGCATAGTCGGCGTGTACATGAATTTGGGAGGCGCTGACGCGGAGGCCTAATTACTGCGCAGGTCGGGACTCGGTAGACGCCCGAAAAGCGTCGAGAGGAGTCTCGACGCGGCAAACAGGAGTGTTTGCGCCACCGCTGCCGCCGTAGATTACGCGCAGGGCGCTGCGGACGTATTGCTCATCGGTCAAACCCTCGACGGCCACATCGGGAAAGCGGACCAGAGAGCGGAAATAAGCGCCGAGATCGCGGAAGAGCTCCACCCGGGCCGGGGGATCGTAGCCGTCACGCTGCGTAAGGGCCCGCACCGCGATGCCTACCGCTTCCGGACTGGCGAGGCTCCGCAAGCGCGCCGCGAGCTGCGGGTAGGCGAGCAGTGAGTTGTAGCGCGCCGGCGCAATTTGGTCCAGGTCAGGCTGCAGGCGGCTGGTCTGGTGCGCCACTACGGTATTCGCAGCCAGATCGCCGAGCCGCTGGCCGTGACGGTTCAGCAGACTAGTGATGCCCCCTACCAGGTAAAACAGCGGCAGCGTGTCGACCGGGCGCAGCAGATTGCGCACCGCGATTTGCGAGAATTGCAGGCGCAAACCCTGGGCATCGATGACGCGCAGCCCCATCACGCGCTTGCCGAGAGTCTGCCCACGCCATCGCCACTCGAAAACCATCGCGTATCCGGTTGAGATTACGAAATACAGGATCACGCCGAGACCCTTGGCCCAATCCGGACTCAAAATGCTGAACGCCTGGGCCAACTTCGCGGCAGTGGTGCTGACGGCGCCGATGACTGCCGCGTCCACCGCCCACGCCAGCGCGCGCGTGACCGGCGTCGCCAGTTCGTACGAGAACACCACGCCCTCCGGCGTCTCGATCATCAGCGCATTCTTGCGGCTGGAACTCACTGCGACTCCCTGCCGGCCCAACCAAAGAAGGCCGAGAGCGCGATCAATTCGCAGATGCCGAACCCGATCTTGAGCCCGTACGGAATCACCGGACGATGATACTGCGAGACGAACGCCTCCACGATTCCGGCCCACACCAGCATGCAAGCTGCGCCTGCGACTATTGTCAGCAGATCGCCGGCCACCAGGCGGAATCGCTCGGTTCGCGAACGATGGCTGCCCCACCCGATGAGCGCACCGGCCAGAATGAATCCAGCCTGGCCGCCCAGCAGAATCGCGGGAATTTCGATGGAGCCATGTGGTAGCAGCCATGCCGCAAGGAACGTGGATTGGCCGCCGGCGACGTAGTCCTGCATCACGGCACCCAAACTCACGCCGTTGGAGAAAAGTACCAGCAATGTTCCCACGCCCCAGGTAATGCCGGCCGCCATGGCGAGCATCGTCACGCGAATATTGTTGCTCATCAGTTCGGCGGAGAAGGTGGCCTTCACACCGGTGAGCCGGTCGGGGCCGGCGGCTTCTTCCTTCGCCACGCGCTCAGAGGGCGACACCATCAACTGGCGGAAAGGCATGAGGACGGCTTTCGACTGAGGGTCCTGCATCATCACAAACCAGCCGAAAGCGCAGCCCACCAGAGTGACGGCGAGGGAGAGTTGAAAGGCGCCCAAATGGCGGCGAAAGGCACGCGGAAAGCTGAGCAGCAGGCTTTTCCAGCGGAGGCGCATGGGAGCCCGCGTCTCATGAATCTCGCTGTACGCACGCGAAACGAGCGATTCCAGATACGCCTGCAAACGCGGCTCCGTGGAAAACGTATTGAGACGCGCGAGGTCGGCCGAACAGCGCTCGTAGAGATAGTGCAGGCGCTGGATCGCGGCCAGCGGCATGCGCCGTTCCGATTCGGCCTCGATCTCGTGAAGCAACTCCTGCAACTCGTCCCAGTAGGGCTTCTCGGTCTTCACGAAACGCGGCAGATCGATGATCATAACGCTTGCCTTCGCTTTACATCCAGATATTGTGCGGTCACCTGGTCCTTGATACGGTCGGGGGAGACCACCGTCAGTTTGACTCCGCGGTTCTGGAGTGCGATGCGGAGCGTGTGGAGGCGGTTCCAGAGCATCTGGCCGGCGAGCCCCTCGTAGAGAGCTTCGACGTTGGCGGGCTTCTCGCCGGTAAACAGCGGCTTGGTGCCGGGGCTTGCCGTCACGTTGACCATCACCAGATGGCGGCGCGCCAGCAGGGGAACCTCCTTTTCGAAGGTCTCTGCGAGGAGCGCGTCGTCGAGCGAGGTAAAGAAGACGACTAGCGAGCGCCGCCGCAGATTCAATTGCAGGCTGGTGAAGACTTCGCGAAAGTCGGGGCTGACTCGCTCAGCCCGCAGGTTGTAGATGGTCTCGCGGCAGAGGCGAAAATGCTCCATCCCGCCTCGCGCGCGAACGAAGCGGTGAGTGCGATCGCTGAAGGTCACAAGTCCGAAATGGTCGCCCTGCCGCTCGGCCACGAGGGCCAAATGCAGAGCGGCATCGACGTAGCTTTCGAGAATTCCTTCGCGCGCGGACAAGCGCGACGAATCCAGGACCGCATATACTTCCTGCGCGTGCTCCACGCGGTAGAGCTTGACGACCGGGAAGCCGCGCCGGGCAGTGGCCTTCCAATGAATGTCTTCGAAGCTGTCCCCCGGCATATATTGCCGCAGATTGTCGAATTCGCGCCCCTTGCCGATCTGGCGGCGAAGGCGGAGGCCGGCATCGGCAGTCTTGTGGAAGAGCGCGGCCGTAGCACGATCGCGCAGGTTCGGATAGACACGGAAGGTGAACTGCACGGCGCGGGGTTCGCGGACCTGCCAGAGTCCCAGAGGTGACGGCGTCTCGAGATGGAGTTCGCGCAACACCTGATCGCCGCGTACGCGCCCGGTACAAGGCCAGTTCAATAGTGAGAGGCCGGGAGCGGAGGTGGCGTCCTCAACGATCTTCTCGGACTCGACGCCGGGAGGCATGACAGCTCCCAGGCGCATCGGCAAGTCATGCGGCGAGCGATTTTCGATAGTGACGGGAAGAACGGCGGGGACATTTTTGGTGTAGCGGAGGAAGGGCGGCGTGCGCAGTTCGATCTGGTGGATGCGCCCAGTACCGAGGAAAGCGTCGATGGCGGCGAGGATCGCAAGGATGGCGAGAACGAGGTAGGAGGCGGGTGCGAGCGCGGGGTACAAGCCAGCGATGGTGGTGGCAGGGAGCGCGACGATTGCGGCGAGCAGGAGGAGGCGTTGGGAGGGGACGATCATCTGAGGGCGGCCTCGAATTTAGCTGGGCTCGCATGGAAGAGGATTGCGCAACGGCAGACTTGGTGGAGGCCCGAAAAGCGTCGAGAGGAGTCTCGACGCGGCAAACAGGAGTGTTTGCGCCACGTCGCGGCACGGACAAAATGAGACATTGCGGGCGGCAGACCGATGGGAGGGGACACCCTCCCCAGAAGGCAACTGAAATGCCACGTATCCTGGTTCAACGCGGCCTGTGCGGACAATCGTTTATCTGGGCACCGGTATTTCATGCAAAATCCTATCGAGTACTTCCGCGGCGCGCACGCCTTCCAGTTCCGACTCGGGACGCAACAGCAGACGATGCTCCAGCACCGGCAACGAGACCGCGCGGACATCATCGGGACTCACGAAATCGCGCCCGGCGATCGCCGCCCAGGCACGCGCCGCACGCAGCAACGACTGCGTCGCCCGAGGGCCGGCGCCCACCAGGATGTTCTCATCGGTCCGCGTGCGGCGCACCACTTGCACCACGTACTCCACCAGGGCATCGGTGACGCGGATCAGTCCGAGAGCGTCCCGCAGACCGTTCAGGTCCGGCTCCGTCACGCATTGCGTCACCTCGCCGCGCTGGAGTACGGCCTCCGGGGCCTGCTCATTCAGACTGCGATGGGCAAGCGCCAGTTCCTCCGCGCTCTCGGGCCAAGCCATCGAGATTTTGAGCATGAAGCGGTCCTTCTGTGCTTCGGGCAGCGGGTAAGTGCCTTCGGATTCGATGGGATTCTGCGTGGCGAAGACGGTGAAATTCGGCGAGAGGCGATAGCTCTCGCGGTCGATGGTCACGGTGCGCTCCTGCATGGCTTCGAGCAGCGCCGATTGCGTCTTGGCCGGCGCGCGATTGATCTCATCGGCCAGTAGAAAGGTGGTGAACAGCGGACCCTTCAGCAGCGAGAACTCGTTGCGCTGGAGATTGAAGACGTTGTTGCCGGTGATATCGGCGGGCATCAGGTCAGGGGTGAACTGAATGCGCTTGAACTCGGATCCCAGCACAGCGGCCAGGGTGCGCGCGAGCAGCGTCTTGGCAAGCCCCGGCACGCCCTCGATGAGCGCGTGCTGATTGCACAAAACGACCACCAGCGAATAACGGATGGCATCCTCTTGCCCGATGATCACCTTGCGGATTCCCTCGGTCACGGTGTGAATGGTGGACTGGAATTGATCGAGATTCAAGAATGAGCTCCGTGTAACAGATCGTGGAGTTCGCGCGCGACCTCCAGAGGCCGGCCCGCTTTGTTTCGGACGATGGCTTCGGCTTGTTCGAGCTTGGCGGGCGGCGCCGTGCGCCGATTAGTGCTCAGCCACTCCCGCCAGCACGTGGCGGCGAGTTCGCCGGGGGGAATATGCCGGCGCAAAAGTGTCAGCAACCCGGCGAGTGACGTCCGTCCGGAGAGCGGCACGTCGCGCGAGGCCGCCACTCTCGGGAAGCCGGAGGCGCTTCGCCAGAGGAACAACGCCGCGCAGATGGCGAGTCCGAGCGCGAGCCCGGTCAGGCGGAAACGGCGCGCCAAGCCGACGAAACTTCCGGTCGATGCAATGCCCAGATGCTGCTCGTCAAACACTACGTGCGAGTTGGAGCCGATCGCCATCGAGACCATTTCCAGCCGGTCTTCGGCGACCGACGATCCGTTGGTGAAATCGTCGCTTTCAGCAAACAGGACAATGCTGCCCTTTCCGAAATCGCGTTCAATGGCGAGCAGCTTGGGACCCACGCGGTCGAGCACATTCCAATCGACGGCCTCGGTGAAGTATAAGCGGTGGACATGCTGGTGATTGGAATCGGCGCCGAGCCGCACGTGCCAGGCGCGGCCGAGCCCCAACGCCATCAGGTCGGTGAAGTCGCTGGGGGCCGACATGCCCAGGACGAGGCGAGATCCTTCGCGGGCCAGTTTCTCGTAGCGTTGCAGTTGATCTTCATCTTCGCCGAGCGAACCCGGATTGATGCCGAGCAGGAGAATCGTGCCGTTCTCGCCGAGCACATCGAGCGGCAGATAATTGCGGGCCACGGTGACTCGCGGGAGACGCGCGAGGCTGTCGTAGAGGAGCTTGGTGCCCATCTGATCGGTGCGCAGGCTCGAATATTCGGGGTAGACGTCGCCTGCCGCGAATTGGATGCCGAAGAGGTACATGACGCCGACAGCGAAGCCTGTCAACAGGATCACGAGCACGGCGACGGGAGAGATTCTGGTAGGCATCACCGAAAGCCCTTAAAGGCGGGGGTTGGATGTGGCGCAAACACTCCTGTTTGCCCGCGTCGAGACTCCTCTCGACGCTTTTCGTGTGTCCACCAAATCTGGCGCGAGGAGACTTTCGTCTGAGCGTTTCTCTGTCTGTCAGGCTCAGTGGACTCGCGGAAAGTCTCGACATGCGTGTCGAGGCGGCAAACAGGAGTGTTTGCGCCACGGCTGCCCGGGAAAACTCTCGGCTCCACGGGGACACAAAGGCACACGCAACAGCAACTCATGCGGGGGCTCCTTGGGGCGCGGGAAGAATCGATTTCATCCGGCCGATGCGGGCGCGGAACTGCTCCACATCTTCTCGTCCTACTTCATGCAGGCCGTACCAGGTGCGCTCAAACGCGGCGATGTTGCCGGCAAAGAGATCGCGCGCCTCGGGAAACGCGCGGCCCCGACGCTTCAATTCCAGATCGTACTCGCGATTCGTTTTTCCGGCATCGATGGTCAACCACTCGGAGCGTCCCAGCCACGCCAGATTGGCCAGGTAGAGAGCCCGTAGAGCCAGACGAAAGTTCTCATCCCGCAAACACTCGCCGGCCAGTTCAAGCCAGCGCTCTTCGGGGAGCCGGTCCGGCGTGAGATCTTCAGCGTCGAGTCGAATCACCCCTGGAGAACTTACCGGCACCGCCGCGCTCTTGCGGACACGCGTTTGCCATTGGCGCCACAGGATCGCCACGGCGAGGAGCGCGACTGCCCCCGACACCACGTACAGACTCCAATGCAATCCCTTCGCAGGGGCCGCGCCACCTTCGGGCGGTGGAGACGGTTCGGCCCGGAGCCAGCGAATTAGCCGTTCCAGTGCGTTGTTGACGGCGCGGGAAACTACCCGCAGTCCCGCCACAAGACGGTCGGCGAGGCGAATGAACCACGAGGTTTGGGACGACGATGCCGCGGGTGGCAATCGCCAATCATATTCGTGCGAGCGCATGGTCTGTTCGACGGACTTCTGCAGTTCGCCGGGCGGAACCGCCGCGACGGAGCGTCCCGCGAATACGAGCAGCAGCAGCGCCACGCAGGCCGCTTGCACACCGCCGCGAATGCGCCGCAGACCGGCCCGCAGATCCTCCCCCGTCTCCAACGACTCCCCCTGGAAGCAGCGCACGCAATACACCGCCTGAACAAACGGATCGAATGCGATCCAGGATACCGCGAACACCAGCAGGAAAAACAAGGCGTTGAAGGCGAAATACAGGCCGCTGCGGCTGAAGCCCGACTCGTAGCCGGTAAGCATGCGAACGATCTGCGGCAGTATGGCCAGAACGATTCCGAGATTGAAGAACGTGATCAGATAGAGGAACAAAAGCGGCGCGAGCAGCCCCCAACTCTGCGACGATTGGACGCCTGCCAGCTTGCGAGCCTTCGCCATGAGTTCCAGCGGGTCCAGGTCTTCGCGGTCGCCGAGGACCGCGAGGTTGCGATAGAACGCGACCGCGGAGGCCAGAGGAAACATGGTGATCCAAGCCAGCGGCATCGCGATCAGTTTGGTAGCGCCGAAGAAGGCTTGCGTGGATGCCAGACACCAGACGCGGCGCCTGGTCCAGGGAGCGGGATCGGCGTCACCACCCGCTAGTTGCCGCCGCAGACGACCGGCGAATACGGCCCGCCAGCAGTTCATCCATACGAGAAGCAGAGCGAGGACGAAGGACTCCAATACACCAGTCAAATCGAGCGTCCGCGGGTTGGTCAGATCGTTCCAGAACCAGAGGACAACCAGCGCGAACGGCACACTTCCGGCCCAATGACAGACCAAGGTGGACAGGGGCGCTTGCCGCAGCAGGCGCACCGCGGCCTCGAGCGTGGGAATAGTGCCCTCTCGGGTTAGCGGTCCTGCCACGACGTTTGCTCCATGCGCGAGGCGAACAGGTTGAAGACCGCGCCGGCGCCGAAAAACACCAGCCATGCGAGAAGAATTCCGGCCACCAGCATTCCGGCTGGTAACATCCGCCGCAGTCGTCCACTACGCTTGCGCGAGGTTTGCGATTGGGCTTTCAGACAGGAGGCGCACAAGAGTCGGCCGGAGTGCTCGGTCACGCATTCGCGGCAGTAGCTGCGTTGGCACTCCGGACAACGGCAGACGGCTTCGCGGGCTTCGTGATTCCAGCAGCGTTGGTGGATCGCCGAAGGCATCGACGTTCAGCTCCTCCCCCAAGTCTCGCGGCGCGAGAAAGCGAAAACCACACCGGCAATCGCCAGCCCCAACGATACCGCGGCATCCACCTCGCGGACCAGCATGTAGCCGGGCGTTCCGGCCAGCGTCGTCGAGTTCGGAATCATCGAACGTGTGGCGCCCGAGATTCCTTCCAGCACCTGCCGGAAATAATAGGACAGGCCCATGGCCACCAGGGTCGCGATTGCCAGTTTCTGCATACTCGATTTCACCGCGCCGCGATAGTGTTGCACAAAGATCGCCACCGCTCCAGCGACTTGCAGAAACGCCAGGAAATACCAGACCCATTGCACCGTGTTCGTGTAAGCATGCAGCGTGGCGAGGTTCAAACCTGCGTCTGCAAACAGGCTGGCGATGAAGATGTCCGAGACCCAGGTGCGGTTCGGGATCACGGGCCTCGGTGGCGGCGGCACACCCGTGCCACCAGGCACAATGACAACGTTGTCCGAGGGAATCGGACGCATGGTGCCCGGCGGTCCGACCTCGCGGCTCTCGACCGCCTCCGCCCAACCGCCTTCCAGGACGCCCTGCACTGCCTGGATCCTTGGCTCGAGTTCCTCCAGAAACTTCTTTGCTGTCCAGGTGCGATAGACCGAAGGCAATTCCTCCGAACTGACCGCGGTAAAGATCCGACAGCGGCAACTACTCTTAGTAGAGATGTACGCCCAAGCGAAGACGAGACAGACCGCCGCACTCCACATCGCAGGAACAACCCACGGACGCAGTGTTCTGGTGCTCAGGAACACCGCCACCCAAAGGCACGCGATGACGATGGAGCGCGTGGAGATGTGGAAGCGGGGGACCTGCGCCACGACGATGGCCTGCACATCGCGCAGGTAGAAGCGCTTGTACTCCTCCCGAAATCGAAGAGATTTGACCGACAGGAAATGATCCGAGCCAAGCCAGAGGCTGGCTCCACGGAGAATTCCACGACGGTGGCCCGGCAATTTACGGTACTGTTCGCTCCCCGGCTCCATGCTCAGCTGGCTCCCCGGAAACGGCCCGAGACAAAGTAGGCGACCAGCATGGTCCAGCCTACGATCTCCGCGAGCGAAATCACAATGGCCGCGACGAATCGCCAGCGGCTATGCCGCACCAGACTGAGCGGCTCTTTCCACTTCATCACCGAAAGCACCAGGCTGGCGGGAGCGGCGACCAACGTAAAGGGATAGACCAGCAACGATGCCAGTGGCAGGATAAGCGCCATGGAATCGAAGAGACTGCGCGAGGTCTCAGGATTCGCCAGGCGTGCCTGTCCCGCCCCTGAAGCCACGCAAGAGGGGCACAACGTGGCTGCTCCGAACTCCACGGCACAGAGCCGGCAGACGTAGCGTCCGCATTGCTGACAGGCAGCCACTGCGCGCCGCGTGGCATGGTCGAAACACGCCGCCTCGCCTTCGAGAGCGACTTCTACCGGAAAGGTGCGAGCAGGGGCAAAAACCGCGGGGAAGACCTTCACCACATTTGCAGATCCGCAGACGGTACACACCGCGCCCTCAGGAGCGGCGAGTTCCCACTTGGGCAGCGGCGTACGGCAACGGGCGCAAGGTACGGGCATGATCGAGTATCAGATCTGGCGGCGGATCACGCGCGTGTCGCAGAGAATATCGTGCAGGCCGCGCTTTTCATTGTCGAATGCCGCGAGGATGTAGCCGATACCTGCCGTGAGCGTGTTCAAACGCTTGCCGAAGTAGCGCGCCACCGCTCTTCCCAAACCCACCCGGCCGCCGTTGGGGCGAACCACCTTGATCTCGAGCGCCAGTTTGCCGGGAGTGGCGCACAGGGCACTGCTGACGAAGATGGCTTCATAGCTGCAGCCCACCACCGTATCGAGAATGAAAACCAGTCCGAGCACTCCGAGCATGGACCCCAGCGCATCGGGAGTCATGCCCGCCTGGGGTTGCCGCATCGCGAAGGTCCCGAGCAAGGCGAATTGAATGATGCTGCCGACCACCATCAGGACGATCGCATCGATCAGCCAGGCGACCGCGCGGCTCCAGAAGGTGGCGTAGATGCCCAGGGGCGCCACCGGTACGCCCTCGCGGAGTTTCTGCACATAGCGATCCTTGCATTCGGCGCAGATGAGGACCACTCCGAAATGTGCCAGGTCTTCCGGACCGTATGCGCGCCGGCACTCGCCACACGAAAGAGATTCGGGGCCCGCCTCAGCTGTCATTTCACGGTGATGTTCACCGACGCCATCGTGTTCTCCCACTCCAGGGCCAGGCGCCCGCGATTGCCGCCGGCGGGAGTGAGCGAAATCTTAAACTGTTCCACGGTGGCGGGGGTCTTGCCCATGGTCATCGCAACGCGTCCCAAGTCCTGGGCCGGATTGTAATCGGTACCGAATTGGCCGGACTGCTTGTTCACGATGAGCTGCCACTTGCCGCTATCGATGTCGACCCACAGGGAGTAGTCTCCCGCGGGAACGGCTAGTCCATTGATATCCAGCGGGGCATCGGTGTGGATGCAGGTGGCCTCGTCGGCGCCCGCGCGCCAGATAGTTCCATCGCCGGTGAACCCGCCTCCGCCCTTGGCGAGAATGCCGCCATCGCCGAAGATCTTACGGCCCCGCATGGAAGGCGCCGAGTAGCTGATGATGATGTTCTTGCCGTTGATCTTAGTCGAAAACTCATTGGGAACGACGCGGGCATTGTCCGTGGCCCGGGCAAATTTCTTAGGCGCCTGGGCGAGGAGCAGAGATGCCGCGGCGGCGATGACAAATATCGATGTGAATGCGCGCTTCATGAAATGAGTGTAAGCCTCTCCAGCAAGTATATCGTGCGAGGCGTGCGCCCCGGCATTACCCCTTTTGGCAGGCCCTGGCGTATTTCCACGCGAGGAGATTTTGAAAATGAGAACCTGCTTCACACTGATCGTCATGGCCACTTCGCTTCTGGCCCAGTCCACCACCAACCGCCTGTTCCCGGGCCATAACTCGAATTGGATTCGCTTCAATGAGGGCGGAATCGCCGTCGAGATGCCAGGCACTCCGGAAGCTTCTACCACGCGGCGCGAGTATGGCGACGCGGCGGCGATGGCTCACGTCTTCCGCTACAACAAGGGAACGGAGCAAATGCTGGTGAGCTATATGGAATTCGACCGGAACATCAACGACGTGGGGTATCTGCAAGGAGTTCGCGACTATTTCTCCGGGGGCCAGCCGATGCTCCGTGACAAGGATCTGATTGTCGGCGGGTATCGCGGCAAGTGGATGAAGGCGAACTTCCAGGGCAAGGTGACTGAAGTGATTCTGGTGATCGTGGGGCGGCGGGTGTATCAGGCCTTCTTCCAGTCTCCCGACATGATGACGGGACTCTTCGATAGTCCGCGATTCTTCGGGTCGTTTCGGATCGCGGACGCTGGCCAGACTTGCAGCTTTTCGAGCAGCGCGGAGACGGGGGTCTATGCGGTTTGCCGGGGACAGTAAGGCCGACGTGGGATTGGCAAGGAACGGGCCCGCCAAACAGGCTAAGCCAAGCCAAATGGCGGGCAGTCGGCTGTGTACCGGCCGCGTCAGGCGATGGGGGGCATGGGCACGCGAAATTGGCCCGCAAAAACTTCGTCGAAGATCTGGATTACTTCATCATGCAGATGTCCGTTGTCGGCAAGCAGATGATCGGACCCGGTGATGTGATGACGGGCGCCTTTCATATCGGAGATGCGTCCGCCCGCTTCCTGGATCAGCAAGGTGCCGGCCGCCATATCCCAGGGTTTGAGACCGAATTCCCAGAAGAAATCGAGCCGTCCGCACGCGACATACGCCAGATCGATGGCTGCGGATCCAGTGCGACGCACTCCGTGGGAAGCCATCGCCAACTGGTAATAGAAGTGAATATTGACGTTGTGGTGGCGCTTGCGGCTCGGGAAACCAGTGGAAGCCAGGCTGTCGGCAAGGCCTTTCACATTGGACACGCGGATCCGGCGATTGTTCAGGTATGCGCCTGCTCCACGTTCCGCTGTGAACATCTCCTGCCGGACGGGATCGTAGACCACTCCCGCGATCATCTCGCCGGCATGTTCGAGCCCCAGCGTGACATTGAACATGGGAAAGCTGTGCGCGAAGTTGGTAGTGCCGTCGAGGGGATCGACGTACCAGGTGAATCCGGAAGAACTCTCGTGCCCGCCGCCTTCTTCAGCCACGATGGCATGGGTGGGGAAATGGGACCGGAGCCGTTCGACCACGAGCTTTTCGGAAGCGCGGTCGGCTTCGGTGACCAGGTCGAACTCACCTTTCAGTTCGAAAGGCACACGTCGCTCGTAGCAGTTCACCAGCAGCGCGCCGGCCTCGCGCGCGATCTCTACGGCCGTTTCCAGATAGTGCATCCGGGGCGGTTGGAGCTACCTCTCTTCCTGGATGTACTTGATGTCCTGCTTGAAGATAAACAGATTCGGTTGACCGGTGCGCGTCAGCCGGATAAAGGATTGATCGTAATACTCGATCACACCCACCACTTCTTCCCCGTCAGACATCTTCACCCGGATGGGTGTGGCGCTTTCGATCAGTTGGCGGAGATACCGCGCCTCTTCGAACGTCTGTTCGGGAGCACGACCCGATTTACCGCCTGGATGCGAGGTTGTCACTTCTTGATTGGCTCTTTCTTTCGATCTCGATCGGGAGTTACGGAAATCCGGCCGCCAGGGGCGCCGGAAGCGCCCTCCGCTTCTCCATAATAGCCGCTGCGCGTCGAGACCTGCAAATCCGGCGCCTTCATGTGTACTTCCAGTTTATGGTACGGGTCCTTGGAGAGGGGCACGTTATGCGGATAGAAACCCAAAAGATACTGGGTCCGCAATTCGGCGATGATGTCGGCGAACGTCTTGTCGAGTTGCGTGCCGGAGGTCTGCGGGAAGGTTTTACCCCCGGTTCTCTGCGCCATGTAGGTCAGGATGTTTTCGCCGCCAATGTTGCGCCCGGCATCGTTCGTGATCGGCATGACCACGACCGCATAGATAACGGCATCAGATAATTGCGCTTCCTTAAGGGCGGCTTTGGAGTCCCGGGCACTGGTCGTGTCGCCCCCGTCGGTAACGATGATGATGACCTTTCGCCCCTCGCGATTCTGGAGGGCGCGAGAGGCAAAGTAGATCGCATCATAAATCGAACTTCCTCCCTCGCCGTGCAGCATCTTCAGGTCGCGTTCGAGGGAGGCGTAATTGTGAGTGAAGTTGTGCTGGGTGATGTCGTAATCGAAGGTGTACAACGCCACGGCGTCCGACGGATTTCCCTCCGAGAGCAGCGCGTGCAGAAACTTCAGGGCAGAGTCTCCTTCATACTTGAGCTCTTTCGCCGTGGAGCCGCTGGTATCGACGAGAAGGGCGACGGAAAGGGGCTGATCGGTCTGGTGGGCGAAAACGGCAATCTCCTGCGGAGCGCCGTTGTCGAGGACCTGGAAGTCTTCCTTCTGGAGCTTTCCCATGAGCTCTCCAGACTTGTTGCGGACGGTAGCGACCACGCGGACCAGGTTTACGTTGACACGGATGGTGGGCATTTCCTGCGCCCAGAGAAACGCGGCGCCAAGCGCAGCAGTCAGAGCGGCCAGAACGCCCCACCTCGAGAACTTTGGCTCCCTCTGAAACCTAACCAGCCACTGGAACATCGCGGTCCCACTCTCCTTCCACCCAGATCTCCCCATCGACGAAGTGCTCTTTTTTCCAGATGGGGACCAGCTTTTTCAGCCGGTTGATGCCTTCGAGCGCGGCTTCAAAAGCCGGGCGCCGGTGCGGAGCGCTCACGATCACCGCAACGCTGGTCTCGCCCACAAGCATCCGGCCCAGGCGGTGAACCATGGCCACACGCGCGACGGCGTGAGTTGCTGCGATCTCCAGCCCAATCCGGGTCATCATTTTCAGGGCCATGCTCTCGTAACACTCGTAATCCAGACACAGAGTGGGACGGCCCTTGGTGTTGTTGCGGACGGTGCCCTCGAAAGTGACTACTGCGCCCTCGCCGCCGGTCATGATTCGCGTGATGACGGCTTTCGGGTCGATCGGATGGCGGGTGAGCAAGAAGTAATGGCCTTCAGGCGTCAGAGTGACAGGCTCCTGCGCGGCGCCACCGCTCACAGGCGGCAGAAAGGCCACCTCGTCACCCTCTTCGAGGCGGGTAGAAAGTGCTGCAAACTCCTGATTCCGCGCGATTACGATGCTGCTGGCAAATTCTTTCAGGGGTGGATACCGCTGGGCATAGTCGGCAAACACCGCTCCCAGGTCGCTTCCTTCCGGAAAATCGCAATCTTCGCCGGAACGGCCCACGAACTCCTTTAGCATCCCGAAAAACAATACGCGGACTCGCATTGTGGGTGAATAGTCCAAGCATAACAGACGGTTGCAGGCGATCCTCCGTTGCGTCAGAACCGTGCCAATTCGCTTGTCGCGCGCTACAATGCGGGTTCGAAATGAAACCTTGCGCCGAAACGCGCCTCCGCGTGCGGTATGCCGAAACCGACCAGATGGGGGTAGTGTATTACGCGAATTACCTGGTGTGGATGGAAGTCGGCCGGGTGGAGTTGTGCCGCGCCTGCGGCTTCAACTACCGCGACATGGAACAAGAGGATGGCGTTCTCCTGGCGGTCGCGGAAGCCAATTGCCGGTACGCGGCTCCCGCCCGCTACGACGACGAAATCATCGTCAAAACATGGATCGATTTAGCCGGCGACCGCATGGTCACTTTCGCGTACGAGATGCGGCTCGCCTCGGACGACCGCAAACTGGCTACCGGATTCACCCGCCACATCTTTCTGACGCGCGAACTGCGTCGCACGCGCCTGCCCGCCAAGTATTTCGCTATGTTTGGGATCGACCGCCGACCATCGCCGGTTCCGACTGCAGACACGGAACATAGCGCATGTCCGACACCTTGATGTGTTCGTCGGTATCCGCAACGGTAAAGAATGCGCCGGATTTCAATTGCGGCTTCCATTGTTGACCGGTACTCTGTCGCTTGCACCGTTCGCGGGCGAAGCGGCCGGTTCTTTATTGGGTGCTGGGGGATCCGGCGCCAGCCGATTGCTCGTTCCCGCATATCGGACGCCGCTGTCCGGGACCGCTTCTCCGCCCGGTTCGCTTTCATCGCGGTCATACCACATCGACCAGATCCGCTCGACTTGAGGGTCTTCCCACAGATTCTGGATTAAGTTACGCACGCCGGACTCTTCCTTGCCCAAATCCACGGCGATGGATTTGATCAGGCTGTCCGCGTCATCGCGGACCACGGTGTCGGTACTGGTAAGACGCTGCCAGATGATCGCCATTTCGATGGCGCCGCGTATGCCCCTGGCACGCAGTTTGTCGATGTTGGTTCCTACGTAACTGGCCAGATATGCCTGATCCATCATGTCCAGGATGTTGCGCCATTCAATATTGGTTTTACGCAACAGGCTTACCGGGTCCTGATTTCCGAGGTGTGCGGTGCTGGTCACGCCCGCCTCGTTCAAGCGCGCGACGATATCGGGCGTTAGCCCCTGAACGAGTTCCCACTGGGGAGGGACTGCGGCCCCGGGAGCGCCAATGGCAAACCTCTGGGTTGCGATGTCCTGCATCCACTTGAGGAGCGCCGGCACCGGGATGCTGGCCAGAGCGAACACCAGGACAGGCGCGAAGTCCTTCGCTATCAATTGCTGAGCATATCCTCCCAAGACCGGGCCGAGAAGCATTCGAAACCAGATCATATGCAGCGAGCTTGCCGGCAAGCTCAGTATGCGAAAACGGTCGACGAAGTCAGAGAGGCCCCAGACGTAGGCGCCCGCAAATCCGGCCACCGCCGCTGGCGTGGCCAGCTTCGTATACGCCAGCAGAGGACCAGACAGCCTCAATTGGTTGGTGGGATCGTGAAGGGACACCATCACTACGGCTGCCGCAATCGAGATCAGACTCGCGATCACGGTGGGTAAGAGGTAGGTGGGCAGATCGAGATCGATCCTGCCCTGCCACTCCTCCTTTCGCCGGGCACGCTCGCTTTGCCGCGGGCCGCCGGTCGACCGGGTGCTTCGATTCAACAACAAATCGATCAACGTCTTCCGTTCACGGAAGCGGATGAAGTAGATCAACAGCAGAAACGGGTGTAAGAGCCCGGGAAGAATCGCCAGGGCCCAGAAAATCGCAGTGCCTGACACTGATGCGTTTCCCATGATCGGTCGCCTCCACTACTTTGCCGGACCGGCTGGGTTGCGATAGAACCGTAGCCAATCCGGAATCGGCAACTCTTGTGCGGAGATTGCGATTGTCGCACCAGCTACAAGAACCGCCTTCTGATGTCAAAAGCGCATTTCAGGGAGAATAGGGGACACACAAGTTTGGTGAATCGAGCCACGGAATCGTTTCACCGTTCGCTTGCGGTACGCACGCAGGATTAAGTATTTCGCAATGCTTGGGATCGACCGCCGACCACCGCCGGTTCCGACTTCTGCAGACACGGAACATAGCGCATATCCGACCCCCTGATGTGTTTCTCCAGCCAGTCCTTCAGGAATTGCAGGAGTTGCACGGTCATGCTCACTTTCCCGCTCTGATAATCTTGCTGGAATTTGAGTACCCGTTTGGTCAGGGCCTCGTGCTCCGCCTTGTGTGCAGCCAGCCCCGGGTAGCCGTGGAGCCGCATGAGCCGTTCCTCATGGGCGAAATGGCTTGCGGTGTACTGGACTAGGCGGTCCAGAATCCGCGCGAGAGCGCTCTTGCCCTGTCCCGCCGACATGGCGGCATACAGTTTCTGGGCGGTAGCAAAGAGATTTCGATGCTGGGCGTCGATGCTGCCGATGCGCACGCTGTATTCGTTGTTCCACTCAAACATGATCATAATGATCGGCTGAGGATGGGGAAAACTGTAGAGTGCCTGGTCGTGAATTTCGCGATACACTAGTCCAAACAACGGCCACGAGGCCGGCCGCTCGCCCCACGTCCGGGTTTGATATAGAATCTCTAAAAACTCAAATCGAAGGTGCAGGCATGAAATCGCGTTCGCTGGTTGGAATTTGCGTTTGCCTGGCGGTTTCCTCTCCCGCCTGGTCTCAGCGCAAGAGCGAAAAGCCAGAAGGTACGGAAAAGGTCCACAGGGAATCGAAGCATCCCGCCGTCTCCCCGCGGATCGGCATTACGACACCAGGAGTACGGATTCCGTTCGCCGGGCTCAAAGCGGAGGCCGAACTCGCTATGGCTCCTGCGTGGCTGGCATTCACCGATTCTGTCATCGCACCCGATCTCTCGAAGAATACCCTGGCGCGGATCAACGCCCGCACCAACCAACCCGGCGATCCGATTACGGGATTCCATAAACCGTGTGGGGGAGCCGCCAACGCTTTCGGCACCCTCTGGATACCGAACTGCGCCGACGGCACGGTGACCCGAATCGACCCCAAAACCGCGAAAATCACCGCCACTCTGTCCGTGGGCGTCGGAACCGCCCTTCCCTCGGTGGCTGCCACCACCGACAGCCTCTGGGTCCTGACCGACGACCGAACTACCCTCTCGCGTGTCGACCCGCAACAGAACCAGGTAGTGGCAGAGCTTCGCCTGCCCGCTGGCTGCAATTCACTGACGTTCGGCGAGAGTGCGCTGTGGGTGACCTGCCCGTCCGAGAATCGCGTTCTCAAGGTGGATCCGCAGACCAACCTCGTGGATAAGAGTATCGAGGTCTCGGCTCAGCCGCGCGCCCTCGCGATCGGTGAGAACTCGGTGTGGGTGTTGTGCACGAAGGAAGGAAAGGTGGAGCGGATCGATCCCAAGACGTCCAAGGTTTTGAAGACGATCGCGCTCGAAGTGCCGGGGGCTGAGGGCGGCATCTCCCTGGGACAGGGCTCGGTCTGGGTCACGCTCGCCGGATTTCCCTTGACGCGGATAGATCCCGCGACCGACAAAGTGGTCCAGCAGTTTTACGGGGAAGGCGGAGGGGCGATTCACTTCGGCGTGAACTCGGTCTGGCTGTCGAACTTGAAGGAAAACACTCTCTGGCGGCTGGATCCGAAACGGATTGCCGCGACCCTGGCGGAATAGACTTCTGGAAAGCCATATATGAAGATGCCTTTGATGAAGCTCGCGTGGTGTTCTCTGCTCCTTTGCCTTGCTGGTAGTGTAATTTCGTGGGGCCAGGACGCTCCTCCTGCTCCGCCGCCCGCTCCAAAAGCCAAACGGCCTCCGCGCCCTGGCGTCTCCACACCCGGTGTGAAGCGGGAGATGTCCACGATCGTTCCCGACGCGGTTTTTCCGGTGGAAGGCACCCCTGATTGGCAGGTAGTGACAGAAGACGCGGTTTGGGTCTCGAACGCTCCCAAGAACAGCATCCATCGCCTTGACCCGAATACCAATAAGGTAGTAGCAGTCGTGACGGTTGGGCGTCGGCCCTGCTCGGGACTCGCCGCGGGGTTCGGCAGCATCTGGGTGCCGAATTGCGGCGATAAGTCGCTGTCGCGGGTCGACATGAAGACCAATCAGGTGACCGCCACGTTGCCGCTGGCCCCTGCGCAAAGCGAAGGCGGCATCACGGCGAGTCCGGACAGCGTGTGGATGCTGACCGACCCCAAGGGCACGCTTTCGCGCATCGATCCGACGAGCAACAAGGTTTCGGCTGAGATTACGGTTCCGGCTAATTCCGCGTCCTGCCTTTATGGGGAGGGCGCGATCTGGGTGACCACGCCGGAGAAAAACATGCTGACGCGCGTGGATGTGAAGACGAACCAGGTCACACATTCGATCGAGGTCGGCCCGCAACCGCGTTTCCTGACCGCCGGCGCCGGGTCCATCTGGACTCTTAATCAGGGAGACGGTACGGTCTCCCGGGTGGATGGCAAGACAGGCAAGCTGGTGGCGAATATCGAAGTGGGCGTGCCTGGGGGCGGCGGAGAAATTGCGTTCGGCGCGGGCCATGTCTGGGCGACTGTGTTCCAGATTCCGATTTCGGAGATCGATCCGGAGAAGAATCAGGTGATCAAACAGTGGGTGGGAGCGGGCGGCGATTCGATTCGCGTCGGACACGATTCCATCTGGCTGTCGAATCTACGCGAGCAGAATGTCTGGCGGTTCAGTATCAAGCAGCCGTAAGCGGGGGCATGTCGCAGACGGAGCGGACGCCCCCCAGAGACATCAACGCTCCCTCAGACTCACGGTCGGGGTTCGTAAGCGATCGCTGAACAGGGCAGAGACGCTCCCTCACGGTCGCGGCTCGTCACCTACCTCAGATACGTTCCCGGCGGTAGGTGTGCATGCGAGCCGCGCGCGTGAGCAAGCGATGCCTCATCGTATGTGGGGCAGGCGCTCCCGGACTTTTCACAGCTTCTCACACTCACCTCACGCGCGCCGCTCGTTCCGTTCGTAAGCCGCCGGTGTCAAGCTGCTAGTCGTGGAGCACCACGTTCAACAGGGAACTGTGAACCTCAAGCCCGCCGTTGTACTCGATGAACCCCATCTTGCGGAACCGGTTCATAAAAAAACTCACCCTGGAGCGGGTCGTGCCAATAATTTCGGCCAAGGTCTCCTGGCTGATTTTAGGAATTACGGTTTGGGGCTCTCCAGCCTTTCCGAAATTCGCCAGCAGGAGCAGAACCCGCGCCAGCCTCTTTTCACTCGAATTGAAGAGCTGATCCACCAGGTCCGCCTCAAAACGAATATTGCGGGAGAGCACGTGCATCAGGAACATTTCGGAAAAGTCCGGTTGTTCGCGAAGTACACGAACCAGCGGTTTCTTCTCCAGCCTCAGGATGGAACATTCCGACATCGCCGTGGCGCTGGCCATGCGCTTCGGTTGTCCTGCCAGACATCCCTCGCCGAAAAAATCGCCGGTACCCAGGATCCCGATTACCGCCTCTTTTCCCTGTCTTGAAATCACGGTCACCTTGACGCGTCCCTCTTGAATGTAGAACACGGCATCCGCAGGGTCGCCCTGGGCGAAAATGGGGTTGTTTGGAAGGAATTTGGTGACGCTCCGTCCGCTGCCGGCTCCGGCCAGGAAGCGCTTCGGATCGAAGCCAGGAGGAAGCTGCGATTTTACTTTTCGTCGCGCCATCTAAACGGGTCGGTGCTCGTTCAGCGTAGCATTTCATAGAAGCCGAGGCAAAAATGTCACTGCCCCGGCGCACCAACCTCCGAGCCACCCCCAGTCAACTGTGAGCGCTATTGACCAGACGGAGTATGAGAAGCAGCTTACACTGGCGATGGCTCAGAGATGGGTTCATGCCGGCGCGCTGTGCCCGTCCAAGCGGGACCTCAGGCCGCGGAGGCATCCGTCGGTCACGCAAATGAAACCGAAAAACAAACTGCCATTCAACGCCAAGACCTTTCTGACAAAAGCGGGAGCCGGAAGGGCGGTAAAGCACCTCGCAGACAATGAAGTGATTTTTTCGCAGGCAGACCCGGCGGACGCCCTGTTCTATATCCAGAACGGCAAAGTCAGGCTCACCGTGATTTCCAAGCGCGGCAAGGAAGCGGTAGTCGCGATTCTGGGAGCGGGTGATTTCTTCGGCGAAGGAAGCCTGGCTGGGCAAAGCGTCAGGACGTCGAGCGCGGCAGCCATGGGAGAGTGTTCACTGGTGCGGATCGAGAAGGCTGCTGCTGCAGTGGTGATTCACAGCGAGCCAGCGTTTTCTGCGCTATTCCTCGGGCACTTGCTTTCCCGAAACATCCGGATTGAGGAAGCTTTGGTAGAACAGCTCTTCAACTCCAGTGAGAAGAGGCTGGCGCGCGTGCTTTTGCTGTTGGCGAACTTCGGCAAAGCGGGTAAACCGGAACCAGTGATCCCGAAGATGAGCCTGGAGACGCTTGCGCAACTCATTGGAACCCCACGCTCCCGCGTGAGATTCTTCTTGAATCGATTCCGCAAGCTGGGCTTCATCGGGGACAAGAGTGGGCTTGAGATTCACAGTTCTCTATTGAATGTTCTGCTTCGGGACTGAGTTGGCCTGAAACAGGGCACATAGGCGCCGGGTTCCATACGTGAAAAAGTGAGCAAAATTGCTCAGACAGGGGACTGGAAACGTGACACCATGATCTCTGCAAACCACATTTTCTAAGCGCCTGCCGAGACTGTGCCGCAGTGCGCTCACGCTATAGACCGGCCAGCATGAGAAACGAGGGCGTCCCGAATGACCGGGGATGCCTCCAGCGTCGGAAAAATCGTCTGAAGTTCAGAGTCAAATCCTAAATCCGAACATGCAAAAGCTCAGAATTGGCATCATCGACATCGTCTCCAAGGGCCCTACGCGCGCCCTGTACGCTCGCATCATGAATGCCAATCTGGCAAGCATCATGCCACAGGTAATCGGCGTCTGGTGCCGGCAGCAGGGCCACGAAGTCACCTTCGTCTGCTACACCGGCTTTGAAGACTTGCTAAAGGAACTGCCCGGCACTCTCGATCTGCTTTTCATCGGCGCGTTCACCGAAGCGGCCCACACGGCCTATGCCCTGAGCAACCTCTTCCGTTCCAGGGGTGCGATTACGGTTCTCGGAGGGCCACATGCCCGCTGCTACCCCGAAGACGCTGTAAATTACTTCGATTACGTGCTTGGTTTCACCGATCAGGGAACATTGCTCGACGTCTTGCAGGACTGCTCGCAACATCGGCCGGTCGGCGTCCGCATCTCCGCGCCGCGCCAGCCGTTGGCGCTCCCGGGAGTACAGGAGCGCTGGCAGTTCATTGAGCCGACCCTCAGGAAAACGTCTTTTCTCAAGATGGTTCCGATGGTCGGTAGCTTGGGGTGCCCTTACACCTGCAGCTTCTGCATCGATGCGAGCGTCCCCTACCAGCCCATGGATTTCGACGAACTCCGGGACGATCTCAGATTCCTGCGGAAGCAGTTCCGGCGTCCGCTGGTAGCTTGGCACGATCCGAATTTCGGCGTCCGGTTCGACGACTATCTCGACATGATCGAGGAGGCGGTGCCGCCCGGATCCATCGACTTCGCCGCCGAGAGCAGTTTGTCTCTGTTATCGGAGCCCCATCTGAAAAGGCTCAAACACAATGGCTTCAAGGCGTTGTTGCCCGGCATCGAGTCGTGGTTCGATTTGGGCGGCAAGTCGAAGACTGGCGCGTTGCAGGGGATCAACAAAGTTCGCCAGGTGTCCGAGCACGTAAACCTGATTCTGAGATACGTCCCGTACGTTCAGACCAACTTCGTCCTTGGACTCGATTCCGACGAGGGTGCGGAGCCCTTCGAACTGACCAAGAGGTTTCTGGACCTGACACCGGGCGCATTTCCGGGATACTCGTTGTTGACGGCGTTTGGCCGCGCCGCGGTGCTCAATCTGGAGTACCAAGCGGAAAATCGCGTGCTGCCGTTCCCTTTTCACTTTCTGAACAACAACCAGGCAATGAACGTCAGACCGCGGAATTATAGTTGGAGACTTTTCTACGACCACGTCATTGATCTGACGCGTTACTCTTTTAGCGCGCGAAGGATTGTTCGCCGTTTTCGCGCGACGCAAGGAATAACTTCTCGGTGGCTGAACTTTGTGAGGGCGGTTTCGACGGAAGGGTATGGCAGGCTGAAATACTATAGTGAAATCCGCTCGCGACTGGATACAGACGAACAGTTCTCGCCGTATTTTGAGCAGAAATCCGATGAGCTCCCGAAATTCTACGAAGACCTGGTGCGCCAAGATCTGGGGATACTTTGGGACTGCTTGCCGGCGGGCGCGCTAAATCATGACCCGTACAGCTACTTGAAGTCAGAACGGGGCGCGACCAATCTGATCAGTGCTCCGCTTCAGCCCGCGGCGCGTCTCTAGGGTCGCACGAACTGAAGTGGCCGCGGCTTTCGGCCGCGGCCACATTTGAAAACAATTACCAGCGGTTCTGCCGTCCGCCGCCGCCCCCGCGGGATCCACCACCACCGCCGGCGCGATTCTCTTTAGGCCGCGCTTCATTGACGTTCAGCGCTCTGCCATCCATGTCGCGCCCGTTGAGAGCGGCAATAGCCTTGTCACCCTCGCCGTCGTTGCTCATTTCCACGAATCCAAACCCTCGCGCCCGTCCAGTGTCCCGGTCGGTAACGATGTTTACACGGTCAACAGTTCCGAACTTCTCGAACATGCTTCGAACAGCACTTTCGGTAGCGTCAAAACTGAGGTTTCCTACAAAAATGTTCTTCATTGATCTTCTTTCTGAGATTGGCAGAGCAGCGAAAACGGGCAGGGTAACCGGCTACACCGGGGTATACGAAAGGCCAGAATCAGCGGACTGTCAAACTACGAATTCATCGTTGCACGAAATGGCCGCCAATACAAGAATTAAATGGCAGGCGTGAAATTCAACTGTCCAAGGACAGACGTTTCAGAATCGGCATTTCCTACAGCGCCAAGGTCATCAACGCGCAGGTGCATCTCACTCGGGAGGTGCCTGCTATGAACGTCGATCCGCAGGGCGGTTGGATCGGGTTGATGGATGAATGGCTGAACCCGCCTCCCGAGAAGCGCGGACAGCCTGCTTCGCACCAGTCTCACCCATGGCGTCTTCGAATACTTCGTCACGGCAATGGCGATCGGTCGCGGGATACGTGAGCTCGCGAGCCGCGCGCGTGAGCAAGCGACGTTTCGATCGCCCCGAAGATCACTCCCTTACGCTCGTGGCTCGTTGCGAACTGCTCGCGCCACGGTGCATTTGCGCGTTCGCCGGGCTGGCAATCGGCGCGGCGAAGTCTGACGGGAATTTGAAGGGGCCGGCCGGTATCTATCCCGGATTGTCCCCGCTGGACAAGCCTGGACAGAGCGTGTTGCTGTTCGCCAACGGCTTCGGGTAAGCTCTTAGCTTGCCCCGACCGGGGCAAAACGAAAGCCAACCTAGGAGTTTCCGATGTCTCCAGCGCCGTCTCATGACGTCTCTCCCGCGTATCTCCGTCTTGTGGAATTGCTGATTGGCGCGCGCGTCGCGCAAGCGCTTCGCGTAGTTGCCGAACATCACGTCGCCGACCATCTGGCGAGTGGTCCGAAGGGCGCGGAACAGTTGTCTACGGAAACGGGACTGCCCGCCGCCACACTTCGCCGGGTGCTCCGCGGATTGGCCGCACTGGGGGTCTTCGAAGAGTCCGCGGACGGCTTGTTTTCGAACAGCGAGGTCTCTGCCTACCTGCGCGACGGTGTCTCTCCCTCACTGCGGGAGATGGTGCTTGTTTTGAACGATGACGCCGTTCTGAATGGCTGGCGACAATTGCCGGACGTGGTGGAATCGGGTGCTCCTGCCTTTCCGGCGGTGAACGGGAAGACGTTCTTCCAGCACATCGCCGCGGATACGAAACGCAGTCAATTGATGGGAAAGTTCATGGCGGGCATCTACGGGCCGGTGGGTGCCCGCATTGCAGAAGGCTATCCCTTCGGACGCTTCCGCTCGCTCCTCGATGTCGGCGGTGCTCAAGGACACGTCCTGGTGGATATTCTGCAGCGCCATCCCGCGGTGAAGGGCGCACTGTTCGATCTGCCGCGCACGGCTGAGGTCGCGCGGCAGTTCCTGAATTCTAAGGGATTTGGCGAGTGCGAAGTGTTTCCTGGAGATTTCTTCGAAGCGGTGCCGTCCGGGTACGACGCCTATTTCCTGAAGGCCGTCCTGCATGACTGGGACGATGACAAATCGGTCCGCATTCTGCGCACCTGCCGAGAGGCGATGCCGGAACACGGCCGGCTATTGGTCTGCGAAATCGTCGTCGAGCCGGGCAAGCCGGTAGGCCACCCGCATCGCCTGATTGATCTGGAGATGATGGTGACGTTCGGCGGCAAGGAGCGGACCGCGTCCGAGTTTGGGCGCCTGTTGGATGAGGCGGGACTGCAATTGGAACAGATCACGCCCATCGAGACCAGTTTCGTTTCGATCGTGGAGGCGTCGCGGAAACCATGAACTCCTCAAGGCCTGGCGGTGTGTGGGCTCCCGCGATTACTCCGTTCCGGCGCGATCTCTCTCCCGATCCGGAACGTTTCGCGCACCACGCGCGGTGGCTCCTCGACAATGGCTGTTCGGGCCTGGCTGCGTTCGGAACTAATAGCGAGGCCAATTCGTTATCGGTGGAAGAGCGGATGACTCTGCTCGAGTCGCTGGTTTCGCACGGGATTCCGCCCGCTTGCCTCATGCCCGGAACGGGGTGTTGTGCGCTCACCGATTCCGTGCGGCTCACCGCGCATGCAGTCGGCGTAGGGTGTGCAGGTGTGCTGATGCTGCCACCTTTTTATTACAAGGATGTCTCGGACGAAGGCCTCTTTCGCAATTTCGCGGAGATTATCGAGCGAGTGGGGAATCAGCGGCTGCGAGTATACCTGTATCACATACCGCCCGTGGCGAAGGTGCCCATTTCTCTTCCACTGATCGAGCGGCTGTTGAATCGCTATCCGCAAGTAGTGGCCGGTCTTAAGGACAGTTCGGGCGACTGGAATAACACAAAGGCTGTGCTCGAAGCATTCGCGGGCTCCGGCTTCGATGTCTTCGCCGGGAGCGAAGTGTTTCTGCTGTCGAACATGCGGCACGGCGGTGTGGGCTGCATCAGTGCGACTGCCAACGTGAATCCTAAAGCGATCCACGGCGTTTTTGCCAATTGGCGCGGGCCATCGGCCGACGCCTTGCAGGAGAGGATCACTGCCACGCGCGCGGTGGTGCAGAAGTATCCTATGATTCCGGCGCTCAAAGCGATCGTGGCGAGAGAATTAGCCGATCCGGAATGGGGTGTGGTGCGGCCGCCGCTGGTGGAACTGACGGCCACCCAGCGACTGTCTCTGGCCGCCGACCTGGACGCCCATGGATTCTTATGGACGACGGAGTCTGGTGTCCGTTTCGAGGGCCAAGTTACTTATTGAAGAATCGCCGGAAAGCGCTTGCTGACGCGCGCGGCTCGCAAGCACACGTATCGCGCGAACCGATTTGGGTAGCTTACGAGCCGCGACCGTAAGGGAGCGATGCTGAATGCTTCCCGAACAGGCCACTCTAGAACGCGGGGCACGGCAGCACGCACGTATCGCCTGAACGGATTTGGGTAGCTTACGAGCCGCGACCGTGAGGGAGCGATGCTGAATGCTTCCCGAACAGGACACCTTAGAACGCGGGGCACGGCAGCACACGTGTCGCGCGAACCGATTTCGGGTAGCTTACGAGCCGCGACCGTGAGGGAGCGATGCCGAATACTTCCCGAACAGGCCACCCTAAAACGCGGGGCACGGCAGCACGCGCATATCGCGCGAACCGATTTGGTAGCTTACGAGCCGCGACCGTGAGGGAGCGATGCTGAACGCTTCCCGAACAGGCCACCCTAGAACGCGGGGCACGGCAGCACGCACGTATCGCCTGAACGGATTTGGGTAGCTTACGAGCCGCGACCGTGAGGGAGCGATGCTGAAATGCTTCCCAAACAGGCCACTCTAGAACGCGGGGCACGGCAGCACGCACGTGTCGCGCGAACCGATTTGGTAGCTTACGAGCCGCGACCGTGAGGGAGCGATGCTGAATACTTCCCGAACAGGCCACTCTAGAACGCGGGGCACGGCAGTACGCACGTGTCGCGCGAACCGATTTGGGTAGCTTACGAGCCGCGACCGTGAGGGAGCGATGCTGAAATGCTTCCCGAACAGGCGACTCTAGAACGCGGGGCACGGCAGCACGCGCGTCCAGCGATAATCTCGCAGGCCGTCGATCACGGTCCAGGTCGGGTGATAGCGCCCATACGGATTCGGGTCCTTCACGTCGCCCCAGCTTCCATCCTGATTCTGGATGGAGAGCAAGTAGTCGAATCCAGCCTGGATCAGTTCGTCGTCGTAGCTGAATCCGAAGGAGCGTAGCGAATCGAGGTATTCGCCCATGGTTTCCGGGTCTTTCTCCGTCACCGCCTGGCGGAGATTGGCCTTCAAATGCGCGACCTCCTCGGGGAAGCAGGCGGGCGACAGACGGAACTGACTGTAGTCGTTGTACGTGTAGACAACGTGCGTGACCGAGTAGACGCCGGCGTAATAGTCCGCGTCATTGTGGGGCAATCGCGGCGGGTAAGGACGCATCACCGGAAGCCAATGCAGCACGTCGACATAGTGCGCTCCTAGCGTAATGCCGGTGCGGTCGCCGGTATAGGAGTTGATCAGCGCGTCCTGGTACAGATCGTAGCGATTCTGCATCTCCAGCTTGTTGCCGCAGCGTTCGCAGACCGTCAGACCGCGCCGGTTCATGTGATTGCACTTCTCGCACTGCTTGGGAATGTCGGAAGGCGGCGGTTCTTTGAGGGGGTCGAACTGCAGGTAATCGATCACGGAGAAGTGCGCCGCAGCCTCCCGCAGTGCCGTGTGCATCCTCGCATCAGGCACGCCGAGCCGCCCCGCGGCGTCGTCACCGAAGACCAGGTCTGTCAGGTCATTTACATTGGTATCAGGTGGAATGACGGGATGGATCCGGCGCCACTCCAGTGCCCGCTCGTGGCCCATCGTCCAAGCCATTCGCCGCAGTTCGGGGTCGCCCGAGGTCACCCCAATGTTATAAAAAGCGGCCAGTAAATCGTGGCCATACTCCTTAAAATCAGCCGGATCGTTGGCGATGGAGGAGTACATGAAGGTGAGGCCTCGGCGGATCGCCTGATCCCGATACTGCCGCGTGTAGCGGGCTCCCGTCCACAGTGGAGTGCCACGGCCGGGCCGCCCGATGCCGATCAAAACTCCACCTGCGATGAGCACTGTGAGGAATGCAGAGATCGGCCGGATCATCGAGACCCCAGGTAAATGTCGTGGATGCGGATCAGTCCGAGCACGTGCCGGGTCTCGTCGATCACGGGCAGAACCGATATCTGGGAAGGCCGTTGTTCCATTAGTTCCAACGCCTCGCCGAGCGATGCTTCGGGTCCGACGATCACAGGCGCACTCGACATGACGTCGCCGGCATGCAGGCCGCGGATGTCGTCATGATTCGTCAATGCGCGGCGCAGGTCGCCGTCGGTGATGAAGCCGGCAAGTGTGCCATCGGCCGCGACCACGCACGCCCCGCCCAAAGGCTTTCGAGTCATTTCTATGATGACGTCCTTGAGTGTCGATTCGGGTGAAACGCCGGCGATTTCCTCGCGGCAGTGCATCGCTTCACGCACTGAGAGCCGAAGGTTGCGCCCGAGTTGTCCACCCGGGTGCAGCTTACCGAAATCGGCTGAGGTGAATTGGCGAGCCGACATCAGCGCGATCGCCAGTGCGTGGCCGAGCGCCAAAGCCGTCACCGCACTGGCAGTGGGAGCCAGATTGTGAGGATCGGCTTCGCGCTCCACCGATGCATCGAGGAACACGTCTACCTGTGCCGCGAGAGGCGAATTGGCCGATCCCAGAATACCGATGAGCGGCGAATGAAACTCGCGCAGCAATGGGACCAGCGCCAGCAGTTCGGCAGACGCGCCGTTCTTCGAGATCATCACCGTAGGATCGCCCGGAATATAGATGCCGAGGTCGCCGTGGACTGCCTCGGCGGGATGAAGGAATACCGAGGCCGTTCCCGTGCTACACAACGTCGCCACGACCTTGCGCGCGATGTGGCCGGATTTACCGATGCCCGTGAGCACAACTTTGCCGCGATGATTGCGGATGAGGTCAACCGCGCGAATAAGCTCGCCATCCAGTCGGCTGGCCGCGCGCGACAGGGCATCTGCTTCAATCTCCACGGCGGCGCGCGCGGCGGCGAGCCACTCCTCTTTGGCGGAAGTCATTGGATACTTCCATCATCGCATCGGACCCGATGCTGGGTGGCGCAGGGATATTAGCTCTTCAGATACTTGTTGAAGAACTCGATCGTGCGCTGCCAGGCCAGCTTCGCGGCTTTCTCATCGTAACGGGGGGTCGTATCGTTGTGGAAGCCGTGATTGGCGCCTTCGTACACGTACCCTGTATACGTAACGTGGTTGGCCTTGAGCGCCTCTTCGTAAGCCGGCCAGGCGCCCGTGATGCGCGTGTCCAAACCGGCGTATTGCAGAAGTAATGGAGCCTTGATCTTCGGCACGTCCTCAGCCTTGGGCTGCCCACCGTAGAAAGGCACCGCCGCGTTGAGATCGGACCCCAGGCGGACCGCCAGCGTATTGGCGATGCCGCCGCCATAGCAGAAGCCCACCACGCCGATTTTCCCGGTGCAGTCGGAACGGGCCTTCAGCCAGCGGGCCGCGGCCACGAAGTCCTCGGTCATCTTCTGCCCATTCACCTGGCGGAACAGGCCGGCGCTGACTTCATCGTTTTCCTTATAGCCGCCGACGCTTGTCAACCCGTCCGGAGCGAACGCCATGAAACCTTCGGTGCCGAGACGGCGCGCCACATCTTCAATGTAGGGATTCAAACCGCGATTCTCATGCACCACCAGCACGCCCGGAAGTTTTCCCGTGGCATTCGCGGGGCGGACCAGGTATCCCTTGATGGAGCCGTTGCCTTCCGGCGACGGGACGGTTGCCCACTCCGTCTTGATGCGGCTATCGTCCTTTGGCACCTGCTGCGCCCACGCGTAATTGGGGCGAAGACTCTCGAAGATGCCCATCGCGGTGAGGCCGCCCACCGCAAATTTCTGCGCGCCTTCCAGGAATCCACGGCGGTCGATATTACCGTGAACGTATTTGTCCAAGAGTTCTAAAAGCTCTTGTGGGAAATCGGATGCTTGCTTTCTTTCCATGCGATTCGTCTCAAATCCAAATGGGAGCATATCACATCCCCAGCGCTTCGACGCGCGAGAATGGGAGTGCCGATGACTGAAGATCCGCGTAACATTTATGACCGCCTGCTCCGCGAAAGGCGCGCCGATATCGCACATTGGGAGGAGCGTCATCGGCAACTGGGCTACGTTCGGCTAGGCGTGGTAGCCTGCGCCGCAGTTGTGGTGTGGTCGGCACTCGCGGGCAGAGTTTCCATTACCTGGACCTTCGTCCCAATCGTGGTGTTCGCGGCGTTACTGGTGCTGGGAGACCGATGGATGCGCTTCATCGAACGCCGCCGGCGAGCGGAGCGCTATTTCGAAAAAGCCTTGGCACGCCTCGACGGCAGATGGGCCGGCACCGGAGAAACGGGCGATCGATTCAACGACCCTGAACACCCTTATGCGCAGGACCTCGATCTCTTCGGAAAGGGCTCCGTCTTCGAATTGCTCTCCACGGCGCGAACGCACATCGGGGAAGACACGCTGGCGCGCTGGCTGCTCGCTCCGGCCGATCCCGACACGATTCGTGCCCGTCAGGAGGCGGTGAACGAACTTCGTCCTCGCCTGGATCTGCGGGAGGATCTGGCTGTGGTTGCAGAGGCGGCGCGCACGGGAGTGGATCCGGTTTCGCTGGCTTCGTGGGGCGAAGCGCCGGCGCTGTTGGGCCCGGGCCATCTTCGCCTCCAGATCTGGTTTTTCACCGCGCTCGGTGTGCTGGCCCTCGCCGCCGCGCTGATTCTCGCGCTCCAGTCAGTCGGGCTGATGACTCAGCCGAACGGAATTCTTTGCCGGGACTTTTTCCTGCTGGTGATTCTGATCAATGGCACGTTCTACTACCGCAAACGCAAGCCAATCGCAGAGGTCGTGGGGGCTGTGGAGGAGGCGGCGCACGAACTCGGCCTGCTCACCGAGGTGCTCCGCCGTCTGGAGAAGGAACAGTTCCAAACTCCGCGGCTGGCGAGCTTACTCGCCTCGCTTCGTTCGGAAAGCGAACCGCCTTCCCGCCGCATCGCTCGCCTGGACCGCATCGTTGAGCTGATCGATTCGCGCGATAACGTCTTCGTCCGTGTGCTGGAAATCTTTATCATGTGGACGCCGCGCCATGCCCTAGCCGTGGAAGAGTGGCGACGGCACTCGGGCTCGGCAGTGCGCCTCTGGCTCACGGCGGCGGGCGAAATGGAGGCGCTCTGCTCGCTCGCCAGCCACGCGTTTGAGCATCCTGCCGATCCGTTCCCGGAGTTTATTGCAGAATCCGGCATGCTTGAAGCGGAGGCTGTCGGACATCCGTTGCTCCCGGAACAAAGGGTGGTGCGGAACGACATGACGATCGGCGGCAGTCGTCCGCATCTGCTGGTGGTGAGCGGATCGAACATGTCGGGAAAGAGCACCATGCTCCGCACTCTCGGGGTGAATACCGTGCTGGCACAAGCTGGAGCTCCGGTGCGCGCGAGGCGGCTTCGCCTGTCCCCTCTCGCGATCGGCGCCTCCATCCGGCTTTCGGATTCCCTGCAAGGCGGAGTTTCGCGTTTCTATGCGGAGATTCTGCGCTTGCGCCAAATCCTGGATCTGACTTCGAAACCGGTGCCGGTGCTGTTTCTGATCGACGAGTTTCTGAATGGCACCAATTCGCACGACCGCCGGATCGGCGCTGAGGCCCTGGTCCGCAGGCTGGTGGAGTGCGGCGCTATCGGTTTGATTACGACCCACGACTTGGCTTTGGCCGATATTGCGGACGTATTGGGCGAACGGGCCGCGAATGTCCACTTCGAAGATCAGATCTCCGACGGCGAGATCCACTTTGATTACCAGATGCGGCCCGGCATCGTGAGGAAGAGCAACGCGATCGAACTGATGCGGTCGGTGGGGCTGGAGATTTGACGAGCGGCGACATTCGAGAAATGGCTCGTGCGTGCGGCTTCGAACTGGCTGGCGTGGCGCGCGCGGAAGCCAGCGAGGATCGAGAGCGCTATCACAACTGGGTCCGTGGCGGCTACGCCGGCGAGATGCGCTATTTGACCGATCGCCGGGCGGATGTGCGGGACGACCCGCGGAATCTTCTCGCTTCCGCATGTTCCGTGATCTGCGTGGGCAAGTTGTACAACACGCCGCATGTTGAGGCAGACGTGCCCGAGGCCGGTTGGATTTCGCGGTATGCCTGGGGCGACGACTACCACGACGAGATGCGCCGTGGTCTGCAGCAGCTTGACGCGCTGATTCGCGAAGGCGCCGGACAGCCCGTGGAGTCGAAGATCTGTGTCGACACGGCTCCTTTGCTGGAAAGATCCTACGCACGCGCGGCGGGCCTTGGTTGGATCGGCAAGAACACCTGCCTGATCAATCAGCAGAGTGGGTCATGGTTCTTTCTTGGCGAGTTACTGGTGTCGATTTCGATCGAGCCAGACAAGCCTCCCCCGGATCGCTGCGGAACCTGCACGCGCTGCATCGATGCGTGCCCGACTGCGGCAATCGTGAAGAACGGCAGCGGTTACGGTATCGACTCGCGACTCTGCATTTCCTATTTCACAATCGAGCTGCGCGGCCCTGTGCCGGAGCAACTGCGTGGCCCCATAGGACATCACGTGTTCGGTTGCGACATCTGCCAGGATGTGTGTCCCTGGAATCGTAGCGCGCCCGTTACCAGCGATCCGGCTTATCAGCCGCGGCATTATGCCCCTCCGTTGGCGGCCCTGGCTGACGTGACGGAGCAGGAGTTCCGGGAAATGTTTCGCAAGACGCCAGTCTCTCGGGCTCGATATGCTGGCTTCTTGCGGAATGTGGCAATTGCCATGGGCAACGCGGGTTCGGAGAAGTTCCGCGGCCCACTCGAGAAGCTTGCCGGGTCGTCGTACCCGCTTGTGGCTGAGCACGCGCGATGGGGGATCGCGCAGTTAGACCGAGCTACGCGAACGGCTCAATGCGAGCCGCGCGCGTGAGCAAGCGACTCCTAATCAGAGGGCTGAGACGCTCCCTCAGCTCACGGTCGCGACTCGTAATCTACCCAAATAATGTCCCCTGTGATACGAGTGCTTGCGAGCCGCGCGCGTGAGCAAGCGACCCCTAAGGAGGGCGGAGACGCTCCCTCGCTCACGGGCGCGACTCGTAATCTACCCAAATAATGTCCCATGCGATACGAGTGCTTGCGAGCCGCCGCGCGTGAGCAAGCGACTCCTAAACAGAGGGCGGAGACGCTCCCTCACGCGCGCGGATCGTAGCTGAAGGATCGATTTTCCGACATGCGATCAAACACCAGAACCAACCGTCGCCTCGTGAGGGGTGCCCGACCCGTACCCGACCTCCCTGATCAGATCGGCGTGAATATCGATATGCTTGCGGGAATAGCGAAGGAGACCCTTGCGCCGCAGACGGTTCATCTCGAATGTGACGATTTCACGGGAGGTTCCTACGTACTCGGAAATCGTGTGGTGCGTCAGGGACGCCAGCCGAGTAGATCCATCGCTCATCGGTGTTCCGACCGCACCCGCGAGCTGCACCAGGGCCAGCATCACCCTCTCGGGTGTCTTGCGGATCGCCATGCTCTCGATGCGATCCTGCAATTCCATCAGACGCTGCACCAGAAATTGCGAGAGCGCGATGCCCAAACGCGGCTCGCGTTCCACGTGCTGCTCGATCTCGCCTCGCGACCAGGTCATCACGCCGGAATCGTCAAGGGCGATTGCCGTCTCACCTCGGTTCTGTGCTCCGATCAGCGAAGATTCGCCGAAAAGGCCTTCGGATGTCACAATGCGCGTCACGGTTGGCGGACCATCTTCGCAATGACTGATCTTTAAGCGACCGAACACCAGAAGGTGCAGGCCAGAGCCGGGCGTACCGCGGTCATAGACCACCGCACGTTTTGCGAACTGCTGCACCGGCTTGCGCGGCAGATACGTCAGCGCATCCTCAAGCGGCCGGGTAGAGTCATAATTACGTCCCATAACTGTTGTATCTTTGCAAACTCGAAATATTCGAAACGATGTGTCGCAGCGTTGATCTCACCTAAGTCGATCAAACAACCATCGTCGCCCTTGCACGTCGTATGCCGTTCTGAAAGCCGGCCAATGGAGTTTGCAGTTGCAACTTATCGTTCGGCCCACGAATCCAGCATAGGAACGACGTGACCGACTGCGAATCCGTCGATTGACCGAGCGCCGCCGCCGGAACGTGCGGACCGCGACGTGTTTTGACGCGAGTATGTGTGAAACCTCGCCGGAAACCGTTCTGCATCAGCGCCGCCAAAATCCGCCGCTCGGTCCTCAGCCTCGTCAGGCGGATGAAATAAGCGACTTATATGACCTTGTGAGCCCTGCATTACAAATCGATTGTAAGTGAGGACGCGAGTTGTGAATTTGGCCGTATTGAATGACCCGTCGGCGAGGTTGACTTAGGCAGAGAGGTGAGGCAACCTCAAAGTAAGCACGCCGCGACTGTTCCACGTTCCTGTTGTCGCTGCACTTCGGCATTCGCCAGGCTGCGGATTCCAAAAGATGTGGGTGGCATTCTCCCCCCCAAAAGGGCGGTAGCCTGTCCTGCCGCCTCCGGAATGTTCAGATCCTTCCTTCCGGCTCGTTAGCATCTGCAGTCCCGTGGCTTCGACTGTAATCTGGAGTTTACTTTCCATGCAATGGTTTGCCATACGAGTTAAAAGTAACCGGGAATACATCACCTCGCAGGCGTTGACAGGTAAGGGCTACGAGGTCATGCTGCCGACATTTCGCCGCGCCGGCCGCGGAGGCTCGTCGGGAGTCGTCCCGCTATTCCCGGGTTACCTTTTTAGCCGCTTCGACGTAACTAAGAGACTACCTGTACTGACTACACCTGGAATCGTCCACATCGTTGGCGTAGGTAAGACTCCGGTGCCAATCGATGAGGATGAGTTGCGCTCTCTCCGCATTGTTCTGGACGCGGGACTGCCCGTCCGAAGAGACGAACTTTACACAGTGGGCCAGAAAGTGCATATTCGCAAGGGTCCGCTGTGTGGCGCCGGAGGAATCGTTACCGACGTGCAGGAGCACCGGTTTGTCGTGACGATCAGCCTGCTCCAGCGCTCGATTTCCGTCCTGTTAGAGCCGGACTGGATCGGCGCGGATACCCCGGTAAAGGTAAGTGCGCCGAGTTGCGCGTCCTAAGGCTGAACGACAGAATCATGTCAGGAGAGGGTCTGAATGAGAGCAATACTTGCTTGCTGTATTTCCGCATCCTTCATTTTACTAGCTGCATCTGCTGCAGATCGACCTGCCGATTCGAAATCCGGTGGGCCTCAGTATATCCTTGGCGCGAATGATCAGATCAATGTGGAAGTCGTGGAACTGCCGGAGTTCAGCGGTAGAACGTATCGGATCGATGCGGATGGCTCGGTAAGTCTCCCCTTGGTCGGCCGCGTGAGGGCGGCCGGCTTGACGCTCGCTCAGTTCCAGGACGCGGTAGAGAAACAATTGCACTCCCAAGTAAAGAATCCGCACGTCGTCACCGGACTGGTAGAAGTGCGGAGTCAACCGGTATCTGTGATGGGCCAGGTGAACACGCCCGGTACAGAGATGTTACAAGGGAATAAGACCCTGTTCGACGTCCTCGCGATGGCTGGCGGTCTGAAGCCGGATGCCGGCGACGTGATCAAGATCACCAGGCAAAAAGAAGAGGGTCCTCTAAACCTCAAGAATGCCGCTGCAGACGAGACGACCGGCAGCGTAACCGCATCTGTCAGTGTGCGGGACGTGGTGGACCTTCGCGACCCATCCGCCAATATCCTCATGCGCCCGCATGATTCCATCTCGGTGCCGCGCGCGCAAGTAGTGTATGTCATCGGCAACGTGAAGAAGGCTGGTGGATTTGCCCTCTCTCAAAACAAACAGATTTCCGCTCTGGAGGCGCTCTCGTTAGCCGAGGGCATGGCGCCGAATGCCGCGCCGAAGAGCGCCCGCATCTCACGTTTGGTCCCCGGAGACAGCATCAATCGCGAGCAGATAAAGGTAGATCTCAAAGCCATCCTCGCGGGGAAGCAGAAGGACATCCCGATGCAACCCGACGACATCCTGTACGTTCCCGATAACAGCGCGCGACGCACCACGGGAAAGATCCTGGAAACCGGCCTTGCGACCGTTTCCGGATTAGTCATTTGGCGCGGCTTCTGAGCGGGAAATACGTCCCTAATTCAAGATCGGAAAGAATCATGAATCATTTGAGGTCGCTCGAAGCCAAAGAACTATTCGAAAAAAGTCAGCCGTCCAACGTGGCCCCCGCTAATTACTATTCGACTGCTACCGCCGAGCGCCCCGTTCCCTATCTGCGCATCCTCTGGCGTTCGAAATGGCTGATCCTGTTATGTGCCGTCACGGGCGCTCTGGTGGGTCTGGCGGCCGTCTGGCGCCAGCCATCCGTTTACCAGGCGCACGTGGAACTGGAAGTACAAGGGATCAACGAAAATCTTTTGAACGCCCGCGACCTCGATCCCGCGGCGACCACCGACAATCTGTCGCAGAGCTATATCAACACGCAAGCCAGGGTCTTGCAGAGCTATCCGCTGTTCGAACAGGTGGCGCAACGTCTGAATATGGGTAAAGCGACCCCACCTGTAACGCCGAAGGAAGTTTCGGACGATATCAAGGTCCGGACGCGCGAGACCGATCGAATCGTCGATATCTACGCGGAGTCGAACGATCCCAAACGGGCGGCCGCCATCGGCAACGGCCTTGCCGAGGAGTTTCTAGCCCAAGACATCACCTCCAGGTGGAACGCGAGCCGCCGCACGTCCGACTGGTTGAACACTGAGCTGGGATCTTTAAGTGCGAAGCTGACGCAATCGGAGCAGGAGTTACAAGATTTCGCTAACCATTCCAACCTCCTGGTGGATGGGGAGCAGGGGAGCGTGGCCGAGACGAACCTTCGGCAGGTGGAGGCGGAGCTAAACCGGGCCCAGGGAGACCGGATCTCGAAGGAGGCCGCGCTGGCAGGCGTCAAGGGCTCGCAGCACGATGCGAACACAGTAGTTACCGACAACACCTTGCAGCAGTATCAGATTCAGTTGACCTCGCTGCGTAAGGAGCTCGCCCAGTTAGAGGCCACTTATGCGCCCGACTATTACAAGATACCGCCCCTCAAGGCGCAGATCAGCGAGTTACAGAGAGCTGTGGATCAGCAGCGCCGCGATGTGCTGAGCCAGCGGGATAGCGAGTATCAGGCTGCCTTGCGGCGGGAGGCCATGTTGCAGGCGCAGTACGCCGAGCAACTCAAGCAAGCGACCTCCCAGGCCTCCAAAATGGTCCGTTATACAGCCTTGGTGAAAGCGGTGGAACTCAACCGCACAATCTACGGCGAAATGCTGCAGAAGGTGAAGGGCTACAACGTCGCCAAGGCGATGCAGGTTAGCAATATTCGCCTGATCGAACCGGCCCGCGCTCCCGCCCGTCCGGTTCGTCCGAATAAACCACTGATTGCCATCCTCAGCGGAATGGCATTTGCTTTCTGCGGCGTTTGTTTTACTTTGGCGAGAGCCATTGGCAATCGAAGCATCCGCGAGCCCGGGGAAACTCAGGTGTACTTGCGTTCGCCGGAATTGGGAGTCATTCCGTCGGTGAAAGCGAAGATCCCTGGATACAGCCGCCTTCCCGGTAACCGGTCGCGGGCCGGGCGCGTGAAGGTAGTGACTTCAGCCACCAGGGAAAAACTCGAGACGGCGGCATGGCATCAGAGTCCTTCGTTATTGGCGGAGTCGTTCCGCTCGGCCAGTGCGTCGCTACTTCTGTCGAACTCCGGGGGGAAGCGCCCGCGAGTCATCATGGTGACCAGTGTCAATCCTTCGGAAGGCAAAACCACGGTGGCCACGAACCTTGGAATATCACTGGCAGGCAGCATTGGCCGGGTATTGTTGATCGACGCGGATCGCCACCGGGCCCGTTTGCACACCGTACTCGAGCGGCCCAACGATCGCGGCTTGACGGATCTCCTGCAGTCCGATAGTCCGATCGAAGAGGATTATATCGTCGATACGCCGATCCCCAATCTCTATCTGCTGCCGAACGGAAAGACCCACTTAAAGACACCAGACCTGCTCTATTCGGCGACCATGGAGCAGCTCATCGAGCGGTTCCGGGATCGATTCGACACCGTGATTGTGGATACGCCGCCGATGTTGCATCTTCCCGATGCGCGCATACTGGGGCGGCTTTCGGACGGATTGATTCTGGTGTTGAGAGCCGGCCGGGTGCGCCGCGAAAGTGCCATCGCCGTTGAGCAGCGTTTGCGCGAGGACGGCATCAACGTTCTGGGGACGGTCCTCAACGATTGGGACCCCGACAAGAACGGATATGGCGTATACCCGCACGACCGCCGGGACTACGCCTATTTCGACCGCTGACAGAGATACGCGCCACGCAGCGAGTATCCGGGCATATTGAAGCTAATACAAGGAAGAGGATCGTGAAAGAACTGAATCCTACCCGTCACCAGGGTACTGTCTCAGGCGGACCTTTATTCCAGTCACTCCACCTGTTGTTTGATGTGGCGATGCTGGTGTTAGCCTGGCAGGTCACTCTCGAGGTCAGGCTGCTGTTGAATCCCGTGATGGCGATCGCCCTATCTCGCGAGCGCATGCACGTCGTAGCGCAGCCGCTCACTGGCATGCTGATGCTGTGGGTCGCAGTTTCGCTGTGGATGCGTCTCTACCACGAGCGGCATGACACATCCAGCGTCGCAGTATTGATGCGAGTCGCTGAATCTGCCGCCGTTGCCAGCACGTTAGCGATCGTGGCGACGTTTTTCTCGCGGCACCTGGGCGCCGATCTGTCTCGCTCATTCGTGCTGCTCTTTGCACCCATCAGCTTTTTGCATCTAGTGGGTTCGCTCTACCTGGCGATCGCGGTTTCCACCTGGGCTTGCAACCGCTGGCATAACCCACGCCGGGTTGCGGTCGTAGGGTCAGGCACGGAAGCACAAGCGCTGGCCTCGGCGATCTGTGGAGCCTCCGACGGCAGCATCGCCCTCTGCGGCTTCATCCTGCCGGAAGGCGCTGCTGGTGGTGGCCTGTTTATGGGGATGCCCACCGCGCTACCGGTGCTGGGTACCACCCGCCAATTGGCGGAAGTGATCAATCGCGAGTGTCTCGACCGTATCATCGTGGCGGACGAGTCTGTTCCCAAGCACGAATTCGAGTATTGCGGCACGGTGACCAAGCGGATGGGAATTCCGGTCAGCCGGCCGATCTATCCCACCCAGGCTGGAGTGCGTGTCCAATACCAGACAGAGTTCGGCTTGCATTTCGTACACCTCGAAGCCGCGGAATTCTCGCATTGGAACGCGGTGGTCAAACGGGCCCTTGATGTGGTGCTGTCGCTGGCTCTTCTCGTAATCCTGGCGCCTCTCCTGATTGTGCTGGCCGTCCTGGTGCGCGCGACCTCCCGAGGGCCGGTATTTTATCGCTCGTTGCGTGTAGGCAAGGGCGGGCGCTACTTCACCTTCTGGAAGTTCCGCTCTATGTACGTGAATGGGCCTGGACGGCGCGATCTGGCAGCGCAAAATGAGCGCAGCGGCCATATCTTCAAAATCCGCCGCGATCCGCGGGTCACCCCGGTGGGCCGCCTCATGCGCCGCCTCAGTCTCGACGAACTGCCGCAGTTATTTAACGTGCTGGCGGGCGAGATGAGCCTGGTGGGTCCGCGACCTTTGCCTGCCGAAGATCTCGATCCAGATGGCATGAGCAACAAGTTTACTCACTGGGCCCAGGAACGCGCGCGCGTCCGGCCCGGAATCACCGGCCTGTGGCAAATCAACGGCCGCAGCGAAGTGCCTTTCGAACAAATGATGGACTTCGACCTTCACTACATCGAGCAATGGTCGCTGCTGACCGACCTGCGCATTCTTCTCTCGACTCCGTTCGCCGTATTGAACGGCAGGGGGGCCTACTGAAATGGACTGCCCTCGAAAGCGCCGCGTCGCAGGCGTCGATATCAGCACGACCAGTTATGAGGAGGTGGCGCAGTACTGCGCGCAATGGATTGCGGAGCGGGGCGCCAGTTCGGCAGTCGACCGCGCGCGCTATATCTGCGTCACCTCTGTGCACGGCATCATCACAGCGCAGGATGAGCCCGAGGTTTGCGAGATCTTGAACGGCGCGGATATCGCCACGCCCGACGGCATGCCGGTGGTCTGGGCGTTGCGTTCGTTCGGCGAAAAGCAACAGCAGCGGGTCTACGGGCCGACTCTAATGTTGCACTTGTGTGAGTCCGCGGCCCTCCACGGGCACCGCATCTTTCTGTACGGCGGGGTGGAGGAGAGTCTCCGGCAACTGCGCGCTCGCCTCGAACAACGCATCCCCGGAATTCAGATCGTGGGGGAATATTCGCCGCCATTCCGCGAACTGACGCCAGACGAGAATGCGCAAGTGGAAAGGCAGATCCTCGCTTCTGGTGCGGACCTGGTCTTCGTCGGCATCAGCACTCCGAAGCAGGAGCGCTGGATGCGCGCCCATCGCGCCACGCTGCCGGGTGTGGTGATGGTAGGCGTGGGAGCGGCTTTCGACTTTCACGCGGGCCGTGTGCGGCAGGCGCCGCCATGGATGCAGCGTCGCGGGCTCGAGTGGTTTTTTCGGCTTTGGATGGAGCCGGCGCGGCTTTGGAGGCGGTATGTCCTGGTCACACCTCGCTTTCTGCCGCTGTGGGCAATGCAGTGGATACGGTTCGGGACAGAACCGTGCCCGGCTTTGGAACTAGAGAAAGGAGACGTTGAGTGAAAAAGAAGAGGATCCTCGTAACGGGTGCCGGCGGTTTTATCGGACATCATCTGGTCAAGCGGCTGGTGGAAGAAGGCAATTGGGTTCGCGGTGTGGACGTGAAGGAGCCGGAATACGAAGCCACACATGCCGACGAGTTTCTGAAGCTGGACCTAAGGCGCTGGCCGAACTGTCTGAAAGCCACTCGCGACATCGATGAGGTGTACGCTCTGGCTGCCGAAATGGGCGGCATTGGCTTCATTGAAACCCATAAAGCCCAGATCGTGCATGACAGCACGTTGATCAACATTCACACGATTGAGGCCGCGCGCCAGCAAGGTGTGACTCGCTTCCTGTTCACATCCAGTGCCTGCATCTATCCCGGATATCTCCAGCGCGATGTCAACGTCAAGCCCCTCCGTGAAGAGGATGCCTATCCTGCGGACGCCGAGGATGGGTACGGCTGGGAAAAGCTGTACATGGAAAGAGTGTGCCGTCATTATCGGGAAGATTTCGGGCTTGAGACTCGTGTAGTTCGATTCCATAACATCTTTGGTCCGCTGGGCACCTATGACGGCGGCCGGGAGAAGAGCCCTGCCGCCATCTGCCGCAAGATCGCCCTGGCGAATGACGGCGACACCATCGAAGTCTGGGGCGATGGCAACCAGACGCGGTCGTACTGCTATATCGACGATTGCGTGGAGGGGATCTGCCGCCTGATGCGCAGCGACTATCCGCACCCGCTGAATCTCGGCCAGGACCGCCTGATTTCCGTGAACGAACTGGTTGACCTGGTATCCGCCATCGCCGGAAAAGAAGTGCACAAGCAGTACGATCTGTCGAAGCCCGTCGGCGTGCGGGGACGCAACAGCGATAACAGCAAGCTTCGCGAGGTCCTGCAATGGGAGCCGCACGTGAGCCTGGAAGAAGGATTAGAGCAGACGTACCGGTTCATCACCAGCGAACTGCGCAAGAACGGGCGGCTGCCTGCGGTGATGGCAGCTTGAGAATTGATTGCCGCCGAGGAGCGAGCCGATGATCCGGCGGATCTCCGACCATCTGGGCGAAGGTGTCCTCTCGAATATTGTTTCGCTCTACGGCGCGTATGTCGTCAACTACGCGGTCCCGCTGGTGACTGTGCCTTATCTTGTACGCACTTTGGGACCGCAGGCATGGGGCACGGTTGCAATCGCCCAGGGATATGGGAATTCGCTGTGCCTGATCGTGGAATACGGATTCAATCTCTCGGCCACTCGCGAAGTGGCACGGCATCGCGACTCACCGGAACGCCTTTCGGACCTGGTGGCAGGCGTGGTGGGCGCCAAACTGGCGCTCGTCGCAGCCGGATGTCTGCTCGCGATGCTGGTACAGCGAGTCATTCCGTCTCTGGCGGCCGACGCGGCGATCCTCTGGGCCGCGGTGCTGGCAGGATGCGCCGTGGGGCTGAATTCGCTCTGGTATTTCCAGGGACGTGAGCGAATGGAAGTCGTGGCGGGCCTGGATGTGGGAACCAAACTGGTGGCTGCATCGGGAGTATTTCTGTGGGTTCGGCATCCAGCGGATGCATGGCTGGTGCCGGGCTTGCAAGCGGCAGCATCGGTGCTGACCGCTACCGTCGGTCTGGTGTTGGTGTGCCGGGAAACTCGCCTGAAAGTACCCAGGCTCGCTTTGGTACATGATGCTCTGCGATCCGGGTGGAGCCTTTTCTTATTTCAAAGTTCGGCGATGCTGTACACCGCCGGAAATGCGTTCCTGCTCGGACTGTTCGCACCGCCGGAAGCGGTGGCCTACTTCTCCGGAGCTGAGAAGATCAGCCGGGCTGCCATGGGAGTGCTCAATCCGTTCAACCAGGCGCTGTTCCCGCGTCTCAGCCGCCTGATGAAACACAGCCCGGAAGACGCCCTCAAGCTCTTCCGGACCAATGCCGCTGTCGTGGCGACCGGAGGAGTAGTGCTGGGGACGATGCTCTACCTGGCGGCGCCGCTGCTGGTGAGAATTCTGTTAGGTGCGGCTTTCCAGCCGTCAGTTCCGGTACTGCGCTTGCTCGCCGTGCTGCCGTTGCTGATTGGGATCAACACCCTGATGTCCATGCAGTGGATGGTGCCTCTCGGTCTGTACGGGATCTTGACCCGGGTAGTCCTCTCGGCGGGGGTGTTGAACGTGTGTCTGGCCTCACTATTGGCGTCGCGCTACCAGCAGATGGGCATGGCGATTGCAGTCGTTGGCGCGGAGTCGTTCATCGCTTTGTCGTGCGCCACGATGCTTTGGCGCCGGACGCCCCGCATGACGATTTCCCTGGCCGAACCCGAAGTACAGCCGCAGTGTGATTGAAATGCGTATCGCCGTTTTCGACTACCGCGTCATCCGCAACAACCCGGTGGGCAGTTGCCACCTCAAAATGCTCGACGGCCTTTGCCACCAACACGAATTTACGGTGTTCGCGGTGGAGTTTGAAAATCCATGTCCAGAGCGCATCCGCTGGGTACGGATCCCCGTGCCTGTGCGGCCGTACATTCTTCTTTACGCGCTATACCACTTGGCTGCGCCTCTAGCCTACTTCTGGGCGCGCACGATTCGCGGAATGCGTTTCGACCTCGTGCAACTGGTGGAATCGAATCTCTTGCTTGGTCAGGTGTCCTACAGCCACTTCTGTCATCGGCGCTACCTGAAGCGGCACTGGAGCGAAACCAGAGCCGCTGGCCTGCGCGGCTGGCTCAGAGGACTGGCGCACTGGGCGGCGGCGCGCATGGAGCCGCTGGTGTATCGTCGTGTTCGCCACGTCGTGGTGCCTTCCCGTGGACTCGCCGAAGAGTTGCGCGGCGAGTACCCGGCATCGCGACAGAAGATCCTCCTTCTGCCGAATTCGGTCGACGTCGACCGTCTGCGACCGCCCTCTTGGGAGCAACGACAGGAATTGCGCGAATCGATTGGCATCGCGTCAGAAGATACGGTTCTGGTGTTCGTGGCCCTCGGGCACTTCGAGCGCAAGGGATTGCCGCTCCTGCTGGAAGCGGCTGCCCGGTTATCGGATCCGCACCTCAAAGTGTTCGTGATCGGAGGCGAAAAGGGCCTGCTCGAGGATTATCGGCAGCGGATTGGCAAGATGGGCCTCGGGAGCTCGGTGCGCTTCGAAGGGATGCAGCGTGACCTCCGACCTTACTACTGGTCCGCCGATGCGTTTCTGCTCCCTTCGTGCTATGAGGTGTTTCCGCTAGTAGCGTTGGAGGCGGCCGCGGCCGGACTGCCGCTGCTGGTTACCCCTCTGAATGGCGTCGAGGAGATGCTCGCCGACGGCAGGAACGGATTCCTTATGGAACGCAGCGTGGAGGGGGTCTTCACGGCAATTCGAAATCTGATGCAGTTGACCAAGGACCAGCGGCAAGCCATGGGCGCTCAGGCCCGCGAAACGGCGCTCCGCTACGACACGGGCAACTTCGTCGCGGCGTGGAAGAATTTCTATGCGAGCCTGGCCTAGGATCGTCGCATTCCTGGTGGTGGGATATCTCACCATGACGCGCTCGTTCGCGTACATTGGGATTCCTCCGCTCAAGCTCTTCATCGGAGAGGTGGCGATTGGTGCGTTCCTTCTCACTCGCCCCCGCGACATCTTCGATCGCTGGTTTACTTCCCTGGCGGAGCCCTCGCCGCTCACCCCTTTCGCATTCGCATTCACCTGCTCGATGGCATATGGAATCTTCGAGCTGATCCACGGCATTGCGCTCGATCGCTCGCCGGTACTGGCCATAGAAGGCTTCGCATTTCACTACTACCCGCTCTGTTTCTTAATCGGCATCTGGGCCGGAACGCAGGACCCCACTTTATTGCGCCGCGTCATCCGAGCTCTGGCTTGGGTCAACGGCATCTACGGCCTGCTGTACATCGCGTTCCTGAACACAATTCCGCTCGCGATTCCGGGCACCGATGTGCGCCTCATCGGACAACCGGCGGGCTCCGCTTTAGTAGTGATCGGTCTGTTGTCGCTCGAGCCTCAACTCTCGCGCGTGTGGCACCTGATTCTGGTGAATGCCGCGGTGATGTTGGGAGTGCAGGTGCGCGCCGAGTTTCTGGGACTGCTGGTGGGTCTGCTGGTCTGGGTCCTCTTCACACGGCAGTTCGGGAGATTATTTGCCGGAGTCGCGGCCGTCTCCACACTGCTGATTGTGGGGTACGTGTCCGATTTCAGTATCCCCGCGCCGAGCACGCGCGTCGGTCAGATTTCGACGCGTGACACCATCGGCCGCGTGATCGCGCCGATTGCTCCCGATCTCGCGGAAGAGTACAGCGGCACTGCAAAGACAGCGGCGGGGACGGCAGAGTGGCGCATTGTCTGGTGGAACGCGATCTGGGACCACGGCAACGAATCGACCGAACTGGCCATGTTCGGCGAAGGCTACGGCTATCCTCTCGGCGACCTGGTGGGCTACAGGGAGCGCGACATTCGCACCCCCCACAACGTCTTCTTCTATGCATTTGCGTACGGCGGCTGGATGGGAGTCGTGTTGTTCTTCCTGCTGCAGGGCTCGGTGGCCAAAGTATTGTGGGACGCCGCGAAAATCTCGGGTACGCCGGTGGGACTGGCTACCTGGGCCATGTTCCTCTGCGGCGCTTTTTTCAGTAATGCGTTCGAGGCGCCCTTCGGCGCGATTCCTTTCTATCTTCTGATCGGCATGGCGGCAGCTCCGGCCATGCGGCGAATTGAGTATGCGAGTCCTGTTAGCGCACAACTATTACCAGCAGCCCGGTGGTGAAGACCGCGTGTTCGCTGCGGAAGCCTCCCTCATGGAGCGGTACGGCCATGAGGTGGTGCGCTTCTGCATGCACAACGACCACGTGTCCGACTGTTCCCGCCTCGTGCTGGCCGCGAAGACGGTATGGAATTCATCCGTGCACCGCGAGTTGCAAGCCACGATCCGGCGAGTGAAGCCGGACATCTGCCACTTTCACAATACGTTTCCGCTGATCTCGCCGGCGGCTTTCCATGCCGCGAAGTCGGAGGGGATCCCTGTAGTCCTGACGCTGCACAATTTTCGGCTCCTGTGCCCGGGCGCCACGTTCCTCCGGCAGGGCGTGGTTTGCCAGGATTGCAAGGGGAAACTGCTGGCATGGCCCGCGGTGGCGCACGCCTGTTACCGGCGGGACCGCGCCGCGACCGCCACGGTGGCCGCGATGTTGTTTGCACACCGCCTGCTGGGTACCTGGCAGGGTGCGATCGATCGCTACATCGCCCTCACCAGGATGGCTCGGGAACGCTTTGTCGAAGGCGGCATTGCTCCGCACCGGATCGTTGTGAAATCGAACTTCATCGATCCCGACCCCGGCTTCTGCTCGCAACGCGAGTCACATGCTTTGTTCGTCGGGCGTCTCTCACCCGAAAAGGGCGTCAGCACGTTGCTGGAGGCGTGGCGTCTGCTGGATTCGCCGATCCAATTGCGGATCGCCGGAGACGGACCGGAGGCCGGCCTGGTCGCAGATGCGGCGAAAGTCGATTCCCGGATCCGCTGGCTGGGGCGTCTTTCGAGCGTCGAAGTGATGAACGAGATGAAGCGGGCGCGCTGCCTCATCGCCCCTTCCATCTGGTTCGAGGGCGGTGTGCCGCTCACCGTACTGGAGGCGTTCGCGACCGGACTTCCGGTGCTGGCGAGCAGCATCGGCGCAATGGAGGAAGAAATTGGGACTCAGGACGTCGGACTGCTCTTCCGGCCCTCCGATGCGGCCGATTTGGCAGCTCGTGTCTCGTGGTGTTGGGAACATCCCGAACGTATAGCGGAATTGGGGAACAGAGCCCGTGCGAGGTTCGAGGCATGCTACACAGCGGAACGAAATTACCGCGAGTTGATGGAAATTTATCTCGGGGCTGCGAACAGGAGTCTTGCGATGGGAGAATGTGCGGCCGTCATGGCCGGCGATTAAATATGACCTATCAAATGCGCCAACGAATCGATTACTTCAAGTGGTCCCTGACCCGGCTCGGGGACACAGACGTCAGTTGTCCGGCTTGCGGATCCCCTGCCACTCGCGTGGTGGGACGCAAATATCTGGTGACGGCTTTGCGCGAGTGCCAGCCTTGCCGGCTCCGGTTCCGAGTTCCCAAAGAAGAGCCCGAGCAGGCCGGCGCGTTCTATCAGAACACCTACCAGGAGGGTATGACTACCCGCATGCCTTCCGACGACGAGTTGGCCGATCTTCTGAAAGCCGGGTTCGCCGGCACCGTGAAGGACTTCACACCCTATATCGAGGTATGCCGGGCGCTGGGCATGAAGCGCGGGGCGCGGCTGCTGGATTTTGGATGTTCGTGGGGGTATGGCAGTTGGCAATTTCGGCAGGCCGGCTTCGACGTCTGGTCGTCGGAGATCAGTGTGCCGCGCCGCGAATTCGCCCGGACCAAGCTTCAGTGCCGTTTACTCGAAGATCTCGGGTCGGTGGCGGGTTCGATCGATTGCTTCTTTTCCGCGCACGTGATCGAGCATCTGCCCAACCCCGGCATCATTTTCCGGATCGCGCGTGCAGCGCTCACCGACACCGGAGTGATGGTGACGTTCTGTCCCAACGGGGATCCGGAAAGTAGCTGGTCGAATCACTACTCCGACCTCTGGGGGCGTAAGCACCCGTTAGTCATCACGCCGGAATTCATTAATCAGAATTGCCGGAAATACGGCTTTACGGCCCGTATGTACTCCGAGCCTTATAACCTGGAAGCCATCGCACGCGGTGACGACGGCGGGGCGCTTTCGGGAGAAGAGTTATGTATCGTGATGCGGAGGGATGGCCGCGGTTAGCCGCCTCACTCCGCGTCGCTAATTGAGGGGGATCGGTCCAAGTTGCGTGCAGTTATAGACCAGATTACCGCTGTTGCTCTGAAGCGTCGAACCGGCTCCGCCCGAGGCGGCGAACAGCCCTTGGAAGCTGTTGTTTTGCAGGATGGCGCCGTTCAGGGAGCCGGCAGTGTTGCCGAAGAGGCCAATCGTCTGTCCTGCGGGAGACAACGAGAGGACTGCGTTCTTCTGATAGGAGGAGTTAGCGTTCGAGCCGGCATCCCCGTTGATGCGGATTCCGATGAAGGTGAACCCACCTGGCACAATCGCGGCCGACTGCGTAATCGCGTTTCCGGTCACTGTCACCGGGCTGTTAGGAGGCGTGATGCCAATACCAGTAAATGTGCCAGTCGCATCGTCCGGGTAAGTGCCAGCCTGGCGCCAGATGGAGTTGTTCGTGATACTGGAGCCACCCCAGTCATTCACGTCGACGAAAATGCCGACGCTCTTTGGGCTCAGGATGCGGTTATTGATAATAGAGAGGTTGGCGCGCGACCCGGGAGCATTGGACAGTTCGATGCCCGCAATGGTCTGCTGCGAGAGCAGATTGCCGTTAACCACGGTTCCGTGGCTGTCGTGCAGCACGATTCCCACCGGGAAGCCTTGAATCGTGTTCTGGGTGATGCTGGAAAGCGGCGCTCCCACTTCGATTCCGAAGCCGGCGACTCCGCCAATCAGCTTATTGTCCTGTACGATCATCTGCTGGCCGGCCACGATCGAGATTCCAAACGGGTCCGGATCGAACCCGCTGTCCCAGTCGGTGAAGGCATTGTCGGAAATCACCGCCGACTGAACCGTGGAGGACTGAGTGGTGCCGTTGGGCCAGAGTTCAATCGCCATTCTCCCCAAGTGCTGTCCGGTATTGCGGAGGACCTGAAGGCCTTGGCCGTATGCGAAGGGCGCTGCGGAGAAGACCAGCGAAATGGCGTCTCCATAGTGGACCGTCTGGAAGGTGTTATCGGATATCACCAGGTTGTTGCCATTGGTCACGTAAATTCCCGTTCCGCAGTTGGTGACTGCATTGCCCACGATCTGGGAATTGATCAGTCCCACGGGATCGTAAATCGCCCCGTCCCATGGGCCGGCAGGATTCGCCAGAGTGTTGCGAAACGTGTTGTTCAAAATCAGGATGGTGTTCGCTGGTATCGCGTTTGCCCCATCTACCGCTACGTGAATGGCGCCGCCAACTCCGTTCGCATCCAGGGTAAGTCCGCTGATCGTGATGTTGTTGCCTGTGCCGTAGGGCACCTTAAAGATACCCGTGTGTTGGGGAGCATTCTTACTCATCAACAAAGTGGCAGTGCCGCTGTAAGTATGATTGCCCTGAAGGTTCAAGCGGGAGCTGATCAGGTAGGTCTTACTCGGGCCTCCGAAGTCGACAGTGTAACCCGCGGGGATGGTGTTGATAGCAGTCTGCAGTGCGTTAGTGTCGTCGGTCTTCCCGTCGCCGACGGCGCCGAACATTCCGACACTATACGATTGGGCCCGGCAGGGGAGCGCGCTCAAGCCCGTGAGAACTATTGGGATAACTGCCAATCTGAAGAAACGATTCGACATAGTTCTTCCTATGGAATTCGACTTTACAGCCAACCGGAAGGAGCGGCACCTGAAGAGTAATCGCGGCTTGAACTTGTACGTGTTCTTACGGTTTGAGTTTTCAGTGTAGCAGCGACTTGGCCGTCAAAGCAAGAGAAAACGCGGTTCAACAAAGATAACCGCAAATCTATAACCAACGTAGCTTTGAGAAACATAATATGACTTACTCGATAACTCCTGAACTCTCCATTACACCGACCAGCCAGGCAGTCGCTTGCGAGGTCGCCAGTGATACTGTCATCCTGGACGTGCCCTCGGGAAAGTATTTCGCTCTCAACGGACTGGGCACTGTAATCTGGCGCCGCCTCGAGCCGGGCCGTACCGTATCGCAACTGGTGGAGGGCCTGATCCAGGAGTATGATGTGACCCGCGAACAGTGCGAGACGGAAGTCTATGCGCTCATCAGGCAACTGGCGGAACATGGCCTTGTAACCCTGCAAGAATGCGCCAGAAACTGAACAAGATCTTACGCTGTCCGCCTGGCCGGCTGGCGCTGATTGCCGAAATCTGTGCGCTCCTCGCGCTGTCGCGTTTCACACTGACGTGGTTGCCGCTGCGTGTAGTGCGCCGGGGAGTCTGGTTTCTTGCAGGCGCCGGCGAGTCCCTGCCGGCGGTGCGACGCCGGTCTCTTGACGAGATCACTCGATCGCTGCGCAGCGCGGAGGCCCACTCACCGGTAGGAAGCACCTGCCTGGCGATTGCTGTGGTGGGGCAGGCCGTATTGCGGCGTCATGGTTGTGAGTCACGCTTGCAGATAGGAGTCAGGCGCGACGCGAGCGGCAAGATCCTCGCGCATGCCTGGCTGGTGCAGGACGGAAAAATTGTCGTGGGCGGGCCGGACTCGGTGATTCGAAATTACACGGCTATGCCCGATCCGGAGCATCTGATCGCATGAGCGGAATTTGCGGGGTATTTCGCCGAAATGGGCAGCCTGAAGGGGTGCAACTGGTGCAGTCGATGTTGGATCGACTGAGCCACCGCGGTCCGGATGGGGAAGGCGTCTGGCACGATGGGCCCGTGGCCCTCGGTCACTGCATGCTCCACGTGACACCCGAGTCATTACAGGAGCACCTCCCCTCTTTGCGCGACGAAATCGCCATCACATCGGATGCGCGCATCGACAATCGCGAAGAGTTGATCGCGATCTTGCGGACGGACCTCCGCGATCAGGCTCCAAGCGACAGCGATCTCATCGCAGCCGCCTACCAGAAGTGGGGAGAGGAGTGCGTGAGCAGGCTTGCAGGAGATTTCGCATTTGCGATCTGGGACACGCGCCGCCAGAGGCTCTTTTGCGCGTGCGATCCCATGGGCGTCAAAAGCTTGTATTACCACATCACCCACAAGGCTATTTTCTTCGCATCGGAAGTAAAAGCGCTCGTGCATCTTCCGGAAGTCCCGCGGCAACTCAATGAACTGCGCGTAGCTGAGTACCTCATCATGCTGTTCGAGGATCGCACCGGCACATTCTACGAAGGCATCCTGCGGCTTCCCGGCGGACACACGATGACTGTCACGCGCGACAAACTTTGCGTGGGCCGCTACTGGCAGCTCGATAGTTCGAGGGAATTGCGTCTCAAGTCTGACCGGGAGTACGAGGAAGCATTCCGGGAGAAGTTCACGCAAGCCGTAAGGTGCCGCACCCGTAGCGCCTTTCCCATCGGCTGCGCACTTTCGGGCGGCCTCGATTCGTCGTCCGTGGCGTGTGTCGCGCGCAATCTGCGTGCTCCCGGCTCGTCTCCGCTTTCTACGTTCTCACTCATTTTTCCTGATCTTCCCCAGGAAGATCGCTCGAAGATCGATGAACGTCCCGAGATGAATGCTGTGCTGCAGTCCGGCGGTTTCGATCCGCACTTTGTTCGCGCCGACCTCCTCAGTCCGATGCGCGATGTGGAGCGCATGCACTTCCATCTGGACCACGCAAATTGTGCTCCCAATCTTTACTTGCACTGGGCTATGTACGGCGCCGCGAAAGCCAAAGGAGTCCGCGTCTTCCTCGACGGCTTTGATGGCGACAGCGCGGTTTCGCACGGTTTCGAACGTCTGACGGAACTGGCATCCACCCTCCGTTGGCGAACTCTGTGGCGGGAAACCACTCTTTTGACCGCGAACCATCTGGCTGGCGTACATCCCTGGCGCATTCTTCGCAAGTACTGTGTCAAACCATTCGCTCCGCGTTGGGTTCATTCGGCGCGACAAATGCTACAAGGACGGTATCGGGAGGCGTTCTCGCAAAATATTCTGATCAGCGACGAACTGAAGCGCCGTACCAGGATCGAGCAACGCGCTCACGACCTGTTGCGCGATCAAACCGCGTGGTCGCTGAAGCGAAGTGCACGGGAATACCATTTGTCGAGCATCGGGCAAGCATTGTATTCGTATACGTTAGAAATCGCGGACAAGGCCACCGCGGCCTTCGGAATCGAGGGACGCTACCCGTTTTTCGATCGCCGGCTGCTGGAGTTCTGCCTGTCGCTGCCCGCCGAACAGAAATTGGCCCAAGGTTGGAACCGATGGATCTTGCGGCGGTCGATGGCCGGCATCATACCACCGGAAATTCAGTGGAGACCGCGGAAAGGTAATCTGAGTCCCAATTTTCACCGGCGTCTCCTCGATTTCGAGCGAGAGAAGCTGGAGCAGGTAACGTTAGGCGGAGCGGCGGAACTAGCGCCCTTCGTGGATCCGGGGGCCATGAAAGCAGCCTACCGCGAATACCAAAAGAATTACGTCCGAAGCCAAGGGGAATCGTTTCACCTCTTTGCCGCCGTCAATCTGGCGCTCTGGTTGAGGTCCGCTGGATTCGGTTCGTAAGACTACCCGACCGGCGCGCGAGGGGGCCGGAAGGAGAAAGGAGAATAGCTCGTGACGGACACCAACAAAAAACAATGGAGCCGGCCACAATTAACGGTGCTCGGGGACGTAGAAACCATGACGCTGCAGCCAAAGGTGAAAAACTTCGGCGGTAACGATGGGTTCATTCTCGAGAACCAGGGCATTAGCGGGTAAGCACTGCTTTGCCTGACTGCCGGGGTAGTCCATACCCCGGCAGTCCCAACAATAAAGGCCCGTCCTGTGTTGTGAAGACTTCTTCCGAATATGTTCTGCTACTCGGCATACAACCTTGGTATCGGGTCGGAGATCGCCCTGTCCGAATTACCTTTGGGCGACTCTGGCCGCGACGTGGAAGTGACCCTGATGCCCCCGGGTGGTGTCGTGAATAATCGGTCCATCCAATGGGATGATGGACCACCCTTCCACGCCCACTTCGCATTTCCGAAAGCGGGAAAGTTTGTGGTACGTGAGGGACGCCGGATCCTCATCACTCCTGAGCCTGACGTCGACCCGGAATACTTGCGGATGTACGTGCAGGGAATGATGCTGGCCGCTGTCCTGCATCAGCGCGGTTTATTCGTCTTACACTCGAGCGTAGTCAATCTGAACGGCCGTGCCATTGCGCTCATCGGGCCAGTAGGCGCAGGAAAGTCGTCGATGGCCTCCGCATTTTATGCACGCGGATGCCCGGTGATTGCGGACGACAACGCCGCCATCGAATGGACTGGCAATTCCCCGCTGGTGCTGTCGGCGTTTCCGGTTTTGAAGGTATATCCGGATGTCGCTGCATCGCTGGGGCACGATCGTGAAGCGTTGAGCGTTATCCATGCCACACAAAGAAAACAAGCGCAGGAGGTCAGAAGGAGTTTCTCTACCGCTCCGGTAGCCTTGGCCGGCATTTGCGTCCTCGATCGCGAGGCACCTTCGGATGCGATGCAACGCCTGTCGCCGGTGGAATCGATTACCGAACTCATTCGTCATTCGGTTCCCGCCCGCTGGGGAGTAAAGGCCAACGGCGAGCACTTGCGGATGTGCGGAAGACTCGCCGCCACCGTACCCATGTACCGGATCCGAACCTTCACGGACCTGAATGAGATTCCCCGAATGGTGGCGCAAATTGAAAACCAGTTCGCACCTCGAAATTGAGCCGACGGTTCGCGCGCCGCAGAACGAACTTCCGCCGGAGACGGAATTCTTGCGTCTCAGTGCCCGCCGGTCGCTCGATCCCTCTGATGCATCGTCCCTCCTGCGCCTGCTGAATACTGATCTGGACTGGTGGTGGGTGTTGCGTGAGGGCCAGCGGCACGGCCTGCTGCCGCTGGTCCACGACTGCCTGGCGAGACGCGGGTGGTTGGACATGCTGCCGCCACAGCCGCGAACTGCCCTTGTGGCGGCCGCTCGCATGGTCGCCGCACACAGCCTGTGGCTTACCGGAGAACTGCTTCGGATCCTGCGAGCATTCGCAGAAGAGAGCATCCCGGCGCTTCCCTTTAAGGGCCCCGTAGTCGCCGTCGAGGCCTATGGAGAGATTGCTCTGCGATCGTTCGCCGACCTGGACATCCTGGTTCCGCAGTCCGATCTGGCGGATGCGCAACAAGCACTGGAGCGGCTGGGTTACGAGCCGGTGGTGGCACTGACACCGCAGCAGGAGCGGGCGTACCTCCAGTCGGAGTGCGCCCTTCAATATCGTCACCCCGCGAGAAGTCAGATCGTGGAGCTTCACTGGCGCTTCAGTGAACGTCATGCATCCATCGATTTGCCGATGGCGAACGTTTGGGAACGGGCCGGCCACTTGAATCTCGCGGGTACCATGGTCCGGACACTGAGTCCGGAAGATCTGGTGCTCTACCTCTGTATTCACGGCGCGAAACACCAATGGGAGCGCTTCGAGTGGGTTTGCTGTCTGGCGGAGGTCATTCGTAATCGCCCGGAGATCCGTTGGAATCTCGTATGCGAATCCGCCCGGCGGCACGGCGTACTTCGCATTCTACGGCTCGGATTGCGGCTCGCCGCGGAGCTTTGCGGTGCTCGCATTCCATCGCCGGCAGGGCAGGGGATTGGGTCGGACCGTGTCACCGAAGGCCTGCTCAGTTGGGTGATGGCAAGCCTGTTTGCTAAGCCTCAAGAGGCATCTCACTACCAGGCGAGAGCCCTCCGCTACCGTTTCATGTTGCAGGTTCGAGAACGCTGGAGCGACCGGGTACTCATCCTTATGCACTCGGCCTTCAAACCGCCGCATCCCGAGGCCGACGAGTGGTTCCAACTGCCGCCGGGCCTGGCTTTTTTGCATCACGTTCTGCGGCCTGTCCGGCTCGCCGGCCAATACGGGGCGGTCGCCTGGCGGCACTACCTCCGGTAATGCGAGCCGCATGCGTCCAGTGCGAACGAACTCACCGCAAGCCGAAGCGCGTCCTTGGCTCCTCGCCATCTTCCTGGCGGCACTCGTGGTCCTCTCACTCATGCCGCACTCCTGGAAGGGGCACACTGCGTTGAAGGGGTGGTTTCACGTGGGTGCGCACGTGCTTGCGTTCGCCTTGGCGGTGCGCATCGCCGCCAGACGCTGGGAGAGTTGGACTCAAGTCGCACTGATCGCTGCCGGCTTATTAATCTTCGGCATCACTCTGGAACTGCTCGAAGCCATCAAGTTTGGCAATCGACTTGAGTATCTCGACATGATCTCCGACACGTTCGGAATCCTGGCGGGTATCTCCAGCCTTCGCCTCTTCCGGGCCGGCGTTATCTCAGCGCGCAGACAATCGTCGCAAATCTCTCCAGCGCTTTCGCGAAGCCGTCTCCGCTAGCCGCGAATCCAATGCGGAAATGCGGCGCCATACCGTAACAGTCTCCCGGTGCAAGCAACACACCCTGACGGGCGATCTGGCGGCAGAACTCGCGGCCGTCCCCTCCATCCGCGAGCCAGGGAAACGCCGTCATTCCACCAGCGGGACGAACCCAATTCAGCACACCCTTACACTCCGCGAACAACTGATCGAGCAGCGCGAGATTCGCCCCCGAGATCGACTGGGCTCGCGCATAGATGGCCCCTCGATGACGAATCGCGATCGAGGCCAGTGCCTCGCTCAAAGGAGAACTCGATACCGTGAAGTAGCTCCGCGCGTTTTTGAACGCTTCCATTCGCGCGGCATTGCGATCGATCAGCCATCCCATGCGAAGTCCGCTCAGGCACAGAGCCTTGGAAAAATCGCCCAGGACTGTAGCACGTTCCAACCGAGCCGCCGACTTCGACGCGGATCCGTGATAAATCGGATGATACACCTCGTCGCTTACGAAACCTGTGCCGCGGTCCGCGCAGAAGTCGTGTAAGGCCTCCATTTCAGAATCGGAAAGGACGGACCCCGTCGGATTGTGCGGGGAATTCACCAGCACAAAGCGCGTGTTCCCATCCACCAGATCGCGAATCTCGTCGAGTTCGATTCGAAATTGATTCTCGGCCCGCAGATGGTATGGCCGGACCTCGATCCCGAACGACTTCGCCATGGCCTCATTCCACGGGAATCCAGGATGTGGCAGCACGACGTTGGAACCCGGCGCCGCCGCGTGATGAAACAGGATGAGTAGCGCCTCGGCGCCTCCAGTCACCACCTGCACATCCGCGGGCTCCACGCCGTGCATCTGCGCGATCTCCGTTCGCAGTTCGTCGGTGCCTGTCGCCGGTGTGTAGCTCACGGGCATGTCGAGCAGTCTCGCGAGCGTGTCGCCCTGCTCGAGCGCGAGCAATTCTCGCAAAGTCCAGACAGGTCCTGTACTAGCCCCGAGGTCGTACTCTATTGGAGGATCGGCAGAGAATTTCTGCTCCAGCCATTGATCGAGAAGAAATGGTGCCAGGCGCATAATCTATTTTCGCAGCGCGGCGTACCAGGAACGGACCGCCCAGCTTGCCAGTGCGGGTGAAACCTCTCCGCCAGCGGAAACTTTCCCGGAGAGTTCGCCGAGCGCTCCACCCTCCGCTATAAAGCCTGGATCGCGCATCGTCTCCACGGCGCCGGCGCGAATCGCTGCGACGATCGCACGCACCTCGGGGCCATCGGCAACTTTGCGGCACAGCATCTCCAGACAGGCATACGGCTCTTCCGCGATGATCGGGGCCTCCATGGCCTCGATCAGAGTCTCGTGGACCGCCGCTGTCAGGAGTTGGAGGCGGTTCCGGCCGCGGCGCGATCGGAGCCGGGGTCGTAGGAGGCTCGTCGAGATGGAGCATGCCGTCCGTGGCAATCAATGGCGCGCCTGCGGGGGTGGACGGGCCTTCTTCTCCGGCGGAAAGCAGGCCAAACACCACCAGGACTGCGCCGTAACCGATACATATGATTCCCGCAATCATACCGCTGGCGTTGTTCGCCGAATTCGACATATAGGCGAAGGCCACGCCGATCGTGATCAAGAGAAAACCTTTAGCCGCTTTGCTCATCTCTATGGAGGAGATCCTCGACATCCTCGGGTTGAACCAGTTCCGACCAGAGTATCTGATCCAGCACGCCCGCACCCCATGCCTGGACCCCAGTGTCGCTGTCCTCCAGAAACTCGGCAATCCAGGGAACTGCCCGGTGATCGGCGACAACTCGTAGGAGTTCAACCGCCGACCTGCGCGCGTCAAGGGACTCTGCCTGACGAAAGATCTCATAGCAGCGGCCCATTGCACTCCAGGGATGTAGCTGCCAAAGAACCGAACGAGCCAGTTCCGAACCGCGGTGGTGCGCGACATAAGAATCGACCGCGGACCGCAAGGCGTTCTCTCCCACGATGATCTCCAGCGCCCGGAGCGCTCCATCGCTGCCGCTTCGTTCTCCTTGCTCCGTCAGCAGCCCGAGCTTATCGGCCAGATTCTCCCAATCTGAAAACGTGATCCGCCCACGTCGTCAGCAGACCCCTACCCGTCTGAGTCCGACGGGTACGCTTCTGCAGATTCAATAGCTTACAGAGATATTCCGTCGGACTCCGACGGAATTGACTCGGAAGAGCACTCCCGAAGTCTCGGCTCTAGCAACGTCAGCTCTGCTTCGTTCTGACCGGCATCGAGTCATCGATTGCACGCTGCGCGAGGCATGGGGTATACTGGCGTCACTCAAGGGTAAACTGCCGTGCTCTTCCGCACAGTCACCGGAGATCTCATCGTCTATCCCTCCGCTTCCCGGGCCCCCGTTCAGGACGATTCTTCGAGGAAACAGTGAAGCTTGCCCAGTTGGTATTCGGCTGGCTGTTTCTGGCAGGCTTGATCGCTGCCGGGACCTATTATGCCTTGGACCAACTGGACCAGCATGCGGGACTGGCGCGTCTCGGTCTGCATCAGATGGTCGGAGTGGTGCGCTACCCCGCTGTCCAGCCGCCGATTCAGCCCCCGGCGCCGCCGATTCAGAATCCGGCGATCCCGGTTCAACCTCCTCCCGCGCCGAGTAACCCGGTAACTCCGCCCGCCAACAATCTGACTCCACCCACTAACCCCAATCTGACTCCGCCTTACAACGCCACGAATCCGCCGCAAAGCAACCTGGGACCGCCATACAATAATCAGCGGCCCGCCTATGGCCAGCGCCCGCCCTATACCAATCCGAACTTGCCATACCCGAACCAGCCGGCGTACAACAATCCGCAGAGGCGTCAGTTACCACCCGGTTATAACGACACTTACAACCGTCTGGTTCAAGTGAATGCCCGGGCGAACGCCACGAATCAGCAATGGAACGCCATCCGGCAGCAACTGGCCCGCAACCGCCAGTCGCTTCGCCCCGAAATTCAGACCGCGCTGAACGCAATGGTGGGGTACACGCAGTCAGCGCAAGGATCCTTCCGCTCGGGAGACATGGCCAACTGCCGCAACTTCATGGACCAGGCGGAGAGACAGATGGCGATCCTGCAAAGATACCGGACCCAGTAGTCATCCATGGCAACCAGACCTACACCCCCCGGCCCACCTGCGAGCGATCGGCAGATTCCCGTCGGAACCGTGCTTTTCGGCGTGTACGAGATTCTGGGTGTGCTGGGCGGCGGCGGAATGGGATGGGTCTATCGCGCGCGTCATAATCAGCTCGACAGTCTGCGCGCCATCAAGGTGCTGCGCCCCGAACTCTCCTCCGAACCTGCCATGGAGCAGCTCTTCATTCGCGAAGCGCGTGCGCTGATGAAGATTCAGCACGACGCCATCGTGCACTGTCACGACCTGCTGAAGGAGCAGGGCCGCGTCTACCTGGTGATGGAACTGGTGGAAGGTCCTTCGCTGGAGGAGGTGCTGCAGCATGGACCGCTCTCCGCCCACGCGGTGCGCGCGCTGATGTACCGGATCGGCGCGGGGCTAACCGCCGTGCACGCCTTGGGAGTGGTGCATCGCGACATTTCTCCCGGCAACATCATTCTTCCGAACGGCCGCCCGGAAGAAGCCAAGCTGATCGATTTCGGTATCGCCGCGCTGAACACCTCTGCGACCCAAACCCTGATGGCCGGCTTCAAAGGGAAACTGGCGTACGCATCGCCGGAACAGTTCGGACTCTACGGCGGAAAGGTGGACGCGCGGTCCGACATCTACAGCCTTGGGCTGGTCCTGGCAGAAGCTGCCAGCGGTGTGCCGCTCCCTATGGGGCAGACCTTCTACGAGGGGATGGAGCTTCGCAAGGCGGAGCCGCGGATCCCGCCCAACGTACCTGCCGAGCTGCGCGACGAGATCCTGCCCATGCTGCAATCCGATCCAAGGAATCGGCCGAAATCGGCAGCCGAGTTGGGGCAGAGGCGGGCCACGGTAAAAGAGGTTACGCCGCGAGCCAATCCGTTGGCCGGGTGGAAGTGGCTGGTCCCGCTCATCTACTCCGCGTCTGCGGTGGGAGTCGGATTTGGGCTCGGCTTCATGACCTGGATTTACCGCACGGCGGGGGTGCCGCCGGCCGGGCCTTCGCAGATCCCGGTGGTGCAGCCCAACAACCCCTCGAACGCGCCTCCGAACCCGAATCCGAATCCCAATCCATCCAACCCTGTCCTTCCGAATCCGCCACTGCCGAACAAGGTGCAGAATCGTTTGCCCCTGGTGATCAGGCCGGCCGCACCGCCGTTCAACAACGCCAGCAACAACCTAAGCATTCCCAGCCCCGGCATTAGCGGAGCGATGACTCGCGCCGACATCATGCAGACGGCCGACGTGCTCGCGCGCTATTCCTGGATCTGCAGCGAAGCCAATCGCCGCGCGCCTTGCCTTCAGGGCGTCGCCTATCAATCGGACTGGGCGGCCAACGAACAGGTCACTGGCCTCCCCTACAATTGGGGCGGAGCCGATGGACCCGCCGAGTTCGAGCGCAAGCTGCGCGCAGGATTCGCCGCCGGATCGCACAAGCGCCACGGTATTTCGCGCTGCACCACGGGCACCGATTGTTCCGGCTTCGTTGCCTGGTGCTGGGGGCATCGCACCGGAGCCCACGACTTCTCTACCACCACACTCGAACAACTCGGCATGCGCTTCGCCGGGAACGTCTACCACGACTTGAAACCAGGCGACGCGCTCAATAAGCCCGGCTCGCACGTCGTCCTGTTCGCGGGCTATCGCCGCGATGGCGGACCGATCATCTATGAAGCGCAAGGGGCCGCCGGCCGGGTGATCCGTAACGAAAGGTTGAGCTGGTCGAGCCTCGCGGGATACTATCCCATCCGCTCCAGCCGGTTGGTCGATCCATGAAAAGCGCCTCCATCCGTTGCCCGATTCTCATCGGCCTGCTGGCCTTGGCATCGGCCTGCTCGCATCAGGAGACGCCCGCCCGGAAATCCATGACGCCGGCAAATGTCCGGGGCAATTCCGTCAAGCTGACGCGCTCGGTGAGCATATCCGCGCGCGTAGTCGCCGACCCCGCCACTCCTGCGGGCGACGCCGCGGCGCTGACCATTTCCGAAGCCGGAGAGGACGAACCGGCCGAGGGCCCGGCGACCTTCGACGTTTGGCCCGACGGGGGCTTCGTAATTGCGGACCCGCTGCGGCAACGCCTGGTTTTCTTCGATCCCGCCGGCCAGTTTCGCGGCGAGTTGCAGATCTCGTTCGCCGCGGAACGCGTGCGCGTGCTCCCCAACAACGCCTTGAGCGTGGTCCGCACCAATACCGGCGAGCGCTACATTTTCGAATCCGACAGCGCCGGGCGCTACGGCGTTCCTCGCCTTGCCTCGGAACGCGACCCCGACCTGGATGCCATCGACGCCGGCGTAGTCACACTGCTCAGCGGCACACAGGCGACTGTGACCGGACAGCCGAATCCCAACACCGAGAGTCCGCTGGTCAACGTGCGCTTCAACGCTGCCGGAGAGAGCATGGTCTCGGTGCGCCGCCTGGGCGCGGACGCGCATCAACGAACCTATGTGGCGATAGAGGCCGCGTCTCCCGGGTCGCGCGTCGACGTTCGCAAGGTCGTCCGGCAATATGCTCCGGGCGGCGAGCAGTTTGTGGAACTCCTGGATATTCCGCTCGATTACCTGGTGCACCCGGTAGACGAATTTCGCATTCGCGATGGCGTCCTCTACCAACTCGTGCCCAAGTCTTCGGAGGTACGCGTGAATATCTGGGACACGAATTCCCGGCCCTAAGGTCTCGGTATGGAAAAATATCCCGCACTCTATCTTCCGCAGTTACGACGGCTCGTATCGCTGGCGAAGTTTGGACCCGACGCGTGTACCGTCGGCCGGGATCCCGATGCCTCGGTGCCGATTCCGGACCAGACCTGTTCGCGCCGCCAGGTATCGGTAGTCGCCCGCGGCGGAGCCTATTGGATCGAGCCGTTATCGCCGACCGTGCCCACCGTGCGGAACGGCGCGGTGCTGGCAGGTCCGGTGCAGTTACAGCACAACGACCAGATCGAATTCGGCGGCACCATCATGCTGTTTCATGCCAAGGAGCCGAGCGGGACGCAACTGCCCGGCATGCAGAATCGGCAGGCAGAGCCGCGCCCCGCTACGCCGCGTGTGCGGCCGCAATCCGGAGATCCCACGCTTCCACCCGTACCGCCTGGCGCCACGATTCCACCAGCTCCGCGTGCCGCACCACCTCCACCACCGCCTCCACCTCCACCACCGCCGGGGCCTCCCGCCGTACCGCGCCCACCGCGCGCTTCGAACGTGCCATTCGACCCACCGCATCCCGGCGACAAGGCGGTCTGGGGTCCCGGACCTCCGAACGCTCCGCCTCGCTACGCGCAGCGCAATGTCGGGGAAACCGTGGTCGGCAACTTCGCCGGCGAAATAGAAGAGGTGCAGCACCCCGTTGGCGAGATCCTGCTGGATCGCGACACCGTCATCGGCCGCGCCCCCGAAACCGGCGGCATTACACTGGAACACCCGCGCGTCTCGCGGCGTCATGCCGAGGTCCGCATCTCGCGCGGCCGGATCTTCCTCCGTGACCTAGGCAGCGGCAACGGCACATTTCTCAATGGCGAACTGATCACCACGCTGCGCGAACTTCGTCCCGGCGACCGCATCGATATCGGTCCCTTTTCGTTCAAATTCACGGGACGCGGCCTGGTGCAGTCCTCGCGCGAAGGCAATCTGCGTGTGGTGGCGCGCAATCTCACGCGCACCGTAAAGTCGCATTCCGATGGGCAGATGATCCGCATTCTCGACGATGTGGGGCTGGTCGTCGAACCGGGCGAGTTCGTGTGCATTCTGGGTTCGAGCGGCTCCGGAAAATCCACGCTCATGCAGGCGCTGAGTGCCCGCGCTCCCGCCGACCAGGGCCAAGTCTTCCTCAATGACGTCAGCCTGTACGCGAACTTCCAGACTGTGAAGCAGAGCATCGCGCTGGTGCCGCAGAAGGACGTGCTGCATGAAGATTTGACCCTGGAAGAGTGCATCCGCTTCACGGCCCGACTGCGCCTGCCACCCGATACCGCGGACAACGGCCTGCGCGATGCCGTCGGGCAGGCTATCGAGCGCGTGGACTTGAAGCATCGCGCCTCGACGCCCATCAAACATCTGAGCGGTGGACAGAAGAAGCGCGCTGCCCTGGCCAACGAGACTGTGTCGAAGCCAGAGTTGCTCTTCCTGGACGAAGTGACCAGCGGCCTCGACGAAGGCACCGATTGGGAGATGATGCGCCTCTTCCGCAAGATGGCCGACGGCGGAATGACGGTGATCTGCGTCACCCACACGGTGGCGAACGTGGAGGACTTCTGCCACAAGCTGATCGTCATGACGCCGCCTGGCATGCTCGCGTACTACGGTCCTCCGGCGGCCGCCAAGCGCTATTTCGGACTGGAGAAACTGGGCGACCTGTATCGCAAGCTGGCCGAAGCGCCCGGCCAGGAATGGCGCGACCGATTCCGCGGCAGCGGTGAATTCCGCCGCTACATTGCCGAGCCTCTGGCCACCGCGCCCGCGGAGTCCATGACTCCGGCGCGCCCCGCCGATCAGGCCGGACGCGTGCAGGACGAACTTCCCGAGGTGAAACGCCAATTCTCCATCCTCACCGGCCGATTTTCGAAGCTGCTGTCCGCCGACCGCAAGACGATGGGCATCGCCTTCGCGCAGACAGGCCTGATCGGCGTGGCCCTGGTGCTGGTCTTCGGCTCGGTGCAGAATGTCGACCCGAAGGCGCTCTCGCTGCTGTTTTTCCTCGGAATCTCCTGTTTCTGGTGCGGATGCAATAACGCCTCCAAGGAGATCGTCAAGGAGCGCTTCGTCTACAGCATGGAGCGCGACGTCAATCTCTCGATCATCAGCTACCTTCTGTCCAAGGTGGCGGTGCTCGGGGTGTTCGGGATTGCGCAGGTAGTGCTGCTCTTCATGCTGGTGAGCATCTTCGGATCCATACCCGGCGAAGGCGCGCGCGAGTTCATCTCCATGGTGGTGTCGATGCTGGCCGGCACTGCCACCGGCCTGTTCCTCTCCGCGATCGCGCGCACCGAGGACCAGGCGAGCACGCTGGTGCCGATCGCGCTGATCCCGCAGATTCTGCTCGCCGGGGCCATCGTGCCCGATCTGCCGGCGGTCCCGGACTTCCTGGCGCATGTCGCGATTAGCGGATTCTGGGTCTTTCGGTCAATGAAGTCGGTGCTGCAGAATAATATGGGCGACGCGCACTTCGCCTTGCTGATTCTGGCGATACACACGTTGGCATTCCTGGTGGGGGCGGGAATCATGATGTACGTCCGCGACGCGCGGGGCCAGATGGTATATGGGAAAGCGATCAATCGCCTGTTAAAGTTCTGACGAGGCGTGGCGCAAACTCCTGTTTGCCGCGTCGAGACTCATCTCGACGCTTTTCGGCGTGTCTGCTAATCTGCGGTGCCTCGCATATCCCTCATCGCGGCGTCTTCTCGCTGTACTTGAGAGTGGTAGAAGGGGCGCAAAAGCGTCCCGAAGAGTCGGGACGCGGCAGAGAGAGTCTCTGCGCCACATGCAGTCTTTCTCGAAATGCCATCTCGACGAACGAGGAGAATCCAAACTCCTCGAGAACGAAGCCGTTGGGAGACAGTGAGAGGCTGGCCAGACGTTCTTCCGAGTCGAGGATGTTCGTAGCAAGTAGCGGCTCCCCTATCGGACCAATCCGTGCAATCGTCTCCACGCGGTCTCCCGGGATTACAATAAGCCTTTCCATGCCAGACCAGACCAAATTCCTTTTGACCGACCGCGAGATCCCTTCGTCGTGGGTCAATGTGCTGCCTGCTCTGCCGCAGCCGCTCGAGCCTCCGCTCCACCCGCAGACCCGCGCCCCGCTGACGCCGCAAGACCTGCTCCCCATCTTCCCCCTCGAGATTATCGAGCAGGAATTCTCGCCGAAGTCCGAGATCGATATCCCCGGCGAAGTGATGGACATCTATCGGCTGTGGCGCGCGACGCCGCTGTATCGCGCGCGCCGCCTCGAGAAGGCGCTCGACACCCCGGCGCATATCTATTACAAGTACGAAGGCACCAGCCCCGCCGGCAGCCACAAGCCCAATACCGCCGTCGCGCAGGCCTACTACAACAAACGCGCCGGCATCCGTCGCCTCGCGACTGAGACCGGCGCCGGGCAATGGGGAAGCGCGCTTTCACTTGCGTGCCAGATGTTCGGCCTGGAGTGCACCGTGTATATGGTGCGCATCAGTTACGACCAGAAGCCGTATCGCCGCCTGATGATGAACACCTGGGGCGCCGAAGTTTTCGCCAGTCCAAGCCCCCATACCAACTCGGGCCGCGCCATTCTGGCGGACTCTCCCGATTCGCCGGGCAGCCTGGGAATCGCTATCAGCGAGGCAGTGGAGGACGCCGCGACCCACTCCGACACCAACTACTCCCTGGGCAGTGTGCTGAATCACGTGCTGCTGCACCAGACCGTCATCGGCCAGGAAAGCAAACTACAGATGCGCCAGGCGGGCGAGGATCCCGACGTGGTGATCGGATGCTTCGGCGGCGGCAGCAATTTCGGAGGTCTGGCACTACCTTATGTGCTCGATCGACTCGCAGGCAAGGGTCCGCGCATCCTCGCCGTCGAGCCCGCGGCATGTCCGAGCCTGACGAAGGGCACCTTCGCCTACGATTTCGGCGATACCGCCATGCTGACACCTCTGATCAAGATGTTCACACTGGGCCACGATTTCGTTCCGCCCGGCATTCACGCCGGTGGTCTGCGTTACCACGGTGCGTCCCCGCTCCTCAGCCATCTGGTGCACTTGGGGCACATCGAGGCGAAGGCCTATCCGCAGATTCCGGTCTTCGATGCCGCGCTCGAATTCGCGCGCTCGGAAGGCATCATTCCCGCGCCGGAATCCTCGCACGCGATTCGTGCCGCTGTAGACGAGGCCCTGGCCGCACGGGAAGCAGGCCAGGCGAAGGTCATCCTCTTCTGCCTCAGCGGACATGGCCACTTCGACCTCGGTTCGTACGAGACATATTTGAGCGGAAAGCTGCAGGACTACGAATATCCCGGACGGGAACTATCGGACGTGCTGGCGAAGTTGTAGCAAAAGGCTTGACGAGCCACAACTAAAAGGGGCCAGGGGAGTGTCGGTGCTGCCCTTATCCACGCTCACGCAGTTCACGCTCGGCGCGCAGCCAGTCCTCCTGCGGCGAGCCGCCCTGTCGCCCCCGCGCGTCCCAGTAGGAATAGGCCAGGTCCGCAATCTGCTGATGGGTGGGCCGCTTTCCGGGCCCTCCGGACGAAAGAGGCGTTCCCAGGTTCACCCTGTTTCCGCGGTCCAATGTGGTGTTTCTGTCTAACCAGTCGCTACGTCTGCTGTGGGTGTGGGTGCCATTCGCCATAATGTTCAAAAGGACACTATAGAACAGTATGCAGCCGATTGATACCTCTAACCTTCGTTTATGCCTCTTTGTATGCTGGTGACATTCGCCCCATCATGGTGCAGTGCGAATCCGCGAGGTATGGAACCTCACGGATCGGCGATGTTTAAACGTTATTCCTCCGGTTCCTCCCGAAGCGCGACGTGTCGCAGACCAGTCTCGAGACCGCAGAGAGCAGCGGTGTCTGCGCCACAGCGCATCATGTTACATTGAGGGAAATCGCTCGCCTTAATCATGAAAGACCAATCCGCGGCAGGAGAGAAATTTCAAAAGCTTGTCAGTCTCATGGCCCAATTACGCGCACCGGGCGGGTGCCCTTGGGACCGCGAGCAGACCTTCGACAGCATTAAGCCCTACACGCTCGAAGAGACCTACGAAGTGCTCGACGCCATCGACCGCCGCGATTGGAACGATCTCGCCGAAGAGTTGGGCGACTTTCTCCTGCAGGCCGTCTTCTACGCGGAAATGGCAGCCGAAGAAGACCGCTTCTCCATCGCCGATGCGCTCGACGCCATCAACGCCAAGCTGATCCGCCGCCATCCGCACGTGTTCGGAGAAGGATCCGCGCAGACTGCAAGCGACGTAAAGCGCATCTGGAGTGAAGTGAAGTCCGCGGAGAAGGCCGCCAAACCCGACCGCGATCCTGGTCTATTGGATGGCGTTCCGCGCGCACTGCCGGCACTCGTCGAGGCGCAGCAGATCGCGTCACGCGCAGCGGGAGTGGGCTTCGACTGGGAGAATCCCGAGCAGGTGCTTGACAAGCTCCACGAGGAACTCGCCGAACTGGCCGAAGCGCGCCGCAAAGCCTCACCAGCGGAACTGGAAGACGAAATGGGCGACCTGTTGTTTGTGCTGGTGAACCTCGCTCGCTTCGTGAAGGTGGATCCCGAGCAGGCGCTACGCAAGACCAACGCCAAATTTCGCCGCCGGTTCGGCTACATCGAGCAGAAACTGGCCGAGCGTGGTACCAGGATTCAAGATTCCAATATCCAGGAAATGGAGGCGTTGTGGCAGGAAGCGAAGCGGTGATCGAAATCCGCCAATTGTCGCATCTCGAGGAGTTCACGGAGGTGCTTCGCCTGCAGCAGGTGATCTGGGGCTTCGCGGATGTGGAGTTGCTGCCGCTGCGTTTTCTGGTGGTCGTGAGCAAGGTCGGGGGCCACGTCTTTGGCGCCTTCGACACCACGCAGAGCGGTTCTCCGATGGTGGGATTCTGCTTCGCCATCCCGGGCGTGAAGCCGCCTGGGCTGCCCTACTTGCACAGCCACATGCTGGGAGTTCTGCCGGCGTATCATAACGCGGGCATCGGCCGCCGCCTCAAGCTGCGGCAGCGCGAAGAGGCAATGTCGCGCGGGATCGAGCTGATCGAGTGGACCTTCGATCCCCTGGAGTTGAAGAATGCCTTCTTCAATATCGAGCGCCTGGGGGCCATCGTGCGCCGCTACAGCGAGAATCAGTACGGCGTGACGCACAGCCCGCTTCACGGCGGCCTGCCCACCGACCGCTGTATCGCCGAGTGGTGGCTCAGCTCTCCTCGTGTGTGTGCAGCTCTGGAGGGAGCGGGGGTGGAACATCACCCGACGCGCCAGATCTCGTACCCTACGGACATCGCCAAAATCCGCAGCGCCGAGCCCAAACGGGCCCGCGCGATTCAACAAGCGAATGCCGGGAAATTTCTGGAAGCCTTCAGCCAAGGGCTGGCGGTCACCGGCTTCCGGCGCGCCGAGACGGAAGGATCGTACCTCCTGGAGCCCTGGCAATGAAACTGGAACGGATCACGCTGCGCCAAATCCGCATGCCCCTGGTGCATTTCTTCGAGACCAGCTTTTCGCGCACCTATCAGCGGGACATCATCCTGGTGGAAGTAGTGAGCGGCGGTGTCTCAGGATGGGGCGAAGTCACGGCCGGCGAGAATCCCTTTTACAACGAGGAGTGGACCGGCTCGGCATGGCCGATTCTGCGCGATTACGTCGCGCCCCGCGTATTGGGACGTGAGCTGCAGAGCCCTGAGGCGGTCTATCCACTCACCGCGCACATCCGTGGCCACAAAATGGCGCGCGCCGGTCTCGAGACGGCCGTGTGGGACCTGGCGGCGCGTCTTGAGGGCGTGCCTCTTTGGAAGAAGATCGGGGGCGGCGCGCGGCGCGAGATTCCCTGCGGCGTTTCCATTGGGATTCAGGACTCCGTCGAGCAGTTGCTCGAGAAAATTGCTGTCGAACTGGCCGCCGGATATCAGCGCATCAAGATGAAGATCAAGCCCGGTTGGGATGTCGACGTGGTGCGACAGGTGCGCGAGCGCTTTCCGTCGATCAAGCTCATGGCCGACGCCAACTCGGCTTACACCCTGGCCGACACGGAGCACTTGCGCCGCCTCGACGACTTTTACCTGATGATGATCGAGCAGCCGCTCAGCCACGACGATATCATCGATCACGCCGAACTCCAGTCGCATCTGAAAACGCCGATCTGTCTGGATGAGTGCATCCGTTCGGCGCATCATGCCGAACAGGCGGTGAAACTGCGCGCTTGCGGCATTATCAACATCAAGCTCGGGCGCGTGGGCGGATTCGCGGAGTCGCGACGGGTGCACGATGTGGCACAGGCGGCGTTGATTCCGGTATGGTGCGGCGGCATGCTGGAGGCTGGAATCGGCCGGGCGCATAATATCGCGCTGGCGACCTTGCCGAATTTCGTGCTGCCCGGTGACGTCTCGGCGAGCAAGCGCTACTGGAAGCGCGACATCATCCACCCGGCGGTAGAGACCACACCCCGCGGTACCATCGAAATTCGAGACGAGCCCGGCCTGGGCTACGAACTCGATCATGACTACATCCGCAGCATCACGGTCCGGGAGGAGACTCTTGCCTGACCGCTGTCGCGCACTCGGGCCGCGATGAACGCGTTCGTCTCTCTTCTGCGCGAGAATCGCAACTACCGGAACACCTGGATCGGACAAGTAGTCAGCGAAGTCGGCGATCACTTTAACAACGTAGCGGTTTTCAGCCTCGCGGTCGCCACTACCCGGTCTGGACTAGTGGTCAGCGGCGTGATGCTGTCACGCGCCATCCCGGCAATGCTGGTGGGACCGCTGGCCGGCGTGGTGCTCGATCGCTTCGACCGCAAACGCGTGATGATCGCCAGCGACCTCATCCGCGCGGTGGTCGCCATGTTGTTCATCCTCACGATCCACGGCCACAAGACGTGGATGCTGTACGTGCTGAGCGGGCTTTTAATGGTCGCCTCGCCATTCTTCACCAGCGGCCGCGCCTCCATTCTGCCGGCCATCGCCACCAGTGAGGAACTGCACACCGCCAATTCGCTGACGCAGACCACTAATTGGACCACCCTGGCGCTCGGAGCTTTGCTCGGAGGCGCCAGCGTGACACAATTCGGTTACGCATGGGCCTTCTTCGGCAACTCGCTGTCATTCGTGATCTCGGCGATTTGCATCTCGCGCCTGTTTCTGCCGGGCCACGGTTTTCGACCGGCGCGGCGTTCCCTGACGGAAGCCCAGGTGGTGAGGCCGTGGCACGAGTACGTCGAAGGTTTGAAATACATGCGCTCGGTGCCCCTGATCCTGGGGCTATTGATGGTGAATATCGGATGGGCCACGGGCGGCGGCGCGGCGCAGATTCTGTTCAGTGTGTTCGGCGAACTGGTCTTCAATCGCGGTCCCGCGGGCCTGGGCATGATTCAAGGTTGTGCCGGAGTGGGCCTGGTGTGCGGCGGCGCGCTGGCCTATACCGTCGGCAAAAAACTCAGCTTTCAAAATTACAAGCGCACCATTATCGTGTGTTATGTGGTGCATGGCGGGTCATATGTGTTGTTCAGCCAGATGCGGTTTTTCGGGTGGGCACTGGTTCTGATCGGACTCTCCCGCGCGGCGGTGGGCGTGAGCTCTACGCTCAACATGTGGCAGTTGCTGCGCGTAGTTCCCGACGGATTCCGCGGACGGGTTTTCGCCACCATGGAATCCACTCAATGGTCTGTCATGATGCTCTCGATGATGGCCGCGGGAATCGCGTCGCAGTATTGGGATCCGAGGACAATTGGTGCGATTGCCGGCGTGCTCAGTTCCACGACTGCGATCTTTTGGGGTTGGGCGCACGTGACCGGCCGATTGCCCGAGCCGGTGAGAGAAGGAATCGATCCGCAGGAGATTGAAGTACATGAAGAGCCCATCGCTTGAAACACCTCATGAGTCCTCCGCAAGCCTCGCCGGCAAGGTGATCCTGGTGACCGGAGGGGCCAAGCGCATCGGCCGCGGTATTGCACTACGTCTGGCACGCGAGGGAGCTCGCGTCGCCATCCACTATCAGCATTCGGAGCGTGAGGCTCGCGAGACTGCCGAGGAGTGCGGCGGCGCCGAATTGTTTCGCGCGAATCTCGAGAGCGTTCCCGAAATCGGCCGCATGTTCGACGAATTGAAGCGGCGTCTGGGGCGGCTCGATGGGCTGGTGAACAACGCGGCTCGCTTCACCCGCTTCGATCCGCTCGACATTACCGAGGAGGACTGGGACTTCATTCACTCCGTGAATCTGAAAGCGGTGTTCTTCTGCTGCCAGAATGGCGCACGGCTCATGCACGAGACAGGCGGCGGGCGGATCGTGAATTTGAGTTCCCTCGGCGGCATCCGGCCCTGGGCGGAGCACGCCCACTATTGCGCTTCGAAGGCCGGCGTGATCATGCTGACGCGCGCCCTCTCCAAAGCCTTTGCGCCCACAATCACAGTCAACTCCGTGGCTCCCGGCGTGATCCCGTTCGACGACATCGACGAACGGGGAAAACGTATGATCGACATCACGCCCGCGCGACGCGGCGGCACACCAGCCGAGATCGCGGAAGCGGTAGTGTACTTTCTCAAGGCGTCGAACTTCGTCACGGGCCAGACGCTCGCGGTCGATGGCGGATTGAGCCAGCGATAGTTTCTGCGTTTGGAAGCTTGCCTTGAACTGTGACGTGGCGCAAACACTCTGTTTGCCGTCTCGACACTCTTGTCGAGACTTTTCGGGCGTCCACCATCTGCAGCATGAAGTGGTTGGCGGCGTGCGCGTCCCGTGATCTCTCGTCTCGAGGAGACTATTGCGCCGCCGTCACCTGCAAAGGTCTTTCCAGCTTGAACGTCAGCACGCTCTCCACCGGCACCCGCACAGAGGGCCCTTTCGTCACCAGCTCCGTGAGCACGCCAGCCCCCGCGCCCGAGCCGGCGCCGATCGCGGCTCCTTTCCCATGCCCGGCGATGGCTCCAATGATCGCACCGATTGCCGCGCCGCCCCCGGCGAACTTCGCCGTGCGCCGATTCGTACCCACCCCATCCTTGCCCTTCTCCGCGATATCCGTGGTGTCGAGCTGATAGAGTTGTCCGTTTACCGAGACCGAAACCAGATCGAGTATCAGGTCGGACGCTCCCCGGAAGTGCCCACCCTTGGCTGCAGACCTGATGATGATCTGGGCGTTGGCGCCGTGCGGAATCACCACGTCTCCCGCGCTGTCTTTGACGTCGCGCGTCACTTCGGCAGCGAAAGTCTGCCCCTCCACCGCCTTCGCGGAATCGATGGTCTCCTCGTTCCGCACGGAGATTTGAGCGCCTGCGGGCACCACGTAAGTCTTGGTGGTGATCACCGGCTCGGTGGGGTGGTAGTGCTGATCGTGAACGGGATCCGGAGCCGCACCGTCGGGTGGCGGAGCTGGCGGCGGCGTTCCTCCGCCGCCCGCCGTGGTGGCCGGCGCGTCGCCGTAGTCGACCGATCTCACGGCGCTCATCTGGATCGTGCGCGTGACGTTGTCATCGCCACGAAACGAGATTTCGTTCGTCGACGTGGACAGCACCGTGCCAACGAGCGTGCTTCCGTCGCGCATCTGAACGGTCGCGTGCAGTCCACCGCCCGGCGCCGCACTCTGGTTCGCGCAGGAAGATAACAGCAAGGCAGACAGAACTGCCCCCAACACCCATCGCCCTATCATTTCAGACAGTATACAAGGTCGGTGACTTGCTCCACGTGGGGGCGGATCACCGACCTGCCGTTAGCTCGTGTCGACGCTCGGCTGGCAGCCAGCGGAGGAAAGCGTCACAGTCTGGCGGGTGCCCCGGCCCGATTACTTGTACTGCATGAGCTTCGTTCGCACGGAAGTGTAGCCGAAGTAGCCCGCATCGAGAACGCCGCCGGCCGTCAGAGGCGCCGTGAAACTGGCGTCCGAATTGCCGAGGCCGTTGATCACCAGAAGTGCGCCGGTATTGGGCGCCAGCGCATCGGCCGAACTGGTGGGCATCTGGCTCAGCACGCTCACCGGAACCGTGAGCGTCCCGTCGCTCGCCTTGGCCGTGCACTCGAACAGGACGGCCACATTCTTGGTGGGATCCGCCAGTGAAGCGGTGGTCGCCACACCCGCGACCTCGACATAGTCCTGGCTGCCACCACCACCTGTCCATTGAATGACCAACGGCTGCGTCCGGTCGATTGCCGTGATATCGCAACTCGGGCTGCAATTCAGCGCCGCTGGCACCGTGATGCTGGCGGTGAAAGCTCCCACATCCGCGCCTCCTGAGCCTTTGATTGTCCAGCCTCCCGGCTCGATGTAAGTCGCAGGAACTCCCGCGGGCACTGTCGGCACGCCCGGAATCTGCAACCCGAACAGGGTGGCGCCGCTCTGCGCCAGGAACGCCGCGTATCCCACATTGGCCTGCGACGGAAGATCTTGAGCCTTGTTATTAGGGCCGGAAAGCGTGAGCTTGCTGCCCGCATCCAGGAACTTCACGATGGGCGGTATGGTGCTGGTAGGCGCGGCCGTAGAGGGCTCCGTCTGCACCAGGCACGTGCCCGCCGCATTCAGCGGCGGAATGGCGCCCGGGGTCTGCAGCAAACCGAACAGGTCGCTGGTGCCGAAGGAGGCAAACACGCCCCCTGCCTGCTCGGTGGCCGCGTTAATCGGGATGCTCAATCCTCCGACGATGCTGGCCAGAATCGTGCTGCGCGCCAGCGTCAACGCGCCCACGTTCAACTTCCCGCCCTGATCGAGCTTCGCGAGCGCTGTGGGAGTCAGGCCCAGCGGCGCGGGACACGTCCGGCTGCCCGTGGCTTTCGAAAAAGTCGCGTAGTTTCCCACCACGCCGTTCACCTGCACGGCAATTGGTACGAAGCATCCGTCCGGAATGCCGGGGTCGGAGGGAAGCACGAAGTTGATCTGATCCAATGCGGGATATTGCGGCGAGCGGCCTGCGTACAGCGGCGTCACCACGGTACCTCCGACCAGGATCTTCACGTCGATTCCGCTGGGCGAGACCACGCCGGGAGCGGTGTTGTCGCCGCCGGTAATGGGACCGAGCCCCGTGCCGAAGAGTTCCAGAACATCCCCCGTGTTCGCCGCGTTGGTGAGCAGATTGTAGAGGGGCGCTGTGTTGACATTGATGATGGCGGCGGCGCCAATCGGATAGCCTGTCGAGAAAGTGCCGAAGCTCGATTGGACGACCGTGATCTTTGCCGGGGTGCTGGTGGCGTTGTTGTAAGTGACAGTCACCGTCGCGCCCCCGAGCGGCGTCGTCGAGGGCAAAATTGCGTTGATTTGTCCGGCCTGCGCATAGGTGAGAAACGCCTGCACCGCGGCGCCGCTCGCCGGGGTGACTGTCACCGAAGCGCCGCCGAGCGTGGTGGGATACGGTATGCTCGCGCTGGCGAACGTGTCCGGCCCCAAGCCCGAACCATAGATCGCGAAATAGGAGCCTTGGGCGATTCCGGAGCCCGCGGTGCCGAGTGGAGCGTTGGTGGCGGCATTGACCACGCCTCCGCTCCGAATCGCCGGCGGCGCAGCCCAGGCGGCCGCCGTCGCCAGCAGGTAAAAAGCCAGTTGTTTTTTCATAGGAATGACCAGCCTACCAAAAGCTTGCGAAAGGTGGTTTGGCCACTGTCGAAAAACCGCGACTGGTACGCCTCTATACTGAGAGTTGAGCATGGAACGGCGGGGCTGGAAGCGTACGGCATCTTACGTCGGGCTCCTGGCGGGAGCATTTCTGATTGCCGTAATCGGGAGTTGGGCGCTCGGGCCGACCCTCAACAATGCCGCCTACGACCTGATGTTCCGCCTGTATCAGCCGCCGCCATGGCAGACGCAATCGGTGCTGCTGGCAGTCGACGAGAACTCACTCTCCGCGATTCCCGGAGGCATGCATGGGATTCGCAAGCCGCTAGCCGAAGCTCTGCGATTGCTTGCCCCTGCCAAGCCCAAAGCCGTGGCGGTCGACATCGTCCTGGCGGATCAAAGTGAAGATGCCGCGGTGGACCGATCCCTGGCGGATGCACTTTGTGCCACGCCGAACATGGTGCTCTCTTCTGAACTTATCCTGGATGGCCGCAAATGGGAGAATCCGCGTCCCGAGTTTGCGAATTGCGCTAAAAAAGTGGGACACGTACACGCGCAGCCCGATCCGGGCGACTCCCGCACGCGGGCGATTCCTCTGCTGAAACGCTCGGGCCACGATCAGCGGTTTGCCCTGTCTCTCTGGGCCTTTGCGCTGAGCAGGAACGCAGAGATTCTGCAGGCGTCGCATTCCTACGACCTGCAGGTAGGGGCGACGACGATTCCGGTGGAGAGTTCGCCCTGGATCGCCCGCAACGTCGGAATCGACAATGAGGACCGGCTCATGCGCGTGCGGTTCCTGCCGGGCAACATGAACCCAATCGGCCGGGTCTCGCTGATCGACTTGATCCAACACCCGGAGCGAGCCCAGGCATTCGCGGGCAAGGTCGTCTTCGTGGGTGTGACTGCGCCCACCGAGGTTCGCGACCGCCTGCTGACGCCGACCAGTCCGGACGTCTACGTCACCGGAATCGAAATCAACGCAGAGGCGTTCGAAACCATGGCCCAGGGGCTGTTCATTTCGGAGGTGTCGGACCTCTGGGTGGTGCTCTTCAGTCTGATACTGGCGGTCGCCGCGGGCCTGGCGTTCCGGTATCTGCCCGGTTGGAGCGCTTACGCCGCGGCGGTGGCGATTGTCGCGTCGGCTCAACTGGTCCCTTACCTGGCGTTTCGACATCGCCTGGTGTTTCCGCTGGCGATGCCGGCCTCGGTGGCGGTGCTCACCACGATGGCGGCAGCGGGGTATTACCACCTGGTGGTGCGCCGCAACTGGCTGGTAGAACAGTCGGCGCGCGAGCGCTACCAGCAGGCCATGCACTTCGTCACCCACGAAATGCGTACGCCGCTGGCGACGATTCAGGGCTCCAGCGAATTGCTCTCGCGATACACGCTCAACGAGGAGAAGCGCAAGCAGTTTGCGATTACCATCAACTCCGAATCCAAGCGGGTAGCCCGCATGATCGAGATCTTTCTCAATGTGGAGCGGCTCTCGGCGGGACAGATGCAATTGAAGCGCGAACCGATCCCGGTGAAACAGATGATGGAGATCTGCGTCGAGCGCGTGCGGGTACTCGCCGACCGCAAGCACATCACCATATCGTTTGTTCCGGTGAGCGAAGATCTGCAACTCACCGGCGACCGGGAATTGATGGAGTACGCCTGCTACAATTTACTTACGAACGCAGTTAAGTACTCGCCCCAGCGGACCGAGGTGACGGTTTCCGTCTGGCAGGACGGGGGACATGTCCGGATCGCCGTGAAAGATCAGGGCATCGGAATGGATCAGAAGGAAGCCAAGCTGATCTTCCAGAAGTTTTATCGCACGAAAAAAGCGGAGGAATCCGGCGAAGCGGGCACCGGAATCGGCCTCTCCATCGTCCAACAGATAGTGGAGCAGCATGGAGGAAAGATAGGCGTAACCAGCCAGCCAGGCGCGGGTTCCTGTTTTACAATCGAGGTACCAGCGGCGGCGTGAGCGTTCGTACCCATCGTGGCGGAACGGCATTGATGAGCAAATTACTACTAGTCGAAGACGATCCGGCCCTCCAGTTTACGATCCTGACGGCACTGGAACAAAAGGGATACGCCGTGGATGCGGTATCCACTACCTTCGAGGCCATGGAACGGCTGAGCGATACCGCCTATCCGATCGTCATCTCCGATATTTACATCGACGAGGGTACTGGTCTCGATGTACTGAAAGCCGCAAAACGGAAGGATCCGGAGTGCTCGGTGATCCTGATGACGGGCCGTGGTACGGTCGAGACGGTGATGGCGGCGACGCGCGGCGGAGTTTTCGAATACCTCGCCAAGCCATTCGAGCTCGAGCACATGATGGATGTGATTCATCGCGCCGAGTCGCGGTTTGACGATCGCGAGGAGGAGGCCGAGGACGAAGAACTGCCCGAAAGCCAGATGATCGGCAGTTCCCCCGGCATGGTGGAGATTTACAAGATCGTCAGCAAAGCGGCTCCAACCGATGCCACGGTGGTGATCGAAGGCGAAACCGGGACCGGCAAGGAACTGGTGGCCCGCATGATCCACAATTTGAGCCGGAGGTCGACCCAGCCGTTTGTTCCGGTCGACTGCGGATCGATTGCGCCGTCATTGCTGGAGAGCGAACTGTTCGGCGCGGTCCGAGGTGCTTACACGGGCGCCGATCGCGATCGTGTGGGCGTCTTTGAAGCTGCCAATCGCGGCACCGTGCTGCTCGACGAAATCGGCGAGATCGAGCTGAATTTCCAATTGGCGCTGCTGCGTTTTCTGCAGGGGCACGAGATTCGCCCGGTGGGTGCTTCCCGATCGAAAGAGGTCGATGTGCGCGTGATCGCGGCTACCAATCGCGATCTGCAGCGCATGGTGGATGAAGAGAAATTCCGCGAGGATTTGTGGTGGCGCCTGAATACCGTGCGTATTGTAATCCCTCCGCTGCGTGAGCGGCGTGGGGATATCCCGCTCCTGGCTCGCTTTTACATCAACAAGTACAACGGCCGTTACAGCCGTGAAGTCAAGCTGATGGATTCGGGGGTCAAGGCGCTGCAGGACTACACCTGGCCCGGAAACGTGCGCCAGTTGCAGCACATGATGGAGCGCCTGGTCATCCTCGCCGATCGGGTGGATGCGGACGCCGTGTACCGCGCGCAGACCACCATGGAGTCTAAGGATAAGCCGGTGGAAACTCTGGCCGATGCGGAGGAGGACCAGATCAGGCGAGTGCTTGCCGCAACCGGGGGAAACAAGAGCAAAGCCGCACAGTTGCTTGGAATCGAGCGTAAGACGCTTTACCGCAAGCTGGAACGGATGAAACTGTAGCGGCAGCCAAGCCGTTACTCGCTAACCCTCCGATAGGCTGCATCGCCGATGATCGATATTCACTCCCACATCCTGCCCGGGCTCGACGATGGAGCGCGCGACCTGGAGCAGGCGTTGGAGATGTTGAAGATGGCGGCGGCCGCCGGAACCACCGATATCGTCGCCACTTCCCACAGCAATCTGACCTTCGAGTTTGATCCGGCGGAGGTCGAGCAACTGCTCGGCGAGTTGCAACGGGCGGCAGGCGACCTGATCCGCATCCACTATGGCTGCGAGCTTCACATGACCCTGGACGGGATCGAAAACGCGCTCCGCAATCCGGAACAGTATTCGATCGCCCATCGCGGCCACCTGTTGGTGGAGTTCTCCGACTTTCTGATTCCCAAGAGCACGACCGGAATTCTCGATAAGATGCTCGACCGCGGACTGCGTCCCGTCATTGCGCACCCCGAGAGAAATCCCATGCTGCGGACCCGAATTTCCGAATTGGAAGAGTGGGCCAGCCGCGGATGCTCGATGCAGGTGACCGCACAATCGCTGCTCGGCCGCTTCGGAAAATCGGCAAGAGCGGCGAGCCATCAACTCATGGCCCATGGACTGGTCCATTTCCTGGCCAGTGATGCCCACGATCTGGAACATCGTCCGCCCGTTCTGAACGGGGTGGAACAGTATGTTCGCGAGACCTTCGAGCCCGAAGTCGCAGATTGCCTTCTGGTGGAGAATCCAGGGCTGGTTCTGGAGGGTCTGCCCGTGTCGTCAGCTCCATTCGCCAAGCGCAAACGACCTTGGTACGCGCTTTGGTAATCGCCTTCCGTCACTCCCATTTGCGGGCCAGCGTCGCCGTTCCGGAGATCAATTGCAGTTCCGGACTGACCTGATCGGCAATCCAGCTTACCTCCAGTCCACCGCCCGGAAGCAGTCGAAGCTGCACCTGGCCTTTGGAGCCGCCGCTGCCACTCCATGACAGACTTGCCCGATCCGCACCGGCCCTGCCTTCGAATTGGAAGGACACCACAGGAGATATCGCCTGATCGGCGATGCGGTAGCGGCTGCGGTAATGTCCGCTCAAGATTCCGTCGTTCTCGGCCAGGCTGAGCTCGATGAATTCCGGAGGGTACATGCCGCTGATCTTTGAGTAAGAGGATCCCGCCAGCAACCACACTCCTGTCCAACCCCGTGGATTGGCGCTGGTTGGCGGCACCGGCTCCAGTATCGGACTCGGTGGTCCTGTATTCATCAGTGGTTCGAGCATGGGTGTGAGAGAAGGCTCGGTGAGCGGAGGAGGATCGTTGTCTGGCGGCGGTGTGGAAACTCCGGACGCCGCTGCGATACCGGCCTGTAGCTGCGTTCTGGCGGGACGGTTTGCCACCGAAAGGGGGGAACCAGAATTCACGCGTTTGACGGCCGCTTTCTGCGGCCCCATTGGGAACGCCGGTACGGGTTGATCGCGAGGAGCCGGCGGATTCGGTACAGAAGCTGGAGCGTACACCAGCATCGCCAGCATTACGAGACACGCGCCACCACCCGCCGCCAGCCAAAACCACGGAGGCGAGCGGTGCGGTGCCATCCCCGGCAGAATCGCCAGAACGGCCTGGGGCGCCGGGCCACATCGTTCCCGATCATAGAGTTCCCTTTCAGCTGGAGTCGTGAGCACATGCAGAATTTCGTTGAGCCGTTTCATCTGCAGGTCTGCCAGCGGGCGCGCCGCTTGGTCGCTGCAATGGTCGGGATGAAGCAGGCGCACCAGGTGTTTGTAAGCCTGCCGGATTTCGTCAGACGACGCCCCGCGATCGACCCCCAATTCTTCGTAGTAGTCCATCATTGTGCTGCCGCCATACGGCACTCTGAGACGGATATCGGCGGCAATTGAGGTTTTCAGGAGGGCACCTCGACGGAATTCGTTGTGACTCCAGTCACTGCGCCTGCCTATCGCGAAACTCTACGCTGAGGGTTGGTGGAAATGCAAATGGCCACACTTGCCCCAAATCCTATCGTCCCCACCCGCAAAAGGTTGATTCGGCGCGCACTTCCCGACCGTTCCCAGACCCTCCGGCACGGGTTTCAACTGGCTTTCCTCGCGCTGAACGTCTGGATGGGCTTGGAGTTTTACCTCTTCGTCCGCTATTTCGAGACCGGCGGCAGGTCGATTCGGGTCGATCGTCCAGCCGGTGTGGAAGGGTGGTTACCCATCGCTTCTCTGATGAATCTAAAGGTCTTTCTGCTGACCGGCGCAATCCCGCGCCTGCACCCGGCCGGCATGTTCCTGCTGGTCGCCTTTCTGGCGATGTCCTGGCTTTTTCGCAAAAGCTTCTGCGGCTGGCTCTGCCCGGTCGGCAGCCTCTCGGAGTACTTGTGGCGGCTCGGGCAAAAGGCGTTCGTTCGGAATTTTCGCCTGCCTCGCGGCTTCGATCTCGTCCTGCGCAGCCTGAAATACGTTCTACTGGGGCTCTTTCTCTATGCCGTCTGCTCCATGAGCGTTCCCGGCATTCGCGCCTTCCTGGAAGGACCGTACGGCATTGTGGACGACGTGAAGATGCTCAACTTCTTCCGTTTCCTGGGGCTCAGTGGCGGAATTGTGATCGCGCTGCTGGTGGTGCTTTCCGTATTCGTGCAGAACTTCTGGTGCCGCTATCTCTGTCCCTACGGCGCGCTGATGGGGTTTGCCTCGCTGGTGAGCCCCTTGAGAATCCGCCGCGACGCGTCCTTGTGTATCGATTGCGGCAAGTGCGCGAAGGCCTGTCCTTCCGCCTTGGCAGTTGACCAACTGATCCAGATCCGGTCGGCCGAGTGTACCGGGTGCCTGCAGTGCGTTGCCAGTTGTCCTGCGGCAGGCGCGCTGATGCTGGCCGCGCCGGGCAAAAAGGAGGTCCCGGCGTGGATCGTGGCCGCCGGAGTGGCTCTACTCTTCGTCGGGATCTGCGGATTCGCGCAGGCCACGGGGCACTGGAAGACGGACCTTCCGAATCGGATCTACCAGGAACTGATCCCGCACGCCAACGAGTTCACGCACCCTTAGACCTTCACACAGAGAGCGGGAAGGTTCCTTGCTGCGCAACCCGCTCCATCCGCGGGCGCTCTCCCGGCTTCCACAACGCGACTCGATGCGTCACCCGGTACGCCAACGGCCCGCCATCTTCAGAGGTATTGCGCTCCACGGGCCGCGGCACGCAAACGAACTCTACCTCCAGAGCCTGCGCGGTGGCGCGCACCGAGGTGTATCCATGTCCCCCGACATCGGTAAAGGAAAGATGCGGCGCGACTTCCGGGTTCGACTTGGCGACTGCGGCCTGCAAGTCGTCAGTCCGCTGCAGTTCGAGCGCCGCGGCGACCCCGTGCATCATCAGGAAGTTGAAGGCGGGCTGCACCGGACCTCCTGCGCGCGGCTCGTGCAGGAAGAGCGGGCGCAGAGGATGATCCTTGGGCAAATTGTATTCGAGAGCTTCGAATAGTCCGGGAGCCGAGACCGATCCCGTGATGAACTCCACGCCGACTGCGTCGAACGCTGCCGGCGGCAGGGAGGAGGACACCAGCCCCGCCGTGAACGCGTGCCGATCGCCCGCCAGCGCTGCGAAACCGGCGATGCCTTGCTTGCGAACGAAGTTCAGGATCTCCGCGCGTTCGGCGCGGTAGCCTGACCAGTCATCGTCCGTAAACAGCGCGTACCCTGCCACAGGCCATTTGGGCAAGCCCTCCGGCAGATTGGCGAAATCTGCGCGCCAGTCGAGCATCGCCACCGAGTTGCCCCACAGCTTCCATGCTGCTTTGGAGGTGCGCAGGCGATCCAGAAACCAGGCCTTCTGCTCCGCACCCAGCATCGACTGCGGAGCGCGATTCCTGGCCGGATTGGCGAACGCCCGGCCGCCGAATTCGATCGTTTCCGGGGGGTGGCCGCCGCCATGGCTGCGGCCCGCGTCCAGGATCTCCACAATGTCCGCCGGACTTCCCTGCGGAAATCCTTGCGCGCGGAACGAAACAAACTCCTCGCGATCAGAAATCGGTTGTGAGCGAAACGAACGGTTGTCGGTGAGGATCAACTCCACATTCCGGCCCCAACGCAGCGTCCGGGAGAGCTTGAGGCTGTGGATCGCCGCCAGATTCCCCGGTTCCTGCCCCAGTCCGCTCTCGTCAAAATTGCGAAGCGCCGCGTCCTTCACCGCGGGTGGAGTGTATTGGTCCGCGGCAGCGGGATTCGCCCGCACCGCGCGCGATGGCTGATACTCAAACCACGCCTGGCACGCCGCGACCTTTCGTGTCTGCGCGGGCAGGAGACCTTCCCCGAAGTCCTGTTGAGTCTGCCATCCCTTCCACGAGAACTCGTGATTGTCCCACATGCAGACGAAGGGCAGCCAGGCGCGGGCGTCCTGCAGATCGGGATCCAGGAGGTAGGCGCGATAGAGGGCGCGGTAATCCTCCACGGTGGTGGGCACGTGGAAGTCACGGTGTTTCTCGCCATGCGCATAGCGGACGATGTCGCGCAGCCTGCGCGCATACATTCCCTGCGGACGATCCTCGGGATACCAGACGATCTCGTAGACGAAATCCCCCAGGTGCATGACGAACCCCAGGCGCTCTTCGGGCGGCTGCTGCTTGTCTTCGAGGATCATCCGGCGGTAAGCACTGGAGGCGCCCTGCTGCACGTTCTGGCAGCTCACAAAGGCGAAACGAACTGGCCGTCCGTCGCGGTCGGCCGGAGCCGTGACCGTGCGCCCGATCCGGCTACCGGCTCCGTGCTCGTCCACGAAGCGATACCAGTAGACTTGCGCCGGTTTGAGGTGAGTCGCCAGCACGCGGCAGGTCCAGTCCGTGTGTTCGGAGATGGCCGCCTTCGCGGTCGCTACTACGCGATGGAATTCGGAGTCGGCTGCGATTTCGACCGTCAACTCGCGCGTCTCTTTGCCTTCGGCGGGTGGCCGGCGCGTCCAGAGAATCACGCTGTCGGGATGGGGATCGGCGGAGGCGACGCCTTGCGGATAAAGGTCGCGGCGCTCCTCCCAGCGGAGAGGCGAGGTTCGCGCGAAGGAAGTTCCCAGGGCGAGTGTCGCGCCGTATGATCCTGCCAGCTTCAGGAGCCCGCGCCGGCTGAGGTTTGCCGGATTCACAGGTCCACACTAGCACAACGGTCCGGGGATCAACGGCGCGCCGGCGGTGGGACTGGTAGTGAGACAATCGGTGGATCCGGCAAATCGGGTACGGGCTGTTTGTTCACGACTGCGCGTCCATCGCGCCCAATGATGAGTTCCTTTGTTTGGATGATGTGGATGACCGCGCGGGGATACTGCCGTTCAATCCGTATCCATTTCCACGCAGACCGCGATGCCGCAGGGAAACAGGGCTCTGAATCCGGCAATAGACAGCCGTCCAGCTACCCGCTGTTTCGGGGCTTTCGTGAACAGGCGGCGTCTGGGCAATCCCTCCGGCGACCTCGCGCAGTTTTTGCCAAAGATGGGCCTCTTCGATTGGAAAATCGGACCGCGCCGGTGCGCCCGGCTTGATCGGCTCCATCTCGCCGGCTTGCATCATGCCGGGCCACTGCTGTCCTTGAACGAAATGCGATTGCCTGGCTCACACGGCTCACTGATCAGACTGCCTTCGAAAGTGGTGGACCACAGGCCTACCACGACAACCAGCTTGTCCCGATAGGTATCCAGGTTTCGCAGTACCTCGCAAACCGAGACCAGAGGAACGGAGGGACTTGTCTGTGTAGCCGGTGCCCGCGCTGGCCACTGCCGCGATAATCAGTGCAAGCCGGTTTCTGATCACAACCAAAAGCGTACACCAAGCCGGCTTGCCGCGAGTTCGCCGCATCAAAACCGTCCGACTCCGACAGGCGCACCCTCTCACTTTCAATAACTTACAGGGAATTCTGGTTGACATCGACGGGATTGATTCGCCCACCCCCGAGAACCACGCCGCTTAAGCTGCGACATTTTGCGCCGTTTCCAAGCAATGGCGGCAAGGCTTAGGAAATGGCGGTTCGGCTCGGCGGCGAGACGGAAACGCCCGGCGTCTTCCCAGAGGCCTTGCTTCTCGAGGTGTTCCGCAGTGGATTCGAAGAACAGAACCTTATTCATGCGCGCGACCGGGGATCTCCCTCTAAGCGGTGTACCCCGTTCGTCGAGTCAGCTATGGGTATCGGGGCCGGGAAGCCGTGTCATCGCGCAACAAATCTAACATTCGACTCGACGGGAAAAATTGCGCGAAAGTAAATTCAAATCGATTTTAACGGGTGTAGTTTTTTAGACGCGGCGGGAGTCTTTGAGATTGTATTCGAACATCAACCGGCGTATTCCTCCCGCCGGCGGATGGGGGCAGGTCGCTGGACCTGCCTTTTTTTGGTCACATCACGCCCTGCCGTGGAGTGACTCGCCCAGCGAGTGAGTCCAATTGCTACAATGCGCGCAAGGAGGTCTATTTATGTCTCGTCTCCGCCATTGGATGGGACCCGTTGTTGCGGGAGCGGCTTTCGCCGTGCTGGTGAACGCCCAATTGATCTCTCCTCCGTCTCCGGCGAACCGCGCCAATCAGTTCTCGAACCGTTTTCCGGCTGAGATAGTGCTCGATCGGTTCATCGACGTGGCCAAAGTTGCGCCGCGATCCTTCACGGTGCAGCAGGAGAACACGGAAGTGCGTGTGTTGCACGCCAAGTTGGACGGGTCGGCGAAGATCCCGCTCCACGACGCCCGCTCAGGAGTGATGGTCGCGCTCGGTGACGTGAACTTGCGTCTCACCAATCCTGGTGGACCCTCGCGGGAGATTCGGCTCCACGGCGGGGAAACGCAATGGATTGACGCCGACACGTACACCGGGCTGAACCTGAGTTCCTCTCCCTGTGAGTTTCTCTATATCGAAATGATTCGCCCCAGGTAACGGGGGACTTCCCGTTATCCTGAGAGTGGATGGCATCGTTCTGGCGCGGCGTCTTTCGCTATGAGCGCGCAAAGGCCGCTCCATGGCTGGCGTTGCGCAATTCGTTGGGACTCGCCCTGCCCTTGGTCATTGGCGTTGCCGCAGGCTATCCCGGCAGCGGCCTGATCGGCGCTACTGGAGCACTCAACGTCTCCTTTTCCGACGGATCCGACCCCTATCGTCATCGCCTGCGGCGCATGCTGCTGGCAAGCCTGTTCTGCTCGCTGGCGGTGATTGCCGGCGGCTTATCGGCAGGCCACCAGGCGCTGGCCGCGCCGCTGATCGGGACCTGCGGATTTGCAGCGGGTATGATGGTGGCGCTGGGCACCGAGGCCACCGACATCTCGAACGTCACGGTGGTGACCCTGATCGTTTTTCTGGCGCAGTCGTTGTCCCCCGGCAAGGCGGTTGCAGCGGGCGCGGCGGCGCTGGGAGGAGGGCTGCTGCAGACGCTGCTATCGCTCGCCTTTTGGCCATTCCTGCGGTACGGTCCTGAGCGGCGTATTCTGGCACAGCTTTATCAGCAACTGGCCGCCATCGCCACGACCGACCCACTCGTGCTGGAGGCTCCGCCCGCCAGTGCCGAGGCAACACAGGCGCAGGTGGCCCTGACTGCTTTGAACAGCGCCCACTCGATCGAAGCCGAACGTTACCTTGCCCTGCTCAGCCAGGCCGAGCGGATCCGGCTGGCTCTTCTGGTGCTGGCGCGGATGCGAATCCGGCTCGGCCGCGAGACCTGCACCGAAGTGGAAACTGCGGCCTTGGAACGAAGTCTCGAGATCGCGAAGCACATTTTACTCTCGGTGTCTGACGCGCTGGCTTCTCCCGACCTCGCGCCCGCACATCTGCATCCTCGCGAGTTCGAAGAGCTGCGATCGCTGGCAGGCACTTTGCGCCAACGCAGTTGCAACGCGCCGCTGGCCGAGATCCTGCAAGATGCGCGCTGGCAAGTGGACGCACTCGCCGGACAACTCCGCTCGGCCGTGGAGATGTCGGGGCACGCGACGCCGAGCGGCGGCGCGGAGTTCGATCGACATGAGGCTTCGCGGCCGTGGAGCCTGCGTGCCGCGGGCGTAATGGCGGTGCTGCGGGCGAACTTGAATCTGGAGTCGGCGGTCTTCCGGCATGCGGTGCGGCTGGGCGTCTCCCTCACGGTCGGCGAACTGGTGGCCCACCAGGTGGGCTGGCGGCGTCCCTATTGGATTCCGATGACGATCGCGATCGTGCTGCGACCCGACTTCACAACGACCTTCGTCCGCGGCATCCTCCGCGTGGTTGGCACGTTGATCGGACTGGGGCTCGCCACCGGGCTGTTTCACCTGCTCGCTCCGCAACGCGGTATGGAGGTGGTGTTGATCGTTCTATACGCTTTCCTGCTGCGCTGCTTCGGACCCGCGAATTATGGAATCTTTGCGATCAATCTGACGGGTTTGGTGGTGGTGATGTTTGCCGTCACCGGAATCGAGCCCGGTCCGGTAATTGTGGCCCGCGGTCTGAACACGCTGGTTGGCGGAGTCATCGCGCTGGCCGCTTACCAGCTCTGGCCTACGTGGGAGCGAAGCCAGGTGCCGGAGGCGCTGGCGCGCATGCTGGAGGGATACCGCTCGTATTTCCAATCGGTGCGCGATGCCTACCTGGATCCGGACGATCGCCGGAAGGCGGAACTGGATCAGACCCGCCAGACCGCGCGGCTGAGCCGCTCCAACGCCGAGGCGTCAGTGGCGCGCCTCGCTGTCGAACCTGGCGTCTCCGCAGACCGCATCAGTGCGCTGCACCGCATCCTGGCCAACTCGCATCGCCTCATACACGCGGTGATGTCCCTGGAGGCGGGACTGGTGCGCACACGCGCCATGCCGGCGCGCGACGAATTCCGCACGTTCGCCAATCATGTCGACGTGACGCTGTATTATCTCGCCGCGGTGCTGCGCGGCTCGAAGATCGAGCCCGCGGAACTGCCGGATCTTCGCGAAGACTATCACGCGCTCGTCGGCTCCAAGGATCCGGTTGAGGATAGATATGCGCTAGTGAATGTGGAGGCGGACCGCATCACCAATAGTCTAAATACGCTCGCGTTGGAGGTCCTCGCGTACCTCTCCGATTCGTAACAGTTCTTGCGGGATTTCGTCTAACCAGCTTTCAGGAGGCACCGTGGGCAGCTTGATGCAAAATATTCGGTACGGCGTTCGAATGTTGGCCCGCAACCCCGGCTTTTCGGCTGCGGCGGTCGCCTGCCTGATGCTCGGAATAGGCGCGACTACCGCCATTTTCTCCGTCGTCAATGCTGTGCTGCTGCGCGCGTTACCGTATGCCCACGCCGAACGGCTGGTGCGTGTGTTCACAGAGTTTCCGACGTTTCCAAATGGCGGGCTACATCACTTTGCCGTCTCTCCAGCGGAACTTCTCGACCTGAAACGCGACACCAACTCCTGGGACGCACTGGAGGCATGGGCGAATCTGGGGGTCAACCTCTCCGGTACGAACGAACCCGTGCGTGCCCAAGCTTCGTACGTCACTGGCGGGATGCTGGCGATGTTGGGCGTCACACCGGAGATGGGCCGCATCATCACGCCCGATGACGATCGCCCCAACCAGCCGGAGACCGCGGTGATCTCCTATGGTCTGTGGCAGCGCGCCTATGGCGGCGATCCCGGCATTCTGGGTCGCGATATCCGTCTGAACGGCAATCCGTGCAATGTAATCGGCGTGATGCCGAAGGGATTCGCATTCCCACCCGGCGAACTCGACCCGCCTGAGTTGTGGGTGCCCTTGCAAATCGATCCGGCCAGTCCGGGCGGGCGGGGCAGCCACTACCTCAACGTCCTTGGGCGATTTCGTCCCGGCGTGACCATGGCGCAGGCCGCGGGGGAGATGCTGCGTTACGAGCAGCACTCGCTGGCCACTTTGGGAGCGCGCAACCATCCGTTCGATCCCAAGGTGCATCCCCTAGTCCTGATCGGATTTCAGGACGACGTGGTGAGCACCGTTCGCAAGGCGATGCTCGTTCTGCTAGCCGCGGTCGTGTGCGTCCTCCTAATCGCGTGCGTGAATGTAGCGAACCTGCTGCTGGCCCGCTCAGAGGCGCGCCGCAAAGAGATTGCGGTGCGGGCGGCGATCGGCGCCGGTTTGGGACAGTTGCTTCAGCAATTCGTGATCGAAGGCATTCTGCTATCCTTGGCCGGCGCGGCTCTGGGGATGCTGCTGGCTTTCGGAGGTCTGCGCCTGCTGGTGGCTACCAATGCCGGCAGCATTCCGCGTGCCGGGGAGATCAGCATCGATTGGATGGTGCTGCTGTTTGCTCTCGGAGTCTCGTGCATTACGGGCGTGGTCTTCGGGCTTGCCCCGGTGCTCCACATGAAGCCCTCGGCGCTCTACGACACCTTGAAGGCGGCGGCCGGAAGGACTACCAGTTCGCTCGCGGCCAATCGATTCCGCGCGGTGCTGGTGACCTCCGAACTGGCACTGGCGCTGATCCTGCTGATTGTGTCAGGCCTGATGATAAAGGCATTTTGGAAGCTGCAGGAGGTCAATTCGGGATTCGATCCAGAGCATGTCTTGAGCATGAGGCTGGCGCTCCCCACTACGGCGTATCGCGATCCGGCGGCGGTGGGCGGATTCTTCCAGTCACTGCAGGACCGGGTGAACGCGCTGCCCGGCGTAATCACCGCATCGGTCACGAGCGGGCTGCCGCCGGTACGGCCGATCAACGCCAACGACACCGCTATCGAGAACTTCGTGCCCGTCCCGAACGGCCCGATTCAGAACATCGACTACTGGAATTTCGTGGGCGGACACTATTTCGAGGCGATCGGCGCACATTTGCTGGAGGGCCGATTCCTGAGCCCCGCAGATGGCGCGACCTCCCCTCCGGCAGTGGTGGTGAATCAGACCATGGCCAAGACATTCTGGCCGCATGAGAGCGCGCTGGGACATCGCGTGCGAACCGGAGGGAACGACAGCCCGTGGCGCACGATTGTGGGAGTGGTCGCGGATATGAAGAATGCCGGTCTGGATAAGCCGGCCGGTACGGAACTCTACCTCTCCTTCCCGCAATCGCCGGCGCGCACGGCGTACCTGGTGGTGCGGACCAATGGGGACCCAATGTCGATGGCGGGAGCGGTCCGGGCCGAGATCCGCGGGCTGGATCGAGCGCTGCCGATTTCGCAGGTGCGTGTCATGACCGACGTGATGGCCGCCGCACGCTCGCGGCCGCGCTTTCTCACACTGCTCTTGACGATGTTCTCCTCGGTCTCGCTGGTGCTGGCGGCTCTCGGCATTTACGGGGTGATCTCGTACTCGGTGGCGCAGCGGACCAATGAGATCGGCGTCCGCATGGCGCTGGGAGCGAGGTCGTTCGATGTGGTGCGATTGGTGGGTGTGGCCGGGATTCGGCTGGCACTCGCGGGGACGGTGATCGGCGCCCTGGGAGCGCTGGTATTCACGCGAACGCTGAGTGGACTTTTGTTCGGGGTCAGTTCGGTGGATCCACTCACGTTTTTGGCGATGGCGGGGATGCTGATCGTGGTGACGCTGGTGGCGTGTTACATTCCGGCACGGAGGGCAACGAAGGTGGAGCCGGTGATCGCACTTCGGTACGAATAGACGAGGAGTGGCAAAGGTGTTTACGAGGCGCGGGTAAGCTTACGATCTCAGACATGCAACGCTCCCTTACGGTCGCGGCTCGTAAAGGTCGCGCCTCATATGTTCGGGGGGCGCATGTGTCGCGTCGTATGTGGCGGGTAAGCATACGATCTCAGACATGCAACGCTCCCTCACGGTCGCGGCTCGTAAAAGTCGCGCGTCGTATGTTCGGGGGGCGTACGTGTCGCGTCGTATGTGGCGGGTAAGCATACGATCTCAGACATGCAACGCTCCCTTACGGTCGCGGCTCGTAAAGGTCGCGCGTCGTAAAGGTCGCGGCTCGTAGGGCGGTCGCCCTACGAGCCGCGCGCGTAAGCAAGCGTCTACGGCATCGTTGCAGCTTTGGCGCTGCCGTAGTACAGTCCGTTGAAAAGCAGCTTGAACGTGGCATGCGGCTGCCCGCGGAACGCTACCTCCGGACCCAGCATCATCACCTTGCCTTCGCCGACAGTAGCTTCCGCCACTGCGGTGCCGCCATCCAGATACTGCTGGCCCCACGCCCAGCCGCTATCCAGAACTTCGGGCCCCGAGAACCACGCCACCGGTGAGGTGTGCTTGATCTCTGCAGCGGGCTCCAACTGCATCACCGGGCTGTTGTCGAAGAAGACGTCCAACTGCGAAGGCATGCCGTAAGCCAGCGGATTGTGGTTGTCGACGTTCACCTTCAGGAGCGATCCCGGAATGAAGAACTTCTCACGCGGCAGCGGGCGGTCCTTGCCGTCCGGCCCCTTCTCGGTGAGATGATTCTTGACCGGTATGCCGAACACCTCCGCGACGCTGGTGGAACTGCCGATGGTCAGCACGGTTCCGCCCGACTCCACGAAAGCTTTCAACTGCGGCATGGTTTTCTCGTCGGAGATTCTGCCGATCTCCGCCTTGTACTCATCGGGGACAGTATCCGGATTGGCGCCAAATCCGCCGCGTCCGCCGCCACCCGCGCCACGTCCACCGCCGGCATTGCCTCGCCGGATGGCGCCGTCGGGAAACACGATCACGTCGTACTTAGCCTTCAAGTTACCGGCATCGAGAGCGGGCGGATAGACCACCTCGAACGGGAATTCGTACTGTTCGAAGAGCCAGCGCGTCCAACCGGAAGGCATGCTGCCGCCGTATTGGTCGTAGAGGCCGATGCGAATCGGTTTGAGCTTGAGCGCATCTCCCGACGGTGCCTTGGCGACTGCGTGTACGGGAATCCCCAAGTCCTTGGAGCCCTTTTCGAGCACAGTCTTCGCAGCGGCGGAAGCCGGCACCCAGATCGCGCCAGTGCCGAGGTCCTGTCCATCCGCGGCGGCCTCTTTTTTCATCCAATAGACTTCGGCATTTGCCTTCAGAAGCCGATTCACCAGCACGAAGGAATTATTGATCTGGTGGCTGATGAGGTAGCCCGCGGGGCTGGACGGTCCCATGACCGAACTCGCCGGCGGCGGCAGCAAACCGTTCACCTTCGCGAAAGGACCATCGAACTTGTCCAGGACGCGATCGAATTTCACGCCCATCTGCAGGGCCAATGTCCAACCGGTGATGTCGTAGGGAGGAATCGGCGGTCCGCCGGGATAACGGAAATCGTTGGGGTGATCCTGCGGCTCGAACATGTCCATGATGTGCGGGCGGAATGCCTGCGCGGTCTTGATCACCAGAGAGTTCGCGGGATAGCTCTTGCCCGCCACATTGAAATTCGAGGTGGCTTTCAGCACCGTGATGCCGTTCTTGAGCAGCGCATTCACAAACTCCGTGGCAGTTGCGAAGTCCGCCTGGTCGGAGGGAATGATGTAGCCGCGCGCATCGCGCATCTTGGGATCGTGCAGCACTTTTTCGTAGAGTTCGGCAGGCACGGTGCGCGCGCCGAGACCGCCGGCAGTCAACCCGGCAGGCAGATCTCCGCCGGCAGCGGCATCGCCACCCGCTGCTGCTCCACCACCGCCGCCACGGCGTCCACCACGTCCTCCGCCGGTCCCGCCTTCCGCGGCTGCGGCGGCTTCCAGCGCCGTGATGCGCTTCGGGCTGATGGTCCAGTAGTCCTTGCTGCCCTTATCGATGGAGTTCATTCCCATGCGCCAGATATTGAACAGGAAGGTCTCGCGGTAGCGTGACGCCAGGTCAAGCATCGCGCGGTTGTTGGTGATCTCATAATCGATGGATTGGCGATAGTGCCACTCCTGGGGAGCGATCGGCATGGGCCAGTCGCCCTGCGGCAACTGCTTCTCGGGCACCAACGCGATGTTCATCGGCGTAGGATTGCCGATGATCTCGGTGAGGATGCCGATCATATTGTGAAAATAGGTGATCGTGCGCAGGCCGCCATTCCACCACGTGGAGTAGTTGGCGCCGCTGCGCATGGCGCTACCGCCCTTGCCTTCCGCCACCAGGCGGCTGTGCATCGCGGTGCCCACCATCTCGATGCCGAGCGGTACCAGCGGGTCGAAATTGTAGTTGAACGGATCCCGAAACGGGGGCATGAAAATCACCGCACCGGCGGGGCCGGTCTGATGATGGTTGTACATGATCTGCGGAAACCACTCGATGAACAACTGGCGGTTCATATTGGTGGTCTCCTTCATGTTCGACATGTAGAAGTCGCGATTGTCGTCGTGCCCCACATACTTGGCGTACAGCCGCGGCAGACCGTTCATATTGCGCTTCTGCGGATCCTTCAGCGGCGCGTCCGGCTTCTCCGACCCACGCATGTACCAGTTGGCGATCAGTTCCTGCCCATCCGGATTGGCCTGCACGTAGAGCTGCACCACGTCGTTCAAGAGGCGCATCGTTTCCGGATCGGTGCGGCTCACCATCTGGTAGACCATCTCCATGAGCTGCTGTGCGCCCACCGACTCGCTCGCGTGCAGACCTCCGTCGATCCACACCACGGCTTTCCCTTCGCGCGCCAGCGCATGCGCCTGGTCTTCGGTGATTCCCTCGGCGTGCGCCAGTTTCTGCGAGATGTCCTTATAGTGATCGAGCTTCTTGATGTTGTCGGGCGATGACACGATCGCCATGTACTGGTGCCGGCCTTCCTCGGTGAGGCCGATGTCAACCAGCTTCATCCGATCGGATTCGCTGGCGAGTTTCTTCCAGTAAGCTTCCAGTTGGGTATAGTTGGCCACCTGGTAGTCGTCGCCCAGGTTGAATCCGAGCGCTTCTTTGGGAGTGGTGACTTTGGGGGCAGTCTGTGCGGCAAGTGGCCAGGCGGACACAACTATCGCCAATAGAAGCGCCGCCGGGCGCAGGGGTCTTGAGGTCATGAGTGTGAGTGTATAACAGTGGCAAGGAGCAGCGCCATGAGCGGCGGCCGCTTACTCGCGCCGCAGAACCTTGGCTGGATCGGTAAGTCCGGCCCGTACGGCGGGCGCGGCCGCGGCGAGCAGCGCTATCGCCAGCAGCGCAAGGCCGGCCGCCACCATCGTCTTGAGGTCGCCCGGCTTCACTCCGAACAGCAGCGATTTCACCAGCCGGGTCAACCACACCGATGCCAGCAAGCCTGCTGCCAGCCCGATCGCCGACGGCGTCAATACCGCGCGATAGACCAGCGTCGCAATATCCTGGAAATTTGCGCCGAGGGCCATGCGGATGCCGATCTCCCGATCGCGCTGCGCCGCCAGATACGCCGACACTCCATAGATGCCCACCGCCGCTAGTGCCAAGGCCAGGCCGGCGAAAATGCCCAGAAGCCACATCGCACGCCTGGGAGTGTCCGTAAGGTACGACGTGCGCTCCTCGATGGTCTGTGGAGGCTCCAGCGGAATCGACGGGGCTTCCAGATACATGGCATGCCGCAGGGCAGGGAATAGCGCCTTGGGATCGCCCTGAGTACGCACCAGCAGATTGGCCATGCGCAGCGCATTCTGGCTCTCCGGCAGGTAGATGTACTCGGCCTGGCAATCGTCCACGGAGGCGACGCATACATTGGAAGCGACGCCGACGATCTGCGCGGCGCGTTCCGGACCTCCATCGATGTTGAATTTGAACTCGGGAATGAGGACGCGCTTGCCGACGGCTCGTCCCGCGAAATATCGATTCGCCACCGAGTCGCTGACCATGGCGACAGGCGCGGAGCCGTCACGATCGGCTGGTGTGAACGCCCGCCCCGCGCGCACGGGGATGCCCATCAGACGGAAGTAATCGTCGCTGATGACGTCGAGAGTGGCCACGTGTTCGCGCTCGCGATCGGGTTCGCCTTCGGGATGAACCGGCATGGTCATCGACACACCGAATCCGGGAATGCTGGTGGCGGTGGCCACACCGCGTACGCCAGGCAGGGCACCGATCCGCTCGCGAATGCGGGAATACATTACGACGCCGGCGGTGCGGGCGCCATCTGGCGCCTCGGGGAGTGCGATAAAGTTCGCGAGCACGTTGTGCGGATTGTAGCCGAGATCGGTAGAGCGGATGGCGACGAAGGTTCGGATCATGAGACCCGCACCCGCCAGAAGAACGAAGGCCAGCGCGACTTCGGCGGCCACTAACAGTCCTTGCGATTTCGCAGTGGTGCGCGAAAGCATCCCGGCTACGTGGAACTGCCCAGTGCACCGTAGAGCGGGGAGCATGCCGAACAGCAGTGCGGCGAAGACCCCTGAGAGGAGTGTGGCGAGCAGGACACGGGAATCGATGGTGAGTTCGCCGGAGCGGGGAAGACTCGCAGTCAGAGGCCGGAGCGCGCTCAATCCGCCGTAGGACACCGCGATCGCGGCAAGGCTGGCGGCAGTCGAGACGACCAACGCCTCGCAGAGCACCAGACGCACGATGCGCGCAGGGCTGGCCCCCAACGCGAGGCGGATTTCGATTTCGTGTTGGCGCTTCACCGCGCGTGCAAGCAGCAGATTCGCCACGTTCACGCAGGCGATCAGCAGGACGAACGAGACGGCTCCCAGGAGCAGAAGAAGCAGGGGCCTCTGTGGGCCGGTGAGGTCTTCCAGAATCGGAGTGGCTCCGAGCTTGAGGTCTTTCCAATCCGGATTCTCGCCTGTGAGTTGCGTTGCGACGACTTGCAACTCAGCCTGTGCGGCTTCGAGCGTGACACCCGGTTTGAGCCGCCCCGTTACGTTCAGCCCATGCGGATTGTCCAACACCACGTAAGGCGTGTAGAGGGGCGGGTCACCTCCCGTGACCGGTTTGAAATCGCGCGGCATCACGCCGATCACCAGCCAGGGCTCCTTGTCGAGGAGCAGCTTTTTGCCGACGACCGAGAGATCGCCGCCGAACCGGTTGCGCCAAAATGAATAATCGAGGACGGCGACGTGATTTCGCCCGTGCTGGTCCTCGCCGGGAAGGAAGGTTCGGCCGAGCATCGCGTTGGCTCTTTGCAGTTCGAACCAGTTGGCAGTGGCACACGGTCCGTTCAACTGCTCCGGCTCGCCGATACCGGTAAGGTTCATGCGGCAATTCTGGTTCGCCGACAACGGCTCGAAGCATTGCAGGACCTCTCGCAGCCGCAGGTAGACTTCCGGCGCCAAATACTTTGCACCATAGGGCGTGATCTTGAAGACGCGCACCAGACGGCCGGTCTGATAGCCAGGCAGCGGCCGGAGCAATACCGCATTCACCACCGAGAACATGGTGGAGTTGGCGCCAATGCCCAGCGCCAGCGTGAGAATGGCGGCCAGTGTGAAGGCCGGACTACGCCGTAAGGAGCGGCAGGCAACGATCCAATCGGAGATCATGATTTGGCAGGCCCCTGATGCAATCAGACGGCCAGACACGGGAGCGTGACGGAGCTACAATTCAGACATGGACAAAGGCCGTCATCCGAAGGTCATCCGCACGTGGATGGCCGGGAGAGTCCGGAAAGCGGCGCCGGTGGCCAGAAAAGTCTCGACGCCGCACAGGCCGGAGCCACACAATAAGACGTAACGGTTGAGCCACATGGCGCAAAGCTTAGTCTTAGCGCCGTCATGGGATCGATGGCTGCGGCGCGGCTTGCGGGGGGGTAGCCTGCCAATGCCGCGGCCAAGGCATCGCGCGGCCATCACGGTGGTCGCCGGATCGCCGGGCTGCCATCGGAAGAGCCAGGCTGGTGTTGGATCGCGAAGCGGCACTCGCCGCGAGCGTCCCGATATAGAGTTGAGGGGAAATTTCAGGCCTGCATCTGTCTTACAATCCCATTATGCCAATGGTTCCGTTTGCTCAGAGATTCCCGAAACTGGGCCCGGCCGAAACCAAGAGCGTGAAGGTTCTGAGCGGCGACGACGATCTTCCGGCCGGCGATTATGGTTTTATCGATTTCTACTGCGACGAGAAGGGTTGCGATTGCCGCCGCGCAATGATCGTTGTCCTGCGGCCGGAGACTGCGTGGAACAAACTCTGGGCGACTATCAGTTACGGGTGGGAGACGAAGGAATTCTACCAGAACTGGCTCCCGCACGGAGATCCCGCCGAGTTGCAGGGACCGACTCTGGATCCGCTGGCCCCGCAGAGCGAACTCTCGCCGGCGCTGCTTGAGTTGTTCTGCAGGATCGTTCTGCCATCGCCAGGGTACATCGATCGACTGAAGCGTCATTACCAGATGTTTCGGGAGACCGTCGACCGCCCGGGCGGCGACCGCATGCTGCAGGAAGCGAATCGCCTGCAACGGAGGCGCGTCAAGCATCGCGATCCACGCAGGCGGGCCAAACGCTGAGCGCGAACAAAAAATCCCGGGCCGAAGGTGGACCGTTCATGATCCGCGACCAGCAGAAGTATGCGGCTACGAAAGGCTGGGGCTAGGCGCGGTGGCGAACTTCCGATCTGAAACCGTACGGCAGGACGCGCAGTTCGCAGAGGAGTGCGTTGGCTGTCACGCGCCCCTGCGTGATTCCGACTACGTCTTCACGCCTATTCATCCAGATGCCGCTCCAAAGGGAGATCTGCCGTGGAATCCGCTGCAGGGCGACATAGTCACCTCGCCGTCGCGGCTTTCCAGAACAGCAGCATCCACGCAGTTCCCGCCAGGCTGCATCGCGGGATGCCGAGTGCAAGTAACTTCCGTCGCTCCACCAGCACCGCATTCGAAAGCGGCGCCAGCACCTGGCTGGCTTCGTCCGGCTGCAACGTGCGGAAGGGCGCCATCGGGAACAGCATGTGCTTCCATGCGCGGAAGTGGGTCTGCCGCGAGACAGCGAAGGTGCGCGCATCGTCGAGCAGGGGCAGCATGTCTGCGCAGTCTTCGCGAATGGCGGCGTCCTCGGTCCAGAGAATCCAGGCCGCGCCGCTCGAGCGGACGAAGTCTTCGAACTTACGCCCG
>DATGIL010000076.1:0-224253 GCA_035295745.1 Bryobacteraceae bacterium | reverse complement strand
TAAGCTCAGCCCTCTCTGCTGGCAGAAGGCCGTCCGGCCCAGGCCGCTGGCTTCTAACTCCGCCACCAGTTGCTGGATTTCCGCTCGGTTCCGGCGGCGCTTGATGTTCGTGGCTTGCGTCTGTTTGTCCACCCCTCCAGTTCATCACTGGTGGCGGCGCATGAAAAGGGTGCGGTTGCTCAGACGCTTACGGTCGATCTTCAGTTTGAGAAAGGGCGAAGTGGCGGCCTCTGAATTATCGCAGGCCACCATACCCCAGAAGGTCCAATCCGTCGTATCCGCCGCGGCGATAACCGCGGCGGGGAAGACAAAACTCAAATCGCTACGGCCCGCGGGGAGTTTGCCAGATCCTTGCACGTGTGCGTCGCCTTTTCTTTGCGGAACGAGCGAGCCATCCCAGTAGCAGTTCCCTCCGGGGGTGGTGACACCCCACTCAACTTCGGCAAATTGAAATCGCGCGGACGGCGCCGGTCGAATGCCGCGGACACTTACGCTCTCGGCGCCGAAGAGAGGGCCTGGATCCCAATCCTCTCGCTTGTACAGAGCCGTTCGTACGGGCTGAACGCCCACGCCTACGTAGTCACCATAATTGGTGTTCCTCGACCGATAGATGCGGACCTCCTGAATCTCGTAGGGGCCATCTTTAAGCTTTCGCATTTCTTTGGCATCCAGCGACGCCACCAGGCGCTGAGGGCCGGCCTTCAACGTCGCCCTCGCATTCGCGTACACGCCTCCCGACGCGGTATCCCGCACGAGGGCGCTGAAATCGTATTCCCCGGGCATCACGACATCGAGCTGGCATATCACATCCAGCCGATCCAGTTTGTGGTCGCCATTCGTGTCCACGGCAGCGGCACTGACTTTCGAGAGACGCGCGACCAGCGGCGCGACGTTCACTTGCGGGAATACAACCTCCTCCGCGAACCGAGCTCCCGAAGCCTTTTTACCGGATGCTCGCAGCAAGATGCGCACGAGTCCAGGTTTGCCCAACACAACCTTGCCGTAATACTTGCCGTCCGCCGCGCGAGTGAACTTTACCGCGACAGCGTTTACGTGGGGTGGGCCCCACTGTACCGGCCCTGAGCCGTTCCAGGGCAACTGCTCCGTATGCTCGATCTTGAGGGAGAAGTCGATGGCGGACCGTACGTCGCCCACCATCACGAATTGCAGGTCGAGTGCATCACCGGCGAAGCAGGAATAAACAGTCCCGACGGGTTGGATGTGTACATCGTCCGGCGCGATGGCGGGGTTATGATCCTGCTTGGACGCCATCTCAAAAAGCCGGCTGATGGGAATGAAAGCGACGCGCATTTCGCCGTGCACTTCGCCGCCCGCTACGGCCCTGATCTCGTACCGGCCTTTGGGCAGCGTTTCGCCTCCGATCACATGATGGATACCCTTCACGGGCATCAGGAACCCACTGATGCCGAACCACGCTCCGGGAGGGTCGATTTTGACCGGATCATCGACCGTTTTCCATTCGATCCCCGCGGCGGCCACCCCCGCCTGCAGCGTGCGCCCGTCCGGCATCGTGATACTGCCTTTGACCGTACGATCGGGAACGACAATATCCATCAAAGCACCGTGCTCGTCTTCCGCAAGTTCGAGACTCACCAGCGAAGATTGAGTAAGTTTCACCGGATCTGGAAATTGGACTTGGGGGAGCGATCGCATCTCGGCCCAGTACCGATTGGTTGGCGAGATAAATACGAACCGTGCATCCGCGGAAGCATTCAGCGACTTCGCCGTGAATTCGAGAACGTAGTGTCCCGACGGCAACGGCTTCGAAAAGTATATGGTTACCAGGTGGCCGCCGTCGGTAGATCCAATCGGCGCCTCCATGGGCGACTCCGACCAGTCGAACCCGGCGGAATGCGCAGTCTCCTTGCGAATTGTTTGGCCGTCGGGCAGAGTCATCGCTATGATCAGCTTATCGGTGCTGACCACACCCGAAATTACATCCCCTGCTTCGATGGGTTCCGTTACATCTAAGACTATCGTTCCCCTTGCGGGACCCTTTCCGAAATGAATGGAGTGGCCTGTCTCCACTCGCGTTGGGTCGGGCGGCTCCCCCGAAGTCTGTTGCGCCTTCGACAGGACAGCACATGTCAAGTTCAAGAGGATACCCGCAAGCGCAATTCGGGCCAGGCTAGAGGCGCTCTTCATGGAATTCCCGTTACCCCAGTCCGATTTTGCGCCAACGGCGGACGAATTCAATACTCCAGATGGTAGTGGATGTGTGGAAGGTTGCTACAAGTAGTGGCTGGTTTCTGAAATCGCGGATTAAGATTACCGCGGCAATGCGAAAGCGACCACACTTCCACCCGACGGGGCGCCGTTCTTACCTCCGCCACAGACGATCGCCACATACTCGCGCCCGTCGATTTCGTAAATCGAAGGTGTGGCATTGCCCGCGGCGGGTAGTTCCGCTTCCCACAATAGCTTTCCCGTCAGCTTGTCGTACGCATGGAACTTCTTGTCGAAACTCGTCGCGCCGATGAAAAGCAGGCCGCTGGCAGTCACTACCGGACCTCCATAGTTGTCGCTGCCGGTATTCTTCAATCCTTTGGCCGCCAACTCGGGAATCTCGCCGAACGGAATCTTCCAACGGATCTCGCCCTGATTGAGATCGATCGCGTTCAGTGTGCCCCAGGGCGGCGAAATCGCGGGGTAGCCGTCGGGATCGAGGAAGATCACCTCTCCATCGGTGCGGTACTTGAGCCAGTTGGGGTCCTGCGCCGCGCGCTTGGGATCGCCCGCGCTATCCTTGCCGCTCACCAGGAACTCCACGATGTCATTGATGGCCGGATTCCCGAGCGGCGCGAAGCCCGGCATGCGGCCGCTGCCCTGCCGTACGATTGCCGCAATCTCCAGGCGCGAGAGGCGTTTGCCAATGTCCACCAGCGATGGGAAGGTCGGCGGGGTACCCTTCAGATCGTTGCGATGGCAACTGGCGCAATTGCTCTTGTATGCCGATTTCTCGTCACGCGCTACCAGTCGTGCGATCCACGGCATCTCGTTGGAATTGACGTACAGCAGCGCGGTTTCCGGGTCAAACGCAGCGCCGCCCCATTCGCCTCCGCCATCCACACCGGGGAAAATCAAGGTTCCCTGGGTGGTGGGAGGGAAAAAGATGCCCTTGGAGTTGAGCTTGCGGAATGCTTCGAGCACGCTGGCATGCGCTTCCGGCGTGCGTGTGGTCAGCATGTCTTCGGTGATGATCTGGCGGGTGTACGGCGGCGGCTTCACCGGATATGGTTGGGTCTCGGAAAGCTTCTCGCCATCTACCGGCGACGCCGGCACCTTGCGATATTCGATGGGGAAGAGCGGATCTCCGGAGCGGCGGTCGAAGACATAAACGAAGCCCGTCTTGGTAATCTGCGCGACTGCATCCACCTTGCGGCCATTGCGGGTCACGGTCACCAGGCTCGGAGCAGCCGGGAAATCGTAATCCCACACGTCATGCTTGATCGCCTGGAAGTGCCAGATGCGCTTGCCAGTCCGCGCGTCGAGCGCCAGCACACAATCGGCAAAGAGATTGTCCCCGTGCCGGTTGGCGCCGTAGAAGTCGAAGGATGCGGACCCGGTGGCGGCGAATATCATGCCTAGCTTGGTATCCACCGACAGGCCCGCCCAGGCGTTGGCGCCGCCCGAGATCTGCCAGGCATCTTTGGGCCAGGTGTCGTAACCATACTCTCCGGGCTGAGGAATCGTGTGGAAGATCCAGCGGAGCTTGCCGGTATTGGCGTCGAAAGCGCGAATGTGGCCCGGGGATCCGGGCAGGGTCTCCGGCACCGTGCTGCCCATGATGATCATGTCTTCGAAGATGACGCCGGGACTGCTCGCACTCACGGTCATGTTCTCCGGAGGACGGCCGAGTCCCTGCCGCAGATCGATGCGGCCATTGTCGCCGAATGCCTGGATGGGCTTGCCGGTCTTGCGGTCCAGCGCCCACAGAAAATTGCGATGGGTGAAGAAGACACGATCCTTGTAGACCGTCACTCCGCGGTGGCGGTACCGGCGCGCCGGCGCCTGGCCGTTGTTCGGATCGAAGTTCCAGATTTCACTCCCCGTCGCTGCGTTGAGAGCGACCACCCGAAGTTTGGGCGTCGTGACGTAAAGGATGCCTTCCACTACGATCGGGTTGCTCTGCATTTCGGAATCTTTGAACGCATCGTGGCTGTCGAAGCTCCACGCCACCTGCAAACGATCCACATTCGCGGGCGAGATCTGTGTCAGCGGCGAATAGCGAATGTTATCGCGTCCACCATTGACGGGCCACTCCACGTCCGCGGCGCGGATGCTCAGGGCCAGGAACAGGAAGGAAGCATAGATGCGGCGGTCGGGACTCACGGTTAAGCATTATGACGCATCCCAGACTTGCGGAACTTTTCGCGTGAAAAGTGCGTCCGTGCTTGTTAAGCTTTACTTCCAATCCAAGTCTGTGTAAGGGGACGTATGAGTTTCTTCCAGGATGTTCGATTCGGCGTTCGCCGCCTGCTGCGCGAACCCGGCTTCACGGCGGTGGTGGTAGCGGCACTGGCACTGGGCATCGGCGTGAACACCACGGTATTCACGCTGGTGAATGCAGTGCTGTTTCGCGGCCTGCCGTTCGAACAGCCTCATCGCGTGATGTATCTCACTTCGAGTAACCACGCCAGGAATCAGAACGATCTCGGTGTGTCCTATCCCGATTTTCGCGATTGGCGCGCACAGTCGAAGACCTTCAAAGGGCTCGCCGCCTTCACCCAGCGCGGCATGGTGATCAGTGACAGCAGTTCCACACCGGAGCGCTACCGGGTTTGGCCTCTGACGCCGAACGCCTTCTCACTGATCGGCCAGGCTCCCATGCTGGGCCGTGATTTTCTCGCCGGCGAAGATCTTCCCAGCGCTACCCCGGTTTGCATTCTGGGTCATGCAATCTGGGAGAGCCGCTACGGCCGCGATCCGAATATCCTCGGTAAGAGTATCCGCATCAACGACGTGCCCACCACGGTCGTCGGAGTAATGCCCAAAGGCATGAAGTTCCCGCTGAATGCCGACCTTTGGACGCCCCTCGCGATCACCGCTCAGTCGGAGAAACGCGAGTCGAGAGACATGTCGGTCTTCGGCCGCCTGAGCGATGGCGCTTCCCTTGCCCAAGCTCGCGAGGAGATGGACCTGATCGGGCGCCGCCTGGAGCAGCAGTATCCCAAGTCGAACCGCGGAATCACTTTCCAGGTAACACCGTACAACGACCAGTTCAATGGCGGCCAGATCCATATCGTCTTTACCGCGCTGCTGGGCGCCGTGGGGTTTGTGCTTCTGGTGGCGTGCGCCAATGTGGCTAACCTGCTGCTCTCGCGAGCGCTGGCACGCCATCGGGAGATCTCTGTCCGAACCGCGCTGGGAGCGGGGCGGTGGCGTATCATCCGCCAGCTTCTGGTGGAGAGCGTTCTGCTGGGATTGCTGGGGGGAGCGGCTGGATTGTTGATCGCCCGGTGGGGTGTGCGCATGTTTGACCTCGCGGTGGCTAACATTGGGAAGCCTTACTGGATCGATTTCCGTATGGACTTCACAGTCTTTGCATACCTGGCGGCCATCTGCGTGACCACAGGCCTTTTGTTCGGGCTGGCGCCGGCGATTCAACTTTCGCGCGTGGAGATCACGTCGACGCTCAAGGAAGGCGGCCGCGGCAGTAGTACCGGCGCGCGATCCCGGTATCTCTCCGGATTCCTGGTGGTGACCGAGATTGCGCTCTCCATGGTGCTGCTCGTGGGCGCCGGATTGATGGTCCGAAGCTTCTTGAACGCCTACAATCGCACCCAAGGCCTGCACGGCGAGCGGTTTCTTACCATGCGCCTGGAATTGCCCAAAGACCGGTATCCCGATCCTGCCGCTCGCACTCGCTTTTACGAGAGGCTCGAGGAGCGGCTCGCGACTGTACCGGGAGCGGAGTCGACCGCCTTCACCACCAACTTGCCTTTGGAGGGGTCGATGGGCTGGCAGCTCGAGATCGCTGGCCGTCCGCCCGTCGAGGAGGCAAACCGGCCTACCGTAAATGGCCTCGTCGTGAGCCCTACATACTTCACGACGCTGGATGTCGGCTTGGTTCGCGGCCGCGGATTCACTGAAACCGACGGAACGCCCGATCACGGCGTGGCGATTATCAATCAGCGCTTCGCGGCAAAATACTTCTCCGGCGAAGACCCGATCGGTAAGCAAGTGCGCCTCGCGTGGGACGGCGACCGTCCGTGGTTAACGGTGGTGGGCGTCAGTCACGATATCAGGCAAAGGATGGACCGGGACGAAATTGAACCGGTGATCTACGTTCCTTATCGGGGGAAGCCGGTGGACTGGTTTGCCATTGTGACCCGATCGGCTCTGTCTCCCACGCAACTGACCAGCGCCGTAAGACAGGCGATCGCATCCGTCGACAGCAATATGCCGGCATTTGATGTCGCAACTCTGCAAGAGCGAGCGATGCAGCAGCAATGGCCATTCCGCGTATTCGGAACCCTGTTCGCGATATTCGCGCTGATCGCGCTGCTGCTATCGTCGGTCGGCCTGTATGCAGTGATGTCATACTCCGTCTCGCGGCGGACCCAGGAGATCGGCGTACGCCTGGCAATGGGCGCTTCTTCCGGCAATATTCTGCGGCTGGTGCTTTCTCTGGGATTGAAACAACTGACCATCGGTCTGGTGCTCGGTCTCGGCGGGGCGTTTGGGCTGGCACGCGTGCTCAAAGGCTTGCTGGTAGGAGTCACGCCGACCGATCCGCTGACGTTCGGCGCCATTTCGATTGTGCTGCTCGTAGTCGGGGTGTTGGCCTGCTGGATCCCGAGTCGCGCGGCGATGAAGATGGATCCGACAATCGCCCTGCGGTATGAATAGTTGAGTATGCCCCACGACTTCACAATTCCTCAGGGTTGGACGCTCGAAGGTACATCGACGCTAGTCGGCCCCGAGGGCGACCTCCGCATTACTTTTGTGGAACTGGAACCCGCCGCCACTATCGTGGAAACTGCGCTCGCCGGGTGGCGGCAGATCGACCCTGGGTTCGGTTCCAAAGTCCTGCGGGAGGCCGCCCTTCCTCCAATGGATGGCTGGGACGAATTGCACCAGGTATTGTATGAGGTGCCGGCCAAAGAAGCGCGCATGGAACTTGCCATCGTACGCAGATTGGGATCACGCGCGTTCGTCAATCTGGTGCGCGGATCCACCGCCGCCATCAGCCGCCGGGGGGCCCAACTCAGCGAAGCTTTCAGTGGCTGGAAGCCGCAGGGCTATCGCGAAGTGAGCTTGCAGGACCGCGCCGCTTCGTTGTGGACAGACGAGCAGTGCCAAAAGTTCAAGGAGTTTATCGTCCCGGCGATGGCGGCGATGCAAATCCCCGGTGTCTCCATTGCGGTGGTACAGAATGGTCGAATCGTGTGGAGCGACGGCTTCGGCGTGCGGCGTGCCGGTGAGCAAGCTCCGGTGCATGCGGAGACGCGGTTCATGATCGGGTCGGCGACCAAGCCATTGACTACTCTGCTCATGGCCATGCTGATCGATCAACAGAAACTCAGCTGGGCGACCCGGGTCTGCGATCTTCTGCCGGGCTTTGCGCTGGCGGATCCCGAGATGAGCGGCCTGCTTACCGTCAAGCATACGGCGTCGGCGTCCACGGGGATGCCACGGCAGGACGCCGAGTTTGTCTTCCGGTATTCGAAAATCACACCTGAAGAGCGGATCGCCGAGATGAAGAGCATGCGCCCCACCACGGGTTTCGGCGAGACGTTCCAGTACTCGAACTTCCTGGTGGCCGCCGGGGGGTACGCTGCAGCCCGCGCCTTCACCTCCAGCGGTTCATTGGAAGCCGCGTATGAGAGCGCCTTCACTGAGCTGGTGAGGAGGCCCCTCGGCATGCGCGACACATTTCTGCGGCAGGAGGATGCGCAGAACGGGGATGCAGCGATGCCGCATGCGCTCAACTTCGAAGGCGGGGTCAGTCCGCTTCCCCTGCACATTGAACGCGCGGTGTACAGTGTGGCGCCGGCGGGAGGCGCGTGGTCTACCGCGCTCGATCTCGCGCGTTACGTGCTGCTCGAATTGGGCAATGGCAAGATGCCTGAAGGAGAGCGAGTCGTCTCCGAAGAGGTCCTGCTGGAGCGCCGTGCGAAAGGCATCAAGATCGATGAGAAATCGTGCTATGGTTTGGGGCTCTTCATCAGCGACGAGTCTGGCCTGCGCGTGATTCATCACGGGGGAAATACGTTTGGGTTCTCTACCGATATGTTCTTCGTCCCGGAGCGAGGCCTCGGCGTGGTGGTGCTTACGAATTTGTACGCGGCCAACCTGTTCCTTGTCGCGGTCCGGCAAAAGATCTTTGAACTGGCATTCGGAGCGGAGCCCAAAGCGGAGAAGACGATCGCGGCGGCAGCCAAGATGATTCAGGATGGTGTTGCGGTGCTGCGGCAGAAAACCAGCACCGATCCCTCCGCTCTGGAGTGGATCGCGGACCTGATCGGGACGTATCACTGCGCGGAACTCGGTTCGGCGACGATTGAACGGCGCGGCGATGGCTTCTGGGTGCAGTTCGATGAATGGGGCAGCGCTCTCGGGTGCGAGATTCAAGCCAGCGGAGACCGATTGCTCCGGCTCTTGGCTCCGCCCTGGCGCGGATCGATGAAACTACTGGTCGATCCCGAAGGCAAAACGCTGCTGTTGGATCAAGCGCAGCAGAAGTACGTCTTTTCAAAACAGTAGTGGCGCAAACAGAGTGTTTGCGCCACGGACCGTGTGTCATACTGACCTTTAGTGACTGCGCGCTCCAAAAGCCGTCTCGTTACCGTACTGCTGATCGTTCTCGCGGCATTCACGGGACAGTTGGCTAGCATTGCCGTGGCCAGCGCGACGCAGGTCACCGTGTACGCGGCAGTCGCCGAAAAGTCTAAACCAAGCCGGGTCTCCGAGCGGCCGATCACTCCCACGCCGGCGCGGCCAGATCCCCCGGAGTATTTCGAACCGGCGCCAAATCCTCCACGTTACTTCGTCACCGGCGAGCGTTTCCAACGGCCTCCGCCGTCCGCCCTTTTCTCTCTCGCATAAACACAACTCAATCAGCAGTCAGGAAGAGAGGAGGGCGCTGATGCGCCAATTTCTACGTCCCCTGCTTGCGTTGCTGGATCGCGATCGATCTGCCATCCGGCGGATCAATGTCATGCGGACGGAGTTCGCCCAATGGGGCGACGACCGCCTGCGTACCGCAGCCGCGCAAGCTAATGATTTATTGCAGTTCATGGCTATCACCGCGACCGCCGCATCGCGCATTCTGCGGCAGGATATGTTCGACGTGCAGTTACGAGGAGCGCTCGCCCTCACGCGCGGCAGCGTCGCCGAGATGCAGACCGGCGAGGGCAAGACGCTGGCCGCTGTGCCCGCTATTGCCTGGTTCGCGCGGGAGCATCGCGGCGTCCATGTGATGACCGTCAACGACTATCTTGCCCGGCGCGACGCGAAGTGGATGGGCGATATCTACCGGTTCCTAGGGCTCACGTGCGCGTACGTGCAGCAGGGCATGACGACCGCCGAACGTCGCGCCGCGTACGCCTGCGATATCACCTACGCCACACCGAACGAGATCGGCTTCGACCTGCTGCGCGACCGCCTGGCGCTCTTTCCCGAGCAGCAGGTGCATCGCCCCTTCGGGGCGGCGGTCATCGACGAGGCCGATTCCATCCTCATTGATGAGGCGCGCATTCCCCTCGTCGTGGCGGGTGGGGATTCGGACGACACCGCCCTCGCGTACGTCGCCGATCGCGTGGCGCGCCAGTTCGAGCCTCACGTCCATTTCACAGTTGATGTGGGCGAGCACAACGTGGCGCTCACCGATTCCGGAATTCGGTTGGCCGAAGAGGCGTTGGCCTGCGGGAATCTCTTCGACCCCAGGAATCTTCGCCTGCACACCGCGCTCCAGGATGCGCTGCATGCGCATGCCCTGCTGCATCGCGATGTAGACTACCTGGTGAAGAACGGCGCGATTGAGATGGTGGATGAGTTCAAGGGTCGGATCGCCATCAATCGGCGCTGGCCCGCGGGCTTACACACGGCAGTCGAAGCTAAGGAGGCCGTCGCGCCCAAATCGCAAGGGATGATCCTGGGCACCACGACGCTCCAGGATCTGATTGCGCTCTATCCGCGGATTTGCGGAATGACCGGAACCGCGATGACGCAATCGCGCGAGTTCCTCTATATCTACGAAATGCCGGTAGAGCCGATTCCCACGAACCGTCCGATGATTCGCGTGGATCATCCCGACCGGATCTTCCCCACGAAAGAGGAGAAGGAGCGCGCAGTGATCGCCGAGATTCGGCGGGCACACGCAACCGGCCAGCCGATCCTGGTGGGCACCGCCAGCGTGGAAGAATCGGAGCGAATCAGCAGCATGATGGACGGCATCCCGCACTTCGTCTTGAATGCCCGGAACGACGAAGCGGAGGCGGCGATCGTCGCGGGAGCGGGGCAGCGAGGCGCCGTGACCATCTCGACAAACATGGCCGGCCGCGGCACCGACATTCGTCTGGGTGATGGCGTCGCCGACGTGGGAGGACTCTACGTCATCGGCACTAACCGGCACGAGAGCCGACGCATCGACAACCAACTGCGAGGACGCAGCGGCCGGCAGGGAGATCCGGGATGCTCGCGCTTTTTCGTGTCTTTGGAGGATCCGATGCTGGTCCGATATGGCGACTTGAAGCCGAAGTACCGCAACAATCCCGCCGCTGTACAGAGCCTGGTGGAAGGGCAACATCTGGATCAGCGCCTGTTCCTGCTGTCTTACGACTCCCCGATCGAGGGGCAGCGAAACAAGATTCATGCCCATCGAAAGGAAGTGTTGGAAGGACGGGGTGCCTGCAAGTCGGAACTGGAGCGCCTGGTTACGCTGCGCACCATCGACGATCTCTGGGCCGACTACCTCGGGCAACTCGAGGACTTTCGCGCCGGGATTCCGTGGCAGGCGTATGCGACGTCCCCGGCCTTTATTCTGTCTCTCGACCGGCGCACGCCGCTCAATGCCTTTCTGCGGCAGATCGACGAGTGGTTTCCAGCACTGGAGGCGTCCATTCCCGAGGAGGTTGCCAGACGACTCGCGGAAGCCAATCCGAACGACCTCGCGGGACTTGGCGACCGCGGCGCGCTCTGGACGTACCTCACTACGGATCAGCCCTTCGGGTCATGGACCAAGCGATTCCTGACCGGAATCGGCCGCAGATTGAAGGCATGACCGTCAGGTCAGTTCCAGCATGTATCCGGCCTTGCCCACATTGCGGGCCTGGGTCTTTCCGATTTGCGTGGAAACGCCCTCGGCCTCGTGGATGTGGCCGCAGAAAAAGTAGGCGGGCTGGTGTTGTTGCAGGAAGTCGCGCACCGCGGTGGACCCGGCATGCAGGCCCTCGCGGATGCGATCCAGCGGCGTGCCAAAAGGCGGCGCGTGACACACCAGCACCAGCGGTTCTAACTCGGCGAAGCGCTGCAGCCGGGTGGCCAGTTGCGCTTCGCTGTATTCTCCCGGTGTGTTAAACGGTGTCGGGCTCGAATAGCCGAGCCCCGCCACATACCACCTGCCCACCTGGAAATGGCGCTCGTGAAAGTGATGCAGTCCGTAACGCGCGCACATTCCCGCAACCTGGTCCGCCGACTCGTGATTGCCGGGCAGCACGTAAACTCTTTCACCGCGCGTTTGCAGAATCTCGCCGCACCGTTCGATTCCCTTCGACCAGGTCACCTGGTCGCCGGCCGCGATGTAATAATCGGCCTCCACGCTGAGCAGGTGTTCCAACGTCTTCCAGTTATTATGTATGTCCGAGAAGATCAATAGCTTCAATTTCTGCCTAGTATCCCATGACGGCTATACTGAGCGTAGGACGGTTGCCGCACCGGAAATGAGCGAGTACGACAGCGAGCTTTCGAAGATCGTAGCCGAACTGAATCGCGCTGCCCCCAGCCAGAAAACCGCTTCGTCCGCAGTGCGTGTCCCGCAATCCACCGCCTCGCTCGACAAATTGTTGCAGGCGGCCGCCAGCCGCAATGCGTCCGATGTTCTGCTGATCGCAGGAGCCCCGGCGATGGTGCGGATCAACGGAGTCCTCACCACCGGCGGTGCAGGCACGATCGAAGCCGACGACGTCCGTAGTCTTGTATTGCCTCTCCTGGATTCAACGCAATTCGAAGAGCTGCAGAAGAAGAAATCGGTCGACCTTAGTTTCGTACGCGAAAACCTGGGACGTTTCCGCATCAATATCCACCACCAGCGCGGCACTCTGGCGGCCAGTATCCGCCTGCTGCCCTCGCGAATTCCTTCGCTCGAATCGCTCCACCTGCCGGTCACGCTCGCGAAACTTGCCGAGCGGCGCCAGGGCCTGGTGTTGGTGACCGGTCCTACGGGATGTGGGAAGACCTCCACTTTGGCCGCCCTGATCGACATCGTCAACACGCGGCGGGCGGCGCACGTGGTGACGATCGAGGACCCGATCGAGTATCAGCATTCGAATCGCAATTCGATCGTCGAACAGATCGAAGTGGGGCGCGACACGCCCGATTTTGCGGTGACTCTGCGCAGCATCATGCGCCAGTCGCCTGACGTGATTCTGGTGGGCGAGATGCGCGACGCAGAGACGATGGCGACAGCGCTGACCGCTGCGGAGACCGGCCACCTGGTGCTCTCCACCTTGCACACCAACGATGCGATCCAGGCGGTGGGCCGCATTCTCGACTCCTTCCCGAGTGCCAACCAGCCGCAGATTCGCCAACAGATGTCGCTCGCCCTCGCCGCAGTCCTCTCGCAGCAACTGGTGCCCGGTGTCGACAATATCTCCCGATGGCCCGCGACAGAAATCATGATCGCCACCGACGCCGTCCGCGCGCTGGTCCGCAAAGGCGAAGACCACCAACTCCGCTCGCAAATCTCGGTAGGCCGGGCCGAAGGCATGATGACGATGGAGCAATCTCTCGCCGACTTGGTCCGCAACAACCGCATCACCCGCGATACCGCCCTGGCTCACTGCTTCCGCACCGACGATTTGCAAAGATATTTGTGAGGCTCGCTGCCGCTCGCGGGGCCTGGGGCCGGGGGCCAGGGGCCGGGGCTCCAGCAGCATCGCACGACCGGGATTGGGGTTCGGAGGGCTCGGATCACTGACTCCCCGACGACTACTCGGCAAGCGAAGCGAGACTTATCCCTGGCCCCCGGCCCCTGGCCCCAGGCCCCGCGAGCGCAGCGAGCTTCTCCCCCCAACCCCCAGGCCCCGCGAGCGCAGCGAGCCTCTCCCCCCAACCCCGCGAGCGAAGCGAGCTAAGCTGGGATACGACCGTGGGTGCCATTTACCAGGAGTTCGAACGGCAACTCGATCAGTGGCGCGCTCGCTATGCGGGACAGCCGCGGCGGGAGATGATTCGTCTCTGCCTGCTGGCACTCGAACGCGAAGAACTCGTCTCCATCGCCTATCGTGAAGAGTTGATGGTGAAGCGGCTGGCGGCGATGCCCGTTCATCCTGACGTGCGCGAGATCGTCCATCACGCACTCCTCTGGGCTTGGAAGGACGAGGAGATGCACGCCATCTACATCCGCGGCATGATCCTCAAGCTGGGTAGCCGGCGCCTGCGCGCTATGGCCTATTCGCGCCAGATGGCGGGAGGACTGGGAGGGTGGGCCGGCTCCGTGCGGCAACACGTGCGCTTTCGGGACGCGCCGATTTCGTTCACGCTCGCATCCGCCATCACGTGGCTCGGCTACCTGATGGGTCAGGTCCCAGACGAAGTCCACCGCCTCTTGCAGTACAGTTCGTTTCGTCATTTTTGCCAGTTCAATATCGATGCCGAGATGACTGCCCGGCTCTGTTGGGAACGTCTCACCCACCTGGCGCGAGCAGATTCCGGCATGTCGCCCCACCTGGTGGAAGACTTCCGCCGCGTGGAGGCCGACGAAGAACGCCATCAGCGCATCTTTGAAATCCTGGCCAATGCCTTTGATGACAGTGACGGCCTGGTGGCCGACGAGAGTGCCGAGACCTTGGCGCGGCGGATTGGCGCCGTCAGCGAGTTCTTCGTGCCGCGCCGCCTGCGCAGCTCCGCCGCGCTGAACCATCCGCTTGGATCGGGCGGGAAAGTCTGGGTGATGGCCGGAGCCCAGCCGGACCAAAAGGTCCCGCTCTTTCGGCAGCTTCTCGACGATGCGGGCCTCGCCGCGCGGCTTGGCGGCCGCGCGCGCGAGTTGGGCAAGCCCCTCGAATCGTTGCGTGTCGTCATCAAGCCCGCCTTCATGATGGGATACCACCGCCAGGACACCTCGATCATCACGGATCCGGTGCTGGTGGGCGAGTTGGCCGCCTGGCTGCGCCGCGCGGGCTGCAGCGACGTGGTGGTCATGGAGGGCCGCAACATCTACGACCGCTTCTTCGCCCACCGCTCCGTGGAGGAGGTGGCTCGATACTTCGGATACGCCTCGCCCGAATATCGCCTGGTGGATGGTTCGTCGGAGCAGATCGTGCATTCCTATGTCCGAGGGATGGGGCAGTACAGCATCGCGCGCACTTGGAGCGAAGCCGATTTCCGAATAACGTTCGGCAAGATGCGGAGTCATCCCATCGAGCTGGCCTATCTCACAACCGGCAACGTGGAGTGGATGGGCGGGCGCTGCGATGAGTTCGTCTTTCCGGAGCGTCAGGCCGAGCGGCAAACCGCCATCATGATGCTACTCGACGAATTCCCGCCCCACTTCTCCGTGCTGGACGCGTACGATTCGGCGGCCGATGGTCTGATCGGGGTGATGGGCTGTCCGCGCCCAAAATCGCCCCAACGACTCTATGCGGGAGCCGACGCACTCGCCGTCGACATGGTTGCGGCCCGTCACATGGGCGCCGGCAATCCGGGAGACTCCAGCATCTTGCGGGCCGCCACGCAGTGGTTCGGAGTGCCCGCGCCCGCCATCGAAGTCATCGGCGTGGATGAACCGCTCGCGGAATGGCGAGGGCCTTATCGCAACGAGCTTTCTGCATTCCTCGCGTTCTTCGCCTTCCCCGTTTACGTCTTCGGCAGTGGACGCGGTTCCTACTTCGTGCCAGAGATGGACGAGACTGCCTTTCCGCACCTGGAGGCGACACCGTTGGTGCGCGCGGCCCGAATCATCACGCAGCGGATTCTGGGGCTGCACCTTCCCTCATGAACTCCGCGATCGTGATCGGCGCGGGGATGGGCGGTCTGGCGGCGGCGGTGCGACTGGCTCGCCGTGGTTTTGAGGTGACGGTACTTGAGGCGCGTGCCGACGCCGGCGGGCTGGCTTCGTCCTTCGAGACGGATGGCTTCCGCTTCGATGCGGGTCCCTACGTTCTGCTCGACCGGCCAGGGCTCGAGTGGGCCTTTCGCGCGCTCGACTTGGACCTGGCGGAGCGGGTGGATCTCCGCCCAGTCGAGGAGATTTACGAGGTCGCCAGCCGCGACGCCACGGTCTCTTTTTATGGCAGTGCCGAACGGACCGCCGCCGGTTTCGACCGCACATGGCCGGGCAGCGGCGTTCGTTACTTGCGCCACGTGGAATCGATGGGGAAACGCTATCGCCGCCTGCGGCCCCTGCAAGAGCGCTCCGAACCCGGGCCTGCCGACATGCTCGGCGGCTCCCGCTGGCTGGATTCGATCTTTCTGCATCGCTCTTTGGGTTCGGTCCTGGCGGGCACGTCGCTGCCGAAGCCGGTGCAGGATGCCATCGCCATCTGGACTCACGTGGCGGGCCAGTCACTCCGCGAAGCTCCCAGCCCGATGGGGTTCGTTTCGTCATTAATCCATACCGTGGGCTGCTACTATCCTGCCCAGGGCATGGGAAGCATCCCGCAAGCCCTGGCCGATGCGGCGCGCCAGGCCGGAGTGCAGTTTCGATTCGGCACAAAGGCGCGAACCATCCGGACCATCAACGGCGCCGTCCGCGGGGCGGAGACCGAAGCGGACGAATTCCTAAAATCCGCAGTGGTTGTGTCCAATCACAACGGCATAGGGACGTATCTGAATCTGGTGGATTCCCTGCCAACCGAAATCCGACGCAAGCTGAGCGGCCAGCCGCTGCAGTCGCCGGGAGTCTGCGCCTATCTCGCGGTTCAGGGGCATCCCCGCCAGCCGTACCTGCGTTTCCGGCTTCCGGAAACGGGACGGTGCCGCCTTCTGATTTCGCCGGCAGCCGTGGACCCTGGTCTCTGCCGCGAGGGATGGTCGCCGGCCCGTCTGTTGGGTCCGATGGATTTCGACGAAGCGCAGCGCCTGGGGCAGGCCGGCCAACAAGAGTATCTCGATCAGTTGCTGGCGGAGACCTGGTGGCGTGAGGGAATTGAGGCCCACCACGTGCTCGCCACACGGACGCCGTCACAATGGGGCGCACAGTTCCACTTACATCGCGACAGCATGAACCCCGTGATGACCGCGCGTTTTATGCGGGCAGGAAGGCTGGCGCACCGCAGCCCCCACATCCGCGGCCTGTATCTGACGGGCAGTTCGACGCACCCGGGCCAGTGGGTCAGCTTCTGCGCGATCTCGGGAATCCTGGCCGCGAATTGCGTGATTCAGGACCTCGCGTGATGCTGAACGCGACGATGGAGAGGCTCCCCAACGGAAGGCGCTTGCGCGTTGCTCGAGTGGGCGACGGCCCCCCACTGGTGCTGTTGCACGGGTATCCGGACAACCTCCAGATCTGGAGTGCGCTGGCGCCGCTTTTGGCCGGCCATTTCCAGGTGATCGCGTTCGATTGGCCAGGAATGGGACAAAGCGAGGAATGGCCAGGCGCGGTCACTCCTGTACACATGGCGGATCGTCTGCTGGAGTTGCTGGAAGTTTGGGGAATCACCCGCGCCACCATCGTTGGCCTGGACATGGGCGGGCAGCCGGCACTGGCTTTTGCCGCGCGGCACCCCTCCCGCACGCAGAGCATCGTGGTGCTCAACTCGCTGGTGCTCTGGGACGAGGAGACTTCGTGGGAGATTGCGATGCTGCGGCGCTTCGGTTGGAATCGGTGGATCTTGGGAAATCTTCCGCGCCCGGTATTCGAGCGCGCATTGCGCACTTTTCTGCCGCGTGGCACGAGGCTGCCGGCCGATCTGCGCGATGATTTGTGGGAGAGTTTCCGGCGGCCGGAAGTAAGGCGTTTCATCGCGCGCCTGTGTGCCGCCTATCAGGGCACGCTGCCGAAGCTGCCGGAGCTTTATCAGAAGATCGCCTGCCCGACCCTGCTCTTATGGGCGGAACAGGACCGTCATTTCCCGCCCATCCAAGGCGAGCGACTGCAACGGCTGATCCCAGGCTCTGTGTGCGAAGTCATTCCCGGCGCACGCCATTGGATGGTCTGGAGCGAAGCGGATGAGGTGGCGCGGCGGATTCTCGTTAGAACGCCACGATCTTGTCGAAGCGAATGATCGCGTTCTTTCCGACCGGCACGGCGGACTTGAACCTCTGCGTCTCGCCCGCCTTGATGTTTCTCACGTAGGCGTAGCCCACGCCCTCATGCCATGGACTGTCCTTGCCGTAGCCCATCTGGATCTTGAACGTCACGGTGACACTGCCGACCGTGCTATCGCAGTCGTTGCGCACGCTGCCGACGATATAAGTGCCGCCATCCTGTTCGTTGGTCGTGCTGCCCAGCATCTTCATGCAAGTTGCCGGGTTCCGGCTGACCGCTTTGGTCACGCCAGCCGAAAACATGTCACTCAACACCGGACGCAGCGCGAAGAACGCGACTATGACCAGAAGTCCACCCATGATCTTCAAGTAACACCTCCGACACTTGAACTCCCGTACAGCATCCCTCGATCGCGGACAGCGGGTAAAGATGACGGCGGTTAACACTGCAGTACTGACCGGACTATCGGCGCCAATGGCCGACGCGGACGTGCGGGCCGCGCGGAGCCCAGACTGCCGGATTGGTGGGGCCGAACAAGGCAAGAACGGGAACTCCCACGGCAGCCGCCAGATGGGTGATTCCGGAGTCGTTGCCGATGTAAAGGCGAGCCTGCGCCAGCCAGCACGCCAAATCGTAGAGGTCATCGAAGTGAACTGCGCCGTCGAGCGGGGGATCCTCGGGGCCGGCACACCAGCGGACCGGCATCTTCCGCTCCAACTTCCGCGCCAATTCTTGAAATCGCGCCAGGGGCCAGTTCTTGCGCGGGCTGCCTGAGAACGGTTGAATTACGGCGAAATCCCCGGGTACCACGTCGCAGTAAATCCGGGGGATGCCGTCGCTTTCACAGGGCGAGATCGAATGGACTTGCGACAGGTAGAAATCGGCTGCGTGGATCGGAGAATCGTCGTCTGGCAGGGCTCGGAAGAAAGTGAAAGGGAGGCCCAGGCGGCGCACCAAGTCACGCAACTCGGGGCGATTGGAGCCGTACCACGAGACGATGCAGTCGAATGTGCGCAGTTCCTCGATCAGCCGCGATGGAGGCTCGCTGACCCCTAAAAGATCGAGCCCGGTGTCGGCGATTGAGCGCACCTTGTCGGCGAATCGTACAAGCGGCAGGTTTCGCGAGGCCGACCAGACCTCCACGTTGTCCGTTTTCAAGCATTCGAGAGCCGGCAGAGAGAGGATGAAATCACCGATCGCGCCGGGACGGATGACGAGTCTGCGCACTTTGCGCACAATATCACAAAAACAGAAGGCAAGAGCGTCGTTTTATCCACAGGCAATTCGTTGGTCATTGACTGTAACCGAATAGAAACAAAGCATAATAAAGTCTGAGGAAAAGGTGGCTGCAAGGACGAAAAATGTTTGACCGCCGGTAGCCTTCGGGCGCATATTGGGACTGGTTCCAAGAGGTTTTGAGGAACAGCAAGCCTCCGGAAACGTAGCGGACCTGGAACGGTGATCTGCAGCCGGCATACTAGAGATAGAAAGCGGCGGCAGGGAGCGAAAGGGAATCGGGCGAGTTCGGAAGGCGGGCCGAGCGACAGCGAAATCAGCAGAACGCTTTGATCCTGACGGGAGGTAATTCTCCCAGAAGGGGAGCGGAGGTTGAGGAAGCGGTCCTCGAACCGGTCGCAGAAGCTGCAACGGGCCAGAAGCTATGAGGCAACCCGGGCTGGGGCCAACCAGCGTGGGTAGCGGAGCCGAAAGGTCGAACGAGCAACGGGAGCGATCAGTTGGAAGCGGAGTAGCAGGCCAGGAACGTTGACCCTGGAATGGAGGCTTCGAAAGAAGCAACCGTTGCAGGCGAGCGAAAGGCCGTTACGAGCATCCGGCCCCAATCGGGAACAGGCTGCGACGTGCGTGAATGCAATGATCCGGCAGCGGGCAATACCCGTCGTCAGGGAGCATAAGCGCAAGGCGTTCGGTCCTCCCGACTGCGATGTTCAGTGCCGTGCATGCCGGTGGTGAACAAGGCTGGGAATCGGGTCACTTGGAACCATTTCCTTTTTGCACACCTCGCCCTTTCAGTCTTTCTGGCCGCTGTTTTTCTCCAGGCGTATAATCGACGCGTGAAGCTGCTTCCAGCCGACCTGGTGCTCGCGCTGCGTACCTGGCGCCATCGCCCGATCCTCACCGCTGCCGCAATCCTCACGCTCGCCTTGGGCACCGGAGCCAACACCGCGATCTTCAGCGTGATTCAAAGGGTAATGCTCCAGCCTCTGCCGTATCCTGCACCCGACCGGCTGATCCAGATCTGGTCGGCTGACCGGACCCGCGGCGGACCCGCCTCGCTCTCGAACCCGCTGAAACGCACGACTCCCGTCCGAACCATCGAGCAGTGGAACGCGTCCAGCCGGAGCTTTCAGAAGATTGCCTGGTATCGTCCGTGGAGCCTGACGCTCTCGGGCGAAGGCGAACCAGAACGCTTGCGAGCCGCGATGGTGTCGAGCGATTTCCTCCCGGCGCTGGGCGTGGCGCCTTCTATCGGCCGTGGATTCATACCCGCCGAGATGGTCCCGGGCAGCGACCATGTGGTCATTCTGAGCGACGCACTCTGGCGCCGCCGATTCGCCGCAGACCCGGGCATCCTGGGACGCACCATCGACCTGGACGCCTATCCGCACACGGTGATCGGCGTCATGCCTGCAGGCTTGCGTATCGGCGCCGGCAGTCTGCCTGAGCAACCCGATCTCTACGCGCCAATTTCGGTTCTGTATACAGGTCCGTTGAAGACGACCACTGCTTTCGCGATCGGCCGCTTGCGGCCTGGCGTGACGCTCGCCGCGGCACGCGCCGAAATGGATTCCCTCGCTCTCCAGACGCAAGATTCCAAGAGTCCGCGGGGAGCGAACCTGGTCCCTTTGCAGGATGAGGTCGCGAGTGATGTGGGACCGCGCTGCTGATTCTGTTTAGCGCAGCCGGCTGTGTGTTGCTGATCGCCTGTGCGAACCTCGCGAACCTGATGTTGGCCCACACCGCGGCGCGCCAAAGGGAATTGGGCGTGCGCGCGGCGCTCGGAGCCGGCCGGTGGCGCATCGTGAGGCAGTTGCTCACCGAATCGATCGCGCTGGCAGTAGCGGGGGGCGGCGCTGGCCTCTTGATCTCCGGATGGGTGGTGCGCGCGATTGCGAATCTGTACCCGGGCCGCCTTCCGCGATTGGAGCAGATGGGCGCGTCACCGTCCGTCTTCCTTTTCGCGCTGGGACTGACGCTAGTCGCCGGACTGCTCTTCGGTCTGCTGCCGGCATGGCGTTTCTCGCATCCGGAGATGCAGACGGTATGGAATGAATCGGGGTCGCGATCGTCTACTTCGCGGCGTGGTGCGGCGGTCCGCGGTGTGCTGGTGGCGGCGCAGGTGGCCGCGGCGCTGGTGCTGCTGATCGGAGCGGGATTGTTGCTCCGGAGTTTCCTGCTGTTGCGCGGGATCGATCCGGGTTACCGCCGTCAGAACCTGCTCACCGCCCAAGTCCTGCTACCGGAGAAGCTCTACAGCACGAAAGAACTGCAATCGCGCTTTGCGGAGGAGTTTCTCGATCGCGTCCGTACCATCCCCGCGGTGGAGTCGGCGGCGATCACGAATTCCATGCCTTTGGTGTTCAACATGCTGCTGAGCATCCGCCTCACGCTGGAGCAGGGGCCGATGCGCGGACGCCCCGTTGAGGTGGGATGCCGCTCGGTGACTCCGGATTATTTTCGCGCCATGGGAATCGGACTGTCGGCGGGGCGATATCTGGATTCTTCGGACACGCAAACCTCCGGGGGCGTGGTGGTGAATCAGAGCTTCGTCCGCGAGTATCTTCCGGAGATCAACCCGCTGGGGCGCAGGCTGGATTTCGGCGAATGGACGGGCACGATCGTCGGCGTAGTGCCCGACATCAAGAACATGAGGCTCAACGCCCGCACGGAAAGCGAGTTGTACCTTCCGTTCGCGAAGCAGCCCGGGGTCTTCCTCGATCTGGCGATTCGCACCAGCGGCGAGCCGAGTCAGGTGGTGAGCGCGTTGCGCGCCGAGTTGGCGGCAATCGATCGCAATCAGCCTCTCGGCAAAGTGGAGACGATGGAGCAGATCCTCGACGACAGCGTCGCGATGCCGCGATTCCACACCACGCTGGTGGGTGCGTTCGCGGCGCTCGCGCTGGTACTGGCGGGAATCGGGATTTACGGTGTGATCGCCTACTCGGTGAGTTTGCGGACGCGCGAGATCGGCATTCGCATGGCTATGGGTGCGCAACGGGCGGATGTATTGCGGCTGGTGCTACTCCGCGGCATGTTGCCGCCGCTGGCGGGAGTGGCCGCCGGAGTCCCGGTGGCAATCGCCGGCAGAGGCCTTCTGACGCGATTCCTCTATGGCGTGCAAAGCGTGGATTTGGCGACCTACTCGGCGGTGGCCGTCCTGGTGCTGCTGGTGGCTCTGGCGGCAGCGTGGTTCCCGGCGCGCAAAGCGATGACGGTGGATCCGATGGTGGCGCTACGCTACGAGTGAGATTCCAGTGAAGCGATTCAGCTTTTTCTCCCCCTCCGCAGAGCCGGCGCTCAGCGGGCAAGCCGCCATCGACGCCGGCCTCGAAGCGATCGGTAAGGGCGACTACGCCGCCGCATTCCAGTCTCTTCTGCCCGAAGCGGAGCGCGGCCATAAGATCTGTCAGGGTCTCATCGGCAAGATGTGCGAGGAAGGCAACGGGACCGCGCGAAACTATGTGGGGGCTGCCAGGTGGCACCAGCGCGCGGCGGCGCAGGGATATGCAGCGGCGCAAGTGGCCCTGGGCGTCCTATACCAAAAGGCCAAGGCGTGACTCTCAACTACGGCGAAGCGATGCACTGGTACAAGGCCGCGGCCGCACAAGGACACGCGAAAGCGATGTACGACATCGGCACCCTGTTCGAAAACGGCCAAGGTGTCGAACGGAGCATGCCGGATGCGGCACGCTGGTACCGGGACGCTGCGGAGCGGCATGAGCCCGCCGCCGCGCATAGTTTTGCGATCCTGTACGAGACCGGTCAAGGTGTAGAGCCGGACAAGGTGGAAGCCTGGGTGTGGTTTAGCATCGCGGCGGAGAAGGAATTTCCTGGCGCTTCGCAGTCCCGCGAAGCACTCGGCGCCCAACTGAGCACGCCCGAGATGGAGCGGGCACGCCAATTGCTGGCGCAGCGCACCGCATAGAGTCCCCGCAATCTGCGAACCTTGGTTTCTCTGCGTCTTCCGCCCCGCGATTTTAGCCTTTCCCGTCGCCGCAGGCTCGCTAGTACTTAAGTCCTCAAAAGGTCTGCACTGGTGACTCTGATTATTCGTTTAAATGAGTACCTGGCCTAGCCTTACTGGCAATCAGGTCTCCTAGGATAGCGGTGGTATAATCTACGCGGACTCCACAACTAGTCGACTGCCATGGAGAACATTGGCAAATACCAGATCACCGGAGAGTTGGGTAGCGGCGGCTTTGGCCGCGTTTACAAGGCCTTCGACCCAACCGTGGGCCGCGTTGTTGCTATCAAAGTCCTCAGTGTTCAGGACGACCCTTCTCTGATCATCCGCTTTGAGGCCGAAGCTAAAACCTCCGCCAATCTCCAGCACAAGAACATCGTAATCGTTCACGAATTCGGCGAGCAGATCATCGACGAGAGAACGAAGAAGCAGTTCCTGGTGATGGAGTATCTGTCGGGCAAGAACCTTCAGGAGATCCTGAACGAAAGGATCGCGATTCCGCCCCTCGAGAAGCTCATCATCATGTCGGAGGTGGCGCAGGGGCTGCAGTTCGCTCACGAACACGGGGTCGTGCACCGCGACGTGAAGCCTGCCAATATCATGCGGCTATCCGACGGCTCCGTGAAGATCATGGATTTCGGGATCGCGCGCCTGATGCGCGGCGCCAATACACGGCTCACGCAGGCCGGAATCATGATCGGCACTCCGCAATACATGGCGCCCGAGCAGTTCACTACGGATACGGCAGACGAAAAGTGCGACGTCTGGGCGTACGGCGTGGTGTTCTACGAGTTTCTGTCAGGGGTGAATCCGTTTCACGGCGATAACGCGCCGCAGATGATCTTTCGGGTGACCTCGGAGGATCCGCCGCCGATCTCGTCGGCTCTTCCCGGCCTGCCTCGCAGCCTGGATCCCATTCTGAAGCGACTGCTGGCGAAGAATCGCGACGACCGTTATGCCACGCTCGAAGATCTCCGCTTCGACCTCGACCCGGTAATTGGCGAACTGAAACGCGCGCAGGTCGACGATGACAAGAAGATCGTCTTCCGCCTGATTGCGGAAGAGCGGCTCGACGAGGCTCTGGCTGTGGTTCGCCGAATCCTCGAGATGGATCAGACGGACTCCCAGGCTCGGGAGTGGCGCCGGCAACTGCCGGGAAAGATTAAGCAGCAGAACCTACAGTTGCGCATCCGTTCGCTGGCGGAACAGGCCGAGTCGGATTTCGGGCGGCGGGATCTTCCGGCGGCCGTCGACAAACTCGCCGAAGCTGTGCGCCTCGACGCCTCCAACCAGTTAGTCCGGAGCCGTTTGGACGAAATACTCGCGGAACAGACACGAGTGAAGAACGCGCAAGCCGAACTGTCGGCGGCCAGAACCGCGCTGGAGCGGAATGCTCTGACGAGTGCTTTTGAGCGTGCCAAAGAGGCTGAGCGGCTCGATCCTCTCAATCCGGAGGCTCACGATCTCGCGGAACGTATTCGCAGAGAGATGGCACGCCGCGAGGCCGAAGCGCAGCGTAAGGAGGGCTTGAACAAGGCCAAGGGCCTGATCCTGGTGCAATCCTACGAAAATGCTCTGTCGGTTTTGAAAGAGCTCGAAACCAGGTTTCCCGGCGATGCGGAGATCAAGGAGAAGCTGGAAGAAGCGAAGCGCCTGGAAGCCGCGTATGCCGCCCAGAAAAAAATCGACGCGACGATTCTGGAAATTCGCGACCTGATGCGCAAGGAACAGTATCAGCGAGCGATTGATTTGCTGGAGGCCCTTGACAAAGACATTCCGCAAAAGGATCAGGTAGCGGAACTTCTGAGCTATGCGCGCGAACGGCTGGAGGCAGAGACTCGCGCACGCCGTGTGGAAGAAATTCTTCGCCAGGCTCTGGGTGCGGGGTCGGGTGATTTTGAATCGGGCTTGCAGTTGGTCGACCAGGCGCTCGATCTGGATCCCGCCAATGAGAAAGCTCTGCGGATCCGGCAGAAGCTGTTAGCGATCCGGCAGACGGACCAGGAAAACCGTGCGATTCAGCGCCTGGTCCAGGACGGCCGAGCTTTATTGAGGGACGGCAAACTCGAGGAAGCCGTCGCCGCCGCCGACGACTTGAAGGCCAGGAAGCCCGAACATCCGGGTGTGGTGGCGTTTGACGCTGAAGTGCAGCGGCAGGTCCGCGAGCAGCAGGAGAGCCGGGATCGCCAGATCGAGGCCGCCCGCCGCGAAATCGAGCGGCTCCTCGAGCAGGGCTTCGCAGGCGAGGCGACCAACCGCCTGACGAACTTGACCTCGCAGTTTCCCAGCGAGCGCGTGTTTCAAGAGCTTTTGCCCAGGGCGATCGCGGGCGAACAAGAGCAGAAAAAGCGACAAGGCATCAACGCAGTGTTGAGCCGCGCGGGCGAACTGGCAGGCGCCAAGCGATGGAGCCAGGCCATTGCGGAACTCGACAAGGGTCTGGCCACGTGGCCGAATACTTCCGATCTTCTGCAAGAGAAGTCGCGGATTCTCCGCCTGAAAGCCACGCAAGAAGGCGAGGACGACGTCGAAGGGATGCTGTCGCGGCATGAGTGGGAGGCCGCCATCCAGACCGCGGATTCCCTGCTGGCGAAGTTTCCAGGCGAGGCGCGCATCCTCGAACTGCGCGAGCAGGGCCGCCGGCAGCTCGAATTCGAAAGGCTGTCGAGGGAGGCCGACCGCCTGGTCATTCAGGGCGAAATCGATCAGGCAGAGCCGATGATCGACGAGCTGCTCAAACGCTCTCCGGGCGACAGCAACTTGCAGCGGCTCAAGCAGATCATACAGCGCCGGCGTAAGCGTGATCAGGATTTTGACACCGCCCAACGGCTCTTGAAGGGCCGGAAATTCCAGGAGGCGCACGACCTGGTCATCAAGATCCTGCTGGAAGACCCCGAGGATGCAGCCGCGGGCGACCTGCTGAAACGAATCGAACGGGAAAGTCTCGAACATGCGCGGAAGCAGCAGATCGAGAGCCAGGAACAGGAGCGTCGGCAAAAAATCGCAAGGCTTCTCACAGAGGCCGATGAACTGTGCAAGAAGCGGCAGTATTTGAAGGCTGTGCAGTTCCTGGAGAGAGGCGCCCGCGAGTTCGGTAACGACGAGGATGTGCAGGAAGCGCTGGGCCGTGCGCGCGAAGCATTGGCACAGTCCGAAAAGAAGGAAGCGATCGCGCGGGGCCGCTCGGAGTTGGCTTCGTTGATGAAGCAGGAGCGCTTCGACGAGGCAAACCAGAAGGCGCTACAACTGGCGTCCAGTTTTCCCGATGCCAACTTCGAGGCGGATGCCGAGGCGGCCGTCAAGGCGAAGGAGGTTCACGAGCTTCGCAAGTGGGTGGAAATGAAGGTCGCCGAAATCGACAAGCTGTTCCGCAAGGGCGATGCGGCCAGCGTCCGCGCGCAATGCCAGGAGGTGCTGACTAAGGTCGAAGATCCGCGGGTGCGGCAGTATCTGGCCTGGGCCAATTCGACCAAGCCTTCGAAATTCAACTGGCGGTGGATTGCGGCCGGCGCTGGTGTGCTGCTGGTGATGTTCGTCGTGTGGAAGCTCATCCCTCCCCCGGTTCCCATTAGCGTAGGTGAAGTTTCGGTTGCTCCCACAGAGCTTTCGTTCTCGTCCATGCCCGGCGATGCCCTGATTCCGGCGCAAAGCTTTCAACTGACGGGGAAGCCTGCGGATGCTGTCTGGGTAGTCAAGCCCAGTGACAAGTGGTTCACGGTGAGTCCGCCGGAGCCGATCGGGAACAGCAAGATCACGGTCAATGTGGACCCGCGGAGTCTAGGCCCCGGAGTTCACACCGGAGTCGTGCTGATTTCGGGCAAACATGTTTCGGCCACCGCGCAGGTGGCGGTGCGGCTCACGATCACCCTACCACCGCCTCCGCCGATGACGCTGCAGGTGACGCCACCAGATCTCCTCACCTTCACGTATCGCAAGGGCAGCGTGCTGCCGCCGGATCAGCCGATCACGCTGACCGGAAATCCCACGATCGAGACATGGGTGATCAAGACAACGCCTGCGTGGTTGACGGCGTCTCCCAAACAGAGGAAGGGAGACGGCACGATTTCGATCCACGTCGATCCGCAGAATCTCCCTCTGGGCGACCAGTCCGGGTTGATCACCGTCTCGGCCAAAACATCGCCGGTGACGCCTGTGTCTGTGCAGGTCCGCCTGAGCGTGCTGCCTCCAGAAGTGGTTCCACTGGGCGCACCGGAGCCGAAGGTGCAGCCGCAGACGCTGACGTTTACCTATCGCCGCGGAGGCGATCTGCCCGGCCTGAAGATCCTCACGCTGACCGGAAAGCCGCCTGGAGAAGCCTGGGCCGTAAGTGCGAGCGACCCGTGGATCAAATTGAATCCAACACAATTGACCGGAGATGGATCGATCTCGGTACAGGTAGAACCGCAGGGCCTTGGGTTGGGAGATCATCCTGGAGCGGTGATTATCACGTCGAAACGTGTGCCGGCAGTAAAGACCCAGGCGATCGTCCGGTTGACCATCGACGATGCTCCAGCGCCTCCACCGCCTCCACCGCCGACCTACCCGCCCGCGCGGAGTTGCGATCGTGCCATGGGATACCACGGGACCACCGAGGGTGATGTCACGTGGAAGGGACTGCTGCCCCCTGGTCAAACGGTAACCATCGCCCGGGACAGCACAGGGTCGGAAAATACCGTGGCCGCCGCGCCCCCTGGGCCGACGGGCGCGGTGTCCGGGCGTGCGATTCCCGGATGCCCGGTTTCTATTACGTCGCTTACGGATGGCATCGACACACAAGAGCCAAATGCCTCGAATAACTTCGCGGTCGTGATCATGAAGAACAACTCCCCCAACCCTATAAGGGATCCGAAGTTTCATTGGACGGTCAAATAGCGATCCGCTGTACTATAGTACTTCTATGGTGAGAGCCTTCCTGGCGGCCTGCACGTTACTCCTCCTGGCTGCCCATGCACAGGATGTGACCAAACCGCGTCGCATCGCCTTAGTAATCGGAAACGCAGCATATACTCACTTGAACCCCCTTCCTTCCGCAATGAAAGATGCGGAAGCGATCTCGGACGCGCTAAAAAAGGCAGATTTTGAAGTCATTCCGATGAGGGACTTCAAGACGGCGACGGTTTTCAGCGACATGACCGAGAAGTTTGAGAATCGCCTCAATCGCGGCGATGTGTGTTTGATCTATTACGCGGGTTACCTGGTTCAGCACGACGGAGACAACTTCTTGTTGCCTGTCGATTTTGACCCAAAGGACTCGAAGGGGCTGGTGGATCGAGCTTACCTTCTTTACCTGTTCTCGGAAGCGATGGAAAGACGCGGAGTGGCGCTGCGAATTTTCATGATCGAGGGGCCGCCTTCCATCAATGTGGATATCGCCGGAAGCAGCAATGGACTCGCAGATCCGCAAATCAAGGGCGCGGGTAACAAGACACAGGAGACTTCCTTCATCGCTGCCGCGAATTTGAACGAATCGGCTCCAGCGTCTATGGTAAATGGAGTGGACCTGTTTACCAGTACCGCCGCCAAGGCAATCAACGAGCAGAAGGTCCCGTTGGATGCACTCTTCGAACAGGTAAGAATCGACGTGTCGGCGGCGGCGGATCGCAATCGCCGTCCGCAGAATCCGCTCCACCTGACAAGCGTCAAAGGCACCTTCTACTTTCACGAGCCGGAGATCCTCAAGCCGCGCTGGCCCCGCCAGGATGTGCCGGTAACGAATAATCGCGACCACGAAGAATACATGTGGATTGATGCTCAGACCTTTAAGATGGGCTGCGTCCCCGCTGGCGAGAAACTGTGCAAGGCAGCCGAGAAGCCGCAGCATGAGGTGAAACTACCGAAGGGTTTCTGGATCGGTCGCAACGAAGTGAAAGTGGATTCGTTTCAGCAGTACCGCACTTCGATCAAGAAAAAGATGCCAAAAGGCCCGATGTACGACAAAAAGTGGGTACACGATACCTACCCCGTAGTAGATGTGAAGTGGGAGGATGCCAGGGATTACTGCACGTGGGCCGGTGGCAAGGGCGGCGCCGGCAGACTTCCCACCGAAGCAGAATGGGAGGCCGCCGCGCGCGGAGGCAAGGTTGACGAGATTTACCCCGGGAATGACGAGGGTAGCCGGGAGCGCGCCAATTTCGACGGCATGAAGGGCAACGACACTTTTGAATTCGCTGCACCGGTGCGGAAGTTCTTGCCGAATCCTTACGGCCTCTTCGATATGTCCGGGAACGTCTGGGAGTGGGTCAACGACTGGTTTGGGGATTATCCGTCGGGCGCGGTTGAAGATCCCAAAGGCCCCGCCACCGGAAGGAAGCATGTGATACGCGGCGGCTCCTTCTTGTCCGATCCCAAGGAGCACCTCCGCATCTCTTACCGTGACTCCGAAAACTCGGACAAGGCCAACATCGGATTTCGCTGCGCGATCGACGATACGCCGGAAAGCCGGGAACTCTTGCCGGAACCCGGCAAGGGCAGGTGATTCCTGCGGATGATCTATTTCGACCTGGACGGCGTCCTCGCGGATTTCGATGGAGCCTACACGAACCTCACGGGCATCGTCTGGAACTACAGCCTGGCGAAAACGGAAGAGCAGAAGCTCGCGAAGTGGGAGCAGATAAAAAAGTGCCCTTATTTCTTTCGCGACCTTCTCTGGATTCCGGGTGCAAAAGATCTGATTCTGTATGCCCGCGATCGAGTGAGCGCCAGCCAGATCGGGATTCTCTCAGCAGCTACTACGAAGGTCCCGGAATGCGCTGAGGAGAAGGCGCACTGGATCGAGAGGGAATTGCCCTGGATCGCTCCTGAGAACCGTCTGATTGTCGCCAACAAAAAGGAGAAAAACCGCTACGCCAGGATGTCCGACGGACAGCCGAATATCCTGGTTGACGATTGGGAGCCGAACATCGCGGACTGGGAGATGGCGGGCGGAATCGGGATTCAATTTCGCGATTCTGCCCAGGTTAAAGAGGCGTTGCGCCAGCACTGGAACGGCGGTTCGGGGGGATAACGATGCGTGCGATCTGCGAAGCTTGTGCAAGCGCGCAACCGCGCGATTGGCGAGCCGGCGATTTTTGTGTTCACTGCGGCCAGCCGGTTCGTGCCGAAGTCCGCTGTTTCTGGTGTATGAAGTGGACGCCCGCTACCGGCAAGTTTTGCCGATCGTGCGGCGCCGAAGTGGTGAAAGCCGCACTGTTCGGCGCCGCCCGCATGCTGAAGGACGCGGGTGTCGACCGCTTCGGAGTCCCCAAAATGCTGGTGGAACTCGACGCGGAGCAGCTTGAGAACTTCTCGCAAATCTACAATCGTCATCTGGCAGCTCTCACCCGCCATGTGGATCACATGCGCTTCCTCCAGCGCTTTCTGCAACGCAAGGACTGGAGCGACGTGGTGGAGAACGAGTTGATTGTCGAGTTGCCCTGGAGCGAGGAGCGTCTTGAGGCATTCTCCCTTCCACTGGATCCAGCGGAGCGCACGGTCTCGGCGGAGAGGTCGCGGTCCGAATCGCTGGCGCTGGCAAGCTATCTTTCGGGGCACTCGCCAGTCCGGCTCACGCGTTCCCTGGCCACGCTGGTGCGTCTGCTTCTGGAGGACTGGACCGCCTATCGTGATGCGAAGAGCGTGCTGGCCAACATGGATCCCCATTTGCGCGGCGAGGCGGCTCTGGCGCTGACGAACTGGCGTGTGGTTTACGGCCCCGGCATTCAAGACGACCGCCATTATTTCATCAACTTCCTGCGCGAATCCCCTTTCCAATTCCAGGCGGCCGTCCATCTGGCGCTCGTCGGAAGCCGGGAGGACGTCCTGCCCGCGGAGGCCAAGATTTCGGACGATCCGGAGATTGCCTTCACGGCTGCAATGCAATCGGGAGATGCTGACCGGCTCATCGCCGCAGAGCGCGGGGACGACGCCATGATGCGCTATGCCGCGGCGCGGAGGCTCATCTCCATGGGCCGTTTCGATGGAGTGGGAGATGTGATTCGTCATGCAGCTCTGGAGCATCAGCGAGACCTGCTCAGCTTCATGACGTGGCAGAAAACCAAGCCTCCCGCAGTATTGCGCGAAGTCTTTATTGAGCTGCTGGAAAACACCGAGGACCGGGCGGTGCGACGCGACGCGAGCGCCTGCCTGGCGTTCCAGCATCAGCCGGGCGATACTCTGCGGATCGCGCGTGCCGCTCGCGGCGAACGCGACATTTACCAGGGCCTTCTGCAAAACGCGTCCGCGGAACCAGCGGAACTGGCGGCGCTCTGCGAGTTCCTGCTCGAACGAGGCGAGTTTCGTGCCGAACAGTGGGGCATGTCGGACGTTGCCAAGGCAGGCCGCTTACCCGCTGACTTTGTTCCGCTTCATTGGAATCAGGCAAATGACACGGTCCGCGTGGAACTCTGCCGGATGGCCGAGATGCAACTGGAGGAGTATCCGGATCGCAAGTTGCATCGGTTCCTGGTGAATGTGGTCTTCGGCGATGAGTCGTTCAGCGTGCAGGAACAGGCGTGGACGTGCCTGTTCCGGTTTTACGACCGCTCGGAGCAGAAGGACGTCGAGCCGGTTCGGATTGAGGCGGCTTCGCTCCGGGAGTTCTTCGGATCGGCAGCCGCATTCGTGCCGATTCTGACGAGATTCTTAGGGAGCGGCAAGCCGCGAGAGATCGTGAGGAAGTCGTCCAACCGCCAGCGTCTGGAGAAGTTCCTGCGTTACGCGGATCCCAACGTGCTTCCCGAGTGGCGCACCGTGCCAGCCGAGGTGATCGATCTCGCGCAAGCTCTGGCCGCGGTGGTTTCCGAACGGGAAGTCGACTTCATGCTCCGCGTGGAATCGATTCATCTCCTCGGGCTACTGGCAGGCGTTCCTGAAGCGCGGGCCTTGGTCGAGGCGACCTTGAAAGGATTCCGCAAGACGGATCTGGACCTGCATACTAATGAGACATTGAAACGCATCGGAGCAAGCAACGCTCCCTGACGGTCGCGGCTCGTAGCGCTCGCGTGGCGTTTCACCTTGCGAGGCGGGTGCCACGATGTCGACGGCCATGATAGCGAGCCGCGCGCGTAAGCAAGCGTCGACGGCGTTTCACGTTGCGAAGCGGGAGCCATGATGTCGACGGCCATAATAACGAGCCGCGCGCGTAAGCAAGCGTCTTCTCACGTGCCAGCGAACCCACGGGGACAGGCAATTAGTGCGTAGACGAGCGGGCCGCCCCGAGCCTTACTGGGTACGGAGTATCGTAGCCCTTGGCGTCCCACCACAATATGTGATTGAGAGTGTCCTCGGGAATATCGTCGAGATCGTTCCAGTTCATCGCCGCGGATTGACGGGCGGCCCACAGTCGCCTGCCCCCGAGCGCGCGCAGTGGCGCATTCATCTCGTCGATCGCCACCTTCGGCACCAGGTGCTCGTAAGGAGTCACGTCGGTCTGCGCGGTGAAGATGCTCGTCATCGGACGCGCGGACTTTAAGAATCGGGTGCGCGGCGGAATGCGTAAGATCTCCTGGATAGTCCGGATCATGCTGGTGTGATTGTAATTGTTGGAGTCCACCAGATCACGCCGGATATGCGGGCCGATCGCGAGAGCGACGGTGCGATGTCCATCCACGTGATCCACGCCGTCCTGCGCGTCGTCTTCCACCACAAAGATCAGGCTCGTGGACCAGAATCGCGATTTGGATATGCCCTCCACGATGCGCCCCAGCGCCAGGTCGTCATCGGCGACCATCGCGCGCGGAGTCGGCACGCCGGGGCGCGTCCCGTTGGTGTGGTCCTGGTTCAGGGTGAGGATGCTGAGGTTGGCGAGTTGCCCGCTCTTCTCGTGTTCCGCCAATTCGCGCAGGAATTCCTCGGCGCGGATCTGGTCCGGAATATTGAGCGAGCTGTAGGGATAGCGCTGGCTGCAATACGGCGCGAGTGCCGGAACGCCGCTGCGTGCGCCCACCGCGTCCTGCCACTTGCCCTCCTTATAGAGGCGCCAGTATTCACCCCAACTCAGTGCGCCGCGTTCGTCCATGTCCTGGGCTTGTCGGGTCACGGGGTCCCAGTGGGCGGCCAACTGGAATTCGCCGTAGATGCGCACGTCGAGCGGGCGTGTGGCATTCTGCCAGAAGAAACCCGTGGGCGCGACCACCAGTGCGTCGGCCAGATTCCATGCGTAGCCTCGCGGCGAGGCGGCGAAGGCGCGTTCTACGTAGTCGCTCACGAAGGCCTGCATGAGCCAATCATGCCCGTCGAAGCTGATCGCGCCGCCTGTGTAAAAGTTGTCGAGCACCACGTAATGCTCGGCCAATGCGTGATGATTCGGGGTGATGTCGCGCCCATACATGCAGAGCTTCGCGTCGCCGTTTGCCTTGGCGATGTCGCCCATCACCTGGTCGTAAGTGCGATTCTCCTTCACGATGAGGAAGACGTGCTGGATGCCGAGCGACGCCAGATTGGCGACGCCGCCGGCCGGTTCGAATACCGGGCTGTTGGCGGCGCGTACCTCACGCGTGCCGGCCTGCACTTGTAAAGGAGTGGGCGCGGGGATGCGCTCGAGTGAGCCTTCGTATTGGTGCGAGTTGAAGGTGCCCTTCTTGTCCGCGGTGTTCCCCAGCCCTTTGATATTCAGGATTCGGAGCGACCCTTCGCCATCTACCGCTACCGCCGAGGGGAACCACGCCGAAGGAAGCACACCGCCCACTACCCAACTCTTGCCGGACTGCCGCATCACCGCAATGGCATTGTTTCCGGCACACGCCACGTAGAGCGACTTGCCATCGGGGGCGAACGCCGCCGCAATCGGCTGGCTGCCGATCGTGCCATCTGGGAATGCCGGTACTTTGACTTCGGAGTGTTCCAGCGTGGACGTACTTACAAACGAGACGGAGTCGGAATGGCCGTTGGTGACGGCTAACTCTTTGCCATCGGGGCTGAGCACGACTTGCGAGGGGGCGAGGCCGACGGCAATTTCTTTGACGGCGCGACTCTCGGCGTCGATCACGCTGAGCGTGCCAGAGACGGTGGAGCCGGTTACCGGATCGGTTGCGAGGTTCGACCCGCTGGAGGGAGCCACAGTGTCGCTCGGCAACGGGCGGCGTCCACCGCGGTTCGACACGTAAATCTGATGGCCATCCTTGGAGGCCGCGACACCGAAAGGCGCAATGCCCACATCAATCGTGCTTTGCACTTGGCGTGACGCAACGTCGATCACGCCCAACTGGTTGCCGCGGCTGAAGGCCACATACGCGAGCTTGCCATCCGGCGAGAAAGCGATCCCAGTGGGCACCGGATGGCCCGCCAGACTGATGCGGCTGGTCTTCTCGGGCAGCCCCTTCTCGGAGAGCTCGACGACGAGGAGACTGTCGGGTCCATTGCGGGTGGCTTCGCTGGCCCACAACTCCTTATCGCCGGGACGAAAGGCGATCCCGGCGTAAGACGTGGATCGCGACGGGACTTCGGCCAGGCGCATGCCGGTGGTGCCATCGAGCAGTAGAACGCTGCGCCAGTTGAGTACCGCCAGGACGCGCTTGTCGGAGTCGTAGGTCATGTCGACCGGGCGGCCCGGAATGACGCTCAACTCGCCCCAGGGACGCAGCAGTTGGTTCGTCGGCACGAGATAGAAGTCGCCGGCCTGTTTGCCGAGAGCGGCGGTGCTTTTCAGCACGGAGAAGAGAGGGGTCTGCTGTGCGATGAGGGCCGCGCCAGCCAGGGCAATGGCACAAAGGATCGGCGTCCGCATAGACGTTTAGGATAGCTGCTGGCGGTTACAAAGCGGTGAACCGGACGTTTCCGCGCAAACTGTCTCGATCACCGCTGAGCGCTTACAATGAAGGAATGCCGGACAAGTTAGTGATTGCAGGACGGGAGTTTCGCTCGCGTCTCATCGTGGGAACTGGCAAGTATCGCAGCTTCCAGGAGATGCAAAGGTGCCACGAGGCCTCGGGGACGGACATGGTGACGGTGGCGGTACGGCGTGTGAATTTGACCGACCGGACCAAGGAATCGCTGATCGACTATATCGATCGCACCAAGATCTTTATCCTGCCCAATACCGCGGCCTGTTACACCGCGGACGATGCCGTGCGGACCGCCATGCTGGCGCGCGAAGTGGGCCTTTCCAACTGGATCAAGCTCGAAGTCATCGGAGACGAGAAGACGCTGTTTCCCGATAATGCCGGTCTGCTGGAAGCCACGAAAATTCTGGTGAAGGAAGGGTTCGTCGTGCTGCCGTATACCAACGACGATGTGGTGAACGCACGCCGCCTGATTGACGCTGGTGCCGCCGCTGTGATGCCGCTGGCTGCGCCCATCGGCTCGGGCTTGGGAATACAGAATCCCACGAATCTGCGGATCCTGCGTGAAGTCATCACCAGCGTCCCGATGATCGTGGATGCCGGTGTAGGCACGGCTTCCGATGCGGCGATCGCCATGGAACTCGGCGCCGATGGCGTATTGATGAACACTGCCATTGCGGCCGCGGAAGATTCGGTGAAGATGGCGCGCGCGATGAACCTCGCGGTAGAGGCGGGACGACTCGCCTACGAAGCAGGCCGCATGCCGAAAAAACTGTACGCCGCGGCGAGCAGTCCCATGGCTGGTGTGATCGGACAGGCCGTGTAAATACTGCCCCGATCGTAGGACAATCGGGAAATGCCGTCCCGATACTCCTGGAGCCTGCTTCTGATCGTTTGCGCTTCGCTCGCCGCTCAAACAGACGACACCAGCTTGTACCGCGCCATGCGCTGGCGCCAGATTGGACCGTTTCGCGCCGGACGCGTCACCGCGGTGGCGGGCATTCCAGGCAACGCCGCGATCTATTACATGGGCACTCCCGGCGGAGGCCTGTGGAAGACAGTCGACGCCGGAACCGTCTGGACTCCCATCTCCGATACGGTGCCCATCTCGTCGATCGGTGCAGTGGTGGTCGCGCAGTCGAATCCGAATATCGTCTACTTCGGCACCGGCGACGTCAGCATGGTAGGCGGCTCGGTGAACATGGGCAACGGCGTTTACCGGTCGAATGACGCAGGCAAGACGTGGCAGCACATCGGACTCGATGAAACCGAGCACATCGGGAACTTGTGGGTGGACCCGCGCAATCCCGATGTCGTGATTGTGGCGGCGCTCGGGCGCACCTACTCGAAGAACAACCAGCGCGGCGTGTTCAAGACCAACGATGGCGGCAAGACGTGGCGCAATGTGCTCCACAAAGACGATGTCACGGGCGCGGTCGACCTGGTATTTGCGCCAGGCAATACCAAGATCGGGTACGCCGCGATGTGGGAGCACTACACGGCGCCCGGCGGGCGTGCCGCGATTGAGTCGTCAGGCTTCGCGGGGATTTACAAAACCATCGACAGCGGCGAGACGTGGACGCAGCTCACCGAAGGGCTGCCCGGCGGGCGATTGGGCCGCATCGGCGTGGCCGTCGCCGGGGACGGCCAGAAGGTCTTCGCGATAGTCGCAGGAGGCGGCGGATTTGGTGGTGGAGGCGGTGGTGGCGCTGCCGCGGGCGGACTGTACCGCTCCGATGACGGCGGCGAGCACTGGAGCAAGAGCACGCAGGACTCGCGGATTCAAGGAAGCGGCTACTTCAGCCGGGTCTTCCTCGATCCGCACAATTCGGACATCGTCTACGTTGCGCAGACTTCGCTCTATCGCTCCGAAGACGGCGGGCACACCTTCATCTCGTACAAAGGTGCACCCGGAGGCGACGATAATCACGCGCTGTGGATCGACCCGACTGATTCGAGCCGCATGATTATGGCCAGCGATCAGGGCGCCACCATCAGCATGGATGGCGGCAAATCCTGGAGTTCCTGGTACAACCAGCCGACCGGCCAGATCTACCATCTCTCCACCGATAATCGCTACCCCTATTGGGTTTACGGGACGCAGCAGGATAGCGGTTCCGTAGGCACGCTGAGCCGCGGCGACTATGGCGAGATCACCTTCATGGATTGGGATCCCGTCGGCGGATACGAGTTCGGCTATATCGTTCCCGATCCGCTGAACAACAACTTCGTCTATGCGGGCGGTCCCAGCCGCGGCGTGGTGCGCATCGACCGCACCAACCGCCAGGTGGCCACGGTATCACCGAGTGTGATTCGCGGCGACACGGAGTACCGGATGGCGACCAATCCGCCGCTGGCATTTTCGCCGCAGGATGGGCACATCTTCTACATGGGCACGCAGTTCCTCCTCGAGACGCGCGACGGCGGCATGCACTGGAAGGCGATCAGTCCCGACCTGACCAAGCGGGCGGATGCGCCAGCGCCAGCGGCTTCCGAATCGGCAGCGGGAGAGGCTCCTGGACTGCCCGCCCGTCCGCGGGCGCAGGAGCAGCAGGAGACGATCGCGCCCAACAATCGGGCTGCCATCAATGCGTTCGCGCCCTCCCCGGTAGCGGCTGGCGAGATCTGGGCAGGTACGAATAACGGGGTCGTCCAACTCACTCGCGACAATGGCGCGATGTGGCAGAATGTCTCACCTCCGGGTTTGGGACCGCTGACGCAGATCAGCATGGTGGAGGCGTCGCATTTCGATGCGGGCACCGCTTATCTTGCGGTCGACCGCCACGACGAGAACGACTTCCGCGCGCACTTCTATCGCACGCACGATTTCGGCAAGACCTGGCAGGAGACCGATGCGGGCGTTGCCGAAGGGTGCTTCGCGCGCGTGGTGCGCGAGGACCCACTGCGCAAGGGCCTCTTGTATGCCGGAACAGAAAATGCCGCGTACGTTTCATTCGATGAAGGCGATCATTGGAGTTCCTTGCAGCTCAACATGCCCACGACCAGCGTCCGGGACCTGGTAGTGCACGGCGACGACCTGGTGGCAGCCACTTACGGCCGCGCCTTCTGGATTCTCGATGACGTCACGCCTTTGCGGCAGATCGATCGCAACGTGCCTGGCACGACAGCGCTTCTCTTTAAGCCGGAGAAGGCACTCCGCGTGCGTCTGGATCTGAATCAGGACACGCCCATACCGCCGGAGATGCCGGCCGGACAGAATCCCCCGAACGGAGCGATTCTCGACTTCTATTTAGGGTCGGAGCCGTCGCAAGATATCACTCTAGCCATCTACGACAGCGCCGGCCAAGTAGTCCGCGAGTATTCCACCAAGAGCGAGCCCGCCGCGCCGGAGCCGCCGCCCAACGTACCCGAATATTGGGTGGGACATCCCGATCCGCTCACCCGGAATGCCGGCATGAATCGTTTCGTCTGGGATCTGCGCTACGCCCCGCCACCTGTTCTGCGGCACGAATATCCGATCTCCGCGCTTTATCAGAACACTCCGGGATTGCCCCTGGGAGCGATCGTGACGCCGGGCAATTATCGCGCGCGGCTCACGGTCAATGGTAGGACGTTCGAGCAACCGCTGGTGGTCGCGATGGATCCGCGCGTCGACGTTTCCAACGAAGCGCTGACCCAACAGCTCACGCTGGAACGCAAGATTCTCGACCTGGTAGCCACCAGCTACGATTTCTACAAAAAGGCTGTCGCGCTGCGGCAGACGTTGGCGAGCGATCAGAAAGAGCTGGAGCGCAAGTCGAAGGACATTACGGCGTTGAAGGAGTTCGATCAGAAGGCGCAGCGGTTGCAAGGTAACGATGCCGGTTTCGGCGGCGGAGGGGGTCGTGGAGGACGACAGTCGCCGGCTTTCGCGGCGCTGAATCGTTCCATTGGCTCGTTGGCGTCGGTGGTGGATGGACAGGATGCCGCGCCCACGCCGGTGATGCAGGCCGCATTCGAGAGCTACTGCCACGATCTGACCACGGCGACGCAGAGTTGGAACGAACTGATGAAGGCCGACCTTGCGAACTTAAACGGGGAACTGGCGAAGGAGAATCGGTCGCCGGTGGCGCCCGTGGTGCTTCCCATGCCATCGTGCAAATGATTGCCGGTTAGCAAGTCTCAAATTTCGGATCGATCGGATCCAACGCCTGGGATCGTATCGGTTTGGGCCGAAGCGGATGGCCGCGCCATCATCTGGCGCCGTCTGCCGGAAACCGGCCAACTGGTTCGTGAGGAGGATCGATTCCGTCCCTGGTTCCTGCTCGATCGCCTGTATGATCTGCCGCTGGATTACGTTGAGCTCGAAGGTCCAGGAGCACTGCGGTACCTGGTGCACGGACCGGACGGAAAGGCGTTGGCTTCCGCCGTCCTGGAGGCTGCCGGCCGGCAACTCGGGAGGCGAATCAACACCTTGCGAGATCTGGGCAAAGAGTCCGTCCTGGTATTGCCGCCCGAGGAGCAGTACCTCGTGGCAACAGGGCGCACCTATTTCCGCGATCTGGCTTTCGATCAGCTTCACCGCATGCAGTTCGACCTCGAGACGACGGGACTCGATCCGGAGCGCGACCACATCTTTCTAATCGCGGTACGTGACCCCTCGGGCGAGACGGAGATTCTGGAAGAACGGGGCACCGGCCGCGCGGCCGAAGCCGATCTGATTCGCCGCCTGGCCGCAAAGGTGCAGCAAGGCGACCCCGATGTGATCGAGAACCACAATCTCCACGGATTTGACTTGCCTTTTCTGGTCCGCCGCGCGCGCATCCTCGGAGTGCCTCTGATGCTGGGGCGCACGGGGCCTCCCGGGCTTCGACAGCGTGCCGCACGCCGCGGCACCGCCGGCGGAAACGATCCCGACCGACGCGTGCGCTACATCGCTCCAGGCCGCGAACTGATCGATACGCTGGACGCGGTCCTGCGCTATGACTTCTCAACGCGTGAGTTGCCCGACCACGGGCTGAAGTCGGTGGCGCGGCACCTGGGAATCGCCGGGCCCGATCGCGAGTACATCCGGGGCGACCAGGTGTATGCGACGTATCTGAGCGATCCACCGCGCGTGCGCCGTTACGCCGCCGCGGACGTGGACGAGGTCGCGGGCCTGGCGCGTCTATTGGGCGGGGCGGCATTCGCACTGGCGCAACTGACGCCACGCCGCTACGAGAGGCTGGCGGATGCCGGCGCGGCGACCGGAGTGATCGATCCTCTGCTGGTGAGAGAGTACGTACGGGCGGGTGTGGCGCTGCCGGCGCACCAGGCGGGTGACGGTACGCCTCACAGCGGAGCGGCATTGCATCTGTTCGCGGCGGGCGTGGCAAGGCGCGTAGTGAAGGCCGATGTGGCCAGCCTCTATCCGTCGCTGATGCGGGCGTACCAGATCGGGCCCGCCCGCGATCATCTGGGCGCGTTGCTGGGTTTGGTAGACCGGCTGGTGGAACGCCGCTTGGCAGCGAAGGCCAGCGCACGCGCGGCGGCACCGGGGTCGGCGGAACGATACGCGCATGAGGCGATGTCGGCGGCCATGAAGCTCGTGGTGAACTCGGCGTATGGGTATCTGGCGGCGGGCGGCGATCTGACGCGATTTGCCGACGTCCACGCGGCCAATGAGGTCACGCGCCACGGCCGCGAGACGCTCGAACTAATGTGCCGCGAATTCTCCGCGCGCGGCGTGACTCTGCTGGAGGCCGATACCGACGGCGTCTACTTCGCGGTGCCCGAAGGTTGGAGCGAGACGGATGAGCGGCGCGTGGTTGCGGAAGTGGCCGCGCTGCTCCCGCCGCTGGTGCAACTCGAATTCGAAGGCCGCTATGCGGCGATGCTTTCGCACGAACCGAAGAACTACGTGCTGCTCGGATACGACGGGTCCCTGCTGTTGCGAGGTGTCGCCTTCCGGTCGAGCCGCGCGGAACCGTACGGCGAGCGATTCCTGCGCTGCGCTATTGCTCGATTGCTGGCAGGTGACGTAATGGGAGTGAGAGAAGCATATGTGAATATGCTCGACGGGCTGCGACGGCGCGAGTTGCCGTCGTATGACGTGTCGTCGAGCGTGCGCCTCACGAAGACGCCCGAAGAATACCGCAAGTCTCGCGAGGAGCGGAGGGAGCTTCCGTATGAAGCGATGTTGGCCCGGGGCCGGACCAGGTGGAGCGCCGGCGATCGAGTCCGTGTCTATCGCACGAGATCGGGTTCGGGTGGCGTGGTGGACGAGACGGAAGGCGCGGACGTGCGCGATTACGATGCCGAGCACTACGCTCGCCTGTTGCGCGACACGTTTGCCGCACGCCTGGAGCGCGCTTTCCGGCCTGCGGACTTCGAAGTGGTGTTCGGCGATCCGGATCAGATGTCGCTATTCGCTCCACCCATCGAGACGATTGGCACAGTACTGACAACGTACAGGGCGCCTTAAGATAAGAGCCTCGGGATGCAACGGCGTCGTCAATGGCCCGGCGTCGACTATCAGATCCACATCGCGGTCCTCGCGCGCATCTCCCCTCGCAAAGGAGCCGAAAAGACGCACACGCTGAACGCCATGTCTGGCCGAGATGGCCAGAAGTTCCGCAAATTATCTGGACCCAATCCGCGAAGCGTTATGTTTACCATTCTCCGCATCTGCTCGCGTCTCACCAGACAAACCCGGTGATAGCGGAGGAAGGCACTAGCCGCCTTGTCGTGGTCGTGATCCAATTCTAGCCGCGCCAAAGTAGAGATTGTCGGAATTCAAGATTAAACCGTCTTGATATCCGGCACTTGAAAGATCCCTGTCCCTGGTAACTCCTTTTCCCTGTGCATGGCCATCCCCGTGCATTTACTCATTTCCGAAGGAGAAGTCTCCCGTGAACGATCCGTCCACATATTGGTTGAATCTCACGAACGCGGCGCTCGGGCTCGTCACCCTGATCTGCTGCATCGCCGTCGCCATCGGCGTCTTACAGGAAGTGGCCGCGCGGCGCAAGAAGCGAGTCGCGCTGACCAAACTCGATTCTGAAGTGTCCAACCTCGTCGCCTCGTTTGGCGATGGACACGCGTTCCACATCCCCTCGCTCGGCGTCACCATGGCAGACGGCGGCGAAGAGCTGAAGGACAAGAAGGAGCAGTAGCATCATGACCTGCCCTTTCCTTAAAGAAGCTCAGGTCAGATATTGCCAGTCGTCCACGGTCCGGAAGCTGATTCCCCTCTCGCCGGCTGCGCAGTCCGACGAGAAGTGCTCCGCCGCGAGCCACACTTCCTGCCCGGTTTACCAATCGCAACCGGACGAAGCGTCTGCCTTCGGACCGTGTCCCTATCTGCGTGAGTCCCTGATGCAGTATTGCGGAGCCGCATCCGTCGCCAAACTCGTGCCGTACAGCGAGTCGCTGCTGTCACGCTGCGGGAACGACGGGTATCGCTACTGCGAACTGTATCTCGCCATGGCCCATCCCGGCAGATTCGCCGAAATCGTGGAGGACGTTCCGCTGCCCGAGTGGCTGCGTTATTCGGCCAATCACATGTGGCTCGATGTCACCGACGATGGCACCTGTCACGCCGGCATCGATGCGTTTCTCAGCCGCGCCTTGGGCACGATCGATCGCATCACTTATGTCTGGACATCGGGAACGCACCGGCCCACTGCGGTCCTCACGGTTGCCGGAACCGACCTGGAAGTGGTCTTTCCGAATCCATTCCTGATCACGAAATGCAATTTGTATCTCCGTGCCAACCCTGCGAAGCTGACTGCGGAGCCTTACACCTGCGGCTGGCTCTTCGAAGGCGTTCCGGCTCCGGAGACCACGGACAATCTGGCCACGGGAGCCGAAGCAAGGCGCTGGATGGACGAAGAGCAAAGGCGCATCAATCAATTCCTGCAAGATCATCAGGCCGGGAGCCCGGTGGTTTGCGCCTGCGATGGCGGGCTATTCGCCGAAGGCGTGGCGCGGCACCTCGATCGCGACCGCCTGCTGGCGCTATCCCATGAGTTCTTCTCACCGTATGCGAGTGGAAAGAGAGAATCGAAATGAAGGCATTGATCCCGTTTGTGGCAGGGGCGTTGGTCGCCCTGGGCGGGGGTTGGGCGGGCTTCCCGCACGCCATCTACAAGAGCCGGCCGCAGCCGGTGGACTTCAGCCACAAAGTCCACGCGGAGAAGGCCGGCGCCAAATGCGAAGACTGCCACGCGTTCCGAGGAGACGGCACCTTCGCGGGCATTCCGGCGCTCGACAAATGCACCGGATGCCACGCCGCGGCGATGGGCACTACCGTCGCGGAGAAGAACTTCATCGACCAGTACGTGACGCCCGGCCGTGAGCCGCAATGGGCCGCTTACGCGCGTCAACCGGAGAACGTCTTCTTCTCCCACATCACCCACGTGAAACTGGGCCAGGTGAAGTGCGAGAGCTGCCACGGCAGCCAGGGTTCCACAGACCAGTTGCCGCGCTATCAGGAGGATCGGATCAGCGGCTACTCAAGGGACATTTGGGGAACCGCCGGAAGACCCGGCATGACCATGGACAGCTGCGTCGCCTGCCATCGGCAGCAGAAGCTCGAACACAGTTGCCTGGATTGTCACAAGTGAGTCTAGCGATGACTACTACACGCAGAGGTTTACTCCAATTCTTGGGCGGCTCGGCCGTGGGCGCCCTGTTTACGCCGGCTCCGTGGCGGCTGATCACGGACACGGCGCTCTGGTCCGAGAATTGGCCCGGAATTCCACGGCCCGCGCGGGGCGAGGCGCGTTACAAATTCACGAACTGCTCGCTGTGCGATGCAGGATGCGCGGTGCGCGCCCGCTGCATCGGCGATCAGCCCGTTTCGCTGGCGGGAGTCGGCGGCGGACTCTGTCCGTTCGGCCTCACGGCGCATCATCTCCCTTTCCACCCCGCGCGACTGAAGGAAGGTCCTGTCAAGGAAGCGGCTGCTGCCGTGACGTCCGCGATCGCCAATCGTGGACCCACGGAACATGTGGCGGTGCTCGATCTCCGGCCAGGACGCACGGCATCGTGGATGTATCGCCAGGCAATGGCTTCGATTCCGAATGGCACGTACCTGGCGCCTCCCGAACCGCTGGTTGCGGTGGACCTGCAAAAGGCGCGGACGGTCCTGAGCTTGGGAGCCCCTCTGTTGGATGGGTGGGGGACGCCGTCGAAAGTCTTCGCCGCACGCGATCAGTTCCGCCTCATTCAGGCCGAGGCTGTCGAGTCGCGGACTGCGGCATTGGCGGATGTCTGGCTGCCTGTCGCGCCGGGCACGGAAGGTGCGCTCGCCTCGGCAGTCACCGGTGAGGTGGACGCGGCGGATGCTGCGCGGATCACAGGTCTTTCAGCGGAACAGGTCGAACGGCTGCTCAATGAACTGAAGGAGAATGGTCCGGCACTCGTGGTGGATAGTGAAATGTCGCCCGCAGTGGTGGACGCGAACGTGCGACTCGGCGGTTGGGGGCACACCATTGGGCCCCGCCCGCAAGCTCCGACTCCGGATGCATGGAACAAGGCGGCGCCGGTTGCGGATTTGGACAAGGTTCCTAATGGGTCGATTCGAGTCCTGCTGATCGACGAATCGGCGGCGGGCGCGTACTTACCGTGGGCACCGATTGAGAAGAAGTTGGCCGCCAATGCGTTGGTCGTGGCAGTTGCCCCATACGACGGCGGTTACGCCCGGCATGCGCAATATGTGTTGCCCGCGGCCATCTACCCGGAGACGATGGACGATATTCCGCCGGCCGTCGATTCAATGGCCGCGACATTCCGCCTGGCTGCTCCTCTGGTGGCTGCGCCGGCGGGAATGGCCAGCGTGCGGGAGTTGCTCGGAATTTCGGACGGGCTCCGCGAACGGGCTGACGCGATTCACAAGGTGGGACAAGGGTTGCTTGTCACCTACGCGGACGGAAAATCGGTCGCAGTCAAGGATCTGAAAGCTGATGATTTTTGGAAGGCATTGAACGCCGGTGGGGCTTGGACGGGTGACACCAAACTTCCGGCCGAAAGGCGTCGAGATGAGGCTCGACGCGGCAGAGAAGAGTCTCTGCGCCACGTCGACCCGGAATATCCTTTTACCGTTGTCACCGAGCGGCGAGTCGCGGGATTGTGCTCTCCTGCGTTGTCCCAGATTTATCAGGAGTCCAACTTGCGCCTGGCGCCAAATCGCATCGCTCTTCATCCGTCCGATGCCTCCCGGTGCGGTGTCGCCGATGGGGCCCGTGCGCTGATCGAAACAGCCAGCGGCAAGCGCGAAGTCATCGTCACAGTGGACTCGAGCATTCGCTCCGGTGTGGTGCTTGCGCCGGGACGGGAGGATGTCGCGTTCACCAGCGCGAAGGTGGTACGCATATGAGTCCCAAACGATATGGCATGTCGATCGACGTCGATCGCTGCAACGGCTGCGGCGCCTGCATGGTGGCCTGCGCCGTTGAGAACAACATTCCGCCGGCCCACGCGGGAGTGAACGAACGGAAGGGCACCACCTGGATCCGCGTGTACAAAGTGGACAACGGCGAGGACTATGCCGGCAAGCGGTCGGCCTTCGTGCCCGTGCTCTGCCAGCATTGCGGAGAGCACACGCCGTGCGCCAGTGTCTGCCCGCAGCAGGCGGTGGATGTCGATCCCCGCACCGGCATCGTGGGGCAGATGCCCGAGCGCTGCCTGGGATGCCGTTATTGCATGGCGGCCTGCCCCTATCATGCGCGCTACTTCAACTGGTTCGATCCGGCGTGGCCGGCCGGTATGGAGAAGACGTTGAATCCGGATGTCGCACCCCGCATGCGCGGCGTGGTGGAGAAGTGCAACTTCTGCCACGGACGCTGGCATGCCGCGAAAGAGCGAGCGGCCGCGGCTGGATTGGACGACATCCAACCCGGCGATTACATTCCCGCCTGCGTCGAGGCCTGCCCTACCGGTGCCCTTCGTTTCGGCGACTTGAACGACTCCGCAACGGCCGTCGCCCAGGACGCGAAGCGGCCGGAGAGCTTCCGGTTGCTGGAGAAGATCGGCACCGATCCCAAGATCTACTATCGCTCGCGAAAAGACTGGGTACGCCAGATCGCCAGTGCGCCCAAGAACAAGGAGAGCTTCCATGGATAAGCATTTCATCGCGCGCGGCGTGAAGCGCTGCTCCAACGCACGGTTCCTGTTGTGGATCGCGCCATGGGAGGCCCTGTTGGTTTTCGGCCTGTATGCCGCCGGCCTGTGCCTGGTTCGTGGATTGAACCAGACCAACATGGACAACCGGTTCGCCTTCGGACTCTGGATCTTTCTCGACCTGACGGTGATCGCGCTTGGCGCCGGCGCCTTTTTTACGGGCTTTCTGCTCTACATCCTGAAGATTGCCGACCTGCGTTCCGTGATCAACAGCGCCGTGGTCATCGGCCTGGTCTGCTACAGCGGCGCGGTCTGCGTGCTGGCCGTTGACGTCGGCCAGCCTCTGCGCGCGTGGTTCACCTTCTGGTACCCCAACGTCCACTCAATGTTGACCGAGGTGACCTTCTGCATCAGTTGCTATCTGACCGTGCTGCTGATCGAGTATTTGCCCATCGTGCTAAAGAACAGGAAACTGCGGCAGGTGCCTTCGTTCCTGGTGTTTGAGTTCGAACTGCATAAGTTGGTCTACGTGCTGGCCGGAGTCGGCACCTTCCTGTCGTTCTTCCACCAGGGCTCGCTCGGCGGCCTCTACGGGGTGTTGCGCGGTCGTCCTTTCGCGTTCCGCGAGGGGCTGGCGGTATGGCCGTCCACGTTCTTCCTGTTCATTCTATCCGCCGCTGCCGTCGGCCCCAGTTTCATTCTGCTGACCACCTGGCTGGTGGAAAAGATCTCGCGGAAGCGCCTGGTGCGTCCCGAAGTACTGCGCCTTTTGGGCCGTATCTCGGGACTGCTGCTCGGCGTCTATGTACTCGCCAAGAGCATCGACACCTTGGTCTGGATCAATCGCACGTCACCGGAGCATGGATTTCCAGCCGCGGAATACTACAGTTGGCGTCCCTTCGGAACCTGGATTCTGTTCCTGGAGATCGTGGTATTCGGGCTGATTCCGGCTCTGATCCTGCTGGCGCCGAAACTGCGTGTCCGCACCGGATGGCTGGTTTCGGCCGCAGCGATGGCGTGCTGCGGCGTGGCCCTGAATCGCTACGTGCAGACCGTACAGACGCTGGCGCTGCCTACCCTGTCGTTCGATCCGTTCCTCTCTTACTCACCGAGTTGGCAGGAGACGGGGACGTTTCTCGCGGTGGTGGCCTACGGCGTGTTGGTGTATTCGTACTCGTTCCGCTATTTCCGGTTGTTTCCCGACGAGCGCGAGCTACAGGTGGAAGTCAAGCACGAAGAGGAAGAGCGCGAACTCGTAGGGAGGTATTGATCATGTTGCCCTGGAACTATGGATTTCACTGGAGCGCCGCCAGCTACATCTTTCTCGGCGCGTTCTACACCGTTCTGGTGATTGTGGCGACCACGTTGGTGATCGCCCTGGTGCGCTCCCGCCGCGAACTGCGGGCCAATGCAGTGGACCGGATCCGCTGGCACTCCGATTTTCACGATTTGCCGGAACAGGATCGCATGTGCCGCCACGTGTTGACCGGCGAGTTCAAGAGTCGCGAGTGCCCGCATGCCTTCGATTGCCGCGAATGCGAGACGCATCCCAAACTGCTGGCGAAGAGGCCGTTGCCCGCCGTGGATGAGGCCGAGGAAGACCTCTTCGGTATGTCGTTCCCGCTCGACCGCTTCTACCACCGTGGACACACTTGGGCGCGCCTGGAAAAAGACGGAGTGATGACTGTCGGGCTCGATGATCTGGGCCGTCGTCTTTTGGGAGTCCCGGATGCCATCCAACTTCCGCAGGTCGGTGAGCGGGTGCACGTCAACGGCACAGCTTTCCGTTTCCGCAAACGGGACGCGGATGTGCGAGTCCTGTCACCGGTGGATGGACGCGTCCTCGAGACCGGTAGTCCCGAGCGCGGCTGGTATCTGCGTGTCCAGCCGGACCCGCTGGACGTTCGCCATCTGCTGCGCGGAGCGGAAGTGCGCCCGTGGGTGATGCGCGAGATGGAGCGCCTGCAAATGGCGCTCTCGCAGGATCGTTCCGCGCCCACGCTCGCGGATGGCGGTGTGCCGTTGGACGACATCTCGGTAGCGTACCCGAATGCAGATTGGGACGACGTCTGCGGCGAAATGTTCCTGGAAGCGTAGAGGTTGTAACGCTTGCTCAGACGCGCGGCTCGCAAGCACACGTATCGCAGGGGACATTATTTGGGTAGCCTACGAGCCCCGACCGTGAGGGAGTGTCTCTTACGCCCTTCCGGAGCGCAACACCACTGCCGGATCCACTCGTGTGGCGCGAGCCGCCGGTGTGTAACTCGCAGCCAATGCCACCGAAACCAGCACGGCCGTCACGCCCGCAAATGTCGCGGGGTCGGAGGGCTTCACGCCGAACAGCAGGCCTGCATACAAGCGCCCGAACGCAGCATGGCAGCGTCGAACACTGAGAAGATCGCGGTGTTGGCGCCGATTGCCAGGGCGAACGTGCCGATTGCGACTGCCGCAAACGGGAGATTTTTGCGAAGACCGTGGACGGCCTAACGGAGATCCTGGGCGATGGTGGAGACCAGTGACAAGCCTAAAGCGTACCTCACGACCTGCGAAACATGATAAAGGTGTCTGGTGATGACCAAGTCTTACCGCGTTGCATTGGTGCTGGCTTGCGCTTCCCTGGGATGCCTACTCCTGGGGTTTGCACCTCCCAAACCGAAAGCTCTGTCCTCGTTTGATCCCCAGATCAAGCCGATTCTGGCTCAAATGACGCTCGACGAAAAGATCGGGCAGATGACTCAGGCCGAGCAGGACGCCTTAAAAGATCCTGCCGATATTGAGAATCTGGCGCTGGGGTCGGTTTTCAGCGGCGGCAGTTCCGACCCGAAAGAAGGCAACAGCCTGAAGGCCTGGACCGACCTCTATGACCGTCTGCAGCAGCACACCCAGAAGTCTCGCCTCAAGATCCCCATCCTCTATGGCGTCGACGCCGTGCACGGCCACAATAACGTGCTTGGCGCCGTAATCTTTCCCCACGAGATCGGGCTCGGCTGCACCCGGAACCCGGCGCTCGTTGAAAAGGTCGAGCGCATCACCGCCCTGGAAGTTCGCGCGACGGGAATTCAGTGGGCGTTCAGTCCGTGTGTTGCGGCGCCCCAGGACATTCGATGGGGCCGAAGCTATGAAGGCTTTTCAGAAGACCCGCGGATCGTGCGATCGCTGGCGGGCCCAGCGGTTCGCGGCTTTCAAGGCGACGATTTGTCGGACCCCCTGGCGGTGGTGGCGTGCGCCAAGCACTACGTCGGCGATGGCGGCACCACCTTTGGTACCGCACGCGGCGGCAAGGGTCTCGATCAGGGCGACACGCGCGTCGATGAGGCCACTCTCCGCAAACTCCACCTGCAGGGATATATCACCGCAATCGAGGCTGGTGTGGGCACTATCATGCCGTCGTACAACAGTTGGAACGGAGTGAAGTGCTCGGCCAGCAAGCGGCTGCTCACCGAGATCCTGAAGCAGGAGCTCGGTTTCGAAGGCTTCCTGATCTCGGACTACAATGCCATCGATCAACTCAGCAAGGACTTCAAGGAAGCGATCGGTATCTCGATCAACGCCGGCATGGACATGGCTATGGTGCCAACGAAATACCTTGAATTCATTACCGACCTGAAAGCGCTGGTGAATGAGGGCAAAGTTCCCATGTCGCGCATAGACGATGCCGTGACCCGGATTCTGCGTGTTAAATTCGCTGCTGGACTGATGGATCCGAAACGGTCGCAACTGGCCGATCGGAGTTTACAAAAGGGCTTCGGCTCTCCGGAGCACCGTGAGGTCGCCCGACAGGCCGTACGCGAATCGATTGTGCTGTTGAAGAACGACCGCAAGATCCTGCCGATCTCCAAGAAGGCCGCCCGGATCCACGTGGCCGGCAAGAATGCAGACGATATGGGGAATCAGTGCGGCGGATGGACGATCTCCTGGCAGGGGCAGAGTGGAGACGCAACGCCTGGCGGAACCACCATACTCGCGGCGATTCAGCACACGGTGTCGAAGGACACGCGAGTGACGTATTCCAATGACGGCACTGGTGCTGCGGGCGCCGACCTGGGAGTGCTGGTGATCGGCGAGAAGCCATACGCCGAGTTCGACGGCGACCGCGCCGACCTTTCGCTGGCAAAGGAAGATATGGATGCGTTCCAGAATATGAAGTCTGCCGGGATTCCGGTTGTGGTCGTCCTGATCTCGGGGCGTCCGATGATTCTGGGAGAGGCTTTGGATCGCTCAGAGGCGGTGGTGGCAGCCTGGCTGCCGGGTACCGAGGGACAAGGTGTGGCGGACGTGCTCTTTGGAGACTACGCGCCCACCGGCAAGCTCTCGTTCTCGTGGCCAAAATCGATGGCGCAGGTTCCGATCAATATCCACAGCGCCAAGTACGATCCGTTATTTAAGGTCGGATACGGCTTGAAGTACTGAAGAACACGCGATCAGACTTCAATCGGACAAAAGAAAAACGGCCCGCCGAAGCGGGCCGTTTTTTAGTTTCTACCTGGAATCCAGGAGGAAGTTAGAACCACAACCGGAGAGAGAACTGAACGTGCCGCTCAGTTCCGGTGACTCCGCTCGTGATCACACCGAAGTTGCCGTTCCCGCCGAGCGACTTGGCATCCCCCAAACTTCCGTCAGGCGTATTCAGCACCGCGAAGTTGGAGAGATTGATCGCTTCTGCCCGGAACTGCAAGTTGAACTTCTCAGACATCTTGAAGTTCTTGAAGATGGAGAAGTCCATCGTCTTCGTCGGCGGCCCAGTCATGGTCTGCAGTCCGACGTTGCCGCCGGTCGCAATGCCCGCAGCCTGATTGGAGAAGGCAACCTGGTAGTTGTTGATGTCGAAGTATTCGTTGTCCGTACGGCCGCCCGGAGGAGGCGTGTTGCCGTTCCCCGTGTAGCCCGGAACGTAGTCGGGCATGCACTTGCTCCACACACCATGGCAGCTCGTACCTGAGAGGGTGTACGGAATGCCCGTGCGGAGAGTGAGAATGCCGTTCATCTGCCAACCGCCGACCACTGCGTCGGCAACGCGGTTCATGCTGTTGCCAAAATGCTTGCCACGGCCGAAGGGCAGCTCGTAGTTGAAGCTGGTGGTCAAGCTATGCCGGATATCCCAGGGGGAGCTGGCATAGGACGTGTTGTAGTTGGTCTGATCGAGGATGGAGGTGTTGCCACTCAGCGGGGTGTTGCCGATCGACATCGAGTGGCTCCAGACATAGGAGGTCAGGAACTGCAGGCCTCGGCTGAAGCGCTTCTCGAGTTTCACCGAACCGGCGGCATAATTGCCCCAGGTGAAGCTCGAGGTGCTCGACAGGCCATTGCCGATGGACTGGCAAGTGGAGCACGCCGGTTGGATCTCCTGCAGGCTCCCCGAGGTGATGGCCGTGTTGAAGGTGCCCAGGTTCGGGTACGGGTCGGCGTTCCACAGGATCAATTGGTGAGCCGAGTGATTGCCCTCGTATCCAACTTCGAGAGCCATATCCCACGGCAGTTCTCGCTGCACGACTAAATTCCACTTGTGCACCAGCGGGTTGCGGAAGTTGTTATCGACGCTGCGCATGGAAACGCCGGCATTCAGCGTGAAGGGGCTCAGCGGATATCCACCCGAGAAGCCGTTGGTGAAGAAGTAGCAATTGAAGCACTGGGGCTGGCTGACGCCAACAAAGGTGCTGTTGCCCTGATAGCGGATGAGGTTTACTGTTTCGTTGAACGGCACGCCTTCACCGCGGTTCGGGCTGCCACCCTGATTCTCCTCGCCGCCGTAGAAGATGCCATACCCAACGCGGATCACGGTCTTGTTCATCACGCGATACGCGAGGCCGACGCGCGGTCCAAAATCCGTCTTGTCCCACGGGATCAGATAGTTCGATACGTTGCAGCGATCTACCTGTACCGTCGGGAACAGAGCGCCGAAATTCGGAGGCAGCGGCGATTGGCAATTGTTGCCCTGCGGGATGTAAAGGGTGTTGGTCTGAATGTTGTAGTTCGCCTGGCGCCCGAAGCGCTCGCCGATGGGCGACCACAACTCATAGCGGACGCCAAGGTTCACGGTGAGCCGCGAGCTTACCTTCCAATCGTCCTGTGCGTAACCGGCATAGGCGACTTTCTGAGACGAAACAAAGTTGGTGGTCGAGATGTTGCCGCTGTCCACCACACCTAACAGCGCCGACGCCATGGCGTCACCGGTCAGACTGCTGACGCTGCTGCCGTTCGACGCGGAATTGCCCGAGGGGAATGCCGTTTCATTGTTGCTGAAGCCGATGTTGCCGTGAGGATCGGGAACCTGGAAGAAGGGGAACTTCACAGAACGGAACTCAAACCCGAACTTGTAGGCGTGCGCGCCTTTGCTCAACGCCACGTTCTGCACAAAGTCCCACACATTGTTGTATTCCTTGGTGGGAACCCAGTCTGTCGCGCCGACCGTCGGATAACCGTTGGAGAAACCAATCTGCGGTAGTCCGCCGTTGTTGGCCGCAGCAGTGGTCGGATTATAGCCGCCGATGCCAAACTGCTGGAACAGATCCGTGCCGGGATTGGCGCCGATGCGCGAGGTGACCAGTCGCGTGAATCCGACGCGGCTCTCGGTAACCAGGCTCGGGCTCCATACGTGCGTGTAGCTGATCTGCCCATTGCGGCTGAGATCGATTTCGCCCGCGCCATTAAAGCCGGTGTCATCGAGAGCGCCAGGCAGCGGAGCACCATCCGTCTTCGAAGTGTTGGACCAGCTCAACGAACCGAACAAGCTGTCCTTATCGCTGAGACGATAATCTACGCGAGCGTCGCCCTGATCTGTCGTCAATCCGCCGACGGTGTTGTAGTAGTAGTCGTTGGTCGGCGCATTGCCCGTGATGACTGGCTGATTCGGGTTCGGATAGAGCTGCATGATCTTCGACCATGCCGGATCCATCCTGCTCGCGGGAATAACGTTCCCGGGGAACATCGTCCGCGATACCGGAATTTGAATGCCGGCCGAGTTCGTCTGATAAACGGTCGACTGCGGATCGTAAATGGCGCCCTTCTGGATGCTGATCGGCTGCCCGTTCACATCGGTGCCAGTGTAGCTGGTGCCGAGGAGACTGGAAAAGTTTCCGCTCTTCATCGCAGCCGTGGGAATTGTCGTGTATCCGGAGTAGCCGAGGTTGGGAACCGAACCGCCGGAATCGGCGATGCGCGTGCCCTGATAGTCGCCGAAGATGAAGAGCCGATTCTTGCGGATCGGTCCGCCACCCGTGGCCCCGAACTGATTCTGCACGAAAGGCCCGCGAATCGCACCGGCGCGATTGTTCGACCAGGTGTTGGCGTCGAGGTCCTTATTCGCCAGGTACTCGTACAGGCTGCCGTGCAGCGCGTTGGTGCCCGACTTCAGCGTCACGTTGATCACGCCGCCCGCCGCGCGCCCGTACTCTGCGTTGTAGCCGTTGGTCTGGATGCTGATTTCGCTCACCGCATCGATAGCCGGCCCGATCGCATACGAAGTCTGGTTCAGGAAGTCGATGGTGTTGATGTTGTTGTCGACACCGTTCAGCAAGAAGTTGTTCTGCCCGTTCGAGCGGACTCCGTTGGCCGAGAAGCCGCCATTGGCGGAGTCGCGCGCGCCCGGTTCCGCAGGTACCACGCCCGGCGTGAGTCGCGCCAGGTAGGCCAGATTGCGAGTGCCGCCGAGAGGAACGTCGGTCACCGTCTTGCTGTTAAGGTCGGCGCCCACTTGCGTGCTTTCCGTCTGCAGCAAAGGAGCGGATGCCGCCACCTCGACAGTCTGCCCGACGTCGCCAACCGTTAGAGTGATGTTGATACCGGTTCGTTCTCCAGCCGTCAACAGAATGTCTTTTTGTTCGGAAGTTTTGAATCCGGGGGCGCTCACACTGACGGTGTAGGTGGACGGTTTCAACGCAGGGCGCACAAACTCGCCCAGATTGTTCGTCAGGATCGAGTACACCTGTCCGGTGGCTACTTCCGTGATGGTCACTTTTGCATTGACTACTACGCCGCCGGATGAATCGCTGATGGTACCGGCGAGAGTTGAGAGATCGCGCTGCGCGAAGACCGTGCTGGCGGCGACGAGAGCTAACAGGGCGAGTCGTAGGCCCTTGAGGCAGTTCATTTCCCCTCCTATTCTGCAAACCTTGGCAGGATGGACTGGGATGGATACTATCACTTCGGAATAGTGGGAATCAACTAGTTTTAACGAAAACGTCGCGAAAAAGTAAGCGTTTTCGTTTTCGGGTTCATTTTATGAAAGGTCGGACCAGTAAAGCTTGTAAACTATGGATTTTGGAAGGCCTCCGGCACCCTTCGCCAAGGCTGCTATTCTGGCAAAAGCACGGATGTTGCAGCAAGCCTTTGGTCGCCCATGAAGGTGTCCGTCATCATTCCCGTTTACAACGAATTCCGAACTCTCAAACGGGTCCTGGAACGGGTTCGCCAAGCTCCCCTTCCCCCAGGCTGCTCGAAAGAGATCATTGTGGTGGACGACGGATCGACCGATGGCACCACCCAGATGATCGGCGAGGAGGTACAGGCGGGACTCGTGTTGGGCCACTACTCGCCGCAGAATTCCGGTAAGGGCGCGGCGCTCCGCAAGGGCATCGAAATAGCATCCGGCGACATAATCATAGTCCAGGACGGGGATCTGGAGTACGATCCAAGCGACTACTACAAACTGCTCGAGCCAATTGTCAACGGCCAGGCAGATGTAGTTTACGGATCGCGGTTTCTGGGTCGACCTGCCGGCATGGCGGCTCGGAATCGAATTGCCAACCGCATTCTGGCGGTCGCGGCAAATCTCCTGTATCGCGCAAACATTACCGACGAGGCTACAGCCTACAAGGCGTTCCGCGCGGGTGTGCTCCGCCAACTCAGCCTGCGGTGCAGGCGTTTCGAATTCTGCCCCGAGGTGACTGCCAAGCTGCGGCGTCTGGGATGCCGTATTCACGAAGTCCCGATCAGCTATTTTGCCCGCGGAGTCGCCGAGGGCAAGAAGATTCGCGCGCGTGATGGGTTCGAAGCGCTGTGGACCCTGATCCGCTACCGGTTCGTCCCCCGCCGCACTTTCGTCCGCAGCACTCTTCCCAAGGCGGCCCGAGCCGTCGCCCATGTCCCCAAGTAGTCACTGCACCACGAGTTCGTCGACGTCGACGTACGCTCCGGAAGAGGCAGCGTTGTGCCTTCCGGAGATGTGAACCTCCAGGGTGTGAACTCCAGGGCCGGGACAGCCAAAGACGGTTCGCGACTGCCAGGCTACTGCGGGGGAGTAGAGATCGACGTCCTCCCGGCGAACCCCGTCGATATAGATTTCGGCAATCCCCCGATTCATCGCCTTGGTGTACATCCAGGTAACGGCGGAGCCCCGGAATTCGAAGCGAAAGGAGGCCCCGGGCAAATCTGAGTAGGTCAGCGAATGGTGGGCGGCCGATGCGAACTGGGTGTCGTGTGACCAATGCGAGCGGAAGCGGATTCTGGCGTCGAAATCGTCATATTCGCCCGGAGGGGCCGCCGAAGTTTGCGCGTCGTCAGGCAGGGCGGGCGAGGATTTTAGCTTCGCCAGACGCAAGGTCCCGCGATCTTCCTCGGGTTCGGTGAAGTCGGCCAGGTATCGGCGCACCTGTGCCTCACGGACCAGTGTGCCGCCGGCGGGGTTGGGATAGATGAAGTGTCGCAAGCCGAGTTCGCGGAACAATTGGGCGACGTCCGTCTCATTTTGCTGCCTCTCGATGCGCTGGTTGAGTTCGTAGGAGTGCCAGCCGTCCGACCAGGCTTCGCCGCGCAGTCCCGCGATATCCGTGGTGGTCAGGAACAGTGCCGGCTCTCCCGGATACTGCCGGTTCAATCGATCGATCAGAAGGCGGGCCGGCGCATTGGCGGCCAGATAGGTCTCCGCGGCGTGTCGGTCGAGAGGGTTCAGGCAAAACATCTTGTCGTACCAGGAGGACGAGGGCAGAAACCAGAGATTGAGAGCGAGACAGGCAATGCAATTGGCGCGCAGTAAGTTTTGAAAGCCTGGGGAGAGATCGCGAAAGATCAGTGCCAGAGACAGGGTCATCACCGGAAATGCCGGGTAGAGGTAACGGAGGTTCGGCTTGAGCAGCAGTCCCGCCAGTAAGCCCGCAAAGGCGAGTCCGGCGAGCGTCCATTCGACCGAGCGCCATTGCCGGCGCATCTTGAGCAGGACGAGTGGACAAAGCCAGAGCAGGTGAAATCCGGCGGAGCCGTCCTGTCCTTCCCAGTAGCGATGGGTCTCGAACGTGAGGTCAAAGAGAGTGCGCCAGGTTAATGGCTCGCTGAAGCGCGGGTCAGGATTAAAGACCTGCGAGAAGTAGGGCGAGCGGAAAAGATTGTTCAGGAAAGGAAAGGCAGGATTCCCTGTCATCCACCAGGCATAAAGATAGGGCGCCGGCGCGACGATCGCGACAACCAGAACGCAGAGCACGAGCCATCTGCGGTCGCCGGCCCGATAGACTTGCCATGCTTCCCAGATGACCACCAACAAGGCGGGAATCACGAACGGCAGCGCAGTCATTTTCACGCTAAGCGCGAAGCCCAAAAGCAGCGCCGAGACCAGTAAGGCGGGACGCAATTTGGCGGAATGATATTCCCACAGAGCCACCAGCGCACCCATGAAGAGTGCGGCGTAAAAATTCTCAATGAACAGCGATCCGGTGACCAGTTGCACGATGGGTGTTGCGGCGAAAAGCGCGGTCAGCAGAAACGCGGTCGAACGGCCGACCCAACGCACCGCCGATTGATAGAGCAGAGCGCAGATCACCGCGAGAAGGCTCACGTTGAGCAACTTCGCGGCGAATTCCCCTCCCAGAAGGTAGGTAACGGTGTACCCCCAAACACCGCCCATCGGCATTACTGCCCACACGAAATGGCGAAAATCGAAGCTCCATCGATGATGTTCGGCGACGTAGGCGGGGACCACGAGATGCATGGAGAGGCCATCCGCACTGATTTCCGGCTTCAACGCGACCAGCCAGTGGGCCAGGAGAGGCACCAGTGCGACGACGAGCATGGTGGATTCGAATCGGCTCGAGAGTTTCCACGGCCGTGACAGCTTCCAGATCCGCAGGGCGCACGTTTTGGTGGTTGCGGGGTTGATAGCGAGAACAACGCCGAATATTCCGAGATACGTGGCCGGGTAGTTCACAGGGAAATGCGTAAGAAAGCTTGTGAGCCACAGGAAGACGCTCATGCCCGCTAAGAGCGCCAGCAGGTCGGTCACGGGGAAGAGCAATCGCCCCAGTACAAAGCACGCGAAGAGGAAGAAAGCGGTCGCAATGGGCGGCAGAATCCCCACGGACCAAATGGTATAGATGGCTACGGCGGCGATAGTGGCCGACGCTATCAACTGTGGCCGAAGTGCAATGATGATAGCAGCGGCAGTGCATACGATGCCCAGAAAAACGAGGAAACGGTACACCCCGGAGGGTTGCCAGATAGTTTGATCCGCCAGGTGGCGGGAGAAGAATCCGTAGACGGAGACTGCCAGCAGACCAAGCCAGGCGCACACCGCTGCCCGTTGCAGCATAGGGCTAATTCTCGCACGAAGCCGTGGCGCGAACACTCCTGTTCGCCGTCTCGACACTCCTGTCGAGACTTTTCGCGCCCGGTACGAGATTGCGGGTGCGCCAGCAAGGGGCTTCAAGAAGCGCTCCGTACAGCGGACTCGGTGGACACCCGAAAAGCGTCGAGAAGAGTCTCGACGCGGCAAACACGAGTGTTTGCGCCACCTCTGTCTCTTACGAAGATTTTCTACACGTCAGTGGGCGCGCGGGCCATCGGGAACAGAGAACAATCTTGTCGCGACCACGGTGCCGGAGATGGGTCCGCGATACAGAACTTTGAGTTGATTCCGGACTACGCGATCCTGATCGGCCTCCATTAGGAGGTAGTAGTCAAATTGCCCGTCGGGTCCCGTCCGCGTAAGAGGGGCAAACCAGGTGATCTTTCGCCGGTCGCGATAGTAGTTCAGCGCGGGATCGAGCGGCCACGAAGTGCCCAGGCGCGCGCTCACCGGATGCCCGGCGTCCAGAAAATCGACGACGGATTTTGTGTCCGCATCGAATGTCCATATATAAAAGCGGCTCGTGTTGGGCTGCAAGAGATACTGGCACGCAATCACAGCTCCTATCACGGCGCAAAGCCGCGAAGGAACGGGATGCTCGCGGATCGCTGCTGATAGACAGGGAAATAGCAAACCAATGAGCGGAAGAAAATACAACCCAGTCCGATCCAGAGGATAAAGCAGACCGGTGACATGATGCGCCACGAAGAGAATCGCCCAGGATCCGGCCACCATAAACGACGCGAAGAGCAGCAGCCAGTTCCACGTCCGAACCGCAACGGCCATCGCTCCCAGGCATGCCGCGGCACAAGCGAAGATCGCGAAGTGGCGCCACCACCCCATCCACCCCAGCAATCGATTCCAGTGGAACGGTCCGGGATTGTGCGCGAGCGAAAGCGCTGCCAGATCTTCGAAGCTCTCGATCAGTGAATGCGCGCCGTAATAGAAATTCGCCTGGGTCGCCTGATGAATTGGCGAGATCGCGTAAAAAAGCAGGAGTACCGCGCACAGGGTGGTCAGGAAATAGGGCCATCGCGAATCCTGCTGCTTCCACAGCACCGCAAGCAGCAAAGCGCCAGCCACCATCACAGGTACCAGCAGCGTCACATTGGCACTGACCGCGAGCGCCAGACTGATACCCGCTTCGCACAGCGCGCTGCGCCCGCGCGAACCAACCGACAAGTATCCTACGATTCGATAGATGCCGAACGCGAGAAGCGCCATGGCGAGGCCGTAACCGCGCGCCGCCACTAGAAAATCCAGCACCAGCGGATTTGCGGCAGCGAGCACAATCGCCAACAGGAATCGCCACCCGCGATCGAGTGCCAGGCGCGCCAACCGGAAGACGATGACGAAATACCAGGCTCCGGCCACTAGTGTCGGGAGCCGCATCGCCAACTCGGAGAATCCGAATAGCGACGTGGAGAGCCTCACGAGCAGAGTGGAAAGGAAGTGATGATTCGCGTCGTAGACAGCGAACATCGTACGCCATGACGATCGCAGGTAGAGGTGATAGGTCTGCGCCTCGTCATGGACGAACGACTGGGTGACGGCGCGATAAATATTCAAGAGCAGAAGCCCGGCCAGCAAGGCAGCCGCGATGGCGTGCGACCAATGCGTCGAACTGTCCGGTTTCTGGCGCGTCAAGCCGCTATGGTATCTCGTGTCTCTGAGTCCGGAACGGCGTAGAATCGTTGTTTCATGGGGTCGATTCTCCGGATTGCGGCCGCGCTCTCGGCAAGTTTGCCCGCCTTGGTGGCGCAAACAGGCCCGAGCGACACGTACGCGGACCCGAAGGTCTGCGCACAGTGCCACCGCGAGATCGCCGCGGAATACGCCCGTACCGGCATGGGGCGATCGTTCTTCACCCCATCCGCAGCCAACACCATCGAAGATTACGCGAAGACTCCCGAGTATGATCACGCCCTGTCCGACAGCCACTACTCCATGAGAGTCCGCGACGGTCGGTATTTCCAACGGCGCTGGCAGTTGGATGGACGTGGCAACCAGATCAATGTGGAAGACCTGAAGATCGACTACGTGATGGGGTCTGGAAACCACGCCCGGTCGTACCTGCATCGGACGGAGCGTGGCATGCTCATCGAACTGCCGCTCGGCTGGTATCCTGACGGTGGCGGCCACTGGGGCATGGTGCCAGGGTCAGACACCGAACATCCGCAGACCCGCCGCTTCGTCTCGTATAAGTGCATGTTCTGCCACAACGGCTACCCGAGCATTCCCACAGCGAATCAATTGCCCGGTAGCGAGCCGGTGTTTCTTGGCGAACTGCCCCAAGGTATCGATTGCCAGCGATGCCACGGACCCGGCGACGGGCATGCTCGCAATCCCGCGCGCGGCAAAATCGTGAATCCGGCGAAGCTGAACCCCGAAAGGCGCATGGAGATGTGCATGCAATGCCACCTCGAAACCACTAGCGGCCGGATTCCCGCAGTGCTGCAGCGCTTCGACCGCAGCACCTTCTCCTACGTCCCCGGGCAGCCCCTTGGCGAATTCGCCATCTCCTTCGACCATGCCCCTGGCACCGGGCACGAAGGTAAGTTCGAGGCCGTCAGTTCGGTCTATCGACTGCGCCAATCGCGATGCTTCCTCGAGAGTGCTGGGAAACTGGAGTGCGCCACGTGCCACAATCCCCACCGGATCCCGCGCGGCGAGGAGGCGGTCCGTCACTATTCGGGCATCTGCCGGCAGTGCCACGAATCCGCGCACCCGGCAGATGCCAAGGCCACGACCGCCGACTGCATCACCTGTCACATGCCGAAGCGACGGGTGGATGACGCCCCGCATGTCATCATGACCGACCACCTGATCCAGCGGCGGGCCCCGGCTAACGCGCTCGCCGAGTTCGCGGAACGCCCGCCGGAAGAGTATCACGGAGAGGTCGTACCCTACTATCCTTCGCCGCTGCCGGATACTCCGCGCAACGCTCTCTATCGTGCGGTGGCTCAAGTGGGGCTGGGGAACAATGTCGCTGCCGGGCTACCGGAGTTGGCCAGACTGGTGGAGCAATTCAAGCCCGAGCCCATCGAGTTTTATCTCGTATTAGGAGACGGATGGAAGAGTCAGGGCGATCTGGAGAAGGCTGCCGGCGCGTACCAGCAGGCATTGCGAATCGCACCCGATTCCGCGCGCGCCATGCGGGCGCTGGCCGCCGTCGACGCGCCGCATGCGGAACAGATTCTCGCGCGTGCCGTGCAGGTGGCGCCGGCCGATCCGGAGTCGTGGTTTCGGTATGGCGTGCTCACCGCGTCGGCCGAGCGCATTCAGAAGGCGATCTCGCTCGATCCCTGGCTTCCGGACCAGTCGCGCCGGCTCGCGGAAGTGAGCCACTCAGTGGCGGCATTGCGCGACGCACTGCGCACCGATCCCTTCGACGAAGCCGCCTGGGACGTCGGCGGGCGCATTCTGGCGGAAAAGGGAGAATTCGCGGACGCCTTCTTCGATTTCGAACGGGCCATCAAGCTCCGCCCGGACGCCCACTATCGATACGACTATGCATTGGCGCTGGTGCGCGCCGATCGCTTCGACGAGGCGCAATCGCAAGCGGAGTCGGCGGTTCACACGGATGCATCACTCGTGGAAGCGCATGAACTGCTCGGGGGGCTGTACGTCCGCAAGCAGGAACTCCCCGCTGCGGCGCGCGAGTATCGGACCGCGCTGGCGCTGAAGCCCGATGTGGCGCGCGTTCATCTGCGGCTGGCGATGGTGTTGGCGCAAACCGGGGAGAAAGACGAGGCCGCGACTCACTTTCGCGAGGCAGCGAACGGTGCGGACGCCTCGGTGGCGCGGCAGGCTGCGCAAGCGCTGCGCGAGATGGGAATCCGCTAAGCATGCGGCTTTTGCTCGTCGCCGTGATGGTGGCCGCCGCCGCGGAAGCGCCGGGAGTTCGTTTCGTCGATATCGCGGCGGACGCGCATCTCACCGTTCCCAATACTTTCGGCGGCAAGGACAGGAACGACTCGATCCTGGAGAGTACCGGCACCGGCGCCGCGATCTTCGATTTCGATGGTGACGGCTGGAACGATATCTTCATCGCCAACGGGCCACCGTCGCACTCGGAGCTGTACAGGAACGACGGCACCGGTCACTTCACGGAAGTGAGCCAGCAGACCGGCCTGACGCGCACCGGGTGGGCTCAGGCTGCTTGTGTAGGCGACATCGACAACGACGGGCATCCCGACCTGTTCGTGACGTACTACGGGCACAATAGCCTGTATCGCAATCTGGGCAACGGCAAGTTCGAAGAGGTCACCGCGCGTGCGGGCCTGCCCGTAACCGGCACGCGCTGGGGGTCGGGCTGCGCCTTGATCGACTACGATCGCGACGGACGCCTCGACATCTTCGTCGCCAATTACGTGGACTTCGACCCGGCGAAGTTGCCCAAACCCGGCAGTAGCACGGGCTGCGACTGGAAAGGTATGCCGGTGTGGTGCGGGCCTCACGGACTCCCCCAGGCCCATCACGCGCTCTATCACAACAACGGAGACGGGACCTTTACCGACGTCTCGGAGAAGGCCGGGATTCTTGCGCCGGGCGGATGCTACGGTTTGGGCGCGGTCACCGCCGATTTCGACAACGACGGCTGGCCTGACCTTTACGTGGCCTGCGACCAGACGCCCAGCCTGTTCTATCGCAACCGGCACGATGGCACCTTCGAGGAAGTGGGCGACCGCGCGGGTGTTGCCTACAATGCCGATGGCCGGTTGCAGGCGGGGATGGGGATCGCCGTCGCCGACTACGATGGCAATGGTTTCCTGGACATCGCGAAAACGAATTTCTCCGGCGACCGGCCTTCGCTCTACAAGAACGAGGACGGCAAGTTCTTTGAGGATGTCTCCGAAATGGCGGGCCTTGGGCGCAATCAACTGCTCGGCTGGGGCATCGCTTTCCTGGATATCGACGAAGACGGATGGCCCGACCTGATCTTGGCGAATGGCCACGTGTATCCGCAAATCGATCGTTCGCCAATCGGCGAGACCTACCGCCAGAGGACGCTGCTGTATCGCAATCTCGGCGATGGGAGGTTCGCCGACCTCACGGATTCCGCAGGTCCGGGATTCGCGCCACGCCGCCCCTCGCGTGGTTTGGCGACCGGCGATCTGGATGGCGATGGCAGGCCCGAGATCGTCATCGTGAATATGAATGAGAAGCCCACGTTGCTAAAGAATGTCGGGCCTCGGCAGAACGCCATCGCGATCACGCTCAACGGCATTCGGTCGAATCGTAGCGCGATCGGCGCGCGCTGCACCGTGGAAGCGGGAGGCCGCCGTCAAATGGCGGAAGTGGTGAGCGGTGGCAGCTACTTCTCGCAAAATTCGCTGACGCTGTACTTTGGATTAGGCAAGGCGGAGAAGGCGGATCGCATCGAAGTGCGCTGGCCGGCGGGAGAGACGCAGACGTGGACGAGCGTGAATGCGAATCGGACGGTCGGCCTCACCGAGGGAAGCGAGGCGGTGTCAGCACGCGCTTGGAAACGGCCCTGACTTAAGCAAAGGACGGGGCGGTCGGCGTCGGAGCTGTCCATTGGTTTGATATTCGTGGGGCGCAACGGCGCCGCACCCAATCGGTTCCGCAACGCCATTCGGTCGTGGCTCGTCGCGATCCGCGCGCGCCAGCGAGCGATGCGGCATTTCGTCGCGATCCGCGCGCGTCAGCAAGCGATCTGGCATTTCGTTGCGAGCCGCGCGCGTGAGCAAGCGATCTGCGGTACCTCGCCGAACCTCTAAAACCGCGAACTTAGCGCAGCCGCCTCGCATTCGACTCTAAACCAAATGCGACCGCTACATCCCACCTACGGCGTCAACACGACGCGGCCCACAATTTTCCCGTCCTTCAAGTCCGATAACGTCTGAGCGGCCTCGGCGAGCGGCCGGGTGGTGTGTGGGATCGCTCCGAAAATGCCTGCCTGGCCCAGCCCGAGCAACTCCGTTAACTCCCCAAGCGATCCCACTTTGGAACCCTGAATGGTGATCTCGAGCAGCGGAAACAATGGGATCGGCATCTGCATCGCGCCCCCAAACAGGCCGACGATGATCAACTTTCCGCCCTTGCGGAGCACGCCGGTGCCGAATTTCACGGTCGACTCTCCGCCCACGAAGTCGATGGCCACTGCCGCTCCACCAGAGGTCTTCAGGAACTCTTTCGCGGCCCCGGCCACCGCCGGGTCAATTGCTTGCGAGGCGCCGTTTTCCAGTGCTGCGGCACGTTTGGCCGGGTCGATGTCGGCAACAATAGGATCCTTCCCCGTTATCGTGCGAGCGAGACGAACTGCCGACATGCCCACACCGCCCGCGCCGATGATCAACAGCTTGTCGTCCGGCCCGAGGGCTCCCACCTTCCGGAGCGCGGAGTACGCGGTCAGGCCGGAGCAGGCAAACGTAGCTGCCAGCGCCGGCGGCAATTGGCCGTAGTCGAGCAGATATTTCGGATGCGGCACCAGGACATGATCGGAAAAACCGCCGTGCTGAAATACGCCGAGAGCGAGTTTGCCGCACATCTGCTCGTCGCCGCGCCGGCATTCCTGACAGTCGGGCTGTCCACAGCCGATCCATGGATAGACTACGCGCTTGTCCCCGACTGCTACGTGCAGGGCCCGCGATCCGAAAGCTACGACCTCACCGGCAATCTCGTGACCAGGCGTCAGCGGCAGATTCTTACCTCCCGCCTGGGTGCGGCGTCCGCCGCCGAGATCGAAGAATCCTTCCCAGGTATGCACGTCTGAGTGGCATACGCCGCATCCGGTAATCCGCAGGAGGACCTCAGTGCCCTGGGGCACTGGCGCTTCCTCGACCTGCTGCTCTAGCGGGGAGCCGTACTCCGCGATGCGATAGCTCGTCCATTGGGCCATAGGTTCACTTTACGACAAGAATTCCGCCGGCCGGCCCGCTTGCGCAGAGTGCGTAAAACCGGCTCCGGTGGGGCGATACTGGAAGCAATGGACTTCCACAATGTTGCGGATAATCTACGGGAGTCGTTTCGGGTGATCGCGGCCAGCCGCCCGCCGGGCGAGGTTCGCGAATTGCGTGGGGTGAGCATAGCGGCCGCTGGAGTGACCTTTCAGATGTTCAATGCGGCCTTCCTTTCGGGGCCGGTCTCCAATGAAGCGGAACTCTCGCAGCGAATTCTGTTGCCCGCTCTCCACTTCGACGTTCGTGGTCTGGAGTGGGCCTATTGGGTGTGCGAGGACTGGCTCGAACCCAAGGCGCGGAAGCGTTCCCGACAGGTGTTTGAACGCCATGGACTGCGGCATTCGGTGGACCTGCCGGGGATGGTGGCGGAGCGCGTGCTCCCGCCGGTCAAGGCCCTGCCGTGGGTGGAGGTGCGGCGCGTATGTGACGCGGGCACGCGGGACGCCTTTTGCGCGATCGGTTCGGTCTGCTTCCATGTGCCCATCTCCTGGTTTCGCGAGGTCTTCGATTGCGACTCGGTGTGGGAAGGCTTTGCCGGTTATGTCGGTTATGTCAATCAGGAACCGGTCTCGACGACTGCCATAGTGATGGGCGGCGGCGCGATCGGCGTGTACAATGTGGCAACCATGCCCGGCCATCAGCGGCACGGGTACGGCGAGGCGGTGATGCGCGAGGCGCTGGCGGATTCAAGACGGAGACACGGCATCGAACAGGTGATTCTGCAATCGACTCCGGCGGGTTACCGGTTATACGAAAGAATGGGCTTTCGCACGGTAACGCGCGTGGCGGTGTATTCGGCTTGATTGTGTAGGGATCGCAACGGCGGGTCCGATGCGAGCCGCGCGTAAGCAAGCGTTTCTCCAAAATAGCTCGCCCCTACGCCGTGCCCGCGCGAAGCCGCTTTCGAGCCCACAACCGCGTGGGGTACAACAACGCGTTCCACTGGATCGAACCAAGGTCCTTCATCGAAAGGGGCGAGTGGAATAGTCCGAAGCTCGCGATTCCTCTGGAGACGAACTCTCGTGTGATCACGTGATCGATGCGTACCTCACTACCTGCCACGTCCTGCAGCACACCATCGAGCGTGAACAGAATCTTGCGGAACAGAAACAACGGCGCAGGGAAGTGGACTCCTTCCAGCGCGATCTCGTCGAGTACACGCATGGCGTCCAACGTGCCGGGGGAACGGTCCGCTGGAAACTGTTCGAAGAAGCGGGTTACCATCTCTTCAATCAACGCATCGCGTTGCGGCCGCGGATCGCTCTCGCTCAGCGCCTGGATGGCCTCACACACACCGGCGCGATTGCGCAGATTCATCATCAGCACCAGCATTACCAGGCGACGCCGAGTCTCTACGCTGAGGCGGTCGGCGAGCGCCCAATCGAGCACCATCAGTTCGCGGTTCGGCTCATCGTACAGAAGATTTCCGGCGTGCGGGTCGGCATGGAAGACCGCTGGATCCTGGCGTGAGAAGAGCGGTACGGCAACGATCGCTTCGATCAATTGCACGGCGATCTGAAGGCGGCGAATGGGCGAACGCGGACACGCCTCCGTGACCTTCACCCCGTTCTCTTGCGTCATTGCGGTGATCTGCGGTGTGCAGAGAGGAGCCACCAGGCGCGGCACACGGATCCCGATGCTCGAACGGTACATCTCGCGAGCCTCCCCCAAGGTCCGCTGTTCGAGCGGAACGTCCAATTCGTGTTCCAGCAGGAGTCGAACCTCCGCCAGTAAGTCTTTGAGGTCACGCACCGCGAAGCCATATTGCCGGTCGCCGGTCGACAGATACTCGCCGAGTTGCTGAAGCAGCGTCATGTCTTCGGCAAAGTAGCTGACGACGTAAGGCTTCAGAACTTTGAAGACCCCGCGGTCGCTCTCCTTGCCCGGATTCCTCCAGGTGAATCGCAGAATCGCGCTGGCGCTACCCTCCTTGAAGATCGCAGGCTCGATTTCCACCTGATAGGTTTGCATCCGGGAACCCAACTGGCTGGCAATGATGCTGGTCATTTCTTCTGGCCCGACATCGGCCATGCTGTTTTCGAGCTCCGACAATGCCTCGCGCAGGGCTGGAGAGAGCCGGCGATTGCGTGCCAGCACCTGTCCGAGCTTTTGCAGTCCGGGCATTTTCGCGATCAGTTTGATCAGTCTGGTTTCGGGCGGGGCATCGACGGGCATCTCCACTTGCTCGACGAGCTTTACTGCGAGCCTGTGGTCGGAAAGCCGGGAGAAGACAAACTGGAATGCGTCCTCGACCAAAGGGCGGAGGTCTTGATGTCTTTCCGGTACCAGGTTTTGGGCGGGTACGAGCCGGGTGATCCACGGTCCGATCAGGTTGCGCCACGATGCACCCGCGGTCTTCAGGACGTCCTCGACGGCTTGTATCCGTTCGACGGTGGATGTTACACCTGCCAGGAACTGTGTCAGGAGGGAACTGTCAAACCCTGTCGACTCCCCGTTTTCAAGGCCGGTCATCGGAAAACCTCCTTTCACCGCGTCCGCTTACGCGCGCGTTTGCGAGGAGCGGGCGACTTTTTCAGACGCTCTTCCAGTTCCGCCACGCGCCGCCGCAATTGCTCCACTTCGGCGTCTGGCGAAGGCGGAGATGGGATCAGGAGATTCTTGACCATATTGATCGGACTCATGGCGGCGGCCCGCACGTCCGCGAGCCTGCTCTCTACGGATTCCTGCACTTTACCGTACGCGTCGAAGGCGGACTTCAGATACCACATGAGGAGTTCCTGGGATGCGTGGTCGGAGGCGACAATTAACTGGCGAAGTAATTCTAGCGGTAGTCCCGTGGGTTGGCCCTTGGCGTCTTCCACAATGACTTGGGTCAGCACCACGCGCGTGAGGTCTTCGCCGGTCTTAGCGTCAACAACCTGGACCTCGGTTCCCTGGCGGATCAACGCGGCCACATCCTCGAGATTCACGTAGCGGCCCGAAGATGTGTCGTATAAGCGGCGGTTCGGATACTTTTTGATGACGACGGCCGCGGATTTCGCCTTGTCTCCCTTTTGCTGCATTGCAGGACTTCCTAATTCATCTTGACACAGAACCCCGCCAGTTCTATAGTTAATTCAGAATGCTGCGATGCAGCAAAAGGAGCCAATGATGCCAGTCAAAGTTAAAACCGAGCATGAAGCCCGTGCGCGGGAAATTTCCCCCGTCTCCATCCTGTCGGATTGGGTGCGCCAGGGAACTGAGAGTTTCTTTGCCACGCAGCGGATCCTCTTGGATCTGGTGATGCGGCAGAACGCCAATACCATGCATGCCGTCCGGGAGCAGTTCGCGAGCGTGCGGTCCGCGCCGGGCGAGATACTGCCCGAAGTTGCCGGTGAAGGGATTTCGAACTTTATCGCCGCGCAACGCGTGCTGCTGTCCCTGGCGCAGCGCCAGAACGAGATCGTGATGGCAGGGGTGAAGGAGCGAAGAGGAAATCTCGCGCCAGTTGCGGCGGTAACCGATTTGATCGGCCGCGGTGTGGAAAACTTCATCGACATGCAGCAGCATTTCCTCACGATCGCCGCCAAGCAAGCCGATGAATGGATCGATTCCGCGAAAACCGGAGCGCCTTTCGACGGCAAAACGGTGGGCGAGCTGGCGAGCGAAGCGATGGATAATTTCGTTCGCAGCCAGAAGAAATTCCTGGATGTGCTGGCAGAAGAGACCGCCGTCGCCACCGGCGAAGAAGACGCTAACGGCCGCAAGACAGCCAAGAAGACCGAGTTGACCGAGTTGGCGCGGCAAGGTGCCGAAGCCTTCATCGATGCGCAAAAGAAGCTGTTGGACGTCGCTTCGCAGCAGGTAGCAGTGGACCTCAAGGCTGCCGGCAAGGCGATCGAAGTGATTAATCCATTTCAATCGCACGCCATGGCAGATTTGACGCGTCAGACGGTGGAAGCATTCGTTACGGCGCAGAAGGCGCTGCTGGACATCGTGAGACCGGCGCATCGGGGAGACACCCAGGGTCACGAGCGTCCTCGCAGGGAAGCGTCTCGTAAACCAGCCGCTGGCGCGAAGAAGGCGGGTTCCAAGCGGTCAGAGGCCGCTCACGCCGAAGCCGCCACCGCATAGACGAGTTTTTTTTGATTCGATTTAGGAGTTACGGCTGCGGATTACCAGTTATTTCAGCCGCGCTACTGGAAGCCGGGCCAGAAATCGGCGGAGGACGCTCGGGCCGGTACCCTCCTCGGTCTGTTTGTCCTTTCGGATCGCCTGATCGGCGCCAACTGCGGGTGCCATGATTCAGAATCGATGCGGCTTCTGGTGCGGAGCGGGCGGACCCCCAGGTTCGCCCGCTCTTTTTTTATTGCCGGACCACTTGCTGAGTCTGAGTGCTGACGCACGCGGCGCGCAACGCGCGGCTCGCCGCTCGCAACGAGCCACGACCGTAAGGGAGTGATTTTCGGGGCGTTCGGAACATCGCTTGCTTACGCGCGCAGTTCGCAACCAGTGATTTTCGGGGCGTGCGGGACATCTCTTGCTAACGCGCGCAGTTCGCATCGAGTGATTTTCGGGGCTATCGGGACGTCGCTTGCTTACGCGCGCGGCTCGCAACGACTGATTTTCGGGGCGTTCGGGAGATCGCTTGCTTACGCGCAGTTCGCAACGAGTGATTTTCGGGGCGTTCGGGACGTCGCTTGCTAACGCGCGCAGTTCGCAACAAGTGATTTTCGGGGCGTTCGGGACATCGCTTGCTTACGCGCGCGGCTCGCAACGACTGATTTTCGGGGCGGTCGGGACATCGCTTGCTTACGCGCGGCTCGCAACGAGTGATTTTCGAGGCGATCGGGACGTCGCTTGCTTACGCGCGCGGCTCGCAACGAGTGATTCTTGCGGGGCGATCGGGACATCGCTTGCTTACGCGCGGCTCGCAACGAGTGATTTTCGAGGCGATCGGGACGTCGCTTGCTTACGCGCGCGGCTCGCAACGACTGATTTTCGGAACGTTCGGGGGGTCGCTTGCTTACGCACGCAGTTCGCAACGAGCCACGACCGTGAGGGAGTGATGCATCCCTACCAGTGTTACTCCGTGAGATACCACGGAACATTCACCACATTGATTCTCTGGTTGCCTCGCACCAGTAAGAGCGCCTTCAAAACGGCGGCCCGCTGATTGTGCAGGAAGTAGTGATACCAGTGGCCCTCCACCAATTCCGGTATGAGGACCGCCATGTAGCGCTCCGGATTCTTCTTGGCCAAATCTGTAACAAAATCGAGAATGGGGTATAAAATCGTCCGATACGGCGAATCCATCACCGTCAGTTTCGGGACCGGCAGACCGAGTTCCTGGATAGGCCGTTCTACCAGATGACACCAGTGCGCACGCAGGTCCTCGTGCTTTTCGCCAACCATTACCTGCACCACGTGGACTTCCGTTGAAAGGTTTACGGCGAAGCGCAGGCCCTTTTGGGCGATCTTGTTCCACCTTTGAATCGGAACCACCACGATGGGCGGTTCGAGGTGCCTCAGGTTGAGAGGCGTGGTCAATTCCAGTTCCGTCGCGACCTTCCGGTAGTGGCGCTGCACCGCAAACATCACCAACAGAAGCGACGGAATGAGCAACACCGTCACCCAGGCTCCTTCCAGGAACTTGGCCGCCAGCACGACCACCAGCGTGATGGCAGTCGCCGTGGCGCCGAGTCCGTTGACCAGGATGCTTTGCAACGCGCCTCGGCCCCCGAGCCGTTTCCAGTGCACTACCATGCCTGCCTGGGAAAGCGTGAAGGCCAGGAACGCTCCCACCGCGAACAGCGGAATCAAGCGATCGGTGACTCCGTTGAAGACGACGAGCAGAACCCCTGCGAGGAACGCCAACACCGTGATGCCATGCGTGAAGACCAAACGCCGGCCGCGAGTCGAGAAGGCGTGCGGCAGATAGTCATCTTCTGCAACGATTTGGCAGAGGCGCGGAAAATCCGAAAATGCCGTGTTCGCGGAAAGCGCCAGCACCGCTACGACAGAGGCCATGGTCGCGTAGTAGAAAACTCCCTGTCCGGAAACCGCTGCCACCAACTGGGAGAGCAGACTCTCGTATCCAGGCTCGCCAGGATCGGACGCGCCCACCTGGTACGCCCGCGCCAACCAGGCGATGCCGCCCAGCATCAGGATCAGGATTCCGATAATCGCGGTGAGCGTGCGGCGGGCAGACTGCACGGCGGGCTCGCGAAACGCCTTCACGCCATTGCTGACGGCTTCGACTCCCGTCATCGCCGTGCAACCGCTCGAGAAAGCCTGCAGCAGCACCCAGGCGCCGGCGAATGTGGCGGTGCTCTTGAGCGGATGCGGAGCAATCACGGGGACCGGGTGGCCGCCTTCCAGCATCGCCTTTGCCAGTCCCCAGACAATCATGGCAAGCAGCGACAGGATGAACGCATAAGTGGGGACCATGAAGACGTTTCCGGTCTCGCGAATCCCGCGGAGGTTGACCAGCGTGACCGCCACCAGAATGCCCAGACAAATGGCGAGAGTGTGGGGCTGAAGGCTTGGAATGGCGGACACCAACGCTCCCACTCCCGCCGAAATCCCGACTGCCACCACCAGAATGTAATCGACGATCAGTGCCGCGGCAGCCAACAGTGCCACCCGTGGGCCGAGATTCTCACGCGCCACGGTGTACGAGCCGCCGCCTCCCGGATAGGCAGCGATGGTCTGAAGGTACGAGATGAAGACGATCGTCAGCAGGACGATGATTCCGAAACTGATCGGGACGATGTAGTGTAATCCCAGTGCCCCCAGCGGAATCAGGAGAGTGAGCGCAGCCTCCGGACCGTAAGCGGCAGAGCTGAGTGCGTCGAGACCGAACACTCCAATGCCTGCCAGCGGACCGAGGCGCTGCTCTGAATCTTCATAGGTGGCGAGTGGTTTGCCGAACAGGAGATCGCCAAGCGACATAGGATCTATTATGCATGGCGCGCCGGTGTCGCTCCGAAAATGCGACTACCTGGTTCCGCGCCCGCGTTCCTGATGCGTGGTTCGGCCGTGTTGCACCAGCCCGGGCGTAAATCCCATGACCTCTTTGAAGCGGCGAGCCAGATGGCTCTGGTCGGCAAATCCGGAGCCCAGGGCCGCATCCGCGATCGATCGGCCGGCGATTAACTGGCGCTTGGCTTCCAGCACGCGAAGGTAGTTCAGGTAGGCGTGAGGGGTCAGCCCGACTTCTTTCCGAAAGACGCGCAGAAAATGGAACCGGCTCAGGCCGGCGACAGATGCGAGTTCGGGGAGCGAAACGCTGCGCCGGAAGCAGTCGTGGAGGAAGTCGCGCGCACGCCGCACCGCCGCACGTTCAGGTGTGGCGCTCCGCAGTTCGGATGCGCCGGTGGTATGGCGTTGCACCAGGTGCGCGCAGGTGGAGAGCACCTGCGACTGCCGCTCCAAGGGATCGCTCGATAGCTCGAGCGTGCGATGCAAATGAACGATTCGACGCGCCATCAGCGCGTCGTCGATCACACGCTGCCGAAACGCGGGGACCAGATCGCGTTCGGAAATTTCAGAAATCACGTTGCGGAAAATGGCGGCCGGTATCAGAAGGCAAACGATCGTCCAGCCTTCATCGTTCGCGGGGTAGGAGTTATGCAGATCAGACGGGTTGATCGCACTGATCACTCCCGTGGGAGCGACATGCTTGGAGCCTCGATGGTCGAACGCCAGTCCACCGCGGAGGCTGACGCCCAAACTGAAATCGTCGTGGAAATGGGCATCGAAGCGGTGCCTTCGGTAGCTTGCGTAGAACAACTCGATTCCGCCTACATCCTGGGCGATCGAGACACGCGCGACGTCCCGGGGCTCCGCGAACCCGAGGCCTTGGGCGCTGCTCCCCATCGAGCGTCTAGACGTGCAGCAATCGAAAAGGTATCACGCGGCGCTACTTGGCTGCGCCCGCGATCTCCTTGACGATCGAGCGGGCGAGCGAGTTCGGTACCGCAATCGACAGGTTGTATTGGGAGATCTTCCATGCGCCTTCGATGCGCATCAGCACGCCAGATCCGCGGCAGACACCCAGGTTCGGCGTATCGAGCATCTCGTCAAACCAGGCGATGGTCCCGTCGGGCGAGAAGTCGATATGGCGGTCGCGTGGTTTGAAGTTCCAGGCGGTCTTGCGCCGGAACTGGGGCTTGGCCCACTCGCGAAACTCGCTCACGGTCCATCGCTCGGTGGCATCCGTCCCCATGAACACTCCGTTGGGCGCGAAGTGGCCGAAATAGCGAGCTTCGTCGGCAACGCCGGCGGCGTTATGCCAATCGTCGAGTACCGCCGCCACCCGTTCTGCCGGGGTCTGCGCGCACGCCACCGCGGCCAGAACCAGAATCCATGACCATCGCATGGAGCGAGTGTACTGGAAATCCCGGCGGCCTGCCATCGCAATTTCGTACAAGACGGGCAGCCCGGCCCGTCCCTACAATGTGGCGGTCAGAATGAGGAAGCGAATTCGATTTCTTGCCGCCGCCGCGAACGTATTCGTGTGCCTCGCCGTGGAGCCTCCTTACGGATCCCCGACTCCCATCACCGAGCCGCGACTCTTCGCTGAAGGTGTGATCTCGACGCCGTTCGACGAGTTTGGCGCAGCCTTCGGCTTGGACGGCCGCACGGTTTTCTTCTCCCGTAGCGTACCGCGGAGCAACATGTACACCATCTGCCTTTCGCAGTTCTCCCACGGACGCTGGAGCCAGCCGCGGGTGGCGCCGTTCTCCGGCAGATACTGGGACTTCGACCCGGTTTTCTCGCCGGATGGCCGCAAACTCTTTTTCTCGTCTGACCGCCCGGTTCCTGGGCAGCCGAAAGCGGATCAGGATTTTGACATCTGGGTGGTGGAACAGACGGCCAAGGGATGGAGCGCACCGCAACACCTGAACGCCAATGTCAACAGCGATCAGGACGAGACCTTCGCCTCGGTAGCGGCCAACGGTACACTTTACTTCACCTCAGCGCGCGATGGCGGCCGCGAGCACATTGCCATCTACCGCTCGCGCCTGATCGACGGTGCGTACGCCCCGGCGGAAAAGCTCAAAGGAACCGTCAACTCCCCGGAGAACGGTTCGCTCGAAGTGGTGGTCGCGCCTGACGAGAGTTTTCTGCTGCTCGTGCCGTACGGACGTGCCGATGGATTCGGCAGCTTCGATATCTACGCCAGCTATCCGCGCGACGGCGAATGGACCGAACCAAAGAATCTTGGCCCGAAGATCAATACACGCGCCCGCGATTACAGTCCGCGCTTCTCGCTCGACGGCCGATATCTGTTCTGGGCCAGCGAACGTGGCTTCGCGACCGACCCCACCGACCACGCGTTCACCTATGCGGAACTGCGGCGGCAGATGCACACGACACTGAACGGATGGGGCAACATCTACCAGATCGACCTGAGCGCCATCGGGCTGGAGATCAAAAAATGATGCGTTCGCTGTTGTGCACGATGGTTGGCGTGGCGGGCGTACTGACCGCGGCCAATCTCGCACTGCGACCCAGGCTTTTCGGGGAAGGCGCGATCTCGACTCCGGCCGACGAGACAGGGTTCGCCCTCACGCCCGACGGGAAGACGGCGTTCTTTAGCGTCCGATCGGGACAGACCGCGTCGCCCACGGTAGACGTGCTGTGTGTTTCGCGACTTCGCAACGGACGTTGGACCGAGCCCGAGGTGGCGCCCTTCTCTGGACGCTATCGCGACGTCGGGCCTGCAGTCTCGCCGGACGGAGCGAAGCTCTTCTTCGGATCGAATCGCCCGATGGAGACCGGCGACCGGCGCGATTTCAACCTCTGGTACATCGACCTGGCGGGTGACTGGAAGACTCCTCATCCGGTGCCGGGAGCAGTCAACTCACCAGGCCAGGAGTTTGGCGTCTCGGTAGCGACCAACGGGACGCTGTACTTCGCCTCCAACCGGCCCGGCGGCAAAGGAGCCTATGACCTTTATCGCTCGCGTCTGGTGAACGGGAGCTACGCAGAACCTGAGAATCTCGGCCCGCCGATCAACACCGAAGGGTTCGAGTTGGCCCCCGCGGTGAGTCCTGACGAGCGAATTCTGGTCTTCGAAGGCCTCGGGCGTTCTGACGAAATCACCGGCGTTCACCGCGAGTACAACAAGGGCGACCTCTACGTGAGCCGTTTCGAGAACGGCTCCTGGACGGCCCCGTGCAACGCTGGACCGGCGGTCAACAGCGGCGCGGGAGAATCGGCCCCCTTCTTCACGGCAGACGGCAAGTCGCTATTCTTCGTAAGCGAGCGCGGATTCGCCACATTGCGGCCCCCCAGGGCGCTCGACTATCGAACCATCGACAGCCTCCTATCGAAGACTTTGAACGGCATGGGAAACGTGTTCGAGATTGCTGCCACGGCGCTTGACGGAGCTCGCTGTCCCCAGTGAAACCCCCAGTTTTATCGCTATAGCTTGACACCTCGGACCGCCTCCGATACAGTTGACGGTCAGGCAACATGTCCCAGCAATCGACATACCTCACGCCCCCGGCCGCCCAGAAGAAAAGCATCTTCGTACTCGAGGACGGAACGAACCTGATGTTCACGTTCATCCTCGTCTGCTCGCTGTTTCTGCTGTGGGGATTCTGCAACGGCATGATCGACGTAATGGACAAGCACTTTCAGGAAGAGCTGAATCTCACCAAGTCGCAGTCCGCGTGGGTGCAGTTCGCCCATTATCTGGGCTATTTCCTGATGTCGATGCCCGCCGGATGGATGGCGATCAAGCTGGGATATAAGGGCGGAATTGTTGCGGGACTGCTGATTGTGGCGGCCGGCGGATTTTGGTTCATTCCTGCCACACACATCGCGGAGTTCTGGGCATTTTTGCTGGGTGTCTGCGTGATCGCTTCGGGACTGACCTTCCTCGAGACCGTTGCGAATCCGTACACCACGGTGCTGGGCGACCAGCGATTTGCGGCGACCCGCATCAACCTGGCGCAATCCTGCAACGGCGTCGGCTGGATTCTCGGGCCCATCGCCGGCGGCGCCTTTTTTTATTCTAAGAACTCACAAGGCGTCAGCACCGGAAGCCAGACCCTCTATATCCCGTATGTCGCCGTGGCGATTACCGTGATCGTCATCGCGGTGATCTTCCGGCTTTCGAACATCCCCGACATCAAAACTAAGGACGACTACCACCTGGACGCGAATGACACCGGGAGTCCCGTCGCGCAGACGGAAGAACGGCAGATCAACCGCCCGTTGGTGTACGCTCTGCTGCTTTTCAATGCGGTGGTGCTGGCGGGCGCGTGCGGCATGATCGTATGGGTGATTCTCGGAACTTTGCGAGTCAGCGATTCGGTGATGTCCACCACGCTTTGGACTCTGGGAGTAGGCGCGACCGTCATCGCTGCCGCTACGCTGTTGCCGGTCGCCAGAAAGATTACGCACCATAGCATCTGGTCGCATCCGCACTTTTCCTCGGCGGTGCTGGCGCAATTCTTTTACGTCGCGGCGCAAGCGGGGATCTTCAGCTTCTTCATCAACTACATGACTTCTGAGCTGCCGAACCTGCCTGCTTCCTGGGCGTCGGGGACTTTGGCTGGATGGTTCGAGATCGGGAAGAATGGACTGTTACACGTCAGCGACAAGGGCGCGTCGAACCTCGCGTCTCTGGGCTCTTTCTGTTTTCTGGTGGGGCGGTTTACGGGTGCCGGGTTGCTGCGGAAGTTCTCTGCACACAAAGTGCTGGGTCTTTACGGCGTGCTCAACGTACTCGCCTGCTGTCTGATCTTTCTGAAACTGGGCTGGCTGAGTGCGATTTGCGTATTCCTGAGCTACTTCTTCATGTCAATTATGTTTCCCACGATCTTTGCGCTGGGGATCTTCGGACTGGGCGTCCGCGCCAAGAAGGCTTCTTCCTTCATCGTGATGGCGATTATGGGCGGTGCAATTCTACCCAAACTGATGGGGCATGTAGCTGACATTTTTGACATGTCCCGAGGCTTCATCGTGCCCATGGTCTGTTTCGCCTTTGTGGCCCTTTATGGATTCACATGGTCCCGACTGAGTCACGCGGAAAGTTTGCAAGGAGTGGCACCCCAAGGGCACTAATTCGAACACTTACCCAACCCACCCGACGGCGGCCGGCGTCTAACTAAATGGAATCCCCACCTGAACCCAGGTTGGGAGTAGAATGACGACATAGGGGGTGGGCCCCAAATGGTTTCACGACTAGTTTTACCGCTTCTCGCTTCGGTTTTCAGCATCGCGATCGCACAACCGCAACCGCAATCGAATGCCATGCTGGACGGTACCAAGACACCGGTGCCGGCTCCACAGAGTGCCAAACCTGCGCTTTCTCCGGAAATGCGCGGCGATATCTTCATGGCCCGCAAGATGTACCGTGAGGCCATTGAAACCTTCCGCGAGGGTCCCCCCAAGGATCCTGTGCTGCTCAACAAGATCGGAATCGCCTACCACCAGCTGATGCAGCTTGACAGCGCCCGCAAGAGCTACGAAGAGGCCGTCAAGGTGAAGCCCGACTACGTTGAGGCGATCAACAACCTGGGCACGGTCTGGTATGCGAAGAAAAACAATCGCCGAGCCATCAACTATTACACCCGGGCGCTGAAGATCGCACCCGAGGAGCCGCGCTCGGCATCCATTTACATGAACTTGGGCACGGCTTACTTTGCCCGCAAGCGCTATGATGAGGCGACTAAGACCTTCCAGATCGCATTGCACCTCGACCCCGAGGTGTTCGAGCGTCACGGTAACTTCGGCGTGATGTTGGAAGAGCGCAGCGTCGAGGAACGTGCGAAGTTCCACTTCTACCTGGCAAAAATGTACGCCAAGGGCGGCCGCAATGAACTCGCTCTCCAGTATCTGCGCAAAGCTCTGGAGGAGGGGTACCGCGAAAAGAAGCTTGGTGAGGAGCCGGAGTTTGCCAGCATGAAGGAGTTGCCCGAATTCAAGCAGTTGCTGACGCTGGAACCGCGTGTATTGTAGCCTCCGGCGCATCTCCGCTTTGCTGGCGTGTCTCGTGGCCGCCAGTTGTACTCGACAGCCGGCGCGCCCACGCGTCGATCGCATCGCCATCTTACGATTCGAGAATCTCGGCCCAGACGGCGCAACCGACTGGATGGGCCGCGCCTTTTCCGAGATTCTGACCACCGAATTGGTGGGATGGCCGGGTGCCGAACCGATCCCGCCAAATCGCATGCATGCCTTGAATCCGGTCTATGGGCCGCGCTCCGCCGCCCTGCCCGGGATTTCGGCAGAGCGCACCCTGGCCTTGGCATCGGGGGCCAGCCAGATCGGGTACGGCGACTACGCAGTCCACGGCGGGCGTTTGGAGGTCCAACTCACAATTGAAGACCTGCACACCGGCAAGATGCGCCAACTGGCCACTTCCGCGCCGTCGACCGATGTGGCGGGCGCGGCATTCGAATTGGCACGCCAGATTTTTCCGCATGCCGTGCCCTACCACACCAGGAGCACCAACGCCCTGAAGGCTTGGGCCGTGGCACTGGAAACGGGCAATCCGGACCTGATGAGCCAGTCGCTCGAATCGGCAATTGCCGCCGATCCCGATTTCGGGCCCCCCTATCGTATGCTGGCGCAACTGAAATCGCAGCGGCAGGACCGCGCCGGCGCGCTGGCATTGCTGGACCAGGCGCTGGCCCGTGGTGACCGCATGCCGCCCGCGGAGCGCGCGAGTATCGAATTGGAATCGGCCACGCTGCGAGACGATCCGGTGAAGAGGCTGACTGCCCTCAACGCCCTGGTTAAACTGGAGCCCCGCGACGCCAACGTTTGGCGATCTTTGGCGGAAGCGGCGTTTCGCCGCCGCGACTATCCGCTCACCATTCAGTCATACCAGAAATCCTTGGAACTGGAACCGGACAACGTCAACGCCTGGAACCAGCTCGGCTATGCCTTTGCCTTCTCGGGAGAGCTCGACGGAGCGCTGGGAGCGCTGCAGCATTACCAGGCTTTGCGCCCCACCAGTTCCGACCCGATCGACTCGCAGGGAGATGTCCAACTAATCCTGGGTCATCTGAAGGAGGCCGAGGATTTGTATTTACAGGCAGCGCGCAAGGCGCCTGGGTACCCGAATGCGCCCGACCTCTTCAAGGCCGCCATGGCTCGCCTGATGACCGGCGACGTCGCAGGGGCTGACGGAATCGCGAAGCAGTACATCGATGCCCGGCGAAACGCGCATGACGTGGTCATAGATTACTTCGAAGCGGAGTGGCAGTGGGTCAGCGGCCGGCGAAAAGCCGCGTATCAACAGTTGGCCTCCTTTGCGGAGTCGATCAAGATTCCAGAACTGGCATCGGGCGCGCACGCCGAACTCGCGATTTGGAGTCTCTGCCTCGGGGACCACGCTGCTGCGGAGCAGATAGCGCAGAAGTCGGCGCCTCCGACGGGTCAGGCGCCACCACTCGCGATCTTGGCCCGCTACCTGGCGCAGCCCGCGGCAACTCCGGCCGAGTGGTCCGCACGCGCCGAGCGGATCTTCGCCAATCCTACTGGCAGGGAGGCGGCGCTTTCGTATGCGCTCCTGCTGAATCGGGAATTCGATGCGGCTGTTCCGGTGCTGAAGCAGATCCAAGACCACACCAGCCCCGCCTCGGACGACATGTTTCGAGTCTTGCTGGCGTGGAGTGAGATGGAAGCCGGAAAGCCGCTGGATGCGTCCTTGCTGCAGTTGAATCCAGTTCCGCCGCTGACAGGCACTGGTCCTTTAGTCTCACTGTATTTCCCGCGCATCTTTTACCTGCGGGCGGTCGCGGCGAGCAAGGAGGGCAAGGCGGACGTGGCGCGCGCCAACTATCGTCTGTTCCTGCAGCTTTCGGGTCCGGATCCGCTGATGTGGGGCGAGGAGCAGAAGGCTCGATCAGCCCAGTAAGATCCGCGAGCCACGCGCGTCAACAGGCGATGCCCCAATCGCTCCCGACACTACTCCGCGTACATCGCCGCGACTTCGTAATCCAGGACCTTGGGAATCGTGAACTCGATCCCGCCTCCCGCCACGCGAAAAGGAACATTCGTGCCTGCCCGCAGTAATTCTACTCGCGTCACGCGCTTGCCTGCCGGGAGCGTCATGCGGACCCTCTGAGGCCCAATCGCGTAGAATTCGCGAATCCACCCGCGATGCATGTTGGGATTCGTGTAGTTCAGGACATGAACGGCGAAACCGGCCTCGGTCTCCCAAGCGAAGGTCTCGATCACGCCGTCGCCCTGGACCGAGACTGGCGCGTTCCCGCCGGAGACCCAGCGGATCGTATTCTGCAGAAGCCGGCTCAGGTCCGTGTGACCCGACCGCCACATCGTCCGCTCGATATCTCCGGGAAACCACGCCAGGCGGCTCTTGCCCTTCTCGCTCAGGACCACCGCCGGCTCATTGGTGTGCGGTTGCGGAGGATACGCCAGTTCGGGAGGGTACGCGACGAATCCCGGCACCACTGTCAGGACCGCGCCCTCGACCGGCGCGAGGGGCAAGCGGTATTCGGCGCCCGGCAGCCAATTGGTATTGGAGAAGCCCGCCAGAATCTCGTGCGGCTTCTCGATGCGCGCGTAGAAGGCATTGCCGTTGGTGCCGGTGACTTCGCCTGCCTTGGAGATGCCGAAGACATCCGCCAGTCCAAAATTCCCGCGCCGCTGATTGCGCTCGTCGTACATGCTGGTTTCGAACGTGGCAAGCAAGGATCCGCCGGCAGCGACGTACGCACTCAACTGCCGGCACTGCTCGTCACTGAGCAACGCCGTATTGGGCAGGATCAGCGCGGTGTATTTCTTCAACTCGTCGAGCGACATTCCGTCCTCATGCACGAAATCGAAGAGGAAGCGGCCCTCGAGCAGCGCGTAGTACATCCCATCCATGTACTGCGACATGGTGACACCGCGCGGAGGCGTGTAGAAGAGATGCGTGCGCTGGCCCATCACCACGCCCAGATTGCAGATCGAGCGCTTGTTGACGAAGTGCCGATCGTGTTTGGCGGTCCACTGAAAGTACTGACGCCCTGGCTCCAGCCAGCGGCGGTCCTCGCCCATTCCTGTCTCGCCGCCAATGAAGTGATGATACGGCACCATGCCGCTGGCCACGGACTCGTCGAGCCACATCTGCGCCTCTTGCGGCGATTTGTAGGCATTGCGCCATTTGATGTTGCCGGTGGACCACGCCCCAGTCACATTCGTACTCATCTTGCCCTTCTGCACCGCATTGCAGACGCGTCCCTGCAACGCGCATCCCCAGATGGGCGTATCGTCGCCGCCGCGGCCTTGATTGTCGCACTGGAACCACTCGCAGAGTTCTCCCAGACGCATCAGGTGGGGTGTTGCGCGGATGCCTCCACCCAAATTCGCGAAATAGAAATTCCCAGGCTTCTTCTCCTTCGCAATCGAGTCGTACAGCTTCCAAAGGTAGATGGTGCGATCGTTGAACTGATCCCAATAGGCCGGCGTGCCCGGACGAGCCAGGCGGCGGCATTGCTCGCAGGTGCAAAGCGGAACATTTCCCAGAGGCGGCCAGGCATTGGTAAAGATGCCGTCGATATCATAGCGGGAGTTGACCTCGCGCATGATCGCCGGGATGTAGTCCGTCATGTATGACGTGAACATGCACGTGCGAAACAGGCGCCGATCCTCGGTGTGATGCACCACGTTGCCTTGCGCATCGCGCTGGAACCACTCCGGGTGCGCCTGCACGGCGTCCTCCCAATTCAGGTCGGGACTCATGCGCGCGATGACGTGGATACCGCGCTTCTTGGCAGCGGCGCAGCAGTCGCCGAAGAAGTCGCGGTCGCCCAGGAACTTCCCTTTGCGATGGAACGGCACCTTGGTCTGATAAAACGCGAGGATGCCGGTGACGCTGACCAGCACGGCATCTACCTTCAGGCTCGCCCAGTAGTCGGCCCACTCCTCCACATTCAGGGCGACCGGATCGTGCTCGGTCATGTTGACCTGGCCCACGCGGCGGATCCTGCGCTGCCAAGGGACATCTGAGGCGGGGACGTCTGCGGAGGCCACCGTCATCGACGCCAACGATGCGGCGCCCAATCCGGCTTTGAGAAGAGTGCGTCGTTCCATCATGCCTCCACGCGTCCAGCAACCGCATTCCAGCGCAGCCGGCGCCCTTGTTTCAGCGACAGATTCGCCATCTGCACCACCAGTGCGGCTTGAAAAGCGATGCGCATCGGAGCGGTCGGCTCCCTGCGTGTGCGCACGCATTCCAGGAAGTTCTGCACGTGCAGGTCGGTGGCGTATCCGAATCCGCGCGCGGAGCGCTGCGCGAGGATCGGCGAATCCTCCGCTCCTTTGGGAAAGACCTTCAGTTCCTCGCGGCCGATGTCGAGGCGAGCCAGATCGCCATCGAGTTGGTTCAACTGGTCGTTGGGCAGCTTGTACTGCATCGCCGCGTAGTTAATCGAAAAGACCGCGATGAAATCCTCGGGATACTCGGCGATGGCAACTACGGATTCCGGCTGGTCGACTCCTGCCTTGTGCGGCTTGCCCGCGGACGCGTTGACGGCGGCAGGAAAGCCAGCCCCCATCAACATGTGAATGCCGTCGAATACGTGCGCGCCCTGATCCGCCAGGATGCCGCCCGAGTAGTCGGAGTATAGACGCCACTGCCGGAAACGATTGGCGTCGAAAGGACGCGGCGGAGCGGGTCCCTGCCACTGTTCCCAATCGAGCGGGCCGTCCAGTTTGGTGGCGACGCCGCCCGAGAGGTAATTGTTCAGCCACCACGAGCGGACCATGCGGACCGCACCGAGCTTGTGCGAAGCCACCAGACGGCTGGCCTCCTGGTAAAGGTCATAGCTGCGGCGCTGCATCCCCACCTGCACGACGCACTTGGATTGCTTCTCGGCTTCGAGGAGCTTCACGCCCTCTTCCGGAGTGTGACAGAGCGGCTTTTCGACGTAGACGTCCTTACCCGCGGCAAGAGCGTCAAGCACCATCTGCGCATGCCAGTGCTCGGGCGTGGCGATCAGGACGGCGTCGACCTCACGATCTGCCAGCAACTCTTTGTAGTTCCGATAGATCCTGGGCTTCGTGCCGGCAGCTTGGGATGCGGTGGAAACGGCCTTCTCCAGGTTCGGTTCGTAGACATCGCAGATCGCGCCCACACGAACGGAAGGATCTTTCTGGAAGACCGTCATGACGAAGGTGCCGCGGCTGCCGCTGCCGATCACCCCCAGCGAGATACGGTCGGCTGCGGGCGCCGTCGAAGCCGCCATCGCCCCGGCGGTGAGCAGGAACTTCCTTCGGTTGGAGTGCATATTTCGTCTCCGAAGGTATGATATCAGTGGCCGGCGTGGGGCTCACTGTTTGGCGGGTTCGATCACGCGAGGCGAAGGAGCGGGCGATGCCGGATTCTCCCCGCACGACTTGTACTCCGTCGCCTCACGGCAGAAAATCTCGGAGGTCCAATGGGTGTCCCCGTCGCCGGCCACTTCCCGGTAGACCGTGACTTTGCTCCAGTCGGGGCTCAAGTGAAGATCCAAATCCACGGTTCGGGAGGCGCTGGGCTCGCCCAGAGCTTCTTGGAAATCGAACACGGGCTTCGGCTCGCCTTGCGGGCCCACCTGGTAGATGTGCATTTCGACGTTCACGCAGTACAGGCAAGGGTCGATGCGCAGAAACAAGGACTCGCTTGCCAGGTTCGGGCCGGTTTTCACCAGGTAGCTGCCATCCGGCTGCGCCCGTGTATCGAGGGTTGCCATGTCGACGTCTTCCTTGAATCGGCGGATGCCCGACGGAGTGCTCCACGCGAGTGTAGGGCCACATACGGCGACGTTGGGCGCGACCGGCTTCTGGAAATGGTTCGCGGCGACGACGGTGGGAGACTCGCCGGACGGTCCCCAATTGCGGAAGCTGTTCGGATTCATCAGCACCAGCGACTGGCTGATGTTCAGTTCCCGCGCAGGCTGGAAAACAGCGGGCTGGCGGCTACCCGAGTCGCTGTGGCCTTCCAGTGGGTATTGGCAATCGGTGATGCGGTAGTCTCGACTGGCCGCCAGCGAGACCACGTTGAATGTCGCCGGGTCGCCGTATTTACGCGTCGGAGAACTGGTGGAGAAGGGCTGATCTTTGGGGTCTCCCGGATGCGAGCTGAAAACGTCGACCATCAGGCGCAGTGATTTCAGTTGCAGCGTGGGCATCGGCGGCAGAGACTCCCAGGGCAGGAGAGCTTCGAAACTGTACCCGGTGTCGTTTGTGGCGGCGCGAAACGTGGGCATGCGGGACGGCCGCAAAGGTGTCCAAATCTCCTTAAAAGAGGTGGTGGTCTTCACGATCTGTTCCCACGCGGGAGTCGCGAAGGCCTCCGTTACCGCATACGGAGTCAGGCCATATTGGCGCACGAAGAGCCGCGTCAGACGGCGCCGATGGGCAGCAACTCCTGCCAGCCATGCCTTACATTCGCCTTCTCGTCCCGAGGCCCACTGAGAAACCACTTCCACGCAGTCCTTTTCGGTGCCGCCGACGTCCTCCATCATGTTGTTGCTCCAGCCGACCGGCGGGAACTGGGGCGCCTTTTCCGGAGCAAGCCAGATTTCCACGTGGTCCTTATGAACCATGTCGGCAGCGGTGCGCGCGAAGTCCGGCGCGGCACCCTGGACTTCGCCGGCGACCAGGATGCCTTCGGGGACTTGGCGAACCCAGACGGAAGCCGTACGTCCGCCGGTGGGTGAGGGGCGCAGCGGAAAGGTAGGTGGCGAGGCTTTCCATTCCTTCACCTGCCCATCGAACTGGTACCCGCCTGGAGTACCTTCGGGAATCACGGTCTGGCTGTGAAGCGAACAAATCAGAAACGTGAACAGAAGCCATTTCATGGGCGTCACCGAAAGTAAAGATGGGGAAACCCGACGATTCTTGGCAGCCTATTTGGGCGGTTGGCTGGCCATCTCCCGCTGCTCCATGGAGGTCATCTCCGCCAGAATCGCCTGATAGATCTTCCTCATTTCGTCGCCAGTCAACGGGGCGCGGGCCTGGGAGGCCACTTGCCGCAGAACTTCCTCCTCACGGCCGGGCGCGCCGGCAGGCGCGTGGAATCGCTTCTTGATCTCTCCCACCTCACGCACAATCTGGGCCCGCTCATTGAGGAGTTTCACGATTTGCGAGTCGAGCGCGTCGATTCGCTGCCGTGGGGATTTCAGCGACTGTGCGAGGTCGCCCGCTTCCTGGGCGAATAGGGTGCACGTCAACAGGCAGAACAGCAGGCGTGGCATAGGCCAGATTGTACAAGGGGCTAATCAGTAACTTCAATCGGCTGCATAGAAGAAACGAATTCGGCGGTCCGGGACGTCATGATAGAATCCCTAAGAAGCAGTCCCGCCGGCCCCGTCGCCGCGGAGTCTTTTTGCACCCTGTAGGCGACGAATGCTGCGTACCCTTTCCCTCACACTCCTGCTGGCAGTCTCAGCCCTGGCTCAGAAACCCACCTTCACTGTCGGGTGGTCGATCTACGCCGGATGGACGCCCTATTACTACATGAACAAAGCGGGGATCCTCCGGAAGTGGGCAGACAAGTACGGAATCGTCATCAAAGTCCAACGCTTCGATTACGCGCCGTCGCTCGACGCCTTCGTGGCGCGCAACATCGACGCCTGCACCATGACCAACATGGAGGCGCTCGACATGCCGGCGGCCTCGGGCGTCCCCACCACATCGATTCTGATCGGCGACTACTCCAACGGCAACGATGCGCTGCTGGTGCGCAACGGCCTGCAGATGAAAGATCTCGCCGGCAAAAAGATGCTGCTGGTGGAGAAGACGGTCTCCGAGTACCTGTTCGACCGAGCCATGACGATCGGTGGAATGCACGACCAGATCAAGCGTGTCCGCATGATTAATACCTCTGATTCCGACATTGCGTCGGCGTTCATCAGCGACAACAGCGCCTCAGCGGTGGTCACGTGGAAGCCGATGGTATCGCAGATTGCGAAGCAGAAAGGCGTCACTTCGCTGTTCAATTCGTCGCAGATTCCCGGGGAGATTCTCGATCTGACCGTGGTGCGGACCGACGTTTTGAATCGCCCCGATGGATCGGGACAGAAGTTCGCCAAAGCCCTTGCGGGTGCGTGGTTCGAAATGCTGGCCCAGATGCAGGGGAGCGGCCCGGCCGCGGACAAGGTGCTGGCAGCAATTGCCGAAGGCTCGCAGGATACTCTGGCTTCTTATAAGGAACAACTCAGCACCACCAAGATGTTCTATACCCCGCAGTCGGCGGTGGACTTCGGCGCATCCGCCGATTTGAAGCAGAAGATGGCGCTGGTACGGCAGTTCTGTTTCGATCATGGACTGCTGGGCGCGAATACCAAAGCGGTGGACGACGTGGCCATCCGCTACCCCGACAACAGCGTGCAAGGCAAAGCCGATCGCGTGCGTCTGGTCTTCGACCTGTCGTACATGCAGATGGCTGCACAAGGGAAGCTGTAAACCATGTCCACCGGGTTTCTGATGATCCACGCCAGGCCGGGCCGCACGACCAGCCTGCTGCTCTCGTGGACCTTGTTCGCGGTGGGCATCGGACTGTACTTCTACGTCTCCCACGCGCGCCACGCGGACAACCCCGAAGATCGCGTCATGCCAACAGTAGCGCAGATGGCGCGCGGCATGTTCGACGCCGCTCTTAAGCCCGCTGAAGACGACGAGCAGCAGGCGCAGGAAGGATCCGTCGTCCACCAGTTCTTCGCCAGCATGCTCTGGAAGGACACCAAAGCCACCTCGCGCCGATTCGTCTACAGCATGCTTCTGCTGATACCCGCCGTGCTAGTGGGGCTGCACATGGGGCTCTTCCCGTATGCCGGCTCGTTCTGTCTGCGCTTCGTCCTCTTCTTCGACAAGATCGTGGCGCTCTCGCTCCTGCCGATTCTCTTTATCGCGTTCGGCATCGATGAGTTGTCGAAGATTATGCTGATCGTGATCGGCGTCACGCCGACCATCATCCTGGACACCTTTAACCTCACCAGGAGCGTTCCCGGCGAACAGACAGTCAAGGCCTTCACACTCGGCGCCGGTGATTTCGACGTAGCCTATCGCGTGGTGCTCAAGCAGATTGCGCCGCGCGTTCTGAACAGCATCCGATTGAACCTGAAGTCGGTGATGCTGTTTCTGTTTGCCGGCGAAATGATCGCGTCCACCGACGGGCTCGCCTACCGGATCGCCCTGCTCCGCCGGCACATGGGGATGGACGTGATCATTCCATACGTACTCTGGGTGGCGCTGCTGCTCTTCCTGGTGGACCAGGCGATGCGCCTGCTCAATCGCAAACTCCATCCCTGGTTTCAGGAGTCCTAAGCATGCGTCTCAGAAATCCGCCCGCATATCGCCGGACCGCTTGCTTACGCGCGCGGCTCGTATTCGAGCCGGCACCGTCAGAAGCTGCGAAAAGTCCGGCAATTCCCGGACATTCAGGGTTCGGTATTTATGAAATGGAGTCCTAAGCCATGCCGCTGATCCAAATCGATCACGTCTCGATCGCGTATGGCTCGCCGCGACGGCAGGTACTGGACAGAATCGATCTCGCCATCGAAGAGGGCGAGTTCGTCTGCGTGCTGGGACAGACAGGGTGCGGGAAATCCACGCTCCTGCGCCTGGTGCTGGGCTGCGAACGCCCCGGTGAAGGCCGTATTCTAGTCGATGGCATGGAGCACACCCAGCCCGACCGGACCCGCGGGTATGTGCCCCAAAAGTACTCGCTCTTCCCCGATAAGACCGTGCTGGACAACATCACGTTTGGACCGGAGGTCAGCGAATTCAGCCTGTTGGGACGCCTCACTCCGCGCTTCTACCGCCGCCGCAGCGAACTGCGCGCCAAGGCGTTCGACTATCTGCGGCGGATCGGTCTGCGCGAGTCCGACGCGCGGAAGTACCCCGACCAACTCTCGGGGGGCATGCAGCAGCGGGTCGCGATCGCTCAGGCTTTGATGACGGAGCCGCGGATTCTGCTCATGGATGAGGCTTTCAGCGCTCTCGACCCCGGAACGCGAAAGGGCATGCAGCAGCTCATCCGGTCGTTGTGGCAGGCCACCGGGACGACCGTTCTCTTCGTGACGCACAACACACAAGAAGCGCTACGGCTCGCCACGCGGATCATCGTGCTGGGCAAGCCTTCGCCCGATCATGGATCGCGGACGGTGCTCGATCTGCGGGTGCCGGATCCGTGTCCCGAGGAAGAGATTCCCTGGCTGATCCGCCGGCTGGAAAATGCGTCCGAAGGTGCGGAAGACGAGGATGCTCAGCGTCTGACGATCGCGTCCACTGATTTTGCAAGGACCTCAAACTCGGCGTGAGCCACGGACGACGGCGCGTACTCGCCGACGGTCAACCCACTGGCAGTCGCCTCGGCCACCACGACCCGCTGGGCGATCGCAGGAAGCACTTTCTTTCCCATCTGCTCGAGCGCTGCGGACAGGTTGCGCCCGAGGTTGGTGCCCATCAGGACTCTCGATGGAACGAAGCGGATTCGCGGCTTCTTGGACCGCCGTTCGGCGCGGGCCTTGAGCGATAGTGCCAAAGCTTCCTTCATCGCGAACAGTTCCAGCGGCGAGGGACCGCACGGCAGGAGCACGAGATCGGCGACCAGCGCCGCCTGGTATCCGACTTCAGGAATACCGGGCGGTGTGTCGATCACGATCAGGTCGACTCCCTTCTGCACCTTATGAACTTTGGCCTCGAGCGCCTCGGCTGTGTCGGTCTTTACTTTCTCGACGATGCGCGAGAGGACGCCCTCGCCCTGCGATGCCCACGCGGCAAGGCTATGCTGCGGATCGGCGTCAAGTGCAACAACTTTTCGCCCCATAGCGGCGAACTCGCCCGCCAGATTGCCGGCGATCGTCGATTTCCCGATCCCCCCTTTGCGTCCAAGGACCGCGATGATGGCCATCGCAAGTAATCATACACGGGAGCGGGCAGGTGCGGCGCCGGACACGAGAAATTCAGCCACTCGATGGGGAATCGGGATATTTCATTTTGTGCCAATTCCGTTCGATATCAACGGAAAATCTCTGTAAATCATTGAAACTGCAAGGGGGCACCCGTCTGAGTCAGACGGGTGCCTGGCGGTCGTAAGGCGTCAACAGCCGCCAACCTGAATGATCGCCAACGGACTTCCCGATCCGTTTTACGGTTCGGGACCGGGCGCTAATGCCGGTCAGTACGGTAGACTGGTTGTATTCTAGGCGGATTTCTTGTATCGGTTAGCTTTTGCAGCAATCCTGGCGCTTGCCACGACGGTCCGTGCTGCCACGCCCGAACTTGGACAGCTCGACGCTAGTCCCACTCTATTCACCGTCATGGCTGCCATTAACGCCGCGGGATACGACGCGGATCTGGCCTCGGGGAACAATCACGGGCTGCGCAATGCGATTCGTGCGGAACTGGCCAAGCGCCAGATTCCTTCGCTGCCCGCGATTCGGGAATTCGTCGCCAAGAACCACAAGCGAACCGATATCCTCGACCTGAGCCAATACATTTCGTTTGCGCTGACCGCTGGTGGGCCGCCGAATTTTGCGATCACGATGCGCGACGTCGAGATTCCGCCCGATGTGAGCGGCATGAAGGAGTTTTCGTTCCTGCTCGCCGCTTTCTACCAGGAAGCCAACATCGAGGACCTTTGGAAGCGCTCGCAGCGGGCCATCGATCAGTATTGCGAGCGGTACCAGAAGCCGGTCTCGGATGCAATTCTGCAGGTGAATTCGCTGCTGCGGCAGCAGACCTCCGGGGTCCGCGGCAGTCATTTCCAGATTCTCATCGAATTGCAGGCCGCGCCTAACCAGATTCAGACTCGCAGTTACGGTAACCAGTACACCGTGGTGATCACACCCTCGCCCGAGCCCCGCACCTTCGATGTCCGGCATGCGTATTTGCACTACTCGCTCGAGCCGCTGGCCACACGTTACCAGGACATTCTGAATCGCAAGAAGACGCTCGCCGAGCACTTGCAGCGCGCACGCGGGCTGGACGATTCGTTCAAAGATGATTTCCTGCTGTTGACCACGGAGTCGCTCATCAAGGCGATCGAAGCCCGTTTGGATCACAAGCCGGAAGCCGTGCAGGAAGCGGTGCGCGAAGGCTATCTGTTGGCTCCCTATTTTGCGGAACAATTGCCGGCTTACGAGAAGCAGGAACAGTCGATGCTGCTCTACTATTCGCAGATGGTCGGAGCGATCGACCTGGTGAAAGAGGACGCGCGGCTTTCCAAGGTGGAGTTTGTGAAAGCGGCGGATCGGGCAGCGGTAAAGACACCTCCCCCTCCGCCGCCGCCCCCGTTGACGGGCGTTGCGAAGACGCTGGATGACGCAGAACAATTTTACAAAGGAAACGAACTCGACAAAGCCAAACAGCTTTTTCTGAGTGTTCTACAGCAGACCGATCAGAAACCGATGCACGCGGCTGCTTACTACGGGGTCGCGAGGGTGGCGGCCCGGCAGAAGGACCCCGAAACTGCGGAGCGTATGTTCTTGAAGGCTCTTGAACTGGATCCCGAGCCGTGGGTTAAGGCTTGGACTCTGGTTTATCTCGGCAGGTTGTCGCTGGCGGCGGGAGAGGGCAGCGAGGCGGGCAAGTATTTCAAGCGTGCACTGGAAGTGAACGGCGCATCGGAAGAGGCGCTCAGAGCGGCGCAGGATGGTATGCGTCAGAGTTCGAAATAGCAGCTACATCGTAAGGAGTTTTTGGTATGAAACGTATGATTCTCACCGGTATCCTGGCATTGGCGACCGGTTTGTCGTGCCTGATGGCACAAGCTCCCGCGCCGGCAAAGCAGGGCCCCAAGGGACCCGCTCCCAAATCGCAGGCCGAGGCGCAGATGCTGAACGATCTGTTCATGGCGGCCAATTCCCAGAACCAGGATGGAATCATCAAGGCGGCGGAAGATCTGCTCACCAAGTACGCCGACACGGATTTCAAGGAGACCGCTTTGACGTTGGAGGCACAGGCTTACAAGAGCAAAGGCGATAACATCAAGGCGCAGGTTGTTGGCGAGCGCGTGCTCGAAATCAATCCCAAGAGTTTTCAGGTCACACTGATGCTCGGCGAAATTCTGGCCACCACCACTCGCGAAAACGATCTCGACAAAGAAGAGAAACTCTCCAAGGCCGACAAGTATTTGAACGATACCATCGAGAATCTGAAGACCGCTCCCAAGCCCAATCCGCAGATCACGGACGCGCAATGGGACGATGCCAAGAAACAACTCAGCGCGGAAGCCCATAACGATTTGGGAATGATGGCGCTGACTCGTAAAAAGTACGATGCAGCGATCACCGAGTTCAAGACCGCGGCGGATGCCGATCCGCAGGCAGCGTACTCGGTGCGGCTGGCTTCTGCCTATCAGCAGGCCGGCAAGAACCAGGAAGCGATTGAGATTTGCGATAAGCTGTTGGCCGACCCCCAACTCCATCCTCAGATCAAGGCTGTGGCACAGAACGTGAAAGCCGCGGCATCTAAGAAGTAGCGCACAAGGCTCATGCGCGCGGACACGGCATCGCTGGAAGTGGAGATCGGTTACCATTTTTCCAACTCCGAACTGCTGCGCCGCGCGCTGACTCACAGTTCGCTCGCCAACGAGTCGCGTACCGGACCGGGTTCGCCTCTCAACGATAATGAACAACTCGAATTCCTAGGCGATTCCGTGCTCGGATTCCTGATCGCGGAGGCGCTGGTGCGCCGTTTTCCCGAGTATCGGGAAGGCGAACTCTCGCGATTGAAGGCGCATCTGGTCAGTGCCGCGCACCTGCACGGTGTCGCCCGCCGGCTCGACCTGGGAAGCTATCTGGAATTGGGCCGCAGCGAGGAAATGAGCGGCGGCCGCGCCAAGAAGACACTGCTGGTGGACGGCCTGGAAGCGGTGATCGCCGCGGTTTACCTGGACGGGGGCCTTGAGGCCGCACATACATTCGTATCGGTGCATGTATTGGATGCCCCCGTGGCAAGCGACGAAGATGCCGGCACCGATATCCAGCCGGCCATCACGAATTTCAAGAGCGCTTTGCAGGAACTGGCGCAGTCGCGCCGTCTGCCGCAACCGCGCTACGTCATCGTAAAAGAACGGGGGCCCGAGCACAGCAAGACATTTACGGTCGAGGTGCGCGTGGGCAGGGATTGGACGGGCCAAGCCGAGGGCCGCACCAAAAAGGTAGCGGCGCAGCGAGCGGCCCGGGGGGTTTACGAACGGCTGCTGCTCGAAGAGCCAGCCGACCGCCCGGTCGGGGAGTAAGTCCCAAGCAGACCAAGCCGAATTCTTAGGACGCTAAACCACCAGTACCCCAAGGGTCTTCGCCGATACCGCATTGAATTCCGACCTGCATATCTCTTATACTGTGTGGTCGGTTCCTCTTCGAGTTGTGAAATTTCCTGACCCGGTGAATCCGGACTCGTAGAAAGACCTCGGCAATCCTAAGGAGGATCTCCGTAGATGCTCTCACATACGGACACGATTCGTGTCGGGCGGCTTACCGGCCGCCGCAAAGCGGCAAATACGCGTACTGCGACATTTCCGCGCATCTGGTTCGCTCTCCTGGCGTTATGGGCGCTCGCTGCCCCTCTGATGGCCCAGGAGCAAGGGGGAGGTGGCGAGGCCAATCTCGTACTTCCCGACCTGCATCGTGCCACGTTTCTCGGCGGAATCAGCGGTGTCAGCCTGTTGATGGGCGGCTTGGTGGTCAGCGCCCTCGGGCTGGTTTTCGGTTTGTTTATTTTTGTCCGGCTTCGCAATATGCCGGTCCACTCATCCATGCGCGAGGTCTCGGAATTGATTTACGAGACTTGCAAAACATATCTGGCGACTCAGGGGAAATTTCTGATCCTCCTGGAAGTTTTTATCGCCGTGATTATTGTGTTCTACTTCGGATTCCTGCAGGCCATGGGACCCTTTAAGGTCGTGATCATTCTGCTGTTCAGCGTGATCGGGATCTCCGGAAGTTTCTGCGTCGCGGCGTTCGGTATGCGGGTGAACACTTTCGCCAACTCGCGGACGGCTTTTGCCAGTCTGACGGGAAAGGCCTATCCCTGCTATGACATTCCGCTGCAAGCCGGGATGAGTATCGGCATGCTGCTGGTCTCGGTCGAACTGCTCATCATGCTCTTCATCCTGCTGTTCGTGCCGGGCGCTCTGGCTGGAGCCTGTTTTATCGGATTTGCCATCGGCGAGTCGCTGGGCGCCGCGGCTCTGCGTGTGGCGGGCGGTATCTTCACCAAGATCGCGGACATCGGGTCCGACCTGATGAAGATCGTTTTCAAGATCAAGGAAGACGATGCCCGGAATCCAGGCGTGATTGCAGATTGCACCGGTGACAATGCCGGCGACTCGGTTGGTCCTTCCGCGGACGGTTTCGAAACGTATGGCGTGACTGGCGTCGCGCTGATCACCTTCATCCTGTTGGCTGTGAAAGACCCCACAGTCCAGGTGCAGCTATTGGTCTGGATTTTCACCATGCGCGTGATGATGGTGATTTCTTCGGCGGTCGGTTACTTTGTAAACAGCGCGATCGCAAAGGCGCGCTTCGGAAACGCTTCCAAGTTCAACTTCGAAACGCCGCTTACCACCCTGGTCTGGATCACTTCGCTTCTCTCGATCGGGCTTACTTACGTGATCAGCTCGTTTATGATTCCGACGCTCGGCGGCGACAACAATATGTGGTTGAAACTCGCCACCGTGATCAGTTGCGGTACGCTCGCCGGTGCGCTGATTCCCGAGTTCGTGAAGGTCTTCACGTCCACCAATTCGCGGCACGTGCGCGAGATTGTGACCAGTTCGCGCGAAGGTGGCGCATCGCTGAATATTCTCTCCGGGTTCGTGGCCGGCAACTTCAGTGCCTACTGGCTGGGATTCACCATGCTGGCGCTGATGAGCCTCGGCTACATGATCAGTAACTGGTTCGCGCCGGATATGATGCTGGCGCCGGCGGTCTTCGCATTCGGCCTGGTGGCGTTCGGCTTCCTCGGAATGGGTCCAGTGACGATCGCGGTCGACAGTTACGGACCAGTCACGGACAACGCGCAATCGATCTACGAGCTTTCGACCATCGAGACGCTGCCCAACATCAGGCAGGACATCCAGAAGAACTTTGGCTTCGTTCCGGATTTCGACAAGGCGAAGGAGAATCTGGAGGAGAACGATGGTGCGGGGAACACGTTCAAGGCGACGTCGAAGCCCGTGCTCATCGGCACCGCGGTAGTCGGCGCAACCACCATGATCTTCTCCACGATCGTGAAATTGACGCACGGACTTCAAAAGGAATACTTCGAGCAGATCTCGTTGATGCACGCGCCATTCCTGCTGGGAATCATCGCCGGCGGTGCAGTGATCTATTGGTTCACTGGCGCCAGCGCCATGGCAGTGACGACGGGCGCCTATCGCGCCGTGGAATTCATCAAGGCCAACATCAAGCTGGAAAGCACCGAAAAGGCTTCTGTTTCCGACTCGAAGAAGGTGGTGGAGATCTGTACGAAATATGCCCAGAAGGGCATGTTGAACATCTTCCTCGTGGTCTTCTTCTCGACCCTGTCATTTGCGTTCCTGGAACCATTCTTCTTCGTCGGTTACCTGATCTCGATCGCGCTGTTCGGCCTGTATCAGGCGCTCTTCATGGCCAACGCCGGCGGCGCCTGGGACAATGCCAAGAAGGTAGTCGAGACGGAACTGAGAGCCAAAGGAACTCCGTTGCATGACGCTTGCGTGGTGGGCGACACGGTGGGCGATCCCTTCAAGGACACCAGTTCCGTAGCATTGAACCCGATCATCAAGTTCACGACGCTGTTCGGATTGCTGGCAGTTTCCCTGGCAGTAGAACTGACGGGCCCGACCGGAAAAGGCGCCGCGCTGACTACCGGTTTGGCCGCTGTCTTCTTCGTGATCTCGGTGTTTTTCGTGTACCGCAGCTTCTACGGCATGCGGATCGAAAGCGGAAAGTAGACTTGCAGGAAAGGGGGGCGTCCTCAGCGGCGCCCCTGAACGTTGTTGACGCCGGTGACTATTTCGCGTTTCTCGACCTTCGTCTCAAACTTCAGTTGCACGTCATTCGCCTTGAACACGAACTCGTCCCAATCGCCACCCACTGGCATCCAACCCTCCCACTCCTTGGTCGAGGCAGGCACCACCCACGCCATGATATAGCTGACGAAGATGAAGGCTGCCGCGGCGTCCGCCAACCCAACCGCGACTGTAGTCGCCGTCGAAGCAGCGGCGGCGGTGGCAGCCGCGCCTGTACCCCTGACGGTGACTCCCAATGCAGTGCGAGCGAGCCGGACGGGTGCGGATCGCGCCAACTTTGCCGCAACAACCCCGGTTCGCCCGACTCCGTATGCGCTGGCGGGTACACCAAATCCGGCGCCGGTCACGAAGTTATAGTACGCGTCCAATGTCAAGTCGGTACGCGATATTTCGCACTTCTGAAACAGCACGTAGCCCCAGTTCAGGTAGTGCGTCCGATGGACCTGGCTCGGCGTCCCGGTTGGAGTGTCAGTGAAGGTGCGCTTGTCGCGCGCTTTGACACGTTCCCAACGGTACTGGTTGAAGAATCGGTAGACATAGGTGTATTCGGCCTTGTCGCTTCCGGGTAAGCCGATTTCATAAGTGAGTTCCCGCATTTTGGGTGCAGGCGCCGGCAGTTCCATGTCGCCGGTTGCGGAAGGCATCAGACGATCCCACTTTGGATCATGATCAGGCACAGAACCTCCTCTCAGTAATTCAGAGGCCCTCCCCCGGGGCCGGTGCCGATTCAGGCGCCAGCCTGGGGTCTGGTGATGTATACGATGCCACCTTCCGTTTCGGATTTGGCACGATCACTGGCTGCGCGTAGAAGCGAGGCAGGCTACTTGGGATTCCACCGGTCTGTCCCTGCGAGGTAACGCGTCGTCTCGTAGCGCCCAGCTTCTTCGGCCGTAAGGTGGTGCGTGTGTGGGTCACGTTCGGCGGCATGTGCTCCAGGACCCGTCGAATTGTACTCGGCGTAATAAGCCGTCTCGATCGAGTGAGTCTCTCCAGGATGCCACTCACGCCATCCAGCCGGTTCGATGTGAGCGCCCATCTCGGTATTCAGAAAGATCACCTTGGCATAAGGCCGCCAGGGGCGCCCCAGCCAGACGTGCTCGACGCCCGGCTCGGCCGTCAGCCTGCAGTGATTGAAGACGTAGCCGCTGTCTTCCGATGCGGCGTTCCTTCCGTGCGCGGTGATGAATCCGATCTCGTGTTGAGTGCTGTGGATCTCGCAGTTCTCGAACACCGACCGCCCGTCGCCGAAGATGAAATCCACGTTGCCCTCGATATAACAGCCGGAAAAGTATTGCCGGCCGTGTGCCGCATACACCGTGTCCTGATTGCCCAGGAAGCGCATATTCCGGAAGACGGCCCGATCGTCGCTCACTGCGATCGCGAGCGCTTGCGACCCTTGCGGCAATTGCGGATGAGTCGCGTTAAAGTCGTTGGCGAAGGTCAGGTTCTCCGCGGTGAAGCCAGGAGCGCGGACGTCCACGGTCGCCGAGTTCATAGTGCCGCCTGCCGTGCCGGCGCTCTTGTCGAACACCACGACTGTCTTCTTCGGGTCCGGGTAAGGGCTGCGTAACGTGATGTTCGGCTTCGTGACCTTCAGAACCTCGCGATAGACGCCGGGGGCGATCGAAATCACTGCGCCCTCGGGCGGCGCGACGTCGATAGCGTGCTGGATGGAATAGAAATCACCCGAGCCGGACGCCGCCACGTACAGCGTCTTGTCCTCGGGATGGATCGCCACCGCTGCTTCGGGGGCAGCGATCGAGGGGAATTGGGAAAACCGCGCCTGGCAGCTTACAGGTGAACCCTCGCCTCCGCCACGTTCCACGGTCACGCCTTTTCCGCTGAGTGGCAGACTGGCTCGCTCCATGCGAACGTCCGCATTTTCCACGACGATCTCGTCGCTGCGAAGCCCATCCACCGTCACATTGTCGAGCGTCACGCCCATCTTGTGCTCCGCGTCAAGACCAAGAAGCGTCAACCAGCCCGGCGTCACACTGTGGACGTCCTTGAGCCTTATGTCGCGATAGATTGGCAGGCGCGTGCCGGAGAGCGTCGTGTACATCGAGGTCAGCAGGATCGGATTGGCGACGTTGCGCATGCACACGTCCTGGTAGGTGACGTTCTGCACCAGCCCGCCGCGACTGCGGTCGCTCTTGATGCGAATGCCGTTGTCCGCTCCATCGATGGTGAGGTCGGAGACCTGGATGTCGCTGACGCCACCGCTGGTGCCACTCCCGATCGACATCCCGTGGCCGGAATAAAAGTGATTGTGCGCGATGGTCATGTGAGACGCCGGTCCCGTCGCGCCGGTCTTGATCGCGACATCGTCGTCGCCGGTGTCGATATCGCAATACGCGATGGTCACGTTGGTCGACGACGATGGGTCGATGCCGTCGGTATTGCGGGCGGTTTTGGGAGTGTGGATCTTGACGCCCCACGCGGTAAAGCCGTTGGTCTGGTTGACCGCCACGTGGAAGTTGTACGAATTGCGGAGCGTGATTCGATACAAGGTGAAGTCGTCGGACTGCGTGACGGCGAGAATCCGCGGAGCGCTGTACGAGGTGTCCATCACCTTCGCTTTTTTGGAGATGTCCCACCAGGTGACGTCCTGGCCAAGGAGTCTGGCGCCGCCCCGAGCGTCAATCGCGCCATCGCCCATGATTCCGCTGCCGGGCGCATGATTCGCCACGATCAGGGGTTTGCATCCCGGCCCACGCGCAGGCTGGAGTCCGCATCCGCCGGGTGCGACATCGTAATCCCGCGGATTGCGCGAGGCGAACACCGCCACTCCCGCGTCGACCAGCAGGGTCACGCCCGGACGTAGTTCGATAGGGCCGGTGAGGAAGATGTTCTGGGCACCGTCCGCTCGCAGGGCCACGGCTTTGCCCTTCTCGCAATGGTCGAGCGCCGATTGAATGCGCGCCGTATCCGGCTTCTGTTCGCCGGCATCGGACAGAACTCCCTTCTCTGCCCTTAATTGCGCTGTAAGCACGGCGCACGACGGAGGAAAGTGCGGCTCGGTGACTTGGCGCGTGTCCTGGGAGTGAAGGGTGGGGAGAAAAAGAAGGGCCGCCGAAGCGGCCCGAGTGAGGGTTAGGTGTTTCACGTGATTAGAATGTGAGCCGCAGGCCGAACTTAATGTACCTCGGGTTGTTCGTCTGGCTGCCGATGGTGCCGAAGCTGGCCGTGGTCGCGGTAAGCGTCGGCGAGGCGAACAGCGGCTTGTTCGTCAAATTGAACGACTCTGCGCGGAACTGAATCTTAACCCGCTCCTTGATGGTGAACGTCTTGGTCAAGGTAATGTCGATATTGTTGGTGTGGTCCACCCGAAGATTGTTGAACTGCGTCGGGAATGTGCGGAAATTCTGCGATAGCTGCTGGCTCGATACCGTGTTGAAAGCGGCGGTATTGAACGAGTGGTCGACATTCTCGGCGTTGTAGTTCAACGGCGCGCCGAGATAGATCAGATTACCCCACGCCAGCGGCGCTCCACTGTGCAGCGAGTAGATGCTGGCAAGCGACCAGCCGCCCAGCACGCCATCCAGCACCGGATTCATGTTGCTTCCATACTGCTTGCCGCGGCCGAAGGGAAGTTCGTACGTTCCGCTCAAAACGAAGCTGTTGGGCCGGTCGTAGACGGAGACCCGCTTCTCCAACGCGTACGACCCGCCGTTGAGATAACTGATACGCTCCATCAGGCGGGAGTAATCGTAATTCATCACGAATTGCAGCCCGCGGGTGAGCCGTTTTTGGATCTTCACATTGAGCGAGTGGTAGTACGAACCGCCATTGTTCAGGTCGTTCACGGATACCCCGGTGAATTCGGGGAACGGCCTCAGGAGGTTGGAGACCGCCGTCGTGCTGCCGTTGAGCGTAGTGCCTGGCAGAAGTCCTGACAGCGGGTTCGGAACCACCGCCGCGAGCGCGTTGATGGTGGTTTGATCGCGAAATGGCGACGTGCTGAGATACTGAGCGGGCAGCGAGGTGAGACTGTAGTTGGTCACCAGGCGCACGGAGTGATTGCCGATGTAGCCGATCTCCAGCACGGTGTCTTTGGGCAGTTGTTGCTGGATATCGAAGGTCCACCGCAGGCTATACTCGTCCTTCAGATTGGGCGCGTAGTAGGTGACGCTCTGGCCCAAGAAGGTGTTGACGCCAAGGGCGGCTCCCACCGGCTGCTGAATATTGGGAAAGGGATTGCTCAGTGTGGTGGCCGGCGTCTTGAAGCTGTCATTCGTCGCGACGTAGGCATTGCTGACGCTGAATCCGGGTTGCTGGCTCAGCAGCACGCCGTAGTTGTAACTGAAGACCCCGATACCGGTACGGATCACCGTCTTATTGTGAAGAGCGCTGGGCGACCAGCTCAGTCCCAATCGCGGCGAGAACGATTTGTGCGATGTGGAGTATGCGCCGCGATGATCGGCGGTGGCAAACTGAAGACCTCCCGTGGCCTGGAAGTTGACGCCGGGGAACGTGGTGATCGGGTTTTTGGCGTATGCAGCGGCCGCGGCCTGCGTCACCTGGTTAGTCGCGTTCGGATCGAAACCGACCACCTGGCGATTGTGGCTTTCCGTCGTGGGCCCGTCATACTCCCAGCGGAGTCCCATATTTATGGTGAGGTTGGATCGCACATGCCAATCGTCGTTCAGGAACAGATCGTCGTACCACGAGTCGTCCTTGGCCGGAGAGTTGATATCAAAGCTGCCGGAGGTGGGCAGCCCCAGCAGGAATTCCGCCATCGATCCTCCGAGTGTCGGATTGGAGCCCGTACTGGAGGCCTTCACCCACGTGCCGGCGTCGAAGGTGTAACCGCCGGTGGCATTGAGCCAGCTCAGGTTGCTGAAGTCCTGCAGCAGCGCCTGTCCGCCGAACTTGATGGTATGAGCGCCCCAGACCTTGGTGAAGCTGTTGAAGATCTGATAGGTGTTGTAAGGCTGGCTGATGTAGTTGGAAGAGGGCGCCGCGTTGCCTGCGTACCCGTCGGAGAACGTGAACAGCGGGAACATCAGGTGCGTCGAATTGGCGGCAATATAGGATGGGAAGCCGAGCTGCGTCGGGTCGTACCCGACACTCTGCTGGAACGAGTACTGCTGGTAGCGGTTCCCGCCAATCCGGAGGTCGCCCACGAGAGTGGGTGAGAAGGTGTGCACGTCGTCGACCATGCCGCCCCACAGATCGCGGCAGATGGGATGCTGCGAATAGGCCAAATTGAGCACGATATCGCTAGGCCCGGTCTGGCACCAGTTGCTGGTCCTGCCCACGATCGTGAGCTTGTTCCGCGTGCTGATGTTGACGTCGGTGCGGCCGGAGAAGGCGTGGTACTTGTCGATAGTGTTTTCAGGAGACAGGTAGTTGTTGGTGTCGTCGTAGACGCCCTGGGTGTTCGCCGAGGGCATGTAGAGGCTTAGGAACTTGCTGGCGATCGGATTGATCCGATTTTGGGGGATGATGTTTCCGGGAAATGGCGTGCGAGTGATGACGCTGCCGTTGAGGACCGCGGTGTTGGGATCGTACAGGGTATAGTTTTTGGTGCTGTTGTTGAGCGAGAGCAGGCGCGAGAAATCGCCTTGTTCCTCAGCGGCAGTCGGCACCGTGAAGTATGCCGGCGTCGCGTAGGCGTCCTGAAATCCTTCGTAGGTGAAAAAGAAGAACAGCTTGTCCTTCCCGTTGATGACCTTGGGCACCCAGATCGGGCCGCCGACTGTCATGCTCCAGAGGTTTTGCCGGTACGGCGGCTTCGGCTGCTTGGCGGAGTTCGTGAAGAAGGGCGTGGCCGCTAGGGCGGAGACCTGGTTAAACTCCGAGGCCGACCCGTGTAACTGATTCGTGCCGCCTTTGGTGGTGACTTCCACTGTACCGCCGCCGAAACCGCCGTACGAAGCATCCACGTTGAACGCCTCGACCTTCACATCGACCACCGAATCGACGGGCGGGCTGAATGAGACCCGCGTCTTGTCCTGCCCCAAGGTGCCGATGTTGGGGACGCCGTCGAGAAGCGCGGCATTGGCTCCAGTAGCCGCGCCGCCCATTGCAAAGGTGGAGAATCCGCTATTCTCAAACGGCCGGTTCTGGTCGCGAACGCCGGTGTTGACAACGCCGTAGCCCAGGATCGCCAAGTCCATGGGAGCGCGCCCATTCACCGGGAGGCTTTCGACCTCGTGTGTGGTGATGACCTGCCCGGCGGAAGCCGAGACGCTCTCCAACTGGGCGGCATCGGCGGTGACCGTTACGGTGTCACTGGTCACGCCGATTGCGAGCACTACGTCCTGCGAAACGCGGGTGTCGCTGCCAATTAGCATGCCCGTCTGCACGTATTTCTTGAAGCCACTTGCCTCCACGACGAGATCGTACGGACCGGGCGGCAGGAAAGGCACCGTGTACAAGCCGTCCTGGTTGCTGACGGTTTGAAAATGGCTGTTGGTATCGGATTTGGTCGCGGTCACCTTGGCATTGGGAACGATCGCGCCGGAAGGATCCGTGACTTTTCCAGTTAACGTGGAGCGGAATTCTTGTGCCGCGACAAGGCCCGCGAGGGCGGCGGCGAGTACAAGTAGGCGTCGGAACATGGTCCCTCCAATGAGGACTTTCGGACGGGTCACCCTAACAATGAGTTCGATTATACGGTGCGATGTTAGCGGTTTCAAGGGGAGTTTCATGAAATTAGCAATTGCCGCCAGATACTGAAAACCATAGACACAGTCCATGTTTTTGAATCGGCGGTTCGGCATTTCATGAAAGCCTGGAGAGAGTTTCGCAGAGTGAACTTAGTTGGGTCGGACGCGGTGGCACCTGATATCATCCGGAAATGCCTGCCATCGATTTCACCAATGCGGCTGTGATTGGGACCGGAATGATGGGTCCTGGAATCGCCGTCACGTTCGCGCTCGCCGGCTTACCCTGTACGATCTTGAGCCGCACCGCGGAAGGAGCCGCACAGGGGGTCGAGAAGGCGCTGGCACAGGCGAAGTTGTTAGCGGCCCGCGGCTTGGCCGACGCTCAGGACGCGGAACGTGTTCCCATGCTGGTCAAAGGGTCCGCCGAATTCGATGAGACGATCCGGGCGGCTGACCTCGTGGTGGAATCGGCGCCTGAGAACCTGTCGTTTAAGCAGGATCTGTTCCAGCGGATGGACGCGTTGGTCTCGCCACATGCGATCCTGGCATCGAACACCTCAGGACTTAGCATTACGGCGATTGCGTCGCGGTGCACCAGGCCGGAGCGGGTGTTGACCACCCATTTCTGGAATCCGCCGCATCTGATGCCGTTGGTGGAGATCGTGAAGGGCGAGAAGACTGCCGGCGAGGTGGCGGACGCCGTCCGCCGCTTGTTGGCAGCGTGCGGCAAGACGCCCGTGGTGGTGAAGAAAGACCGCCCCGGACAGTTAGGCAACCGTCTGCAGATGGCCTTGATTCGCGAGGCCGCCCACATCATTGCCGAAGGGATCGCCGATGCCGAAGCAGTCGACACGGTGGTCAAGAATGGATTCGGCCTGCGCATGCCCGCCTATGGCACGCTCGAACATGTGGACGTGACGGGCGTCGATTTGGGAACTTCGGTGGTGGAGTATGTGGCGCGCGATCTCTACAATGAGCCTCGGGCGCCCGAGTACCTCCACGATTTGGTGCGCCAGGGGAACGTCGGCGCCAGGAGCGGCAGAGGCTTTTATGACTGGTCGACCAAAAGCGCCGACGAAGTCCGCGCCAAACGGGACGAATTCCTCGTTCAGGTGCTGCGGTGGCGGCGCGGACTTGCCTCCGCCAGATAACCGAAATCCCGGCTTTGCTTTGCAGATCAGTCGGTCGGAGGTTAGCTGGTGACATAATTAAGCGTGTTTCGCCGGCTCCTGCGAGCTTTTCTGTGGTTGCTGCTTTTCGCGGTCGAGCTTGCTCTCTGTCTTGCGGTGTTCATTGGTGCGACGGCTTTTCTGGCCGCACGCCGGCTCGATCGCGATGCGCACGAAGTCCGCGTAACCGCTTCAGCCCAGCATCCGCAACTGAACTTCGCCTGCCAGATGGAAACGGACGCGCTTCAATCTCTCTTCTCTGAGCCGGATGTGATTCGCGATCTGCGGCAGCTCAACGCCGGGATCACTCTTTCGCTGATCGATCTCAGCCCCGGCCGCGCGCAGGTCGTCCGCCAACTTAATTCCGCCGGCATTCCGGTCACGGCGTGGCTGGCCCTGCCCGGCCAGCAGGGATATTATCTCAACGCCTCGAACGCGGCCGATGCCGAGGTGCGTTTTACTGAATTTCAGAAGTGGACCGCCGATTCGCAACTGCGCTGGTCCGGCATCGGTCTCGATATTGAACCGAATCTTCAGGAATTCACCAGCATTGGCCGCGCGGCTTCGGCCGCCCTCAAGCGGCTGTTCGATCCCCATACCGTTGCTCGCGCCCGGATCGCGTATGGTGCTTTCATCGCCCGAATCGAAGCCGCCGGCTACCGCGTCGAAACCTACCAGTTTCCCTTCATCGCCGATGAGCGAGAAGCCCGCTCTACACTACTCGAGCGCCTGTTCGGCATCGTCGACGTTCGCGGCGACCGCGAGATTCTGATGCTCTACTCGAGTTTCAACCGCAGCGCCGATTCCGCGCTCATCTGGCAATACGGCCCATCCGCACAGCTCATCGCAGTAGGCGTTACCGCCGGAGATCCGCAGCCGGATGCGCGTTTGGGTCCGTTGAGCTGGGAGGAACTGTCCCATGACATGATCGTCGCCAGTCACTTTTCGCCGGTAGTCGGGATCTATAACCTCGAAGGCAGCGTGCACCGAGGATTCCTGCAGCGGCTGACGGTGCTCGATTGGAATCAGCCGGCAACCATATCCGCCGACCAAAACCGCCAGGTCATCCGCTTCCGCGCGCGGGTGCAGGCCGCCCTGTGGACGCTGTCGCGCCTTCACTACTTCGCGATAGTGCTATTGGTCGCCGACGCCTGGTTCCTTCTACGCCGTCGCCAGCGTATAGCCGGTCACCGGAGCACTCATTTTGGGGACTCCGTCCAGGGGTAAGGGTCCAATTTCTGCCGTAAGCTAATGACTTTTCAGGCCGCAGGTGCGCGTACGACCGGCCAAGGTTAAGAAGGCCACATTTTCGGGTAACGACCAAAAGGCAATCTGGGCCATACCTGACAGATCGACAACTCTGGAATGGAATCGCCGGTAATTCACGTGCTCCGATTCCTCGCATGAGGCAAAAACTACCCCGTTTCCTGACGGCGGCTCTATTGGGCGCCGCATTATGCGCCCCGGTGGCGCTGATGCCCACCGTCCTGCGAGCCGACGATCACGTCTATCACGACAAGGCTCGCAACGAGGATCACCACTGGGATTCCAAGGAAGATCGCGCTTACCGCATCTGGGTCAAGGAGAACCACCGGAAATACAAGGACTTCGCCAAACTGAAGGAAGAAGAGCAAGCACAATATTGGAATTGGCGGCACGAACATTCGGACGCCATGCTCAAGATTGACATCCACTAAATCTCACATGGGCAGATCGCCGGTCTGCCCTCCGCAAAGTCAGAAGTCAACGAATCCGCCCTGAGTCCTTCTTTAACTGATCCAGCAACTCCGGTGCGATCCAGCGGTTCGCCTGCTTCGCTTTGGCTACGATCTCCCACGCTTTGTCATAGCGGGTTTGATGGTCGTACAGATACAGCAGCGGGTTATAGGGTTCGCAGTCGCAACTGTCGGCCGGGGCGCCGAGACTGAGCGATTTCTCGTAGTCCTCAGTTGCCGCATCGTCTCTGTGTTCCCGTTGACGGACGCCCGCGCGCGTGCAGTAGGCATCGGCGAGCCGCACTCTGCCGAACGAATCCAGTTCCGTCTCTCTGGTGAAATCCCGAATGGCCTCATCCAATTCCCCGGACTGCAGGTGGGCCATGCCAAGCATGTCCCAAGCCAGGTGATTCGTCGCATCCCGCTCTGCGGCGGCCTGGAAATCGGCAGTGGCCAGTGTCGACCACGGCCGCAAATCCTTCGGGTCGCCGAAAGCCGCACGATCGTAGTAGGTTTGTCCGCGGCTGAAATATACCTCTCCGCTCGCAGGGGCCAATTTGACCGCAGTCCCGTGGTCTGAAATCGCCAGTTCGAACAGACGCGCATATTCCTCATCCGAGATTACTCTGGCAAATCGGGAGTAGCGGCCCTTTTCGGAGTATGCCCTCCCGCGCCGGGAGTACGCCACGGCGCGTTCTGCATCGCTGCGGGCCCCTTGTATATCGCGAGTGGAATTTCGAATATCGCGGTCGTAGCCGCTCAGATAGTAAGACCGGGCCATCCGGCTGCAGCCGCCGAGCAAGAGGACGATGCAGGGGGCCAGCAATGTGGCTGAACGCAAGTTTCAATTTCCTCAATCCGTCCATCCAAAGCATGCCAGAACGACAAACCAAAAGAAAGACTACACCCTGCACACCCGGTACTGGCGCTCGTGTGATGATGATTCATGCGTTTCCTGTTTACTTTCTGTATCCTGGCGCCTGCAATTCTGTGGAGCCAGCCGAAACTAGCGAATCCCAGCCAGTACTACCGCACGTTCTCTCACACCAACCCGGTGTTTCTGCGGATCAAACCGGGTGATGTGGTCGCCACCAAAACCGTCGACTCCGGCGGCATGAACGACAAAGGCCAACAAGCTACGGAAGGAGGCAATCCCCTGACTGGGCCCTTTTACATCGACGGGGCACAACCGGGTGACGCCATTCTGGTTCACTTGCGTATGGTCCGCTTGAATCGCAATTGGGGAAGTACGTCCTACCGCCTGGGTCTCTTCTCGCTGTCCGCCGATTCGATCGAATCGACCTATCCCAACCACTACAAGGCCGACGTCGTCCGTAAAGGCCGCGACAACATCCTGCCCTGGGATATCGACCTCAAGGCCAATACCGTTCGCCTTAGGGAGCCGGTCAGCGGTAAGGTGAAGCTGGAGTTTCCGGTTCGTCCCATGCTGGGCTGCATCGGAGTCGCCGCGCCGGGTGACTTTTCGCCCACCTCGGGTCCGTCAGGAAGCTATGGCGGCAATCTCGATTACAACGAGATCGCGGAAGGGGCGACGGTCATCCTACCGGTCTACCATCCCGGAGCCCTGCTGTTTATGGGCGATGGCCACGCACTGATGGCGGATGGCGAACCTACCGGCACTGGCGTCGAGACTTCGATGGATGTGGAGTTCTCAGTGGACGTGAAGAAGAACGCGCACGTCAACGGGCCCAGAGTGGAGACCTCCGAGTACCTGATCAGCATGGGTGCCCAACCCGAATTCGTCAGTTCTCTCGATCGCGCACTGCAGGTGGCCACCACCGATATGGTCCGGTGGTTGACGGGCGATTTCCAGCTTGAGCCATGGGCAGCCCATCAGTTGATCGGCGCCGTGGGTAAGTACGATGTAGTGACCGTCGCGGGCAGCATGGCCCTGAAAATACCCAAGAAATATCTGGTGAAATAACGTCGGCGCGAGCGGTTGTGCCGATGCTCGTCCCAGCCGCCCCAACCTTCCAGGTTTCGCCTCGTCTATCAATCCGTAGATAGGACAAGTCCCCCAAATGCTTCGTTGCCCATCGTGCACGACCGAGATGCCGGACGCCAGCCGCTTCTGCGCGTCTTGCGGAGTTGCTCTCGCGCAGACTGGATCGGCCATGGCAACGATCGCTTTTACGGAGGGCAGTGCGCCGGGAAGCTCTTCGTCATCCTCCAACTCTTCCAGTTCTCTCGACGAAGGCCGCTTCCCCGCCGGCACCATGCTCGCCAATCGATACCGCGTCATCGGGCTGCTGGGACGAGGAGGAATGGGGGAAGTCTACCGAGCCAACGATCTGAAACTCGGGCAGCCGGTGGCGCTGAAGTTTCTGCCGGCAGCGACCGCCCGCAATCCGCGCGTTCTGGCGCGCTTTCATTCCGAGGTCCGCATCGCACGCCAGGTATCCCATCCCAACGTCTGCCGCGTTTACGATATTGGCGAGCTCGAAGGGTCCCCGTACATCTCCATGGAGTATGTCGATGGCGAGGACCTCGACTCCCTGCTCCATCGCATTGGGCGCCTGCCCAGCGACAAGGCCATCGAGATGGTTCGCAGCCTTTGCTCGGGCCTGACCGCGGCGCACGATAAGGGCGTGCTGCATCGCGACCTCAAGCCTGCCAACGTAATGATCGATGCTCGCGGCCAGGTGCTGATCATGGACTTTGGACTCGCTGGATTGGCGGGTCAGATCGAAGAGGGCGAGATCCGCAGCGGCACACCCGCTTACATGGCGCCCGAGCAACTCGCGGGGAAAGAAGTCACCGTCCGCAGCGACATCTACTCGCTGGGCCTCGTCATGTACGAGATGTTCACCGGCAAACGCGCCTTTGAGGATCGAGCCCGCAAAGCGCCGTCCAAGCCTTCCATGCTGGTGCCGGATCTCGATCCCGCGGTGGAGCGACTGATCCAGCGATGCCTGGCAGCCGATCCGGAGCAGCGGCCCGCGTCCGCTCGCGCCGTCGCACAGGCGTTACCCGGTTCCGATCGTCTGGCCGCGGCGGTGGCTGCCGGAGTGATGCCGTCGCCGGACATGGTGGCCGCGGCTGGAAGCCGGCACGGCATTCCAGTTCGCTCAGCTCTGATTTATTTCGCGCTGATGTTGGCGGGCCTGGTACTCGGGGCTGTGTTGAGCGGCAAGACCAGCGTCATACAGAAATCTCCGCTCGAGTCGAGCACCGACGCTCTGGCCCAAAAGGCGCACGACCTCATCCGCACCTTGGGATATTCGGAGCGGCCCGCCGACAGCGCCTTCGGTTTCGCCTACAATTCCGATTTCCAGCGATATGCCGAGTCGCACGAGCCGCCCGCCGTCTTCGCCGCGCAGAAAGATCAGGGCCAGCCGCCGCTGATTCTTTTCTGGTATCGGCAGAGCCCGCAATACCTGCAGGCGATCAATGGCGATGCCCAGGTATCGACCAGCGACCCGCCTGCCACCGTGTCCGGGATGGCCACGGTCAACCTCGACTCGCAAGGGCGGCTGATCTATTTCAGCGCGGTGCCGCCGCAGTTTGAGGCGGCATCGAATTCTGCCGCGCCCGCCGCATCGGTGTGGAATGCGCTGTTCGCAGGCGCCGGGATCGACCCATCGGCGTTGACTCAGGCCGATCCGCAATGGCTGCCTCTCTACAGCTTCGACGCGCGCGCCGCCTGGACTTTCCACTACGCTCACGCGCCCGATGTGCCCATGCGCATCGAGGCTGCGTCGTGGCGCGGGAAGCCGGTGTACTTCCAGGTGATCGGCCCATGGACCCGGCCCGCGCGCATGCAGCCCTATCAGACCACTGCATCGGAAGCGGCCGGACAGTGGCTCTATCTGGTCGTGCTGTTCGCATTGTTTGTGATCGCTGCCTTGCTCGCTCGTAAACACTTCGGACGGGGAAAGGGCGATGCGCGTGGAGCTTCCCGGCTCGCCGGCTTCGTGTTGTGTTGCTCCTTGCTGGATTGGCTGTGTGAAGCGCACCACGTGCCCACCACGCAGGAATATCGCAATTTCACGTGGGCGCTCAGCTCCGCTCTGTTCCTGGCGATGGCGTATTGGGTCCTGTACATGGCGCTCGAACCGTACGTGAGACGCCGCTGGCCACAAAGCCTGATCTCGTGGAGCCGCTTATTGGGTGGAGGCTGGCGCGACCCGCTGGTGGGCGGTCACCTGCTGATCGGCTGCGCGCTGGGTGTCTGGTTCTCGATCTTCTTTTTTGTGCAGAACGGATTTCTGGAGCACTACGGTTCCATCCCCACGCTAGTGCGCCTGAGCGTGCTGGTCGATGCCCGGCACGCGGTGGGGGTCTTCGCTTTTTTCCTGCACCAGTCGATCGGCATTGCGCTCACCATGTTTTTTCTGTTCTTTCTGTTGCGGGCGTTACTCCGCAGACTCTGGCTGGCGGCGGTCGTGTTCGTCGTTCTGTTCACCGCATCCACGCTTCTGCAGGGCAGTCATCCCGTAATCAGTGGAACCTTCACGGCGATGCAGGGCGCACTCGCCATCTACACCTTGATCCGCTTCGGCGTCATTCCCATGGTGGTAGGAATTTTCGTAAGCAGCATGCTGCCGGAGTTCCCGGTGTCCGCGGACTTCTCCACGTGGTACGCCGGCAGCAACATCTTCGCCCTCGGAACGGTACTGGCACTCTCGGCGTGGTCATTTCACACTGCGCTCGCGGGGCGCAGGCTGTTCCGCGAGGGCCTGCTCGACTGAACGCTTGCTTACGCGCGCGGCTCGCAACGAGCTACTACCGCGGGGGCGTGATTCTCTCGGAGCGAATCGGGACGTCGCTTGCTTACGCGCGCGGATCGCAACGAGCTGCGACCGTGCGGGAGTGATTCTTTCGAAGCGATCGCGACATCGCTTGCTTACGCGCGCGGCTCGCAACGAGCCACGACCGTAAGGGAGTGATTCTTTCGGAGCGATTGCGACATCGCTTGCTTACGCGCGCGGCTCGCAACGAGCTGCGACGGTGCGGAGTGATTCTTTCGGAGCGATTGCGACATCGCGCGCGCGGCTCGCAACGAGCCACGACCGTAAGGGAGTGTTGCCGATCTGCCGCCCTGCTAATGAATCGCCATCGTCGCTGTGCCCGGGCTTGCCTGATTCCCCACCGTTAACACCACCGGGACCTGATTGCCAGGAGTGATCCCCGTCGGAACACCGATCGACACCTTGTACACTCCCGCGGTGAACAGTGTGGCGCCCAAAAGCTGAGCGGGCTGGCCGCCGATCGTGATCGATACGTTGTTCACCGCAGTGACCACCGGCGAGTCTGGTGGACCGGCACCGACCGGCACCGACGGGGAAACCGCACCCAATCCCGTACACAGCAGGTAAACCGTATCGCCTGCCGTCGCCGGATTAGACGGGTCGGCATAAACATCAGGCTGACCGGACCTCGTGAGATAAATATATCCTTGACCGCTGCCATCCTGACTCAGCGTGAAGATCGCGGGCTGCGCCTGCGTCACGGTCACATTGATGGGAATCGACAGCGTGGCGTTGGTGCGCTGCACGCTGATCTGATGGGCGCTGTCTACCGAAATGGTGTAGGGTACCTGAGCGTTGATCTGGCCGTCGCTGGCGTAGCTCAGTGCCATCGGTGTGCTGTCGAGCAGGACCTGCGTGTCTGATAACTGAGTGTCGTAGGGCGTTCCCGGGCTCGCCACAGTAGCCCCCGCCAATCCCTGGCCTTTGATCGTGATCAGGGCGCCGGGAGCGATGACCGGGTTCGCTTGCAGGCTCGCGCCGTTCAAGATCGCCGGATCCACCAGAATCGTCTTACCTGTGGCCTTCACGTTGACCGTCATGAACCCCTGGCCACTGATGACGGCTGTGTTGGCACCCGATTGCAGCGCGATTGCTGTCATGGTCACTTGCGACGCAGCTCTGGGCTGCCACATGTTCTCCCACGTGCCGGTACTGGTGTGAAGCATGTCCAGTTGCGGATCGTTGTTGGAGAAAATCACCTTGATGCTTCCCGACTGCATCGGGGTGCCGCAATTGTCTACCACATTCATCTTCACGGGCACTGGTTGTGTCGCCGTCAGGCTGGAACTCGGATCGGGAGTCGAGAATTGCACGTTGAGCGACTTGGGCGTGCAACTACCGGCGTCGTGCCCGCTCGTGATGGCATGCGCTTCCTCCGTGGCCGATTGAGAAGTGCCGCCGCCCGTCACGATTGAAAGCACGTTGACCGTTCGCACGACATTGCCGTCGAACAATAAGGTGAGAGCTCCCGTGTAAGTACCCGGAGCGAGATTGGTGAAGTCGGGTTGGACCAGCACCTTGGCTGGCTGGCCCGGCTGGACGGTGTCGTTCGTCGGTGCGTTTGAGAACCAGTTCGCACCATCCGTCGTCACCCTGCCCGAAGCGTAAGTAGTCGACTTACTCGTCAAGTTCGAGACGAAGATATTCTGTGAGCCGGGACTCTGCCCGGCTGGACCGGTGAACACCAACCCCGTAGGCCGGACGTCTGGACCCGGGTCCACACCGGTATCGAGGACATCCAGAACCACCGTTACACTTTGCGGCGAATTGCTCGCATCGGGCGACGTGATCTGGATCCGTCCGTAGTATTCGCCCACCGCAAGTTGGGATGCGTCCACCATCACGCCGACGGTTGGCGGATTGCCGGTGCCACCCGTGCTGGTACCGCCCGTGGTCGAGGGGTTGAGACTCAACCAGGGTCCGCCGGAGAGCGTGCTCGCCTGCGCCGTCCAATTCAAGTCGCCTTGCCCGGTGTTGATTACCGCGAAAGTCTGCGGCAGCGGGGCACCGCCCTGAAACACCGCATTGTATTGCAGACCGGGTTGCGACACCAGGATCGTCTTCGTGATCCCCGCCACCGCCAGCGTGACTGGAACCGTCTTTGTCTCGCTGCCCGCCATGATGATGATGGAACCGGTGTAGGTGCCGGGGTTCAGGCCAGTCGGATCGGCCTGCACCGTGAGCGCGCCAGGAGCAGTGGGAGTCGCTGTCCCAGTGCCAGGGTTGACGCTGAGCCACGTGCCGGGCACATCAGTCTGTACCGATGCCGCGAAGGTCAGAGACCCGCCACCCTGATTAAGCACCGAGAGACTCTGCGTGCTCGGTTGTCCGCCCTGCAAGAGGGAGAACATCAGAAAAGTCGATCCCACTCCCAAATGCGGTACATCCGGGGGCTGGACCGTAAAGGTCACTCCCACCGTGGTGCTGGAAGGCCGGGAATTGGGCGTTGCCACCACAACCGAACCTTGATAGGTGCCCGGATCGAGACCGGTTGGATCGGCCTTGATCTGCACGGTCGCCGGAATCGTCCCGGTGGTGACATTCGCCGAAAGCCAGTTGCCTCCGGTCGTGGTGGGAGTGGTCAGAGTGTACACCAGCCCAGCCACACTCGTACCGAGGCTGATATTCTGCGTATCCGTAACGGCCCCCGCGCTCTTCGCCGTAAATGAAAGCGTGGAGGGAGACGATGTCAGAGAGGGAACCGCCGCCAGAATCACGCGGATGCGGTTGTTCTCAATGTCGGCAATCAGTAGGTCGCCGGCGGAATCGAACGCCAGCCCATACGGAGTCGTGAAGGAAGACAGCGGAGCAGGCCCGCCGTCGCCCGAGAAGCCATAATTGCCGTTGCCGGCGAGGATCGAAATGTTGCCCGAGCTGGCGGCCACTTCGTAGACGCGGCTCGTCGTGGACTCCGAGATATACATGTTTCCGGCGCGGTCGAGCGCAATCCCCAGAGGAGCCGTCAATTGGGCCTGAGTTGCGGGGAGCGCCACATTCGTCACGATCCTGGTCCCTCCGCCCGCCACCGTGGTGATCGTGCCATCCGCCGCGGCGATGCGGCGAACTCGCGAGTTACCGTAATCCACGACGTAGAGATTGCCGGACTGGTCGAACGCCAGGCCTCTCGGAAACCGCAGACTAGCCTTGCTCGCAGGGCCGCCATCACCGGCAAATCTCGCCGTCCCGTCGCCCGCGATCGTCGAAATCGTGCCATTCGTCGCGACTTTCCGGATCCTGTGGTGACCGTAGTCCGAGATGTACAGATTGCCGGCGCTGTCGACGGCGATGTCGATGGGAGTGTCGAGGAACGCCTTGGTCGCCGAAATTCCGTCTCCGTTGTAGAGGTAATTGCCCGTCGGATCGGGAAGCCCAGCGACCGTGCTGATCGTCCCGTCTTTAGCGACTTTCCGAATCACTTCGTTGTCGGTATCGGCGATATACATATTGCCTGCCGAATCGAAAGCCACATTCGTCGGATCGTCGACTTGCGCGTTTACCGCTGGTCCGCCATCACCACCATACTCGCGCGAGCCATTGCCCGCGATAGTGGAGATCTGTCCGGTGCGCGGGTCGATCTTACGAATGCTGCTGTTGGAGGTGTCCGAGATATAGAAATTTCCGCTGCTGTCTACCGCAATTCCGTGAGGCTCGAATAACGGAGCGTTTACCGCCCCGGTGCCGTCCGGAAAATATCGAAACGTGCCGTTGCCTGCCACGGTGGTGATGGTTCCTGAACTCTTCACCTCCCGCACGCGGAAATTGTTGGTATCGGCGATAAAGATATTCCCGCCCGGGTCCACCGCCAATCCAAAGGCGCCGTTCAATCGGGCATTCAGAGCGGATCGCCCGTCTCCGAAGAAACCACTCACTCCTGCGGTCCCGGCGATCGTCGAAATAATGCCTTGCGGATTGACTTTGCGGATGACGTTATTATTCGTGTCGGAGATGTAGATGTTGCCGGCGCTATCGAGGGCCACGCCGCCCGGCTGGTCCAACGACGCCTTGACCGCCTGCCCGCCATCGCCCGCAAATCGATCCTGCCCGTCTCCTGCCACTGTGGTGAGAATGCCATTGGTGTCGATCTTGCGAATCTTACTGGCGGTGAACTCCGCGAAATATAAATTGCCCTTGGCGTCGAAGACCATGTTCTCTACATCGCCAATCGCGGCATTCTTTGCGGCCACCCCTTCCGGAAGGGCGTTCGAGGCAGGCGGTTGGCCGGTGCCGGCGATGGTGACGATGATCCCGTCCGGTGTTACCTTCCGAATCCGGGTTCCGCCGGATTGCGTCAGATCGGCAATGTAAATGGAATTCGATGGATCGACTGCGACACATAGAGGCAAGCTCAAGGACGCCTGCACTGCGGGAATGGACTCGCCCGCATATTTCTGCAAGCCGTTGCCCGCCACGGTCGAAATAATGCCGCTCGGCGTGACCATCCTCACCCGGTTGTTATCGAGGTCAGTGATGTAAAGATTGCCGGCCGAGTCGTACGCGACTCCCTGCGGTGTGTGCAGAGCGGCGTTCACCGCCTGCCCTCCATCACCTGAGTAGGTCTGCAACCCGTTTCCAGCCAGAACCGTCACCGTGCCATCCGGATTTAAACGAAAGACCATCCCATTCCCGGGGTCGGAAAAGACCGGATTGCCTTTTTGGTCCAATGTGATCTTCGACATCAGGCCCAAAGGCGCATCGAGAGCGGATTTCCCGTCGCCAGTGAAGATGTATTCAGTCCCTGCCAGAGTGGTGATGGTGCTTTGCGCGAGCAATTGGGGAGTCAGAGAGAGACTGACTGCGAACAGAAGGTAGAAAGCTCGCACGTTCCGGAGTGAGTGATCGCGGCAAGACATTTTTGCGTTGTACTCCAAAAGGGATTATCCCGCACTTTTGCGTGTTCGAAGCGGCAGCCGTGCCGATACCGGAATAAACGAAGTTCAGCTCACTGATGGATGAGAGTTTCTGCGTGTGCGATCAGAGATACCGCTTGCTGACGCGCGCGGCTCGCAAGAGCATGTATCGCGCGAACTTACGAGCCGCGACCGTGAGGGAGCGTTGCCGCCACGCCGTTAACAGCACTCAAAGATCGCTTGCTAACGCGCGCGGCTCGCAAGCGCACGTATCGCGCGAACTTACGAGCCGCGACCGTGAGGGAGCGTTGCCGCCACGCCGTTAAAAGCACTCAAAGATCGCTTGCTTACGCGCGCTGCTCGCAAGCGCACGTACCGCGCGAACTTACGAGCCGCGACCGTGAGGGAGCGTTCACCTTCCCATGCCGCCTGGCAATACTATGCCCCTGACGATTTCGGCATGGCGACAGTCTTCGGCTGCAGTCCCGCCTTGGCCAACACCACATACACAACGAATCCGACAACGAAGCTATAGAGGACGGCCGGTTCGACGTAGGGCTTGATACCATCAGGCAGCGGCAGGAAAGGCAGAATTCCCACTACGAATCCGACCGCCCATGCCCCATATCCGGCAAAATTGATCCCTTCGCGCGGTCCCGACCAGCGCTTGCCGGAGAGCATGTAGTCGGCCGCCATGGCCCCGCAGATCGGCCCGAACGACGCGCCGACAATCGTGAAAAACGAGATCAGGTTGGCCGCCACTCCGGTCACCGCAAGGAGGATTCCCACCGCCGCTCCCGCCATAGTGGAAGCCACCCGGGGAACGCTCGGAATCATCGTATTGAAACTGTTTCCGGCGATGAAGGCACAGAAGCAGGTGGGCGGCACCGAGGCGATCGCGAACAGCAGGAACATCGCCGAACCGATCGGCCCTCCGATGGTCTGGATCACGGCATCGAAATTCCAACCCAGTGCCGGATTCGACCCATGTGCGCCCGCCACGGAGATCAAGGGCAGCCCCGCGGCGATCAACGCTGCCAGGGTAATGCCCACCAGCCCGCCCCACTTCACATCCGACTCGTTACGTGCGTTGGTGCCGAAGTCCGCTCCCGCCGCGCCGGCAGTGGCGAAGAAGCCGATCACGATCGCGATCACCGCCGTGAAAGCGCCGTACGAATTCTCCTGTCCCGCGGGTACCTGGTAGTTTCCGGCCCCGCCCCCAATCTTCACCACCACGATCAACAGCATGAGCAACGGAATGAAATTGAGAAACGTAGCAATCTTCGCGACGTACTGAATGCCCTTGGCGCCCACCCAGGACAAGACCAGCCCCCAAACCAAGCCAACGATGATGAACGGCATGCTTCCGGGCGCCGAGGCGGAACCAGTACCCTTCAAAATGAAGTCGGTCGCAACGAAGGTCGCTACTGCGAACCACCCGATCTGCAGCAGGCCCATCAGCAGACCCGGCATCACATAGCCACCTGCCGTGCCGAAGGTCGAACTGCCTACTACGTACAACGGGTACCCGGTCTGCATTCCCAGCATCGCAGGTACGCGGTAATAGAGCGCATAACAGAGTACTCCCGCGATCAACAGCGCAATCAGGCAGAGACTCAGGCTGCCGTGTTGCAGCGTGTTTCCCGCCATGTCCCGATAGAACGCGACCCAGAGAAAGATACCGGCATAGCTTGGCGCAGTATTGGCATACCACGGACCGCGCTTCCCCGCGGGATTCGGCACGGCTTTCGCTAGATAGTCTGGCAGCATGGCCACTCCTTTCGATTTCGGAACTGCAGGTCCGGTGGAAGCGGCCAGTATACTACAGTGCTGTACCCGACTCCTGCTATTCCAACCTGCTACAATTCCTGTTTGACGATATCGTAAAAACCGCTGCCGTGCTTCGCCGGGTCTTCAAAGCTTTTCATTATCGCGACTTCCGTCTGATGTGGATGGGCGCTTGTGCTTCCGCCATTGGTACGTGGATGCAGCTCACCGCACAGGCGTGGCTGATTTGGAAAATGAGCGGCAGCTCACAGTTGCTGGCACTCGATCCAATCCTGCAGGCGACTCCAATCCTTCTGTTTTCGCTCATAGGCGGCGTTCTCGCCGACCGCTTCGAGCGCCGCCACATGCTGATCTTCTCGCAGTGCGTCCAGATGTCGTGCGCGCTCGTGATCACGGTGCTGGTAGGAATGCATGTGGTGAAGGTTTGGCATTTTCTGTGTTGCTCCTTCATCGCCGGCTTCGGACAGGCGTTCGGCGGCCCGGCCTATTCCGCTTTGATCCCGACTCTGGTACCTAAAGAAGACATGCCCAACGCCATCGCGCTGAACTCCATTCAGTTCAACGCCGCGGTCATGGTCGGGCCGGCATTGGGCGGATGGGCACTGCACACCCTCGGCGATACGTGGTGCTTCGGCCTCAACACTCTCTCGTTCCTGTTCCCGATCATCTCGCTCCTGATGCTGACCATCCGTTTTCTGCCTGAGAAGACCGGGGAAAGCATTCTGGGAAGTATGAAGCAAGGGATCCTCTTCATTCGCCAGCAGGGCGCCATGCAGGCGCTCATCGTCCTGGGCTTCTGCATGACTGCGCTCGGCGTGCCGATGCGGACCTTCCTCCCCGTCTTCGCCGACAAAGTGCTGCACCGCGGTTCCGAGACCTATGCGACCCTCCTTTCGATGTCGGGGATGGGCTCGGTGGTAGGCGCCCTGGCAGTGGCCGGTTTGGGCAATGTGAAACACAAAGGCCGCATCGCCCTCGCCATGCTGATGTGCCTGGGAGTCGGGATTTCGGGCTTTGCGTTTTCCCGATCTTTCATCTTGAGCTGCGCCATGATGTTCTTTTCCGGTGCTTCCATGATGGCGGTATTCGCCATGGTCTCGTCGCTCGTGCAGCTTGTGGTCACCAACCAGATGCGCGGCCGGGTGATGAGCGTCTACAACCTGACCTTCCGCGGCGGCATGCCGGTAGGAAACGAAGTGGCCGGGCAACTCGTCCCTCTCTTTACGGCTCCTACCGTATTCGCTGTAAACGGCATGCTATTAGTCGCGCTGGGATTGTATTTTCTGCTCGTGCAGAGGCGAGTCGCGGAGCTGTAGGCAGCACCGGGCTTTGCTCTAATAGAGAAGAGGGTACAAATGCGACGCACCTTTCACTGGCTCCCGCTTCTCGCGGTATGTGTGGCCGCCGCTTCCTCGCCGCTCGAAAACGCGCGCGATATGCAAGATCGCGGCGCGCTCGACAGAATGATCAACGATGCCGCCGACGCCGCCGCCAAGGCTCCCAACGACGCCGAGGCACAGTATCGTGTGGCACTGGCATCTTCCTATCTGGCGGAAGTGGAAATTGAGCAGCACGAAAAAAAGCCGGCCCGCGCCGTGGCCGAAAGAGGCATCAAAGCCGCGGAAAAGGCCGTTCAGCTCAAACCTGACGTCGCGGAATACTATCGCGTGCTGGCGACTCTGTATGGACAGGCGATTACCGACATCATGAGCGGCCTGAGTTACGGACCCAAGGCGAAGGACGCGGTAAACAAAGCGGTCGAAAAGGCGCCCAATTCATCGGCCGTGTACGTGGCACGAGGTGTGGGCAACTACTACCTTCCCGCGCAATTGGGCGGCGGCCCCGCCGGCGCGATCCCCGACTTCCAAAAGGCCATCCAGCTCGATCCTAAAAACGCCGAGGCCTATCTCTGGCTGGGAGTGAGCCTGCGCCAGTCGAAGCAGGATACCGAGGCGCGCCAGGCATTTCAGAAGTCGCTGGCGCTCAATCCCAATCGGGTCTGGGTGAAGCAGCAATTGGACAAGACTCCCACGAAATGAACTCGTGGGCGTCCGCCGCCGCGGTGACGGCGCTCGCGTTGCTGACGTTCGTTCAGTTTCCCGGCCACACCTACCTGCAGCAGGACTCGCAAATTTACATTCCTATCCTCGAGCACCTGCGCGATCCCTTGGTGCTCCGCAACGACATCCTCGTAGCCCAGCCGCATGTGACGTTCACCCTCTACGATGAGACAGCGCGCCTGCTACGCGCCGTGACCAGCCTGGGATTCCGTGAGGTGCTCGCCGCCGGGCAGGTGGCAACGCGCGCCCTCGGTATCTGGGGTTTGTATCTGATGGCAACGTCGATAGGACTGGGGACTTGGCAATCGCTCCTGGTGGCGGCAGTCGTTTCGCTTGGCGCGGCGATTCCGGGGCCCGAGGTGCTGACCTTCGAGTACGAACCGACCCCGCGGGCATTTGCGGTTCCGCTGTTGGTCTGCGGCGTAGGGCTCGCGGCTCATCGCCGATACCTCGCGGCAGGAGTAGCCGGTGCGGCGGCCTTCCTGTATCACGCGCCCACCACGATTCCGTTCTGGGCGGTGTTTCTGCTGCTGCTCATTTGGAGGAAGAAGCTCGCCGCCCTGGCGCCACTGGCGTGCGCCGCGGTGGTTCTCGCCGAAGCCGTCGCAGCCCAGGCCGGCGGTGCGGGCTCTGCGGAAGCGCAGACTTTCTTCAGCCGGCTCAGCCCATTGCAGGAGCAACTCCAGCACATGCGCACGGCATACGTATGGATCTCGTCGTGGCCGCCTGGACTGATCCCCCATTACCTGATCGTGTCCGCGATTCTGCTGGCTGCGTTTCTGCGCGTGCGACGGGACTTGCCCCAGGATTTACAAATATTACTTCTTGGGCTCCCGGCAGTGGGACTGGCGAGCATGCCGATTTCCTGGATGCTCCTCGAGCATTTCCGATGGTCGCTCGTCCCGCAAGTACAACCGATGCGCGCCTTGCTGTTTGTCGTGCTCTGCATGCAGTTCCTCGCGGCAGTAGCGGCGACTTACGCTCTCAAACAGCGGCGGATAGTCGAAGGTTTCGTCTGGTTCACTGCGGGATTCCTGCCCCCGCTTCATATTTTGTTCACCGCGTCGATTGCGTGGCGTACGGCTGTATTGGCGTTGGTCCTGGGAGCGCTGATGACGCTGGCGGCGCGGATGGATGGGCGATTGGCCCTCGCCGTGGCGATCGCTGCTTTCTTTGCGATTCCATCGGTGGGGGGAGTGGTCAATTATCCGCGTTTGCACACTCCTGAACTGGCGCAGCTCTCTGAGTGGGCACGGAATTCCACTTCTCCAGACGCGGTCTTCCTTTTTCCCGATGCCGGACACGGATTGTCTCCCGGCATCTTCCGATCGGAAGCCTTGCGGGCCGTATACGTCGACTGGAAAGGTGGAGGACAGGTAAATTACCTGCGAGATTTCGGCGAACAGTGGTGGTTCCGGTGGCAGTTGACCATGGCGAACGGCTTCCGTCCCGACGATCTTCTGAAGTACGCTGGACTGGGCGTACGCTACATCGTTCTAAAGCCTCCCCATCGCCTGCCCCGCACTCCACTGTTCGAGAACCCCCAGTATCTGGTCTATGAAGCACGCTAAGATCTTCGCGCGCAGAAGTGGCGCAAACACTCCAATTTGCCGTCTCGACACTCGTGTCGAAACTTTTCGCGGGTCCACCAATTCCGGCGTGCGCAACCGTCATTAACAGTTCTAACAGGAATAACCGCGCTCATCCCAGAGTCTTGGAGGATGATGCCAAACAAAAGGTCCCTCCTTGCCATTCCCACAGGTGCGGCGTTTCTGGTGCTTGCCACTCTGGCGCAGCAGGCAGCCACCGAGGCGCCCACGGGCTTCGATACGCCGGCAGTCTCCCAGAATCCGGGTTCGCAAAGCTCGAGCAACGGAATCGCCGAGCCCAGCGGCGACACCTTCGCGCTCGATCAGAAGATCTTTGAAACCGTCGAAGATCCGGCGACCAACGGACTGGGCCCGTTGTTCAATGCCACCGCGTGTGCTGCCTGCCATCAGAACCCGGTGACCGGCGGACCCAGCCAGATCACCGAGATCCGCATCGGCCACCGTGACGACAACGGCAACTTCGTCAATCCGACGATCACCATCAACGATGGCGCCAACACCGTGGCGGGCCGCTCGCTGGTGAACGACCGCGCCACCTGCGCTCAGGCGCAGGAGCACGTCCCCGAGGCGGAGGATATTCGCGCGCTGCGGGCTGTCCTCAACACCCTCGGTGACGGCTTCGTGGAAGCGGTGGATGACAGCACGCTCCTGGCCATCGCCCAGAATCAGCCGCAACAGAGCGGCGGGTTCATTCAGGGCGAGGCGATTCAGGTGCCCATTCTCGAGGCGCCGGGCATGACGCGCGTGGGGCGGTTCGGCTGGAAGGACCAGCACGGCAGCATCCTGTCGTTCGCGGCGGACGCTTATCAGAACGAAATGGGCGTGACCAGCCGCCTGAAGCCTACCGATACCACGACCGTTTGCAAGACGAGCACCGATCCCGAAGACGTGCCGGACCAACTTGGAATGGCCAACATCGATCACTTTGCGCAGTTCATTCGCGGCACTAAAGCACCCCCGCGCGATACTACCCTGGCCGCGACCAGCGACGCGATGGCTGGGCAGAAGATGTTTGAGGGCGTGGGCTGCAATATCTGTCACGTGGAGTCGATGACCACCGCGCCCGCGGGGACTTCGATCAACGGCGGCCAGTACAAGGTGCCGGACGCGCTGGGCAACATGGTGATTCATCCTTTCGGCGATTTCCTGTTGCATGACATTGGGACCGGCGACGGCATCGTACAGGCAGGTCCGCAGGACACCGCCAACAAGTTGCGGACCGTGGCGTTGTGGGGACTGCGCACGAAATCGCGCTTCATGCACGATCTGGCTTCTTTAACTCTGGAGGAAGCCATCAATCGGCATCGCGGCGAAGCGCGGCAGGTGACCGCGAAGTTTCACGCCTTAACTAAATCGCAACAGCAACAGCTGATTACGTTTTTAAAGACGCTGTAAGTGGCGCAAACACTCATGTTTGCCGCGTCGACACTCCTGTCGATGCTTTTCGCGGTGTCCTCCGGTTCCCGAGTCTGTTCCACGAGCGCGTAAATAATCAGACTCGGGGAGTCGCGCCTGAGTCTTTGCGCCACACCCGAAGCGCAACCAATGTTTTGCGTCTCTCCTCACGTACGCTGGCGTATCCTGTTTAGGGAGAGTCGCGCGCATGACCACCAGCCTCTTCGCAACGGTATGCCTCCTCCTCTTCGTTCAGCCCGTGGCGGGACAGCGCCTGACCGCCACGGAACTGCTCGCCAAAGCCCGCGAAGCCTTCGCGCAGAATCGGGAGCGCCAGGACCACTGGAACTGGACCACCACCGAAGAGCGCGCCGTTGTGGATCGTGCCGGGCGGACGGTCCAACCACTGCCGTCGGTGACCGTCGAGTCCGTGATCCGCAAAGATGGCCGCCGTTGCAATGCTGTGCTCTCCTGGGGCGACGGTGTCGCGCCCTACAAATTGAACGAAGATGCCGACACGCGCTGCGCCGGGCAGGAACCCACCGACCCGCCCTTCCGGATGGACGCGCTTCTCCAGAGCGCGACCGTGAAACTGGGACCGCGCTCCCGCTCGTCAATCACGCTCCAGATTCAACCCGACAAATCCCGGGACCGCGATCCGCAACACGAAGTCCGCTGCACCGCCTCCATTCAAGCCACACTACGCCTCGACCCAGCGACTTACTTCCCGACGTACCTTGAAGGGAAAGTCGTGGACAGCGGTTGTGAAGGCGACACGACCCAGGAACTGCATTACGGCGAGGATCCGATACGCGCGCCTTTGCATCGTTTGCTGCGCAAAGGCACCGAGTTCCGGTTGCAATACACGCTGCAGGTCGACAGATTCGGCAACCAGGCGAACAGCTATTGGATCGCGTCGGAGCAGCACTGGAAGCGCCCGTTTCAGCCCAGAGCGTCGGGCATTGTCTATTCCAACCGGCTGTTTCGGCTCCAGCCCAACATTCCCGGTCCGACTTTGGTGCAAGACGATCGCACCAGCGCCAGGGAATTCGGCGCAGTTGCCGATATCCGCGTCGAAACGGACAAGCCGTAACCGTTGCTATCGCACCTGCGAGAAAGGCAGCGGGCGCAGGATCGTGTTCGTAATGTTGCTGACGATCTCGGCGTCGCTGAGTCCCGGTTGGGCGCGCAGTTTCTGCCACTCCGGGTCCGCTCCGAACTCGCGCCACAGACGCTCGCGCGCGGCGAGATCGTCGAAGGCCAGCATGTAGGTCAGACTCGGCAGATTGCGACCCACGACGGTCTGCGCGAAGAACACCGGAGTCATCCCCAGGCGACGGAAAATTCCGATCTCGCCATTGCCGAACATCTGAACCTTGCGCATCGAAGCCTTTTCATTCACCGACTCGTAGGTGCGCATCTCGAAAATGCGGGCCGCCCTCCGGGCGTCGGCCGATCGCGTTTCGATCGAAGGCATGCTCTCAAAAGCCCGCAGCAGCGTGCTCTCCATGCGGACGTAAGGCGGGTCCTGGATGTTGTTATACGCGTCCCAGCCCTTGAGAAACTCCTTGTCGTCTGCGAACTTCTTCGGCAGCGTCTCCATCTGCGCCAGGGAAGAATAGGTCTCGAGGCACAGAATGTACGGGCTCCGCTCACCGACCACGGGGCTGAAAAAGCCCATCGGGCCCATTCCCAAACGCTGCGCCGCCGGCAGGAGCACGTTGCTGAGATACTGCGTCGTGCGATCCACCTGCGAGCCGCTCTGCATGTAGAAGTAATGTAGTTCGAATATCGCGGGATTTGCGGGTTCCGCTGCCATCGCATTGGCCAGCCCCGCGGCGGCCACTCCGCTGACGAATTGACGCCGCTTCATGCAGTCCTCAGCCCACCAGTACGGTAGGCAGGCCCATCACGATCACGCCGCCGTGGACGGTCATATCCCCGATGCGTGCCTGGGGGCTGCCCGCGGTGATCACGGTGAACGACGCCAGCGCAATCACGTCCGGAGGGCCCACGCAGGTCGCCATGTCGCCAATCCGGGCAGCCGGTATGTTGCCGATCAAGACCGTCACGGCGCAAGGAGGTAAGATCGGCCCACCGACGTGTGGCACTACGCCCGTCACCATCGGACAGGTGTGCATATCCCCAATTCTCGCCGCAGGCATTCCCATATCAGCCCTGCTTTCCTTCCCACAATTTAATGCGCTTGGTCACGTCCACGCCTTGCGCTACAAAGCTTTTGAACTTCTCCGGGGCTTGCCGTGGATCCCCGCTCATGGCCGCGAACACCACAGCCCCGGATACCGCCTTTGCCGTGAGATAAGGTCCGGGCGCCACGGGCGGACAGTCAGGAGGCGCCAGGCTGTCCCCCGCAAAGAATGCAGCCAATCCGGCGCATCCAGCCCCCGTCCCGACCGGAGCGGCATCGGCAGCATCTTTGGCAGCTCGCCGATTCTCATCCGTGGGTTGCGCGATCCACTTCTCCGTCGCTTCCAACGATCGTTTGATCTTGGGCGGTGGACTCTCGCCCGCAGCCCGCCGCGCCGACATCCACGCCCACCAAACCGCCTCACGCTTTGGTAACGCATGCGCCACAAATCGCACCGCGTCCGGGTAGAGCTGTTTTTCCATCAGCTTTGCGACGAAGTCCAATGGATGCATCTCCGGCTTCATCAGAGCCATGGCCTCTTCGCCCAGTTCGGCGACTGTGGCGACGGACTCCGTCGGGGAATTTGCTTGCACTGCGCTATCCATACTAGTTGATCATGACCATCGCGCCCTTGATGGTGGTAATCGCGTCGGACTTGATGGTTGTCATCATCGCGTGTTCATCTAGTGTAGCCTGTGCATCGATCTTGATCATCACCGAAGATATGGTGATGCTGGTCGGATCCATGACAATCGTGCTCTGCCCGCATTTAATGGTGATCTTCGTTACCGCCTCGGTGCTCTGCGCATTCTCGATCTTCTCCGTCAGGTTGTTCATGACATGGAGCGAATCGTCGCCAGGGGTCATCGGAGGCTTGCCGAAGCCCACGGTGGTGGTCCGATTGTGCTCCACCTCCACCGTCAAATCTTTTTCGGCGTGAACCAGAATCTCCTCGCTCCCCTTTTTATCCTCGATGCGGATCTCGTTGTAATTGTCGGGAGTCCCCTGTTTGGAGCTGCGGCTCTTCATGCCGCTCTGCGTCTTATTTTCGGGCAGAGAGTAGGGCGGCATCATGTCGGCATTGTACACGCTTCCCACGATGATCGGATGGTCAACATCGCCCTCCTCGAACGCCACCACCACTTCCTGGCCAATGCGCGGAATGTGAATGGTGCCCCACTGCTTGCCGGCCCAACTGGTGGCCACACGAATCCAGCAGGAGCTGTCGAGATCGTTCTTGCCTTCGCGGTCCCAATGGAACTGCACCTTGACGCGGCTGTACTTATCCGGAAAGATCTCCTCGCCCGGAGGCCCCACTACCGTCGCCAACTGCACGCCCCGGATGGACGGAATCGGAGTCACGCGCTGTGGCCGGTACGGCAGCGCGAACGGGATACAGGCGAAGGTGTTGGTGTATTCGTACGCTGCCTCCCCCGCGCGCAGCGGCTGCCTGCCGTCATGTTCTACGGACGTGAGCACGTACTTGCTGTCATCCGAAAAGTGCTTGGAAAGCTGAAAGGTGTGTCCCGCGGTGAACGCCGAATTCACGCTCTGCCCCTCGCACGACAGGCCTCCCACTGCCTCCTGTTGCATACGGATATCCACGATCCGCGAATTCTCGGTAAAGGGCCACTGCAGATGGTCCGACTGATCGCCGCCCGACTTGTTGATGCCGTCGAAGTGGCGCGAGTATTCTCCTGGAAACTCGTAAAGCTCCATGGCATCGGTGCTGCCCGCCTTGAGCTTGTGGGAAGTCTTGCCCACCTGCACCGTGTCCATGATCGATTTGTCGGCGTTCAGGTGTTTATAGGGCAACTGAAAATGCTCGTCCCACACGGTGGCCTTTGGCGAGCGCACCTCCTGACCCTTCGACCAGACGAAAATCCGGTCCTCATCCAACTCGAACAGATTGGTCAGCTCTTCGTAGATGGCGGTCGAGTCGAAGGGAACGTCCGGATGCGATCCCGGCGTGTTCGCCAGCACCATCTGGTGCCCGCCCGCGGAGTGTTTGAAGAAGTAGAAGATTCCGCACTCCTCCATCAGGCGGCATGCGAAATGAAAGTCGCTCTCCTGGTACTGGCACACGTACTCCCGGATCTTCCAGTCGCCTTGCAATTCGTAGGAAACATCCAACCCCGTCAATACCTTCTTGAGGATGTCCGGGATGGTCATCTGCTGGAACAGCTTGCTGGTGCGATTTTTGGTCAGCAGCCAGAATGACGGTACCACTTCCAGGCGGTAGGTCTTAAATACCAGGTCGCGCCCGCCTTGTTTGACACGCCTCACAATCCCGTTGATGTATCGTTTGCCTGTTTCGCGATTGATGGACAGGGTTACTTTCTGGCCCATCAGCGCGTCGAACGAAACATCGGTTTGCACCTCGGAAACCACATCGAACTCAAAGTGAAACAACTCCGATACGGATTCCCGCCCGGTAAACTTTCTCACCAGCAGGACGTCCTTGCCGAGAGGAGTGGTCAATTGGTACGGTCGATCAGTCTGCTCCCACATATTCCCTCACCCGTTTGCTTTCCAGCCACCTGGCGCCGGGGGCGTGCCCGTTTTCCTGCCTGAACACGCCCCTCAATTCGCTCCGGCGCCTGACTTCGCGTCTTACTTCCCTATTGATATACGAATTCGCCGTCACTTCCGACTGAAACGTGGATCGGAGCGAGTTTTAGACCCTCCGCCAGCTTGGCCAGAATCTGCCGCGAAACCTCGGGAAGCAGGGTATTGGTCAGGATGTTGTCCACATTGCGTGCCCCGCTTTCCAGCTCGGTGCAGCGCTTGGCAACCTCTTCCACAAGCTGATCGTCGTGCGTCAGCGCGATCTTGTGGGTTTCGTGCAGCCTGCGTTGGATCTTGGCCAGCTTCAGCCGGACGATCATTTTCAGCGCTTCGTCCCGCACCGGGAAGTAGGGGATGATCACCAGGCGGCCCAGGAATGCCGGCTTGAAGATCTTGTTCAATTCCGGCTTCAGGGCCTTCACCAGTCCTTCAGGTCCCGGAGCGGATTCCGGATCCGCCATCAGTTTCATCAACGTATCGGTACCAGCGTTCGAGGTCAGGATGATGATCGTATTCTTGAAATCGATTACCCTGCCCTCGCCGTCTTCCATCATGCCTTTGTCGAAGACCTGGAAGAACAGCTCCAACACGTCGGGATGGGCCTTCTCCACCTCGTCCAGCAACACCACCGAGTAAGGACGGCGCCGCACCGCCTCCGTCAGGACACCGCCTTCGCCATACCCCACATATCCCGGAGGCGAGCCCTTCAAGGTCGAAACCGTGTGGGCCTCCTGGAATTCCGACATGTTGATGGTGATCATGTTCCGCTCGCCACCGTACATCATGTCGGCCAGGGTGAGCGCGGTCTCGGTCTTTCCGACACCGCTCGGCCCCACCAGGAGGAAGGTGCCAATCGGCTTACTGGGATCCTCCAGGCTCGCCTTTGAGGTACGGATTCGTTCGCTGATCATTCCCAATGCGTGGTCCTGGCCAATCACGCGCTTCTTGAGATGAGTCTCGAGGTGCAGTACGGTCTCGACCTCATCCTTCAGCATTTTGCCGATGGGAATGCCCGTCCACCCCGAAACCACGTCGCCCACGATGTTCGCGTCTACGCAAATCCGCATCAGCGGAGTCTCACCCTGCAGTTGTTCCAGCTCGGTATTCAACTGGGTCAGTTGACTGCGCAACTCGTTGACGTCTACCGGAACAGGGGGCGCCGCCGGGGCCACAGGAGCTGGCGCGGGCACGGGAGCCGCTGAAGCCGTCGGCGCCGCGGCCGCCGCTTGCGAAACAGGCGCGGTCTGAGCTGCCGGCGCACCGGCAGCGGGAGGAGCCACTGTCTCCTCAATCTTGGTTCGAATTTCGCGGATCCGATTGACTAAATCGCGCTCCTTCTCCCAGCGCTCCTGGAGCCCCGCCAGGCGCTCCTCGGCCGCCTTTCTCTGTGCGCCCACCGAAGTAATCCGATCGGAGTGTTCGGCGCCGAGTGCCGCTTCCCGCTCCAGAATGCGCAACTGTACCGCGCAATCGTCGATTTCGCGATGGGCATCCTCAATCGCCGGCGGTGTGGCATTTTGTCCCAGCGCCAGTCGCGCACACGCCGTATCCAGCACGCTCACCGCTTTGTCCGGAAGCTGCCGGTCGGCCAGATACCGGTGCGAGAGCTTCACTGCCGCAGCCAACCCTTCGTCCAAAATCCGCACGTTGTGGTGCTTCTCCAGCATCGGCGCCACGCCGCGCATCATCAACTGGCAATTGGCTTCGGTGGGCTCTTCCACTTTGACCACCTGGAAGCGCCGCGCCAGGGCCGGGTCCTTTTCGAAGTACTTCTTGTATTCCGACCACGTGGTGGCCGCGATGGTGCGCAATTCACCGCGCGCCAGAGCGGGTTTCAGGATATTAGCCGCGTCGTTCTGCCCCGCCGCGCCTCCCGCACCGATCATGGTGTGCGCTTCGTCAATGAAGAGAATGATGGGCGTGACCGACGCCTTGACCTCGTCGACCAACCCTTTCAGTCGATTTTCGAATTCGCCCTTGATGCCTGCACCGGCCTGCAGAAGAGCAAGATCGAGTGTCCGGAGGGTGACATGCTTCAGCACATCCGGGACGTCACCCTGCACAATCCGCATGGCAAAACCTTCCACCACCGCGGTCTTTCCGACGCCCGCTTCACCCGTCAGGATGGGATTATTCTGGCGGCGGCGCGTCAGGATGTCGATGATCTGCCGGATCTCGAAATCACGTCCCAGTACCGCATCGATCTTGCCCTTCTTCGCATTCTCGGTGAGATTCACCGTGTACTGGTCGAGGTTCGGAGTCTTTCCTCCCATCTTAGGCCCGGCGCCAGGGGCAGAAGCACCCGCCGCAGTAGAGGCCTCCAGCACAGTCTCCTGGGAGTCCGACATGATTGCCGGCAGTAGTTTGCGAAGAGCCTCCAGCTCGATCTTGGGAAGTTCCCGACTGATATCCCGGACCATCCGCGAAAGTTCCACATCGGACACTAGCGCGAGCGCGATAAATCCCGAGCGGATTTGCGCGGAGTTATATTCCAAAGAGCCGAACGACCACGCCTCGCTGAACATGCGGATGAGCGCCGGCGTGTAATTCATAGCCCCGGAGTTGCCGCGCTTCTTTCCGTCCAAAGCGCGCGTCAATTCACCTGCCAGGCGCGCTCGATCGACGCCAAACTGCTTCATGATGCGGCTGAAATCCGACTCCGTCGACTCGATGATCTTGAACAGGAAGTGTTCGACATCGATGTCGTAGTTGGTGCGCGCGTTACAAAGACCGGCGGCATCCTCCATCGCTTTACGTGTGGTCGTATTCAGTCGCTTGACTAATGGTTTGAATAAATCCACTGCCATATGAAATCCTCCCTAAATCTGGAACACTGCTTACAGCTCTAAAATCGCGTCGCCCGGATCACGCGAGAACGGCGCACTTTTCACCCAGGAGGTCCACCCCAACTGCGGCCCCGGTTCGTCCTTCAACTCGCAAACCGGTACCTCCCTCCGTTTCAAAATGAGCTGAATCTCCACATCGTACTCCTTCCCGGCGTAGAATCGCGCCAGTGCCCGAATGTGCCGGTAGGCATCGCCGCCGGGAAGAAACTCCATGTACCGATCCAAGCCCAAGGGGCCGAGTTGGATCCGGATCCGCGACTGCTGATCCCAAATCTCATCGCCCACCACCGCTCCGTATCCCAGCCTCTCCGAATAGTCCATGGACTCGCTCAAGGAACATTGCGAATCCTCTTCCACCGGGTACCAGGCGCCCACAAACTGCTCCACTTCCACATCCACGTCGAAATAGTCCGACAGCACCTGGCGCAGCGCGGTAGCCGAGCGCGGGTGCAAGGAGAGCAGCCCGCTGTAGAACAAGAGCGAATCGTCGAGAACGTCCTGCCGGTCTCGCAATCCCGGAGTGCCCAGGCCTAAAAGCCCCAGCACATGGTGCGAAAACTGATCGTACTCACCGCGCTCGTAAGGGACCGTGAACCGGTACTTCTCCCACGCCTGATAGAACAGCGAGATCATGCGGTGATTGAACAGGTCGTAGAAATCCCGCATCGTGCGATCGCGGACCCGCAACCGTCCCAGCACCATCTCGCTGTAGACCAACGGCAGGACTCCCGAAGGTCCGGTGAGCCCCATAAAATTCACCCGCATCTGTGCGGGCTTTCCTGGTGGCCGCTCCAACTCCTGAATGTGGCTCGCCGGAAAAGCGACCGAAGAGTGCGCGCCGAAGCGCAGTACCTCCGAGTTCGGATTGCTGAAGCGCCCCACCACGTCGCGACTCGAGGCCATGCGGGTCAACAGACGTACCGCCTGGAAGAAGTCGAAGCAGTACGGCTCGGCATCCAGATAGTCGATTATCGGCCACCGTTCCCGATCCACCGGCTCGCGAGGATTCTCGTCGCTCGACTTCTCTTTCGGGGTCACAGCAATATCTTCCGTCCCGAACGCGGCGGCCATTGCCTCATGGTTTCCTGCCGCTGGCGCGTTCGCACCTGCAATTGGCTGAAGCTGTTCATCGAAACATAGAGCCCCAGGAAGTGCTCCAACACCGACGCGAACAGGTAGACACCGCCCCCCACAAACTGTTCTTCGTCCAGCTCCATTTCTACCTGCGTACCGCGGGCAAAAGCCATTCCATCGTCGGACACTACCCGTGCAAAATGCCGCTTGCTGTTGAGCGCGATGATGCCCTCAATCTCTTTGTCGGAGTACGTCGATCCTGTGAAATTGTAGAGCCGCAGAATCTCCTGCAGTGCCTCGCGCCCCTCGCTCACCAACGACAGATAATTCAGCGAAAGTTGCGAGATCAATCGCCACAGCGAATCCTTCGCCATCGGGGGACGCAGCGTATCGGTGGGCTTCAACAGCGAGACGATGCGCTTGATCGGCATCCCACCTTCCAGCTCGAAGTCCCCATTCTCATCGCCGAAGGGCAGCCGCGAAGGCAGATCCCGATTGGTGCAAATCGTCCGCACCATCAGAGTCTCGACATTCGGCTTTACGGGACGCCCTGAGCGGTCGACCAGAGAGAGGTAGACTTCCGTCCCCTCGTCATTCCGATAGCCGGAGGGCCTGCGTGCCGGGCGCCAGAACATTTGCGCCTTCTGCCGGCCCATGCCGTGCCGCAGCGAATAGAGCGGCTCGAAGCGCAGTTCTTCCTGCGTCTGGGGATTCAAACTGAGGACCTCGGTGACCTCGAAAACCTCCGTCGCTTTGCGCCGCGTCACATCCGGAACCACCTGGTATTCGTATCTTGTATGGTCGAGAAGAATGGGCTCGGCGGTCTGCTTGAAGAGATTGATGATGGGCGTGCATCCCAGGCGGAAGGTGCTCTTCGAAACGCCCAGTTCCAGAATCTGGCGGCGGTCATTGCGTTCAAACTGCGAGATCAGCAGGATCACCTCGGCTCGTTTGCCGAATCCCGCCTGGCACACCTCCTGCAGCCCGCTCAGCTCAATGAAGAAGAACTTTTGAGGAAAACAGAAATACTCCTGGAGCAGGCGGTAACCGACGAAAGAACGCCGCGGATACGGCAGCGTGCCTTCGTTCTCGGCGAATCCGACCGGTTGCAGCGCATCGGGCTGCAGATACACCGGTGGAATTTTGGACCGCGGAGTCGGATCGCGCACCAGGATCTGCACGCAGTTGTTGCACAGCAGTTCGTACAACGCGTGCACCGTGTTCTGTTCGCCGCTCAGATAGAAGCGCAGCGAATCGAGCGGCATCTGCGAAAACTTCAAATCTCCCTGCGCCGCCAGTTCCAGGCGCAAGGCTGCCACCGCATCGCTCGACTTGATGGCGGGTTGCAGCCGGTCCGGCGTCTTCCATTCCGCATCCGCCACTTCGACGGGCCAGAACCACAGGTCGTAGCAGGTTCTGAATTTGCACGGGACGCCCTGAACCGGCTTCGAATTCAGCACCGCATCGCGCTCGAGTTTCAGCCCCGAATCCGGCCGTACCGCCTCCGGGTCGATGTGGAACTGCGCAATCGACATCGACGGGATCGGCCGCAAATAATGCGGATACATCACGCTCAGCAGCGACTCCGTGATTTCCGGAAACTCGTCGTCGATTTTGAGGTGAATGCGGCCCGCGAGGAAGGCAAACGCTTCGATCAGGCGCTCGACATGCGGGTCCTCACACTTGTCCGGTTCCAGCACCAGCCGGGCAGCCACTCTGGGATACTTGGCGGCAAACTCGGCGCCCATCTGGCGCAGAAAAGTTAATTCGCGTTCGTAGTAGAGCCGCAGGTCATCCCGCACTCGGGTCTCCCTTTACCTGGATCTCACCGCTCGAAAGCTGGAGCACCGTGTCGAAAGAGATGCGTTCCGGTGAGGGAGACATGTCGAGCAGTGCTTCGATCTGGAATCGTAGTGTGCTCTTGGTAGGTCCGATTTCCCCGATGGGTTCCACATGGATCCGCCTCAGCCGGGGTTCGAAGGTGGCCACGACCTGTTCGATCATGCGGGCGAGATCGTTGCGGTCGCGCGTGGATTCCCAGTTCAGCAAGGTGAGATCGGGCAAGCCGTAATTGTAGAGAGAGCGCTCCAGTTCCTGGAATTCGCCATCCACGGCCTCGGGCGTCTGCCGCGTGTTCAGGAGCCATTCCAAATCCCGCCGCAGCGAAGTCTTCAGAATCTTGACCGATCTCGCGCGGGTCATCGGCTGCTCGACTCCGTCCTTGGGAACGTCGTCGATCAACCGATCCAGCAGCGACAATCCGACAACATTTTCCGGCTCCCAACGCGGCATACCTTATCGCTCCAATCTCAGAGCTTCCAGCGGGTCGAGACGGCAGATCCGCTCATAAATCTGTTCGCGCTCGTCAGATCCGGATTTTAGCAGGCATTTGTAGAAGAGGCCGAGCGCGTGGGTAAGGGTTTCGCGCGACTCCCACTCCTCCAGGCGCTTGTCATCCATTTCCGCGACCGCTTCCTGAAACAGAGTCTGCGCCACCACGTCGTTGCCGGCAGCCTGGAAAAGCTGCGCCAGTTGGACCCTTCTCTGGAAGCGCCCCCTGCCGCTGGTTTCGAGCGACAGCTCCTTGGCGATGAGGGCCTTGGTGATCTCGGGCCGGCCCGCCTTGGCCGCCTGCATCGCCACCTCGAACCATCGCGATGGCATCGGCTCGCCGTTGCCGTTAAGCATCCCGTCGTCGCTTTCCGAAGCATTTCCCGCCAGACGCAAAACATCTTTCTCAATCCACGCCTGCGTCTCAGCGTTCGCCGTAGGCATGTCGTCCATCATGGTCAGTTCGGGAAGCTGCGGATACGTCTCCAGCAGAACCTGCAACTCGGAAATCACCGCCTTCCGAATCGGCTCGAAATATCCCCCCAACTCATGACAGGCTATCACCACGTACCGCTGCAGGTCCAGCCAGCCACGTCCGCACTCCATTCCCATGGCGGTTTCAGCGGTCTCGATCATCTCCCGCCAATTTCGCTCGATCCTGGCCTTTCGTAAACCCTGCCGGATCTCCTGTGGTGGGGCTCCCAGTTTGCCCGGATCGATCTGGTTGCCCGAGCCGCGCAATTCGCCCCATCGCAGGCCGCGGAGCATCAGGTATGGTGCTGGATTGTGGGGTTCGTTCTGCCGCATGTACTTCGCGGCGGTTACCACGCGGTCTATCGCGTCATTCCAAGAGGTGGGAAGAGGGGTGAGTGGTCCGGCGCGTTTTGCGACAGCGGCGCCAGGACGCGCTGCATCTGCGTAAAGGGCTACCGATTCTGGCTCTGCACCCTCGGTGTCCGGTGATTCGTGCGGTGCGCCTTCCGGATCCCCTGGTACCGGTTCCGGCTCCGGATCTGGATCCGTTTCACGCTTCTTGACAAGCAGCGTGTGGACCACCGTCCGCACCGCGATCATGTTCTCTTTCAGACCATGCAGGCTCGGGGCTTCGTCCTTGAACTTCTCGTCACAGAATGCGTCGATCTGTTTCAGTTGGTCGAGCGCATCGTCAAACGTGCGCTCCAGGTCCGCATAAAAAGATTTCGGGGTCGCGTCGAAGTCTTTGTCAAAAACTTCAGGCGGCGTTTTGCCTTCTTTGATCTTCTTTTCGCGGGCCTGCTGCCTGTCCCAACTGTCCGAGACTGACTCCTCCGTCCCCACTTCACGAGCTTCCATGAACTGGACGTAGGTCAGGCCACCCGCCGTGATCGTCGTGAATTTCAATGAGCCGGCGGGCCGGGTCGGCTCACGGTCCGACTCGGTGCCGAACCATTCGAGAGGCGCCCGGCGTGGCTCCAGATCCCCATCTTCCGGCAGGGGATGGAGGGTATCCCAAAATGTCTCGAGAAGTTGTCGGATGAAATTCAGAGAATCGCGGAAGGAGGCGATGCCTTCACGCTTCAAAACGGCCTGCCCCAACCAGCAGGCAAACCAAAGGTCCTTGGTTTTCGTGGTTAGGGCAGTGGTCGTGAGCTTGATGGTCTTCGACCAGTCAGCCTGCTTGTACTCGTACTTCCAGTCGCCTTGTGCATCGGGAATCTCTTCCCGCTTGGTTTCTTTGATCTCGTCGAATAGTGGGTCCCACCGGTAAGACTTACCGGAGGGTTGGTCCGCCGAAATCGGTTTTAGCAGCTCATCAATGCGCAGAGGCATGTTCTTGCGGGACTTCTTCTTCTTGACCCGCGATCTCCAGGCGGCGCAGCTCCAGGATCGGGAACTCCTCGCCGTCTATCAGCAGACTCTTCAGACCGAAGGGAATCTCTTCGCCGTCCTGTTCCTCCCACACCGAAACACGACCCAGACGTACGGCATCGTCGGCGTGCTTGAAACTGAAAGGCGAGAGCGTAGGCACGAGAACTTCTCCCAACTCCACGCCTCGGAAGGATGGGCCCGTGCGCAAAACTACCGGCGCCCAAAGCAGGTCCCGGAGACGCTTGGGTGGCTGCATCTCCAATGAGGCGATATGCTGGAACGGAATCCACATATACTGGCCCGCGGCAAACACCTCCAGCCGCGGCCCGATTCTGGGATCGCTGTCGGAGACCGCTTGGAACGCCGTCCCGTTGAGAGTGCCCGCGGGTTCGTGAACGTCCGAGCCGGTGGTGGGGTATTCTTTCTTCTCGAACATCTCTCGCCGGCCGCGTTCCGCCGCCAACGCCGCGCGGTACATCAAAGCCCCCGTCAATGCCTCGGGGCTTCCTTGCGCAAGGATGTCGAGTTGCTTTTCAGCACGATCAAAATTGCCGGCAAAACACAAAAGCTCGAAGAGGAAGGTGCGGCGCTTCGCATCGTCCGGATTGTTCCGGAGTTCCGCGTTCAGCGCCAGCACCGCCTCATCGAGTTTGCCAGCCTGGTATAGTTCCCTGGCTGTCATGGGAGAATCCAGGTCTCTCTGATTACAGCTTGACGTTTTGTGCAACGTCCCAACCAGCGTCACCAGCCGTCTGACCGGTACCGTCGGGTTTCTGCACCTGATACGTCATGTTGATGGTGCGGAAGTTCAGCGTGATGCTCTCCGTCGGCGTGTCGTCTCCGTGAGAACCACCCAACTGATACGAGGTCACCAGGATCTGGGTGAGCTTGATCTTCAAGAATTCCAACGGATTTTCACCGGCCTTGCGAGCCACGATCGTCCCGGTATCGTAGTGCTTGCCGTTGCAGGTCTTCAAGAAGAGATCGGAGCTCGAAGTATCGGTGCGCTTGGAAACGGTGATGTCGTGCATGTTCACCTTGCCCGCGCCCGAACCGCCGCCCACGTGTCCGCCGCCGCCGCTCTGGGTAGCGCCGAAGCTCCAGCTATAAATGTCAATCCAGCCGGGATAAACTTTGTCTTGGGCCTCGCCCTTGATCCCGTTCAGATTCAGAAAATAATCAACAGCCATATAGTCAAAGTCCTCCTATGTCGTCTTTCGATCGATGGTCGTTCGTTGCTAAGTTTTCGGGATCGTCCGCGATCCCGGAGAATCCGGGATCGCTGATCCCGGGAACCTATTTCCTCGTGTTGGCCGGCAGTTCCGCAACCAGGCGGAGCGAAACTGACAGTTCGTCGAGTTGGAAGTGCGGCTTGAGGAAGGCAACCGCGCGATAACAGCCGGGCTTTCCAGGTACTTCCGCCACTTCGATGCTCGCCGCCGACAGAGGCTTTTGAGCCTTGATGGTCGGTCCTACGTCCCCAACCGCCACGTAATTCTGGATCCACTGGTTGAGGAAGTGCGCGCAATCCGACCGGGACATGAAGCTTCCGATCTTGTCCCGCATCATGGCCTTCAGATAATGCGCGAAGCGCGATACTGCCATGATGTACGGAATCTGGGTCGAGAGGCGCGCATTGGCATTGGCCGCGTCCTTATCGTACAATCTGGCCTTCTGGCACGACTGCACGCTGAAGAATGCCGCGTAATCGGTGTCCTTGCAGTGCACCAGCGGTACGAAGCCCCAATCCGCCAATTCCTTTTCGCGACGGTCCGTAATCGGTGATTCAGTCGGACACTTGAGCGCCACTTCACCTTCATCCGTGGTGAAGTTGTGAGTCGGCAATCCTTCCACCAACCCGCCGCCTTCCACACCGCGAATCGCCGCGCACCACCCGTAACGGGCGAACGCGTTGGTCAGCCGCGCGCCCATGCAATAGGCCGCGTTGCCCCAGAGATACTTGCTGTGGTCGGTTCCGTCCACGCCCTCTTCGTAATTGAAGGCATCCACGGAAGCGCCCGCTTTGCCGTACGGCAAACGCATCAGCACGTGCGGCAGGCACAGGCCGACGTAGCGCGAGTCTTCGCTCATCCGGAAGCTCTTCCACTTCGCATACTCGGTGGTGTCGAAGATCTTGCCGATGTCGCGAGGATTCCCGATCTGCGTGAAGCTGTCCATGTTGAACATGTCGGGAGCCGCCGCCGACAGGAATGGAGCATGCGCCGCCGCGGCCACGTTGGAGATCTTCTCCAGCAGTTCCACGTCTTCAGGATGCTTGGTGAACTCGTAGTCCCCGATCATCCCCGCGAAGGGAGCGCCGCCGAACACGCCGTACTCTTCTTCGTAAATCTTCTTGAACAGCGCGCTCTGGTCGAACTCCGGCGCCCGTTGCATGTCGCGCAGCAGTTCCCGCTTGGTCACGTTCATCACGCGAATCTTCAGCATCACGCTGGTTTCGCTCTGATCCATCATGTACTTCAAGCCGCGCCAGCTTCCCTCCAGCTTCTGGAACGAGGGATGATGCAGCACTTCGTTCAACTGGATGGAGATCAGGTGGTCGATCTTGCCGATGAGTTCGGTGATCATCATCTCGGCATCTTTCGATACCGTGACTGCACCTTCCATCACCTGGTTCACAAACTCTTTCAGGACGCTGGTATTGCGGCTCTTGGCCTCCGCGTCCCGCGACATCCTGCCTTTTTCTAAAATCTCGTCAAGCAGGCTCGACTGCTGAACAGTTTCAGTCGTGGTTTGTGGTGTTGCCTGTTGTGCTTCACTCATTGGACCCCTCCGGCATGCCCAGTTCCTTGCGGAGCTGCTTCATTTTGTCTTTATCGCTTACAAGGTTGACCAGCGCTTCGTCCAGTTTGTCGTTTCCTTGTAAGTTCCCACGCAGATCCGTCATGGCGCTGCGCAGGTCCAGAAGATCCTTCAAAGGCTTCACCTGCTTGGCCACGTTCTCCGGAGCAAAGTCGTCCATGTTCTTAAAGTGCAGGTCGACCTTGATATTGCCGGCGTTGGGATCTTCGCTCAGCTTATTCTCTACGGAAAATGCCAGGTGCGGCTTCATCGACTCGAGCACCTGGTCGAAATTGTCGGGGTTGACCTCAACGAACTTCCGGTCTTTGAGCTTCGGCAGCCCGTCTACCGGCTGTCCACTGAAATCACCGAGGACCCCTAATACAAATGGCAGTTCCTTCAATTCAATCGCGTCGCCGATTTCCACATCGTAAGTGATCTGTACGCGCGGTGAGCGAACGCGATCAAGCTTGTGTTGGGTACTTTCTCTTGGCATCTCCTACCCCCATTTATCTATTGCGGAATTCTTTGAGTGAATTGCGCATCTTGGAACGGGTTTTTTTTGCCCGCTACCATCAGCTTTCCTCGTTCCTCGTTGGATTATACGACCTTACCGTTTGCGCTGGATGAAGATCCCAAATTTATCGAGTACTACTCCCGAACCGTCAACCGGCATTTGTACGTTTACATACCGTGACTGTATCGATAGACCCAAAAGCCTAGTAGGACTAGTGAATTTCACCACTACCAAAAGTCCTATTTGGTTCCAGGTCATACGTTTGCGCCGTTTTGCCGCATCGCGCCCACCTGAACTAGGTGAACAATGTCGGATTCTGCTTGTGCCACTCCGTGACCTGTTCGTACGCCAGTGCCACACGTAGCGGCGATCCTTCGTCGTAGATGCGCCCCAGGAAGCTGATCGACTGCGGAATTTCGTTTTGATAACCGCACTTCATCACCACCTGCGGATTCCCCGTGAGATTGGTGGTCGTAAGCAAGCCGTTGTTGGGTGCGAGCACGATCACGTCCCAATCTGCCATGAATTTTTCGAACTTCTCCACCAGCAGTGTGCGAATCCGCTGCGCCCGAATATACTCGACGGCGGGAATCAGCCGGGAGGTGCGGAAGCTGTTCGGCCAGTCATTCGGCCTCTGGCCCTTGAGCGTCCGTACGCTGCCATCGCGCGTGATGTCGTCGAAAGCGGCTGCGCCTTCCGCCTGAAGCAGAAAGCTGATGCCGCCGAGATCCTCCTGAAACTCCACCGGTGTCATCGAGACTCCGGCTTTCTTCAGATCGTCCAGGACTTGGTCATACATCTTCTTCTGATCGCCCTGTACAAGGTCGAAATCCTTTTGGAGTACGCCCACACGGAGGCTCTTGAGCGGCTTCCGCGGCTCCCAGTGGAACGGATCTGCAGCCACGCTCCGGTCATGCCCATCCGGTCCATAGATCGCGTTCAAGACAAGGGCACAATCCTCCACTCCTCGGCAGATCGGGCCAATCTTGTCCATAGTCCAACTCAAAGCCATCGCGCCGTGACGGCTCACGCGTCCATAAGTAGGACGCAAGCCGACAGTCCCGCAGGCCGTACTCGGCGACACAATGGACCCGAGAGTCTCCGTCCCCAGCGAGAACCCCACCAGCCCAGCGGCGGTGGAAGCGGCAGAGCCAGCCGACGATCCGCTCGACCCTCTATCGTATTCGCCCTTCGCGCGCGACTCCTTGGTCGGCCACGGGCTCATCGTGCGGCCCTTGAACCAGAGGTCTCCCTGAGCCAGGGCTCCCATGGACAGTTTGGCAATCAGAACCGCGCCAGCCTTATATAAGCGCTCTATGCACGTGGCGTCCGCCGTGGGCACGCGATTCTGGAACGGCTCCGCGCCCCATGTAGTCGGAATCCCTTTAGTGTCGAACAGGTCCTTCACACCGAAGGGGATGCCGTGGAGAGGACCGCGATAGTGGCCGCGGCGGATCTCGGCATCCGCGGCAGTCGCCAACTCGAGCGCGTGATCCTCCGTCAGCGTGACCACCGAGAGCAGTTTCGGAGAGTACTTCTTCATCCGTTCCAGATACATCTTGGTGAGGTCCGTCGAGGAGACCTCGCGGCGCTTCACCAGCGGCGCAATCTCACTAATGCGCCAGAAGGCCATGTCGTCGTGGTTCGACGGAGCCTTTGCCTTCCTGGCCTTGGCGAACGTGGTCTGAAAGCGTGCCGGCCCTTTTCCTGGAACGCGATCCGGCAATCCGGGATGGAAGGTGAACGCCGGCTCAGTGTCGTAGGGAACCTCTATCTTGCGGACAGACTCGTAGGTGAATAAAGAGCCGTTCACGCGACGGAGCATCTGGTCGATCTCCGCATCTTGAAATTCCAGGCCAAGCAGTTTCAGCGCCGCGTCCACCTGTTCCTTGGTGACGCGCATCGGCTGCTGCTGTCCGCCGCGCCCCTGCGGAGGAGCGGCAGGTGCTTCTGCCCAAGTGGGGCGTGCGGCCGCGAGAATGCTCAACAACTGTAACCAGGTTCGTCTGTCCATAAACCTCACATGATACACGACCGTGGCGCAAACACTCATGTTTGCCGCGTCGAGACTCATCTCGACGCTTTTCGCCCGTTCGCCAATCCAGCCCGTTCAGATCCTTTGCGTTGCCACCCACACTAAATTACTCTTGACTCTAACTAGTCACTTACTGTAAAGTTATAGTCGATATGCGGCAATTCCTCAGTCACGGCCTGCTACTCTTCCGGCGCTCAGCCGGACGCTCGTGCTGTCTCTCGCTTAGTCTGTAATCGCTTCCCACACATTTGCAATCGGTAACCTGGAAGGCTCGGGTAACTGGTCTCCCACTGGCCTGCTAAGCCAGCGTCCCTCGGGACATAGGCGTTCGAATCGCCTGCCTTCCGCCAGATCTTTGATAATCCGTGCTTTCAGCAGGCTGCGACTCGGGTTCTTACCTTGTATTTGTAACAACCTGGCGTGCCGCTACCGTAAAGGGAGCGAATCACGAACCCTTTTTCCGCAGCCTCTTAGTTTAGCTTAGGCTCGTAGCCCAACCGGCAGAGGCAACGCGCTCAGAACGCGTGTAGTGTCAGTTCGAATCTGACCGAGCCTACCAGATCTCTCAAGCGCCGCAACAGCAAGCGGTGAGCGGCCGGGCCGCAATCCCGGTGTGCGCGGTTCGACTCCGCGGCGGACGCTCCAACTTACTCACTCGGAGGGATGGACGAGTTGCTAAAGTCACCAGTCCCGAACACTGGCGTAAGCTCGTAAGAGCTACCGGGGGTTGGATTCCCTCTCCCTCCGCCAACCCCACTGACTCGACCCGCGCCCGCGGAGGTGTGCCTTCGCCCCGGGTTACACTGGAATCAGTGGAAGAAGAGGTCCTCGGAAAAGCATACGACGGACGCCTGATGCGCCGCCTCATGGGCTACATGCGCCCATACTGGGCGCGCGCCGGGGTTTCCCTCGTCTTCCTGCTCCTGCAATCCGGACTGCAGGTGATGGGACCCCTGCTCACCCGTATCGCCATCGACAAGTACCTGCAGAAGGCTTCCTACTCCGCGCCGGCATGGCTTGATGCCCGGCTCACCTCCGACCCGTGGACGGGCCTGACGCAAATCGGAATCCTCTATTTTGGAGTGCTCGTCGGCTCCCTGGTGGCGGAGTTTGTCCAGACTTACGTGATGCAGTACACCGGCCAACTCGCCATGTTCGACCTGCGCAAGCAGCTCATGCGCCATCTCCAAACGCTCGACCTTGCCTTCTACGACCGCAATCCCGTGGGTCGCCTGGTAACCCGAGTTACCACCGATGTGGACGTCCTCAACGACCTGTTTGCGTCCGGACTCATCACCATCCTTGGCGACGTTCTCGTTCTGTCCCTCGTGGTACTGATCATGTTTCGCATGAGCCCGCTGCTCTCCGGGGTGATCCTGGCGGCCATGCCATTCGTAGTCCTGGTGACGGTGATCTTCCGGCGCTCGGTCACTCAGAGCTACCGCCGGATCCGTGTCGCCATCGCCCGCATTAACTCCTATCTCCAGGAGCACATCACCGGGATCGTAGTGCTGCAGCTCTTCAATCGCGAACGGCGCTGCTCCGAGGAGTTCGACGGCATCAATCGCCAGCACATGGATGCGTACAAAGACGCCATCAATTCCTACGCGTGGTTCTACCCGGCGGTGGAGTTTATTTCTGTTCTGGCGCTCTCCGGCATCCTGACCTATGGCGGCTTTCGCATTCAACGAGGCATGCTGACGCTGGGAATCCTCGCCGCCTTTCTACAATACGGACTCCGTTTCTTTCGCCCCATCCAGGACTTGAGCGAAAAGTACAACATCCTGCAATCCGCGATGGCGTCCGCTGAGCGGATTTTCAAGCTCCTCGACACCGGCGCCACAGTCCTGCCGCCCAGCGCGCCACGCCCTATGCCCGATTTCATCGCCGGCATCGAATTCGATCACGTCTGGTTCGCCTATCACGATGACGACTGGGTGCTCCGCGACGTCAGCTTCACCATCGCACCTGGCGAGACCGTCGCCGTCGTCGGGCACACGGGCGCCGGCAAGACTACCTTGATCAGCCTCCTGCTGCGCTTCTACGACGTGCAGAAGGGCTCCATTCGCATAGGGGGTGAGGATCTCCGCAAATTCGACCCGTTGGAATTGCGCCGCCAGTTCGGCGTGGTCCTGCAGGATCCCTTCCTCTTCACTGGCACTTTGGAAGAAAACATCCGTCTGGGAACAGAAAGAATCCAACGCGAGGACGTGGAGTCCGCCGCCGAGCAGGTCAATGTCGCCGACTTTATTCGCGGCTTGCCGGACGGATACAACCACCCCATCCGCGAGCGTGGCAGCGGCCTGTCTACGGGCCAGAAGCAGTTGATCAGCTTCGCCCGCGCCCTGGCGCACAACCCGCGATACCTCATCCTCGACGAGGCCACTTCGAGCGTGGATACCGATACCGAATTCCGCGTCCGCCAGGCACTGAGCCGGATGGTCGAAGGCCGCACTTCGATCGTCATCGCCCACCGTCTCTCCACAATTCAGCGCGCTGACCGGATTCTCGTCATGCACAAAGGAAGACTGCGCGAGGCGGGCACCCATCAGGAGCTCCTGGCTGCGCGCGGAATCTACTGGAAGCTGTTCCAACTGCAGTACAAGGACCAGAGCAACGCCGGCATACCTGCCGCTTAGACACGGACTCTCGAGCCGCTGACGCTACGTGGCGCGGACACTCCTGTCTGCGGCGTCCCGACTCATCGGGACGTCCTATGCGCCGGCTTGACGAGTGGGCGGAACTATCCGCTACAATATGTAGCGAATCGATTTCTATGACTATGTCGCTGCCCCGCAGAACAGCAGAAGAAGGTTGACGATGCGATTTCTCGTATGCACAGCGATTGCCTCAATTTGCATAAACTTGCGTGCGCAGACCCCGCCCGACAGACCCCAATTCGAAGTGGCATCCGTGAAGCCGGCGGCAAATGGAGCAACGGGCGGCGACGGTCGCCTTCTGACGCCTCGGGAGATACTGCGGGACTTGCGGCCGCCCGGAATGATTCCGATGGACGACCCGGGGCGCGTTCGCCTGGAGGACTGGGCACTACTCGACTTGATTGCCGCTGCCTACAGCGTACGTGCCACCCAGGTGTCCGGCCCGGCCTGGCTTTCCGGCCAGGGCTTCGATATCGAAGCCAAAGTGGCCGATGGCACTCGGAAGGAAGAGTTGAATGCCATGCTGCAGTCGCTTCTCGAGGAACGCTTCGGTCTCAAAGTGCATCGCGGTACGCAGACCAGGCAGGGCTTTGCGCTGGCAGTGGGCAAAAATGGGCCCAAGCTGAAACCCGCTGAGCCGCCACTCGATCCGCAGAAGCGTATCGCGGATACGCAAAAGCGCATGCAGGAAAATCGCGAAAACGACATACCAAGGGTGGGGCTCACCCGCATGTCGGTGCGCTCGATCACCACCGAAGAATTGGCTGCCCGGCTGGTGCGATTCGCCGAAGCGCCCGTAGTCGACGAGACGGGTTTGACCGGAAAATATTCGGTGACCATCGAGACCTGGAAGAATGCCGACGTTCCAGGTGGAACTGTTTTCGAAGCGGTCGAAAGACTCGGTCTGAAACTGGAACCGCGCAAGCTGACCGTCGAAACCGTGGTGGTTGATCAGGTCTCCAAAGCGCCCACGGCGAATTAGGACACCCTGCAACCACCTTACTTGTAGGCTCCAGGGGCGGCGAACAGGTCACTCCGGAAAGGCAAGATTGGCGTGACCTTGGTCCGGCGATGCCTTGTCCCTCACGCGTTCTTATACGCCAGATCGAGCACCTCTACCACATGCATCACGCGCTGGCCCGATCCGTGGCGGCGCACGCCCGCCTGCATTTGCAGCATGCAGCCAGGATTCGCGGTAACGATCAGCGTCGCCCCCGTCGCATTCACCGTTTCCATCTTGTGCCGCAGAATTTGCGACGACATCTCGCTCTGCACCACGTTATAGATCCCCGCGCTCCCGCAGCAGATGTCCGCACCCGCCATCTCGCGGAAAGTCAATCCCGGAATCGCCGCCAACAGTTTGCGCGGCGCCGTGCGGATGCGTTGTCCATGCGCCAGATGGCAGGAGTCCTGATAGGTGACCGTCGCGTTGACAGCCCCTAATCGAGTATTGAGCTCGATTCCGCCCAGAAATTCGCTGATATCGCGCATGCGGCTCGAGAACTCTCGCGCTTTGGCGGCATATTGCGGATCGTCTTCCAGCAGGTCTCCGTACTCCTTCAGCGTCGAGCCGCACCCTCCCGCATTCGTGATGATCGCATCGTAGCCGCCATCCAGCACCGCATCGATATTGCGGCGCGCCAATTTACGCGTCTCTTCAGGAAGGCCGGAGTGCAGGTGCAGAGCGCCGCAGCATCCCTGTTCCTTGGGGACTACCACTTCGCAGCCGTTCCGCTGCAGCACCCGCACCGTGGCCTCGTTCAACCGCGCGAAGGCGATATTTGCAATGCATCCCGCCAGCAATGCGACCCGGTATTTGCGAGGACCCTGCGGTGCAAACGTCCGCCCCAACTGGCTGAAGAAAAATGGCGGTTCGGCCGAGGGTGCCAGTTGCTCCAGGTCTCCCAGGCGCCCCAGCAGTTTCAGGAAACCCATTGCGCGCACCAATGCCTTCATCCCGCTGGCCTCGTAGAGGTACAGCGTCGTGCCCATCACCGTCAGCAAAGGCCGCGAGGTCAAGAGGTGGCCGAATACGAAGCGCCGGGTCTGTCGCTCCAGCCAACCGCGACGCACATGACCTTCAATCTGCGCCCGCGCATCTTCCACCATGCGTCCATAGCGCACCCCCGACGGGCACGCCGTCTCGCAACCACGGCACGCCAGGCACAAGTCGATATGCTCGATATAGGAAGGCGTAATGGGAGCGCCGTTGGCCACTTGCACCATCTGGTACACGCGGCCGCGCGGCGAATCCATCTCCAATCCCAACTCGCGGTACGTCGGACACGCGTTCAGACAAAGCCCGCAATGTACACAACGGTCGAGATCGAATTGGCGAGGCCCCTGCGCGGATTTTTCAGATTCGACCATAAAGCCGGCCACGATTCAGCAGATTGCCCGGGTCAAATAATTGCTTGATCCGATGCATGATGGCGAAGTCGCCCCCGGGGGCAAGCCACAATCCGTTGCCGTCCCGATCCTCGCGCGAGTATTCCATGACAGCCTTCATGCCTCGCGCCGCCGTTTCAGTCAACCACGAGGAGGCCGCCCGGGATTCGTCGAAGTACCCGTAGCAGACCCCGGAGCCGGCCCGCGCTACCGAAGGTCCCCGGAATGATTCCATCACCCCTGCCAACTCCTTCAGGGTACACGACGCACGCACCACCGCGCCATCCGCATGGCTTTCCAGGAACTGTGGACTGAACTCTTCGATCTGCCGCCACAGCCCGCTCTGCCGCTCCTCATCGAAGACCAGGATTTCGCCAAGCTGGCCCAGTTCACGTTCGTAGCGTTGGATCACCGCGGCGTTGCCACCCGCGCGGATCACCAGAAGCCAGCCGGGATAGCCTACCGTCCCGCCGCCCACCGGATTCAAAAGGTCGATGGCAGACGGTTGCAGCACCCCGGTAAGGACGCGGTCGCGCGCCGCCATCGCCTTCGCTGCCGTTTCGAAAGGCAGCAGAAAAGTGCGCTCCTGCTCCGGCATAGGCACAAGTTTGAAATTGACCACCGCGATCGCTGCCAAAGTCCCGAACGAGCCGATCATCAACTTCGCCATGTCCAGTCCGGCGACGTTCTTCACCACCATCCCGCCGCAATCCACCAGCTTGCCTTCCAGCGTCGCGAATTGCATCCCGATCACCAAGTCGCGTGCTGAGCCATACAGTCGACGGCGCGGCCCGCTGCAATTGGCAGCGACCACACCGCCCACGGTCGCACAGGCGGCGAATGGCGGATCCAGCGGCACCATCTGCCGATTCTCTGCCAGCAGGCGCGACAACTCGCTCCACGGAAGTCCCGCCTCCACGCTTATCGTCAGGTCATGCGGCTCGTATTGCAGAACCCGCCGTAATTCAGTAGTAGCAATCGCCTCGTCGGCTCGCGGAACCGGGCCCGCCATCCGGCGCTTCGAGTTGTTTCCCCCGAGCGCGATGGTGTGCCCGGCCTCGGCTGCCGAGCGCAGCGCTTCCGCCAGTTCTCGAGGAGTCTGTGCCCCCGGACCTATGCCCATACCACGTAGCGTAGTACGGCGGTGAGGATAGTGAGAAGCAACGAACCGATCAGCGCGTTCAGAAACCCGCGAACCCGGAAACCTGGCGACAATAGCGATGCCAGCATCAGCACGAAGGCGTTGATCACCAGCAGGAAAAGCCCCAGAGTCAACCACGTGATCGGGGCAGTGAAGAACTTGAGGATTGGCTTCACCGTGACATCTAGAATGGCAATCACGGCGGTGGCGATCAGAGCATCGCCAAAATTGCGGACCTCGATTCCTTCGACGATCCGAGCCACGATGTACAAAGCAAGTGCGGCGACCAGCCAGCTTACGATCAGGTGTACGAGCATGTCGGCCCTCCGGCCAGAGATAATGATAAGCCATGGCAACGTTGTTTGCCGGAACCTCCGGCTTTGCATACCCGGCCTGGAAGCCTGGATTCTACCCCCAGAAGCTGCCGGCCAAGCAGTTCCTGCACCATTACGCGCAACGGCTGAACTGCGTCGAGATCAATTACACCTTTCGCCGATTGCCATCCCTATCGACTCTGCAGAGTTGGGTGGATGCCACTCCGCCGGGTTTCGTCTTCGCCGTCAAGGCCAACCAGCGGATCACTCACATCCTGCGCCTGAAGAATGCCGCCGAGGCCACCGAGCTGTTTCTGAAGATGATCGATCCGCTGCGGACCTCGCGGCGCCTGGGGCCGGTCCTGTTCCAGTTGCCGCCGCATTTGAAGTGCGATGTGGATCTGCTTCGCAACTACCTGGATCTTCTGCCCTCCGGCATGCGATACGCGTTCGAATTCCGCCACGAATCGTGGCTCGCCGAGCCCGTCTATGAGGTGCTTCGCGCCCACAACGTCTCGCTGTGCGTCGCCGAATCGGAGAAGTTGGAGGTGCCCGAAGTGATCACTGCTGACTTCGTGTACTATCGTCTGCGCAAGCCCGACTACACGGCCGAGGATGTCGAGTCCATCGCCGCGCGCTCCAAAGATATGCTCGCCACCGGCCGTGATCTATACCTGATGTTCAAGCACGAGGAGAGCCCCGAAGGCGCGATCCATGCGGAATCCCTCCGCTCCAAATTGAGTTGATGTGCTGTGTAGTGCTCTGCTGTGCTGTGTTGTGTTGTGCTGTTCTGTGTTGTGTTGTGCTGTTCTGTGCTGTGTTGTGCTGTGCTGTGTTGTTCTGTGTTGTGCTGTGCTGTGCTGTGCTGTGTTGTGCTGTGCTGTGCTGTGTGGCGCAGACACTCCTGTCTGCCGTCTCGACACTCATGTCGAGACTTTTCGAGCGCCCACCAATGCACGCATAGGAGCATTGGCTGAACGGCTAGAAACAAACTGGTTCCGTTCTATTGCTCTTGGGGCCCACCATGGTCCGTTGTCACGACTCGCACCTTCGCCCAACCGCATTGAGACCCGGCGCAACGCAGTCGAACTCTTACGTGCAGTTGCCGGCAGACGTTGCTTGACCTTAGGTGTTTGATTTCCAGGATGACTAGGATCCAGCGATTCAGCTCTCGGATCACTCGGAAAAGCAGAGCGCCTCAAAAAAGTCGGAGGTCCAATACGAGGTCTGGCAAAACGGCCAGGCCTGTTTCCGAGGGCCAACCTCAAGCTTTTGGTTGCAAAACTTGGCTGAGCGTCTACACCTCGCCTTGCATAGAGAAACCCGGCGATCAAACATATTGATCATGACCGCTGGAAAAACCAGCCCGCACCTCAAACCATGCCGCTGCTAGTGGTCCCAAGATGATCCCCCAAGCATAGGACGGGACTTCGTGAACTCTGATCGTGTCGTCCAGCCACACCTCAGAAATGCACTCCCAGCAAAAGGCTCGCTTCGTTTGGGCGCGATAGGGGGCCATTCGCTCCCCAACGGGCGTAGCGGAATTCTGGAGTCCACTGAATTCGCCCGGAACGGAGGTGAATGCCAGCCTCGGCTACTAACCCTCCAGTAACTCGCCATCCGGAATAGTGCGCCATCAGCAGCGTGGAAAGTGGTAGTGAGCTAAGTTGACTGACATCCTCCTGACGAGTCAACCAGCGCGCTCCCAGTCCAGAGCCGGCGAACGGCTGCCAGCTCTTGTGTGCGTGGAAATAGTATTTGGCGATCACCGGAAACTCCCAGACGTTGCCTCGCCAGCGGACGGTCCCGCTGCTGGAAGCGTCTCCCGCGATTTGAACAAAGGTCTCATTACTGCCAACACGTTCGTAAAGCCCGTCAACCTCCAGCGCAAATCGGCCGCGCAGGCGGAACTCGATAGAAGGTCCAACTGTAAATGGGAGGGACTCGTTGCTGGCAGCAGCCAGGCTACTCACCGGCAAACCGCCCGTTAAACCGAAGGAGATCGACTGGGCATTCATGAAGAGCGTACCGACAGTCAGCAACAAGAACGTCGAGTATAGTTTTGGCATTGGGCCTGATGCATTGCACGTGACTAGCCAAGGCTCTGAGGTCCCATGTTTATTCACCGTCCCGAGTGGACGCGAGTGACTGCTTATCACAGCTGTGAGTTTTCAGCAGATGAGCTACATCAGTCCGTTTGGGTCCTCGACACCACCCTCAGCCCGCCGTCGTGCCGGTGAGGCAGGCGGGCTTTCACCATAGTTTCGAGCGACGGCTGTGCCGCGATACTCTGACCGGCTTGAAAAGGTCCGAACGCACTATCGACGATACCTCGACCGGAGCGAGACGAATCGCACATCCTTCCAGATGCGCTTCGAGATGCATGCAAGCGGCAGCTTGGGTGCTCCCGATACCATCAACTTGTAAGACGCTTTCGCTCCACCGCGAAGGCCGCAACAAGCTTTATCCTGGCCAGGATACGTTTGCATTTCAGGTGGAATCTGCGCCCTCTAGCCGAAAAGCGCGGGGGACTGGTTCGAACCCATGAGTCAGAGGGCCGGCAACGGCCTCAATCAAACATCTGGGGCGGTCGGAAACAAGGATCGATACCTTCTGGGGCAATATCATCTCGCGGGACCGGCCGCCGCAACGTCTTACTTCTCATCTCGACCTTACGGCGGTAGTGTCTTCACCCATCAATCATTGCAGCACAGGAAGCGTCAGGTATCCCTCCGGCACGAACAGACTTCCTTGCGTCGTGCTCTGCGGCGCGATACGCTGCAAAAGCCGCCCAAGCTCGCGGAACGGCATCCGCCGCTCGAGAGCATCGGCAAAAGCGCGCGTAACCCGCGTCACCTGCTCGGTGTTTTCGTGCGCGAACTCCAGTCGGAACCGATAAATCCCCGCATCCAGCCACGACTCCAAATGGGAGCTCGCCTCCTGTGCCTCGGCGCCGAAAACCGTATTGCGGCACCCCACGTCAGCCATTAGAGGGTGCGCGCGTCCCGCTGAGTCGCGCAGCGATACCTGGTGCTTCTCACACGGTCGTCCGCAATCGCGATAGCTCGTACCCGTGGAGAGGAACCGGCAGAACACGCAATGCTCCGTATGAAAAACCGGCAGGTGCTGGTACGCCACCACCTCCATCGAATCGCCGCCGACTTGCCGCGCCAGTTCACTCACCTGCGCCGCGTTCAAATCGTGAGACGGAGTGAGGCTGGCGAGTCCCAGCCCGAGAAGTTCGTGCGCCGTCACCGCGTTCGCGGTGTTCAGACTGAAATCGCCAATCAGTTCCCGATGCTGCCGCTCGCGCAGCGCATTCAGCAGCCCGCTGGAGCGTACCAGGATGGGGCAGCCGCAACCCAACAGGAAGTCGACAATGCGCTCCTCCCCTGGCTTCAACACGCGGGGACTCGCTACCCGCGCCTGAACTCCCGCCGTCCGCACTCGCTCCAGCGAGGGCCGCAGGCCGTACAGATCCAGGTAGTCGAGCGTGATACTCGCCGGCCTCAGTGCCAGCGCGGCGTCCAACTGTTCAGAGGTCCTGACCAGCAGGTGCAACGCGCTGTCAACCCTGGCTCGCGGCGTCACCCATTCCTTCGGCAGCTTCGGAAGTTCCCGGCTGCGCGGCACGGTGACGCTGGCCGCATCCTGCAATTTCTCCACCGCCTCGCGACGCACCGCATTCAGCATGGAACTGGGCGCAAAAGGCGATCCACTGACCGCCAGTTCCACTTCCGCCAACTCGTACGGCGTATTTCCCAAACGACCCAATTGAGCCTTGAGGTATTCCACGTCCAGCCCGCGATTCCGGGCTGCCCCGAGTGGTTCCGGCGATTCTACCCGCACGCAATGCTTGCCACAAGTCCACTCGGTGACCAGCACCTCGCCTTCGGAAGCCACCACGCGCACATCCACAGCCTGCTTGCGCACTGGCGCCGATGCGTCGATATACGGGCGCACTACTTTGTCCAGATCGGGATCGTGAGTGCGCCATACCAGGTCGCCGCGGCGGATCCTGGAGGGCTTCAGAACCCCATTCCCGAATTGCAATTCCAGCTTGTCGCCGCGCGCCGTCGCCTGAAAAATCCGCCCGCCTTCCTCCGCCTCTTCAGGACTCCGCCACGACGCTGCGTCGAAGACCACACCGTCTCCCGCCTTGAGTGGAGCGATGCGGCTGGCCTCCGTGGGTTCGACGAACACGCCGCCTTCCCCCACCCGCGACACCCGCCCCATCAATACGCCCCGATGCCGCGGCGCCCGTCCTTGGACCACCGACTGATGGTCCGTGCCGTTCAGAAAGAACGGGCCAAGCCCGCGCGAATAGACCTGCTCCAACTGCAACTCCGCGGCACGATCGACCGGCGCCGGCCGCCCCGCCCACGCATCGTCTACCGCCTGCCGATAGGCACGTGTGGTCAGAGCCACGTAGTCCGAATCCTTGTACCGCCCCTCGATCTTCAGTGCCGAAATCCCGATGTCCACGATCTCCGGCACCTGGTGCAACGCGAACAAGTCGCCCGGAGACAGCAGATAGCGAGCATCCCCGAGCGGACGCAGTTGGTCGTCGACAATCAGCTCGTACGGCAGCCGGCACGCCTGTGCGCACTGGCCGCGATTGGCGCTACGCCCGCCCCACGCCTCCGAGGAGTAGCACTGCCCCGAATAGGCTACGCACAATGCGCCATGCACAAAGATTTCCAGCTCGCAATCGGTCGCAGCGCGGATCGCTCGCACCTCCGCCAGCGAGAGTTCGCGCGCCAGCGTGACGCGGCTCACTCCGAAACTTTGCGCCAGCCGCACTCCCTCCGCGCTGGTAATGCTCATCTGGGTGCTGCCGTGAATCTCCAGGTCCGGCGCGATCTCCCGTGCGAGCTTGACGATCCCAATGTCCTGCACGATGATGGCGTCCGCCCCCGCGTCTGCGATGGCGGCCAGTGCCCGCGTGGCGTCGTCCAGTTCGTGGTCGAAGACGAGGGTGTTGAACGTGACGAAGCCTTTTACGCCTCGCCGATGGAGGGTCGTCATCACCTCAGGCAATTCGGAAAGCGAAAAACCCACCTTCGCCCGGGCAGTGAAGTGCGTCAGTCCGAAATACACCGAATCGGCGCCGGCCTCAATTGCGGTGCGCAACTGGGGCCAGTATCCGGCCGGACTCATGATTTCGGGCTTCCGAGGCGTCCCCATTCAGTACCTCCTTCCAGGGTACCAGTAGGCCTGATACACACAATTTCACATTCGGACAGAAGTAAAAAGGGTTCGTTTATCTTGTTTTATTGTATAATCGACCTGTCGAGCGCCGGACAGCGATTGCTGCCACGGCGTGTGCACCCCGTCCGCTGGGTGAAGGCCATTTCCGCTTTTTCGGAGATCCTCCGTATGACTAAAGTCCTCGCCCGTCCACATCACCGCGTGCTCCTTGGTTTTTGTGCGCTGACACTGATCCTGATTCTGGCGCCTTCGCCGGTATCTGGTCAGCAGACTTATGTCACGCGCTTTGATGCCTTCGGAGGCTACGCTTTTCTCGATAGCCCGCACGTTAACATGTTCGAAAACGGTTTTGCCACGCAGGCCGGCGTCCGCGTCAAACGCTGGCTCTCTTTGGGCGTGGACTACACGTTCGCCAGCGGCGATCTCAAGCTGACTCCCAATCTGCTGACGACCCAGTTACAGCAGCAACTCGGAGCGCAGCTCGGCGGTCTGGTCGCCCAAGGTATCATTCCTCCCACTTATTCCCTATCGGTGGCCGCGCATTCCCATACCCAGACCTTCGCTGCCGGTCCCCAACTCGCTTACCGCCACATGCGCAAGGTCACTCTCTTCCTCCGCCCCGTCTTCATGGGTGTGATTCACGAGTCGGCGACGCCCAACCCCACACCTACCGATCCAATCGCAACAGCGATCGTCAAAGAGCTTGCGCCCTCCGGCAAGAAGACCGACAATGTGATCTTCATCGGCTTCGGTGGCGGTGTCGACCTCATCCTGTCGAAGCACATATCCTGGCGGACGCAGGCAGATCTCGTCTACGACCACCTCTTTAACGATCTCTTGCAAGACGGCCGCTTCACTACACGCTTCTCGATCGGACCAGCCTTCAATTTCGGCCGCAACATCGCCGATTAGTCCGGGCCACAGCGTTGTAATCTGGGGGGATGCCAAACCTCGCATCCCCCTCATCCAGATACGTCTGCGTGTGTCTGCTCATCCTGGCGATCCCTTCCTTCGCCGCCGCGCAGGTGCCCCGGAACCGTGCCCCCTATCCCAATGAGCAGTGGGTGCGCCTCTTCAATGGCAAAGATCTGACCAACTGGGCGGAGGTAGGGCACGAAAAATGGACTGTGGAAGACGGGACCATCCACGGCCAAGGCGTCACCAAAGAGTACGGCTACCTCCGCACCGAGAAGAAGTACAAGGACTTCTGGCTCTCCATCCGCTTCAAGTGCGAGGACGATGGCAACAGCGGCATCTACTTCCACACCGAATTCAAGCCCGGCACCGTCGACATCTCGAGCGGCATGCAGTTCGAAATCGACCGCACCCTCAACCACCACACTGGCGGACTCTATGGCGACAATCGCAACTGGATCGCGTGGCCCTCACCCGAATACGAACAGGTTCTGCGACCCACCGACTGGAACGACTTCCTTCTCAAAGTGGAAGGCAATCACATGGTCGCGATCTTGAACGGCATCACCATCCTCGACTTCACCGATCCCACACCCAAGTCGTTCGACGGATACATCGCCCTGCAATTGCACTCCGGCGGGGAGGGCAACATGCGCTTCAAAGACATCTACGTCCGCGACATGTCGGTGCGTTAGGCCGTTGCGATGGTCGTCCGAGGATGGTCTCGTCTAAGACATTTCAGGCCAACCGCTTTTCATCCCCCTGCGCCGGCGGAATGAAGCTCATCGCCCTCTCCGTGACCGCACAGATCGTCAGACTCGGGTTCACACCCAGATTCGCCGCCAGCACTGAGCCATCGCAGATGTACAGATTGCGATAGCCGAATACGCGGCTGCGATGGTCCACCACTCCGTGCTCCGCCGAATCTGCGATCGGGCAGCCTCCCAAAATGTGCGCCGTTCCCGGGACATCGAAAAGCACCTCCGTGATCATGCTCATCGGCGTGCCCCCCGTAAGTTTGGCGACCTTCGCCGCAAAATCGTTGGCCTTCGGAATAAAGGTGCGGATTCGCTTCCCGCGGCTCATCAGGATCTTGCGAAACGGCCAGAACCACGGGCGCCCGAGACGCATGTCGATATGCCCGTCGAGCGCCTGCATACAGAGCAGAATGATCGACTCCCGCGCGAATCCAAACGGGTGCAGGCAGCGGATCGTATGGAAGGGATGGCGCAGCAGTGCCCTCGCGATCGAGCCCACCCAGTAGAGAATCCGCGTCCACCCTGCCCGGCCACCGGTCAACGGTGTCGCCAGCAGACCCATGGCGTCCGCTTTGTCCGGGTACCTCACTGCCTCGATGTGCGTGTCCTCGTCGATGTAAGCCCCTGACCCGATCGCGATGCCTTGTGACAGGTCGTCCTTGCTCCGTGGGATGCGCACGCCAATCAGCGACTCGGCATTGGTGCGGACTCGTTTGCCAAGCTGATCGCTGATCGCCGGCAGAGATCCCTTCTGCTTTAGCCGGAAGAGCAGATCCATGGTACCTAAAGCGGATGCCGCAAATACCACCGAGCGGCAGGTGAAGCGGCGCGGCTCCCGGCGGAGCCACGCGGTGGATTTCTCGGTGCGGACTTCGTAGCCGTCGCTGCCATCGGCTTTGCCATTCAACGGCGCCACGTCCACCACCCGCGTTTCGGCAAAGACCCGCGCTCCGTGCTTTTCGGCCAGATAGAGATAGTTTTTATCGAGCGTATTCTTGGCGTTGTAGCGGCACCCGATCATGCAGCCGCCGCAGCCGATGCAAGTGGTTCGCTCCGGCCCTTCGCCTCCAAAGTAGGGATCCGGATAGGTCACGCCACCCGCCTCGCCTTCCTGTGGTTCGAAGACCGCCACTTGCGTCCGGTAAAAAGTGTCGCCGACGCCCGCATGTACCGCGGCACGCCGCAGGATCTGGTCCGCAGGTCCCAGAATGCGGTTCTCGGCCACGCCCAGCATGCGCAGCGCCGTCTGGAAGTGAGGACGAATCTCGCGCTTCCAATCCGCCAGGCCCGCCCAGGAGCCGTTGTCCCATACCGAGTCTTTCGGCACCAGCAGCGTATTCCCGTAAGTGATCGACCCTCCTCCGACCGCGCACCCGTGCAGAATCACGACATGCCGGAACGGCTCCATATTGAAGAAGCCGCGAAGAGCCAGCCGGGGCCGCCAGATCCAGCGCCAGATCAGCCAATTGGTGGGCGGCAGATTTTCGGGGGTCCACCGGCGCCCCATTTCCATCACTCCCACCCGGTAGCCTTTCTCAGCCAGCCGGTGCGCCGTGACGCTGCCTCCAAACCCGGATCCAACCACGATGAAATCGAAATCGAACCGCGTGTCGTCCATGACCTTGGCCCTCGACCCTGGCTATTGGGTTCCGGTGGTGCACTCGGGCAGGCCGATCGGCAGCGTCAACTTCTCCAGCCCGGGCCGCTTGGCCGACTCCCGCATCGAGCTCAGCGAGTGCTTCAACGATTTCTCGGGGTTAATCCCCATCAGCAGCGACCCGAAGGTCCGCGCCATCGAGCCGAATTCGTCGCTCAGCGTGATCGTCTCCGCCTCCACCTGAACCCCCTGCTGATTCTCGGCGAAGCGCCAGTAGGAATAGAGACGCCGCAGGTACCCGTGATCCTTGCCTACTTCTTGCGTGTTGGTCGAGTACGAACGGCAGCGCCAGCGATGCTCGTCCACTTTCTCCCAAACTACATCGCTCTCCACATCGATTACGGCTGGCTCCTTCAGGCGCATCGTGTATCGGAAGTGAGAGTCGCCGGTGCGGCACAGGAGTTTGGAAGACGCGATCGTCTCGCTGAAATAATCCGCCCGATGATCGTAATCCTGGAGCATGCGTACCAGCCTGTCCAGATTGACATCTGGAATGAACACCACGCCAACCCAGTCGTAGAGTTGGCCCCCCGTCAGCGCATGCGGGTTCGGCCCGTTCGCGGGCAAGGTCTCCACCTTCAGGCCGTGGACCAGTCGGGTATTCAACGCGCTATCGGAATCCGCGCGGACAAACGCCTTTTGGCCATTCATCCGAGTCTCCGCAGATTGCACGTAATTATCGAAATCGTGCTGGGTTTGAGGTTTCAATTGTTGCGCGAACAGCGCCGCACAGGAAATGGCAGCCGCCAGCACGGCACAGGACAAGATCACTGGCGTGGTGATCCATTTACGGTTTTTCATGTCCTTTTTACCTGATTAATCATAGCGCCAATCCGCGATGGCTGTTATTCTGTGGCTACAATCGGGCGCGTACGCGTTTTTCCGGGAATTCGCCTGGACAAAGTGCGACCGTGAGAGAGCGGTTGGTAAGGCTCAACTTCCCAAAGGTCGCGTAAGCACTCGCTACGATCGAGGCAGTATGCAGAAGTTAGCCGCTGTCGAAGAGGCCAAGAGCCTGATGCGGGAAGCCATCGACTGGTCGCTCTGGGGTTGGCTTACCGAAAAACGCCGATTAAGAACCACTGCTGACCGGGCGTGGGCAGCACTGGAGGAACAGGAAGCCAAGGTGAAGGCATCCTGGAGCCAGGAACTGAAGGCGGCCTATCGCTCGCTGGGGAGCCGCAACGGTAAGCCCCGAACGATTCCCGCCGAACTTCTGGACGCCGTTCATCGTCTCAAGGAAGCCGAAGAACAGGCGGATGCCGCCCACATGGAGGCGGAAGATACTTTCGACCTTGCCGACCGGCGGATGAGCACTTCCATGGCCTGCGAGGGCGCCAGACAAGCCATCGCCGCCTGGGAGATGCGCGAAAAGGTAATCCGCAAGGCCGAGTCGTTGGGCCGCAAAATGAGCGCCGAATCGCCGCCCGCTCAATCCTGACGCAGCGCCACCATTGGGTGGACCATACTGGCGCGACGCGCCGGAAAATAACTCGCGGCGAGCGTCACTACCACGACTACGGCCGCGGCTCCGGCGAGCGTCGCCGGATCGATCGGTTTCACCTCGAACAACAGGGTGGCGAGCAGTCGCGTGGCGGCGAGTGACAACGCCACCCCCAGCGCGACTCCAATCGCGGCCATTTGCAGCCCCTGCCACAGCACCGAGCGCAGAATCTGCTCGCGCGGCGCGCCCAGGGCGACCCGAATGCCAATCTCCGCAGTCCGCCGCGAGACCGCGTACGAGATCACGCCGTACAGCCCGAGAGTGACAAACAGGACCGCCATCAGCGCGCAGCCGGCCGCCATCATCGTGTAGAATCGCGGCGCATCCAGTGTGCGGCGTAAGCGGGCGCCGATGGTCATCACACTCTTCAGCGGTATCGATGGATCCACCTGCGCGATGCGGCGGCGAATCTCCGGCAGCACCGCTTCCGGCGAGCCCTGCGTGCGCGCCACCACTCCGCCGTAGGCCAACGCGAACTGACGGTACGGAACATACGCGGCCCCAACCGGCTTCACGTTCAGACCGCGATCGTGAACGTCGCGGATGATTCCCACGATTTCGCGGTCGTTCGTTCCGTCCCACGAAATCACGATGTGCTTCCCCACCGGATCGGAATTGGGGAAGTATTGCCGGGCCAGCGTTTCGTTGATGATGACCACACGAGGCGCGCCGGAAGCGTCGCCGGCGGTGAAGTCGCGGCCGTGAGCCAACGCAATGCCGGCCGTATTAAAGTAGTCTTCGCTGGTGATCTGGAGATTGCAAAATGCCTGCGAGCGCGAAGCACTTCCGACGATCGAGAACGGGATGAAGATTCCTGCCCGCGTCTCCGGCGGAGGATTGGTGATCCAGCCCGCGGAGATCACGCCCGGCACCGAGCGGGTCGCCTGCAGAATGCGCTCGTAGGTGCGCGGAGTTTCGCCGGGGCGGCCGCTGGGGAAAGCCATCTCGAACGCGAGCGTGCCCTCCGTTCGGAATCCCGGATCCACGGAACTCAGGCGTAAGAGGCTGTGCGTCAGCAGTCCGGCCGCAGCCAGCAGGCCCACTCCGAGAGCGATCTGCGTGACCATCAGCGCGCGCTGGAAATGCAGCAGCGCCCGGCTGCCCGACGATCGCGGTGTGGCGATCAAAGACTCAGTCTGCCGGCTGCGGTGCAGCGCTGGCAGGACTCCGGCGAGAATCGCCGACGCCGAGCACACGGCAAAGGCGAACAGTAGAACGGTCCGGTCGATAGTCACTTCCCCGGAGATGGGTAGATGAGCCGGGGAAAGCCGCACCAGCGCATTCAGCGCCAGGTTGGCGAGGGCCACGCCCAGGACTCCGGCGAGCAGTGTGAGGCACGCGCTCTCCGTCAACATCTGCCGGATCAACCTCCCGGACGTCGCGCCTACCGCCTTGCGTACCGCCATCTCACGCCCCCTCTGCGCGGCCCTCGAGAACAGGAGATTCATAATGTTGCTGCACGCGATCAGCAGCAACACGACGGAAATTCCCAGTGAGAGCAGGAGTGCGGGACGCACCGAGTTGGTAGTCTCCGCATTGAGCGGAGAAAGCTGCACCGACATGCCGGCCAGGTCGGGATCGCGGGCGGCCAGGCTGTTGGTGAGGGTCTTCAGTTCAGCGTCTGCCTGGCTGACGGAAACGCCGGCCTTCAAACGCCCGATGGCGAACCACTGCGTGGAGCCGCGACCCCAGGAATCGGCGATATTCGCGACCGGAAAGATGAGGTCCGGATCTTCGGCGAAGTACGTAGCATCCGATCGGGGAAACTGGAACGTCGCGGGAAGCACGCCGGCCACCACGGAGGCCGATCCATCCATGTCGATCGATTTGCCAATCACCTGCGGATCGCTGTGAAAAGCCTCGACCCAGATCCGATGGCTGATCAGCACTCCAGAGTCCTTCACCTTGCTCCCCTGCCCAGCCAGATTGCGGCCTATCGCCGGTTGAACCCCGAGCGCCTCCAGTAATTCGGGATCCGCTCCGATGCCCACCAGGTACATCGATTGCGTCCCGACGCTCACCGGGAACCCGGAGAAGACGAAGCTGCCGACCGCCTCCAGCGAGCGGCTCCCGGCACGCCAATGTTCCACCTCGTTCAGACTTACCGTGGCGATGGTCCGGCTGGCACTCGGGCGCCGGATCAGACTGGAGATGGCGACGAGCCGCGCCGGATCCTTGTACGGCATGGGCCGGATCAGAACCGCATTGACGACACTGAAAATCGCGGTGGTTGCGCCGATGCCAAGGGCGAGCACGAGAATCGCGATGCCGGCAAAAGCCGGATTCTTGGCAAGAGCGCGGAAGGAATAGCGAACGTCCATCCAGAGCTTGTCCACGGAGTTCTCCTTGGGGCATTGGACTGCACTCCGACGCCAAGGTTAGGCGTCGACCGGAAATAAAATGCACGCCATTCCCCGCGGTCCATCTTACCTTACTCACTCTCCTCGCAGCGTGACAGCTGGATCGACGCGCGCGGCCCGGCCGCCGGCCGATCGCGCTGTGTGGCCCACCGCGCGGATCGATCGGATCAGCGGGGCCGCGCTGCATAGCGGAAGTCCTGGAACATTGTCCTCTTAGACCCCTCCGCGCCAGATTTGCTTCAGCCTCGACCTTCTTTCTTTAACCGACTTTTGCAATCTTGAACTTCACTTCTTTATGCCCCGCGATCATAGATTCCCGATACAGCGAGAACGTGCCGTCTGCCGTGAAACTCTGGCAAAGGTAGTAGCTCTTCGTCAGTCCGGTCGGATTCGCTCCCGCGGTAGACTCCACTACGGTCACGGCAAACGAATTCGGGTCGCCGGGACGGTCCTGGCGGCCTCCCGGCTCGGTGATCACGATATGCGCTGTAAGTCTGCCGGATTTTTGATTGACCACCTCACCATGGTCGTCAGTCAGCATCATGATGTACTTCGATGAGTTGTCGAGATCCTGCCAGCGCTTGATGAGGTGGCCTTTGTATCGGTCGTAATAGCCGCTCCTGATCGGAGAATTCGGTCCCAGCTCATGGTTCGCGACGCCGAGCGACGTCCAATCGTTGGATTTGCCCATCATGTGCCACATGTAGTTGCCGACAAACCCGTTGCAGTCAATTCCCAGAGCGGCGTCCGCATAGTCCTGAGGGTTCGCGGTGAGGCCCCAGTTGACCGCAAGCTGCAGCACAATCTGGCAAGCCTCTGGTGAACCCTTTCCCCAGAAGGCGAATTGCGCCATCGAATACCAGTTCGCAACCCGCGTATCCACCCTCAGTTCCTTGCCGTTCAATCCGCCGCTGCTCAGCACCAGGTCGCGTTTGCCTTGTTTGATCGCGTCCGCGTGCTTGGTTTGCCGTGGATCTACACGAGTCGTTCCGTTTGGCGTATCCACCCGCACGGAACTGTCGATCCCCCGGCGCGCCAGCGTGCGAAGGAAGAGGTCGGCCGCCGAGGCGTTGTAGCTCGAGTCGCTCGCCAAGACATACTTCTTCACAGAGACGCTCATTGACCGGTCACCATCAATCGGCACCCAAATATTCTTATAACGTTCCATGTACTGGGCGGGGGTCATTGGCCGCGCACCTCCTGAATTGGTTTTTCGAGGGCTTACCTCCGAGGTCACCCTTCTATCTGTTACCTGCGAGAACGCCAACGAAAAGTGACGGGAAAACGGCACCGGGGATTTATCCTGGTAGGCATGGAAGCCACAATTCGGGTCGCGGTGATCACAGGCGCCGCTCAGGGTATCGGCCGGCGAACGGCCGAAGTGCTCGCCGCCAAAGGATACGCGCTGGCCTTGAACGACATTCAGCCGGTAGACGGAACCTTGGAAGCGATCCGAGCGGCCGGTGGCGCCGCGATCGCCATTCCGGCAGACATCTCGAACGAAAGCGAAGTGGAGCACATCGCGCAGATAGTGACCGGCCACTTTCAAAGAGTGGACGTGCTGGTCAATAACGCCGGGATCAGTTTTATCCGGCCTGCGGAAGAGACTGGCGCCGACGAGTGGCGCCGCGTCTTAGAAGTGAATCTCACCGGACCATTTCTGTTATCGCGGGCCTTCGGCAAAGTCATGCTCCGGCAGCGCGAGGGCGCGATCGTGAATGTAGCGTCGGTCGCCGGTCTCGCTGGAATTGCGGACCGCGCCGCCTACAACGCGAGCAAGCACGGATTGATCGGCCTCACCCGGACGCTCGCCGCAGAGTGGGGAGGGCGCGGCGTCCGTTGCAACGCCGTGTGTCCAGGTTGGGTGAAGACGGAGATGGACCAGGCTGATCAGGCCGGAGGACATTATAGCGACGCGGACATCGAGAATCGCATCCCGATGGCTCGATTTGCCCGCCCCAACGACATCGCGGAGGCCATCGCCTATCTTTCGGACCCGAAGCTGAGCGGCTTCGTCAACGGCATGGAACTACGCGTCGACGGCGGATGGCTGGCGGACGGGAGTTGGGACCGCCTGCGATTGCAGCATCGCAACGCCGGGTGATTTTGAAGGTGACTCTTATATTGACAGCAACTCGATCCTGCGGTAAGCTACCAACCAATCGATCCAAGTTCGTAACGCGGCAGCTACCTTGTTGTTCCTGCATATCAGCCTTGTAGTCTGATCCTTCAATAAATTCCGAACATCAAGGAGCCACTCATGCGCATACGCTGTCTTGCGCTCGTAGCGGTGTTTGCGGCGAGCTCTTTCGCGCAGAATTTCCGCGGTGATATCGCCGGCACAGTCGTGGATTCCAGCGGCGCCGCGCTGGTCGATGCCATCGTCAAGCTGGACAACCCTGCCACGGGTTACTCCCGTTCCATGAGCACTACCGGCAATGGGGCGTTTCTCTTCGCCGAATTGCAGACTGGCATCTATCAAATCACGGTAACTGCGCCCGGCTTCCAGGTGACGAAGATTGGCGGACTGGAGGTTTCCGTTGCCAAGACCACCAATGTGCCCGTGCAGTTGTCCGTTGCCCAGCAACAATCCGTGATCGAGGTCTCGGGGACTGCGGTATCGCTTGAAACTACCAGCACCGCGCTGGTCGCCGTAGTGGATGACAAGGCCGTGCGCGACATGCCGATGAACGGCCGCGATTTCAAACAGATGATCAAGCTGGCTCCGGGCGTCACCCCTTCCGGCACTTCCATCAACGGAATGCGCACCAACGGCGCGAATTACCAGATTGACGGCGCAGACAACAACGATGCGTATTCGAACGCCGTGGCCGTGAATCAGGGAGGTGTCTCGGGCATCGCGGGTGCGCTGGTGCCGATCGAAGCGCTCGACCAGTTCTCAGTCGAGACGAATGCGAGCGCCGACATGGGGCGCAACGCGGGAGCCGCGATCCAGATGGTGATCAAATCGGGGACCAACAGTTTGCACGGCGACCTGTTCTTCTTCGACCGCAATGAGGCCCTGGCCGCCCTTTCGCCGCTTCAGAATCCGGGTAGCCCGAAGCAGGAGATCCGCAATAATCAGTTCGGATTCGCAACTGGTGGGCCGATCATCAAGAACAAGACCTTCTTCTTTCTGACCGGTGAAGTCCAACTGGCCGTAGCCGGACTCTCGATTCTCGATACCTCACCTTCGGCGGCGTGGGTTGACGCGGGCACCGCGGTCCTCCAGAAATACGGGGTCGCGCTGAATCCCGTTTCCGCCAACCTGATTAACATCTGGCCCGCGAACAGCCGCACCGGGCCGGCAACCGCCAACAACTACCTCGCAAACTCGCTGAATACATACAACAGCTACAACGGCATCATCAAAGTAGATCACCGGTTCAACGACAAGCACTCGCTGGCGATTCGCTACCTGGGAGGCACGGGAACCCAAGCTGCCGACGTCGGCTCCCATTTCCACGACTTTTTCCAGGTAGCCCCGATGCACGTCCACAATTTCTCGGTGGTCGAAAACGCTCTCCTCACGCCGCGGCTGATCAACCAGCTCACGCTCGGCACCAACTACTTCCTGCAAACCTTCGACGACGTGAACATTGGATTCGACCCGCTAGCCATGGGGCTGGTGACCGGAGGACTCTCCGGTGCGCCCAAGATCACGATTAACGGCTTCGACTATGTCGGCGCCACGCCTCCTCTCGGGCGCACCGATACGACCGGCCATGCTACCGACAATCTTTCGTTCACCTCGGGGCGGCACCAATGGAAGTTCGGCGGCGAGTTTCGCGTCGCTGTCGTGGACGTCGCCTACTTCAGCAATTCCCGCAGCACCTTCACGTTCGACGGCACACGAGGGCCCTGGGCCACCGACCCAACAGTCTCATCGACTTTGCGATCTATGGCGGACTTCCTCGCCGGCGAACCAAGCAATTCGAACGGCGCCACCATCATCCGCGGCGATCCACAGCGTGTCTACCACGTCAACTCGGGCGACTGGTGGGTTCACGACACCTTTCAGATCTCGCCGCTGTTGAATATCAACTATGGCGTGCGCTACAGCTACCAAGGCGCGCCATACACGACCAACGCTCCGATTTACAACTTCACGCCCGCGAACGGCTTCACCAACAGCGACCTCTATTCTCCGAGCCATCGCGACTTCGCGCCGCGTTTCGGTTTTGCATACACCCCAAAGCGAGGCGGCAAGTGGGTTATCCGCGGTGGATGGGGCATATTCTATGACGTGCCGACGGTCAGCGAATTTACGGCCGGCGGCGGGACCGGCAATGGTGGCGCATCCGGGGCGGCCTACAATCCAGCCGGCGCGAACCCGGTATTTTCCGTCTCAGCGAAGAACGTGATCTTCCAACCGGGCGTGCCGGTTTTCGGAACCGCCACTGCCACGCCGCCGTTCGGCGCATATTCGGTGAATCCCAACTTCACCATGCCCCACATTCAGAATTTCAATCTCAATATCCAGCGGCAGCTTACCAGTTCCACCTTGCTGCAGGTAGGCTACGTGGGCAGCGAAGGCCGGAAACTGGCCGCGGTGCTCGACATCAACCAACTGATCAACGGCGTGCGGCCATACGCCGCGCTCTATCCAACGCTCGGCGCGATCAACCAGCTTGCCGCGATCGCCGACTCCAGCTACAACTCGCTGCAGGTGGCCCTGCACCAACGCGTTTGGAGAGGACTGACCGCAAACGTCAACTACACCTACGGACACTCCCTGGATGACGCATCGTCGGTTGGCACTCCCACCAACAGCTACAACCTGAAGAACGATTGGGGGTCGAGCACCTTCGACGTGCGCCACGCGATGACCAGTTTCGTGAGCTACGATCTGCCCCACTGGACCAAATTCGCATCGCGCCTGACCAACGGGTGGCAGTTCAACGCGCTGCTCACCTTCACCACCGGCTCTCCCATGAGCATCTCGGCGGGCACCAACGTCAGTGGCACCAGCGAAGGCAAAGATCGCGTGGACCTGGTCGGTGACCCGTACGCCAATATCCCGGTCTTGACCAACACGCGCGCGGTTCAGTACTTCAATCCCGCGGCATTTGCCAAGCCCGCCGCCGGCACCTTCGGCAATCTCGGCCGCGACGTCCTCTACGGTCCGGGATTTGGTTCCGTGGACTTCTCGATCTTCAAGAAGATTCCGATCACCGAACGCATCGCCGGCCAATTCCGCGTGGAGATCTTCAACTTGTTCAATCGCACGAACTGGGCGAACCCGACGACCACACTCACGAGCGCTACCTTCGGCCAGTTGACGCAAACGAAGAATGGATCTTCCGCGCCAGGTCTCGGCTTCGGCGAGCCCCGTAATGTCCAGTTGGCTTTCAAAATCGCGTTCTAATTCGGAGGGAATGCGGTTTCGCGCAGAACGGTTTCGTGGGCGGGCAGTGTTGGCGCTGGCCGACTGAGCCAATCGGGAATACGAGCCACTACGGTCTCACCACCATCGTGACGGGCTGGCTCATCTGACCCGCCACGTTGATCACCACAGGAACCTGCGATCCGGGTGTCACGTTTTGAGGCACCGCAATTAAGCTGGTACAGCCCCGTGAACCCCGGCGACAGGCTTGCGAACGGCACGGCTGGGATGCCGTCCATTGTCCCTGTGACGCCACTGGCCTCCGAAAGCGGTGAGTTGGGTGCCGGAAGACCGGCGGGGACCAACGGGCTCACCGGCCCCAAACCCGTGCAATTGATCACGACCGTATTGCCAGCCGCTGCAGGAGCGGTCGCCGTCGGCAAGGCCGTCATCTTCAAGTCTGGGAAAAATTCGAGCAGCGTTACGGTTTCCGCGGCGGACTGGCGCTATATCCATTGGAAGACGCCAATATTTTGATTGCGGGCCCCCTGAGAGCAAAAGGCGATCCCAGCAGCTATCCCGGGGGCTTTCACGCAGGAGGCCGCATGCCGTTCGAATCGCAGTTCGGGATCTTAATCGATCCGAGCTCTCTTTCAGACACCAAAACCCCACCGATTTCCCCAGTAGCCTATGAGAACGGGGTCCGCAGGATCCTCATCAAGATCGCAGCCTCCAAGGTTGGGCAGGCAGTGCTCAATACGATTCGGTCGAACCACCGGGTCGTCAGGATTGTGCCGAATGTGATGAACCCCAACGTCTGCGCACCGGCAGACACCGACGAAGGGGACCCCATGCAGTATAAGTGGAACGCCGTCACTAATGTACTCAACAATGTGGCGCGCACCCACCTCCCGGTCTTGCGGGGGAAGGTCAACTTTACTCCCGGCATGTACGCGAAAGGAGGCCCCTGCCAGAAACTCTACGCGCCACGGGCCCAGTACACGCCGTCCGAGGATGAGGTTCTACTGCACGAACTGGTGCATGGAGCGCGGATGGTTTCCCTGAAGTTCGACCTCGGGCCCTCGACCGTGGCCCGCAAGGGGCTCTCGATGTACGACAGCGACGAAGAATTCTTTGCCGTCCTCGTCGAGAACATCTACCTGTCCGAGCTCAAAAGTGGGCACCTCCGCTCCTCACACACCAGCTTCATGGAAATGGATCAGAATCTGCAAAGCTCCCTGGCCTTCTTTCAGGTCAGCGGAAACGCCTTTGAAAAGATTGAGAAATTTGCCACCCAAAATCCAGGCCTCGCCAAGGCTCTGTCCAAGATCGAAGTGCCATTCAACCCGGTGAACGCATACTTCTGTCACACTGCCAAAGCTCGGGAGATGTCGAAATCGTCATACGCCAAGGTGCGAGACCTGGGCCCGATCGGAATGGTCTTCGCGCCGCTGCTATTAGGAAAAGCTGGACCGGCGAGTTCCACAACGGGGAAGTAATCACTGGGATGCTGTGGCCAATGGGCCCCCGCTATCCTTACTGGCCTTGCGCCCGATCTTTCGGCGGCACCCATCCTCAGAATTTGCCGGACCAGTTCGGCCAGAGGCCGCTTGCTCTGGAACCGCTTACCAGATGCGCGCAGGATGCCTCTCGAACCCGTCGGAGTCCGACGGAAATTCCTTGTAACTCACTGGTTCTAAAAGACCGCACCCGTCGGAGTCAGACGGTTTGCCTGGTTTTGGCGTCTGGCGCATGCGTCACGTGATGCAGCGTCAGACTGCGGTGCGGCGTAGGCCGCGCGAGGATTCCCAAAAAGCGCGTAAGCACCCCACGATCAGCGTCCGATTGCATCCCACCAAGCGCGCGACCGTCGTGAACTGATCCAGCGATCTGCCAAATGTCCTCCAGCGGCTCATGTTATCGAACGGCAGCCAAGCGTTTGGTGGTCTACAGTCCCCACGGCACACAATGCCGCCCATCGCACGAAACCGAAGAAAATATATTGATGTTGTAATTAAAGGGCTTAGCGTTATGCCGCGAAATAGTGGCAAACTCGTACAGAAGCCGAATGCAGGAAGCCAAGGGTGGCAAGATTGGAGGGAAGCGTTCCCTCGAAACCATGACTCCTGAACAACGCTCGGAACGTGCGCGCAAGGCCGTCGCGGCTCGCGAAGCGAAGCGCAAGTCGTCCAAAATGAGAGTTTCGTAGGTTTGATGGTCGTCAGTCCAACGGTGTGGGTCCTGACCGTTGCTGGGGAGCCGGAAAGTACCAGATCCACGATACTAAGCCCCAGGTGAATGATGAGCCGCTTGATCGATATAAGGAAGCTGTTGATAAGTTGATCGCGTCGCTCTAGCTTCTAGCCTAGTTCCGTCAATTCCCGTAACCAAGGCTTCAAATCCAGGCGTGGCGCGCAGCGTCTTAATCTGACGTTATCTTCGTGATCGAACTTGCGCGGAGGTTCTCAACAACTTGGTCGACGGAGAGGGACGACCGAAGCCGGAACAGAGTCCATATCAGCCAAAACAAAGAACCCAGTGTCACCAATGAAAACATTGCCTTCCAGTACTCCTTTGAAAGTCCAATGAAGTCGTGGAATGTCGTGGTGGGGAAAACAATGAAAAGCGTGGCGACAATACCCGCAGGAGCAATCCAAGACCGCCTCCTCTCCAACCGGTCAAGCGCGTCGATCAAGCAAAGCTTCGCTTTGTCCGCTGTGGTGACGATAATGTCCTGATTGACATTAGTATCGACGCGATTAATTAATTGGCCGAGGTTGAGGGTAACCTGCTCGTCACCAAACTTCTCTACGCCTCTCCCAAGTTGGGGCTGTTGGTCCATATACTATGCCTGCACCCCCAACCTAGAAATATTGTGAGTCGTGATGAAGCCGCAGTTTAGACATTCAACAATTGCGCATGTTGCAACTGGGCCAGGAATCTCGAATGTCGCCGTTTTTGAGAACAGCAGACCGGCGTACTCAGGCTGCACGACACGAGTGGGCTTCTGGCAGACAGGACACGGCCCGAGAGCCTGTTTCGATCTGAGGGCGCTTAAAATCTCTTGTTGTTTTTCGGGGTTCATTTCGCTCCGTCTGTGATCATAACCCGTGCGCGATGGGAATGTGGGCTGCACATTGGTACGCTCCCTCAGCCGCTCCTTTCGTTCAAAAGAGTTGACCGCCCACAAACGTTCCGTCATCTGACGGTCCCGTTGCATGACAAACCGAGCCGAGACTAGTGTGGTACCGCCCATGGAACACAACCCGCTTGGAGAGAAACCGCTTTATCGGACAGCTTCCGAATGCACCCAGCATTCCTGGCCCGAAAATCCATAGTACTTTGATGACCCTGACAGGCCGCTGCTGGCCAGATCGCCCATCCTGACGATGCGAACCTTCGATGACATAATTCCGGTATCCAGAATCTTGATCCGGGTTCCGGGGATCAAGAGTGCGGAGCCTGTTCTGGCCATCGCAATGGCCATTTCTCGCGTGTCGTTCCTTACGGCCCACTTGGTGATTTCGGAAAGGGCATCCTTTGACGATCCACAGGGCCAAGGTTTGTAGACGATTACGTATTCGCCTGCGGAAGTCGATGTTGCCACAGGAGGCGGACTTGCGACTGGAGATTTCCCATTCAGGGCCTTGAGATAGCCGTCGTGGGAGCCGGCGAGAATTCTGTTCTGGATCGCTACCGGATCCTCGGCGGAGCGGTTAGCTGGATCCTCGGTTCGCCGGCTAGTCCGGTGAAACACACTCAGCAGTCCGAGACCCAGAACCAACGAACACACAATCACAGCCGCGACTGATACCCCCGGCTTTTGCGCTCTCGGCACAGAAGGCGGAGCCGTCGCCGGGCGAGGCGGTGGCACGGCCGGTCGAGGCGGTGGTGGTGCAGGTCTAGCGGCAGCACGACAAGGTAAAGGCTCTGCGCATTGAGGACAGACCGTCCACTTATCCTGAATCTCCATACCACACTTCATGCAGAACACGTGTTTGCTCCTTTAGCACAGTCGTTCACCAAGGCCCGTGTCCTCCAGGAGTAACCCATCTGTCGATTCAGACACAACGTTCACGAAAGATAGGAATCTCCTGTTCCACTCAGATTGAAAATCATTGCCTCTCTTCCTCCCGACCGAGCTCCGCGCGACACTGTTTCATCAGCAGCCAAAAGTACCGCCTTTCCGCTTTCGCCACGGCGGAAAAATGGATGTAACGAATTATCGCCGAAACAAGCGAATGCACGATAACTGCTCACTTCGCGAAAAGATGGCGCGTTACCGCCAAGACTTGAGGTCCAAAAATGCTCAAAAGAAGACGAGGTAATTCCGAAGGTTCGATATACCGCATGCAAGATGGCCGTTGGCGCGCAGCCGTGACGGTCGGAAGGAAGCCATACGGCAGCCTCAACCGGAAGGTATTCACAGCGGCAACGCGTCACGAGGTTGGCGATGAATTGAAAAAGGCTCTCCACGATCAGCAACGCGGAATCAATATCAACCCGGTCAAACAGACGGTCAGCGACTACCTCGTCGAATGGGTCCAAGCAACAAAGGCCGATGTCGCTCCAGCAACGTACGTTAGTTACGAAGCAACGGTCCGATTGCACCTGATTCCGGGCTTGGGCAAAATCGCGCTCGCAAAATTGAGCGCTTCCGCTATTGAACAGTTCAAGCGTGCGAAGTTGGCGGCGATCAGGACCAACGGGCCGGGTGTCAAAGCGGCTGTTGAAGGTGAGCCAAAACCGGAAGATAAGCACTTGTCGGCCGCCTCGGTTCGCTACTGCCTCACGGTCCTTCGAATGGCTCTCGACAAGGCTTACAGGTTGGACCTCGTACCGCGGAATGTTGCCCTTCTTGTGGATTACCCGAAGATGGAAACGGCAGAGATCACGCCCTACACTCCAGAGCAGTCGAAGCGATTCATTGAAGCGTCAAAGGGGCATCGGCTTGGGGCCCTGTTCTCCGTGGCACTGGCAATTGGCCTGCGGAAGGGCGAGGCACTGGGCCTGCAATGGGCAGCCATCGATTTCGAACAGTGGGACGTTGGCGATCCGTTCAGCTTTGCAACGAATTAAACTCCCCGGCGAGAAGAACGGAACGTTGCTCTTGAGGGAACCGAAGCGATCCAGCAGACGGACCGTCAATCTGCCCCAGGTCTGCCTTTCAGCTTTGATCGAGCACCGATCCCGTCAAGAAGAGGAACGGAGGATCGCTGGAAGCAGGTGGAAGGATACGAATTTCGTGTTCACATCCAACATCGGAACACCGATTGAACCGAGGAACCTACAGCGCGCGTTCGATGAGATCAGGGCCGCCGCGGAGTTGCCACGAGTCCGAATTCATGACCTCCGCCATACCGCCGCAACCTTGCTGTTGACGCAAGGCGTTCACCCGCGGGTTGTAATGGAGTTGCTCGGACACAGCCAGATTGCGGTGACGATGAACCTCTATTCGCATGTAGTTCCTGAACTGAGAAAGGAAGCTGCGGATCGAATGGATGCGATTTTCCGCCCTTCAGAGCGCGTTGCTACCAATCCCGGCGAAAGGCTCCCCACCTGACTGTAAGCTATTGATTTTATGGAGCCGGCGGAGGGGCTTGAACCCCCGACCCTCTGATTACAAATCAGATGCTCTACCAACTGAGCTACGCCGGCCGAATGGTGGAGCGGGAGACGGGAATCGAACCCGCAACCAACAGATTGGAAATCTGTGACTCTACCATTGAGTTACTCCCGCAGGTCCTATCCATTCTACCAAGGGTTGCCACCCCTCGTGCAATCCCCTACAGTAGGGTTTGCACCCGCAAAACTGCTCGCTATGACCGAATTTCCCCTCCTCAACGCGCTCATCTTTGCCGGGCTCGCCATCCTCGTCTTCATCGCCGCCTTTTCCATCGTCATCAAGCTGGCCCCCTTCAATCTGTGGAAGGAGATCGTGCAGGAGCGCAACGTGGCGGCGGCGATTCTGGCCGGGGCGGTCGCGCTCGGACTGTGCTGGATCATCGCCGCCACGATGCACTGATTTTCGTGTGGTACGCTCGAATTTATGCTGTTCGAGTCCGACAAGGTGATGTTCGAGATCTATCGCGAGACCGAGTACACCGGCAAATACCGCGTGGTCTACTTCACCGAACTGCAGGATCACAACAAAGAAACCGAAATCAACCACGCCATGGCAGGCGAGCACTTCTTCGACGGATTCATCAAGAATTTCGGGAAGGACGAGGCCAAGGAGATCATCAATTCCGTCCTCCACCGGCTGAACAACGGCGAGAAACTCAATGCCGAAGAAGTCGAGCGCGCGCTCGGCGACCACATGGCCTGAGGCCGGATTGCGGATCACTCGATATCCCAGCCTTACCGAACCCCAATTCTTCGGATGCGTCGCCGCGTTCGTCAATTCGCTCGAAGGCGAGTTGAATGCCGCCACGATCGCGTTGCGCCGCCTGGAAGGCCGCTCGAAGGGCTCAGCCTTTGCCTACGAAATGACATTCGACACGCACCGCTACGGCGCGCTGATCGTCATCGACCGCTGGTCAACGCTGCTCCAGGCCTTCGGCCCGCACATGAGCCTCTCGCGGCGCGCCACGATCCTGAGCGACGGCCTCAGCCGCATCGCCACTGCCGAGAATATTCTCGGGCGCGCCAATCAACTGGTCGATTCGTCCGAGCAGTACGGCACGGATGTGGTGGAGGCCAGCCTCCTCGCGTTCCAGTCGATGCATACCACGTTCGCTGAGGAGCGCGGGGAGGCGGAGCAGTCCGCCAAACTCGGCCCCATGCTGCCTGACGACTATCGCGAGGCGCGGCAAATTTTTCTGGAAGACCTGGCGGTCCGATAACGGGCGAGTGCCCGACTACTTCGACAATTCCTTCAGCTTCAATTCGAAATACTGATAGGGCTGCGCACCGATCATCAGCTCGCCATCCACGCCCTCCGGCGTACTCTTGCCGATCACGAACGTGGGCGTCCCGGTAGCGCCGATCTTCATCGCTTCCATGACGTCGGTCTCGACGGGGCTCTTGTACTTTTCGCTCTCCACGCACGATTTGAGCTTCGCGGTGTCCAGCTTCAGATCGCCCGCGAATCCCATGATGTGGTCCATGTCGAGCTTGTCCGGATTGGCGCCCATCACGCTGCGCAAGCTCCAGAACTGGCCCTGTTCACCCGCGCAGCGTGCGGCCTGCGCGGCGCGCAGCGCGTTGGGGTGAAAGTCGAGCGGCATGTCGCGGCTGTAGAAGCGGACCTTGCCAGTGTCGATATAGTTTTTCTTGATATCGCCGAAGGTGGTGAGGTGAAAGCGCTGGCAGAACGGGCATTGGTAGTCGGTGAACTCGACGATGGTGATCGGCGCGTCCTTCGAGCCCATCATGGCGAAGCCATCCAGGTTCAGCTTGGCCTTGCTGATCAGGTCCGGCTGCGCTCCGGCGGGTTTGCCTTGCTTCTCCAGCAACTGCCGGATCTGGCGCAATTCGTTCAGGATCTCGTCCGCCTGCTGGCGAGTGATGCCCTGTTCCTGAGCGCTCAACGGCAATAGCAGGAAAAGCGGCATAGCCGCGTACTTCACGTATCGGAAAAACACTGACATTTACTCCAATCCCCCAGTAGCCTGGTCTTTCTCCAGGATTAACATATATTGGCTCCCCGGAATGTGCTCCCGTTCGGAAACCAGGCGAAAGTGATTGGCCTCGATCTCCTTGATGACGTCGGGCTTGTTCAGGCGAATGTGGTTCAGCGCGCGGCCGTTGGCCATCGCTTCCTGAGTCTTGTAATACTCCACGATCACCAGCTTCCCGTCGGGTTTGAGCGCGTTGCGGATGGACGCCAGCATCTTCTCCGGATAGTCGAAATGGTGATACACGTCCAACACCAGGATCTCGTCCATCTGGTTCGCTGGAAGAGACGGGTCGGTCTCCGTGCCTTTCACAAAAGTCACGTTGTGCAGATTCTGATTTTCGGCTCGCTGTTTGGCCGCCGTCAGAAAATCGTCGAAGATGTCCTCCGCGGTCACGTGGCCGGAGGGGCCGACTGCGCGGCTTAAAAACGGCAGCATGTACCCGATGCCGGTGCCGACATCCGCCACCGCCATACCGCGACGCAGCCCCATCGCCTGCACAAGTTCACGGGGTTTCTGTTTTTCGTCGCGAGCCGGATCGGCGAGGCCGGACGCTACCTGTTTGCGGGCTTGTTCGGTTTGGTAGCCGGAATTGGCCTGGGTGGCTACCTGCGCAGACAGTCCGCAAGCGCACGCCAGAACCGCAAATATCGCTCTGAGTTTCATAACGCAGTCTCCATCGGCAAGGCGAGTGGCGCCTCGCGCATAAAGTCGAGGTGCGACATCTCTTCCACGGCTTCGCGAATGGACTGTTCGGATGTCTGCTCGACGGTGATGACAAACGGCAGGTCGTGCTTGCTGTCGCAAGGCTCCTGCAGGACGGCTTCCAGGCTGATATTCTTGCTCGCCAGGATGCCGGCGAGCTTGGCGATGATGCCGGGGCGATCCTCCACGCGGAACCGCAGGTAGTAGGCACGCTTTTGGAGCAGGATGGAGACCGGCTTGTTTTCGCCCAGCCGCTCGTGGGCGAATGGCGAGACGCGTTCCGGACTGCCACTGCGGATCTCGCGGGCCACGCGCATCAGATCGCTGACCACCGCGACACCGGTCGGCCGCGCACCCGCGCCCCAGCCGTAGTAAAACGTGTCTTCTCCAAACTGGCCCTTCACCCACACGGCGTTGTAAGCGCCCTGCACACCCGCCAGAATCGTCTGCGAAGGAATCAATGCGGGACGCACAAACAGGATCAAACCGCGCGACGTCTTGCGCGCGCCGCAAATCAGCCGGATGGTGTGTTTCAACTGGCGGGCGTACTGAAAGTCGAGCGGCGAAATGCGGCGAATCCCCTCCATAAAGATGTCCGACGCCGTGATCTTCTCGCCGAACGCCAGTGCCGCCAGCAGCACCAGCTTGGATCGCGCGTCATAACCATCGATATCCGCGCTCGGGTCGGCCTCCGCATAGCCGAGCATCTGGGCCTCGGCGAGCACACCGGGAAGAGGTACCTGGCGCTTCTCCATCTCGGTCAGCATGTAGTTGCAGGTGCCGTTCAGAATTCCGTAGAGCGCCATGATGCGGTCGCCCGAGATACCCTCGCGCAGCACCGCATGAATCGGAATTCCGCCGCAGACACTCGCTTCCATCGCGAGGTTGATGCCCGCATGAATGGCGCGGTCCCAGATTTCGGGACCACAATCGGCCATCAGTTCCTTGTTGGCGGTCACGACCGACTTGCGATTCTCGATCGCCGCGTTGACGATCTCTTTCGCGACGGAAGTGCCGCCCACCAACTCCGCGACAATGTGAACGTCAGGGTGGGTCACCACCTGGCGCCAGTCGGTCGTCTTGAACACGTCTCCCAGTTCGGCGGGGATTTCCTTGGACTGCACTGAGCGGCTGCAGACCGCGACCACCTTGAGGCGGTAGCCGAGTTTGAGGGCGATCTGATCGCCGTTTTCCGCCAGAATTCCGAGCGTGCCCGAGCCGACGTTACCCAGACCCACAATGCCGAGGTTCACTTCCTCCATATGGATTTCATGATACCAGCAGGTATTCGCAGGCCGAGCCGATGCGCGGGCATCCAGCAGATCGCCGAATTGAAGGGCTTTGTGGGTGAGCAACGAATCGAGGTGGCGCAAACACTCGTGTTTGCCGTCTCGACACTTTTGTCGAGACTTTTTGTGCACCAGGTACGCTGGACACACTCACCTCATTCACCAGATTTGCTTGCCACCCGAAAAGCGTCGAGAGGAGTCTCGACGCGGCAAACAGGAGTGTTTGCGCCACAGTATTTCGCTCTGTCGAACATTTTCGTTGTATCGGCAAAGCGCTCGTCGAGGCTCACTTTGGTTTGGCAGGCGCCTTCTCGATCTTGCGCGCCTGTTCCCGCACCCAGAGGAGCCAGGGGTCGTCCGGCGAGTGGAGTTGCTCGTTCACCGGGCTCAGGGCGCTCCAGTTCACGGTGAAGTCGCCGCTCTTGTCCTTCTGAAGAAAGAGGAGAAACTGCGCACCCCGGCGATAAGAGTTGGCGTAGCAACTGCCCCTTCTGCCATTAGGCCGCACAAAGGTATAGGGCGGCTGCCGATCGTTGAAATCGTCCTGCTCCACCAGATATCCCGGCAGAGTCACGCTGGCGATCGCCGTCCCGCGAATGGTCTCAACTACCTGGAAGCGAATCCGCGAGTCTGGCACTCCTGTGGTAACAATGCTGGGGTCGCCTGGTGGAACGGCGTACTCTACCGCGGTGGCCCGGACAATCGCCGCGGCATCACGTACGATGTCAGGACCTGCTCCGATCTGCACTACAGAGCAGGGATAGGCTGTCTTCGCGAAGATCATCGCGGCGCAGAAGCCGGAGAACATCGTGATGCGAGTCAAAGTCATATGCCCCCCAAAGTTCCAAGACACTACCAGTTGAACGCAATGAACGGGCGAATGCGAGCATCGTGGAGGTCGAACCGATGGGCATACCGGACCCCGCCACGAAGCGTCTCCGGAAAGTGCAGAAAATTCAGGTCGAACAACAACTCCATTCCTGTGGAGCGGTATTGCCGCTGGTCCACCTTGCCGTAATCGTAAAATGCGTTGGCCGACATTCGTTTCATGTAGAGCAAATGTCCCACAGCCCAATCCGGATAGAACAACGGAAGCGCGTAACTGGTGGACATCTTGGTGAATTTCGACCCCGTCACGGCGGTGTAGCCCCGCGGGAACTGCACCTGGCTGGAGAAGAAGTAGGTCCCGCTATTCCGCTCGTAGCCACCCTCGAATCGAAGACTATGGTGGCGTGCCAACCCGGGCACCACCATCTTGCCGCCACCCGAAAGGAAGTTACCGCTGAACGTGCCCGGCCAGGGCGTCTCGCGATAGGTGAAATGGAAAGCCTGTCCCCACGGCGGAGCCAGGTCGCGCGCGCTCTCCTGGCGGGCTCGCGAGAAGCCCAGAGTATAGGTGAGCGGGTCCAGTCCGCCTCCCAATAAGTGGATCGACTGCACGTAAACGCCCGCACTCACACCCGTGAAGTACGCGCGGCGCGACAGATTGAGCGGAATGTGGAATCCCGCCGTGACCGTGCGCTCGGTCCAATCCTGGGTGCCGGTCGCGAATTCCACATGGCGGCCGAGTTCGCTGAAACTGGCGTCCAGCACGGGGAAGAAGCGGCTGTAGCTGAATCCGGTTTCGAATCCCGGGGTGCCCTCGTTGGTGTTGTAAAGGATCGAAGTGTTCATGCGGAGAAGGCCCATTTTGTCGTTCGAATAGACGCCGAAGCCGATGTTCGGACCGTCACCGGTGAAGCCCCACGAATGGAAATCGAAGAGATGCAGCGATGGATGATAGGCCTGCACCGGATAGGGCGTCGTGGGGACGCCCGCGCTCCAGTCCTTGAATGGGCCGTGGTAGGCGATTCGGTGACTACCCGCCGTGTCGAGAGGCGCCCAGGTGGAAGGGTCAAGGGGCAACTCCGCGAGGTTGTATCCCTGGCTGGTGAAATCGCTGTACAGCAGCTTCGTGCCATCCGGCGAAATTGCAGGGTAGTTGGCGCCGAACTTCGATTCCGTCACGCGGAATCGCTCTCCCGTATCGACCTTCACGGCGTAGATATTAACCGTGCCATCGTAAGAAGACTTGTATAGCAGATAGTCTCCCCAGAACACCGGATTGGCCAGTTCCTCATTGACGTGTGGGATCGCCTCATGGAACGTGCCCGCCTCGAGATCGGCTACCTGGAGCGCGCGGCCGGCGGCACTCTGCGTGATGATGGCGATTCGGCCGCCATCCGCGGACCACACCGGCGAGTAGACCATGTCGTTGCCCGGCGACGGCAGGCGGCGTAACTCGCGCCCGGTCGTCGAATCCAAAATCACCAGCGAGCAGCGGCGATCCGGCAGAAATTCCACCACTGCGACACGCGTACCGTCAGGCGATAATGCTGGATTCATGAATCGCGTGCGGTGTGTGAGCTTGTGCGTGTGGCCTGTGGCGATGTCGCGGATCACAATCTCGGAGTATCCACGCTGCCAGCGCAAGTCAGGCACGTACTCGTCGAACACCATGTGCCCGTTCACCACAGAGGTGCGATTGGATGCGACCACCGAGGGCGTCATCGAAAAGAGCTTCTCCTCGTGTCCATCGGGATGGATCCGGACCATCTCCACGGGAAAGGTGTCGAGACCGGTCTTCTGCGCCAGCACGCTGCCATCGGCCTCGTAGACGGGTTGGTAGTAACCTGTGGCGACGCGCTTGGGCGCGATGTTGACGATGTGGGGCTGGCTGAACTGCATCGTGTCGGACTTGGTCTTCCATAATTCGCCGAGTTCCGAGACCGTTTCAGCGTAGGTCTCTCCGATGCCGCGGCCCGTCTCCTTCTTCAGGGCGAACGAAAGCGCGAAGGGATCCCAGGAGTTGTTGGCGGTACGCGAGAGGACGCGGTTCCACACGTCGGAACCGCTTGTGCGCTCGACGTGACTCACCAGAAACGATCCGAGTTCAGCGGGGTCCGCCACCATGTCGCGGTACGAGCCGTGAATCGCCTTCATATACGAGTAGTGCTGGCCGGAGAGAAGCAGCGCGCGCTCGGTCGCTTCGGAGGATGCGAACTGCCCCACGCCGCCGCGCAACAGCGTGCTCTCGGCCACCCGGGCATCACCCTGGACCCACCACTCTGGGAGAGTCCAGCCGAAGACCGAGGCCAGGCCCGATTCGCCGAACATCGTGCTCGCGATCTTGCCGAATCCTTCGTTCATCTTGGCGAGTTGTGCCAAATGTCGCCCTTCGTCGACTACCAGGGTGGTGAGCCAATCGTTGGTGCCCCAGAAACCTTGCGACGGCATGGTGTTGAAGGTCGCCATGCGGGGAAACAGAGAGACGGAGCCTCCAACGTATCGGGTCACGCGTTGGTTGGCCAGCACGATGGTGGTGCGTTTGAAATGGGTGCCGAGCGATGCCGTGAGGGGGCCATAAAGGGTTTCGAGTGTATTGGCGGCGCGTTGCGCGTCGGCTTCGATTTCGCGAGGAAAGACAATTTCAAAGTGCGGCGTCACGATGCGGCGCCATTGTGTTTCCGGCGGATACTGAGCGCTCAGGATCGAGATGACGCCGAATGCGAGCATGAGCAGACGCCTCATATGGAAACCTCGGTACGTTGATCTATTTCGGAGGGAACACCTCTCCTATGCGAAATGCCGGATTCGCCTCGGCCAAGGACGCCACGTCCTCGTGCCCGTCATACGCGGGAATCGAGCGGTATTTTCCTTCAGGAGGATTGCGATGCGATCGGCGCCCGCCAGGGTCGGGAACTCCATACTCGATGATCCCCGCCATCGCGTACAAACCACCGTTTATCGAAACGTCGTAGTCTAAGGCGTCAGCCACCTCGATCAGGAGCGCAATGTCGTCCGGCTTTGGCGCGAACGGGAACCGCGAACCACTCCGCTCGCATACTGAGGTTTCGGGGGCGGGTTCGTTGGTCGGACAGTCCTCGGATGCGATATCCATCGGCGCTTGATTGGTCGAAAGCACCGAGGGGATCCAACACCGATATCTAGGTTCGGTGATCTCGGTCCTTGCCATAATTCCGCGTAGCGAGAGCACTTGGCTACAAGGTTACCAGGGTGCGGAGTGCTGTGTTGTGGCCGATAGATGGTGTCATGGAAGCTGGCACACGCGGGAGTCAGTGAACGGCGTCATTTTGCGCGTCTCCCCGCCAGGATTGCCGGTTTGCAGAATGGGCGCTCAAACCGCAACGCTCCAAAAAGAGTGATGCAGAACGCTGCGGTGATGCCGAGGTAAGCTGCGTCTGAAAGAGGCCCTGGTTGCGCGCCGTCGTCGTTGAAGTCGTGGACCGAAAAAACGTGCGGCTTCCCTTCGCCCCGTATCAGCGGGCGGCCCGGGGAATACTGCTAACCAAAGACGACTTGTTCCACCCGCTACTCGGTCGCTACATTTCGTAGCGCTACCATGTTTAGCGGGAGAACAGCTTTAAAGCCGCTGAGGGGCCTCGAACACCTGGGTTCTCCTGCGGTGGGAGCGCACCTCGGCAACGGCGAGGCGGTACGCCAAACTCTCCCGGCGGGAGGAGGCGTGAGATGGAACTGCTATTGAGCGTTTCCCTGCGGGTACTGATTCCTGCAGCGATCGCTGGTGCGGTGTTGGGCATCGGACAGGTAAAAGCCGCGGCGGCACGGCATGCGGCCTGGACCGCGGTGACGGTGTGCATGTTGTTGTACCTGGCACTGGCGCCGGTCCTGCCGTCGATTCCTGTCCGCGTCTTGCCTGCTGCTTCCGTGATGGCCAACGGCCCGGGTGCAGTCGTGGTGGATACGGCTCCAGCGGTTCCGATGCCGGCCGTAGTGGTGGCTCAGTCCGTGCCCTCGTGGCACGTGATGTTGGCCTTCGTGTACGGAGCAGGTGCGCTGATTTCTCTCCTTCGCCTCGCGTATGGCTACGCGTTCACGAGGAGGTTGCTGCGCGAGGCACGGCCCGTCGACGGCGAAATCTGCGAGTCGAGCTGGATTTCAGTACCGATGACGGTGGGCTGGCTGCGTCCGAAGATTTTGCTGCCACCCACTTGGCGCGACTGGGACGAAACCAAGCTGGAAGTCGTTCTGGCCCACGAACGTTGCCACGTGCGTCGCGCCGACTGGGCGATTGCCGGAGTCGCTGCGATCAATCGGAGCCTCTTCTGGTTTCATCCGTTGGCGTGGTGGCTGGAGCGGATCCTGGGATCGCTGGCGGAGCACGCCGCGGATGATGCCGCTTTGCTCGAGACAGTCAGCCGCGCGCAGTATGCGGAGGTTTTGTTGGACATGGCTGCGGCTGTGAGTTCCAGTCGAGGCCGCACGGTATGGGAAGCAATGGCGATGGCAAAAACAACCGAGGTGCATATGAGGATCGATCGAATTCTGGATGAGACGCGACAGATTCCGGCGGGGCTGAGCCGCCCGTGGTGCGCCGTGCTGCTGGCGTGCAGCCTGCCGGTAGCGTATGCGGCGGCCGTGCTCGAAGTGGCCCCCGCGGTGGCGCTAGCACAGCCAATGACGCAGGAGAAGACGGTAGCGCCTCCAGCGAGCCAACCCGAGCCGACAGCCCCCACTCCCAGCTATACGGCACAAAGTGCGCCAAAGACTGATCAGGTCGTGGAGCAGTACATCGTGGCTCAACGGTCGCGGGCAACATCGCCCAGTGCTGCCCCGCCAAATTCCGTGGCAACCCAGACGTCAGTAACCGACCAAACTTCTGCACCGGGCGCCGTGGCCCTTGCCGCCTTGACTCCTGTGACACGCGTGTCTCCCGAGTATCCGCGCCTGGCACGAGAGACCGGCGCCCACGGGATGGTAGAACTGATCGCGACCGTTGCGAAGGATGGCCACGTCACCGACGTCAAGGTGATACATGGCCCTCCGATGCTGCAAAGGGCGGCAGTCTCGGCAGTGATGCAGTGGACCTATCCCCCGCAGCCTGCGGAGACCCAGACCCTCGCGACGGTTGACTTCCCGGGAAGCGATTCGCCGGCACCCTCAGCGGCCGGCATCCAGCAGGCCGTTCTCATTTCGAAGAGAGATCCGGTCTATCCCGAAGAAGCCAGGCGGGCTGGAACCAAGGGCATTGTCGAGTTGGTGGTCACCATCGCCTCGGACGGACACGTGAAGACGGCTCGCACGCTACGCGGGGACCCCCTGCTGGCGAAGGCAGCCGAGGACGCAGTCCTTCAGTGGAGATATAAACCTACGCTGCTCAACGGGACTGCCGTGGAATCGCAATCCCAGGTCTTCGTGAATTTTGCGGGACAGCCACCGCTGGCGACGCCACCATCATCGGCGCCGCCCGCCGGAGCGTTTGAGCCGGCGGCCCTGATCTTCCGCAAAGAACCCATCCATCCTGGCGGGGATTTGCAGGGCCTCGGAGGAACCGTGATATTCCAGGCGAGAGTCGGCATGGACGGAAGATTGTCCAACATCCGCGTAACGGACGGTCCCGCGGAACTCGTGCCGGCCGCACTGGAGGCAGTGAAGCAGTGGGTTTACCGCCCGGCAAGGGTCGATGGACAGGCGATCGAAACCGATACCCAAATCGAGCTACGGTTCACAGCGGGCCGCTAATGACGAACGGAACGAGTGCCGGGCGTTATGATGGCGTTCGGTACTCTCCGTGTTCAATCGAATGCTCAGGGCAACTTGGATCGCGTTCCTCGTTGCCCACGCCGGTCTCCTGATTGCCCAGACCCAAATCGAAGCCTGGGTGACCAACCCGGACCGCTCTTTCCTATTCCAAAAGGCTGCGGAGACGATCGCGTTTCGCAACTCCGCCGCACGCGGACCGGTCATCGTGATCGATCCGGCGCAGCAGATGCAGTCGATCGATGGCTTCGGCTACGCGCTCACCGGCGGGAGCGCCGAGTTGCTCATGCAAATGACCCCTGACGCTCGCGCCCGCATCCTGCGGCAGATCTTCGCCTCCGACGGCAACAATCTGGGAGTCAGCTACCTGCGTGTGACCATCGGGGCCTCGGATCTCAACAGCGTGGTCTACTCTTATGACGATCTGCCGGCCGGGGAGACGGACCCGACCCTTGCGAAGTTCGACCTCGGCGAGGACAGGAAGCATGTGCTCCCAATCCTCAAAGAGATCCTCGCGCTCGCGCCCGGCATCAAAATCCTCGGGTCGCCCTGGTCTGCTCCGGCGTGGATGAAAACCAACAACAATGTTCGCGGCGGCGCGCTCAAAGAGGAATACTATCCCTCCTACGCGCTCTATCTGGTCCGATATCTCGAGGCGATGCAGAAAGAAGGCGTCGCCATCGACGCCATCACGATCCAGAATGAGCCGCTGAACTCCAAGAACACGCCCAGCATGCAGTGGCAGCTCAACCAGCAACTGGTCTTCCTGCGCGACCATCTGTATCCAGCGTTCACCCAGGCGGGCCTGAAGACCAAGGTGGTCTTGTTCGACCACAACCTCGACCGGCCCGATTATCCGCTGGCCCTGTTGAGCGATCCCGTCATTTCACGATTCGCCGACGGCTCGGGCTTCCACCACTACGGCGGCGACATGGGCGCTATGAGCCAGGTTCACATGGCGCGGCCGGACAAGAACATCTACTTTACCGAGCAGATGATCACCGAAAGGCCCGGCAGCCCGACTATCGCGATCGCGCCCGCGGTGAAACGCATGATCGTCGATACCACCCGAAACTGGAGCCGCAACGTGATCCTCTGGAACCTGGCCGCCGACCCCGAGAACAAGCCGCATACCGATAACGGCGGCTGCCCGACTTGCCAAGGCGCCATCACCATCGACAAAGACGCCGTCTCACTGAATCTCGCCTACTACACCATCGCCCACGCCTCGAAGTTCGTGCGCCCTGGTTCCGTGCGGATCGCGTCTACCAGTCGCGGCGACCAGACCGTCGCGCTCACTGAGGACGAAGAGCGGCCCGGGCTGAAGCGTATGGCCGTGATCGAGAACACGCAGACGCTGCCCAATGTGGCATTCAAAGCGCCGGACGGCAAAATCGTTCTCATCGTCGCCAACGACACGCAGTCGGTCAGCTCGTTCGCCGTCCAGCATAACGGCCAAATCGCCAACATCCGGCTGAATCCCGGGGCAGTCGGAACCTACATCTGGTGAGCTGATTCGGTCCAAACCCGCGCGGTGAACGCTGGGCCAAAGTTCCCAACTGGAGTCCTCCGCGTTTTTCTGCGCGGCTTCGCCTCTTCGCGGTGAACTCTTCTCCCCGCACCTACATCGCATTCCCCGCCGGCTTCACGAACTTCGCGTCGTCAACGCGCACGTTCTCGGCCGCTTCGTTGATCTGAATCATGAAGCTGCCCATCGTCCGAGCCAGTGTCCACCGGTACGGCACCTTGACACTCCCAATCGCCCGATAGTCGTCATAATCGATCTGCGTCGGCATCCGTCCCACCGGCGTATCGGCATACCGCACCATCCGCACCAGCAGCCCCGACTTCGAATCGAAGTACAACCGCACCGCCGGCTTGCCCGGTCCCGAACCATTCAGCACTTCGCATTGCATACCCCGGACCTGCTCCGGCCGTCCACGCCGCAACTGCGGGAATATCTCCTTCAGCCGCAGCGCCAGCGAGAACTCGGCGTCCAGCGATGAGGCTTCCGACTCCTGCGGGGTCATGTCCCGCACTGGTCTGCCCGAACTGCCCATCCAGCCCGCTTTCCCGTCGTATGCCGTGTACTGGTCGTTGGTCCGTTTGACGGTGTCCGGCGCGCCTTCCGTGCCGATCGGAGAATTGTGCACGATGGTGACCCGCTTGTTCGGCGCCTTCGTATACACCTCGATATTGGTGGTGACTCCACCTGCCGCCATCACCCCCTTCATCACCCGCGTCGAGACTTTACCGATCGCTTCGGCGCCACCCACGGCGGCAATATACTTGGCGAGAATCGAGTCCACTGTCTCCGTCGGCGCCGAGGCCGTAGCGGCCGGCGGAGCCGGAGGAGTCATGGTAGCGGGCGTGGTTGCTGTCCCCTCGATCGGCGGCATGTTGACCGGACGGGCCGACCCGCGGTGGCACGAATAGCACGTCACCTGCGTGCGGCCGCCGAAGCTCTCCTTATTGATCATTGCCTGCATCGCCATCATCTCGCGGGCGGTCTTCTTGGCCCCCTTGTCGTCGGCTTCGAACTTGCCCATGGTGTGGCAAAACTCGCAGCTCACGCCGAGAGAAGTGGAAATGAAATTCATCGCCGGCATGAGCTGATCGGCGGGCACGCCCTTTAATGCCGTGATGTTCTTATATTCCTGCTCGGCGGTCTTCGGCCCCAGAGCCTGCGCATTTGCGGCCAACGGTCCTATGACTGCAGAAGCCGCGAAGGCAAAGGCAGTCGCGCAAATCGTCCGCGAGGGTCTCTCGTGAGGCATGAAAATCTCCTATTCCTCCTGGATTGTACCGAACTCCGTGGCGTACTACCTTATTACCATGCGTTTCCTCCTCGTGGTTTTCGCCGCCAGCCTGATGGCGTGGGGCCAGGCGCCCCCACAAGACGCGCGCAATGTCGATCTACCGAATACCGACACGCACTTCACTGCCAAGAGCTATAAGACCCTGGCCGAGTGGCAGGCGCGCAAGGAATTCCTGCGTACCCAGATCCTCTCGGCCGCCGGACTGTACCCCATGTTCCCGAAGAACGACCTGCACCCGCAGATCTTCGGACGCATCGAGAACCGCGACTACTCCATCGAGAAGGTCCTGCTCGAGACCATGCCCGGCTACTATCTCGGCGGCAACCTGTATCGGCCCTTGCGGCCCTCTCCGCCCGAGGGCTTCCCCGCGATCATCAGCCCGCACGGCCACTGGAACTACGGCCGGCTCGAACACACCAACATCGCCTCCGTTCCCGCTCGCGCCATAAGCCTGGCCCGCCAAGGCTACGTGGTCTTTGCCTATGATATGGTCGGCTACAATGACACCATTCAGACGCCGCACGATTTCGGCGACAAGCCTGTGGAGCAGCTCTGGAACTTTGGACCTCTAGGGCTGCAGTTGTGGAATTCCATTCGCGCCATCGACTTCCTGGAGGCGCTGCCCGGCGTGAATCCGCACAAGATCGGCGCCACCGGAGCTTCAGGCGGCGGCACACAGACGTTCCTCGTCTCCGCCGTAGACGACCGCATCCAATTCTCGGCCCCCGCCAACATGGTCTCCCTCATCATGCAGGGCGGAGGACTCTGCGAGAATGCTCCGGGCTTGCGCTTCGATACCAATAATGTAGAGTTCGCTTCCATGATGGCGCCGCGGCCCATGATTATGACCGCCGCGACCGGCGACTGGACGCGGAACATGCTGCGCGAGGAGTATCCGGCTGTCCGGGCCATCTACGACCTCTACGGCAAAGGTGAGGACGTGGAGACGGTGCTGCTGGACGCACCACACAATTACAACCAGCCGAATCGCGAAGCCATGTATGCATTCTTTGGCAGGAAGGTTCTGGGTGAGACCGATCCCGCGAAGTTCAAGGAAAAGTCCATCCGCATTGAGAAGCTGCAGGATATGCTGGTGCTGCTCAATCGCAAGCTGCCCGACAACGCACTCACCTTTGACCAGATCTTTGAACAGTGGGTTCGTTTCGCCAAAAACCAGAGCGAGAACCCGCGCGAGCGGATGACCGCGGCGCTCGGTGTCGAATGGCCCGCTGAAGTTAAGGCGCAATTCTATAGCGATCGCATCCTGCTGAGCCGTCCCGGCAAGGGCGATCGGATTCCCGGAATCTGGATCGAAGGTGCGAAGCCCCCGGCACTGGTGGTGTCTGGCGAGGGCGCAGACTGGTCGAGTAAAACCACTGTGGTGGCGGATCTGAAGGCGGCCAAACGATCGGTGTTGATGATCGATGCTTTCCAGACTGGCACCGCGGTGGCGCCGCGCGATCGTTCAGTGAAGATGTTCCTCACCTTCAATCGATCGGACGACGCCAACCGCGTGCAGGACATCCTCACCGCGCTGGCGTGGCTGAACAATCCCAAGACGCAGCTGATTGGGCTCGGTAAAGCGGCGGTGTGGAGCCTTTTCGCAGCCGCGGTGGCTCCTCAGAAAATCGACCTGCAGGCCGACCTCTCGGGATTTGCCGGGACCGATGAGGATTTCGTCAGCAACTTCTTCGTGCCGGGCATTCAGCGGGCCGGAGGACTCGCCGCGGCACGCCGTCTCGCCGGCATTGCGCCGTAATTACAGACTCCAATCGTGCTGACCATACGAAGCCGTCTCCTGCGCGGCCAGGTGCGACCACGAGTTTCCGTAACCCGATACCGGCTCCCAGGCAGAAGGTTCGGGATCCGGCGCCCAGGCGCCTGGCGGCGTGTCGGCAGACAGAGTGGGTTCCGGCATCGCCCATGCAGCCGCGGGCGCGCTCTCTTCTTCGTTCTTGATCGCTCCCCAGCCTTCCCCCAACGTCGTCAAGAGACCCTGAACCTCGGCCAGCGGCTCGTCTCTCTGCTGCAGATTCGCCTCGGTCAGTTTGCGGAGCATGTAGTCGTAGAGCTGCGCGAGGTTCTTGCTGATCTCTCCTCCGCGTTCCAGATCCAAAGATGTGGCGAGTTCGATCACCACTGCGCTAGCATGCGAAATCGAGCGCGCTCTCGCCCCAATATCGCCCGCCGCCAGGTGTCGCCGGGCGTTCTCGACCCCGCGCATGGCGGATTGGTACAGCATGCGAACCAGTTCGATCGGGTCGGCGGATAGCACTCGGCTTTCCAGGTAAGTATCATGCGCGTCTTGCCACATCTGCTTTTTCCCTCAAAAACCTTATCGTCTAAGACGACGTTTTCTAGAGTTTTTCGTCGCTTCTCGCGTCGCAAGCGAGGCGCAACACGTACTCGGGCGGAATCTGAGAGACCACTTCCTGGGTCTTCTTGTTCACCATGCGGATTACCATCTTGTTCGTCTGGCGGTCCTTCTGAAACGTCAACACGTTGTCCTGGCCAAACATCTCAGTGCCGTTTAAAGCCTTCACGGCCTGAACCACTTCCCGGTTCTCCGCTGCCTTGTCCACCGGAGTAACTGGCGCAGGCGCCGCAGCAGAGGCGACCTGGAAGTTCTGATTCGATGCATTAACGTCCATAGCAGCTCCTTTCCGGGTAGAGACCGATTCGGTGACTCGGCGCTTCCCAGCAATCCTCTTATCGGCCCAACCGTGGAAATCTAGAGCGTATGGTATTGCGGACAGTCTGGCGGTAAAAGCGGGAGCCGGCGACCCGGCGACTGGCTCTGCAGCACACAGGTCTCGCTCGCAGAGCGCGCTTCCAGCCGAATGCCCTGCGGCCCGCGGGAGATGTGATAGGCAGCCTTTGCCCCGTAGTGCAAGCGCAGCGGCTCGAGAGCCCACTCCGTGCCCGCCACCATGTGGATAATGCCATCGCGGCCTACCAGGATGGAGAGTTCTCCGGCATCGGGACCCGCCTCCTGCGCGGTCGAGAAGATCTCGTCCGCGTGTTGTAAGAAAGGGCTCACAACTGACTTATCGCGCGCACCTGGGAAATCATGAATTTCCCACTAACCTCATGAAACCACCGCCTTGACCGAAGAGAATTTTAAGAAGGCTTGGCCTATGAACAAAACCGTCTCCGTGATCGGCCTCGACGCCGCTGAGCTGCGCTGGATCCGCATGCTGGTCTCCCTCTTGCGGCACCCCGATCCGAGCGTCGCGGAGTTGGCCCGCCAAGCCTTGACGTATCTGACCGAAGCGGCTGCCAGGCGAATTCCCACCCAAGCCGAAACCTGCAATCACGCGAGCTGAGCGGTCGGCTACTTTTTCGCCGCGCTGAAGTAGGGTGGAGGTTCCGGCACTGCCGCGCCGTCCTTCCGAGGATCGGAAGCGCCGTAATTCACGCCCTTTGCGGCATCATGGACGACCACCTGGCCTCCGCCCATCAGGCTGGAAAAATCGCCGAGTACTTTGAGCTGGTGTCCTTTGGCCGTCAAGGCGTCGCGGACCTCCGGCGGAATCCGGTTCTCGATCGAAAAATCGCACCCGCCGAACGTGATCTTGGTGAAGCGCGGCGCTTCCAGGGCCGACTGGATGCTCATACCGTGGTCCACAATGTTCGAAACGAACTGCGCGTGGGCCTGCGCCTGGTTCAATCCGCCCATGATTCCAAACCCGATGTGCAGGTCGCCGCGTTCCATGAACGCTGGAATGATGGTGTGGAAGGGCCGCTTGCGCGGAGCCAGTGCGTTGGGATGCGCCGGGTCCATTTCAAACAGGCCGCCGCGATTCTGCAGGGCGAATCCGAAATCGTCAGTCACCACCTTGGACCCGAAGTGCTGATACAGGCTCTGAATCAGCGAGACGATATTCCCCTCGCGGTCCACCACCGAGAGATACACAGTGTCGCCATGCACCTTCCAGGGGTCCCCGGGACCCACATCGCATCGCGCACGATCGGGATTGATGGTCTTGGCCCGCTCACGTGCGTACTCCATGGAAATCATCCCGTCCACGGGCACTTTGCTGAAGCGCATGTCGGCCACGTAACGATGCAGGTCCTCATACGCCAGCTTCTGCGCCTCCATCTGTGTATGCAGTTCCAGTACGCCGCGAGGCTGATAAGTGCCTAGCGGGAACAGCGAGAGGATATTCAACATCTCGATCGCGGCAATTCCCTGACCGCTGGGCGGTAGTTCGTAGATCTTCCATCCGCGGTAGTCCGTGGCTATCGGCTCCACCCACTCAGCCTCGAACTCGCTCAGGTCGGAGAGGTCCATCTTGCCGCCCAGCCGGTCGCTGGTCTTCAGAATTGCCTTGGCAATTGCGCCGCGATAGACTGCCGACGGCCCCTCGGAGGCGATCAACCGGTACGCCGAGGCCATCTGAGGATTGCGAAAGACCTGTCCCAGTTCCGGGGCCGCGCCATGGATGAGAAACACGTCCTTGGCGTTCTGGTCCTTGGCAAGTTTGGCCTCTTCCTCTTTCCATGCTTCGCGGATCATTTCGGTCACGGGGTAGCCGTGTTCGGCATAGTAGATGGCTGGCTGGAACACGTCCTTCCACGGCAGCTTGCCGAAGCGCTTGTGCAGTTTGGCCCATCCATCGACGGCTCCCGGAACCGTGACCGAGTGGATCCCTTCCTGCGGCATGGTGGTGTTGCCGAGAGACTTCAGTACATCGATGGTGAGCGCTTTGGGAGCCCACCCGCTGGAGTTGATAGCGGTCAGCTTTCCGGTCTTCGCGTCCCAGTAGATGGCGAACAGGTCGCCCCCGATGCCACAGCTCTCCGGTTCGACCACGCCGAGCGTCGCGTTCGCCGCGATTGCCGCGTCCATCGCCGAACCGCCGCGCGCCAGCACCTGGGCGCCAGCCTGCGAAGCCAGCGTCTGGCTGGTGGCCACGATACCGCCGTCGGAAATCACCATCGATCGCGCCTGGGAACGGTCCTGTGCGTGGATTGGAAACATTGGTAACGTCGCTAACAGAAGAAGAGAGAAATGCCGCATGAATTCGAAATCATATCAGGGTCGGGCGTGGAAGCGCTGGGCGCATGGCAACGCTGGCGGCGCCGACACGACTTACGCCTGACGCGACACCTTCATTCCACGGCTTGAAATGGAAATCGAGTTACCAGCAGGATCCTTGGCATTGGCGAATTTCGTGACCTAAGCCTTTGCGAACAAGATGCACCGGGCCGAATTTCAGACCGCGCAGTGCCGCTGTTTCTTTGAACGCTGGAACGTCCTTGACTCCGAACACGAGTTTTACTGCCGCGCCGCTCTTTTGAGCTTTACTCGCCTGATGAAGAGCTATGAGACAACCGCCGGACGGGCTCTTCAGTTCCAGCCAACCGGGTTCTTCGGACTTGATCCGCTTCATGCCAAAGAAGGTTTGATAGAACAAGGCAACTTTCTCAATGTCCTTCACATACAGGATCAGTCGGCTGATGGCAGGAGAAGGCGCAGGGTGACGCAGATTTGGACGCATTTTCATTTTCCGATCGTCAGAAGAAGTCGTGGGGGAGTCGGGCTCGGGAAGTGAGATCCTTTCAGGGCCGGCGTGTTCCCGTCGCGTTGCATGCGGCGCGTTTCCTCAGTGCGGACCTCGTCCAGGGCCTTGTTCATTTTGGCCACGATATGGACGCGATCGAGGACGAAGAATCCCCACAGCGGAATGAACTCAACGCGCCGCCCTGCAAGTTGATAGCCCCGTGCCGGCTGGTGGGGGTGCGAGCACATCGCGGCTAACCCTTGCGCGGCCGTACGGAGACCTCGATACCGGGAGCGATGATAGACAAATCCCCGGAATCGATGGCAACGGTTTAGAATCGTGATGAGTTCCGTGGCGCGGAAGCGAGCGCGGCGAAAACCTCTATCATAGACCGCGCACGTTCGTGTCACGTTCCCGCCTGTTTGGACCGTTGGCCCGGGTGAGCAAGAATGGTGCCTCGATGAAATTGACGATGTTGCTATTGCTGGCCAGTCCGTTCGCCAAAGGTGCTGATCTCGCCAACGCAACTGCCCGACCGATCTTAGAAGCGCATCGGTGGTTCGATCTAAGGGATGCCGTGAGCACGGGCAAATCGCCAGCCTTGTACCGCGGTCTGGTCGCGGCTGCATTCAACGATATTGCGCGTGCGGAAAGGGAGTTTCGGGTAGCAATTCGCTCCGGCGCAAGTGGGGATCAACAATACGCGGCTCATGAAGCGTTATTCAACGCGAGTTTCCGCAATGGCTTGTACCGGCGAGCTGCGATGGAGGTCAAAAGGAAATGGGCTCTGAAACCCGAAAAGACGCCGCCCGATGGAGAAAGGGCGCTGGTTCGCTTGTTCGAACAACTGCCCGATCTGGCAATAGTTTCGCGGAAGCCGGCCACTGTGGCGTATACCACTTGGCCTGGGGGCCAGGTGGTTACGCCTTTGATTATCAATGGCCACGCCGCCCGTTTTGCGCTCGACACGGACATGAACATGTCTGTAATCAGTGAGGCGGAAGCCAAGGGGCTAGGGATGCGGGTTTCCGAGTACGAAGTTGCATTTATCGGAGTCACTGGATCGTCTGCTCCGGGTGGGCACACGGCGATTGCCGATCATCTAAAGGTTGGTGGAACCGAGTTCCGGAACGTCCCATTTCTGGTGGTCCCCGATAGCACGGGAAAACTCCTGGAATACCCGGTAGAACAGCGCGGCATCCTGGGTTTACCGGTGATTCTGGCGATTCAGACCTTCCGGTGGAACCGGGAGCACAGGCAGTCGTGTTGCCAATCTTTGCTTCCTCGGCACGGACCCGCTGGTGGAGGTAACGGTGGAAAGCCGCAGGCTTACGTTCGTCCTGGACACCGTGTGTTGGTTCAGCGTGAAATGGAGAGTTGGCGCGCCCCGTTAGGGAGTATAACGCCATATTCAGTGTCCTTTGCGATGCCCAACGCGGTGGCGGCCCGCAGGAGGGACAGCGGGCGGAAACCTACAACTGGTTTCAAAAAGGAGATCGTGTTGGATCGTCCCCATTCACCAGAGGTGCGTTCGGTACTCGCTTAACTGTCTATCGCGCTCTCCGAGGCTCGGGTCAAAAGGAGAGAAACTCACCTTGCACACGGGAGAACGAACTGGCTAGGAAAAGAATATCGAATCGACGGGCCAATCGTCATTAAGCAGGCGAACAGGCCATCAGACCGGCCTTCGCTCTGCGGGCGGTTGGCAGTGACCACACTCGCAGCAAGTCCAATCGCTTTCGAACCAGGGTCTCTCATTGTCATTAGCGTTGCACCGCAATGTATAAGGTCTGAGTGCCGGGTAGGCCACCCAGATTAAACGTCAAGGGCAAAGTGCCGTCGGGTACATCCGGAACGACAACATTGAACTGATAGACGCCCGTCTGGCCCGGAGCGAGCCCATCGTACAAGAGTGTAGCGGGAGTGCCCGCGATGTAGATCTGCAACGGGTTCGTCAGCGAATTCGCGGCTCCCACCAATGTCCCGGCGCGCAGATTCGGAGTCGCCGGCCCGAACCCGGCGCCGTAGATTACGATGGTTTCGCCCGGCTTCGCCGGTCTCGACAACACGCCCGATATAGCGCCCGGCGGCAATACGAATGTCTGGTTGTCCGGCAATAACGCGGCGGCGTACTGCTTTCCGCCCAACTTGAACGCGGGCGGCGCCAGTAAGCCCGGTTCGGTTGCCTGTACATTGACCATGTAAGGAACGCTTGTTCCCGCGGGGCTGCTCACGACCACCTGCATCGGCCCGATCGCCGCATCGGACGAGACCAAAGCATTGATCTGGCTAGGACTGACATAGGAGATGTAAGCGGGGCGTCCGCCGACCAAGACACTCACGTTATCCAGAGAAGTTGGAGCAGCCGTTCCATTAAAATCTGCGGCTGACCATGTACGCGTTGTGGCGGCGAGGTTCGAGCCGTAAATTTCGATGTACGAGCCGGGCGCAATGCTGGTTGAAGCTCCGAAGGCACTTGCGGTCGCCACGCTGTTAACTGTTGGAGGAGCGGTCGAGCGCGGAGGCGCGTCAATGTGATCCGCCAATAGAATGACGGCATCGAACGCTGCCAGCGTCAGGCTGCCGGTTACCCGCTGGCCGTTATTCACATCGGGCGCCTGCGTGCCTCTGATGCGGCGAATTCCCGTGCGATTCAGAGCGCCGGCGAGGTCCGCCGCGGAGAAAGTGTGCGGATCATCGAAGGGATTCACCAGTACGAAACCGTTCTCAAAATCGCGGCGCCAGGGGCCAGTGCCGTTCTGCGTGATCCGGATGTTGTCAATGGCAACTTTTCCGGCCGCACCGATGGTGAAGTAGATGGACAGGGGATTGGAAGAGACAACGCTAATTGGAACGTGGTGGGTTCCACCGTCACCGGCGACCACCTCGGATGCCGGCCCGGGGAACAATGCGGAACCGCCGCCACCAGCCCCTGCATTGAAATACCACTCGACTGTCTCCAAAATGCGCCAGTCGAACGTAAGCAGATACGAACTCGAAGATGAGAGCTGGAGATTTGTTACCATCGAGGCGATCACGGGGCCCGTTTTGGTGTGATCTTGGTTATCGAGCACCAGGCTGGCCGTTCCGCTGATTACTTCACCGGGATCATGAGAAACTGAGACGCCGGGCGTGTGGGAGGGGGAAGCCTGCTCGAACGTCTCTTCGAAAACCACGGACGGCGGGCCGCTGAGTTCTGTCGCTTTGGATAAGGCTTGCCCGAGATAGCCCTTGCGGCTCATGTCTTCCACCGCCACACCGTTGGGATTCACCGAGTATTCGTCGTACCAGAGCGGAGGGCTCGAAGGATCGTGCAGGTCATAACTGTAGAAACCGTCGCCCAGCAGAGCAGTCCCCAACGCTACCCGATGTCGCTGCAGATCCTCGGCCGATGGAACTGAAGAGAGCTGACCACCTGCATAGCCGTCACCGCTCGCATACCCCGGTGATTTGCCGCAGCCTTCGATGATGTTGATACGGGGCAGCCTGGTACTGGCATCCGCCGCCAGATAGACATCAAGGGCCCGCCGCCACGTGTCGGGAGTGAAAACCGCTTGTTCGGGCAATGCCGGCAACTGCTGATCGAAGCACTCAAATGTGTAGCCATTCACATAGGGGGCGAGGCTTAGCTCCGGCATACTTCCTGAGTTGCTGATAATCAGTTGCTGTTCACCGTGGCTGTTACGGAATTGCCGCAGCATTTCCATGGTGGCGCCTCTCGCCATATCACTCACCCAGGCGATCGTCTCGTCGCGGATCCCGGTCCGCTCGTAATCTACGTCGAAAAGAGCCGGGTTGGAGGCATTGGGCAGGCTATCTTCACGCGCGACGAGGCCATCGAAAAACACACCGTCCCAAAGCCCGGAGGTGAATACAGAGGTGTCCAGCCAGTTGTGCAGATAGCTGAAAAACGTTTGACCGCCAATCACGGGAGCAAAGGGGGAGAAGTTAGCATAGCGGCTTAACGCATAACTCCCATTCACCGGGTAGTTGCCTTTGGAATCTCTCAGGTACCAAACGTCGGGAATGCCGAGGCGCAACTGATCGCTCAAATCCACATTGCCGGAACTCGGCGCCGCGGCTTGGTAGACACTCTCCGAATCGCAATCGACCAGGATTACGACGTTAGGATTCAAGGCGCGGACATGGCGGATCGAGTCGGAAAATTCGGTTTGGTTTAGCAACCTCATGTCGGTGATTACGTCAAAGAACGCGAGCCGTCGCTCGATTTCATCGAGTGAATACAGGAAGGGCACTCCATCGGCACTGGTGGCGTTCCAGTAGGGTGGGCTAATCTGTCGTTTTCCCAGGCGCGGGTAAGGTAATGTTGCGAGCCTGGACCAGCTCGGAGGGACGCTGTTGGTTTGCGTCGCATCCTGCCTGAACACCGCAAAGTCATCGATGATTATGTCAGCTCCAGTATTAGTGGACTGAAGGACAAATGTATAAGAGGCCGCCGAGCCCATTAACGCACCCGCCGAAAAGGTGCCTGTGGCCGGTGCGTTCTTTAGAAGCTGGGTGGTTTGGACAGCCAGTTGCCCGTCGGACGATCCTGCGGGTTTGAATGATACGGACACCACGGTGTTGCCGCTTCCATAATTGAGAATGTGGTATTTGAATTCGACGATGTAAGTGGTATTTGTGGAAAGCGGAACGACAGCGAGATTGGTCACCAAGAAAGCGAAGTTGTTCAACCGAAGGGAAGCGCCTCCCGCTATCACGAGTGCCGGATCGGTGACCACCCCCGCGCCATTTTGGAGTTGAACACCCGGATGATCGCCCTCAAAATCGTCAGAATAAATTTGGGAGTACTTGGCCTGCCATCGCGCCTGAGGCCCACCGCTGCTTTGGGCCGTTAACGGAAGCGCACAGGAAGCGAACGCGAGAAGAATCCGGCAACAAGTTAGTAGCCGTGCAACGGTCTGCAGAAAACATCTGTGCGTCAACGAGTTCATTACCGCCCCTTTCTCGTGACAAGATTACACTATCGCAGTCGGTCGTGCATACCAGAGGGAGTGCGCGCAACGTGGCACCAAATCTACATCAAGCGGTTTGCTGACGACGAGTCTGCCGTTGCTTCCGCGCCGCCTCCAACTTCCGATCCCTCTCGGCGTGGATCTCTGCCTGCCGCCCGGCGAGCATGTCTTTTGGGGTGATATAGCCAACCGCGCCGTTCAGGCGAACATTATTGTAATGCTCGACGTAGCCCTCCACCAGACGCCGCGCATCTTCCAGCGATAGGGGCGTTCCCGGCCGGATGCACTCTCCCTTGAGCGATTTGTGCCAACGTTCGATCTTTCCGTTTGATTGAGGATAGTAGGGCGAAGTTCTGACGTGCGTCATGCCCGAGATTCGAATGAACTCCTTGAAGTCCTTGGCGATGACCTGCGGGTCCGTTGTCGGAGATGATCCGGGGCCGCGCCTCCGGATGAAGTTCCTTGGCCCGTTCCAGGATGATCTCAATGTCCGATTCGGTCATCGACTCCCGCAGATCCCAGTTGACGATGTATCGGCTACAGCCGTCCAGAATGCTGCACAGGTAGTAGAACGTCCCGCTGATGTTGATGTACGACACGTCGATATGCCAGTGCTGATGCGCGGCCGGCGGCTGCTCAAAGCCCGTGCCCTTCTTCGACGGCTTGCCGTTCCACTTGGACAAAAGCCCTGCCTGCCCCAACACGCGCCATACGCTGGTCGGACTCACCGCCACGATGTCTGCATCGAGCATCATGAACGTCAGCCGGCGGTGGCGCCTCCAGCGGGTTCTTCAGATGAAACCCGATGATGGCCTGCTTCTCCCAATCCTCCAGCCAGAAGTCGCGGGGAACCCAGCCGTTGTGCTCGTTCACCTTACCGTAGCGTTCCCGCCAGTCGTAGAACCTGCTGGCGGTGATGTCGAGCCACCCAATGAACCGCCCGGCGCCGATCTCGGTCTTCTCCGACCAGCGCCGGACAAAATCCACGATCTGGTCCCGCGTATCATGCGGAACCCAGACCCCGGTCAGAGTACCCCAAGAGTTTTTTTTAGGGCGACGTGCTCCGCCATCAGTTCGGCCAGGACCTCATCTTTGGTCTGGATCTTCTTCTCCAGGTATGCGATCCGCTCCTGGTCGGCGGATTGGATTGCCCGCGCTTTCTGCTCGCAGGCGGCGGCGCCATTCTCAAAGAACTCCTTCTGCCAACGGTAGAAAACCGTGGGCTGCAAGCCGAGTTCGTCGCAGAGCTTCGAGATGGGCTCCTTATCCAGCAGATGCCGCCTCAGGACGGCGACCTTCTCTTCCGGCGTATAGTGCTTCCGTTGCTTCTTCATGCGCTCTCTCCTTTACCTTACTGGGAGAACGACTTCTCCATTTCCAGCTGAACCGGAACAACCGGAGGTTCACACTCCGCGGCATGGCCGGTATTCGTGGAGCAGTACAGCACTCCTGCAGGACGCGAAGAAAGCTCTCAGGAACTGATCGGGCTTTCGGGCACTGGACATGTCGACGCCGCGATTATGCCGGAGTTGCGGATGAAGGTAGCGAACATCCCGATCGTTTTGCGTCCCGCGCCGGTGCTCCTCGCGACGACTGCCGGGGCGAGCAACTGGCACTATGGCACGATAGGCATGGACCTCTTAAATCAGGCCGAGGAAGTAACGCTCGATTTCAAGGCCATGACGTTGCTCATGAAGTGATGCTCCAATATTCAACGGTAGCCCTCGGAAACCCCCGGGACATCACCGAGAACGGCTCGCGATCTGAAAGACATTACCCTCCGGGTCAATGCCATCGCACGATTCGGCGGGATTCTGCCAGGTCCGGTGCAGCATCACTACACCCATTGCCTCCAGTCGAGAACGCTCGGAGGAAACACTCTCCACCTCGAAGATCACTTTTACCGGATTCCCTTCACGTTTCTGTGGTGGGGACGCGATCTCGATGTCGCGCGGTACTCCTCCGGGATCGCGTGGAGCACCAACCTGCCGCCATTCAGCTCGAACAGGGCATATGAGTCCGTGCACTCCTGGTTACATGGTCGTGCCTGCAGCATGTCTCCGTAAAACTCTCGCATACGAGGCAAATCCTTGACGAAGAGGACTGCGCCACCCAGGTGCATAGGCTCCATCATAACGAGGCAGAAGGTACCTCGTCACGATCGCCGCGATTAAACGTGGGATGGTTTCGCTAAAGAGGAAAAGAAGACTCGAACCGCATGGAGACGTAGTCAATGTACCGGTCGCCGATCTTTAAGGCCCGCGGCTCCGTGGCGTAGGTCCGGAACCTAAGTACACCGTTTCAGAAATACGGTCTCGTATTCTTGGCAAGAACACTCCCTCACGGGGCGTGGCTCGTAACTTACCCCAATACGTTCGGGGAATGCGCGTGCTTACGAGCCGCGCGCGTTAGCAAGCGATCTTGACTGCTTTAGCGGGGTGGTGGCAACGCTCCCTCACGGTCGCGGCTCGTAAGCTACCTTCGCGGGATACGTGCGCTTGCGAGCCGCGCGCGTCAGCAAGCGATCTTGACTGCTTTAGCGGGGTGGTGGCAACGCTCCCTCACGGTCGCGGCTCGTAAGCTACCTTCGCGCGAATACGTGCGCTTACGAGCCGCGCGCGTCAGCAAGCGATCTTGATTGCTTTAGCGGGGTGGTGGCAACGCTCCCTCACGGTCGCGGCTCGTAAGCTACCTTCGCGGGATACGTGCGCTTACGAGCCGCGCGCGTTAGCAAGCGATCTTGACTGCTTTAGCGGGGTGGTGGCAACGCTCCCTCACGGTCGCGGCTCGTAAGCTACCTTCGCGGGATACGTGCGCTTACGAGCCGCGCGCGTCAGCAAGCGATCTTGACTGCTTTAGCGGGGTGGAGGCAACGCTCCCTCACGGTCGCGGCTCGTAAGCTACCTTCGCGCGATACGTGCGCTTACGAGCCGCGCGCGTTAGCAAGCGATTTGGCGATACGACTTCTGAAAACAAGTACTAAGCGACTGGTAAAGCGCGATCGCGGCAACCTGTGTCGTGGCCGCCGAGACCGCGATCTGCTCGATGCCTTCGAACTTGACGGCGTGCGCCAAAAGGAACCGCAACACGGCTCGGCCGACGCCGGTGCGCCGCACGCGAGCCGTTACGTACACGCCCCAAATCTGACCCTTGTGGCGCACCGTGAAGGCTTCGGGCTGCGACTCCAAAGCTTCCAAGCGCAGGGCCCACCACGCGCTCCCGTCGGCGGCGGTCAGAATGCGAATCTCCGCGGGTTGCACGATTTCCGGCATTCTAGCAGAGGTGCAATGGACTGAGCGAATCGATGAAGGCCGACCCGTGGCCAGCGTAGAAGAGCATTCGGAGAGTCATCGTCGTCGGCATGGGAGACTACCTGGTCGCAAACGCGTCGAATCGGGCGTATTCTCCGAAGTATTTTTCCATCCAGGCTTTGGCCCGTTCGGTTACGAGCGGGCCCCCATATCCGGCTCCCCGAAACACGTCTGCGCCATTCCAGGAGCCACGTTCGACGTAGAGTTCACGAAACGAGTTCACCATTTCACGAGGCCGCCCGATTTTGGCGGTGACCGGAACGACCAGTTCCCAAATGTCTCCCATCTCTTCTGCAACATGAGCGTTCGAGGGTCGTTCGAGAATGTAGTCCTCAGGTTCGCCGGATTCGGGATACTCACGGGGCTTATTGGCCTTCAGATCCCAATCCTGCCAGGGGAGATATACAATCCGCGTCTTATTCACGGGTTGAAAAGTGAAACCAGTCAAACCGGATGCCTCCAGGAGTTTTCGACCGGCTACGTTCAGCACTACGTCACCGATACCGGGAAACGTGATGGGCGGCATGTAGGGGCCGGTTCTTTCCAGGCTCAAGAGATTGCGGGCACGGCCGAGATGTGCAGTCATACCGTGTTGCAGGATGTCGCCATAGTCGCCCCAACGAGTGAGAGAACGGCCAGTCATGCGGTAGAAGTGATTCGTCGGAGACAAGCCAGCAGGTGCGGCCGTTGCAGCGGGAACAGTGGCGGCAGCTTCTGGTTGTCCTCCTGGGCTTGTGAGTTCGTGGGAACTCGCGATGAACGGCTGAGCCGGACCGCTGGGAGCAGGCCGTGTGGCGATCACGATCCCGATTGCCGCGAGCACTCCGAAGACGCCTCCCACCAGTATTGCCCTTCTGTTGCCGAAGGAGCCGACACGCTCCGTAGAGGCCGGCTCCGCTTTGGTGTCGGGGTCCGGAGGGACACCCTCGGGTGCCTGCCCGCTGCACGCGTCGGCTAAGTGCACCAGACAATCCGCTACGGCGTTCCGCTCGTTCCGCCCGACAGCCGATTCGGTCCGGTGCTGGGGCGCATGGCGGCCGAGCGACGTGCGGAGCAGGCTGGGGAAGGGATTTCGCACATGGTATTTCAGGCACAGACGGCGAGCGCGGGGTAGCAGCAAGCTGAGGGCGCCGCGCCGCGCTTCGTATTCGCGCTGCTGCGATTCCATGTCGGAGCTGACCACCAGCTCCTGGCCGGGCATGCGGTAATACTGGCGGTATGCCGCTTCCCAAGAATCTACTGCTTCCAGATAGGCAACGACGGCGGTGCGCAGTGTAGTGACAAATTCCTGGTCCGGAAGTTCGTCCATATGCAGTCAGGAATGGGAGGACTGGGCTTCGTGGCCCACTACAGGCTAGCAAATGTGGTCAGTCGTGAACTAGAGTTGTCTTCCGTTAATGCGTCTCAGCGAAGGCTGGCGTATCCTTTCGGAGGGCGGGCGCGCGCGACCACCCAGGCTCTGTCGTCTGGCTGGTCGCCGGGCTCAGGATGTTCTCACAGAATAGTCGCCCTCATTGCGATTGGTCTTTTTTCCATTGCAAAAAACCGCTGATGGTCGCCGACCTGACCGCGCAGCCTGGCAGCAAGCTTGAAAAAAACGCCGTCCTCAGATGCGTCCAGCGTGCGAGTATGAGGCCGGGCGGACTGACTTCGCTGTCCAGGTGCCATTGGAATCTGTCAGTCACGACCTCAGCCGAAATCTTCTCTGAACCTGCACAACTACTTACAGCCCCCCATTTCGGACTCCGACGACTTCGACTGCTATCCCTGGTAGATGAGCATCGACAGGCAAATCGCCGCCCCGCGCAACGCCCAAAATCCACCGCCAGTTCGTCGCCAGGCCCCGCCGGAAGCCAGACCCAGTCCCGCGCAACCTCAATCGGCTCAGTCAAAAATTGGGTTCGTTCCTTCATTTCCCCTGCCAATGATTCTGGCAGCCCCAAGTTCGGGCAGGCTGCCGTCCTGGAACTGGTTACGCACCGTTGGGCTTCCCGAGTCTGTCACGCTCCGCGTGCGATGCTATCGTGGTGATCCGGGAGACATTATGCTGCGCACTCTGGCGCTCCTCTGCTTAGGCGTTGCCGGCCTTCTAAGCGCGCAACCGATCGATTTTCTCAAGATCTCGCCGGAGGACGCCGGCTTCGCGCCGACAAACCTCGAGACGTGGAAAAGCGCTCTCGCGGCACATAAGACCACCGGGCTTATCGTCATCCGCCGCGGGAGAATCGCGCTCGAATACTACGCACCCGATTGGAACGCGGAACGCCCGCACGGCACCGCTTCCATGGCCAAGGCCCTGGTGGGCGGCATGTCGCTCGCGCTGGCAATCAACGACGGCCGCATTTCGCCCGACGATCTGGCCGCGAAGTACATCCCGGGCTGGAGCGCCGATCCGCTGAAATCGAAGATCACCATTCGACAGCTCGCGACCCATACCTCCGGCATCTCGGACGCGGAGCAGGACGACCTCCCTCACGATCAACTGCCCGGCTGGAAAGGCGACTTCTGGAAACGGACCCCCGATCCGTTTTCAATCGCGCTGCGCCAAGCTCCCGTTCTCTTCGAACCGGGCACCCAGAACGCCTACAGCAATCCCGGCATGGCGGCCCTTTCTTATGCGGTCAGCGCATCGCTCCAAGGTGCGGACCTGCGCGACCTGCTGAAGTCGCGGCTGTTCGACCCACTCGGAATTCCCGAGAAGCAGTGGTCCATCGGTTACGGCCGCGCGTACGAACTGGACGGCCTGAAGCTCTACGCCAACTGGGGCGGCGCGACTTTCACCGCGCGGGCGGCGGCGCGGATCGGTCAATTGATGATGCTGCAGGGGAAATGGAACGGCCGCGAGTTGCTCCGCCGCGACGTCGTCCATCAGGTGCTCACCGACCAGCGCATGCCGCACCCCCACCGCAGCGCCACCGATCCAGCTCCCGCGTCGGGACTCGCGTGGTATGTCAACGCGGATGGCGTTTGGCCGGCGGCTCCGCGCGACGCGTTTGCGGGCGCGGGGGCCTCGCACCAGGTCATCGTCGTCGTGCCCAGCCTCGATCTCGTCGTGGTCCGGAATGGCGAAGCCCTGGCCCCCGCCAATACACCGTTCTGGCAGCCTGTCTATGAACTGCTCATCAAGCCGCTGATGGAAGCCGTCGCCGTGGAGGCGCCCTATCCGCCGAGTCCGGTAATTCGCAGCGCAGTTTTCGCCGGGGAGATCCGCCGCTCCGCGATCGACAGCGACAACTGGCCCTTGACGTGGGGCGACGATGACGCGCAGTACACTTCCTACGGGGACGGATTCGGCTTCGAGCCCTTCGTCGAGAAGAAGCTGGGCATGGGCTTCGCGCGAATTACCGGCGGCCCGCGGGATTATCGCGGCGTGAATCTCCGCTCCGACGCCGAGCGTGAGGGGAACGGCGTCAAGAGTCCCAAGGCCAGCGGGATCCTGATGGTGGATGGCGTCCTGTACCTGTGGGTGCGCAATGTCGGGAACTCGCAATTGCTGTGGTCGCGCGATCGCGGCAAGACTTGGCAGTGGGGCTTCAAAATGGAGGACGGATTCGGCTCACCCGCGTTTCTGAATTTCGGGCGGAACTACCAAGGAGCGCGCGACCGCTACGTGTACGCTTACTCGCAGGATGGCCCCTCGGCGTACGAGCGCGACAATGGAGTCGCACTCGCGCGCGCCCCGAAGAACCGGATTCGCGATCGCAGCGCCTGGGAGTTCTACGAGCAGCTCGACATCGAAGGAAACCCCGTCTGGACGCGCGATGCGTCGCACCGCCGGCCCGTGTTTGCCTATCCCGCCAACTGCCAGCGTGTCGACGTGGTCTACGATTCCGGTATTCGCCGCTACCTGATGGCCTTGGGATACGACCACACCGGCGGATGGGGACTGTTTGACGCAACCGAGCCTTGGGGTCCGTGGACTACCGTGTTGCATCGCCAATGGGACGTCTTGGATACACACGGATATCGCCTGCCCGCCAAGTGGATCTCCGCCGACGGGCTGATTCTGACGCTGGTGTTTTCCGGCATCAAACCGAACGACGCCTTTTGCACCAGAACACTGACCCTGACGGCGGCGAAATGAGGGAGCATTGCAGCGAGCCGGGCCACCCGGATAGACTGGACCGCATGATCCCTTTGCGCCACTGGATCCTATCCGCATTCTTTTTCCCGCTGCTGGTAAATGCCCAGACACCCCCGAGCGCCCCGCGCGTCGAACACCGCGAGGTGCGGCATGGAGCTACCGTGATCGACGACTACTTCTGGCTGCGCGACAAGTCGAGTCCCAAAGTCACCGCCTACCTGGAATCGGAAAATGCCTACACCGCGGCGATGACGAAGGAGCTGCAGCCGTTCAGTGACGCGCTCTACCAGGAGATGCTCGGGCGTATCAAACAGACCGACCTCTCCGTTCCTGCCTCGCGCCGCGGCTACCTCTATTACTCGCGCACCGAGGAGGGCAAACAGTATCCCATCCAATGCCGGCGCAAAGGCAGCATGGACGCACCCGAGGAGGTGCTGCTCGACCTCAATGAACTCGGCAAGGACAAGAAGTTCGTGGGGCTGGGCGGCTTCGCCGTGAGCGACGATCAGCATCTGCTGGCCTACACCATCGATTTCACCGGCTTCCGGCAGTATTCACTACAGGTCAAGGATCTGCGCACCGGTAAGACTCTTCCCGACACCACCGAGCGTGTCACCTCGCTTGCCTGGGCCGCGGACAACAAGACCATCTTCCTGGTGACGGAGGATGCCGTCACCAAGCGCAGCGATAAGCTCTGGCGCCACGTGCTGGGCGATTCGCGTTTCGAAGAGATCTACAACGACAAAGACGAGCTCTACGATATCGAGATCGGCAAAACGCGCGATCTGCAGTATCTGTTCGTGACCAGCGAGGCGAAGGACACCTCGGAGACTCGCTATCTCCGCGCCGACCACCCGGCTGACTCGTTCACCGTCCTGCTGCCCCGCCAAAAGGGACACCGCTACTACCTGGATCATCGCGAAGGGCTGTTCTACATCCGCACCAACCGGCCCGGCCGCAACTTCGCCGTGATGACCGCGCCTGACAACGATCCGGCTCCGAAGAACTGGAAGGTCTTCGTGCCTCATCGGGACAACATGCGGATTCAGGACATCGACGTGTTCAAGGATTTTGCCGTTTCCGTGGAACGAGGCGAGGCGTTGGATCATCTCCGTATCCACAATTTCAAAACCGGCACCTGGACGGAGGTCACCTATCCCGAGCCCGTCTATTCGGTCTTTCCCGGCGGCACGATCGATTACGACTCGCACACCTATCGCTATAACTACCAGAGCTTCGTGACACCGTCGAGCGTGTTCGATTACGACGTGGACACGGGCAAATCGACGCTGCGGAAACAGCAGGAGGTGCTGGGCGGGTACGATCCCAAGCAGTATGCATCCGAGCGCTTGTGGGCCACCGCGCGGGATGGCGTCAAGGTTCCGATTTCGATTGTCTACAAGAAGGGCTTTGCGCGCGACGGGCACGGACCGCTGTTTCTGTATGGTTACGGGAGCTACGGCATCGGCACTCCTCCCACCTTTTCCGGCAATCGGGTGAGCCTGCTCGATCGCGGAATGGCTTACGCGATCGCACACATTCGGGGCGGCGACGAGATGGGGGAGAAATGGCGGGAAGACGGCATGCTCATGAAGAAGAAGAACACGTTCTTCGACTTCATCGATTGCGCCGAATTCCTGATTCAGGAGAAGTGGACGTCGAAGGACCGGCTGGTGATCGAAGGCGGCAGTGCCGGCGGTCTGCTCATGGGAGCGGTGGTCAACTTGCGTCCCGATCTGTTCAAGGCGGTGCATGCCGCGGTGCCGTTTGTCGACGTGATGAATACGATGATGGATGCGACGCTGCCGCTGACGGTGGGCGAGTACCTGGAGTGGGGCAATCCAAACGAGAAAACGGCGTACGACTACATGAAGACGTACAGCCCTTACGACAATCTCGAAAAGCGGGCATACCCGGCGATGTTAGTAACTACCAGTTTCAATGATAGCCAGGTGATGTACTGGGAGCCGGCAAAATATGTGGCGCGGATGCGGAGCCTGAAGACCGATTCGAATCCGTTGTTATTGAAAATCAAAATGGATCCGGCGGGCCACGGCGGCGCCAGCGGAAGATACGACCGCCTGCGAGATACAGCGTTCGAGTACGCATGGTTGTTGAGCCAGGTAGGCATCACGAAATAGAACGCCTGGCACAGGAGATTGGTGTGCCATATAACACTTTGGCGTGGCTTTGTTGAGTGTGGGCCATCCGAATTGGGATCAAGAACAAAACAAATCAGCCACCATATGTCTTGCTGGTGTAATATTGGGTCAGGTCCAACAAAGAAAAACGAATCGAGGCAAATCAGGTTTTATGTCGCAACTTATGACGGACGAGATCATCGACGCCGCAATCGAGGGATTTACTCAACAACGCGCTCGGATCGACCAGAAAATTGCGGAACTGCAGGCGATGCGTTCCGGACGGACCGCTGAGCGCACCACTTCGGTATCCGCCGCCGGCAAGCGCAGCAGATTCAGCGCTGCCACTCGACAAAAGATGGCAGAGGCCCAAAGAAGGAGATGGGCGAAGACCAAAGGCGCAGTTGCGCCTGGCCAGGAAGCCTCCACGCCCGCAGCTCCGAAACGTAAGCGCAAGATCAGCAAAGAGGGATTGGCACGGATCGTCGCCGCAACGAAGGCACGATGGGAGAGAGTCAGGGCGGAGAAAGCAGCCGCCACCAAGAAAGTGGCCGTCAAGAAATCCTCTCCGCGGGGGGCTAAAAAGGCCGCAAAGAAAGCGGCGGTCAAGAAAGCGGCCCCGGCTGCCGTGGCCGCCGCCGAGACTGCTGGATAGGCCTCATCGCCGATCGTGCAGGCCCGTAAGTTGTGACTGCGCTTGCAACGGCGCTGTTGCATCATTTTGCTCCAGAATGAGTGATCGTCTGCCGGTCGACGAACATTTGTCTTGCCGGGTCAAACGAGACATTCTCATGATGAACGTCATCGGAGCCGTGGGGATAGTAATAGACACCGCAGACGAAGCTCGGGAGCCACAACGCCATCGTCAGACCCGGGTGCCAACCGCCCACCGCACGTCGATCACCGATCACTATTGAGCCATAAATTAGGGTTGTGGGCGAGGGCGCTAAAAGTCCTACAGCGGACACGAGACGAGTAACTCAGTGTACCGGCATCGGACCTCCTGAGGAATTGTATTCGCTGAAGCCCGGCCGATCGACCTACCTGAAAGACCTTGGAGATCTGGATCGCCGAACTGGCGCCGGCGTGTTCAGGCACGATCGAATATCTGGGCGAGGTGATGCTGCAAGTGTCCAAGATAGTCTTCGATTACCGCCGACAGCGGAGTAGCCGGCTTACCGCCGATCGACACGGGTCGCGAAAGACAATCGGCGGGGACATTCTGGATGATATGCAGCAAATGGCGATTGAGCGCCGCCCACAAGTGAGTTAAGTCATCCCAGGAAGCAGTGCCGTAGGACTGAACGTTGACCCACACTTCCTGCTCGTATGATGGAAATTCCAGACTCGGAGCGGCCTGGGCGCGCACGAATCGCTGGTGATTGTTGCTCGCGGAATCGATCAGGTGTCCCAGGATCTGCTTTTTGGACCATCGCCCTGGCGCGACAGATTTCGAAGCACTCTCCTCAGAGATGCCGGCAAGCTGCGCAGGCGTGATCCGCAGTAATTCCGACAGGCGCTCTGCTGCGGCCGTCATTTCAATACAACCTTCGCGAGCCCGCTGTTGTTGGCGCTATCGGCGACGCGCAACACCAGAAGATGCTCCCCCGCGGCAAGGCCGCTGAGATCGAGCACGAATTTCTCGCGGAGCGAATCGATCACACCATCCGCTGCTTCTACCGGGATCCATCCGCCCGCGTCGATGGAGTATTCGCAGTGCCGCAAGGGAGATGCCGCGTCGGCAGCTTCGAATTCGACATGCGCCGCACCCGCGGCATAGCGGACTGTGCCCATGGTGACGACAGGCGGTGTATTGTCGATCAGAACGGGAGCGCTGGTCATCTGCGCATCTCGGGCGCTGGCCGGCGGATTGGCCTCGCGATCGGATGCGACGACACGGAAGAAGTACTTGCCGTCGGCGAGGATATCGCCGTCGAAGGTGACGGAACTCTCGTGCAATCCGCTCTTCAGAATCATCCACTGCGTGGCGTCTTCGCTGCGGAAGTAGACCGTGTAGACGAGCCGGTCGCCATCGGGATCTTCGGCCTGCCAACTCACCGTGATTTGTTGAGAAGAGGCGCGAAGCAGGGTCAGCGTGGAGGTGCCGGCGGAGGATGACGAACTCACGTCCCCGCTATCGCTGACCGTCACTGTGTAAGCGCCAGAGGTCGCAGTGGACGCACTCTTCGTGGCCGGCGAGACGGCAGTGGCCTGCGTCGTGACATTGACACTCTTCATCACCGGCGGCGAATTCTGCGGCAGGTAGGCGAGCGTGACGCTGTTCAGAATGGGAGTCGCTCCGCCAGTACCGGCCATTTCGACCTTCCACTGGATGTATCGCGCATTGGGGCTGCTGATGCGCGAATCGGCGGCGCTGGTCAGCGGCTCCGACCAGTCGCTCCAGGTACGATCGGGCTTGGAAGAATTGCCGGAGCGGGTGCGAAAGGCAAGCGAGCAGCCGGTGGCCATGTCGGCGCGCCAACTCAACGTTCCCCATCGGGACGCCGTACCGGAATCGTGTACCGGGGCTTCGTAGGATCCACTGCTGCCCGGACCTTCTCCCAAGCGATAAATACGCCCCATGTTCCCGGTGGCAGCCAGGATCGAATGATTCGAAGGCAACAGCCGGGTGGTCTCCCCTTCGTTGGTTTGGGTGACCAGGGTGACACGCCGATCGGGACTGAGGCCGTAGATGCGGCCTTCCTCATCGGTGGAAAACAGGATCTGCTTTTCGAGGGCCAGGAGATCGTAGACGTTCTCGTCTTTTGAGCTCCACAGGGTCTCGACGGTGTTGTCCGGATTGATGCGGTAGACGGCCGATTTTTCAACGCCGGTGAGATCGACAGCGGGAGTGAATTGACTGTTCACCTGCTGCTGCGGCGTAGCGATAGGCGGAGTCTGCTGTTTCGGATCGCCTGGCTTGATTTCGGCACCCGGATTCGCCTGCGCTTCGACGGTGATGGTAGTGGTTGGAGCAGTCACCTGACCTGCGCCGGCCGCTCCCTGCGATGCTTGTGCGGCACTCTGAACTCGCTTCGAAACGGAGCCACCGAGTGCGGCGGCATAAACGGTGCCGTCGGGCATGGGAACGATGGCGCGAATTTCGGGCAGGTTCGCATCGTACAGAACGAAAGCCTTGTCCTTGGCGGTAATGCGGTAGAGGAGACCGTTCGGTTCGGTGCCCGCCAACAGGCGGCCTTGCGAGTCCACGGCGAGGCCCGTGACGTGAGACTGGCCGGTTTCGTAGTAGAGTTCCGCCTGGCCCGGGCCGGTTACCCGAAATACCTTGCCCTGGTCGCCGGTGCCGACGTACAGAGTATTATCGGGCCCCACAGCGAGGGACCAGATGTAGCGTGCTTTGGGAGCGAAATACTCAGTGGCTGTGCCGTTCTGGATGCGATAGACCTTGCCATCGGGAGAGGTACCGGCGTAAGCGACGCCGTTTGCATCGACTGCGATGGCAAAGATTTCGGGCTGCTCGGCAGTCCAGACGAGGGACGATTTGCCGGAAGCATCGATCCGGTACACCCGTCCCCGATGGCCGGTAGCCGCGTAGAGCGTGCCGTCAGGGGCTTGCGCAACGCTCCAGATCACCGGTTGATCGGAGGTGAAAATAGTGTCGACTTTCGGCGCGAGGGAAAGTCGGCCTTCGCGGCTCAGAGACACTCCGTCAAAACGCCCTCGCACGAAATCGGTATACGAGTTCATCTCCCATGCGGTGGTGCCGCTGGAGAAGAGCGAAATCGCAGTGAGCATCAGGCCCGCGGCGAGTCCCGCGTGGCGAAACAGAGGGCGCAAGAGACGAGTCATTCCTTTATTTCCACCTGAACCGTTTTGACACCGGAAATGACCATGTCGCCGCCATCCAGCTCGATTTCGCCGATTTTCGAATTGCGAGTCTGCGTGATGCCGGCCACACCGGTCTGCGAGCCCGCGAGGATCATGGCGATCGAAGCAGGCGGGTCGGGAAGGTCGGTGCCCTCCAGTTGAAACGCGGGGTCGGCACGCCAGATGCGGACGTAGGCCTTGGTGTTCGGATGGAGGTTGTTGACAGTGGAGATCAGTTGATTGGGATTGTGGGGAGTGGAAGTGAGAATCGGGCGGAAGTCGGTGAGGTTGGTGGTATTGGCATCCGCGACGGTGAAGTAGAGAGTGCCCGGTTCGGCTCCGATGGGAAGTTGATACTCCAACGGCCGCGAGGTTTCGGCGCCGTTCTCACCGGTCAAGGTGACGTTCAGCCTCACCTTCTCGCCAGCTTTGACGGAGCGGCGGGCGACGGAGATGCCATCGATGGTGAGTTGCTTCTTCTGGTCGAAGGCCTCGATGTTCAGGGACACCTTCTTCAACTGGAGCGAGTTGAAGCCGCTCTGCATGACGTACGCCAGCGGAATGGACGCCGTGAGCGACCCTTGCATCGCCGAACCGTTGTCGGCAGCGAACATGTTGTTGATGCGGATGGGCAAGGGCGCATTCTGAAATTCGATCTCTCCGCTTACCCGAATGCTGGAGGCGCCGACGGTGCGTTCGGTCTCGTCGATGACGGAGTAGACGGCCATCTGAACGAGCAGCGGCGAGAGCAGCGGGTCGTTGACCATCTGCATCTGGTAGGTCTCCAGAGGACGGGACGCACGAGAGATGCTGACTGAAATGGGAACCATGGGAGCGCGTTTTCCCAGTTCGCCGGCCACGGCGGCGTTGCGGTCCTGATTGATAGTCCCCATCCACTCCTTGGCATTGGAGAGTTTGAAGGACGTGTTCACGTTGGGCATGAGGGTGATGACTTCCGCACGCGCGAAGGGCAGCGCGGTCGCGCCGACATCGAGGAAGCGATGGCCGAAGGCGTAGATGCGACTGCCATCGATGTGGGTGACGGTGCCTTCGGCGCCCACGCCGTAGTCGCCCGACATGAGTTGCAGGCTGATCATGGATCCGGGCTTGAGATCGGCGGGATTGCCCATGGCGCCCTCGATTTTGGTGCCGGAGCTAATGCTTTGGCGCGGCTCCAGGCCGAGCGCGCGCAGTTGCGGAGCGAAGGCGTCGAGTGTGCCTCGGGTGAAGCCGCCAAAAGAGAGCGGAGTGGCGATGTTGACCATGCGTTCGTCGCCGACAGCAGCGGGGACGGCGGGCTTCGGCAGGAGGTGTGTGAGGTCGCGGTCGGAGAGTGCGAAGAGCGGGCGTTGCGGAAGAGAGGCCAACGCCGGGGCGGTCCGCACCATGTCCTCGATGGGACGGATGCCGGCGATCGGGTCCTTGGCGAAGGGAAAGGCGAGCGCTACCGCGCCTACTAATTTTCCATCGATATAGACGGGGCTTCCGCTCATGCCCTGCATCACACCGGTGTGTTCGAGAGGGCCGCCGGAGAGTCGGGCGAGGATGATCGATTCCTTGGGACCGACGTTGTCGAGCACACCCAGGATCTCGACGTTGAAGTCGTCGATCTGATTGCCGGTAAAGACCGTACGTCCGGTACCGCGGAGTCCGGGTTTGATGTCCTTTAGAGGGAAAAAGGCAGTCTGCGCCGATAATGCAGCGGCTAGCGCGAGGGCCGCTGGAACCACGAAGCGGGGCACATTTCCATTGTACCTGTGCGAGCCAGAGGGAATTTCTGCAGCGAGCGTTGACCGCAGAGAACGCATACGGTAGGATGTAAATGCGGGGTGGAGCAGTCTGGTAGCTCGTTGGGCTCATAACCCAAAGGTCGGTGGTTCAAATCCACCCCCCGCAACCAAAACCCCTTCCTAATCAATAATTTTCGAACAGATCCCCCAGCGCCAAAAATGAGTTTGCTACCAAACTCGTGGTAGCAGGAAGTGATTTCGATCGGCGTCTCCGCCATGTTCGCATCGTCGAAGTAGGTTGCGCCGATCGAGCCTCCGGTGGTAAAACAGCAGATCGAGGTAGAAATCCTGGTTACCGATGGTCATCCGCTTCTGACGCGCCAGGAACGCGAAGTCCGTCCCCAGTTCCAGGAGAAACGTCTCGAGTTCCTGCAGGATGGCCGCTTCCAGGTCGCGTTCGCTGAACGTATCTTCAGACCGAGAAAATCGAGCAGATAGGGATCGCGAAAGACAAGTTCGGGTGTCAGCCTATCTGCCTCCCTAAGTTGTTGGAGATCCTCGCGAATGGTTGCTTCGGGCAGTCGAGAGACCGCGGTACGTTCGAACATCATACTGTGAACTCGATCACGGAGCGTGCGAACACTCCACCGCTCGAGCCGGCACATCTCGGCATAGAACTGCCGGGCTAGCTCGTTTTCCAATTACAAGATTTCCTTGAAATGGCTCCAACCGAGGTGTTGTGCCAGGACAGACATCTGGGCCCGTTCCGGCCAGGCCTCGACGAATCGGATCATGTGGAAAAGGTTCTGGCGGCTGAAGCCGACGCCATACTCAGCCGTCAATTGTCTCGACAGCGTAGAGACAATTTGATTGCCGTATTCCGCCCGGGCATCGCCGAGGATATGGCGCCGTATCCGGCTGCCAATCTCCCAGTAGAGCATGACTAGTTCCGCGTTGACGGTTCGCGCTACCCGAAGCCGAGTTGTATCGATCAGGCTACGTAGGTCGGCGGCCAACTCACCGAGAACTCGCGCTGGGCTCTGCGGATCCTGCTCCTGTCGCTGGTCTGTCTCACTCATCGGCCGCCCCGCTGCGCCACCACCCGTCCGATTGTGAGACGGAGGGCGTCCTGCAACCGATGTTCGACTCGGCGCGCCAATCAGGCGGAAATGAGCCGGCATACGTTCTGCTGCAGTCGTTTTCCCACCCGCTGATTACGGCTGTGGCGCTGGAGTGCGGCTATCCGGCGAGTTCGATTCGGGAACGCGTCTATGCGCTTCCCGCGATTGGGTACGGCGTGCTGCTCTATACGGGGAGGGGGAGTTCTGACGCGGAAGGAACGCTGGGGGGATTGGTCGAGGTCGGAAGGAGGATCGCGGGCTCGATCCGCGGCGCATTGGAGTTGGGCAAGCTCTGCTCGAACGATCCGGTCTGTGCGCAGCACACGACACAGCGCGCTCACCAGCGAAGATTCCTGCGGGACGCGGCATGCCATGGATGACTCCTGCTCGCGGAAACGAGCTGCGAGCAACAGAACGATTTGCTGGATCGGGCGCTGGTGGTCGGGACGGTGCAGGGCGAAGGCGCGGAGTTCTTTCGAGAGCAGGAGCCGTGAGTCCCGGCGCTGCGATACCGCGGTCGTCGTGCAGGATTTGCTCCGACGGGCAGAACGGAGTGTGCTGGTTGCGGGTTACGCATTCTACCAAGGGAAGGAGGTATTCGCCGATCTCGGCCGGCGCATGGAAGAGCTGCCGGACTTGCGTGTTCGGCTTTTCCTCAACGTTGCCCGCAGGTCCGCGGACATCGGGAGCGACCGCGAGATCGTTTCCGGATTCGTCCAGAAGTTCAAGGCGCTGAACTGGCCGGAAGGGTGCCGCCTGCCGGAATTCTATTATGACTGCCGTTCCCTGAAATCGGCTGGGGCGCCGGTGGCGCTGCATGCGAAGTGCATCGTGGTGGATCGCCACGAGGTCTTCGTTTCGTCGGCGAATTTTACCGAGGCAGCGCAGCATCGGAATTTCGAGGTCGGAGTGCTGGTAAGGTCTGGCACTCTCGCACGCCAGGCTGTTGAATTCTTCGATTCGCTCATGGCGGATCGAATGTGCATGCGCGCGTTGTAAGGAAGGCGCCCGGGTTGCCGCTCCCTTCCAGGTTCTCTATTGTTAGCGGTTTACGGTTTACCGCAGACACTATTCCCAGCAGGCTTTGTTCTAGCGTGTAATGAGTTCGGAGAACTTCTGTGAAGCTGGATTCACGGCGCTCACGCCATTTCAATCGCCCCGAGCCAAGCTCTACCACCACGCCGACACCGATTTCAGAAGACGATGACGCGACGAACCCGAAGGTTGAGCAGGCCGTTGAAGCCCAGCTCTCGCCGTGGCTGGATGAGCTTCTCCAAGAGCGGAAGACTCGCCGAGGCCATCGAGAGACGGAGGCCTTCCTTGCCGCAACTGCCGCAGCACACGCCCAGGGTATGTTCCGCCGGCTGCGATTGCAAGTGCAGCGAGACGTCGCCCACTACGTCGACGCCACCGCCAACGAAGTCGTTTGCGAAGAGGCGCCAGACAAGTTTGTGGTGACGCATCCCGGATATCCGTTCTTTCTGGTCGAAGCGGTGTTAGTTCCGCCCCGGTCCTACCCACGCAATACGATCCAGTGCCTCGAAGCGCGAAAACCCTATGAAGGTCGTGTAGAACTCTATCGAGAATTCGACATCAAGCTTGTCGCGCAATCGCCGGATCGCGTTTACTACGTGCTGAACGGTGAGGAGTACGATAACGAAGCGAGGGTCTCGCGGCTCTTACTGGAGAGTGTGTTCGCCAGCCTGGGGTGACATCGCTAGTCTACATTTACCGCCTCGAAACGTTCATCCGCGCCCGCGTCAGATCGGCACGATCCCTGCATCGGCGTCCTTCAGCTACGTGGTTCACTTGCAGGCTTAATGGCCTCGCCCAGGAGAGCGGTCAAGACCACAGTCGCCATACCTGGTCTGGCGACAAGGTCCACATGAATGCACGACTACCAATAATCCGGTCCAGCTTGTAATCCCGCCGGGGACGGATTGGTCGACTCTCAAGAACGGGCTTCGACACTGTAAGAAAGCGGCTTCGAGGCCCATCACAATCAATGGGGACAAGCATTCCTGCCGAATGAGCCTCGACAGAACCCGCTTTTCAGTGACGTCACCGGTGCCGTCACGTCACTTAGTGCCCACGCAATTACGTGTAAGTAGTTGGAATTGAGAGCTTTGCGATGTGAGTGCGAGTGAGTCGGTGGAGTCACGCTGATCGCGGCAGTCACTCTCGATGTCAGATGCGATCATGAGTGAAATGCCATCGCTGGCGAATCGAGGAAACCAATCGGCCGATGCGAGCCTGTTATTGGGCGACAGAACGCGTGGGGCGGCGGGTGCGTCCACACCCTGTTAGCGCCATTCCATCCAGAGAAGCGGAGCATTTGGCGAATCCCCTGCCCGCTTTAAAACAAACTGGGCTTTCCCGTCTACAGGAAACCGCCCCATTGGGCGAGCGCCCGTATAATATTGAAGTATCGAACGTTTTGGTAGACCACCGCTTCCACCTGATGGGGTTTTTTCACCGGTGCCGGCTTGGGAAGGTTTTCGGGAAGACCGAGCGCAATACGTTGAGCGAGTTCCCTCGCGTTCGATGCGGCCGCGATTTTGATCATTTGTGGCATGACCATCGCTCTAATCGCATTTTGGGGATTTGGACCTACGACGTTCCTACGGTCCTTCTTAGGGTCCTTCTTAGGGTCCTTCTTATACTCCTCCGCGGCACCGGTTGGAAACCCCGTTCCTGGAAACGCAATAAACGTGACATCGACAGGAGGACGTTTTTCGGGTTTTACCGTGATATCCGGGCAGAAAGTGTCAAACACTTTTGACGAGCACTCGCCGACCTTATTCGCTGTTCCGGTATCTCCGTAGAGGAAGCCGCAGGTTGTACCGGTTTTGGGGTCGATCGCCAATCCGAAATCGCCCAGGCCCAATGTTTTGCCCGCCTTTGATCTCCTGAGGGCCCATAGATTTGCCAGCACGGCATAAGGAACTATCGTGGCATCGACGTACTTGGTGGGATCGCCCGGATCCTTGGTGCGCGTCGTGAGGATGGAGGTTGTCGACACATAGTAGCCCTTGGCGGGCGCATCGTCCGTGGATTGAATCACGGGGAAGTAGCCATGTCCTTTAGCTACAATCGGCGAGCCACGCTCTTTTCGTCCGGCTTCCACGTAATCGCGGGTATCGATGACCAAACCTCTTGAGTGTGCCTCCGCTTTTGTCACAGCATAGACACCAGCCCAGTAGAAATTCCGGTCATGTTTTTTGAAATTGTCGTACCCTACGGTTCCGTCCCCCGGATGGCCGCATGCGTTCCCTAAATATCCAAATTGGCTGTAGTAGTTCTGGCCCCCTTCCAGCGGGTTCAGATTGATCTGAAGTGTCTTATCTCCCTTGCTATTCAGCCCATCCGGATTATTCCAACCGTAAGTGCCGGGGGCGCCATCCTTGTCCAGATTCAAGACGGAGTGGTAGATAAAGGCCGATGCAGCGCAAGGGCCGCCGTAAAGTTCGTACACCCGGACGGGGTTCTTCCCAGGGTCGATAAAGCCTTTGTGGATCTCGGAAAAAGCAATAGTATCGGATGCCATAACAGATCCTCCAGTTTGAACATTTCGAAAGCGCTCTTCGCGTTCTCTGACCTACACGCGAGAAACACCCACCAAAACCACAACCACGTCGAAGTTTTTTTGAAAGGTGGTGGTGTCGATCGACCTCCGCGCCATTTTCGGATGCAGTTGCTGGAGAGGCTACCCGGCGCCATACTGGGCGGCGTAGGGTGGAAACCATCCGCGTTCTCACACGCTCAGTGTGCGGCGTGGCCACTGGCAACTTCGAAATCCAAGCGGATGTTCGACAGCAATGGGATTCTCACCGAGATTATCGAGCTGGATGGCCGCGGGTTCGTGCCCGGCCCAAAAGAGAGCTTGGCGATGACGGCGTAGGCTCTGGGAATCCGCGTCTCTGAACTTCGAGAACAGTTGCAGCGCCGCGCCGCAGGACCCGAGAGTCAAGGTGGAGTTGTAGAGTAGAAGATGTATGGCGGATATGAACGTTTCCGGGCCGGCCTGGAATGTGCTACGGGAGATTCGCGCCAATGCCGGCGAGGCTGAAAGGCGGGGCAAGCTTTCCTATGAGAAATGGAAGGCGTTGCTGGAGCAGGGCATAGTAGCAGCTCAAGGGAACCCAGACTTGCTCGATTTCATGGTGTCTTATGCGAGACCTGGATGGAGCGAGAGGCTTGCGAAGGATCAAGAGGCCAAGGCTATCGAATCGACTGCAGCAAAAACGCCTGCTCCTGCGCTGGAGACTAGAGAGCCGGCTCGTGATGTGGAGTCGGCGTCCGAGCCGCTGGTCGAGCCGCCACCTCCTGTGACCAAATTGCCCAAAATCAATTGGCGTAAGCGCTTCTGGTAGGCCTTCGAGGGCCAGGTGCACCAAGGCGCGGACCGCAGGGGCAAAGCCCAGAGTGTCGCGGATCATCGCCTGCTCAGTTGCAGCGCCGCCGCAGGGGCTGCCCCTAAAGGCGACGAAAATAATGCTCATCGCTCCGAATATTCAGGGGAATCGTCATGTTCGAGAAGTTGCTTGCAGCGCGTACTGTCAGGAGGCGAGACTGCGATAGTGTTGAGAGACGAATGAAGGCGATCGTTCGGAGGCTCCAGCAACTCGAGTCGCGCGCCATGTTCCCGGCGGTCGGCGCACCACGGAACACAATCCGTGTAGTGGTGCAGCCGGTTTGCGGAAATGTGGACCTGGCGCTTCCAAATGCGGGCGGATGCTTGGCGAGAACGGGATCCTGACGGAGTATGTCGAACTCGACGGCAGCCGCGATGAACTAGCACTAACGATCGAGGAACTGAACCGCTTAGGTCGCGAGCTTCCCGGTCGAACGGATTGGCGGCGGCGCGAGATGACGAACCGGGAGCGAAGACTCCGTAAACTCGAAGCCACCCTGACGGACAGCAGCAGCTTCGTGCCTCACGGCAGTTTTGGGGAACCAAAAAGGGCGGATCAATTCCCAACAAAGTAATCTTCAATTGACACCACTACAGATTTGCGGCCTTTCTGGGCATTAGGCTTATGGTTCATCAACTCAGCGGAATCGTTCAGCGTGTCTACCGCCTTGCACTCCACCTCATCGCCGTCCTGCAACAGACGGACGAGTCGAGACGCTAGTTCCTTTGGGCAGATGCAATCCGCTTCTGTGAGCGGCTCCTTTGGCGAGTTGGGCCGACGCCATCCGAATTCGATCTCCACTGGTTCACAATCCTCGTTAATCCAAATGCCGTCGATGGAGACGAAAACCGCTGCGTCGGGACTGTCTTTGATAGCGACCCGCATCTTGCTTTCAGTGCGTGCAAGGAGGATGGCTTCCGTCAGCGTTCCATTCTGGTAATGGATGGTTAGCTTGCGGTCTTCGAGTTTGATGATCATGTTTTGTGTGAACTGTGTTTCATTCGACGAATGGTCGCACAACTCGATTCTCCGATAGTTGAATTGGAAACCCGAAGTTGGAGAGGCTCCGATAGTACCAGGACAAGATTGATTCAGTACCGAATCCCTTGAAGAAGGTGAGAACTTTTCCGGCGTTCCGCGGTCGTCTGGTGCCGCTGCCCATCGTAGTGCCACACGAACTGGCCATACCTGCACGACGATTGCGATGGCTTGCTTGCGCCGGCGGATAGCGTCGGCACAATAGCTGTCGATATCTGCGCTTAACGCCTTCAAAAGGTGCTATTTACTGTGGGCGCGGTCGAGGCACTTCAACCGATTGCCCGCAGTGATTGCAGACAAAGATATCGACCTGATCGAACATCGAAGCAGCGGCGTTCGGTGAACCCCAATGCGGACACCTAACCGACAGGCCAACTCGCGGCGGCCGGAAAATCGCCTCGGCGCCGCGCTGCCGAATCTCGGAATCGAGACTGCGTGCGTAGGCAGAGCTCGGGTAGAAGTGAGCAATCGCGGCTTGGAGCCAAGGCAGGATCTCGGCCACCGACCCAACAGTTTCCTCCGCCTCGTAGCCATTCATTTGGTCACCAAGTTGAACGGTGAATCCGCCGCACCAAAACCAGAAGGCCCGAACATTGATTTCGTTGTCGTAGATCCGCTGAAGTTCCGCGGCCAGATCGGGCATGACCGTGCCGCTGTACCCGCCGCCAGGCTGATTCGCGAAACCGTCCGGCGCACCAATGGAGCGGTGCCGGTATACGATGTACAAACCATGGAGGAGCGCACCGGCGTGAAGCTGGGAATCCGGCGCGTGCTGGCGTTTCTGCTCGCACTCTTCGGCGGGATCAGCCTGGGAACCACCGGCATGTACGGAGTCATCGCGCAGGTGGTGGCGGAGCGCACGCAGTAGTTCAGTGGCCATGTCGGCAGTCATTTTGTCAGTCGCCGCTTTGGACACGCCATAAGCGACGTTGCCGATGTGCTTCTGCGCCGCCCAGAACGAGATATTCACGATCAATCCGCGTCGACGGCCGACCATTGATCGGGCTGCCAGTTGGCTCGCGTAATAGTGGGCCCGCACACCGGCGTCAAACATCGCATCCCAACGCCAAAGCGGCTGCTCCCAAAATGGCTTGCTCCACGTGAACACGCCATCTTCCATCATCCGCTCGTAGCCACCCCAAACGTTGTTGACGAGAATGTCGATAGTGCCAGCCTCCTGAGCAACGCGCGAATGCGGCTGCGACTTGTTCATCCTCTCGGTGGTCACAGCGAATTCCAATGATCCGCGAGCCGCCGCGGTCGCCGGCTTGGATCGAGCGGCCAGTTACAAATACTCGCACCCCACAGCGCGCAAGCTCACTTGCGATCCCACGACCCACGCCAGCCGTGCCACCGGTGACGACGGCGATTCTGCCTTCAAGAGTCCTCATCTCTCTGAAGATTCTGACACGTTCTCCGAAGCGGTATCGGACGAATTGGACATGTTCACCGCGCAGCGTACGACTATGGGCGCCGGCCTGGACGAAAACGCGCGACCCGTGGAAATGGGGCGGGACGGCCAAAATCCAAAAATCCACGTTTCCTGATGACCACTAATACCAAGTCCCCTGCTGGCACCGCTCCGTGTCTATCTGCGCTCATCTGACTTTCGCCATCCCAGGTATGAATCCCCTCGGCCAAGCATGCGGCTAATGCGGCGAACACTGGCGGACCGAGAAATACGGCCCGGACGAAGCGCCTCGCTTACTTTTCAAACACTTCTTTGATCTGTGCGACCTTCTTCTGAATCTTGCCTTCCAGGTTTTCGGATTTGCCTTCAGCTTCCAGGTCGGCATCGTTGATGACTTGGCCAACCTTCTCCTTAACTTTGCCTTTCATCTCGTGAAGCTTGCCTTCAACCTTGTCTTGATTGCTCGTATTCATTGGATTTCTCCCTTATATGCAGATTTGATAGGTTTTGAAGTTGTCCGCACGCTAGGCCCAGTAGGGCTTGGCGTGGTAGTAGGTGTTGACTTCGACGGCCCAGGCGCGGTCGGCCATATTCGGCCAGTGAGCCTTGTCGAAACCGGGAGCCTGCTCGAGTGACGCCCGGTCCACGTCCAGGATGAACTGCTTTCCACCCGTGTCGATCGTGAGGGCGCTCCAGGGGATGGCAAACAGTTTATCCCCCAGACCCAGAAACCCCCCGAACGACAGAACGGCATAGGCGACGCGGCCCTTCTCCACATCGATCATCAAATGTTCGATGGTGCCCAGGTCTTCCTTTTGACGATTCACAACCTTGTCGCCCGTGAGCGTGTCCGCCGCCATAACATTGTGCATCCACCGCCCTTTGGCATCTTTCGTTTGTGCCATGATGTACTCCTTTCCTTTTTCGAATTTCACGAACGGCGAGACTACTCGCTCTGGGGATTCATCTTGATGCTTATCCCGAAACCCGCAAACGGTCAGTCTCGTCATGTGGTAGTTTAGGGCCCCGAAGTCCGGTGAATTTACGGACGGTCTTCAAGCAAATTTGGGTCCAGTCACAGAAAGCCTGGGAACACAGGCCGCAGCTTCCGGGCGACCGCGTTCACAGGTGCAATTCCTGCTCTCCAACGGGCAAGACTTGCCGAGCGGAGAACACCTTGGGAAGAGAAAACAGCGTCTGCGGTCGAGCCTGTAGGCTCTCGCAACGAATTGCTTGGGCGCTGCTCCGCTATAAGAAGACGATCCGGAACCCAAGGTACCTGCTGAGCAATCTTGCACAGAAACTCAGCAACAGGTCTGCTAGATTGATGCATGATAAGAAGGCCCGATTAGTGTGGTGGCTGCCAGGACGCAGGACCACGGGAACGCAGGAAAAACCGAAACCGCGAGTCTCGGAATCTGAAATGCCGGCTTCCAAAACGCGGGCAAGCGTACGGCTTATGAGCGTGAATCCAGGCATGGCCGACCAAATCCGGTCGTTGATCGTCGAAACGTTACTGCTTGACGTGGAATCCTCGGATACGGACCTGCTGGCGCCGGGTCTGCTGGACTCCCTGCTTCTCATTGAGCTCCTAACGGAGTTGGAGCGGTGCTTCCAAGTAAGCTTCGACTGGCGGTCGCTCGAATTCGACGACCTGCGATCACCCGCAATGTTGGCGGCGCTGGTTGCAAGATCCAGCGGCGACGAGCTGAAAACGCATGATCCCGAGCTCCCGAAGATCGCCCGCACGTTGCACGAACTGCCATTCCCGACAAAGTTCGCGGTCGAAGTGACCGCCCACTGCAACCTCGCCTGCGCGATGTGCCACCACTCCTCCATGCAGCGGCCGAAAGGCAAGATGTCCCTCGAACTGTGGAAACGATGCGCCGACCAGGTGGCCGCCGTGTCACCACAGACGGAATGCTGGTTTTCGTTCTGCGGAGAGCCGCTAATGGAACCCGACCTTCTTCTGAGGATGCTGGAGTACGGAAAATCCGCGGGACTTCGCTCATTGAACATCAATACGAACGGGATTCTCCTGACGCCGGGCTTAGCGGGACCGATTCTCGACTCCGGCGTGGGCCTCATCGTTTTCGGAGTTGACGGCTTCACGCCGGACACCTATGGCCGGATTCGAATTTGCGGTGACCGCGATGTGCTCTACAGAAACATCGAGTACCTGCTGCAAGAGCGCGCTGCGCGCGGCAAGGGTCCCGAGATCCAAGTGCAGTTCATCGAGATGCACGAGAACATGCATGAACTCGAGCCATTCAAGGCCTACTGGCTGGAGCATGGTGCGACCGTGAAGGTTCGCAACAAGCTGAGCTGGGGCGGAAAGTTCGATACCCCCATGTCCATCACGCCGGGCGAGCGCATCGCTTGCCCGTGGGCGATGACCATGCTGCACGTGTTTTGGGACGGCAGGGTGCCACGGTGTCCCGGCGACACCGAAGGTGCGGAAGGCGCCGGAAACGCCTGGGACGAACCGCTCCGAGTTCTGTGGCAGCGGCTCGGCAGCTATCGGGACCTCCACCTGAAGCACGAATTCGACAAACTGCCCGCGCGTTGCCACGACTGCAAGGATTGGATGACCGGCGCAGCGCAAAGAATTCATCCCCCAGCAACCCTCAGCGCGCACCCATCCGACAGCCACGCCGTAAGCGGGGGCCTGCAATGAATACACTCTACCTTTGCGGGGCAGGGAATCCGGAGGGTGTGCGCCTGGCAAGGAAGATCAACCGCGCGTGCGGCCGATGGGACCGGATCGTCGTGCTGGACGACGATGCCTCAAAGCTTGGACAGAGCTCGCTCGGCGTCGAGGTGGCCGGCCCTTTCTGTTTGCTGGGGGAGGCCGGTTCGGATTCGGGTGAGGTAGCAAGCCTGGTCGCGAGGACGGCGGTGAAGAGATGGGCGGCCTGGGAAAAAATCGAGCACTATGGCGTTCCCGCCGTGACCCTGATCGATCCGAGTGTGGATGTGGAGGGCGTCGAAACGGGCCGAGGCGTCATCGTTTACCAGAATGGCTTCCTTGGTGCAGAAGCCACGGTGGGCGACGGTACGGCCGTTTTCATGGGAGGCAACATCGGTCACGAAAGCCGCGTAGGCCGGTGCTGTGTCATCGCACCGAACGCCGTGCTCAATGCCCGCGTGCGAATGGGAGATTGTGTCTACGTGGGCACTAACTCGTCGGTGTTGCCGGAGATCAACGTCGGCGCATGGGCGACGATTGGCGCAGGAGCGGTGGTCACGCGCGACGTTCCCGCTGGTACAACCGTGATGGGCAATCCGGCAAAAATCGTGCTGACGCTTGAACTGAAGCTGAAGATGGGTTGGTTCACGGCCTTGTCTGCGGACTTACGGCGCGCGCTGGCGCGCCAGGCGTGGAACGAAGCTGCCGCAGCCCCGAAGAGCCTGACCCACGGGAGGGTAGAGTGAATACCGTCAACGGAATTACCGAGATCATATTCGCCGCTATGCGCGAGTCGAATGCCACGGCAAAACCAGGGCAGGTACTGGAGATATCCGCCGCAACTGTTCTCGTCGGCGAGACTGGAAAACTGGATTCGCTGAGTTTCGTCAACATGGTGACCTCCATCGAGGAGAACATCGAGCGCGCTTTTCACACCGCGATTCCGGTGTGGGACACCATCCTCAACAGCGCTGCCGAAGAGTGGACCGTGGACGACCTGGCGAGGCGCGTCGCGGAACAACTGCCTTTGGTGCAGTCCAGTGCGACAGCTTAGGCCGTCTGGAAATGGAAAAGACACAGAGAGCCACCGTGGAGACAGCAGTGTTGGAGTGCTCTTTCTTCGGACGAGAGGCCACGTTCCACCACATCGGCATGGCGGTGCACTCGATTCGCGCGATCTGCCCCTCCTCCGAGCCTGTAGCCAACGAACTGGAAGGGGTGTCGATGGTCTTCTTGCGCCTGAGCGGGATCACGATTGAGTTGCTAGAACCGCGCGGAGACTCCTCACCGATCCTGAACAGCCTGCGGAGGGGGATTAAGTTCCTCCACATCTGTTACGAAGTTCCGCAACTGGCGGAGGCCATCGCACTGTGCAGGCCGGCAGGGTTTCATCGCCTCGGCATACCAAAGCCGTCGCAGGCGTTCGGCGGCAGGCGGGTTGCCTGGGTGTTCAGTAAGCAATTCGGGCTGTTTGAGTTGCTCGAGCGGAACGGCGCCCCAGTGTGAAGGATTCCGTCCCGAACGCTACCTGCGGAAGCCTGCCGTAACGTGTGCCGTCTCTGCCCTGCTAACCCTTCGTCTGGCTCCAGTAACTGGCGATTAGAAAGTCGCTAACATCGTCCCCAGGCTAGCCTCCACCACCAGTTCCGCCCCAACGGGAATGACCGTAATATCCTACGCCGAGGGAATTGGCAGGAGCGGGGGAGATTGACCGGGGGATCGAATTGCTGGACGAAAGCCATCACCAGAAAGGTAACCCGTAACATTGACATCATTCCGGCCGGTAAAACAGCACTGCGAGGATGAGGATGAGAAGCGGCGCCGCGATGCCTCCCCTTCATTACAGCAACCCGGAAGAGCATCTTGACAGCGTTGAGCCTCCCGAAATCCAGGTCAAGTCCGAGCGACGCCGCGACGGTGCATTCTTTAGAACCGCCGTGAGCACGAGCACCTCGTTATTGATCGTTTTGGGTCCGACGGTCTCGAGGCGCTTCATCTCGTACCGCCGGATGTCCCATGCAGTAATGCTGCTCAATCTCCGGTCTGCGCCGATCGTTTCGTTCAGGTGGCGGCAGGTAGTATGTTCTGCCGCCACTGAAGCCTTCGGCCGGGTCGCAGCGCGGAACTTCATCCACTCCGCGAGGGATTGCGAAACGGTCCATTTCGCTGCGTCCGTCGGGAGCTGGTTCTTGCGCAGATTCTCGAGGAATTCCTGCTTGAATTCACGAGCTTCCGGTTGTTTCCGCTTACCGGTACTCTCTTCCTGATACACGCCGGACTGGTTCTTGAATCTAAATCCCCAGATCCCGTCGCGGCGGAACAAGCCATCGCCATCACGCCATGGTCAGCCTCGCAATTCGGGAGTGATGGTGTTCTGGGCGATGAACGAGTCGAGAACTTCCTGGCTGTACCGCAGAACGTCGCCGAAACGGAAATATGCGGGCCCGATATGGGCGCGCCGCCAGCGGCGGATGGTGGACAAGGAAACGCCGAGGAGAGCCGCCGCGGACTTCTGAGAAAGGAGGGTTGGGGAACCGACCTGGGACATGGAACACTCCAGAGTTGTATGGCGCCGTGCAGCGACGGACTCCAGGACTCGAGTTTCCTTCGGCTATGCCGTGTCCCTGTAAACGGTCGGGGATCGGAGGGTCAAGGATTTTATGATCATCCAACGCGTGCTGGCGATACCGGGAAAACGCCACCCGCGCAAGCTGGTTCACTTCCTGAGCCGCCCCTAAATCGATGCTTTGCTCGCAGCGCCCGACCAGCAGACTTGGCTGGGCCGGCGTGATCACGCCCTGCTGCTGGTGGCTGTGCAAACCGGTTTGCGCTTGCCGGAGTTGACAGGCTTACAGCGAACCGACGTGGTTTTGGGCAGGGGAGCGCACGTCCGCTGCGTAGGCAAGGGTCGCAAGGAACGTTGTACGCCTCTCGCCAAGACCGCCGTGGCGGTTCTCAAAGCGTGGCTACGGGAACCATCCAAGCACGGCACTGAAGTGCTTTTTCCCACGGGGCGCTGCGGTCGCCTCAGTCGCGATAGTGTCGCGGATCTGTTGGCCAAACATGTAGCCGTGGCCTGCAAGCCTTGCCCGTCTCTCCGGAAAAAAACATGTCACTCCGCACGTGCTTAGGATTCGATTGCCATGGGGCTGTTGCAGGCAGGCGTCGATCGCGCGGTAAGCGCTCTTTGGCTGGGTCATGAATCGGTGGAGACAACGCAGATCTACCTCGAAGCCAACCTCGCCATGAAGGAGGAGATTCTGGCAAAGACCACGCCGCTCAACGGCAAGCCCCGTCGCTACCGACCCCGTGACGGGCTGCTCGATGCTCCTCTTGTCGCTACTGGAACGGGCGTGCTCATAGACAAAACCTCGGAAACGATGGCAACGGTTCAGGATTGTGGTCCAGTTCCATGGGTAGAAACCTCCACCATAAACCGCCGCCAGACGCAGGCTCACGAGTTTGGTAAAGGCTGCCAGCCAGGATCTGTGGCCCAGGAGGGGGATTCAGGCGATCACCGGCCACGAATTCCGCGACGGCGGCCACACGGCCACGTCGATTGCTTCCGGGTAGCTGGCGATCTTGCTTAACATTCTCAAGCGCCCGTGTGAAAGCGCCTGTATGACGATCCGCCGAAGGCGCTGCTAGGCACACGCGTGGATTACTTGCTTCGGTATACTGGCTCGGGGACCGTCAGCGAGCACTCGGCCGTCCCAAGATTCGGAGGCTGCGTTGAGATTCTCCTTCCTGCTGTTGCTGCTGTGCTGGATCTTGTCCGCGGCGGATGAAAGCGCGCTCAATTCCGCTCTTGAAAAACATCGCTGGTTTGAACTGCGCGATCTTGTTCTCGGTTCGCATTCTTCGGCCCTGTATCAGTTCTACGTAGCCGCAGCGTTCAATGATGCGAATTCAGCCGAAAAAGAACTTCGCAAAGTGGAGAGCACGAGCGAACAGAAGGACCGGCTCGCCAACATGTATTTCACACTGAACCGCCTCTATTACCGCATCGGAAACTATCGCAAAGCGGCCGATGCGATGGAACGCTGCTTGGCACTGGCGAACCAGGATCCCGCCCCCCAGGACAAGGCGAGTATTTTCTCTTTCCGCCAACTGCCCTCTCTCAAAGTCGTAGCGCGCCGGCCGTCGGTCATCAAGTATTCGCACCCACTCGATTGGCAGCAAGTCGCCATTCCCATTGATGTGAATGGCAAACCCGCGCGATATATTGTCGATTCCGACGCGGTCATGTGTGTCGTCAGCCAGCAAGAAGCGAAACGGCTCGGTCTGCGGATGACTCGCGGCGGCGACCTCTTCGAGGGGATCACTGGTAAGTCCGAGATGAAGGAGTTCGCAGTCGCCGACCGCTTGAAAATCGGCAACAGCGAAGTTCGCAATGTCGCCTTCATTGTGTTTCCGGACGATACTGAGGTGTTTGCCAAACTCCCCGCAGGCCAACGCGGCGCCATTGGCCTTTCGGTGCTCATCGCGTTGGAAACCGTAGGCTGGAACAGCGCCGGTGAGTTTCGCATCGGTTTCCCTGGCGGGCCAGCCGATCTTCGCAACGCAAATCTTTCGTTTGACGACACCAGCCCGCTCACCCTGGTCGAGATTCAAGGACACAAACTGGCCGTCGATCTCGATACGGGGACCGATATCTCGTCAATCTGGCCCCGGTTTGGCCTCGAGTTCCCCGAACTCGTCGAAGGCGCTCCCGAAACGAAGTTTTCGGTCAGGGGCGCCACTGGTTCGGCGGATCTTAAATCGGTAACGTTGCCGGAGTTGCGCATCAAGGCCGGCGGATTCCCGATCTTCTTCCGCAATGCGCCTGTCTTGCTGGACCCGACGATCGCGCTCAGTAGATGGCACTACGGGCAGTTGGGAGTCGACCAGTTCTCGCAAGCATCGGAGCTAAAGCTGGATTTTCGAGCCTTACACTTTGTGCTCAAGTAGGTACGCCGGCCGCTCCGGCATATGACATACCAGTCGATCTTCAAGGCCAAGAAGGCCGCCGCTTTCGACATTGGCGTTGATTTATCGTTTTCGGCTAACATTTGCGGCACGCCTGAGAGGCTGCAGGAATTCACGCGGATGTTGCACTAGTCGGAAGCTAACGGGCTCAAATTGACGAGTGTGATATCTGGCCTACAACCGGTCCGTGCCCTGAGCTTCCCGGCGCCTCGTGGACGTTTCACTTACCCACAGATATCTCTGACGAGGCGATCTTTTCGTCGATGGTCGGACCCGTAAGACGGCCGGCACAGAGGCCGACAGCGACGCACTGTACCAGGAGAGCGGTCGGCTGAAAGTAGAGCTGGACTGGCTCAAAAAAAAATAGGCATGGCTTTGGCGCATCCAGGGCGAGCCGTGTGCGGCAGCATCGCACGATGTCCTCGATCCGAAGCTCTTATCCGGCGAGGAGGCTCCACACCGCGTCCGGATCGCCGGGCATCTGTTCGACTAGCGCATGGAGTTGAGCGCGGTGGGCGAGGTCGCAGGCCGCGGTCAGCGCCCTGATGTACGCGTGGAACTCCGCAGGCCGAGCGTTGTAGACGGCGAGAGCTTTGGCTGCGTACACGGCGGGATCGACGCCGGCCTTCAGATGCTTCCAGCCCGTGCCGTCAGTTCCGCAGTACCGCGCCGTCACTCATAATCGCGATTCGGCAGTCCGTGTACTCCATCCTGGCCAACTCCGTTCGGTGCTCATTCAATCTCGTCATCCGCTCCTTGCGCCCGCTGCTCATCACGATTGATGCTCGTGCCAGCTTGCAAAAGGCTCAGCCCAGTTTGCTCAAGGCTCGCCTGCCCGGCCGCGCGAGACGGGCCCGTGCGCGAGATCTTCGACGGAGGCAGGCATTTCTCGATTCGTAAACCAAGATCTGCAACTCCAAATTGAGGTATAAAGAGTGTACACTGAGACCACCCGACCACGTACAAGGAAAAAATGAAATTCTTTCTGCTAACGATTCTGCTCGCCAGCGCCACCACGGCGACTGCTAGTGTGACGTACGATTATCACTTTCAATCGAACGCGTTCGGAACTACCGATTGGCAGTTCACCGTTTCCGATTTTGTGAGCGCACCTGGAACTACGTTCATCACCAGCTTTGACAGTTATTCCAGTACCTTCCAGGGCACGCCTCTTTTTGATATTCAGATCACCGATCCGTTTACGGCGAGCCCGTTCATTTCAACGGATGCCATGGAGGGAGGCCTCAGCAGTGGCGGCTGGACTGGGCCGTTCGATCACGCCGGCACGTATACCGGGGGTGGGAATGCGACGCTCATCATAACGCAAAACGCAGCATCCGTCCCCGAACCGTCGTCACTTGCGCTGATAGGTGCGGCCGGAATGCTATTGGCGTTAGTCCGCCGCCGTGGGTTGGTTTCTCGAATCCAAACCAGCTAGCGAGGTCTTCGACCTCAAACCGATGAGCGAGGGTTCGCGGCATTTCGTAAAATCCGATGGCGATCACCCGGAAATCGAACGCCGATCGGGGCATGCGCGGCGCGGGCGCTTGCAGTGCGACCGACTGGTCTGCGCGTCGCGCCTCACGGATCGAACACACGCGGTTAAGGCGAGTCAGGACCCCGAACCCGCCATGCGAGTCCAACATTTTAATGTGCTCCGCCACAAATTTGCCGAGCGTTATGCGCAGATATCGTCCATAAACGGCCCTGTTGGCCGACTCATCACTGGCGCCGCCAGTGGGTGCGCGACATAAAAGTGGTGAACCGCCGTAACCCGATTTTAGTCGCGGGCGTTTTCGAGTACGTTCGGCATGCTTGTGGATCGAGCATTGGGAACTGCGCCGGCGATGACCGGTGGGAGTGCATGTCGCTGTTCCCA
>DATGIL010000075.1:0-85539 GCA_035295745.1 Bryobacteraceae bacterium | reverse complement strand
CGCGCGCGTAAGCAAGCGATGTCCGATCGCCCGAAAAATCACTCCCTTACGGTCGTGGCTCGTTGTGAGCCGCGCGCGTAAGCAAGCGATGTCCGATCGCCCGAAAACACTCCCTTACGGTCCTGGCTCGTTGCGAGCCGCGCGCGTAAGCAAGCGATGCCCGATCGCCCCAAAAACACTCCCTTACGGTCGTGGCTCGTTGTGAGCCGCGCGCCTCCGCAAGCAATTACTAGATGCCCGTGCTTGCGGTTTGCAGAATGAGCCCCACAGCTTCCGAGAGCCGCGCCCAGTTATCGGTCTCGGTCTTCAGTTGCGCCTGCCCCTTCTTAGTCAGCTTATAGAATTTGGCCTCACGCCCGCTCTCAGATTCCTTCCACTCCGCGCTGAGCAGGCCGCGATTCTCCAGACGGTGCAATGCGGGATACAGCGATCCCTGCTGGACTTGAAAGACGTCGCGCGAGATCTGGCGGATGCGCTGTGCAATGGCATACCCATGAATGGGCTCCAGGGCTACGACCTGTAGGATCAACATATCGAGTGTCCCCTGGGGAAGATCGGATTTCGGTGTCGTCATGAGAATGCCTTGTACTTCTACAGATACAGCACCGGCGGGCAGAAGCGCAAGGTATGGGTCACCGCGTGCCGAAGCAGTAGAGCGCCGACACCGTCCGCACGTACAGACGTCCTCCGACGATCGCCGGGGTTGCGAAGATCTCCTCCTCGAGCGCATTGGACGCGAGCAATTCCTGCTGGCCCCCGGCGCGCAGTACCGCCACCACGCCATTGTGCGATGCGATGAAGATCTTGCCGTCGCCGGCCACAGGAGACGCGTAGTAGTTGTCGGACTGGCCACGAACGCGATCCTGCTTCAACATCTCACCCTTCGCGGCATCCAGCGTGGTCAAGACTCCGCGATCGTTCAGCATGTAGACCACGTCGCGATAAACCACGGGCGTGGGCAGTTGCGGCACCGATCGCTGGTATTTCCAAACCAGGTTGGCCGAGGCATCGCCGCGCGAGCCCATACGGTAGACGTATAGACCATTCTCCGCGGCCATCACGGCCAGGTGCAGATTCCACTCGCCCTCTTCGATGGCGCCGCTGTTGTCCGTGTCGATGAAGTCGTAGTATCGCTTGGTGTGGGCGTCGGTGACCTCTCCCTTCTGAATGACGCCGTCCTTGTTGGTATCGCTGCGCTCCAACAATTCCTTCCAGGTGGGAAGAGAGATCTGCTTGCCGGGATCGTTCTCAGGCGTGTTGAAGCCGGCGACGAAGACCAGGTCGCCCACCAGGATAGGCACGCACTTCATCTCGCTCGGCAAGCCACGCACCCACCACTGCGCCTCGCCATCGCGTGCCGAGTAGGCATCCATGCGGAAACTCGCCGGCGCCAAAATGAGTGAGGGCTGCCCGGGACGCGCGACGACCGCAGGAGTCGACGCCCCGCTCAGGGCTTCGGGCCGGGGCTTCTGCCAACGAATCTTGCCGTCGTTCTGCCCGAGTGCGGTGATGAAAGAATTCTTGTCCTGATCGATCACCAGTACCACGACGTCGTCCGCCAGCACCGGAGAAACGCCGATGCCGTAGACATTGTTGAACGGTCCCATCGGCACCCGCCAGCGTTCCTTACCCTCGCGCGTATAGCTGAGCATGCCGTAATCCGGGAAGAACACGTAGACATTGGCGCCATCAGCCGCCGGGGTTGGTGACGCCGGATTGTTTAGGGAATTCAGCTTTTCACGGCGCGGGCGCGGCGCTTCCCGCTTCCACAAGGTGCGTCCCGTGGCCGGATCGAGGCAGAAGGTATAGAGGCGCTCGTTCTCGACCGCCGTCAGAAAGAGGCGGCCGTTATTCACGACCGGCGACGAGTGGCCGGGCGGAAGGTCGACTCGCCACACCAGGTTTTTCTTGGAGCCGAATTCCGTGGGCAGCGCTCCGCTGTCCAGAACGCCAGTGCCGTTAGGGCCGCGAAAACGATCCCACTCTGCGGCGGAAGCGGCGCTGGTAAGCAGTAGGGCGAACAGGGCGAATCGCATGAGCCTCATCATGACACAGACGCGTCCGTTGCGCAGGCTGGTGTACAATGGCTATCCGCTTTCTGGAGAGTCCATGCAGCCAGCTAAATTGGTCCGAATCTTCGGCCTGGGCGGTGCCTTGGCGTTTGCCCTTTTTACGGTAAACGCACTTGCCCAGTCCCCCTACGACGCGGCGTTAAAGAACCTGAAATTCCGCAGTATCGGCCCTGCCACCATGGGGGGCCGCGTAGACGACTTCGCGGTCGTCGAATCCAACCCCGATATCATCTACGTGGGCGCCGCCGCCGGCGGCATCTTCAAAACGGTGAACGGTGGCATGAGCTGGCAGGCGATTTTTGAAGACCAGCCCAATCCCTCGATCGGCGATTTGGCGCTCGCGCCTTCCAATCCATCGATCCTCTACGTGGGTACTGGCGAGGCGAACAACCGCCAGAGTTCATCGTGGGGAGATGGCGTCTACAAATCGATGGATGCGGGCGCCACCTTCACTCATCTGGGCTTGAAGGAGACGCACCACATCGGGCGCATCGTAGTGCATCCGACCGATCCCAACATCGTGTACGTGGCAGCGCTGGGCGACCTGTGGGGACCGAACAAAGAGCGCGGCGTCTACATGAGCACCGATGGTGGCGCCACCTGGAAGCAGACCCTGTTCGTCAATGAAGACACCGGCGTATCGGACATCGCGATCGACTGGCAGAGTCCCAATATTCTGTATGCCGCGGCCTATCAGCACCGGCGCACCGTGTTCGGCTATAACGGCGGCGGCCCGGGCAGCGGACTCTACCGCTCCACCGATGGCGGTCAGCACTGGACGAAACTCGGCACAAGCGGCACCGGTAGCATCGGCCGCGGACTGCCGGCCAATGGCGACGTGGGCCGCTGCTCTCTGGACGTCTATCGGAAGAACACCAACATCGTGTATGCCGAGGTGGAGCACGCCACGCTGGGCGGCGTCTACCGCTCCGAAGATAAGGGGACGACCTGGGCTCGTATGAGCGATACCAATCCGCGTCCCTCTTACTTCAGCCAGATCCGCATCGACCCCAACAACGATCAGAAGATCTGGCTCGGCGGCGTCAACATCTACATGTCGGAAGACGGTGGCCGGACCTTCGTGCAGACGCGTTTTCGCAACGTCCACAGTGACGTGCATGCGATCTGGATCGACCCCGCGAATTCAGACCATCTCCTTTCCGGTAATGACGGCGGCGTGTGGTCGACCCACGACAGCGGCCGCAATTGGACGCACTTCAACAACATCGCCATCGGGCAGTTCTACGAGGTGGCATACGATTTTCAGAAGCCTTATCACATCTGCGGCGGCATGCAGGACAACTACTCGTGGTGCGGCCCCAGTTCCTCGACGCAGCAGCTTGGAATCGGCAACGAGGACTGGATCACGGTGCAGGGCGGCGACGGCTTCTACAATCGCATCGATCCCTCCGACCCGAATATCATCTACGCCGAGTCGCAGGACGGCAATCTCTCGCGCCGTGACTTGAAGACGAGCGAATCGAAATCGATCCGCCCGCTGGAAGACAACGACCAGGCGCCGCGCTATCGATTCCAATGGAACTCGCCCATGATGATTTCCCCGCACGATCCGAAGACGATTTATTACGGCGGCAATCATCTGTTCAAGTCCACCGATCGGGGCGACAATTGGGTGCGGCTGGGCGAAGATCTCACCTCTAACGCCGATCGCAACAAGATGACGATCTTGGGCAAGGTGGTGGATCGCAACACGCTGTCGCGCCATGATGGCGTGGTGGCGTGGCCCTGCATCACGGCGATCGCGGAATCGCCGGTCAAGGCCGGCGTGCTGTGGGTGGGCACGGACGACGGCAACGTGCAGATATCGCGTGATGGCGGCAAGACGTGGCATAACGTCATCTCGATGATTCAGGGCGCGCCGAAGACCGGATATGTAAGCCGCATCGAGCCCTCGCACAAAGAAGAAGGCACGGCATACGTCACCTTCGACAATCATCGCAGCGCCGACTACGGCATCTACATCTTCCGCACCACGAATCACGGAGACTCGTGGACTCGGGTGTCCAACGGCATTCCGCCCGAGGCAGGAACGGTGCATGTGATCCGCGAGGATCCGGTGAATCCGAACCTGCTCTTTGCGGGAACAGAATTCGGCCTGTTCGTGACCTTCGACCGCGGTGCGAACTGGCGGCGCCTGAAGAATGGATTACCGACCGTGCCGGTGTTCGATCTGCAGATCCATCCGCGCGAGCACGATCTGATTCTCGCGACGCATGGGCGCTCGTTCTGGATCATGGACAACATCTCGTCGCTCGAAGGGCTCAACGATCAGGTACTGTCGACGGACGTGAAGCTGTTCGACACACGGCCCGGCGTCCAGTGGAAGATGGCGAACTACCGCGGCTTTACGGGTACAAGTCTGTTCCTTGCGCCGAATGCTCCAGGCGGAATGGTGCTCGATTATTTCGCGAAGACGGCGGGTCCGGTACGGATCACGATTGCCGACAAGAGCGGCAAGGAAGTGCGGCAACTGAATGCGCGGGCAGAGGCGGGTGTAGTGAATCGTGCCACGTGGGACTTGCGGTATGACGCACCCATACCTCCGGCGGGCGGAGGGACCTTCGCCGGCGGCGGTGGTGGCGGCGGAGGAGGTGGTGGCCGGGGTGCTCGAGGCGGCGGACGCGGGGGACGGGGCGGTGGCGGTGGTGCGGCCGCTCCTGCAGCGGAGACTGCCGGGGCAGAAGGTGGCGCTGGAATTGCCGGCGGCGTCGGCGGAGCAGGCGGCGAACTGCAGACCGAATTCGGTGCTGCCGGTGGCGAGGGCGGCGCAGGAGGAGGCGGCGGTGGTGGCGGTGGACGCTTTGGCGGCGGTGGCGGACGGGGTGCACTCGTCGAACCCGGCGAATATGTGGTCACCATTTCCGCGGCCGGGAAGACCGACACCCGGACCGTGGTCGTTGAGGAGGATCCTCGCGTGCAGATGTCGGCTGAGGATCGCGCCAAGCGCAAGAAGGCCATCGATACGCTGGTCACGATGACCAAGGACGCGGATTCGGCTCGCCGCAAAGCGGTCGGCATGAATACCGCGCTCACCAGTCTGACCGACAGTTGGAAACAGCCGAATGCTCCGGCCGTTCCCGATTCCGTGAAGAAGACTGCGGAAGATCTATTGACCAAGGTGAAAGCCGCGGTGGCGACATTCGAAGCACTGGGTGGAGGCCGTGGCGGCGGTGGTGGTGGCGCTGGGCCGCCTCTCACCTATACCCCGCCACCGGTGACCCAGAAGATCGCGCGCCTGATGGGGTCGATCGATGGTTACTCGGAAGCGCCAACCACGCGGCAATTGGCCGATATCGAAGAGGCTTCCGCGCAGTTGCAGAAGGGAATCGCGGAAGTGAATAAGCTGTGGGACGAGGTTCCCGACTTGAATAAGCTGATGATCGAAAATCACGTCCCCTATTTCACGGTGACGATCAGCACTGCCCCTCCAGCGGCTGGAGGGCGGGGCGGCGGGAATTAATCCGCGACGCGCACCAGAATCGCTCCCTGAGTCTGACGGTCGCGGCTTGTAAGGCAGCCTTGCGAGCCGCACGCGTCAGTCTCAGCAAGCGTCTGGGCAGAACGGGACCTGGATACCCAGTTCCCGCATGTCCTTATTAATCTGTGCAGCCTTTCCCCATCTTTTCTTCCCACTTCGCCGTGACATACTCCACGTCGCTGTCCGACCTTTCCATCGGAACCATTCTTTCCTTTTCGAGCCGGAACACGAGGTCGTAACGCCGCATCGAAAACTCCGTGGAGAGTGCCCCCGAGGGCAACTGATTGCGCCCGTACCTTATGACCACGTGGAGTATGCCGTCCTGAAGGTCCGCAGATTCCACACTCGCAGAGGATCGGCATTTCGCGGTGGTCCCGGACGTGTCCCGGAGGTGCAGAAAGGTGTAGTCCGCCGGATCGAGCGTGAAATCCACCGTATAGAAATCGATATCCACCTCTCCGACTCCCGCGGTCGCGGCCGATCCGGCGTCGTACTCGCTCTGACAAAGCAGAACGTCCTTGGCGGGCGAGGCGGGAACCACCCGGCAAGGCGCCACGTCGGCCGAGTCGTCGCGCGAGCGCAACCGCCAGTGCGCGCCCTCTTTCGAAAACAGCAAGGTAACGGCCGCACTTCCGTCGCTCACCTCGCGCATTCCGGCGGCCACCACAGATTCCTTTCCGTCTCCGAGGAATCGTCCGTGCACCAGCACAATCGAGTCCGGCTGCAGGCGCGCGACGCTGCCGCTTTTGATCAAGTGAACGATCTCCGCATCCTCGTCGCCAGGCACGTGCAAACCGGACTGAAAGGGCGGCACAAATCGCGCGGGGCCGTCTTGGCCCAGCAGCACGTGGCACAGCAGGCAGCTCCAGATGAGAGGACTCGTGCGCATCGTCTTCCTACTCTATCTCTCCTGTCCTCGCGATAGAATGCTCCGCAATGGCAACTGATACGATTCTCGAATGGCTACTCGCAGGTGACGCGTCAATTCGCTGGCAGGCGTTGCGCGATCTTGCGGCGCGGCCCGCGTCTCGCGAACAACAGCGCGTCGCGAAGGATGGATGGGGCGCGCAACTCCTCGCGATGCAAGAGGACGATGGCCGCTGGGCGAAGGGCATCTACACGCCCAAATGGACCTCCACGACGTACACGATGGTGCTGCTTCGAAGTTTGGGCCTCCCGCCCGGGAACCGGCAGGCGTCGCGCGCCTGCAAGGTCTTGCTGGATGCCGGCTTCTGGAGCGACGGCGGTATCAACTTCTACCCCAGCCATCATCAACGCAGTGAGACCTGCGTCTCGAGCATGGTGCTGGCGGTGATCTGCTGGTTCCGCATGGACGACCCGCGGGTAGACCAACTCGCCGATCACGTGGTCGCGCAACAGATGTCGGACGGCGGATGGAACTGCCGTGCCATGCCGGGCTACAGCGGAGCAACCCACGGATCGTTTCACACCACGATCTCGGCGCTGGAGGCGCTTCGCGAGTACGAGTTGTTCCGGCCCGCGAAAGCACGTCCCGCGGCGGACGCTCAAGCTCGCGGCCGCGAGTTCCTGCTGGTGCACCGGCTCTTCAAGTCGCACCGCACCGGGCAGGTAGTCAGAGATCAGATGACCAGGTTCGCGTTTCCGCCGCGCTGGCACTATGACGTTCTGCGAGGTCTCGACTATTTCCGGGAATGTGGTGCGCCGCGCGAAGAGCGATTAGACGACGCGATGGAACTGTTGCAGAAGCGGCGGCAGCCAGACGGCCGCTGGCTGCTGCCGGACGGATATCGGGGCGTGACCTTTTTCGAGATGGAACGCACCGGGCAGCCCAGCCGCTGGAATACACTGCGGGCATTGAGGGTACTGCGGTGGTGGCGAAATCAGTGAAATCGCCCTCATCTGATCGGTGCTCCCAGCTCGTATAGTGTACAGATCGGGATTAACAAGCGTTTCTGAAGGGGTGCAATGTCGTCATCGTTAATCGGATTATTCAAAAAGCTCGAGTGGACTGATTTTCGAGGCAGCCCCTCGCAGAAAGAGCTGCAAGCTCTGCAGAATGCTGCCGCCAGTTCCGGTCAGACGGTCGGCATGGCCGGAACCTCCAGCACCTTCAATGTGAAGTTCAGCGGCAAGGACGATCCCGTCCTGAATTCTGTTCCAGGAGCCTCGACCTTCGTCCTCGACGATAACGTCATCGCCACTGTGGTCTTCGATCCGCAGAAGAGTTGGAAGCGTATCGATCCGTTGAGCGACATCGGCAAGGATCTCCTGCTCGATCATGAACAAGGTCACTACGACATCTCGGCGCTCATGGCGCGAGACTGCTTCATCGATATCATGCAGTTGAAGGCCAAGACCTACGCAACCAAGAAGGACGGCGAGGACGAGGCCAAGAACATCGTCAAATCGTACAAGGACAAGTTGCAGAAAGTGCAGGACGAGTACGATGACGACACCACACACGGCGCCTGGGTCCAGCCAAGCTCCGGCTTTTTTAAGGAACGTAAGTCGTCGGACCAGTTGAAGTGGGAAAACTTCTTCAACCAGGCACGTACCAGCGCACGCGCATCGGGGGACAGCTCACCCGATGGGATCGCTTATAAGATCCGATTACTGGATGTGTTGAAGGCCGCGGGGTTCAACATCTGACCGGACTCGCACGCTTACCAGAATCTCGTGCCGGCGCCACCCTTAAAGGGGCCGGTGAGATTGGAAGTGATCCACCCCCCGTAAAAATCGCCCTCCTGCACCTCCACACGTTCGTCGTCGACGAAGCATGCATCCACCCGGCCGGGATAGAAAGCCAGATAGTCACGCAGCATGCTGTAGGATTGCGCCGGCCGGGAGTAGCTCCACGCGGCCTCGCGGGAGACTCGCGTGCCCACCATCAGGGTCCAATAGCCGGCGCTGCCTTTGAACTCGCAAAAGGTGCGTTGGGGGCTCGGCGTCAGGAATTCCAGGCGGACGTCCGCTGGTGGAATGTAATACGTGGGTGGATGGCTGGTCTCGAGGACTCGGTACGCTGCGCGCGAATCGGCGACGGTTTCGCCGTTGAACTCCACGCGCACACGGCGTCCCGCCGGTTCCACTCTGGGAGGCCGTGGGTAGTCCCATACCGATTCCTGGCCGGGACCGGGAACGATGCGCTCCATGCGATCTCCTCCTGAACTCGAAGGATCATAGCATGTGGCCGATCACCGGCATATCATTAAGTGTGCGGTTTCTCCTGTTTCTTGTCTGCGCCTCCCTCGCCCTCGCGCAGGGCGGCACCGAGCCTAAGCCAAAGGCAGAAGACTACGACGTCCACGGCCAGTACCGCGACATCGAGATCGGCGCGGAGTTCATGATCCACAGCGTGTCTGGTCAAGGACAGACCTACCTCACCAAAGACTTCCTGGTGGTGGAAGTGGCGCTCTATCCTCCCAAGGAGAAGGGTCTCACCATCAATAACGGCGAGTTCGCTCTGCGCATCAATGGGAAGAAGCAACTGTTGGGTGCGGCGGCTCCCTCCATGGTGGTGGCGGATTTGGAGCGCCCGGAATGGCAGTCGGGTCCCCGCCTCGAGGCGGGTGGCGGTCTCGGAAACACGGGCGTGATCCTGGGACGTCCCACGCCAACACAGATCCCGCAAGGCCAACCGCCGCCACAGAGCAGGGTCCCGCGCACGCCGGCACCGGATAACGGCGGGATTGAGCCCGAGCGTCGCGTCACGCCGGAGGAACTGGTGGTGCAGGCTGCTCTGCAGGAAGGGCAGCATCGGGGCGCCTTCAGCGGCTTTCTCTATTTTCCGTTTACCGGGAAGACTACCTCGATCAAGACACTGGAACTGCTGTACGAAGACGCCGTGCTGAAACTGCGGTAATGCCGGCGCCTCAATTCATGCGCACGCGCTTGGCATGTTTCGGCAGGTCGAATACCGAAGAATCGAGATTGGGATTGATCTCCACTGCGGAGAAACGCGCAATCTTGTAACTCCCACCGGGGAAGTAGAGTTTCTGCTGCACCAGGCAATCGTTCTTGTCGGCGATCCAAAGTTCCACCTTCTTCAATTCCTTGAGCACCTCAGACGACCTCGGCGTAAGTTCCAGATGCGTGGAGGGCTGCGACTCCACGGTCTCGTGCCGCAGATCGGCGATTTGATAATGCGCTGCCAGATCCCGGCCGGAGGTTCCGAAGCCGAGTACCAGGAGCGTCTGCGCCAGGTCGCGATACTTGCGGATGTCGTATTCGCGGATTTCGTCCAGCTTCGGGTAGTACAATTCCGCCTTCTGTCCGCTAAGCACCACAGTGTGCGCATCAGGATCGCTGAACGCGATCATGAACTGCAGTTTGCCGGGCGAAGATCGCCGGATCGTCAGTGTGCCAGTCTCGTGAGTGTCGGAGTCTTCTGAAAGCGGCGCAGTGTGATCGGTGTATCGCACCACCGCACGAAGCGCGCGCAGTGACGGCGCAAAGCGGTCCAGGCGTGTCAGGACTTCGGTCGGGCTTTGGGCCCACAAACCACCTGCCGCCAGAGTCAGAAGCGCGCCCACACGTATCGTCAGTGTCGTCGTCACAAACAGAAATCCCACCCCGTTACGGTATTATACCTTTTGATCAATCGTCTGGTTTTGGAAAATCTCAAGCATCGCCCCGTCCGCACCCTGGTGAGCGCGGTGGCGATCGGGGTTCAAGTGACTTTGGTGCTGACCCTGGTGGGGCTGAGCCGAGGCATGGTTGCCGACATGTTGCAGCGCATGCGAGGAGTGGGTGCGGACGTGGTGATCCGGCCGCCGAACAGCTCGCTGTTCTCCTTCAGCAGCGCGTTTCCGGCGGCCCTCCTGCGCGTCGCTCGAGAGCGCCCCGAGACACAGATAGCGACCGGAATTTTCGTCTACCCGATCGGCGGCGTCAATTCCGTGACGGGCATCGACCTGGCAGAATTCAATGCGATGAGCGGCGGCTTCCACTACCTGGAAGGCGGTCCATTTCGCGGGCCCGACGACATTCTGGTGGACAATTTCTATGCCGCGGGAAATCATCTGCACGCCGGCGACACCATCGAGGTGATGAATCGCAAGTGGCGGCTCGCGGGCATAGTCGAGCAGGGCAAGATGTCGCGCATGTTTGTCGATCTCGCGCATTTGCAGGATCTCACCGCGAATACCGCGCGCCTCTCGTCGATTTACATCAAGCTGCGCGACCCGGCGCAAACCGAATCGGTAAAGGCCGCGCTCAAACAGCAGCTCGAGAATTATCCCGTCTACTCGATAGCGGAATTGACGTCGCTCGTGACCGAGGCCAACGTTCCCATGCTGCGGCAATTTACCGACGTGGTGATCGGGATCGGCACGCTGGTGGGCTTTCTGGTTGTGTTTCTATCGATGTACACCGCCGTGCTGGAGCGCACCCGCGAAATCGGTGTGCTGAAAGCTCTCGGTGCGTCTCCGGCGCTGGTACTTCAGATTCTGATGCGCGAGACCGTGCTGCTGGCGCTGTGCGGATCGGCGCTCGGCATCCTGATGAATTACGGTGCACGCTGGATGATCGCTGAGTTGGTGCCGACCATGATCGAGGCCATCGTACCTGGCTGGTGGCCGATCGCCGCCGCCATTTCGGTGGTCGGCGCGCTCTGCGGCGCGCTTTACCCGGGCCTCAAAGCGGCGCGCCAGGACGTGATCGACGCGTTGGCGTACGAATAACTCCCGTGAGCGCTGGAATGGGCGAGCCTCACAGACGCGGTAATCGTTATCGATCCGCAGATCATGAGCGGCATGCCCTGTTTTTCGGTGCCCGCGGGTTCTTTTCAAGAAGAAGATCGCCCGTGGCCAAGGCGTGACGATTTCATTAGTGGCGCGGGGATGGCCGTATCCTGTAGTCATGATCGCGAATCGATCCGTACCCACAGACACCGTCTTGCCCCATGTGAATTACCAGAACCTCCCTGCAGCCTTGAAATGGCTCGCGGCGGCGTTTGGATTCCAGGAGCACTATCACTACGGCGAACCGATAAGTGGTGCGCAGGTGCTGCTCGGAAAGGCGTGTATTATGCTCAATGCCACACGTGGCGGCGAGGCCGCGAGTCCCTCCCAGATCGGGCGCCACACGCAGTCGCTTACGGTCTTCGTCGAAGATGTGGAGGGCCATTTCGAACGCGCCAAGACGGCGGGAGCCCACATCGTCGAAGAACTGCATGAGACTTGCTACGGCGAACTGCAATATGGCGTCCTTGACCTGGAGGGTCACCACTGGCTGTTTTCGCGGCACGCACGCGATTTGAGTCCGGTGGATTGGGGCGCGACCATGGTCCTCTGATCGCGCCTGTCCACCATTCTTTCTCCACGTCCGGCTTTTCGGGATGTCCGTAAAATCAACGGTTTGCACATTTCAAACGCGTGGCGGTACCATAAATAATTACCTCATGAAGGCCTTACTGGAATCACTCCAGCCAGGGGAGAAAGACTGGGATATCGCCCAGGCGATCGATCCAACCCGGTTGCCGGCTCACATCGCGATCATCATGGACGGGAATGGACGGTGGGCAGGCCGCCGCCGTTTGCCGCGGGTGGCTGGGCATCGCGCCGGAATCGGACCCGTTCGTGCAACCGTGGAGACTTGCGCCCGACTGGGCGTAAAGGTCCTCACCCTGTATGCCTTCTCAATCGAGAACTGGAAGCGGCCCCGAGCGGAAGTGGAAACCCTGTGGCGCCTGCTGCGCTATTACCTGAAACAGGAACTGCCGGACCTGCAAAAGAATGATATTCGCCTGCAAGCCATCGGACGCCTCGACGCATTACCGCACCAGGTGAGGCGCGAACTCGATTCCGCGGTGGATGCCACCTCGGCGAATCGCGGGTTGCTGGTGAATCTCGCGATCAATTATGGCGGCCGCGCCGAAATTATCGATGCGGTGAACGCAATTCTCGAAATGGCGCGTCTCGATGGCAGCATCTCCACCATCAAGATCGACGAAGATCTGATCGCCGGCAATCTATACACCGCTGCATGTCCCGATCCGGACCTTCTGATTCGCACTTCGGGTGAGATGCGCATCAGCAATTTCCTGCTGTGGCAGATCGCTTACGCGGAGTTGTTTGTCACCGAAACGCTGTGGCCCGATTTCACGCGTACGGATCTGCTCCAGGCGGTGCTCGAATATCAAAAGCGCGACCGCCGATACGGCGGCTTGAGCGCCACCCGCACGATCGGCGAATCCGTTAAAGCCGGCGACGATGAGTCGCTGATCGAAGCCCTCCGCACGTCATGAGGCGCGTCCTCACTGCCCTCGCGCTGATTCCGATCGTCGTCTACGTAGTGTTTTGGGCCAATTTCTGGATCTTCCTGGGAGTGGTCGCCACTGTGGCGTGCCTCTGCTATCGCGAATATGACGCGGTGGTGGCGCATTTCGGCTTTGGAGCGCCGGGGCCCTTCGGCTACGGTGCGGGTATTCTGCTGCTTGTGGCGCAGGGCGATATGGCGCTCGTGATCGTGGCGCTCGCGCTGATCGCCATGGCGCTGGCGATGCGCGGCGACGATCTCGGCAAATCGATTCCTCACTCGGCGTTGCTATTGACTGGAATCGTCTATGTTTTCGGATGCTGGCGCTTTGCGTTGGGACTGCACGAGCAGAATCCCCACTGGCTGATGTATGCTCTGCTGCTCAACTGGGTGGGCGACAGCGGAGCGTACTTCGTCGGCCGCAAATTTGGCGCGCACAAACTGGCGTCGCGCGTGAGTCCAAAGAAGTCGTGGGAGGGAGCGATTGCTTCGGTGGTGACGTCGGTGTCGATTGCCGGAGCATATCTGGTGTGGGCGGTGCCGGCGGTGCCTGTGGCGAACGCCGTGGCACTGACGGCGTTGGCGAACGTGGCGGGGCAGTTTGGAGACTTGGCGGAATCGGCCATTAAACGAGGTGCGGGAGTCAAGGACAGCGGTGCCCTGCTGCCCGGTCACGGCGGTTTTTTAGATCGTGTAGACAGCACGCTCTTCACACTGCCGGTGATCTGGGCATATTTGAGGTTGATGGCGTAGGCGACCTGCAGACACCTGGCTGCAGTCCGGCCGTTTCCGGGGAGAATCCTCAGCGCCAACGCCTGTCGTCAGTGGTGAATGCGAAGGTCACTTCCAGTACCCAGCGCGTTTACCGAGTTTGGCCTCGATCTGCCGGGCGAAGTCCGTGCGGCCCCAACCACATCCGAACGGCACAGCGCTTGTCCCACAAGCCCTGGCTCCTGGTACAGCGTCCTTCTGCTTCCGCACTTCGTCAGCATCAACTGCACGTCACTGATGTGCCGTTCCTCGAATGCGCCTTCGCAGTAGGCCAGATAGTAGTCCCACATGCGAGTGAAACGATCGTCGAACCCCAGCGACTTGACCGTCGCAAGCGACCCGTTGAACCGCTCGCGCCAAGCGGCGAGAGTGCGCGCGTAGTGTCGCCCCATGTCGTCCACGTGAAACGGCGCGAGCCGGGTCGCTCGCGCCAGCGAAGCCAGTATGCCTTGCAGTGAAGCCAGTTCCGACCCCGGAAAGATGTACTTCTGAATCCAGTCGATCTGCTTGCGGTATGCCGCGAACTTGCGGTCGTTCATCGTGATGGTCTGCAGCAGCATCGCTCCATCCGGTGCCAGCAGGCGGTCGCAGGCGCCGAAATACGTATCGTAAAATTCGTATCCCACCGCCTCGAACATCTCGATGCTCACGATCTTGTCGTAGCGCCCGCGCAAATTCCGGTAGTCCTCGAACAGGAGTTCGATGCGCCGTCCGGCGTCCTCGCGGTCGAACGATTCGCGCGCGTAATCGTGCTGCTGTTTGCTGATCGTGGTGGTGGTGACGTGGCAGCCGTAATGGCGCACGGCGTGGAGGGCGAATGCCCCCCATCCGGTGCCGATTTCGAGCACGCGATCCTCCGGCTGCAGATCCAGCTTGCGGCAAATCCGGTCCAGTTTCTGGGACTGAGCGGTCTCGAGCGAATCGCCAGCCGACTCGTACCACGCGCAGGAATACATCATGCTGCGGTCTAGGAACAGACGGAAGAAATCGTTGCTCAAGTCGTAATGCGCGCCGATGTTGCGGCGGCTTCCGGCGATGGTATTGGCCCTCCGCCGATGCCGGATCCGCTCGACCACGCCGCCCAATGCCGAGAGCATGCCACTCTGCTGCTCCAGGCGATCGAGATTGCGGACCGCCAGGCGCACCACCGAGACCAAGTCGGGTGATGACCAATCGCCATCCATATACGACTCGCCCAATCCCACATCTCCGCCTGTAATGGCTCGTTGATAGAAGTGCTCGTTGTGCACCATCAAGGTGGCGTGCAGGCCGGCGGCCGGATCGCCGAACCGGGCGCATTCACCGCCCGAAACCAGCTCGAGCGACCCCCCCGTGAGCCCTTCCAGGGTCTTGCGAAACAGCTTTCGGAACAGGGAAACAGTCCAATCATTCATGTGTGGAAACCTCGCGTGGTGCGCGCTTCGCCGGGTGCGTAAATACGGGAACCTTCTTGATATAGAGCCGCAGGGCCTCCCAATGAATCGCCGCAATTACTTTGAGCGTCATCCAGGGATGCATCCCCAACGCGGTGATCAGCGACCTCGAGTTCCATGGCCGGCGCTCCAGTTGCAGCGTGGCGTCGAAGGTACTCCGGCCCTCCGCGAGCGTGTTCATATGGGCGATCAATCCGTCTGCCGGCGCCGTTAGAACGAAGTCGTAGTCGAGCCGCATATCCATGAACGGAGAAACGTGCATCGCCTTGGGGCAGCGGTATCCCACGGCCTTCCCGGATGCGCCCGCCGTCCGCCGGTTGGCCTCCGACAGCCAGTAATTGTGCCTCTCACCAAACGTATTGCTCACTTCCGCGAGCACCATCTGCAGCCGCTCGGCGCGATCATAACAGTAGAAGAGCGAAATGGGGTTGAAATTATATCCCAGATAACGCAGATGAGTCAGCAGAAAGATCGGGCCGTCGGGCAGAGTGACTCCGCGGCTTGCTGCGTCCGCACGCAGTCGCTCTCGGAGGGGCATCTGCGGATCGCCGAAATGATCTCTCTCGTCGAAGCTCGCCCAGTTCCAACGGTTGTAGCTCAGGAACGGCGAAATGCGAGTCAGCTCCGAAATCCGGTCGATGTCGAGGAACGCCATGAACAACCGGTACGTGAACTCGTGGCGCGCGGGCTCAAAACGCCTGTGCCGCAATGTTCCGAAATAGAAGGCGGATTCTAGCACTCCACCCCCAATGCCCGTGCCACCCGCAGAGCGGAGTTCAAACCATCTTCATGGAATCCGTAAAACCAATACGCCCCGCAGAAATGCGTCCGATTCTTCCCGCTGATCTCACTCCAGCGTTCTTGGGAACATAATGCACGGCGAGTATAGAGCGGATGCTCATAGAACATTTGCAGAATGATCTTCGAAGGATCGATTTCGCCATCTGCGTTCAATGTGACGCAGTAATCTTCTTCGGTTTCGAGCGATTGCAGGCGGTTCATGTGATAGGTCACGGTAACCGCATCCTGTGCATCGCGTCCCAGATTATAGTTCCACGATGCCCGCGACCTGCCGCGGCGCGGAAGCAATCGGGAATCGGTGTGCAGACAGGTTGCGTTTAAGCTCGTCGCGAAATTACCGAGCACCTCGCGTTCCTGATCGGTGGGGGATTCCAACAGCGGCAGAATCTGGTCGCCGTGGCAGGCAAACACCACGTGGTCGAAAGCCATTGGCGCCGGTGCCCCGGAAGGTCGCGAGCGGAATTTCAGAGTCGCTCCCGAATCGTTGCGGGCGATGGATGCGATTTCCACATCGCTATGGATCCGCTCGCGGTACGGCGCGGTCAACGGAGGGATGTACTTCCAACTGCCGCCCCGAATCACCTTCCACTTGGGGTGAGTGTTGATCCCCAGCATCCCATGATTGTCGAAGAAGCGAATCAGCGTGAGCGCCGGAAAGGAGCGGATGGTATCGAACGACATCGACCACACCGCGCACGCCATCGGGAACAGGTACCGCTCGGTGAACTCGGTCTGATACTTGCCTTCGTCCAGGAAATCGCCCAACGTGGCGGTTTCCGCGCCCGGCTGGTTCAGCAATTGGGGAGCGGTCCGATTGAAGCGCAGAATCTCACTCAACAACCGGTATTGCGATGGGCGGAAAACGTTCGAGCGCTGGGCGAAAAACCCGTTCAATCCGCGGCTGGAATACTCGAATCCGGTGCGCGGGCACGACACCGCGAACGACATGTCGCTGGGCTGCGTTTCCACGCCCAGTTCACTGAGAAGGCGCACCAGGTTGGGATACGTCCGGTCGTTGTGGACGATGAATCCGGTATCGACGGCGATCGGGCCGCGGCTGCTGTCCACGGTCACGGTGTTGGTGTGCCCGCCCAGGCGGCAATCCTTTTCGAACAGCGAGACCTCGTGCTTCCGGCTCAGATAATATGCCGCGGCCAGGCCCGAAATCCCGCTGCCAATCACCGCGATGCGCACTTAGGCGGCCTCGCGTGCGGCACGCCCGGGATCGCGAAAAGGCCTGAGGTCGCGCGCAATGCCCAAATAACTCAGGAACTTGAGCACAGCATAGGTGATGTCAATCTCCCACCATCGGTATCCCTGCCGGCAACTGGTCATCGAGAAGTGATGGTTGTTGTGCCAGCCCTCTCCCAGGGTGACCAGTGCGAGCAGCCAGTTATTCCGGCTGTAGTCCGGAGTGTCGAATCGCCGTGTTCCGAAGATATGGGCCAGCGAGTTAATCGCGAACGTGAAATGGTAGAGCAGCACCGTCGAAAGCAAATATCCCCACACAAACGCGCCAGGCCCGCCGAGTGCCAGCAGCACCGCGGCCAGCGACACCGTGGGAACCCAGTGGTGCCGGTCCAGCCAGCGGAGCTCCGGGTAGCGGGCGAAGTCCGCAATCCGCTTCGGGTCGTAGGTGTCGTGCTCGTTGGAAAGCACCCAGCCCGCATGCGACCACCAGAAGCCGCGCTGCCAAGGCGAATGGATATCCTCCTCGCGGTCGGAATACCGGTGATGATCACGGTGCAAAGCCGCCCACCACAGTACACCCTTCTGCCCCGAGCTTTGCGCCAGCCATGCCAGCAGAAACTGGGCCAACCGTCCCAATTTGTAGCTGCGATGCGCGAAATATCGATGATAACCAGCCGTGACTCCGAACATTCTGACCCAAAGGGTCAAGGCTGCCAACCCCGCCAGGCGCCATGAAAACGGTAAGAAGACTACGGCCAATGCCCCCAGGTGAATCAAAACGAACGGGATGACCGACCCGTAGCGGTATGTTCGCAAACTCACCTCCTGTATTGATCTACGATAAACTGGCGAGACCGGATGTGTCCAAGAAAATACCGTAAGCTTACGAAGAAAACACAATCCGTGCCGGGTGGGTCGAGCGTATAGTGAATGGCAAAGGGCATTTCCACGGCGGGGAGGGGTGGATTGAAGCTGTTTCTGAAAATTCTGTTCAGCGCGATTTTTGTGTGGATGACCGTGGCCACGATTCGGACCAGCATGACGATCAGTCTCTGGGCGGCGATGCCCGCGTACGCCGCGAATCCCTGGGCGATGGCCACCCTGTATGACGCCTATTGCGGCTTCATTACCTTCTATTGCTGGGTGGTATATAAAGAACGGACCTTCGGACCCTGCCTCTTGTGGTTTGTGCTGATCATGGCTTTGGGGAACATCGCCATGTCGGTCTACGTGTTGATTCAACTCTTCCGGCTGAAAGCTGATGAGCCCGCTGAGAAGATTCTGTGGAGGCGGGCGTGATCTGGCCCGGAATCTGGTCAACGATCCGCCGCAGGGTGGTCCAGCCGTTCATCGACTTGCTCAAACAGGGGATCACGCCCGAGCGCATCGCCCTCACCATTGCCCTGGGAATCACGCTCGGCGTGACTCCCGTAATCGGCTCGACCAGTCTGCTGTGCGCCCTCGCGGCGATCACGCTACGGCTCAATTTGCCGGCGATACAACTGGTGAATGGACTTACCTACCCGTTGCAACTCACCATGCTGGTGCCCTTCCTGCGGCTCGGCGCCTGGATGTTCCGTGTGGCGCCTCCCGCCGTTTCGGTTCCCTATCTGTTCAGCATGATCCGGGCGAACGTCTGGCACGCCATCGCCACGCTCTGGACAGCCACTCTCCACGCATTAGTCGCATGGTTGACTTTTGCCTGCATCGGCACGGGCCTGCTCTACGCGGTTCTGGTCCCGCTTTTGCGCATGCTCTGGCGGCGGGAGCAGACCGCCCCGGAGGCCGCCGCCGAATGCTGACGATCGTCTGGATGGGCGCGGCTGCTGTCTGTCTGTTGATGCTGGTGCTTTGGCTGATTCATTTCGCAATTCACAACGCGGCGATTGTGGATGCGGGGTGGGCCGGCGGACTGGCTCTCCTAGGCGTGCTCTACGGAGTTCTGGGAGAGGGTTGGAGTGGCCGACGTGCCATGATCGCGTGCATGGCCGCCTTCTGGGGCCTGCGCCTGGCGCTGTACCTGTTCTTCACGCGCGTTCTGGGCCATCCCGAGGAAGGACGGTACGTTCAACTGCGCCGCGAATGGCGCACCAATATTGGCCTGAAGTTCTTCTTCTTTTTCGAATTTCAAGCGCTCCTCTGCGTTGTCTTATCGGCGCCGTTTCTACTCGCCGCCGTAAACCTCGAGCCGCAATTCTCGCCGCTCGAATTCGTGGGTGCCACGCTCTGGTGCATCGCGATTCTCGGCGAGATGGTCTCCGACGGCCAATTGGCGCGCTTCAAATCCAATCCCAACAACCGGGGCAAGACTTGTCGCGTGGGCTTGTGGCGCCTCTCGCGCCATCCCAACTACTTCTTCGAATGGCTCATCTGGATGGCCTTTGCGATTTTCGCGCTTGCCTCTCCCTACGGTTACATCGGCTTTCTTTCGCCCGCTCTGATTCTGTATTTCCTGTTCAAGGTGACGGGCATCCCCGCCACCGAAGCCCAGGCATTGCGTAGCCGCGGGGAAGAGTATCGCCGATATCAGGAAACCACCAGTGCCTTCTTTCCCTGGTTCCCCAAAAAGTCCCCGAGCAATTAGTCACGTCGAGGAGAGCATCATGTCCCCCGAGACTTTACAACAGATAGAAACCCGCGAGGAGGCCCCGCCCGCCTGGTACAACGGCCTGCTGGAACGCGACCTGGTGCCCGATTGGATGATCCGTACCGGCATCCGCCGCCTGCTCCGCGATCGTTTGCGCGAGGAGAGCCGCGGCGGGATCGAGTCGCAACGCGCGCGACTTGCCGCCTTCGTCGAGCGTCTGCGTAGCAGCCCCATTGCCATCCAGACGCGGGCGGCCAACGAACAGCATTACGAGGTGCCGGCGGAGTTCTTCCAGATCATCCTCGGTCCGCACCTGAAGTACAGCTCCTGCTGTTGGCCCGAGGGCACCTCGACCCTCGGACAAGCGGAAGAGGTGATGCTCGCCCTCACCGCGCAGCGCGCCCGCATCGAGGACGGCCAGTCGATTTTGGAATTGGGCTGCGGCTGGGGTTCCTTTTCGCTCTACGCTGCCGAGCGTTTTCCGGGATGCCGCATTCTCGGCGTTTCGAACTCGCGCACCCAAAAAGCCTTTATCGATGGGGAGAAAGAGCGCCGCGGTCTGGGCAATCTGGAGATCGTCACCGCCGATGTGAATGCCTTCGAGACCAACCGCCGCTTCGACCGCGTCGTTTCGGTGGAGATGTTCGAGCATATGCGCAACTACGCACGACTGTTGGAAAAGGTCGCGTCGTGGACCAACCCCGGCGGCCTGCTCTTCGTCCACGTCTTCGCGCACAGCCACTTTGCCTATCCCTTTGAAGTGCGCGATTCCAGCGATTGGATGGCGCAGCATTTCTTCACCGGCGGCCTCATGCCCAGTGACGATCTGCTGCTCTACTTCCAGGATGATTTCCGGATTCGCGAGCATTGGGTGTTGGACGGCACGCACTATCAGCGCACCGCCAAAGCGTGGCTCACCCAGATGGATCAGCACCGCTCGGACGTACTCGCGATTTTCCGCAAAGCCTATCCGGAGGGCGACGCCCTCCGCTGGCTGGTCCGCTGGCGAGTCTTTCTGATGGCGTGCGCAGAGCTATGGGGCTTCCGGCGCGGGCAAGAGTGGATCGTGTCTCACTATCTGTTCGAAAATCGCGTGTCGTAGTTCTGGCAGTTGTGCAAGCACTTCTGTTTGCGGGGTCGACGCTCGTGTCGTTATTTTTCGCGCTTCAACAAGTCTGACAAGCGCATCACAGCTCGGTCCCCATAAGCCGATCCACCGTCACACTAATCCTCTCCACGCCCCGAATCGTCAGAGTCGTTCCCTGTCTCCCGTATCGCTCCACGAAATCGGGCTCCGCGTAGGGAATCGTGGCGTCAGTCCGCCACGCACAAACCAGATACTCCCCTGGAGGCACGCCTTCGAAGATCAATCCCTCGCTGTGGAGAATTGGCTCGATGTTCTGTCTTTTCTCGATCCGCATTTCGCCACCTACCCGTCGCAGAAGCACTACCGAAATCACAGGGGGCGCCAAGCCATGCAGAGCGATCCTTGCTTCCACGGTTGCCCCTGGCCCATCCAGCAGAATCTGGACTGGCGACGATTCGGCCCCCTCCGCTATCGTCACTTCACCTTGAAGTACCTCCTGTCCGCCCTGCCACGCCGACCTGGCGTAGAACGGACCTTCCGTCGAGACCGTCAAGCGATACTGGCCTTCGGGCGCACGAATTGCGAAGCTGCCTTCTTCGGCCAACCCTCCTCCAGATTCGCCTTTGGCGGAATCCAAACTCACGATAACCCGAGGCAGAGCCTCCCGCCTCTCGCCGGCAAACCTGACGGCACCGGAGACTCCGCTGGGAGCGTGCAACTGGATCCGTGTATCCGCATCGTGACTGCCCACCGTAATGGGAACGCGGCCGCGCAACCATTCCTCTGCCGTTACTGTCTCCGCGTCCAGAATATAAGCTCCCGGCGGTACTCCCGCGATCCGGAAGGTATGCGTCTCGGCATCCCATCGGGCTTCGAAGCCAAGATCGGGATCCAGCCCAATTGCATCAGCCGCGTGCAAACGCACATGAGTGCGTTCGTTCACTGGATCAACGCGCACCAGAATCTCCCTTCCCGGAACGGGAGCCGCCATGCGGATCGTAATCCGCTTCTCCTCGCCGGGCGCGAGATTCAGGACTTCGGCACCGCCCAAGTCGGGCGAGTTCGGATAGAACGCCGGCGCGTATACCAGACTCGACGGACGGGATCCTTGGTCGATCGCGCGGGCCCGAATCCGATAGCGGCCCTCTGGCAGCCCGAAGATCCGAAAATTGCCTCTCTCATTGGCCCAGTTCTGCGGAAGCAAGGTGGTCCGTCGCCGTCCATTCACTACATCTTCTCCATAGAGCTGTATCTCTGCCAGGGGAACGGCCAATCCTTTCTCATTGACCACGGTGCCTTCAATCGCCACTTGAGCCACAAGCCGAATCGTCACGGGCGTCGATTTCGCATCCGGTGTGATCAAGCCCTCCAGAGTCTGCGAAGTCAAGTAACCGGGACGTTCGCAGACTAAATCGAAGAAGCCTTCGGGCACATTCTTGAGCTGAAATCCCCCGCTTCCATCGGTCAATACCCACATCGGCACGGTTTCGGAGTCGCCCTGTTTGAAACCCAACGTGATGCGAGCTCGCGCGATCGGACTGCCGGATTGCGCATCCACCACTCGTCCGTTAATCTCGTGCGGCGTCTCGGCCCCCAAAGCTACCGTCATCGTCAGTAGTAACCAGAAGCGGCAGTTCATCGCGCCCCCTCCACTCGCAGCAGAGCGATATCGACCCTGGCTGGCTCACCGAGCCCGACAACCACCGGCGTCGCCTGCGCTGCAATCTCCGCCAGGCTCGGCGGACCCACAAACGACCCGTCCGTGTTCACGTTCCAAGCCCACATCAGGTAGTGCTCCGGAGCCAGGCCGGTGAACCATATTTCACCCGCGTCGTCGGTGAAATCCGTGATCATCTGGCCTGGTTCTTCAGGAGTCCCGCTGAGCAGTAGCAACACCTTGGTGCGGGCAGCCGCCTTCCCATTCGCCAAGACCCGCGCGTGAATCGCGCCGCAATCGTGGGATATCGTCACGTCCAGCGTCGGCGTACCCGGTTTGACAGTTATCAAGCTGCGCGAAACTTCCGTGTCGCCCAGTTTTGCCGACGCCACGCAGGTGGAACCCCTAGTGCGGCTCGTCAGCCAATATCGGCCCGAAATCACTTGGCCTCCGGACCATCTGAAAAAAATGCCCGTCTGCTGCGACGATTCGGAATAGGGCAGAAGGCCGAGTGTCACATCTCCTCGCTCCAGTTCTTCCTTCTCAATCCCATGCCATGCTACGCCCACCTCAACCGGGGCTTCGAGCGGCACTACCACGCCTTCCAGCGAATCGTGCAGCACCATCGGCAATCGCGCGATCAGCAGTCCGGGAGCATCCGGCTCACCGAAATGCACCTCTGCGGCCAGCAAATACCGGCCAGGTACAAGTCCGGCTATCACGAAATCTCCCGTATCCGCGACATGCACAAATGCTCCCTCCGGGCGTCCCGATTTGTCTCCGGCGACCAATTGCGCATCCGATGTCGCTCCCTTTGGCAAACTGACCAACTTGCCCCGCACCGTGAGCCCCGCCATCGGGAGAAGTGTCAGATCAATGGACGCCTCTACCCCCGGTAAGAGGGTGAAGACTCTCCCGGAAGAAGCTGTCGCGTTGGGAAAACAGGACTGCGCATAGATCCGCAGGTCATCCCGTGAGACAAAATCGACCGATCCGGTTTGGGGGGCGACGAGTCGTTCCGCCTGCGGGCTGGCGCACACGACATAGCCGGCAGGACGCAGCCTGTCCATTCGATATCTGCCCCGATCGTCCGTAGAGTCCTGTGCTACCAGTTGCAGTGCGACGCGCCCGTCACTCCAAACCGGGCGATACGCCGCGATTTCAGCGCCCGCCACGAAGTCGCCCGATTCGTCTCGCACCGTGCCTGAGATCACACCCCGAGGCATCACCCGAAACACGACCTCGTTCTCCGGCTCCGGCCCGACACTGACTGTCTGGACGAGGTGGGGGTCCGGCAATTCATCCGGAATCATCTGAAAATCGGGCCGGTGCGCAGTCAGGACGTACTCACCCGCGGCCAACCCTGTGAAGAGGAATCGCCCTTCGGAGTCGGGCACCACAGGTTCGATCTCCGATTGCCAATCTGCCGTACTCAACCCCACATGCACGTCGGCCAGAGGACGGCCATTTACCGCGTCGATCACTCGTCCCCGCAGGCAATACCGCGGCTCGCCGGCGTCTCCTGGCAGGGCCGCCGCAAGCATCGCCACCTGACACAGCGCAATCCAAACCGTCATTTGCCAGCTTAGACGCCATCAGGTTCCCTTAGTTCCCGGCGCAGGTACTGCTCGCATTGGGATACGCTCAATCCCCCTGTCCCGCCCTAAACGCCGCCCAGGAACTTCTCCCCTGTCATTTGTGTTTCCCATGGTTATTGACTTTAAATTGCAAAGTACTCTATTATCGAAACTAGTATGTTCGTCAAATTCATCCTCCCCGCGCTCACCGAAGCCACCAGTCCTCTCTTCCGTCCCATCAAGTACTCGCTTTTCCCGCCGCTCGGACTCGCGACGCTTGCCGCGTACCTTTCACCCGAAGATCGCGCCCTCATCACCGACGAACATGTCGAACGTATCCGCCTCGACGACTCTCCGAATATGGTGGTGATTCAGGTCTACATCACCAGCGCGCGCCGCTCATATGAGATCTCCGACAGCTATCGCAGTCGTGGCATCTTTGTCTGCCTGGGCGGCCTGCATGTCACGTCGCTGCCCGAAGAGGCCGCGCAACACGCCGACGCCATCTTCACCGGACCCGGTGAGGACACCTGGCCGCGCTTTCTCGCCGATTACCGCGCGGGACGTCCCCAGCGCCGCTACGATTCACAGATCCGCACGCTCGAAGGTCTGCCACCAATCCGCCGCGACCTGATCAAGCGCCACCTGTATCTCGTCCCCAACTCCATCGTGGTCACGCGCGGCTGTCCGCACGTTTGCGATTTCTGTTACAAGGAAGCGTTCTTCCAGGGCGGCCGTTCGTTCTACACGCAGACCGTGGACGATGCGCTCGCCGAAATCGAACGTCTTCCCGGCCGCCATCTCTACTTCCTCGATGACCACCTGTTCGGCGCCCGCCGCTTCGCCGGTCAACTCTTCGACGGCATGAAGGGGATGGGTCGCGTATGGCAGGCGGCCGGCACCGTGAACTCCATTTTGGAGCAGCGTTTCGAACCGCGGCTACTCGAAAAAGCCGCGGCCTGTGGGCTGCGTAGCCTGTTTGTGGGCTTCGAAAGCATCAATACCGCCGCCTTGAAGGAGCAGCGCAAATATCAGAACCTGAACCGCGACTACAGCGAGGCCATCGCGCGATTGCACGGCCTCGGGATCATGGTAAACGGCAGCTTCGTCTTCGGTATGGACGAGGACGACCCCGGCGTCTTCGACCGCACCGTGGAGTGGGCGATTCGACAGGGCATCGAAACCTCGACCTTCCACATCCTGACGCCTTACCCCGGCACGGCACTCCACGCGCGGATGCAAGCGCAAGGCCGCATGCTGCATCGCGATTGGGACGTCTACGACACGCGTCACACCGTGTTCCGTCCCGCGAAGATGACGCCCGAGCAGTTGGAAGAAGGCTACTGGCGCGCGTATCGCCAATTCTATCGCTGGTCCGCGATCCTTCAGGGTGCGATGACCAAGCCGACCTGGCCTCGAAGATTGCGCCACGCCGCTTACGCAGCAGGATGGAAGAAATTCGAGCCGCTTTGGGATTTCATTCTTCGGGCGAAGCGTGTCGCCCAGATGCGTCCGGTGCTCGAAGCGGTGCTCCAGCGCGGCTCCGGCACGCCGGCAAAACTCGAAACCGAGACGCCCGCGGAAGCCAATGACGAGTTACGCGTTTTGGTGCAATGACCCAATTGAGCCTTGGCGCAAAACACTCCTGTTCGCCGTCTCGACGCTCCTGTCGAGACCTTTCCGGCGTTCGCCGACTCTGCCCAATAGGAGCCGGCCGGTGACCTGCTCCACTATCGATATAGATTCCTGTAAATTTCCGCGTTCCTCAATACGGCCTGCACGTATTCGCGAGTCTCCGTGAATGGGATCGATTCCACAAATTCGGCGGGCTCGCGATATGTGTTCCACGTCAGCCACTCGGCGGCACGCGCCGGACCCGCATTGTATCCCGCGAGAGTCTGCTCCACCTTTCCCCCATTTTGATCGAGCATCGATCGCAGGATCAAACTCCCGATCTTCAAATTCGCCGACGGCTGGAACAACAGCCCGTTACTGAATCGCTGTATTCCCACCCGCCGCGCAAATTGGCGTCCCGTGGCAGGCCGCACTTGCGTCAGACCGTAGGCATTCGCCGGCGAGAGCGCCTTCGGGTTGAACTCCGATTCCTGGCGAATCAAACCCGCCAGCAGATACGGATCCAACTCCTTCAACCGCGCCTCCTGCATCAGGTCGCTGCGAAACGGCAGTGGAAACAGCAGTTCCCAATATTTCCGCGGCGCCTGGTCGATGGTCAGGCTGAGATAGTCGCCCCCCATTGATTTCATGATCCGCATGGCCTGGTGAGGCTGCTCCGCCGCGTCCGCCATCTCCATCCCCAGCAGCGCCGATTGTCCGTCGGTGCGCGAGCCGAATCGCAATTCCGAATCGGCCAGATCCGGCAGCCCGGCGCTGCGCAGAGTCCGCGAACGCTCGATGCGCACCGTGGTGGCGCGGGTGGCTGCCGAAGTCACGGGCTTAGGCTCGGTCAACTGGAGATTCGCCAGAAACTTCGTCGTCTCGGCATTCGCTGTAACGGCACTCAGTTCCGGCCGCCCGAGCCGCTCGCGCGCGATCATCGCGTAGTAGTGATTCTGCAGGGTCTGCGTCAGACGCAGGTATGCCGCTCGCGCACTGCCGGGATCGCCCGCCTGCTCATACTGCCGTCCGAGAAAATACAGCGCGGGCCCGGTGGTGGAGTGGCCCGGGTAAGTTCTCAGATGCTCTCGAATCAGCGATAGCGCATCCGGCCTGTCGTGCAGATAGGCCTGGAACGCCACCCGCCAGTGGCACACGCCCGCCGATGGATCGTTTGGAAACTCGGTGTAGACGATCTTGTACAACGGTACGTAGTCGTCGGGCCGGTTGGTCACCAGGAAGCGATTCGACGCGTTCAGAATGGCCTTCAAACGCCACGGCGACTTGGGATACTCCTTGCCCAGCCGATACACTGACGTCATCGTGGCGGTTTCATCCGACGATTTGCGGCCGCACTCCTCCAGATAGTATTCGCGCTCCGCGTCCGCCTCGGAAGCCGGCAGGTCCAACGCTCGCAGATAGGAGCAGGCGGCCGCAGTCTTGCCGGCCAGAAAATCCGCCGCGCCGACGCCCACGCGGGCCAGATCCCGTGAAGCACCGCTGGCCTCGTCGACAATCGACTGATATTCGCTCCTCGCGCGGTTATAGTCGCGCACCTCCAGCAACCGGTCGGCGCGATGCAACTGCTGTTCGGGAAGGGCCCGCGGGAACGAAGCTCCCATCGAGTCTTTCAACGTGAGCAACGCTGCCGCGGCCCGGCTTGCCGGTTCGCCGCTCACGTACTGGTAGTAGACGCGCTGGTAGAAATCCGCCGCGTGAGGCAGATCTTGCGCCGACTGGTAGGCTTCTCCGAGCGTCACGTCTCCTTCCGGCTGCGGAAGTTCGCTGTAGTGTTCTCGCAATAGTCGTACAGCGCCCGATGCATCCGTCGACTCGAGTGCCCGCGCCTCTACTACCCAGGCTTTCCCCGATAGCGGAGAACGGACTTCCCCGGAGTGAATGGGCGTGAGGTCCTTCGCGACGCCGCTAAAATCGCTCGATTCCACGCGTGCCAGCGCCAGATAGTAAGCCGTGTAATCTGCCACCTGGGGAAGTTTTCCCTGCACTTTTTTCAGATCGGCGATCGCAGCCGCGTAATTTTTCTGCTCCACTTCGCCCAGTCCCAAAGCCAGACGAGCCAGCGATCCGGAATTCTCCTTAGCATGCGCAACGGCAAACGACTCCACCAACGAGTGTCGGCCAGGAGTCGGATCGGCGCGCCAGTCCCGCACCAGCGACGCCAGGTCGTCGGCCTTCGCAGTGGTGTGCACCGTGGTGCGCGCCGACGTGTGCGCCACGCCACTCCGCTTGGTCGCGGTCTGCGGCGCGGGACTGGCCGGCGGCAGTGCGAGCGCGGCGGAGAAGGCTGCCAAACACGCGCACGAAAACGCCACTAACTGTTTTATCGAGTGCGGACAGGTGCTCTTCGGAAACCACTCCCTCACGGTCGTAGCCGGAAGGCGAGCCGCGCGCGCCACCATACGACGCCGGCATCGCTCCGAATTCTGCGGTCGGGACTCCAATGCGAGCCGCGCGCGTGCGCAAGCGCCTTCCCACGTGCTAACCAAGTCAGTGAACCGAGCCGTTCGCACGTTAGACGAGCGAGCCGGGATAATATTTTCCGAGTATTTCCGGATCATCGTTTGCCAAAATTCGGACGATTTCCAAGTGAAGGTAGTCCACCATGCTGGCGCATGCGGAAAAATAGGTCTCGCGAAATTTCTGGCGGGAAGCATCGATGGGCTTGCGAAGCGCATCGTAAATGTCGCGTCGTGACCGTCCTGCCTGGACCGCATCCGCGTTGTAGAGGCGCATCTCGGCCACTTGTACCCGCGCGAAGCGCTGCGCTCGCAAATGAATCTGCTGCTCCTCTGGTCCCAGCCGCTCCCACGCCGAAGCCGGCTCCGATGCTGGTTGCGGTTCAGATTTCTCTTCACGCTCGGGTTCAACCTGTGGTTCAGGCTCAGTGGCTGCCGCCAGCGGGGCCGGAGCGATCTGCAGCAGTTCCACGGGCGCCGGTCTCGACAAGACGCTCCAAACCGACGATGCCACCTGTGTCAGCATCTCCAGAGTCGATCCCTGCACCGCGCCCCATGCGTAGAGCAACGCAATCACCCGTTCGCGCACCACCAGCGGAAATATCGAGGCGCGGCCATCTCCGGTGTGCCCAACCACGCTCATCAGGTCAGCCGAAACTTCACCCGGAGTCGTCACCGTGACCACCGGATCGCGAGTCTCCACCGCTCCTGCCAAAGCCGCGGCATAGGAAAGCGGAATCTCCAAGGAGCGGAACGCCTCGGCCGCGTCTTCCAAAACACCGCAGATCTGCCGTCCCTTGGCCATGTCCCCGTCGATGTCGAATAGTGCCGCGACCGTTGCGAATGAACGGGCACCGTCCAACAGCGTTGCGCCCAGTGTTTCGGTGCTATCCGACTGGCAAATCCGCCGCACGATCTGATTTAACTGATCCGCGTATTCACGCCGGCTGCGCTCGCGGGCGTCGACGAAAAGACCTTCTACTTCTGTCGACAACTGCGAAATTCGGTTCTCCAGCAACTGGCGCAGGGGGGATCGGGTCGCGCTGGAGGACATTCCTGTCACTATTCTAACAGTACCTACAGCGCGTCACGCGACACCTCAGCCCCCATACGATACCTCAGCCCCTCACACTCGAAATAATACCTGTGTACTACATAAGTCGAGTCTGCATCCGATCGTTGTCAGCGTGCATCCGCTATGCATGGAAAAACTCACTGGAAAGATAGCCATTGTTACCGGCGGCAGCCGCGGGATTGGGCGAGCTATTGCCGAATACCTGCTGCGGGAAGGCGCCGTCGTCGCCATCTGCGGGCGCTCCCAGGAATCGCTGGATCGCGCCTTGAGCGAGTTGCGGCCGCTCGGAAGGACTGCGGGGTACGTCGCCGACGTCAGCAATCTCGATCAGGTGCGCAAGTTTTTCCGTGACGTGGATGAAGAATTTGGCGGCCTCGACATTCTCGTCAATAATGCCGGCCAGGGCGCCTTCCGCAAGGTCGCGGATATGACTCCGGAAGAGTGGCACCGCAACATCGACCTCAATCTCAACGGTGTTTTCTACTGCTGCCACGAGGCGCTTCCGCGATTTACGAAGCGCGGTGGCGGCTTCATCGTCAATATTTCCAGCCTCGCGGGGAAGAACGCGTTCACGGGAGGCGCGGGGTACAACGCGTCGAAGGCAGGACTGAATGCATTTACCGAAGCTCTGATGCTTGACCACCGGCACGACAACGTACGCGTCTGTTCCATCATGCCGGGCAGCGTAGACACGGGATTCTCCGGACAACATCCAGGGGATGCCAGTTGGATGATTGCCCCGGAGGACGTCGCTGAAACTGTTGGGCTTGTGTTACGTGTTCACTCGCGAACCATGATCAGCCGCGTGGAAATGCGCCCCTCCCGTCCCAAAAAGTAACAGTCCTTACCTGAAGCCGAATATTTACAAGCATTTGAACGCGCCCCAGTTCTGGCATCGAAATTGCTTATTTCCAAAGTGCGATGACCTTGTTGGGATTGGGAATCGAGAGAGGGAGTAGAAACATGGGGCGCTTGAACAAACTGCTGGATCCGACGCAAACCGGGCTTGAGGCCGAGAAGCTGGAGTCGGACCTTCGAAAGCGAATCGTCGGCCAGAACGAAGCAATCGATCAGATTATAAACATTTATCAGACGCATTTGGCTGGGATGTCCTGCCCTGGGAGGCCGATTGGCAACTTCCTCTTTATGGGGCCAACCGGCTCGGGCAAAACGCGGCTGGTGGAAGCCGCTGCGGAGAGTCTCTTAGGAGACGCGCGCGCGGTGATCAAGATCGATTGTGCGGAGTTCCAGCACAGTCACGAAATCGCCAAGCTGATCGGCTCGCCCCCGGGCTACCTCGGACATCGTGAGACGCATCCGTTGCTGAGCCAGGAAGTGCTGAACCAGTACCACACGGAACGGATCAAGCTCAGCTTTGTGCTGTTCGACGAAATCGAAAAAGCCAGCGACGCGCTGTGGAACCTGCTGCTGGGAATCTTGGACAAGGCCACGCTGACACTGGGTGACAATCGCCGCGTAGACTTCTCGCGCGCGCTCATTTTCATGACCAGCAACCTGGGTGCGGCCGAGATGAGTTCGATCCTGCGGCCGAGTCTGGGCTTCGGCGCTGGTGAGATCGAGCGGCGCCATGCCTCCGGCGTGATGGACGACAAGACTGGAGACAAGATCGCTCGCGCCGGCGTCGATGCGGCACGCAAGAAGTTCTCCCCCGAGTTCATGAACCGCATCGACAAGACGGTGGTGTTCAAGGCCCTCGGTGTTGCAGAGTTGCGTAAGATTTTGACGCTTGAATTGAACATCGTGCAACAGCGCATCTTCACCTCGGCCAACGGCGCACCGTTCGTATTCTCGCTTACCGATGGCGCCAAGGATTACCTGCTTCGCGAGGGTACCGATCTGAAGTATGGCGCCCGCCACCTGAAGCGTGCCATCGATCGCAACCTGGTGCATCCGCTGTCGAACTTGATCGCGACCGAGCAGGTGCGCGGCGGCGATCTGATCGGCGTCGATTTTGACGAGCAGAACAATCGCCTGACGTTTTCGAAAGAGGCAGAAGACATGCCCGCCTACGCCATGGTGCAGATGGTGGATACTTCCATCTCCCCGCCGATTGGCACCTTCACGGCAGGTGCTGTAACGGAAATGCCTCGTTCGTTGAACGGAAAAGCCACCAGGCGATAAGTCTTCACACCTGTTCCTGGTACTCAAGGCACGAGGCGAAGACCGGCGGATTCGGTCTTCGCCCTCGTGCCTTAACTTTTGAACGCTAGTCATCCTGCCCTTTGTCTTGACCGGTGTCGCCGTCCTTGCCTCCGAGCGGTGCCAGGGTGCCGAACAGGCCGTGGGATTCCGCTTGAATTCCGGCAGCGAAAAACAGAAACTTAGCCGGGCCTGCGGCGTTTCCGTTCCCGAACTTGAGTCCCCGTAGGCCGTCGCCATTCATCATGCTCTGGAATTTGCCGGATTCCGCGTTGAATGCAGCGATCTGACCGCTCCCGAAGTTGCCCACCAGCAACTTCTGGCTTAGTACACCGTTTCAGAAATACGGTCTCGTTTTCTTGGCAAGAACACTCCCTCACGGGGCGTGGCTCGTAACTTACCCCAATACGTTCGGGGAATGCGCGTGCTTGCGAGCCGCGCGCGTCAGCAAGCGATCTTGACTGCTTTAGCGGGGTGGCGGCAACGCTCCCTCACGGTCGCGGCTCGTAAGCTACCTTCGCGCGATACGTGCGCTTACGAGCCGCGCGCGTTAGCAAGCGATTTGGCGATACGCAGGCGGACTTCTGAAAACAAGTACTTAGCTTGCCGAAGTTCCCAGGTGTCCGCACCACGCCCCACGGGGAATTCATCCAATCGAAGTTCCAGCCGCACCAGCAGCCGCCGATCTTGCGAGAACTGATCGACGTACCCGCGTCCCGCTCCCGCGACGTCGTCGTGCTTCTCAGGATCCTGCATGGCGTAGGTCACATAAATCGCCCATCGATGTTCTGAACGTTAAATGGTGCGAAGCCGGCCGGAATCTCGGAGTCGTGGAAAGCTTCCTTGCTCCTGTATCCCCCGACATTGGTAGCCATTTCCTGCAGACGGTAGAATGGTTTCCATGTCACTCGCGGCAAGGTCCCTACTCCTCGCATGCCTGTTCGTCCCTCCAACCCAAGCAGCAGTGCCCACTCCTGCCAGCTACTTTGGCCACGAAATCGGCGCCGATAAAACCGTGCTCGATTGGGACAAAGTCGTCGGATATTTCCAGACGCTGGCCAAGTCGAGCGACCGGATCAAGATGGAGGAATTGGGCAAGACTGCCGAAGGGCGTCCATTTATCGCCGCCACGATCGCCGATCCTGACACGCTTCGACACCTCGATCGCTTCATCGCGATCCAGCAGCGGCTCGCCGACCCGCGCAAAACCACTCAAGCCGAAGCCGAGCAGCTCATCCTGCAAGGCAAGACTGTAGTGTTGATCACATGCTCCATCCACGCCACTGAGATTGCATCGACGCACACAGCAGTGGAGTTCGCTTATCGCCTCGTAACCGAGGACACTCCGCACCATCGCGCGATCTTCAAAGACACCATCGTTCTGCTGGTTCCCTCGTTGAATCCCGATGGAGTCGACATCGTGACGCGCTGGTATCGCAAGACCGTCGGCACACCGTACGAAGGAACGTCTCCGCCCGAGCTCTATCACAAGTACGTGGGCCACGACAATAATCGCGATTGGTACATCTTTTCTCAGCCCGAGACGCAACTCACCGTCTCCAAGCTGCACAATGTGTGGCATCCCGAAATTACTTACGACGTGCACCAGATGGGCGGAAACGCGGCGCGACTGTTTGTTCCGCCGTGGCTCGATCCCACCGAACCCAACATCGACGCCATTCTGATGCAGGAAATGAATATGATGGGCACGGCGATGGCTACCGATCTGACGGCCGCGGGAAAGACCGGCGTCGCCCTTCACGGGGTCTACGACTTCTGGACGCCATCGCGCCACTTTATGGCCTTTCATGGCGGACTGCGTCTGCTCACCGAATCGGCAAGCGCCCGAATCGCGTCTCCCATGACGCTCACCAAGGATCAGATTGCCGAAACGGCGCTTGGCTACAACCCCCGCGAACGTTCCTGGAACTACCTGGAGCCATGGATGGGAGGCACGTGGCACCTTCGCGACATCATCGACTACCAACTGATCGCCTTCGAGTCGTGTCTCTACAATGCGGCGATTCATAAGGATGAGCTGTTGCGCAATTTCTACCGTGTAGGTGTGCGGCAAATTGCACGGACCGAGCCTTGGGGATTCGTCATCTCCTCCACGCAGGCCGACCCGGGTGCGACGCGCAAAATGATCGAGACGTTGCGGTTCGGACAGGTGGAAGTCGGCAAGGGAGCAGATGGCAGCGCGGTAGTTTCCATGCACCAACCTTACGGCGGTTGGGCTAAGTCGTTGCTTGAGCGCCAGCACTATCCGGAAGACCGCCTATACCCCGGCGGGCCGCCCAAGCGGCCATACGATGTCACCGCCAATACACTGCCGCTGCTGATGGGCGTGGATGTGAAGGCAGTGGACAAGCCTGTTCCGTTTTCAGGTGAGTGGCAGGCTCCTCCGCCGGCGAGCGGTCCGGTTTGGAAAGCCACCGATACCGACTCGTGGGTGGCCGTCAATCGCGTCTGGAAGAGCGGTAAATCGGTGTGGCGCGATCCGGCAACCGGAGATTTTTCCGCCGCATCGCATGCCGGGTGGAAGGAAGTGAAAGCGCCTCGCGTCGCGCTTTACCAGCCGTTCACTGGGAACAACATGGATGAGGGTTGGACCCGCTGGCTTCTGGAACAGTTCGGCTTCGCTTACACCACCATTCACAATAACGATATTCAATCGGGCGATCTGCGCAAGAAGTTCGACGCCATCTTGTTTGCCGACCAACCGGCAGCGAGTATCGAAAACGGGCAGCGCAACATGCCCGAAGAATACACGGGAGGTGTGGGTCCGAAGGGCGCCGACGCCTTGAAGGATTTCGCGACCACCGGCGGCACGTTGGTCTTCTTGAATGGTGCGACGGATTATGCCATCTCGCACCTGGGCGTGGCGGCCAAGACCGTGACGCCGCGAGTGGGCGGCGGCCGTGGGGGCCAGGGCGGGGAAGAGAGGGCCACCACGGGGTCTAGCGAGTTCTACTCTCCGGGCTCGCTGCTCAACGCGCGGATCGACACAAAGAGCCATCTCGCGTACGGAGTCCCCGCCGAGATTGCCATCTGGAGCGAACAGAGCCCGGCGTGGGAAACCTCACTGCCGGTGGTTGCCCGCTACCCGGATAGCGGCCTGCTGGCCTCCGGCTGGCTGGTGGGGGAAAAGGTGATTGCCGGCAAGGCGGCCCTGATCGATGCGCCCATGGGCAGCGGTCACGTAGTGCTGTTCGGCATGCGCCCTCAATATCGCGCCCAGAGCTATCTCACGTTCAAGATGTTCTTCAACGCTCTGGTGTATGAGTAGTGCGTGGCGCAGACACTCCTGTTTGCCGCGTCGAGACTCATCTCGACGCTTTTCGCGCATCCACCAGGGCTGCTGAACGAAGTGGTCTTCGACGATTCTCGCGAGGCCGGAATCGGCGGCCACTCGAAAAGTGTCGCCTGGAATGTCGAGACGGCAAATATGAGTGTCTGCAGCACGCTGCCGGGAACCAATCCAAACTAAATGATCTCTTTTTCCAATATCAATAAACAGTACGGCAAGCAGTTGATCTTCGTCGATGCCTCTTTCCAATTGAATCCCGGAGAGAAGGTCGGGCTCGTCGGGCCCAACGGCTCCGGCAAAACGACTCTCTTTCGCATGGTAGTCGGGGAAGAAGACCCGGACGAGGGCGACGTCTCCGTTCCCAAGCGCCTCACCATCGGATACTTCCGTCAAGATGTCGAAGAGATGCAGGGTCGCTCAGTCCTGGATGAGGCCATCGCCGGCAGCGGGCGCGTGGGCGATCTCCACCACGAGCTCGAAGATCTGCACCACGCCATGGACGACCCCGAACAGGCCGGCGATCTCGACCGGATTCTGGCCCGCTTCGGCGATGTGCAGGAGGAGTACGAGCATCTGAATGGCTATGCCCTCGAAGCACAGGCGCGCGAAGTACTGCATGGTCTCGGGTTCCAGGACGATCAGATCGATGGCGATGTCGGCGCGTTATCGGGAGGATGGAAGATGCGCGTGGCGTTGGCGCGGGTCCTGCTAGGACGGCCCGACGTATTGCTCATGGACGAGCCCACCAATCACCTCGATATCGAATCCATCATCTGGCTCGAGCAATTCCTGAAGTCGTATCCGGGAGCGCTGCTCATGACCTCGCACGATCGCGAGTTCATGAACCGCATCGTCACCCGAATCGCCGAGATCGATGGCGGCGAGATTATCGCCTACTCGGGCAACTACGATTTTTATGAGCGGGAGCGTGCGATTCGCGAGAGCAATCAGCAGGCGGCCTTCTCTCGCCAGCAAGCCATGCTCGCGAAGGAGCAACGCTTCATCGAGCGCTTCAAAACCCACGCCGCAAAAGCTGCCCAGGTGCAGAGCCGGATCAAGGCTCTCGACAAGATCGAAAAGATCGAACTCCCGAAGAAGCGCCACGTCGTGAAGTTTGAGTTTCGTGTGCCGCCGCGCTCCGGGGACCAGGTCGTGGTGCTGGAGAATCTGCATAAGCGCTACGGCCCGCGCGTGATTTATGACGGTTTCAGCGTGACTATCCGTCGAGGAGAGCGTTGGGCCGTGATGGGTCGAAACGGGGCAGGTAAGACCACGCTCCTGAAAATGATTGCCGGCGCCACCGCACCCGACTCCGGCAATGTGCGCCTGGGCGCGAGCCTGGTGATGGGATACTTCGCGCAGCAGTCGCTCGACGTGCTCGATCCCGATCTGACCATCATCGAACAACTACAGAGCGATTTCTCGCAGGACGGACTTGGCTCGTTGCGCACCCTCGCGGGGGCGTTTCAGTTCTCAGGCGACGATATCGACAAGAAAATCCGCTCACTATCAGGCGGCGAGAAATCGCGGCTCGCCATGGCCCGGATGCTTTACGACCCACCCAATTTTCTGGTGCTCGATGAGCCCACCAATCACCTCGACCTGGCGACTAAAGAGATGCTCGTTGAAGCGCTGAAAGACTTTGAAGGCACTATGATTTTCGTGTCGCACGACCGCACATTTCTGCGCGGGCTCGGCACACGCGTGCTCGAGTTAGGGGGAGAGACCGGCACAGACCGAACCCCCCGAGTCTATCCCGGTTCGTATACCGAGTATGTACAAAAAATCGGACATGAAGCCCCCGGTATCTACTCTTAAGTAGCACCGGGGGTGTGTGGTGTGGTGCCGAAGGACCGCTCCCTACGGCCACGGCTGGCTACGAGCCGCGCGCGTGAGCAAGCGATTTCTGAAGCGGCGTATGTATTTAGCCGTGCTGGGTTCGCTCTCGAACGAACTCGTAGCGTTCTAGAGTCGCTGCGATCTGGTACGCTTTGGAGCCCGCTTCCGTTGCGGGTTGGGCACGCTCCGCGCGTAAGACCTTTCCGACGCAGCGAAGATTCACGGGCTGAGGCCCGTCGTGATTCAGCGTGATGATGTACTCAATCGGCCCGCCCAAGTCGGGTTCCTTGCCGGTGGTAAACAGAACACCGCAAGAACTAATGTTCTTGGTCAGGCCTGCCAATGTAACGCGCTCGGCGCCAGCGCGGATGACAGAGAGTGGCAACTCTAGTTGAAAACGCCTAGTTCTTCGCTGTTCCATTGCCAAGTGTTATTCAATGCTATTGGGTGTTTACAACTAGGTCAATAGAACTAGAGGGTTCGCGAGTGGGGCTTCGTACTAGCCGGAGAGCCTCATCAGTACGGGGGAGGGAAAAACCCCGGGGACAGTCCATGGTCCTGCCCCCGGGAAAATCAGAGAAAACCGGATACTTGGGTTACGATACCTTAGTGTAGATAATCAGCAGCACGTAGAGGGACAGTGACTCGATAAACGCCAGACCGATCAGCATCGCCAACTGAATGGCTTTGGCTGCACCGGGATTGCGCGCCATCCCTTCCACCGCACTTGCAATCGCCTTGCCCTGCGCCAGCCCGCAAAGGCTCGAAGCGATGGCCATCGCGAAACCGGCGGTGACCGGAACCCATTGGTTCCCGGTCGGAGCTGCGGTGCCTTGAGGTTGGGCGCACAGCGTAACGCTAGCCAGCAACATCAAGGCCAGCAGAAAAAACAACTTTTTCGTCATTCGATTCTCCTTCAGATGAATCGCTCTCAGTGGGTGGTCCCCGGACACCGTACAGCCGGGCTCACGCTCAGAGCGGCATAAAGCCGGTATTAATGCTCGTGCGCGACGGCTCCGCCCACGTACACCATGGTGAGGAGCATGAAGATGTATGCCTGCACCACGCCCACGAAGATGTGCAGACCCATAAAGACGACTGGGGCGATCAATTTAGTAAGATTGATGAACACCAACGTCACCTGCTCACCCGCGAACATATTAGCGTAGAGACGAACCGTCAGCGAAAGCAGGCGCGCCAGGTGGCTCACAATCTCGATGGGGATCATTAACGGCGCGAGCCACCAGATAGGCCCTGCGAAGTGCGCCAGGTACTTCGGACCGTTGGCTGCAAAACCAACCCCGTTGTAGTAGAGGAAGGTCGCGATCGCGCAGCCGGCCGTGACGAAAGGAAAGTTGGTGGGCGACTCGAAACAGGGCGCGAGGCCGATGAGGTTCGAGCTGAGAATGAAAATGAAAATTGTCCCGAAGAAAGGGATGTACTTGTGTGCGCTGTGCCCCACCTGATCTTCTGCCTGCCCCTTGATAAAGTCGTAGAGCAATTCCACGATATGCTGCAGTGGGCTGGGCCGGTCGACCGAAAGTCTCGGCCGAATGATCGCGAAGAGCAACATTAGCGCAGCCACCAGCAAAATCTGCATCACGATGAAGTCGGCCCAGGGACGCGGCTCGGCAGTCTTGCCGACGAGCGTCAGAAAAAAATTGCCCAGAGCCGGCAGATAATCGTTAAAAACGCTGGTAACCCACAGTTCACTTTCTGGCATAGGCGATCTCGAAAATGACTTCGACGAAGACGGCGGCGATTAGCACGAACAGGCCCGTCAATACGGCCTTCATATTGATGGGAGAATAACGTAATATAACATACCCGCCACCACCCAGCAGGAGGTAGCGGAACGTGAGGAATGCCCCGCCGTGCGGGGGCGTGGTTCCGCCCAGACTCTCCACCAGACGGCAGAGAAAGCGGTAATTGAGCCACGAAAATCCGGCTCCCAACAGGAATCCTCCGCCCCACTTCCATCCGCCGATGAGGAAAGTGGCAACCGTTCCCGCGAGGGCGATCGCCCACATACTACGGCCAATGCGCCGGGCAGCGCGGTCGTAGCTCAGTTCGTCAATCGCCATTTTCGCTCGAATCCCGCATGATCTGGCGGATGAGCGAAACGAACCCCGCGACGCTGCCCAGAATCAGGAACAAGACCTTCAACCAAGTCGTGCCGAAATGGCGGTCGAGCCAGTACCCGATGCCGTACCCGACAAACGTGGACGCCGGCAGGATGAATGCCAGTCCGGAATACTCGACCGCTCTCGCTGCGCCCGTCTTCTTACGAGCCATTCTGATTCCAGTGTACCCGGCTTGTGTTACCTTCCCGCGGCCTCGCGTACCAGAATACCCATCTTGGGCTGCGAAGGCTCCATGTCGGGGTAAAGACCGAACTCTTCGAGAGCTTCGGTGGTGGTAGGTCCTATCGAAGCGATCATGGTTTTGCGCAGGCCCGCGAGCGTGGCAGCCCCGATCCCTTGCTCGTCGGCCATTCGAAAGAGATGCCCGATCTGTACGGCGGTAGTGAAGAGCGCGACTTCAAACTCTCCCGCCGCAAGACGCCGTGCCGCTTCCTTCAGAGGTTCCGGATCGGATGGCAGACCGTATTGATAGAGGCGCACGGAGGTCACCTCCGCGCCGCGGGCGCGCAGTCCGTCGAGAAGTTCGGGATTCGAGCGGCCGTACTCCTGCACGGCAATGCTGCGCTCCGTGCGGCCCTCGGTAGCCTGCATGAGTTCGCGCCAGGTATTCGGCTCGGGAGCGGTGATCGCCGGTGTCAGCCCCATTTCGCGGAGCGCCGCCACGGGCTTCGGACCGCGCGCCACAATAGTCAAACGACGCAGCGCGCCGGCAAATTCGCCTTCGGGATAACGCGTCCCCAGCAGGCGATTCAACTGCCTGGTTCCCACGCCGGTAAGCAGGATCATCATGTCGAAGTCGCCGGCAAAGAGACGCTCGGCGAATCGGAATACGGGAGCGCTTTCCTCGATCGGGACTTCGCGCAACGCGGGTGCTACAAAAGGATCGCCGCCTTGTTTGCGGATCAGTTCCGCCATTTCTGGCCCCCGGCGGCTTTCAAGGGAAAGAACACGGCGCCCATCGAACGACATGTTTGGATTATAGTCCTGAGGTAGTCTGGGGATACGGCAGCGACAGGACCATTCGGGCCAAGATAGAATAGAGAAAGCACCTCCATGCCCAACAAAATCGATATTCTCGGAACTGCGGCGGCTATTGCCAAGGGGATGAGCGTCACCTTCAAAGAGATGATGTCTCCCACCGTGACGGACGACTACCCGGATGCGCCGCCCAAATTCGAAGAGCGATTCCGCGGCGTCCACGTGCTGCAGCGGGACCAGAACGGCATGGAGAAGTGCGTCGCCTGTTTTCTCTGCGCGGCGGCATGCCCCTCTAACTGCATCTATATCGAGGCGGCGGAGAACACCGAGCGAGAGCGGATTTCGGGGGGAGAGCGTTACGCCAAGGTTTACAACATCGATTACAACCGCTGCATCTTTTGCGGATATTGCGTAGAGGCTTGCCCCACGGACGCCATCACGCATGGACACGGGTTCGAGGCTGCGAGCTACAACACCTCCACCCTGGTTAAGCGGAAAGAGGACATGCTGGCGCCCATCCCGCCAGGTGCCCACGCCCCGGTGGTTGTCTCTGACTCCCCGGCTGCGGCACACTAGCGAATCCCGTCCGTTCCGCGCATCATCCATTGGAGTGCGCCATCATGTTTCAAACCATCCGGGAACAGATCGACACCATCTTCCGCGAAGATCCCGCCGCGAAGAGCGTGATCGAGATCTTTCTCTGTTACCCGGGTTTCCATGCGATTTTGAGCCATCGCCTGTCGCACCAGCTCTACCGTTGGGGCGTGCCGTTGCTGCCGCGCTTCATCTCCCAAGTCAGCCGGTTCTTTACCGGAATTGAGATCCACCCCGGCGCCACCATTGGTCATCGCTTCTTCATCGACCACGGCACTGGTGTGGTGATCGGTGAGACTGCAGAGATTGGTGACGATGTTCTGCTCTATCAGGGCGTTACGCTCGGCGGCACCGGCAACGAGAGAGGCAAGCGCCATCCCACGCTGGGTAACAACGTAGTGGTGGGCGCGGGGGCCAAGGTGTTGGGCAATATTCGAATCGGCGACAACGTCAAAATTGGCGCCGGTTCCGTCGTGGTGCACGCGGTGCCGGATCACTCCACCGTGGTCGGTGTGCCGGGACGCGTGGTGCGCATCCGGCCCGAAGGCGGACCCCTCGAGCACGGCCGTCTGCCAGATCCGGAAGGTCAGGCCATCGACGATCTGGCGCGCCGGGTCGCGGAACTCGAAGGGATGGTCCGGTTGCTCGCTGGCGACCAGGAACTGGAGCGGCAGCGCAATCGGTAGACCACCTGATTTTCCGGTGCTGTGGTTCTGGGCAAAACTTGGGCGTAAGCGACTTGTTTCAGTAAAGTTGTTTGTAGACGGCCCGAGAAGACCGAATTGCGCTTCCGGTTTTGGGCGTCTTATTTCGGAAGTTCAACGCCATTAAGCCGTCGAGAGTCCTTGAAGTCTTCGCCGAAAGTCGTCTGGCTTGGTTCGCCGGCCAACCCGAGGGGCCGCACTCCCGCTCTCTGCGTTTTGAGCTGAAAGAATCCATGGCTTACCTGGAGTTTCACGCCGGATGAAGCGAAGGATCAGCGCAATCCCGCAACCGAAAACGACTGCCGCAGGAAAGAAATAACGCAGCCTGGGAATACCGACCAGAAAGATTACCATGCTGATGACGGCGAACAATGCTCCCGCGAAGCCGCCACCGCCGGGTATCTTCGAGACGTTTATCTGTGGACTCGGGGTGCCTTCATGCATGGTGCACCTCCTAAGAACCAGCCTATCAGCAAATGAAAAGGGCCGGGAAGCGCGAACGCCCCGGCCCCAATCCAGCAAAGTCTCGTCAAACACAAACCTTATTTTGTCAGCCCCATCACGTAAATTCCGTGATAACCGCCAACCGAAGCCTCCGTGCCGATCACCGTCACGATGTGGCCCATGTGGTCGGAAGCCGAAGCTTTAGCGTCCACGCCGCCGTCGCGCCGCGGATCGTGCTCTTCGGGAATCAGCATGTAGAGCGTGCCGTCTTGCGTCAGTAGGCCAGCGGCCTGCCCGTTCTGAATGCATTTCTGTCCGCAGGAACGATGCTTCTCGCCATGTTTGCCGAGTTGTAGATAGCACGAGAAGTCCACGATCTCGCCGACTCGCGTGACGACGTGTCCCGGTTGGGGCTTGCTGTCGACGCCTGCGGCGACGGAAGTAGTCGACCACGGCTGGTCGGGCTTACTCCCGATGGTGGCCATCGGCTGGGCGTAGGTTCCCGACTCCACCTTCATCTCCGGATGCAAGATCGCGGATTTGGCGGGAGCTTTCGGCGGCATCTTTGCATCGTCCTTCTTATCCTGTGCCGTCAACGTGAACGCGGCGACCGCCGCGACAATCAGTGTCAGAGTATTCCTGCTCAATGTCCCCTCCATTCTTTGCAAGCGTAACATAAGCGCTTCCGCAAGGCTTTATTTCTTCTTATCGGCTGCCGCCGGCGCTCCGGTTGCACCGCGGCGCGGTGGACGTGGAGGCGCAACGTAGTTCACGAGTTCGTCCGCCGGCTTCTTGGCTGCCCACGCGATGCCTCGCAACAGAGTCCGCTGAATCGCAGGATTCGCGTAGTTGGCATAAGTGTGTCCCTGCATCCAGACAAATGCCCGCGCCGGTTCACCTCCGGGCAATTGGTGCTCATACGTCCACATCTGCGGGACGATTTCGCCCTTGTGGTCGCCCGCGCTCGGCGTCGGCGGAATTTCTGCGTTCGCCAGCACATGTACGGCGGGATCCTTGGCCCACGTGATGGTGTAGAACGCCTCGTCCGATATGGTCAGCTCCGTCATCTCCTTCATAATCGGATTGGCGGCATCGGCAATCGTGTAGTGGATCGGTGCGTCCAGCGTGTAATTCACTTCCCCGTGCTTCTTGGCGCCACCCACCAATGTGGCGAAGTAGGACGGATCGGGCCCGCACAAAGAATCGTGGAAGCTCACCAGACCACCCCCGCGTTTGACGTAGGCTTCCAAAGCAGATTTGGTGGCGTCGCTCAAATAGGCCGCGTCACCCTTGTAGATCACGACTACGTCGGTGTGCTCCAGGTCGGCGCTGCTGGGCGCGTGCAAGGCCCCGTCCACCACGGCGCCGCGCTCCGTCAGGAGCTTGCTCCAATCGGCGAGGAATTGTGGGTAATCATGCTGGCCCTCCCCATGTGATTTGAGCCCGGCCCAAATATAGATGTGCATCCCGTTGGGGTTCTGGCCCTGGGGTTGAGGAACTCCTCCGCGTCCGGCGCCGCGCCCCGGCTGGGCCCAGGCATTTTTCGGCATCCCGATTGCCAGGAGCATCAAAGCAGGCAGCACAATACGGAAGACGGCGCACATCGAGGGGCTTTTTCGTCTGGTCATGGTGCGCCCGTTATATCGAAGCTGTAGGGCTTTGTCAATTGTGGCGAAAGGTCGGGAAGATCGGGCGATGGTTGCATACGGTTGCGCGCCTTGATGGCGAGCCCCGCGCGTTCGCAAGCGTCGTTACGTCGCCTGACGTCTGAAGTACCGACGCCCAGCCTCGCTAAAGCGTCGTCTCGGCGAAAGCGACTTTGCCCACAGGTTGTCCGCCCCCGACTGTGATCCGCGCTTTCGTCTTCGGCACATCGTCTCCGCGCAAAGTGAACTCCACGTCGCGCGACTCGCCGGCACGCAGATGCACGCGCTGAAAGCCACGTAACGTGCGGATCGGATCGTCTTGGCCGCCGGCGCCGTTCACATATAGTTGCACGACCTCGTCGCCATCGCGGGACGAATCGTTCTTCACGCGAACCGAGACGCGAGCGCCGCCGGCCGTTCGCTGCGCTCGCGCGCGAGAGTATTGGAAGTTCGCATAGCTCAGGCCATATCCGAAACCGTAAAGCGTCTCGCCCGTGAAGTAGCGATAGGTGCGGCCTTTCATCGAATACTCGTCGAAAGGAGGCAACTGGTCGGCGGACTTGTAGAAGGTTACAGGGAGCCTTCCCGCGGGATTGTTCACGCCCGCAATCGTCTCGGCGATCGCGGTCCCGGCTTCCTCGCCGCCGTACCAGGCGGCCAAAATCGCCGCGGCGTGCTCGGATTCGTAGTTCGCGGCGAGCGCACTACCGCTGGTGAGCACGATGATCAACGGCTTGCCCGTGGCGACCGCAGCTTCGATCAGCCGTTCCTGCGACTCCGGAATTTTGAGATCGGTCCGATCGCCGCCCTGGAACCCCGGCACGCTCACCGGCATCTCCTCGCCTTCCAGATTCGGATTCAGTCCGACGAACGCTATCGCGAGATCGGCATTTTTCACGGCATCCACGGCTTCGGCCAACAACGGAGCGGCGGGAGGAATCCACTGCAGTTGCGCCGAAGTATTGGGTCCCTGCGGGCGATATTCCATGCGGATGCGATAGGCGTGGCCGGCTTCCAATTGCGTATGCAACACCGGCGGCCGCCCTCTTGCGGGAGGCGTGTTGGCAGGGGTTTCGACGGCCATCAATTCCTGATCGTCTAGAAAAATGCGAGTGGTAGTGCGTCCGAACGCTGCTCCCGGAAGGAAGGCATATTCGCCCGTAACCGTCGGGTGCAGCGATCCGGACCAGCGCACCGAGTATCCGCGTTGGGGAAATGCCGCCGCAATTGCGGGATCCACCAGACCGGTCTGCAGGAACGGACGCGGCTCTACGCGTCCGACCTTCGGTTGACCTTGGAACTCGGGATTGTCGAAGTACTCGGCCAACAATCCGTGACCCACACCGTTGGGAGGCGTAAGCGCGCCGGTGGGCACCAATGCAGGAGATTGTGGCGTGTAAGTTGCACCCAAAGCGAATCGCACCTCGACCTTTCCGGCGAACTGGCGCTCCAGACCTTCGAGCGGCGCCACCTGGTGCGACGAGAATCCGTTGTAATTGCCCAGAAGCGCGATGGGGTCGTCCGCCGATGGCCCGATTACGGCAATGCGATGCACCGCAGGTTTGAGCGGTAGAGTTTGATTGTCGTTCTTCAGCAGCACGATGGATTTGCGCGCCGCTTCCAGCGCGAGCTTGCGATGCTCTTCGGAATCGGCCTCTGTATACGGGATCTTCGAGAAAGGCACACGCTCCGGCGGATCGAACATGCCGAGTTTAAATCGTGCCACGAAGAGGCGCTCGAGCGATCGATTGATCTCGGCCTCTTCGATCTGCCCGTTCTTGACTGCGTCGACTAGCGCGCGATACTCGTTGCCGCAAGTCAGATCGGTGCCCGCTTTCACGGCCACCGCGGAGGCTTCCGCGGCATTCGCTTTGTACTTGTGACCGCGAAAGATGTCCGTGATCGCGCCGCAGTCGCTGACGATGTAGCCCTGGAAGTTCCATTCGCCGCGCAACCGCTTTTGCAGGAGATCGAGACTGGCACAGGCGGGGACGCCGTCCACGCGGTTGTACGCGCACATCACGGAATCGGCCTTACCTTCTAGAATGGCGGCTTTGAATGCAGGCAGGTAGGTCTCGGCCAGGTCGCGTTCGCTGGGTTGGACATCGAACTGGTGCCGGGACGGCTCAGGGCCGCTGTGGACGGCGTAGTGCTTGGCGGTGGCGATGACCTTGAAGTAGTGTGGATCGGTGCCTTGCAGTCCTTGGATGAAGGCGATTGCGAGGCGGCCCGTCAGATAGGGGTCCTCGCCGTAGGTTTCCTGGCCGCGGCCCCAGCGCGGGTCGCGAAAGATATTGATGTTGGGCGACCAGAAGGTGAGACCGTGATAGCGGCTGTGGTCGTTTTGACGTAAAGCTTCGTTATACTTGGCGCGAGCCTCGGTGGAAATGGTATCGGCAACGCGATGCATCAGGTCGGTGTCCCAGGCCGCGGCCAACCCGATGGCTTGCGGGAATACGGTGGCTTGGCCGGCACGGGCGACGCCGTGCAGCGCCTCGTTCCACCAGTCGTAGGCCGGAATGCCGAGCCGCTCGAGCGCGGGGGCGGAGTTTTGCATCTGCAGGACCTTTTCGTCCAAGGTCATCCGCGAGACCAGGTCGGTAGCGCGCTTCTCGGGCGACAAGTCAGGGTTCCAATAAGGCTCGTTTTTAGCCGGTTGGCCGGTCACGACGGAGCACGTCAGCAACGCAGAAGAAAGCAGAGCGATCTTGGATCGGGTCATCGTCTCCTCGCTAAACGCTCAGTTTACTCTGATATTTGCACGGGAGTCGAACTTTTCCCGGAAGCCCGCCGACGTATCGTCAGACCGCTTGCTGACGCGCGCGGCTCGTAGGCGTATGGCCAGATCGCTTGCTGACGCGCGCGGCTCGCAGGCGCACGTATCGCGGGAACGCATTGGGCACGTTACGAGCCGCGACCGTGAGGGAGCGTTCTTGCCTGAATACGGGGCCGTTTCAACAAAACGATGTACTTCGGCGGCTGATTGCATCCGCCATCGATATAATGGCCCTCATGCGTGCCTCTTGGTTAGTTCTCCTCGCTGCTGCTCAACTCACCGCCTCTACCCGTTTTCAAGTGAAACTGCCGTCCGAAGCCGGGCCTGCGGCACGCGACGGGCGACTCATAGTCGTGGTGTCCAAGCAAATGGAGGGCGAGCCCAGGTTCCAAGTGACGTGGGGCCTGCCTACCCAACAGATATTTGGGAAAGACGTGGACGGCTGGAAGCCTGGCGACCCAGTCGAAATGGGCCCGGACACGCCGGGCGCTCCCCTACACACGCTTGCCGATCTGCCTCCTGGCACCTACAACGTGCAGGCCGTGCTTAATGTCTATGAGACCTTTCACCGCGCCGACGGCCACGTTCTGAAGTTGCACTCCGACCATGGTGAAGGGCAGCAGTGGAACCGCTCCCCAGGCAATTTGTACAGCCGGCCGCAACGCGTCGAGGTGACCGGGTCATCAGTGGTGCAGTTCGAGCTCACCCAGACCATACCGCCCATTGACAGTCCGAAAGACACCAAGTACATCCGCCACCTTCGGCTCGAGAGTGCCCTGCTGACGGCGTTCTGGGGCCGTCCGGTTTGGCTCGAAGCGACGGTATTGGTCCCACGCGACTTCGACCAGAGCACCCAGCACTATCCCGTAGCATTTCTGCAGACCCATTTCGGCGGCGACTTCTTTCAATTCCGCGAGACCCCGCCGGATCCCGATGCGCGCGGACGCGGCGGAGAGAGTTACCAGTTCTATCAGGATTGGACTTCCGGCCGCCTACCTCGCATGCTGCTGGTGGTCACCAGCCACGCTACCCCCTACTACGACGACTCCTATGGCGTGAACACTGCCAACGCCGGCCCTTACGGCGACGCGCTCACCAAGGAGTTGTATCCCGCCGTGGAAAAACAGTTTCGCGGCATCGGTGAACCATGGGCGCGCGTGGTATTCGGTGGGTCCACCGGTGGCTGGATGACCCTGGCGCAGCAGATTTTCTACCCCGAGTATTTTGGCGGGGCCTGGGGGTTCTGTCCCGATCCGGTGGACCACCACGCTTTCCAGAGCATCGATCTTTATACCGACAGGAATGCCTACTATGATGAAGGACCGTTCGAGCGGTTCCCGAAACTTCTGGGCCGCCTGCCTAACGACCGGATCCTGGCGACGGTGGAATCTTTCAGCCGGCAGGAGGCGGTTCTCGGGACGCGCGGCAGGTCTGGAGGCCAACTGGACGCCTTCCATGCCACCTTTGGCCCTACCGATGCCGATGGGTATCCGGCCAAGCTATGGAACGCCGAGACCGGCGCGATCGATCCCGAGGTGGCCAGGTATTGGCGCGAACACTACGATCTGACGGCGCTGCTAATTCGGGATTGGGAGCGGCTCGGCCCAAAGCTCGCCGGGAAGCTCCACGTCACGATGGGCACCAAGGACACTTTCTACCTGGACGCCGCGGCGCACCGGATGCAGCAGTTTCTGGAAAGCACCAAATTGCCCGGCAAGGGTCCCTATTATGGAGGGTCTTTCGATTTCGGCAATAACGAGCCGCACTGTTACACCGGAGAGATCCCCAAAGGTGTGCCGATGCTGACGCACTTCGTGCGCGTCTTTGGCGACTATATGCGCGGAGCAGCTCCGAAAGGCGCGGATGTAGAGAGCTGGAGGTAGAGAAGCCTGCGACGGATGCTAGAATTTGCGGATATTGATGTCGCAGAATCGGGTGCGCTTGTTGGCCGGTGTCGTGCCCTTGGGGATCTTTTTCGCATTTGCCGGGGACGGAATTCGGGGTTACTTCGCTCCCGACGAGATGATGAACCTGTATGCGGCATGGTTTCCTCCTATCTGGAAACTGATCCAGAACGATCGGCCGATTGGGGCCTTGGCATACCGCGCCCTATTCGCCGGTTTTGGATTGAATCCGCTGCCGTACCGGTTTTTGTGTTTCGTACTTCTATTGGCGAACCTGGCACTTCTCTATGAGTTCTGCAGGTTGGTGTCAGGGTCGCGTGAAATCGCGATCCTGGCCTGCGTCATCGGCGCCTATCATGCGCACCTCGCGGACCTGTACTACATCTCGTCCATAATCTTCGACTTGTTGTGTTTCTTCTTTTATTACTGCGCCTTCGTTTATTACCTCCTCGTGCGGAACAGAAGCCGGGGAGCAGGCGCGGCGGATGTGGGTGTTCTGGCAGTTCTCTATCTGGGTGCGCTTGGCTCCAAGGAGATGGCCGTAACGCTGCCCGTGCTGATGCTGGTTTACGAGATGATTTATTACCGGGGCAAGCTCTCGATGGCCGCCATTGGCAGGGAGATTCGCCATCACGCATGGTTCCCGGTTCTGTCGATTCCCATCACGATTGCGTACCTTGCATTTAAGACTGCCGGCGCGCACCGGATGACGCTCAATCCCGATTACCTCCCGCAGCCTTCGGCCCGGATCTTCCTCGCAGGCTGGCAACATTATCTATTCGACCTGTTCTATCATGCGGTGAAGTTCAGCAACTTTACGGTGATTGCAGTGTGGGTGGGGATGCTCGCGCTGGCGATTGCCGCGCGCAATCGGGACCTGCTCTTCGCGTGGTGTCTTGCGCTGATCGGGGCTCTGCCCTTCATCTTTATCAATCCGCGCGGGTTCTTCGTGATGTACTTGACGCTGCCGGGGTGGTATCTGTATGCAAGTCGGGCATTGGTGCTGCTGCGCGATGGGGCGCTACGTGGATTTCGAAATCGGCCAGTGGTATGCGGAGTCCGGCTGGAACAGCTCGTCTTATTCGCTTTGGTGACGGCGGCCGTGATCCCCGCTCACCGGCATGAGAAGCCGCTTGGAAACGCGTGGGTACCGGCCGCGATCCAACAGACACGGCCGGTGATCGAGCGACTGGCTGTTGTGAATCCGAAACTTCCTCACGCTGCCAAGGTTCTGTTTCTATCCGATCCGTGCCCGGTGGACGACTACCTGCTGTATTTCATCGTCGCGCTTCACTTTCGGGACAAAGATGTTCAGGTGGATCGTGTGAAAGTCAATGCTGCGCTGGCCGCGGAGCGCTCGAAATATGACTACGTCTTCTCCGTAGATTGAGATAGACGTGGCGCAAACACTCGTGTTTGCCGCGTCGAGACTATTCTCGACGCTTTTGGGGCGTCTACCGATTCCAAATCACCGAGAGGCATCACGCTTGGTGGACATTTGAAAAGCGTCGACCAGAGTGTCGACGCGGCAGACACGAGTGTCCGTGCCACCTACTTCACGGCGATGGTGGTGTAGAAGCTGCCGTCGGTGCTCAGCAAGCTTCCCGTTGAGATGTACAACGGAATCTGCGCACCGGGCGACACATTGATCGGAATCTGCACGTTGATCTGCCACACTCCCACTTCGCCTGGCGCTAATCCGGAGAACGAGACAAATTGCTTGTCCGCCGGGTCGCCCTGTCCGGGTGTGTACTGATCGGTGTAGATGAAGTTGATCCCGACACGCGGCGTGAACGGCGTGTTCAGCGGCGGGGACGGGGCTGCGCTGCCATCCGACGGCGCACCGGGCACAAAGCCCTGGCCGGTTGCGAAGATCTGGATGGTGGATCCACGGAGCGCCGGATTGCTGGGGGAGTTGAGCGTATTATCCTGATTGAGCACCGACGCGGGACGCAATTTGCCGGCGTATTGCTGCATGAAAACCGCCGGTGAGTAAGTATTCATCGTGGTGGGTCCGGCGGCATAAAGACGGCCCGTGGTGGTCTGCACCACTTCCAGATTCACGGTGCCGCTGGTGGGCGCGCTCATCGGAACATAAAAGACGATCTGTGTCGGCGAGACGTAATACAAGGGCGCGGCAACGGTCTGCGGATTCCCGTTGCTGTCCGTGAAATTGAGGTTCAACTGCACGTTGTCGAGCGAAGTCGGCATTGGCAGAGGATTCGGGCGCGTCGAGTTGTCGACGGTGTTGGCGCCGAAGATGGCCGCGCCGTTCGAGCAGTTGCTATTAGCGGCGCACAACGCGGCGAGCATCCCCGGAGACAAATGATAAGACGGAATGAAATTCGCGCCATTCATGGCTTGTACGCCAGGGAAATAGAGCGCCACACGATTGCTGGCGTCCGCGACGATCAGGTCGCCGTACGGATCCTGGGTCACGTCGACCGGTGCGCCCGCGTCCTGTACGCCGCCATTGGAAGCGTCACTGAGCAGCAGCGATTGGTACTGGGGAAATCGCAGGACCGTGCCCGAATTGGTGTTCGTGACCCAAATCTCACCGGTCGTCTGGTTGACGAAAATCCCATGCGGCACATTGAAGCCGTTCAAGATGTGCGCTGCTGACGCGCCGCTGGGCGCGGCTCCGATCCCGTCAAAGATCATGACCCGATTGTTACCGGTATCGACGACATAAGGGCGGCCGTCAGTGTCGGCGGCGATGTGACGCGGCCCATTCATCTGCGAATCGGCGTTGCCGCTCGTAGTGGTGGTAAAGTTCTGCTGGCCGAGCACTTTGGAAGCTGCTTTCCCGCTGTCGGCGGTAGGATCGAAGCCGCCGCTGCTATTGAAAGCGAAGAAGAGCACGCGATTGTGTACCACGTCGGACACCAGCAATCCGTTGTTCGCCGCGAAGGCCAGACCGTAAGGCGCCGACATGGTGAAGCTACTGGGATCGGTGATCTTGGTGTTGAAGTTATGCTGTCCCAGGACTAGGTCGGCCTGCTCGAGGCCTTGGTGCGCGAACGGCGCGGGGAATCGTAAGACTCGTCCGTTGCCCGAATCGGCTACATAAAGATTGCCGTTGGAATCGGTTATTACGCTGGTCGGGCGGCACAGAGTGCCAGCGGTAAGGTGGTTGGGGTCGCCCGTCTGGTTGCAGAGTCCCGAATTGAAATCCGCCTGACCAATGACGATGTCGGCACGGACATTGGCGGCCAGGCTGCGAAAATCCTTGAAGCCCAGGACGCGGTTATTGGCGAAATCGGCGACATACAAATGTGGCGTGTCGCCGCTATTATCGATCGTGACGCCGCCCTCCGCAATGGTCCCGGAACTGGTGCTCGCCGTGAAATCGAATTCCTTGCCTTCGATGAGATTTGAGGCGCTCATATCGAAGCGATCTTGCCCGAGGACGCGCGTGGCTGGGCCGGGGACGCTGTTTACCACGGGAAGATCGAGCACGCGGTTATTGCCGGCATCGGCGACGAAGAGGTCATTGCCCTGGAGGACGGCCGCCGATGGGTAGTACAAAGTCGACGTGGACGAGGGAGGGATAAATGTAGTGCCGGCGTTGGCGTTCAGGCTGGTAAAGCTGGGCTGTCCGACTACGGCCGTCGCCTGCGGAGAGAAACTGGTGGACGGGTCGGGCCAATTGTCGTAGGAATCGAAGAGTAGGATGCGGCTGCCGAGTTGATCGACGAGGCCCACTTTGGGAGTGCTCCCCGGGACGAAAAAGATGGAGTTGATGGAGTAGAAGACGGTCTTGCTGATCTGATCCTGGGCGGGGGTCGAGTTGGGCGGAAAGACGCCCATGATGCGCGATGCGGAACTGCTATTGGTAAAGGGCGGCAGAAATACCAGGACCCGTGCGAAGGAGGTGCCGTCGCCGTCGGAGACGAACAGACGTCCGGCGGGATCGAAGGCAAGGGCGGACGGAGTTGCAAAGAGATTCCCTTGGGTAGCGGTTGCCGCCGTGATCGCAGGCTGCACGGAGGTGAAGATTCCCAGGTTGCCGATCAGCAGGTTGGCGGTGAGCGGCCCACCGCCGCTGGCGAGGTCGGACGCGGCGAAGCGGAGAACGCGGCGGTTGCCGGGATCGGTCATCCAGAGGTTGCCGGCGGTATCGAAGGTGAGATTGACGGTTTGCAGCTTTCCGTTAGAGATGAAGTTCAGGCCGACGGCGCTGGGGCCGGAAGTCCCGTTATTGTTGGGAATATTGGAGTTCAGGTTCGGCTGGCCGATGAAGAGGTCGGGAAAGAGGTTTCCCGCATTCTGGAAGGGCTTGCGGAAGCGGAGCACGCGATTGTTGCCGCTATCGGCAATGTAGAGGTCGCCGCCCGAGACTGCCAGGCCGGTCGGCGCGGATAGTCCCGTTTGGAATTGTCTGCCGGGACCCTGAGCCTGGGTGCTGTAGAAATCGATCTGTCCGATCACCAGGTCGGCCTTTTGGCCGTTGGTGAATCCGCTGGCATTCTGCCATGCCAGCACACGGTTGTTGAAAGTGTCGGCGACGTAAAGAATCGGCGGAGAGGCCGAGGTGTCGAGAGCGATGCCTTCCGGTCCGAATAACTCGCGCCCTTCTACCAGGTTGGGATTGACTGACGAGAGTACGTTCTGCTCGGGAAGCGGATGCCCGACAATTCGGGACGGAAATAGATTGAGCGTCGGCAGTGACTGTGCAACACCTGCCAGCGCGCCGGCGACAATGAGACAAGGGACAGATATCGTAAGAGAACGCATGGAGTATCCAGAGAGGCGCGACGCGGGAAGCGCTTTCTCAAAGGATACCAGACGGAAAACTCCTAGTACGCGTTACGGGGTATTAACCATTGGCCGAAATCCCCTACACTTCGAGGCCAATTCTGAAATCCTCTACACTTCAAGGCCGATTCTGGGGACAGGCTACGCAATTCCCGAATTCGCTGAGTTCGGGAATTGCGTAGCCTGTCCCCAGAACTCCGCGGGTTTTGTGGAGAATTGCGGCATCCGGCCGCTGAGGCTGGCAGATTTCCGGTATCCTGGCAGCATCGACGGCGACCGATACTTTACCGACTTGGCCACTGCCTTCGTACGCGGACGCCTGGGAGAGCCGTACGCCTCCCTCGACGCGGGGCGAGACGCCGGACTGCGCCTCCACAAATTCAAGCAGAATACCGAACTGCCTCGCGTGCGGCGCGTCCTCGGCATCCTCCATGGCCTGCAACCGGAGAATCTGCTCGATCTCGGCAGCGGACGCGGCACCTTTCTTTGGCCGCTGCTTTCCGCCTTCCCGCACCTTCCCGTCACCAGCGCCGAGCGCAACTTCCGCCGCGCTAGCGATCTTGCCGCCGTGCGCAAAGGAGGAATCGGCCGCCTGACCGTGGTCCGCACCGACGCCCATCACCTGCCGTTCGCCCCGAGATCCTTCGATGTGGTCAGCGTGCTCGAAGTCCTGGAGCACCTTACCGACCCGGCCCTGGCCCTGCGCGAGGCCGTCCGCTGCGCGCGGCGATTCGTCATCGCCAGCGCCCCGTCCACCCCGGACGACAATCCCGAGCACATCCACCTGTTTACACTCCCTCAACTGCAGAAGATGGCGGCGGAGGCAGGCGCCGTCCGGGCCACCTTCGAGCACGTGCTGAATCACCGCATCCTGCTGGCGCAAGTGCCATGAAGGGAATTGTCAAATACCCGCGCACTCCCCATCTGAACGGGTCCCGGATTCAACCTGGCGATGAGGATCTGGCCACCGTGAACGCCGGCGGACTCGCCGGACTGTCCCTGGTGATCGAGGAGAAGCTGGACGGTTCCAACTCGGGGATCAGCTTCGATCCCGATGGAACCCTCGTCCTGCAAAGTCGAGGCCATGTGCTCACGGGCGGCCCCTGCGAGCGCCAGTTCGACCTGTTCAAACGATGGGCGAGCGTGCATCGCCACGCGCTCTGGAACGTCCTGGGAAGCCGCTACCTGATGTATGGCGAATGGCTGTACGCCCGGCACACCATCTTCTACGACCAGCTTCCGCACTACTTTCTGGAGTTCGATCTGCTGGATCGTGACACTGGAGCGTTCCTCTCCACGGAGCAGCGGCAGTCGATGCTGGCGGGCTCGCCGGTACACTCGGTGCCAATCCTCGCCACGAGTCCCGTGGCGGACTGGGAGCAACTGCTCGGCAGGTCGCGCTGTTCCTCGAACGAGCAGATGGAAGGCCTCTACATCAAGTGGGAGGCCGACGGTCGCGTGCAGGGCCGGTACAAGTACGTGCGACGAGGCTTTCTACAAGCGGTGGAGGATTCCGAGGGACACTGGATGGACCGCCCGATCGAGCCCAATCGGCTGCTCCCGGGAACGGATCTGTTTGCGCCATGAGTGAGCTGTTCTGGGTACCGCAGCCGCCTGATTTTCGGATCCCTTGGAACGATCTGGAGGACCGCTTCCCGTGGATCGAGGCGATGCGCACCTGTCCGCAAGACCCGATCCACCACGCAGAGGGCGACGTCTGGACGCATGTTCGCATGGTTTGCGAATCGCTGGCCGCCATGGAGGCGTGGCGCGCATTGCCGCCTGCCGGCCGGGAGGTGGTCTGGGCGTCCGCATTGCTCCACGACGTGGCCAAGCCGGCGTGTACGCGTTGGGAGGATGGGCGGGTGAAGAGTCCCGGGCATTCGCGGCGCGGCAGCATCGACGCACGGCGCATCTTGTGGGAAGCGGGAATGGATTTCGCGGCGCGCGAGCAGGTCTGCGGGATGATTCGCTTTCACCAGGCTCCGTTTCACCTGATCAACCGCGCCGACGCTCAGAAACTGGCATTTCGCATCAGCCAGTCGGCGAGTTGCAGGCAGGTGGCGCTGCTGGCGGCGGCCGATGCCTCGGGCCGAACATGCGCGGATCAGGCCGCATTGCTGGATCAGATAGCGCTGTTTGAGGAATATTGCCGGGAACAGGAGTGTCTGGAAACACCGCGTCGTTTTCCTTCGAACCACAGCCGCTTCCTGTACTTCCGGTCGGAAGCTCGCGATCCCAACTACCTGGCGTACGACGATTCGCGCTGCGAAGTGACACTGCTGGCAGGGTTGCCCGGCTCGGGGAAAGACACCTGGATCGCCGAACGGATGAGTGACCTGCCGGTGATCTCCCTCGACGAAATTCGCGAGGAACTGGGAGCGGCGCCGAGCGGCAATCAGGGGGCGGTGCTGCACGCCGCGAGAGAAACGGCACGTGGGTACCTGCGCCAATCCTGCGATTTTGTCTGGAATGCCACTAACCTGGGCCGCGAAGTGCGCCGGCAACTGGTGGATTTGTTCACCGCTTATCACGCCCGCGTGCGAATCGTTTATGTGGAAGCTATTCCCGAGCGGCTCTTCGAGCAGAATCGAAATCGCACACGTCCGGTGAACGAAGCCGCTCTCCTGCACATGATGGAGCGATGGGAGGTCCCTGACGTAACCGAGGGCGACCGCGTGGAGTGGTGGGTGAACGGCGAAAAGCGGCAATGAACGTGCAGGAGAAGAGTCTGGGAAGATGGCCATGGGCAAATATCACAGGCGAGGATTCTTAGGACTCATGGCAGGGCTTCTCGGGAGTACGTGGACCGGGAGCCGTGCCGCTGCTGCTGAACCGCCGAACCCGGATAATCCCAAGATGCGGCAAAATTCCCAGCCAGGGACACAAATAAGACGCTATCGCGCAGACGCGACGATTCTGCTTTTTGGTATGCCGGTGTACCGGCGGGGCGGCGTGGGAGGCGGACAGGCATCGGTCGAACAGACGAAGGAGGGCGACGCCACCACCCATACGTTATTTTTCGCGGGTGGGTCGGACGCGGCACGTGCGCACGGCGTTCACCGCATCGGCTGGATTCGCGAGGTGGTGCGCGAAGCCAATTCAGTGCCGGTGGAAGCGCGGTATTTCGGCGTGCTGACGGCGCCCGCCAGCGACGAAAGTCTGGACCATGCCAAGAAAGCTGCGGCGCAGCCCCAGAGCGGGCCGAGCGTCTATAACGCGGTGCGCGGCCAGAATACCCCCGGGGACAGCCGTAGCGCGGTAGCACATTTCGAGCTGTCGTCGGCTGCCCAATGGTTTGACCGCCGGCTGATCGAAGCCGCGGAAGCGGCATTCCAGGAGAATCCGGAGTGGCGCCAAACGTCCTGGCCCAAAGCCGGCAGCCAAACCCCACCAACCTTTCTGTTCGAACTGGCGAGGCTTCTGCGCGAGCGCGAGCCTCGCGGCGTGGGACGCTATGTCTACAACGAGCAGGAGTACCGGCTGGAGATCGACAGGACTCAGCGCGCCACAGCGGAAGATCAGGCCGCCGGACTGCGCCCGGTCCATGGCAAGATCCGCAATCTGCGAACTGGCTCCCAAAATACCTTCACTCTGTGGCTCGACGAGGCTTCTGGCTCGATCGTGCCGATACGGATTGAGTATCAGCCCCGTTCCTTCCTGCGACTGGTTTTCGAAGCGGCCTGACAAGCTTCCAACGCGTGGCTTTTCACGTAGGGGCTCATTTCGTCGAATCGCATGGCGACGAATGCTAAGTGGCTCATTTTGCTTCCCACAGCGCTTTGTTTTCCGCAATCTCAGCCACCCCAGGAGTAAGCAAAGTCGAGTTGCGCCTGCGCAATGCTGCGCCGGCCCTTTCGGGAGCGTGGGGGCGATGGTGTTCGGGACAGGGGCGGCAAAGGATTCCGCGATCACTGGCAAGCGGCGCGGCGACGCTCGGGATCCTGCTGGTGATCACCAGAAAGCTGAGAAGACAATGATGCAGCGGATCAGTGGCGCGGATCACTGCGATATCTTTCGGGGACGCCGGAGACTCCAGCGCTGAGCCTTGCTTGCGCGTGGACGTCTTCCGATCTAATCTGAACTACCTGCCGCGCAAGTTGGGATACGGCGTGCAAGCGTTGTCAGCGAGCCGCGCGCGTAAGCAAGCGACGTCTCGATTGCTCCGAAAGATCGCTCCCTTACGGTCGCGGCTCGTAAGCTACCTAAATACGTTCACGCGATAAGTGCGTTTGCGAGCCGCGCGCGGAGCAAGCGACGTCTCGATTGCTCCGAAAGATCGCTCCCTTACGGTCGCGGCTCGTAAGCTACCTAATACGTTCACGCGATAAGTGCGTTTGCGAGCCGCGCGCGGAGCAAGCGACGTCTCGATTGCTCCGAAAGATCGCTCCCTTACGGTCGCGGCTCGTAAGCTACCTAAATACGTTCACGCGATAAGTGCGCTTGCGAGCCGCGCGCGTAAGCAAGCGACGTCTCGATTGCTCCGAAGGATCGCTCCTCTTACGGTCGCGGCTCGTAAGCTACCTAATACGTTCATGCGATAAGTGCGTTTGCGAGCCGCGCGCGTAAGCAATCGACGTCTGGATTGCTCCGAAAGATCGCTCCCTCACGGTCGCGGCTCGTAAGCGAGTCGTCGGCGGGTACGAGGCGCCACGCTCCAAGGAGTGTGCGAGATCAACGACCAGAGCCTGTCGCGGGAGCGACGATCGTGCTGGCCCCGATTCCACAAAGCGCTCCGATCTCTTCGGAAGTACCACCAGCGATCAGCACGGGCACTACGAATTCACCAGCGTCCCGAGCTACGTCTGCAAACTGTTTGCCTGGGACGACGTTGCCAGAGTCGTGGGAAGATCCAGACTTCCTGAGATCCTACAAAACGAAAGCCGCCGCGATGACCCTGGAGCCGAAGGGCCGGCGGCGGACCTGCATGCTATCCAGTGATCAGTGCTATTCCAGTTCGCCTCAAAGGCACTCACCGGAACGGGCGCCTTGGTTCTCCGCGTTCCTCTGCGTCATCGCGTCTCCGCGGTGAATGCGCCACTTCCCATCATTGATGCGTCACGGAATGCAAGAGTCGCGTCACGGCGCTATGCTAGCTGTACGCGGGCAATCGCCGCGCACTCCTCCCATGGCGTACAGGCCACACCACCGGATTGTAGGTCTTGCAATTCTGATGTTCTGTCCGGTGTTATCGGCCCAAGTCGTAATTACCGGACGCATCATCGACGATACTGGTGCGGGAATCGATGGGACCCGCGTGGAAGTGCGGACCGCGAGCGGCGGACCTGCCGCGGTGACCTCGTCCGACCGCGCCGGCAACTTCAAGCTGGAACTGCCATCGCCCGGCGACTACTCCATTCGCGCCGAACGGCTGGGTTTCTACCTGTACCAGGTGAAATCGCAATCGTTCACGTCGAGCAGCGCCGAACTGACCATCACGCTGAACCACCTGCAAGAGTTCTCAGACAAGATTGACGTCGCCTATTCGCCGCCAGCGATTGATACCGCGCAGCCGGCGGATCGCAAGGAACTGGACAACACGGAGATTCAGGCGATTCCGTATCCGGCGCCACAAGACTACCGCAACGCTCTACCCATGATCGATGGCGTGGTTCAAGACAACGCCGGGCGCGCCCACTTTAACGGCGGGGATACCAATCAAACCAATTACAAGCTCAACGGCTTCAATATCTCCGACCCGGTGACCGGGCGTCTGGAAACGCGGGTCAATATTGAAACCATCCAGTCGATGGAGGTAGACACCAGTCGATTCTCGGCGGAGAACGGCCGCGGTTCGGCGGGAGTCCTCGAACTCGAAACCAAGATGGGCGACGACCGGCTGCGATTTGGCGGAACGAACTTCATTCCGGGCATCTCTTCGGACGGCGGGTGGCACATCAACAAATGGACGCCGCGGGTGGAGTTCTCCGGCCCGCTGGCGAAAGGCCGCGCCTGGTTTCATAACGGGATGGATGCGTTCTACAGCGACGATGTAATCTACGGTCTTCCGCGCGGCCAGAATCGCACCACGGGCCTGACCATGAGTGACCTGAGCCGTTTCCAGGTGAACCTCAAGCCCACGAACATTCTCACGGGGAGCTTTCTGTTCAATCTGGCGGACAACACGCACTATGGTCTGAGCTTTCTGACGCCGGTCGAAGCCACCACGTCGAACCGCCAGTGGCTCTACATGAGCACCATCCGCGACCAGATCTATCTTCCTGGCGGATCGCTGCTCGACCTGGGCTTTGCCGATTCGCGGGGTGCCGCGCGCAACGTTCCACAGGGGCAGCAGCTTTATGAAATCACTCCGACGGGCGATCGCGGGAACTATTTCTCCGACCAGGACCGCCACTTTTACCGGCAACAATGGGTCTCGAATCTGTTCTTGCCGACGCTGCATCTGGCCGGCACCCACCAGTTGAAATTCGGTATCGATTTCGAGCGTGAAGCCTTTCATCAGGAAACCACGCGTCACCCATACGAAGTGCTGCGCGAAGACGACTCGGTGGCGCGATATGTGACCTTCTTGGGCAATCCCTTTCAGGCGCGCAAGAATTTCGAGGGCGCGCAGTACATTCAAGACGCCTGGACGCCGCGTGAGGGCGTGGTGTTGGAAGCCGGCCTGCGTGCCGAATGGAATGAAGTGGTGCGCGATCTGGAAGTAGCTCCAAGGCTCGGCGTAGCCTGGGCGCCCGGACACTCGCACGACACCAAGTTCTCGGCCGGATGGGGCATCTATTACGATTCGATCAGCCTGGGTATCATCAGCCGCCAGCAGGACCAGGTGAGCGAGTCGACCTTCTATGCGCCGGGAGGAGTTCCGGACGGCACCGTGACGACTTCGTTTCTGGCGACCGACCGGCTTCTCCGGGCGCCATATTATCAGACTGCCAGTGTGGCTGTGGAGCGCAAGCTGCCCTACGCTTTTTATCTAAAGTCAGGTTACACGCACCGCGCGGGGAATCGGGGATTCACGTTTTTGCCGGTGCCGCAACTCGCAAACTCGCTGCTCGCTGGCTCACCCTTCCTCACCAGCGCCGTAAATTTTCAACTCGAGAATTTTCGGCGCGAACGCTATGACGCTTTCGATGTCTCGTTGCGGCACACCTTCGCCGGCAAGTTCGAGTGGTTCGCCGGGTACACGCGCTCGCGCTCCCGGTCCAATGCGGCGGTGGATTATAGCCTGGAGAATCCGATCTTCGCGGCGCAGGCTCCCGGACCGTCGCCCTGGGACACGCCCAATCGCTTCCACATGTGGGGGTGGGCGCCGCTACCCAATCAGATTCTCCCTTCGTCGCTGCGCTTTCTGACGCGCAACACCACGGTTTCCTACCTGGCGGAGTATCGCACCGGCTTTCCGTTCGCCGTAGTAGATGAAGAGGGCATTATGGTGGGCCCTCCCGGTTCGCGGCGCTATCCGAATTATTTCGACATCAATCTGCATCTGGAACGGCAGTTTCGGGCGTTGCACTACCTGTGGGCATGGCGATTCGGCTATAACAATCTCACCAACAGTCTCAATCCTAACGTGGTGAATAATGTGATCGGCACGCCGCAGTTTCTCACCTATGGGCGCGGACAAGCGCGCGCGTTCAGTGTTCGCCTGCGCCTGCTTGGGCGTAAATGAAATGAAATAATGGCGGCTCTTTGCAATACTTGGCACGACACGTGCTAAGTAACTCAGCCAGAGGGCTCTACAATGAAACTTTTGGCAGTAACAGCAACCATGGTCTTGTCAGCATCGGCAATTCTTGCTGCAGACGCAGCGAAGAATCTTACCGAGGCGGCAAATGTTTTCACCGAAGTGATGGCGACTCCGGACAAAGGTATTCCCCAGGACCTACTCGAAAAGGCGCAGTGCGTCATGATCGTTCCCGGCCTGAAGAAGGCGGCTTTTGTAGTGGGTGGAGAGTACGGGCGCGGCTTCGTGACGTGCCGGCATGAGAGTGGCATGGGATGGGGACCTCCCGCCGCGATTCGCATGGAAGGCGGTAGCGTCGGATTCCAGATCGGTGGATCGTCGACTGACCTGATTATGTTGGTGATGAGCCGCCGCGGCACGGACAAGCTACTCGGCGATAAATTCACTCTAGGGGCGGATGCTTCCGTCGCGGCAGGTCCGGTAGGCCGTACCGCCAATGCGAATACGGATGTGAAAATGGATGCCGAGATTTTAGCCTGGTCGCGTGCCAAGGGACTCTTCGCGGGCATTTCGTTGAATGGCGCGACCGTTCGCAACGACCTGGACGACAATGAGGAACTTTATGGCCGCAAGATGACCAACAAGGAAGTTCTGGAGAGCGGCATGAAACCACCAGCCGCCGCGTTGCCCCTGATTCACGAACTTGATCGTTACTCGGCTCACAGCAACGCGGACCGTGTAAAAGATCACGAATAACCCCGTCTTTTGCGTGCTTTAGCCTGCCTGGAGAGCAGCCGCAGGCTAAAGCATGGACCACCGGCTCTACGCTACCATAGGTAGAGTCCATGGCCTCGCCCCCCATTCCCCCTTCCCTCGAACATCTGGCGACGCGTCCCTTTTCTTTCTACCCTCCGGTTATCAACGTGGAACATAACGAGTGGCTGTTTCGCAAAGCCACGTGGTCGGAGATTCTGGTAGTGAACTGCAAATCGGGTGCGGAGATTTGGATTTCGCGGCGCTTTGTTGGCGAGGTGTCGAGGGTGGACGATCCGGTGCTGATCGTCGGGCTGAACCGCGAGTTGGAATACAGAGGTGGAGCGGTGTGGCCCTGTCAACGGCGCGTCATCGAGATGCCTCTGGCCGTCGGAGGGACGACCGCGTCTTCAACGCCGGTACCGGAGCGCACCTCCCCCGCACCTATCGTGGGGATCCGGCTGGAGTCCAACGACAAGCGGATTTTCAAGCTGGTGGGCGGAACCCTTACTGTCGCGATCGTGCTGTACATCGTTGCGGTGAACTTGAATCGTATAGGCGAATTCCGGCAGCGGACTGTAGTTTTCAATACCAGAGATCAGCAATACCTGGATCTGTCGAGCCGCGACGATTACCTGACGGTCGTGCAAAAACTGGGCACGCCGGCCAGCGACCGGTGGCAAAGCGAATCGAATACATTGCAGGTGCGTGCCCTGGGGTATCCGGATCGAAAGTACACAGTAATACTGATGGGAAGCGATCGCCGCGCGGCTTCGTACATCGGGACAATGGACGACAACTGGAAGCCGATCCACTCGGTGGAACTGCGGTCCGGCGGCACCACCTCCTCTCTCCTTCGCAATTTGAATCGCTTTTGACATCTGCCCCGAATCCGCGAGTTTTTAGTAGACTCTAGTGCGTGAGGGTTCTCGGATATCTATTCTGGGCCGCGATTGCGGCGGTCGCGGCGATCTGTCTGGGCGGCATCGCGTTCAACCGCGGAGAGCACATCAACAGCATTTGGCTGGTTCTGGCCGCGGCGTGCAGCTACGCGATCGGGTATCGTTTTTACGCGAAATTTATCGCGGCGCGGGTGATGACACTGGACGATCACCGCGCCACGCCCTCGGAGCGCCTGCGCAACGGCCACGATTTCGAACCCACCAACAAATGGATCGTCTTCGGACATCACTTCGCCGCGATAGCGGGTCCGGGACCGCTGGTGGGACCCGTGCTCGCCGCACAGTTCGGATACCTGCCGGGAACGTTGTGGATCGTCATCGGCGCTGTGTTGGGTGGCGCCGTTCAGGACTTCGTGATTCTGTTCGCCTCGATGCGCCGCGACGGCAAATCGCTGGGAAAGATGGCGCGTGAGGAGATCGGCAAGGTGGGCGGCATGGTCGCTCTGATCACGGTGCTGATCATCATGGTGATTTTGCTGGCGGTGGTAGGACTGGTGGTGGTGAATGCGCTCAAGGGCAGCGCCTGGGGCACGTTTACGATTGCGGCGACGATGCCGATCGCGCTCTTCATGGGGCTGTATCTGCGCTATTGGCGTCCCGGCAAGGTGCTGGAGTGCTCGGTGATCGGCTTTGTGCTGGTAATGTCGAGCATCTTCGCTGGCCGTTCGGTGGCGGACTCTGCACTCGCTCCGATGTTCACGCTGGGCGCGATGACCCTCGCGATTGGGATCATTCTCTACGGCTTTCTGGCGAGCGCGCTGCCGGTGTGGCTGCTGCTGGCGCCGCGCGACTATCTCAGCACCTTCGTCAAGCTGGGTGTGGTGTTGATGCTGGGAGTGGGAATTCTGTTCGTGCGGCCCGAGTTGCAACTCCCCGCTTTCACGCGCTTTGTGGACGGCACCGGGCCGATCTTTGCCGGGAAGATCTTCCCCTTCTGCTTCATCACCATCGCGTGCGGCGCAGTCTCCGGCTTTCACTCTCTGATCTCGTCGGGAACTACGCCGAAGATGATCGCGAAGGAGACGCATGCGTGGCCGGTCGGCTACGGTTCGATGCTCCTCGAGAGTTTCGTCGCCATCATGGCGATGATCGCGGCTTGCGTGCTGCAGCCGGGCGTGTACTTCGCGGTGAACTCGCCCGCCGGAATCGTGGGCGCGACGCCTGAGGCCGCGGTAGGCATGATCTCTTCTTGGGGCTTTCCGGTGACAGTCGCGGACATGACGGCGCTGGCGCACAACGTCGGGGAGCAGACGCTCTTCTATCGCACGGGCGGCGCTCCCTCGCTTGCCCTCGGGATGGCGCACATCTTCGCGCGCAGCGGCGGCGGGCAGGCGGTGATCGGCTTCTGGTATCACTTCGCGATCATGTTCGAAGCGCTGTTCATCCTCACGATCATCGATGCGGGCACACGAGTCGGGCGATTCATGTTGCAGGATCTGCTTGGCCATGTCAGCGAGCCCCTGGGGCGCACCAGTTGGATGCCAGGAGTGATCGTATCCAGTGCTGCGGTGGTGGCCGGATGGGGCTATTTCCTGGTGCAGGGAGTGCGCGACCCGCTGGGCGGCATCAATTCGCTGTGGCCGCTCTTCGGCATCGCGAATCAGTTGCTGGCGGGAATCGCGTTGTGCGTGGCGACCACGATTCTGCTCAAGATGCATCGCACGCGTTACGTGTGGATCACGTGCGTTCCGCTCATCTGGCTGGTGATCGTGACCTTTACGGCGGCGTGGCAGAAGATCTTCTCGCCGATTCCAGCCATCGGATTCCTGGCGCAGGCGGACAAGCTGGAGGCGGCATTGCGGGCCGGGACTGCGGCCAATATCGCCGCGACGCAGACGCTGATCTTCAACGCGCGACTGGACGCGGTGATTTGCGGCGTGTTGATGGCACTGGTCGCGATCATCCTGCTCGACTCCCTCCGTGTCTGGATCGGCATTCTGCAGGGCACTCGGGAGTCCCGGATCAGCGAGGCGCCGTTCGTACTTTCCCGTCTGCGGACGGAGGAGCTATGAAGCGGCTGGGACGTTTGATCCTGGCATTGTTGCGCGAACTGGCAGACGAGAATGCCTACCAGCGGCATCTGCAGATGCACGGGCGCGTGCATTCGGGCGAGGAGTGGAGGCGCTTCTCGGAGGAGCGTATGCGCGAGAAATACGCGCGTGCGAAGTGCTGCTGATCAGTCGCAGTGCTGCTGGGAACGACTCAATAATGAGGCAAAGATCTTGATCCGCGCGCGTTAAGGTCGCGGCTCGTAACCGACCCAAGTACGCTCGCGCGATACGTGCGCTTGCGATCCGGCGCTTGCGAGCCGCGCGCGTGAGCAAGCGATCACGAACCAGAGGGCGGAGAACTCCCTCAGCCAAGCGGTCCTCGCTCTTTTCCGCAGCCCTGAGGGTGCGAGTCGTGATCGCAAGGTGTCAGGCTCCCCGTCGGTGGCGTGCGAGTAAATCGATGGCCGCCAGTCCTCAGTGCGGATATATTTGGTCCGAATTATAAAGGCGGAGATTTTTGAGAGGACCGGCTCCCGAAACACACTATCCAAGCGCGCAAGATGTCACGAAGTTTGTGGATGCTGGTGAGCGGCCTTGCCCTCTCCCTGGCGCTGACGGCGGCCGGGCCGGGTGTCAAGGCCGAGTTTATCGGCGGGACGCTGTCCGGCGTTCCCGCCAAGTCGGACGCACGGATCGACTTGACTGGCGCTGAAGCGCTGACCTTTCAGTGCCATGGCGCCGATCTGAGAATCGACTACCTGAGAATCAACACGGTGGAATATGGCCAGACGGTGAATCGCCGCTATGCGGCTGCCATCCTGGTTTCGCCGGTGTTGCTTCTGAGCAAATCGCACAAGCATTTCATCACGTTGGGCTATGCGGATGCCGAAGGGAGACAGCAGGCACTGGTCTTCCGGGTGAATAAGGGAGACATCCGCGGAGTGCTGGCCGCCCTGGAAGCGCGCACCGGCCGCCGCGTGGAGTACCAGGATGCGGATGCCCGAAAGGCAGGAAAAGGATGAGGATTCTCGCAACTCTTCTCTGCGGCCTGGTATTTGCCGGGTGTTTCGCGCGCGGGGCGGATCCGCTACCGGCGCCTTCGCCGTTGGAAGAACGCAATTTGCGCCAGTTGGCGACCATCCGCCGGGTGTACGTGGATCGCCTGACGGGCGGCGAAACAGCCGCTCAGATGCGGGACATTCTGATCAGCGCTCTGGCGGGCACGGAACTCTTTGTGGTTACCGAAAATCAGGAGCACGCCGACATGATACTCCGCGGGGCATCAGAGGACCTGATCTTTACGGACACCCACACCTCTTCGGATAGCGTCAATGCCCACATGAATGCAGGCACCGGGCGTACCAGCAGCAGATCCACCGGACCTTATGGCGGAGTGGGCGTGGGAGACAGCGAATCGGACCATTCCGCGGAGCGCCGCCACGAAGCCGTGGCTGCCGTCCGCCTGGTCAACAAGGATGGCGACGTGATCTGGTCTACGACGCAGGAGAGCTTCGGGGCAAAGTTTCGGGGAGCGAGTGCCGACGTCGCAGAAAAGATTGTCGGCAAGCTAAAGGAGGATTTCGAGCGGGCGCGAAGATTGAGATGACAGAATCCCGGCCCGCACGAGCGGGTACCGCACTACCCGTTACCGCACTACTGTTACGCGGCCCGCATCCAGTTCGTAGCCTTCGTCTTTTGCCGTTGCCAGGGCAAGGGTACGCAGGCTGTCGTCTCCCGCTTCATGCGGCTGATCCTTGATCCAGCGTTTGATCACTTCCGCGCCGATTGCAATCTCCACATGCCACTGCTTCTTTTCCGGACTCCAGTCGATTTTGGCAGAATTTGCGCGCAGCATCGTTTTAACTCCATCCATAGAATAAGATGACTGGAAAGGAAAATGAAGTTAATCGCCTGTTTACTTCTCGCAGCGGCGACTTTCGGGGCGCAATCGTCTGTAACCGCACAACCGGACTACGACCTGCTCGTTTATGGCGGCACGGCCGGCGGTGTGATGACTGCGGTGCGGGCGGCGCGGATGGGCCTGCGGGTGGCCCTGGTCGAGCCCAGCCTCCACATCGGCGGGATGGTTTCGGGGGGCCTCTCTCACACGGATATCGGCAGACGTGAGGTGATTGCCGGAGACGCCCTGGAATTCTACTGGCGCGCCGGCACCCACTATGGACTCTCGCAATTTGCCCAGTCCTTCGCCTGGTACCTCGAGCCCAAAGTCGCCGAGGCGATCCTTCGCCGGATGATCCAGGAAGAGTCCGTGACCGTGGTGATGGAGACCCGACTGCGCGAAAAGGACGGTGTCCGGAGGGAGGGCGCCCGGATCCAGTCCATCACTCTGGAGAATGGCAAGACTCTAACCGCCCGAATCTTCGCCGATGCCAGCTATGAAGGCGACCTGATGGCCCAGGCCGGCGTGACCTACACATGGGGTCGGGAGGGCTCCGCGCAATACGGCGAAGCGTTAGCCGGGGTGAGGGCCGAGACGCCTTTCCACCAGTTTCTGGTCGATCTCAAGCCCGAGGGCTTCCCAGTGGCGCCCGATCCCGGCCAACCCGGGGAGGCCGACCGCAAAGTGCAGTCCTACAACTACCGCCTGATCTTCTCCCACGACCCGTCGAACCAGGCACCATTCCCGAAGCCCACGAGCTATGACCCAAAACGCTACGATCTGATGGCGCGGCTGCTGCACGCCATGGAAATCCAGCTGGGACGGCCGCAGCGGCTGGGCGAGGTGCTGTCGATCGGGCCGATTCCCAATCAAAAGGCGGACATCAACAATCAAGGCCCGGTTTCCACCGATTACATCGGGAAGAGTTGGGACTATCCCAATGCCGGCTACCAGCGCCGTGAGGAGATCGCGCGAGATCATCGCGAGTACACCGAGGGGTTGATGTACTTCCTGGCGCACGATCCTCGCGTGCCCACGGCCCTGCAAAAGGAAATGAACGAGTGGGGGCTCGCCAGGGACGAATTCACCGACAATGGCAACTTCCCGCACCAACTCTATATCCGCGAGGCCCGGCGCATGGTGGGGGAGTTCGTCATGTCCCAGAAGGACATCCAAACGGAACTCACCAAGCCCGACGCGATTGCCATGGGGACGTACAACAGCGATTCGCACAACGTGCAGCGGATCGTGAATCGCGACGGTTTCCTGCGGAATGAAGGCGATATGCAGGTGCCCGTGAAGCCATACCAGATCCCCTACCGCATCCTGGTGCCGCGCAAGCACGAGGTGGAGAATCTCTTGGTGCCCGTCTGTTTTTCCGCCAGCCACGTCGCCTACAGCACCCTGCGAATGGAACCGCAGTACATGATGATCGGACAGGCGGCTGGAGTGGCCGCGGCGCTCGCAATCCAGTCGGGTCGCGCGGTGCAAGATATCGATCGCGATGAGTTGAAGCGCATTCTCTTGCGGCAGGGGGCGATCCTGGAGTATGCGCCCTCGCCGCAGATGGATGGAATTCGATTGTTCCATGTGAAACCGAACTGACCATGACCTCGATCCGCATCTCTCTCCTCGTGCTGGCTTGTGCCGGCGCGCTTTCGGCCGCCGACCTGGCGGTCTACGCCATCGATGTGGAAGGTGGCAAATCCACGTTGTTTGTCTCGCCTTCGGGCGAAAGCATGCTTGTCGACACTGGCTACGACGGTCTGAAAGGGCGCGACGCCGCGCGCATTCTGGCCGCCACGAAAGCTGCCGGCTTAAAGCAGATCGATTACCTGGTGATCACGCATTACCATCACGATCACGTGGGCGGCGTGCCGCAGTTGGCGGCGCAGATACCGATCAAAAACTTCGTCGATCACGGCCCGAATTTTGAAACCACCAAGGACAACGCCGCCGTGTACAAAGCTTACGTGGCGGCGCGGAAGAAGGGCAATCACATCGTGGTCAAGGCAGGCGACCGGATCCCAATCCGCGGGCTGCAGGTGGATGTGGTGACGGCATCCGGTGTTGCGATCGCACAGCCCATGCCCGGCGGCGGGCAGCCCAATCCGGCCTGCGCCAGCTACCATCCCATTGCAGAGGACACCGGAGAGAATGCCCATTCCATCGGGATGGTGGTGAAGTATGGCGATTTCCGCCTGTCGGATTTGGGCGACCTCTTCTGGAATCAGGAACACGACCTCGCGTGCCCCGCAAATAAGTTGGGTCCAGTGGATGTATACCTCACAACTCACCATGGGAAGAAGACGTCCAACTCGCCGCAGATCGTGTGGGCGCTGCATCCTAAGGTGGCGATCATGAACAATGGGCCGACCACCGGTGGATCGGTCCAGGCGTGGCAGACGATTCATGAATCGCCGGGGCTGATGGATCTGTGGCAACTCCACTTCGCGACGGCGAATGGGCAGCCACACAATTCGTCTGAAGATCTGATTGCGAATACGGGGTCCGATTCGGAACATTGCAAAGGCAACTGGATTCTACTGACCGTGCACCCGGACGGCGGCTTCACGGTGCAGAATGGGCGCACAGGATTCAGCAAGAATTATTAGTCCGGGAAGTAAGGTCTCCGTAACGGTTGCAGATTCATGAGAAGGCCGCTTGGTGTCAAGTACCGAGACCGCTGCTGCCCTGGCTCGTCTCCATCACGCTCTCGCCATACTTCCACCTGCATTCTCTGGGCGGCCTTCTTGCTGGTGATCCGAATCGAAGGCCCGTGAATCTCAAGCGGGCTTGTTCAAGGAGATCGAAGCCCCACCAGTCGGATCGGTGGCCACCCCGAACACGGCGTAGGTCGATGCGGCCGCAAATCGCCCCGATGAAGGAGCGCGCGGCCTAACCGTCGGGCCGCAGTGTTCTCGATGCTGCCATCACCAGAATGCCCAGTTCGAGAATTGCGGCCCGCTTCCGGCCGAATACCGCAGAGCACAATCATCACTCGGATCTGGTGGACCGCATGACGTACGGACGAATTAATGAAAATTGTGCGATTCCGCCGTCGCACCGGCCCGCAGGCCGTCAATCCGCGCCGCCTTCACCGAAATCACGCCGTCCAAATTCTGAAGCACTCCGTCGATCAGCAGGAATGGCTCCCCCAATACCTCGAACTTATAACGATCGAAGGTATCAGGCGTAATGATCGCATTCATGATGCCGGTCTCGTCTTCCATGCTGAGAAAAACGAAGCCCTTTGCGGTTCCGGGCCGCTGGCGCACAATCACCGACCCAGCAATGCGCACCATGCGGCCGTTGGGAACTTTTACCAAATCAATCGCGCGCTTCACCCCCAGAGCGTTCATCTCGGCGCGCCGATGTGCCATGGGATGCTTGCCCACTGTGAGGCCAGTTCCTCGATAGTCGGCCCACAGGCGTTCTTCAGTATTCATGCGTGACAGGGGGGATGGCTCTCCCTTTTCCTCGAGCGGCGACAGCAGCGGACCCACCGGCAGAATGGCGCGCTGCGTCTGCCACAGAGCATCGCGGCGATGAGTGGCGATGCTTCGGTCGAGCGAATTCAGTGCACCGATCTCTGCCAGGCGATTGATCTCGTCCTTGCGCAGTTGGGGAACGCGCAACGGCAGGTCGTCGATGCTGCTGAATGGCCTCGCGCTTACAATCGCGCGTCCGGTCTCTTCGCGAAGTCCCTTGGCATAGCGAAGCCCAAGCCGCAGACACGCCCCCGTGGCCCCTGTCCCCTGGCTCCCGGCTCCTGGCTCTCGGTCCCCGCCCACTGGCACAGTGCATTCCCATTGAGAGCAGGTCACATCCACCGGCAGAACTCGCAAACCGTGCCGCTGAGCATCCTTGATCAAGATCGCAGGCGAGTAAAATCCCATCGGCTGATTATTCAACATCGCGCACGTGAAAGCCGCCAGATAGTGGCACTTCAAATAAGCGCTGGCATACGCCAGCAGCGCAAAGCTTGCGGCGTGCGACTCCGGAAACCCGTACAGCGCAAACGATACGATCGAGCGCACGATGTCATCCTGCACCTTGCCCCGGATGCCGTTGCTCTCCATGCCTGCGCGGAGTTTCACCTCGATATCCGCCATGCGTTTCTCCGAGCGTTTAAATCCCATGGCGCGGCGCAGTTCCTCTGCCTGTCCACCAGTAAATCCGGCAGCGATCATGGCCATGCGCAGTAATTGCTCCTGAAACAGCGGCACGCCCAGCGTGCGCCGCAGCACCGGCTCGAGCGAAGGATGCAGGCAATTGGGCGCTTCCCTCCCTTGTCGGCGATTCAGATAGGGATGCACCATCTTGCCAACGATCGGCCCCGGCCGGATGATCGCCACCTGTACCACGATGTCGTAGAACCGCCTGGGCATCATCCGCGGCAGCGAGGACATCTGCGCGCGGCTTTCCACCTGGAACATGCCGATGGTATCGGCCTTCTGCAGCGCCGTGAAAACCGCAGTGTCTTCCTGCGGCAGATGTGCCAGGCTCACCTCCTCGCTATAAATTTCGGGAATCATCTTGAGCGTGTCCTCGATGACCGCCATCATGCCGAGGCCCAGAAGATCGACTTTGATGATCCCCATATCGGCGCAGTCTTCTTTGTCCCACTGCACCACCACGCGTCCGGGCATCGTGGCGGGCTCCAGTGGCACTACGGAATCGAGTTGTCCCTGGCAGATCACCATGCCTCCGGAGTGTTGCCCTAGGTGGCGGGGCAGATCCTGCGCCATCCGGTAAAGCTCGAAAAATTTGTGGACGCGCGGATTTTTGATATCGAAGCCGGCATCGCGGAATTGCTTTTCGGTGGTGTCTTTGGGGTCCTTCCACTCCCATGTGCGCACCAGCCCAGCAAGGCGTTCGAGAGTAGTAATCTCGAAGCCGAGAGCCTTGCCCACTTCGCGCGCGGCAGAACGCCCTCGATAAGTGATCACATTGGCGGTCATCGCGGCTCCCAGCTTTCCAAATCGCTGGTAGACGTATTGGATGGCTTGTTCGCGCTTGTCGCCGCTCGGCAGGTCGATATCGATATCGGGCCACTCGCCGCGCTCTTCGGAGAGAAAGCGCTCAAAGAGCAACTCCATACCCACCGGATCGACCGCTGTGATGCGAAGGGCGTAGCACACCGCGCTATTGGCCGCCGATCCGCGGCCCTGGCACAGGATGCCGTTCTCGCGACAGTAGCGCACGATGTCCCATACAATCAGGAAGTAGCCGGGCAGTTCAAGTTTCTCGATCAGATCCAGTTCGCGCTCGATCTGGCGCCGCTGCTTTTCGCCATAAGGCCGGTAGAGCAGACGCGCCCCCTCGTCTGCGAGTTTGCGCAGAAAGGACATCTGTGTTTGACCTTCGGGCACGGGATAGCGCGGGAACTCGTATCCCAGGTCGGACAATTTGAATTGCAGGCGCGAGGAGATTTCGAGCGTATTCGAAATCGCTTCCGGAAGATCGGCAAACAGCCTCGCCATCTCGGCTGGATTTTTGACGTGTCGTTCGGAATTTCTCTCCAGCAGGCGGCCGGCGGAGGCCAGTGTCACATGATTGCGAACGCAGGTGAAGACGTCGAGCAGTTCGCGCTGAGGAGGCGTGGCGTACGCAACTCCGTTAGTGGCTACCAGCCGGATGCCGAGATGCCGCGCGCGCTCCACAACGGCCTGATTGTGCGCCTCTTCTTCTCGATCGAAATGCCGCTGCAACTCGGCAAAGAGATGAGAGCGCCCGAAGATCTCGAGCAATCGCTCATCGGGATGCCGGGTGATGCAGATCAGGCCGGTGGCAAATTCGGCGAGTTCTTCCAATGTAGCGGCGCCTTCGCCTTTCGGAGCGCGCAGCTTCATGCGGGTCACCAGGCGGCACAGATTCCGATACCCTTCGCGAGTCTCCACCAGCAGGGGATAGGACAAACCGTTCGTGCAGGTAATCTCCGATCCGATATGTGCGCGGACGCCCGCCTTTTGTGCGGCCATATGAAAGCGCGGCGCTCCATAGACGCCGTTGCGGTCCATGATCGCCATGGCAGGCATGCCGAAATCCTCGCATGCCCCCGCCAGTTCCTCGGGGACGGAAGCTCCTTCGAGGAAGCTGAATCCGGAGCGAGCGTGGAGTTCCACGTACATGTGTTCGCTATTTCTTCGCCTGTACTTTATTTTTACAGAATATGCGGCGAGTATGTCAATCGCTCGCAAATTGCTGGATTATTAACGAATCGGAAAGTGCTGGATCTGCAATCGGAGCCCCGTGGAAGCTCATGCAAATCGGGACTGCATAGTTGCGGAATGTTGTTTCCCGCACAACTCTAACTTCTACCCGCACTTGTCGCCATTTTCGGGGGAAACGATTGTCGGGACATCCAATATGAATTTGTCGAGGACTGTGTCCACATTCGGCTGGTGCCTGGAATCGTCGACGCCGCGAAGTAAAGCCTAGCTACCTGGACGCAGTCGCGGGACGAGTTGCGGGTAAGACCGGCGGTGAACAAGTCAGCGCCGATGCGCCTCCGCAGACCATAATCCTGCCCTGATAATCGCCCGCGATCACAGACTTGCCATCCGTCGACGACGCCACTTTCGTCAAGAGAGCGCCGGCAGCCGGACTGGCGCCTTGAGCCTTTCCGTCCGCACTCCAGACGCGGACGGTGGAGTCGCGTCCCACGCTCACAATGCGGCCTTCGGAAGTGAACTGCAAGCTCAGCACGCCGCCGGGAATCACGCCATAGGCTTGCGGCCCCGGCTTGGGCGTGTGTGCCTTGGCGATGGTGGCGACCGGGAAGCCGTCCGCTACACTCCAGACGATGATCTGCCCATCCTCACTGCCCGACGCGAGCAATTGACTATCCCCGCGCCAACTCAGCGAGGTGATGGAGTCCTTGTGGTCAGCCAGATTGCCGGCGCTTCCACCTGACGTCGCTTCCCACAGGAAAATTCCGCCGCTGCGATCGCCCGTGGCCAGGCGCGCTCCATCGGGGCTAAACTCCAAGGCAGTGATCCAGTCCGTGTGCTTCTTGATCTGGTAGAGTTCCTTGCCGTCCGCCACGGAAATGATCTTCACAATCTTCGCGGGCCCACCGAGGGCGACGAGTTTCCCATCGGCACTGATGTCGGCCGCAAGTACCACATCCCGTTCGTCGCCGAACACGCCTAGTCGCTTGCCAGTGCGAACATCGAAGAGCACCACCTTGCCCGATTGGACGCTGTGCCCTCCTGCGGCAAGCAGAGTCGAGCCATCGCGGCTGAACCGCAGCACATACGGGATGCCCTCGGGAAATGCCAACTCTCCAGCAGGAACGCGCTGGTCGATGCGGTAAAGGTAGATGCGTTCGTGCCCTGCGACTGCTACCAGAGGCGCCCATGGGCTCGCAGCCAATGCCGTGATGGGATGCGCTCTGGCCGGCTCATCGAGGGTGAAGGGCGGGAGCGATTCCGGCATCGCGGCCGCTCCAGCAGGCTTGTTAAGACTCGTCGGCTTGAATTCCAGGCTCGGTGCGACGGGCCCTTTCGGCATGCTGTTGGCGTTTTCCAGCACGCCGCCGGCAATCCAGTCGCGGATGGCCGCGATGGCGGCATCCGGAATCTTGGGATTGCCCAGCGGCATCTGCGGTGCGCCATCTTCGTGCGAAATTGCCTTGAACAGAAGACTGGAAGCCGCGCGGCCGGGAATCACCGCGTCGCCGGACCCTCCACCCTTGAGCACGCCAGAGTACGCTTCCAGGTTCAGTCCGGAGCGCATCTCGCCGGCATTGTGGCACGCGAAGCAGTAGCGCGCGAAGATGGGCTTCACGTCGTCATCGTAGTTGGGATGCTTGCCGGGCTGACCAAACAACACTCCCGCCACCGCCAGCAGCGCGGCCAGCGCTCTAACGGTCTGACGACCAGCGCTCTCTCTAAACAACTCCCTCGCGGTCGTGGCTCCAAGGCGAGCCGCGCGCGTCAGCAAGCGATGTCCCAGCCGCTCCGAACATTGCGGCCCCGACACTAGTGGTTGAACGCGAATTCTGTGGAGTTCAGCAATGCCCATAGGACGTCATCGTACGCTTTGCGATCGTTGGGATTGGCCGCGACCAGCGGAATCAGCCGCTTCTTCTCGCTCTCCGAAGGCTTGCGGCTGAGCGTGCGGATGAATAACTCGTCGAGGATCGCGTCGGGGTTCCTTCCCGCCTTTAACATCCCCGAGACCACAGTGCTCTTGGCCAGTTTGCCTTCGATAGTGTCTCCGTTCAACAGATGCAACGTCTGCGCCAGCGTCGGCTCCAGGCGCGTATCCGACGCGTTGACAGAATCCCGCGGGCACAGTCCGAAGGTCTTCAGGAAATAATTGTTCGCCCGGTGGCCGCCTTCAAATAACTGCACCGCGCGGAATCCGTTCGGCGTCTCGTTGAAGTTCGACGGCGTGTCCGTAACTTCCGCTATGGAATCGAGCAGCACGTCGGCGCGCAGCCTGCGCAGTCGGGCATGCGAGAACTGCGAATCGTCGTCGCGATTCGTGGGATTGGTGGCGACTGCAAGCTGGTAAGTACGCGAATTGCAGATGTCGCGAATCAGGCGCCTGGTATCGAAATCGTACGAGGCCAGGCGCCGGCCCAATTCTTCGAGCAACTCGCGATTGCTGGGCGGATTGCTGATCCGCACATCGTCCACCGGCTCGATGATGCCGCGCCCAAAGAATGCAGCCCAGATGCGATTGGCAAGGTTCTGACGGAATAGCGCGTTGTCCTTCGACGTGAGCCAATCAGCCAACGCCCCGCGTGGATCTTTGCCTTTCACGTCGGGCGCGTCGCCGCCGAGAAATCGCGCTGGCACTGGACGGCCGTCCAGTAGATGCTTGGCAGGCGGCGCATTGGGATCGTCGTAGACATAGAACTCGCGCTCTTCCGACGCCTGCTTCCGCTTCACGCCGGTGAAGAAGCTGACGAAGCCGTAGTAGTCGTCCTGTGTCCAACGGTCGAAGGGGTGATTGTGGCACTGGGCGCATTGCACGCGGACACCGGTAAAGAGCTGCGCCACGTCCTGCGCCACCGCCTTCGGATCGTACTGGCCTTGCGGTAGCATGGTGTATAGGTTCACCGGAGGATTCTGCAGGTTGCTTCCGGCACTCGCGATCTGCGCTTTCACGAACTGATCGAGCGGCACGTCGCGCTTCACCTGCTCGCGAATCCACTGATAGTATTCGTACGCCGCTTTGCGGTCGGTGCCAAATGCGCTGTTGTTGTCGCTGCGCACCTTGAGGGCCTCGGCCCACCTCGTGGCCCACAGGTCTGCGAACTCATCCCGTTCCAGCAACTGGTCAATCAGCCTGGCACGCTTGTCACGGGAGTGGTCCTTCATGAAGCTCTCGTACTCGTCCGCCGTGGGCGTGAGGCCGATCACGTCAAGGTAGGCGCGCCGCAGAAACTCCTCGTCGTTCGCGAGTGTACTGGGAAGGATTCGGAGATTCTTGAGCTTGGCGTAGACCAGCTCGTCGATGTAGTTATTGGACGCCACCTTCGGCCAGTTGAATTTTCCCGGAGGCAGCACGATGATCTCCGCGCCGGTGGTGAATTTGGCGAAGCGCGCGAAGACGAAGGTGTCGCCCCGCTTGCCCGCGGTGACGTTGCCCTGATCGTCGATATCGGCCGTAGTCTTGTTGTTGGTGAGGTAGAGGGCGAGCTGATTGACAGTGCGCTCACTGCCGTCCGAATAGTGCGCGATTACCTGGAGCGCACGCCTGGTATCCTTGCCGGAGAAGACCACCTTGTCAGGCGACAATGCGATTCCCGTCACCTGCGGCAGATTGGGAGGGTCGTCGGGCGCGCCGGCTTCGATCCAGCGCAGAATCGTCTTGTAATATTCGCTGTCGGGCTTAAATCGCCGGCCGCCGCTGTGGGGCACCATGCCCGTGGCCTTCAACAGCAGCAGACTCTCCTTCGGCGAGGCCAGATCGATACGGCGTCCCACAATCTGCTGTGTGAGGCGGTAGTAGTCGCCCGCGGGATCGTAGCCGAAAAGTCCGAGGTGAAAGCCATCCTTGCCGGCGGCCGCTCCGTGACAGCCTCCGCTATTGCATCCGGCGCGAAACAGCACTGGCTCCACATCGAGGCGAAAAGTTGGTGGTGCCACCGGCCCAATCACACGAGGTGGCGGGTCCTTCGCCGCGAACAGAGAAAGAGCTAGTAGGAGACACGAAAGGCCGAGCTTCATTTGGAATGTCCCTCAGCTTGCACCGTAGAAGCCGGCTGGGTGACCGTGCGCGCCGCGTCGACGCGCAGGACTCCGGACCCCGTCTGCTGGCGAATCGTCTGCCCATCTTCCGTGAATGCAATCTCGCAGCCGATGCCCTTGTAAAGTCCCGCCAGTGCGTCGGAATCGGCAGAAACGTGGAATACAATTGCGCTGTCCTTCGACGTGATCTGCGGCGCGGGCTCCTGCAACTTCACACCCTTCGGCAGTTGCCGCAGCGTGACCGTCGCCTTGCCCGGGAACGCGTGATTTTGTTTCACCGTTCCGACAATTTCGCCGGACTTCCCCTGCTCCACCGATGAGCGCCCGAGATCGATCGTCAAATAGGGCTCGGCGACTTTCAACTCAACGAACGGCGAGGACACACGCACCCGCCCCACACCGCTGTATCCGTCGCCAACACCGCTCGTACTCGCGTTCATCGCCACCTGATAGACGCCGGGCGCAGCCTTGTCGTTGGCCTGAATTGTGAACGTGGCCTCCGTCTTGTCGGCCGGAATTGTCACCGTCGCGCCTTTGGAGACACCGGGCGGAAGCCAGTCCGGTTGCATCTCGATCGCTCCTTTGAAGTCGCCATGCCGCACCACTTTCACTTTGAGCTGTAACTCGCTGCTCTGTGCGAGCGGAATGCCGGGCTGCTCCAGTTCCAAATGAAACGGTGCCGGATCCGTGACCGCGAGCGCGTATCGATCGAGGAACACAAAGTGCCACGGCAACTCGCCCGGCTGATTGGTCAGCGCGAACGCCTGTCGCGAACCCGACTCCACGGGAGCCTTGGCATCCACCGGTTTCGCGAGCAGTTCAATCAGCGCCGCTTTCGGTTCCGCATCGGGCGCGGCCACGAATTGCACGGGCACACGATTGGCCCCTTTCGCCACCCGCGGAGCGATCATGCTGACTCCCGGAGGCAGGCCTCGTGCTTCCAACTCAAGATCGCCCTTGTAGGAGTTACCGAGCCCCTGGGCGAGTTGCACGTCAACCGTCCAGCGATTTTCGCGCGGCACCACCAGCGCGGTCAGACGAGGCATTTGGTATCCATCGGGTGCCGTGATGTGCGTGTAGATCGCGTCGTGCAGCGGCTCGATCTCCACACGATACACATGGTCCGGCCCGGCGGCGTTGGTGCCGTCCTCAATCCCCAGGATGTACTCGCCATCGGCGGGAGGACGGAAGATGGCCACAGGGTCGAGTTGGTCCTTGATATGCCAGTTGCCGCGGGAAGACGGCAGGCCAAGGTCGACCATGCGCGCATCATCCGCGTCGAGGATGTGCTTGGGATCTTTGACGGAACGAATCCAGATTTTGGCGTCCACAGGCGCTCCCAGCGAGCGCGCGAACACCTGCACCTTCCACGCTTGTCCCTTCTTGGCAGCGAACTGATAGGTGTGCTGTTCTCCGGCCTTATCCAAGATGCCGTTCAGTGCGGCCGGGAGTGTGGCGGGAGTATTGGCGCTTCCGCTCCAGAGCACATTCGGACACGGCGATACGCGGAGCACGTTCGGCGACGGCGGTCTTTCCGCGGGAGAACCGGCAAAGTAATCGAAATTGCCGGACTTTTCGGGAAGCGTGGTGTGCTCCGTGCGCTCTCCCGCAGGGTCTCCGAGAATGCGCAAGTCGATCATGCTGCCAGCCTCGCCGCCCGCCGGAAAGATCGCCGTCGGGCGCGAGAAACTGCCGATATGGGCGCGGTACCACGCCTGCCGCGGCGGCGTGAAGATCTGCTGCCGGATTTCGATGAAGTAGCTGCCCGTGCGCGGCGCAATCACGGAAAGAACCGGATCCTGCACATAAAGCGAACTGTCGTCGTCCTTGCCAATCTCTTTCCCGCTGGCATCGAGGATACGCGCCATCAGGTCGTTTTCGCCGCCGAAGTGCAACGTGCCGAGGCGCGCCGATTCTACTTCAACTGAAATGCGCTGGCCTTCCTTTGCCTCCACGCGATAGAAGTCGCGGTCCATCTCGGGTCCGGGCAGGATCTGCCCTTCCACGGTGGAGTTCATCGGCACTGCCTTGGCCTTTGCGATGCTGTCGTTCTCGCCGATTTTGGTTTCGAGTTCGTAAACCGTGGGGAATCGGCTTACCCAAAACGTAACCGCATCGCTCAGCGCCGTGGCTGTGCGTACGCGCAGCACGTGTTCCCCGAGAGGACAATCGGCCGCAATCTGAAAGCGCGTCTTGAAACCATCGCCCGGTTTCGCGAGCGGCTCGAAGCCGGAGGCTTTGATGCCCGGCTGATAGAACAGAATCTCGCGCGGATTCTCTAGCGATCTGCCGCGGAATGTGACCTCCACAGTTGCTCCACGCCCGCCCCCTCGCGGCAGCAGGTAGTCCACCATGTACTGAATGTCGGCGTGAAGCGGGGCGGGGAGGAGTAGCGTGGCGATAATCGCAGCGCCCAGTCGAGTCATGCCCTACCCCAGCAGACCGTCTACCACATGCCCATCGCGCACAATATCGATCGGCCGGCCGCCGGGCGCCAGCAGCCGATCGGTCGAATCGATGCCCACCTGGTGATACACGGTCGCCAGAAAATCTTCCACCGTGACCGCATCCCGATCGGGTTCGCTCGCCGTCGCATTCGAAGCGCCGTAGATTTGCCCGCGCGCGACGCCGCCGCCAGCCAAGGCATAGGAGTAGACTCGCGCCCAGTGATCGCGCCCCGCGCTCTCATTGATTTTCGGTGTGCGCCCGAATTCCGACGTGACCATGACGAGCGTGGAATCCAGCAGCCCGCGCTGATCGAGGTCGGCGATAAGACCGGCGAAAGCGTGATCGAATGCGGGCATCCCATCGCCCACGGCTTCTTTGATGCGCTGGTGGTTGTCCCAACCTTGCGAGCCGCCATACATCACGGTGACCAGACGCACGCCCGCTTCCACCAGGCGGCGCGCCAGCATCAATTGCCGCCCTATACCCAGCACGCGCCCGCGAAGATTGTATTCGCCATAAAGTTTCGTCATGGCTTCCGGCTCGCCGTCCAGCGAAAAGGCCTTGCGCGCGGCCGGTGAACTGATCAGCTTGTAGGCCTGCTGATAGAAATCGCCCATGGCGTCGAGCTCCGCGGTATTCGACTCCACCTGCCGGAAGTGATCTTCAATCGCCTCGCGCGCGGTGCGTCGCCGTTCGAAGCGATCGTCGGTGATGCCCTTCGGCAGCGAAACATCGCGTACCTGGAAGTTCTTTTGGCCGGGGTCTGCCCCCAACTCGAACGATCCGAACTTGGAGCTTAAATAGCCGGTGCCGGCCTGCGGAGGAACATTCGGGACGCCGACATAAGCCGGCAGATTGTTGCGTGAGCCGAACTGGTTCGACACGACCGCACCCAGCGATGGATGCTGAATCGCAGGCGTCGGCAGATAGCCAGTAAACATCTGATAAGTGGCCTGCGCGTGGTCAGGAATGCGGCCCGTCATGGAACGAACTACTGTGATCTTGTCCGCGATCTGTGCGGAATGCGACAGATTCTCGCTGAAGACGATTCCGGGTAGCTTGGTTTTGACGACGCCCAACGGCCCGCGGTATTCGATGGGTGCCTCGGGCTTCGGATCCCAGGACTCCTGATGCGCAAGTCCGCCCGGCAAGATGATCTGAATCACGCTTTTGGCGGGACCCTCTGCGCGCTTCACGCCACCCGTCGCGGGCAGCACCGAACTGGCGCGCGCAGTCGAGCGGAAGAGTTCCGGAAGGCTTAATCCCAGGCCTCCAAGCAGGCCCACCTGGATAAAACTGCGTCTTCCGAATGCGGTCAGGTAGCGCGGTCCTGGGCAGTTACAATCTTTGGAATCCATCAGGCTTCCCCTCAATTCCGGCTTCTGCACTGATATACGCAGGATACCGCCGAAGCGCACCTGCAACTTGCCATGAATGCTTAACCCCGGAGGAGTTCCGGAAGTTGCTGTGGTGGCGCAGTTCGAGTTTATAAAGCTGAGTGCAACGTACGAAGGATGCCCTAATTCTCGGTCGGCGTGCGCTCCATGCTATCCACAACCAGGATCTCCGCCGGAGCCTTTTTAGCTTCCAATTTGAGACCAAGTTGATTTTGAAAGGCCGCGGCGATCGGCGGCGCAGGCTCGTTATTAGGATTGGCCCCCCCGACCCCATCCGACGGAGGCGGGCCTGCCTGCGAGGCACTCGAAACCGCTCCTCCGCCTGCCGGTCCCATGATCATTCCCATCTGACCCTCGGGCATGTATTCGAGCCTGAAATCGTACTTGCCCTTAAGCCCGGTCTTGTCGAAGATGGGCCGGTCGAGTTGGTTGGTGAGCATGTTCACCATTGTCTCCATCGTGGTTTTCTGCGCGCACATACGGAAGCGCCCGGGCATCATCATCATGGAAAATCCGCCGCGGCCGTCAGTGCGCACCGGGCATCCGTCCGGTCCCATCTTGGGCGGCCCAGGCGGCGGGGGAGGAGGCGGAGGAGGGCCGTCGCCAGAAGAGGAAACCTGCTTCTTCGGCGGCTCCGGCTCGGGGTCCGATTCCTTCAATTTGGGTCCGTTCTTTCCGATCACCACTTCATAAATCGGAATCTCGCGAGTCTCGCGATGGACTTTCAGCTTGAAGCGATCCGCCAGCAGGTTCTGCAGCATCACGAGCACTTGTTCCTTACTGGTATCGGGCGGCACTTTCGCGGTGATGCTGTACCGCTCGGTATTCAGCCATGCCGGTCCGCTGATCTGATAGGCCTTCAGGTTGTACGCCGTCATCAGCAGGCTTTTCAGCGGCAGGCCAGTCCACGACACTTGCCCGGGACTTTTGGATCCGGGCCCGCCGCGCTTTCCCATCATGATGCGCTCGCCGCCGGGAGGAGGTTGCACCCACGGTTTGATGGTGGCAACTTCGAATTCGGTAGGAGGCGGTCCCGCTTGCGGCGTTTGCGGAGCCTGTTGTGTCTGTGCGAATCCGAACACGAGTAAGAGGAACGGTCCCAAAGTCGCTGTCCACCGCAGCATGCACTCTCTCCTTGTCAGCATTGTGACGTAGAGTCAGTCTCGTGCGTGCAGCTTTTCTTGCGTTGGTTGCCTCTTACGCCCGATGCACACTGGGCCGGGGATTCACAGCGAAGTTGCCGGGAACGCTACAGACCGTGGGGGAGCCGCCATGAGAAAATGGGGCATGCGTTACCGCCTTCTGGCCGCTGTCTTCGCCGCCTGCCTCGTTGCGACGGGTCAGAGTCTGTCGGTCGAAAAACTGGTCGCCTTCCTGCAGTCGTCCGAGAAACTGATTGCAGAAGGTAAGATGACGGATCGCGACCTCGGCATTTATCTCAGCAAGGTGAAACTCACGGAGCGGCTCGAAGACCGCACCATCGAGCAGATCCAGGGATTCGGCAAGATCGGTCCGAAAACTTTGCAGGCGCTGAATGGCTTGCGCGATCGGACGCAGTCGCTGGCAATCGCGGCGCCGATCCTCGCTCCGGCCGCTCCGACGCCTATTCCGCCCCCGACTTCCGAAGAGCAGGCCGCGATTCTGGACGAGGTTCGGCAGTACGCTCTGGGCTACAGCAAGAATTTGCCGGACTTCATCTGCACTCAGGTGACGCGGCGGTTCGCGGCGCCGGCGCCGGGCAGCAAATACTACTACGCGGTCACGGGCCACAAGACCGCCGAAGCCGATGCCCCTCCTGCATGGCAGGCTCTCGACACCCTGCAGATTCGTCTCAGCTATTTCGAACAGAAGGAAGATTACAAGCTGATCATGGTCAACAGCAGCCCGACCACGCAGGACTATAAGACACTGGGCGGCTCCACTTCCACCGGCGATTTCGGCAGTATGATGCGTGAGATTTTCGAGCCGGGCAGCGAAGCCCGTTTCGAATGGGACCACTGGGGCACGCTGCGCGGGCGGCGCGTGATGGCGTTCAGCTATCGCGTGCCACAGGAGCGGTCGCAATGGCACATCAACTATGACCGGAAACTGGATATCGTGCCCGGCTACTCCGGCCTGGTGGAGGTCGACAAGAACACCCACGAGGTAATGCGCGTGACGCTCCATGCGGACGATATTCCGGAGAGCTTTCCGGTGAGGAAAGCAGAGACGGTTCTCGATTACGATTATCAGGACATATCCGGCCACACGTTCCTGCTGCCGTTGAAGGCGCAAGTGATCATGGCGGCCAACGACTACCTGACGCGGAACGATGAGGAGTTTCGGATTTACCGAAAGTACTCCGCGAGTTCCGACATTACGTTCGACTCGGACGAGAAGACGCCTCCGCCTCCGCTGACGGATGACAAAACGAAGGAAACGAAAGATCCCAAGGTGATCAAGAAGTAAGCGTCACTGCAGGTCTACGCCGCGTTTGGTGTGGCCGTTGCCGCCCCGCTTCATCGTGTTGATCAGCGACTGCAGGCTGGCTTCTGTACGCTTTTGCATGGCGGCCAACTCCCTCAGGTCTTTGCGCATCGCCTGCTGATCTTCCTGCATCTTGACGAGCATGCGCATGCCCGTTTGCAGGAGCTTGCGGATTGCGGCAATCTGCCGGTCGTGGCTGTCCAGCCGTTCTTTGGTAGTCATAATACGGGCGTCTCTAATGTATCAAAGCGCAGCTCCTATTGACACACCAAAGGAGCGCCTGATATTCTTCCTTTGGACTCGCCAAAGGAGCTGAATGAGGCACACGCTTCGCCGTTACCTCTCGCGCTTGCACGGCCTCTTCGCAGCCAACCCTTCCGATAGGGAAGCGAGAAATCGAGGACCATCTCCGTCTTCTCGAGGAGCGATTCAGGAGCCAGGGCCTGTCTCCGGAAGCTGCCCGGTGCGCCGCACGCCGCCAGTTCGGGGGGATCGCGCAGTTGGAAGAGCATCTCCACGAGGCGCGTGGATTCCCACTCCTCGAAGAACTCAGGCGCGACTTCTCGTTCAGCTTTCGCATGATCCGCAAGCAGCCCGGATTCTCCCTCACAGTCATCGCGATCCTGGCCATCGGGCTCGGCGCCAACACCGCGATCTTCAGCCTCGTGAACGGGATTCTGCTGCGCCCCATGCCCTTTGCGCATCCCGAGAACCTGGTCGCTCTCTTCGAGCGCGACGTCGTCCAGAATGGCGACTCGTACAATTTCGTCGCGCCCGCCAATTATCTCGACTGGCAGAAACAGACCACCACCCTCGATCGCATTGCCGCGATCAACTATACGCGGCTAAACCTTTCGGCCAGCGATGAATCCGCTGCGCCTGAGCGCCTCGATGCCTGTGCCTGCTCCGCGAGCCTGTTCGAGACGCTCGGCGTCAGTCCCGCCATCGGACGCGGGTTCCGGCCAGAAGAGGACCGTCCCGGCGGCTCACCCGTAGTAGTTATCAGTGATTCCTTGTGGAAGCGCAGATTCCACGCGTCGCCCACAGTGCTTTCGAGCGCGATCAAACTGGATTCGCGTCTCTTCACTGTGATCGGTGTGATGCCTCCTGATTTCAGCTATCCCGCCCGGTCCATTCAAGCCTGGATTCCGCTCCAAACGTGGCTCCCTCCTTCCGTACTTACGGCCCATGACAATCACGTGCTGGCAGTAATCGGCAGATTGCGTGTCGGCTTCAGCGCTGCGCAAGCGAACGCGGAAATTGACGCGATCGTGCGCCGTTACAAGAATCAACATCCCCGCGAGGTGATGGGAATTGGCGCCAACGTCGTTCCTCTTGCCGAAGTGGAGGTGAAAGGCGTCCGCAAATTGCTGCTCCTCCTTTTTGGAGCGGTAAGTTGCGTGCTCCTCATCGCGTGCGTGAACGTAGCGAATCTGCTTCTCTCCCGATCCTCGGGACGTAGGCGGGAAGTGGCCATCCGTGCAGCCCTGGGCGCTGCCCGCGGCCGCATTGTCCGGCAGCTGCTCATCGAAAGTCTGATGCTTTCCGTATTGGGAGGACTGGCTGGTCTGCTACTCGCCTCACAGCTCATACAACAACTGGCGGCCCGCGCGCCCGATACCTCGTGGCTTCCACAGTCGGCGGCCATTCGCCTCGATCCGGCTGTATTTCTGTTCAGCCTGAGCGTCGCGCTTGCCGCCGGAGTGATTGCAGGACTGTTCCCGGCTCTCCAGGTGTCGTCAACGCGGAGCGGTCAAGGGCTCCAGGATAGTGGCCGCTCGCACACCTCGGGACGGTCAGTCGACCGCTTCCGCGAAATTTTGGTGGCGGCGGAGGTCGCGCTTTCGCTCGTTCTGCTCGTCGCCGCAGGACTGCTGATCCGCAGTTTCGGCCATCTGATGTCCACCGATCTCGGGCTGCGCACTTCCAGCCGCCTGACCATGCGGCTGTCACTTCCCGACGCCCGCTATCACGAACGGAGCCAGATTTCGTCGTTCTTGAGGGGCCTGACGGCGCAACTGCAGTCCCTCCCGGGTGTGCGTGATGTCGGCATGAGTAGTTGCCCAGTCATTACGCTGCCTGGCTACTGTCCGGATTCGGTTTTCCAGATTGAACACCACGCCGCCTTGCCAGGCCAACTCATGGATGCTGAGTATCGCGGGGTAACTCCGGACTTCTTCCAGGCGGCTGGCGTCCCGATTCTGCGCGGCCGTTCTCTGACGCCGTCGGATGGAATCGGAGTGGACGACAAGCACCCGCTGGTGGGTGCCGCCGTGGTCAACCAGGCGTTCGCGAAGAGATACTTCGCAACCGACGATCCGCTCGATCACTTCCTCACGGTCAATTGGTTCGTCGGCAACAACACGGAAGCGTCGGTGCAACGCTACAGGATCGTCGGAATCAGTGGCGATGTGCTGGAACGGCCTCAATCTCCCGCGCCGCCGGAATTCTACCTTCCTCTGCTGGATGGCGATTCGAACGAGGTGACCGTCCTCCTGCACACGGATATGGATGCCTCTGCGATTGACGCCGAGGCCCGCTCGGTCGTCGATCGATTGGATCCGGACCTGGCGGTCTTCGGTGTCCAGACCATGAGCGAATCGGTCGGCGAAACCACCCGCGATCAGAAGTTCGTCATGGCGCTGCTGGCCGCCTTCGCGGGGATTGCCGTGGTTCTCGCAGGCATTGGACTCTATGGTGTGGTCTCGTGGGGCGTTTCACAACGCGTAAAGGAGATCGCCATCCGCATGGCGCTTGGTGCGACAGGCCGAGAGGTTCACCGCATGGTTCTCTGGAAGGGGCTTCGCCCCGCCTGTCTGGGGATCGCGATCGGCGTGCCTGCCGCCGCCTCGCTAACGGGCCTTTTGCAAGGTCTCCTGTTCGAGGTTCGTCCCGTGGACCCGCTCACGTTTACCGTCGTTCCCTTGATACTGTTGGTGATCACGGTTTTTGCGTCTTGGGTGCCCGCCACGCGCGCGACTCGCGTCGACCCGACGATTGGCCTGCGCGTCGACTAGCCTGGGTTGTCAAACGCTCCTTACCGCGAGCCCTGACCATCACGTGCGCGGCTTGTTGCGAGCCGCGCGCGTAAGCAAGCGATGTCCGATCGCCCGAAAAATCACGCCCGTACGGTCGTGGCTCGTTGTCTACGTGGGGCAGTCGGATTTTTCACAGCTTCTCACACCCACCTTACGTGCGCGGCTCGTAACCTACCCAGATCCGTTTGCACGATACGTGCGTTTGCGAGCCGCGCGCGTAAGCAAGCGATGTCCCGGATTTTTCACCGCTTCTCAGCTCGACTTTATCCAATCATTGGGCATAGCAAGCCGCTTCGTGCAGAGCGAGGACGAGGCGGTGCGGGATAGTGACCTTGCGACGAGAATTCGAGAAAAGGAGGGGATGCTGCCAAATGCGCTGGCGCACCAGGGC
>DATGIL010000074.1:0-3192 GCA_035295745.1 Bryobacteraceae bacterium | reverse complement strand
TGGGAACAGCGACATGCACTCCCACCGGTCATCGCCGGCGCAGTTCCCAATGCTCGATCCACAAGCATGCCGAACGTACTCGAAAACGCCCGCGACTAAAATCGGGTTACGGCGGTTCACCACTTTTATGTCGCGCACCCTGCTTACTGAAGCCGTGGACGCATCTGCTCGTTGGAAACCAAACCGTCGAAAATCGCAAGTACCTGTTTACGATAGGTATATACCCGTTGCAGGTTCTCGCGGAAGCAAGCTTCGAAATCGCGGGCCTTCATCCATTTTTCCATCATGGTTCGAGGCACATCGATATCTTGCCTGAGTGTTTCTACGTCATGCCCGCGCAGGAAGAGGCCATAGAAGAATGCGGCCTCCCTTTGGGGCGCTAAAGGATCGAAATCGTCTCTCGCCGTCATAGACGTCTCAGCGAAAATGCCAGTATACCGATGCCCCGGATGTCCTGGCAAGTCCTATTCTCCCTCACTTTCGACAGCGCTCCTGCTAAGATGAGCCCTGAAGGAGCGCCGGACCATGCCAACACTCATCAGTGCGCCGACCCGCGTGGAAGCCGCTGGAAATAAGCCCAAACTCATCGACGAGTATATCGGACGCGTCAATAGCGGCAGTGCGGATGTCAGCATTGCCCATATGCGCAGTCCCGGGGGTTGGCAGGAGCCGGGGCAATCGCCGGAGTTTGACGAATTTACGATAGTTCTGCGAGGAGTATTGAGGGTGGAAGATCGAACGGGCGCGCTTGATGTGCGCGCAGGACAGGCAGTGATCGCCCATCGCGGGGAATGGATTCGTTACAGCACGCCGGATCCCGAAGGAGCCGAGTACATCGCCGTGTGCCTTCCGGCGTTCTCCCCCTCCTCAGTACATCGGGACCAGTAACCGGGTTCCAACGCTATGCCCGAGCGGCTAGCCCGGCAGTACCGCGAGTCTTGAATTCGTAGCGCTCGATCCGCACGACGGCGCGATCGATCTCGGAGCGTACCACGCGCCCTACAGCCACGAATTTCAACGGGCAGGTGCCACCCAACCTCGCAGGCCAATTGACCGACAACTCGACGGTCCGCCCCATCGGAATGCGGTCTTCGGTGCTGAACAAAATGCCGCCACTCCCGATGTTTAGCGTCTTACCACTCCCACTGATTTGGGCCGACCGGCCGTTGATTACTTTATACGTAACCTCTTCCTGAAGCGGAAACCGGCTGGATCCTCTACGATCTGTAATCCCCCCGTAATTCCGGGAGACCTCCGTGCCTAGGTTCATCGTTATCCTATGATGCTCAATGGTTTGAATCCATACAATAGACCTGAAGGTTTAAAAAGCACTTAGCGGTGGTACTTTAGTAACATCGAATACTAACGATCGGCCTTAGTCCCCGGGCTAGGTTCACGGATTCACAAATCGCCAAAAAGTCTGGCGTTCCAAGCTCCCTTCTGAACCTTGATATTCTGGCCTCATGGACCAGGACCAACTCCGGACGCTCTTCGAGCAGGTGCGCGTCGGCGAAACTACCGTCGACTCGGCCATCGTCCGCATGCGCCACATGCCGTTTGAAGATCTGGGGTTCGCCAAGATCGATCATCACCGCGAACTGCGCCACGGCATGCCCGAGGTGATCTTCGCCAAAGGCAAGACGCCCGAACAGGTTCTGGCGATTGCGGAAAGCCTGCTGGAACACTCGCAGAACGTTCTGATCACGCGCGCCGACCGGCAATGCGCGGCGCTCCTCACCGAGCGGTTGCCCGCCGCCGAATACTTTCCGCTCTCGGGCGTGATCCGCTTCTGGCGTGAACGCACGAATCGCGGAAAAGGCACGATCGCCGTGGTCTGCGCCGGCACCAGCGACATGTTCGTTGCCGAGGAGGCGCAGATTACGGCTCAGGTCATGGGCAACGAGGTGGATACTATCCACGATATCGGAGTCGCCGGCATCCACCGCCTGATGCACAATCGCGAACGCCTTACGGCGGCGCGTGTGATTGTCGTGTGCGCGGGCATGGAAGGCGCGCTGCCAAGCGCGGTCGGCGGACTCGTCTCGTGCCCGGTGATCGCGGTGCCCACCAGCGTAGGCTACGGAGCCAGTTTCTCCGGACTGGCGGCGCTGCTCGGCATGCTCAACAGTTGCGCCAGCAATGTCACGGTGGTGAACATCGATAACGGTTTCGGCGCAGGGTACGTGGCCAGCCTCATCAATCGGCTTTGAGGTCGGGCACGTCCACCCAGGCGCGTTTGCGCCACGATTCCAGTCCCTTTTCGGCAAGCTGGACGCCCTTGGCGCCTTCCAGCAGGCCCCAGCGGAACGGCTCGTCCTTCACGATGTAGCGCAGATACAGCTCCCACTGCCGCTTGAACGCATTATCGAAGGTATCCTGCTCCGGCACCTTCTGCCATCCGTCGAAGTAGTTGAGCGCACTCTCGACGTCGGGATTCCATATCGGACGCGGGGTGGCCCCATAATGCTGGATCCAGCAGTGGCGCAGCCCTGCCACCGCGCTTCCCCTGGTGCCGTCCACTTGCAGCGTGAGCAGATCGTCGCGGCGCACACGCACGCACCACGACGAGTTGAAATGGGCGATCGTGCCTCCGTCCAGTTCGAACGTGGCATAAGCGGAATCGTCAGCCGTGCACTCGTAAGGCTGCCCGGCTTCGTTTCGGCGCTCCGGGATATGCGTCGCGCCCAAGCACGACACCGCGCGGACATTGCCGAAAAGGTTGTCGAGGACGTATCGCCAGTGGCAGAGCATATCGAGGATGAGCCCGCCGCCTTCTTCCTTCCGGTAGTTCCATGACGGGCGCTGTGCCGGAACTGTATCGCCTTCGAAGACCCAGTATCCGAACTCGCCGCGCACCGAAAGGATTCTTCCGAAGAACCCGAGTTGCTTGAGGGTCTGCAGTTTCAGCAGGCCCGGTAGCCAGAGCTTGTCCTGCACCACGCCGTGCTTCACGCCGGCGCGGTTGGCGCGGCGGCAGAGATCGAGCGCCGTCTCGACGTCTCCGGCGATTGGTTTCTCGCAGTAGATGTGCTTTCCGGCCGCGATCGCCTGGCGGACCGCGTCGGCGCGGCGATCGGTGGTCTGCGCGTCGAAGTAGACGGAGTATTCGGGATTGGCGAGCGCTTCGTCCAGCCTGGTGGTCCAGGGCAGGCCGCCGAATCTGGCGGAGATGGCCTCGAGTTTAGACGGATT